>CAVSTA010000017.1:0-105708 GCA_963730745.1 uncultured Alphaproteobacteria bacterium
CGGCCTGGAGCCCGGCGCTCGCGGCGCGGCTTGTGGTCGAGACGATGGCCGGCACGGCGTCGCTGCTCGAGGCTCGCGCCTACGACACGCTGGAAGTACGCCGGGAGGTCACCTCGCCGGGTGGTCTCACCGCGCGTGGCTTGGCGGCGCTTGAGCGCGGGCGGCATTCGAGCCGCCTTCCAGGGTGCGATCGACGCGAGTCCTCGACGGCGGGCAGCGTGTGATGCTGATGGGCAGCCGTCAGCCGCGTTGACATCGCGAACTATGTCAACGCGCTGTTCGAGGTCTACATCCTGTTTGATCTTCGTCTACATCCTGGTCAACCTGCTGTTCTCGTTTGGGCTCCGTCCGCCGTACTCGAAGTGGACCGACGCGATCCTCAACTTCCTGCGCGACGTATGCGAGCCCTACCTCCCGCATCTTCCGCCGTGTCATCCCTCCGATCGGCATGTTCGACCTAAGTCCGATGATCGCGATCATCCTTCTGTACGTCGTCCGCACGGTCGTCGTCAACGCGATTTCAGGCTGAGCGCGAGAGGATGCATCGTGCTCCCACGTAACGGCATCGCCGAAGGTTCGGGTCGGCGCGTTCGCGCGCGCGGCGCTAGTCCTCGGAGCTGTGCTGATCCTCGATCAGTCGCCGGACGCAGTAGCGAAGCGGTTGTCAACGGGAACGGCACAACATCTTCCTTGGAGTGAGCCTGGTCACACCCCAACAACGGTGTGGCGTTCGGATTCCTGGTAGGGCGGTGGAACGCTCGTGCTCGTGTTCACGCTGGTTGCGCTGGCGGGTCCTCGTCGGCTACTTCGCCCTCCGTCCCGACCGCCCCGGCCTGTGGCTGCCGACCGGACTTCTGATCGGGGGAGCGATTGGAAACCTGATCGACCGCATCGCGGAACGGCGCCGTCACCGACTTCATCAAGCTGCCTGCCTGGCCCGCGTTCAACGTAGCGGATATGTCGATCACGTTCGGCGTGCTGTCAGGCTGTGGGTGCTCGAAGGAAGGCGCGGGGATGCAGCAGGGCAACGGTCCTGGTCAGCGGCGACGACCCGCTGATGAGCGCTGAATGCATCGAGATCGAGGTTCCTGCGGAGGCCGCGGGTACGCGGCTCGACCGCTTCCTCGCCGAGCCGCTCGGATCGCGCGCCCGCGCGCAGACGCTGATCGACGCCAACCGGGTGCGGGTCGACGGGGGAGCTCCGGCCGAAGCGACACGTGGTCAAAGCGGGAGAGCTGGCTGGCGTCGATCACTCCGGCCCAGCCCGCAATCGAGTGCAGGTCTCCGACGCTCCGTTCGCGGTCGCTTACGAGGACGAGGATCTGCTCGTCGTCGACAAGCCGGCGGGCGTGGTCGTGCATCCCGCCCGGGGCCACCGGACGGGCACGCTGGCCCAGGCGCTGCTCGGCCGGGGCGGCGGCGGGCGACAGCCATGGCGGCCGGAATCGTCCACCGGCTCGACCGCGACACCTCCGGCCTGCTCGTCGTCGCGAAGAGCGAGGCCGTGCATCGGGCGCTAAGGCGCGCTCGCGGCGCGCAAGATCCGACGCGAGTACCTGGCGCTCGTCAGGGCGGCCGCCGGCGCGCGCCGGCACGATCGACGCGCCGATCGGTCGCGACCGGCGCAACCGGACGCTGATGTCGATCGACTCCGACGAGCACGCGCCGCGCGGACCCACTTCGAGATTGAACGGATGCTTCCCGACGCGACGCTCCTGCGGGTCGTGCTCGAGACCGGCCGCACGCACCAGATTCGCGTGCATCTCGCCGCGATCGGACACCCGTATCGGGGACCTCCAATACGGAGGGGCCGAGCCGCTACGGCCTCGAGCGCCAGTTCCTGCACGCGGCCGCCTCGGCTTCGATCACCCGGTCGAGGCCGATCCGGTGGACGTCGCATCGCCACTGCCCGCTGATCTGCGCCGCGCAATGATCCAGGCCGTGGACGACGATTGACGCGGACCTGGCCCGGCGACCGGTGCACGGCGGGATGGGCCGACCGCGGCCGCGTGCGACGCCACACAAAGCCGACGGGGCGGCCCGTCCAAAGCCGCCCCGCCGATCAATTGCGAACCGAGCCACCGGAGGTAGGGGAAGGGAGGTTCGGCCCGCGAACGGGCAGATCACCAAGGTAGGGGAAGGGTGACGCCCGTTACACCTGAAAACGTACCGGATAACAAGACTTGCGTAAACTATTTTCGAAATTTCGTTACACCAACTCCGTCTGCGCGGGTCGCGACCCTGCCTCGGCTAGTCCGGGGTTCGCGAGCGGTCAGCCGGCGGGCAAGCACCATACAGAAAGGGAGTAAAACCATGGCTCAGAGTCGAGATCAAGGAGCTGCTGGAGGCCGGCGTGCATTTCGGCCACCAGACGCGCCGCTGGAACCCCAAGATGCGCCGCTTCATCTTCGGTGAGCGGGACGGCATCTACATCATCGACCTGCTGCAGACGCAGGAGCTGCTCGAGAACGCGCGCCGGTTCGCGTCCGAGGTCGCGCACCGGGGCGGCACGGTGCTGTTCGTCGGCACCAAGAAGCAGGCGCGGGACGCGATCCGCGACACGGCGAGGCGGCCGACATGCCGTACGTCAACCACCGCTGGCTCGGCGGCCTGCTGACGAACTTCCAGACGATCTCGCTGCGGATCAAGCGCCTGCACGACCTCGAGCGCTACGAGACCGAGGGCCAGCTGCGCTGCTGCCCACGCGGGAGCGGATGGCGGCCCAGGCGGACCTCGGCGAAGCTGCGCGCGAACCTCGGCGGCGTCAAGAACATGCAGCGCGTCCCCGATGCGGTGTTCGTGATCGACCTGAAGACCGAGGCGATCGCGGTCCGCGAGGCGCAGCGGCTGCGGATCCCGATCATCGGGCTCGTCGACACCAACTGCGACCCCGAGGGGATCGACTACGTGATCCCCGGCAACGACGACGCGATCCGCTCGTGCGCCGCGATCACGACGGCGATCGGCGACGTCGTCGCCGCAGGGCCATGCCGTGTTCCGGGCCGAGGAGGAGCGGCGCGGCTCGAGCGGGAGCGGCAGGAGGCCGAGGAGCGGGCTCGCCGCGAGGCCGAGGAGCAGGCGCGGCGTGAGGCCGAGGAGCGGGCGCTGCCGAGGCGGCAGCGAGGCCGGCGCGCTGCCGAGGCGGAGGCCGCGGCCGCTGCCGCCGCCGGCACCCGGCCAGAGCCGAGGCTGCCCCCGCCGGACGCAGGCTCAGGCTCCCCGAGCGCCAGCTCCGGAGGCGACCGCGCCGAGGCGACGGCTCCGGCGGCGACCGCGCCGGTGCGACGGCGCCGGAGGCGACCGACGCCAGTCGAGGCTCCGGAGGCAGCTCGCCGGCGCGCCGACAGCCGGGCCGGGAGCACGCTCCACCGGTCTGCGACGGGCCCAGACCGCAGCGCCCGCCGCAGCCGCGCCGGCGAGCGCAGACGCCGGCAAGACGACGCCTCGGACCGAGGAGAACTACATGGCTGCGTTCAGCGCCAGCGGACGTCAAGGCCCTGCGCGACCGGACGGGCGCCGGGGATGATGGCCTGTCGCGAGGCGCTCGTCGAGGCGGACGGCGACATCGAGCAGGCGGTCGAGATCCTGGCGCGCGAGGCGAGGCCAGGCCGCCAAGCGCGCCGGGGCGGAGACGCGCGAGGGCGCGGTCCAGAGCTACATCCACGCCGGCAACAAGATCGGCGTGATGGTCGAGGTCGACTGCCAGACCGACTTCGTCGCCCGTAACGAGGAGTTCGTCGAGTTCGCGCGGGACCTCGCGCTCCACATCGCGGCCGCCGCTCCGCTCGCGGTCAGCGAGGAGGAGTCCCGGCCGAGGACCGCGAGCGCGAGGAGCGAATCGCCACCGAGCAGGCGGCCGACCGGCCGGAGAACGTGCGCGAGAAGATCGTCGAAGGGCAAGCTCGACAAATGGCTCGACGACGTCGTCCTGCTGCGCCAGAAGCACGTCAACGAGGACAAGCACGACGGCAAGACGATCGAGGAGCTCCGCGCCGAGGTCTCGGCCAAGATGCGGCGAGAACATCGTGATCCGCCGCTTCGAGCGGTTCTCCGTCGGCGGCTGAGACGTGACCGGCGCGCGGATCCGCAAGACCGCCGAGGCAGACCGCCGCCGTCTACGGCCGCGTGCTGCTGAAGCTGTCCGGCGAGGCGCTGATGGGCGAGCTCGAGTACGGCACCGATCCCGAGCGCGTGCGAGGCGATCGCCGCAGGAGTCGCGGCGGTCCACGCGCGCGGCGTCGAGATCGCGATCGTCGTCGGCGGCGGCAACATCTACCGCGGTCTGGCGGCCGCCGCCCGCGGCATGGACCGGGCCACCGGCGACTACATGGGCATGCTCGCGACCGTGCTGAACGCGCTGGCGCTCCAGGACGCGCTCGAGAAGGAGGAGGTCCCGACCCGGGTGCAGTCGGCGATCACGATCTCCGAGGTGGCGGAGCCCTACATCCGCCGCCGGGCGATGCGCCACCTCGAGAAGGGGCGGGTCGTGATCTTCGCCGCCGGCACCGGCAACCCGTTCTTCACCACCGACACGGCCGCGGCGCTGCGCGCGGCCGAGATCCACGCCGAGGTGGTGCTGATGGCCAAGAACGGCGTCGAGGGCGTCTACACCGCCGACCCGGCGATGGACCGGAGGCCGAGTTCATCCCCGAGATCACGCACAAGGATGCGCTGACCCGGGGGCTCCAGGTGATGGACTCGACGGCGTTCGCGCTGTGCATGGACAACAACCTGCCGATCGTCGTCTTCAACATGGCGGACGGGAGCAACATCGACAAGATAGTGTCCGGTGAGCGAGTGGGAACGCTGGTGCGGACATGAGCGAGATGATCGACGAGCTGCTCGAGGACGCGCGCGAGCGGATGGCAAGTCGGTCGAGTCGACGCGGCACGAGTTCGGCTCGGTGCGGACCGGGCGCGCCAGCCCGGCGCTGCTCGACCGCATCGTGGTCGACTACTACGGCACCGCGACGCCGCTCAAGCAGCTGGCGACGATCAGCGCGCCCGAGGCCCGGCTGCTGACGATCCAGCCGTACGACAAGAGCTCGATCAAGGCGATCGAGCGGGCGATCCTGGAGTCGGACGTCGGCCTGACGCCGTCCAACGACGGCAACCTGATCCGGCTGGGCGTGCCGGAGCTGACCGAGGAGCGGCGCAAGCAGCTCGTCAAGGTGGTCCGCCACATCGCCGAGGAGGGGCGGGTCGCGATCCGCAACATCCGCCGCGACGTGATGCACGACCTGCGCGAGCTCAAGGAGGCCGGCGACGCCGGCGCCGACGACGAGCACCGCGCCGAGGCGGAGCTGCAGAAGGTCACCGACGCGCGGGTCACCGAGCTCGACGAGCTGCTCAAGCACAAGGAAGAAGAGATCCTCGAGGTCTGAGTGGGCTGGCCCGGACTCGAGGGGCGGGACGGCCGGAGCGCGGGCCCGTTACGTCGCGATCATCACCGACGGCAACGGCCGCTGGGCGAAGGCGCGGGGCCTGCCGGTCGTGGCCGGCCACGAGGCGGGCGCCGACACGGTCAAGGCGCGGCTGCGCGACGCCGTCGAGCTCGGGATCGAGGAGCTGACGGTCTACTCGTTCTCGACCGAGAACTGGAACCGGTCCGCGGACGAGGTCTCGGCGCTGATGGAGATGTTCGCGCGCCGGATCGAGGCGGAGACGCCCGAGCTGCACGCCGAGGGCGTGCGCATGCGGTTCATCGGCCGCCGCGAGCGATCCGGTGCCGCCCGAGCTGATCGAGCGGATGCGATGGGCGGAGGCAGGTGACCGGCGCGAACGACCGGATCACGCTGTTCGTCGCGTTCAACTACGGCGGCCGGGCGGAGATCGTCGACGCGGCGCGAACCTTTACGGGTGGGGACGAAGAGGATTTCCGCGCCCATCTGTATGCCCCGGACATGCACGATCCTGACCTGATCATCCGTACCAGCGGCGAGCTGCGCATCTCGAACTACCTGATGTGGCAGTCGGCCTACTCGGAGCTGGTGTTCCGCGACGAGCTGTGGCCGGACTTCACGCGCGAGGCGCTTCGAGGAGAGCCTCGACGAGTTCGCCGCCCGCCAGCGGCGGTTCGGGGGCCGCTGATGCCGCAGACGCGCGCCGCGCCAGCGGCCCCACCGGCCGGCGAGATCGCGCCCGCCTCGAGCGCCGCGACGCGCCGGCGCTCGGACCTGCTCGCGCGGATCTTCGTCGCGATCCCGGCGGCGGTCGTCGCGATCGTGTTCATCGACATCGGCGGGCTCGCGTTCGCGCTGTTCATGATCGTGATCGGATGCGTGTGCCTGAGCGAGCTGTACCGGCTGCTCGACCGCTGGCGGCCGGTGACGTCGTCGGCTTCGCGGCGCTCGCCGGGATGGTGCTGGCGGCGCGGTTACGGCAACCTGCGCGACGGTACTCGAGGTCGCCCTCGGCCGCGGTGCCGTCCTGTTCCTGGTCGTGCTCGGCCGCGGCAGCGCGGCGGCGCGACGGTGGCGATCGCCGGCACGTTGCTCGGGATCTACTGGATCGGGTTCGCGTTCGCCCACGCGGTGCTGCTCGCGCGAGCTCCCGTCACGGCAAGGCGGTGCTGATCGACGTGCTGGTCGGCACGTTCCTCGGCGACACGGCCGCGTACCTCGGCGGCCGGCTGTTCGGCCGCCTGCCGCTGGCGCCGACGATCTCGCCGAACAAGACGGTCGAGGGGCTGTTCTGCGGGGTGCTGATCGCGATCGTGGCGGTGTTCGTCGCCGGTCTCTACCGAGACCTGGCTGACCCACGGCGACGCGCTGCTGCTGGGCGTCGGCGGTCGCGATCCTCGGGCCGATCGGCGACCTGTTCGAGTCGCTGGTCAAGCGCGACGCGGGCAGCCAAGGACGCCGGGCGTCTGTTCGGCGCGCACGGCGGGCGCGCTCGACCGGCTCGACGCGGTGATGTTCACGATCGTGGCGGGCTACTACATCTAGCTGGCTGCGATGCGCTCGATGCGACCTACGATCGCGCGTGCGACGCCTGGTGATCCTCGGCTCGACCGGCTCGATCGGCGTCCAGGCGCTCGACGTCGTCGCTCGCGGCGCGACGAGCTCGAGGTCGTCGCGCTGAGCGCGGCGCGGCGCATGGGAGCCGCTGGTCGAGCAGGCGGGCCTCGGCGTCAGGCGGATCGCGCTGGCCGACGGGACGCCGCCGCGCGCGCCGCCGAGGCGTGGACGCGACGGCGAGGTACTGAGCGGGCACGACGGCTCGTGCGGCTGATCACGGAAAGCGAATGCGACCTCGTGCTCAACGCGATCGTCGGCTCCGCGGGGCTCGTGCCGACAGTCGCCGCGCTCGGCGAGGGGATCGACCTGGCGCTCGCCAACAAGGAGTCGCTGGTCGTCGGCGGCGAGCTCGTGATGCAGCTGGCCGAGGCGACCGGCGCGACGATCATCCCGGTCGACTCCGAGCACTCGGCACTGCACCAGCTGCTCGCCGAGCGAGCGCGCCGGCACCGTCGACCGGCTGACGTGACGGCGTCTGGCGGCCCATTCCGGGGGCGCACGCGGCGAGCTTGAAGACGTGACCATCGAACAGGCGCTGGCGCACCCGACGTGGCGGATGGGCGGAAAGATCACGATCGACTCGGCGACGCTGATGAACAAGGGGCTCGAGCTGATCGAGGCCCACCACCTGTTCGGCGTCGCCGTACGAGCAGATCGAGGTGGTGGTGCACCCGCAGTCGATCATCCACAGCCTCGTGCAGCTGTGCGACGGCGCGACGCTCGCGCACCTCGGCTACCCGGACATGCGCGTTCCGATCTCCTACGCGCTGCATTACCCCGAGCGCGCCGACGTGCCGGTCCGGCCGCTCGATCTGCGTCGAGTCGGCGCACTCGACGTTCGAGCGCCGCGACACGGAGACGTTCACGTGCCTGTGGGCTCGCGCGCGCGGCGGCGAAGGCAGGCGGCACGGCGCCGTGCACGCTCAACGCCGCCAACGAGGTCGCGGTGCACGCGTTCCTCAGCGGACGGCTCCGGTTCCTCGACATCGCCGCCGTGATCGAGCAGACGCTCGCAGCGCCTGCCGGCTGCGGCCGGGTCCACTCGTTCGACTCGCTCGGGAGGCGGACGCCAGGGCGCGACGGATCGCGGCAGAGCTGGTGGCCGCGCGCACGCCGGCCTGACAAGGACTTGCAGCAGGCATGACCGCCACGGACGCTTGGCACACTGGGCAGCATGTCCTATGTCTCGCGTTCCTCGGCTTCGCCGCGCTGATCGTCCTGCACGAGGCCGGCCACTTCGCCGCCGCGAAAGCCGTCGGGATGCGAGTCGAGCGGTTCTCGCTGTTCTTCGGCCCGCTGCTGTAAAATTCCGCCGCGGCGAGACCGAGTACGGCATCGGCCCGATCCCGCTCGGCGGCTACGTGAAGATCACCGGCATGAACCCGAACGAGGAGATTCCGGCCGAAGTCGTGGAGCGCGCCTACTACAACCAGCCGGTGTGGAAGCGATCGTCGTAATGCTGGCCGGACCGGCGGTGAACTTGGTGATCGCGTTCATCATCCGTGCTTGGGCAGTGTTTCTCTCAAACGGCCAACCGGTGGCGAGCGGACCGTCGCCGTTCAGCGATCGCGCCCGCGTACCGCGATCCGATCGGGGACAGGATCGTGTCCGTCGACGGGTCGCTCGCAGCGCCGACACACTCCGACGCCGATCGCGACCCATCGTTGCGCCGGTGCACAACTCGACGGCTGCCTCGCGACATGCCCGCAAGGATCATCGTTCGACGCGGAAACGAGCTGCTGACGTTCGAGCTATCCGCGGTATAGCGCCGCTCGCAGGCGGTTGCTCGGGTTCGCGTTCGGCGAGAGGTTCGCCGTCGGCCCCAGGCCGCGGCCAGACAGCGAGTCGGCTGTGGAGCGGGACCAAGAAGACGGTGTCGCTGATCGCGCGGATCTTCCAGCCGAAGGAGCGCAAGCAGCTCAACGGCGTGGTCGGCGGCTACAAGGTGACGCAGGAGTCGTTCGCCTTCAGCAGCACCCTGGCCCTGGAGGTGCTGGCGCTGATCTCGCTCTCGCTCGCGGTGATCAATCTGTTCCCGTTCCTGCCACTCGACGGCGGCCACGTGTTCTGGGCGCTCGCAGAGAAGGTCCGGGGCCGACGGATTTCGTTCGAGATGATGGAGCGGGCGAGCGTGGTCGGGTTCGTGCTGATCGTGTGATTTCCTGCAAACCCCACCTTCGCTTACGGGTCGATGGCGCGCCACCAGCGCCGGGTCAAGAGCATCGCCGCAATTCCCTCGGCGCCGATCATTGCGGTGGCCCAAGAGGCGCCGACGAGGCCGGCGAGCAGACCGAGATGAATAAAGCCGATCATCCCGACCCCAATGCAGACCGATAGCACGCCAAAGATACGGCTGCGCATTTCGGGCGGCGCCGCGAGATAGACGAGCGTCGCCTGCATGATGCTGAAGCCCGCATTGGCGATACCCGTCACCAGAAGCACCGTGCCGGCGAGCGGCGGATTGGGCGCCAATGCGAAAATCGGCAGCATCAGCAGGTAAGCGAAGACGCCGCCGACATAGAGGCGGGCGAATACCGCCGGCTTGGCGAAGAGGGCGATTGCAACGGCGCCGCAAAACGCGCCGACCCCGTCCATGCTGGCGAGGAGACCGATGCCGGCGGCGCCGAGACCCAGATTATCCTGGCCGATTACCGGGATCATGCTGGTGAACGGCCAACCGAAGGTGTTGTAGATGACGGTGACGACCAGGGTCCCGATCAGCCGCCGGTCGCGCCGGACGAGCATGAAGCCTTCGAGCATGCGTTCGAGGACGCTCGCGACACCGGCGGGCCGCGCGCTGTTGCGATGATGGATTCGCAGTGCGGCGGCGACCGCGACGAGGTAGCAGGCGACGCTGACCGCAAAGGCGCCGCCGATCCCGAATGTCGCGAGCAACACGCCGCCGAGGGTCGGGCCGAGCATGCGGCTCGCATTGTTGGCGCCGACATCGAGCGACATCGCCGCGCTCATCCGGTCCGGTCCGACGACCTCGCCGATCATCGTGCGGCGAACCGGGTTGTCGGTCGTCCAGGCGATGCCGTTGACAAAGCTGGCGAGCGCGACATGCCAGACTTCGAGCGCATCGCTCAACGCGAGGAGAGCCAGGACGAGCGAAGTCAGCAGCATCGAAATGACGACGGCGATCAGCGCAATGCGCCGCTCGAGCCGCTCGGCCATGGCGCCGACGACCGCACCGAACAACGCCATCGGCAGCATGCGTAGCATCGTCAGCAGCGCGACGATTAACGGCGAGCCGGTGCGCTGATAGGCGAAGACGGCGACCGCCAGCATCTCCAGCCAGCGCACCGCAAAGACGACGACGCCGACGAGCCACAGCCGGCGAAAATCCGCTTCCCCGAAAGGCCATGCCCTGGGTGCGGCACGGACAGCCGTATCCGTCACGGCATGCCTGCAGCTGATGCGCGGCGGGAGACATGCCGTGCTCGCTGTCGCCGTTTCCTCCCCACTTTTCCTCCGAACCAGTCTTCAACAACGACTTATCGCCGCCCCGGCGAATGCGGGGGTCCAAGGGCAACCGCTGCGGCCTTGCAGCCCTGGATTCCCGCTTTCGCGGGAAAGACGGGCAGCAGCGGGAGGATAGCTCAGCTTATCCCGAAATTATCCTTGCCAACTCCTGCTCCGCCGGCGGCGCGCCGGGGAGGACCGCTTCGAGCTGGCGGTCGGCGAGCCGCAGGTGGCGGTCGAGGATGGCGGCCAGCACGGTGCGAAAGTCGGTGGTTACAGCGAGATCGCGCCGCTGATAGAGTTGCGCGCGGGGCCAGACCGGGCCAATCGCCATAAACCCGGCCGCCATTGACGGCGCCGCCCAATACCCAGATGACGTTGCCGTGGCCGTGATCGGTGCCCCGGTTGCCGTTCTCCCGAAAGGTGCGGCCGAATTCCGACAGGACGACGACGATGGTGTCCTGCCAAGCCTCACCCGACCCTCGGGCAAGGGCGGCGAGACCCTCGCCGAGCGGGCGCAGATGATCGGCCAGCTGCCCGTTGTGGTTGCCCTGATTGATGTGGGTATCCCAACCCCCGAGCCCGACTGCCGCAACCCGGACACCGGGATGACGACGGATCAGCTGCGCGAGCCGGACCGCCTGACCAGGAAATCCGGCGGGCGGCGGCGCGCCGTTGTCGGCAATCTGCCGCTCCTGGCTCAAGGCGCCGATCAATTGTGCACGTGCCGCACGCCCTTCGCGATACGATCTGGCGAGGTCGTCATTGCCGGAATAGAGCCGATCGAACGCGCTGGCGATTTCCGGCTGATCGATCGGCAGCGGCCGGGCGCCGTTGGGGCCGAGCGGCAAGGTTGCTACCGGCGCCCTTCCCGGCCAGAATGCGCGGGACGGTCGGGCCGATGCTGATCGCGTCGGTCGCGCCGCGCGGGCCGGGCAGCGCCAGCAGCAGGCGGTTCATCCAGCCGTCACGGGTGGTGTCCTGCCCCGGAGTGCCGTTTTCGATATAGAGCTGTGCGTCGAAATGCGATCGCGTCGGGTCGGGCGAGCCCGCGGCGTGGACAAAGGCGAGCTTGCGCTCGGTCCATAGCGGCATCAGGCTCGCGAGGGCCGGGTGCAACCCGAAATGCCCGTCGAGCGCCAATGCTCCGTCCGGCTTGCCCGGCGGTGCGATCGCGAGCGATTGGCGCTCTTGGTAATAGGCCCCTTCGGCATAGGGGATCACGACATTGAGCCCGTCCACCGCGCCGCGCAGCAGAATCACGATGAGGCGCCTCGGACCCTCATCGGCGATTGCCGCCCATGCATGGGGCCCGAAACAGAAGGGGGCAGCCGCAGCCCCCGTGATGAAATCTCGCCGGTGCACGGTTCCGCCTATCGATGCATAAAGTCGGGACTGCCGAGGATCAGCGCGGCGCGCAGCCCTTTTGGCGATTCTTCGAGGGCGGCGCGGGTGCCCTCGCTCAAGGTCGAACCGAAGATCGCTTCGAGATGCGCATCATCGGCCGCGCCTGGGCTGCCTCGGACCAATGCGGTCGCGAAGCTGATGCGGCGGGTCGTTGCGTCGGGGCTGAGCCAGGCGTCTTCGGTGTTCTTGTACCCGTCCGGCGTCAGGCAGCCGAAGAGGGGCATGCCGAGCTGGTCCATCGCGCCGAGCAGCGGGCGGACATTGCCGAGCGGCACCCCCGCGGCGCGCACCGCCGAGATCACGAATTGGTAGGGCGTCTTGTATTTGGCGCCGCTGCTGGCCCAGAATTCGCTGCCGGCGAAAAGCGTCCTCAGCACCTCCCTTATATTGCCGTCCGTCTCGAGGAACCGAGCCGCGAGCCGCTCGACCAACGTCTGGGGCGGCTCGTCGGCGACAAAATATTGCGCCAGCTCGAACGCGATGTGATGGGCGGTCGCCGGGCTGTGAGCCAGGATGTCGAGCGCCTCCTCACCCTCCGCCTTGCCGCGTGACTGCAAGGGACGGCCAAGGAAAACCTTTGGACTGTAATCGTGGCGCGCGCCTTCGAAGACCGCGGCGTGTTCGGGAAAGACGCGGGCATTCGGTGGATTGACGCCCCACCCGGTCAAGACCCGAGCCAAAGTGACGACGTCCTCCTGCGTGTACCCGCCATTGGCGCCGAGCGTGTGCAATTCCATGACCTCGCGCGCGAAATTCTCGTTCAGTCCCTTCTGTCTGCCGCGCGCGCCGGGACTCCCCGGGGCGGTGCTGAGCGCGTTGTCGAGATAGACCAGCATCGCCGGGTGCTTTGTCGTGGCGAACAGCAGATCCCGGAAGCGGCCGAGCACAAAGGGGCGGATCGCCTGCTGCTCGTAATTTCCGATCCACACATCATCCAGCCCCTTGCCGGAGAACACATTGAAATGGTTGAACCAGAAATCGACCATGACTTCGTGCAGCTGCCGCGGGCTGAGCAGGGCTCTGAGGATGCGCGCCTCGCTGGCGTCCCGCAGGATGATTTGCACCCGTTCGCGCTGAGCCTTCTCCAGCTCCGGATTGGGCTTGAAGCCACGCAAGCTGCGCAACGGCCCGTAAAGCTGGCGCAATTGCACTGGGTTGAGCTTCAATGTGTCGAACTGGGCGAGACGCGATCGCAGCTCGATCGGCTGCGGGATCGATTCGGGATCGAGCTGCTCGGCAATGTAGCGCTCAACCCCGATCGTCTTGACGTGCCGCACCTCCTCGAGGGTCGGGCCGAAGGCGAGCCGGTTCAGGAGATGGACGACCGTCAGGTCCGAGACCGGCTCGGCGCCGAGCGCCAATAAAGACGGCAGAGCAATCAGCAGCCCCGCCGCCGCAACAAAGAACAGGTAAAGGCGCGATCGCCAACGCGCCCCGTTACTCATCGGGCCCCGCCCCATCCCCTACTGCAGGCGGCTGCAGAATAATCAAACTCGGCTGTGGCGCAAGCCGACGAGCGGCTCCGTCGCCGAGGGCCGGTTCGATTTACGGCGGCGCGCGCAGCGGGACTTGATCGCGGTTTGGTTTCGGCATGCTGGAATCACGGACGGACGCACGTCGTGGTACACGCACAAAATTGAGCAGTCGGGAGAGGCTGGCGAGCGCGGCAAGCGCGGAAAAGCTGGCGGCGATTAGGATGGCCGTCGTTGGGCTCGTGCCGCCGCCGGGTCCGGCGTAGCCGAAGACCAGCGCCACCAGAGCGGCACCGATCGTCTGGCCGAGCAGCCTAGCGGTCGCTTGAATGGCGCCGGCGCCGCCGCTGCGTTCGCGCGGCGCATTGCTGACGATGGCGCGGTTGTTCGGCGATTGGAAGAACCCGAACCCGAATCCGCAGACGACGATTCGCCAGATGATGCTGGCATCGCCTGGTTGAGCCGGGAGCAATGCCAGCAGGATAAAGCCGAGGCTCAGGACGCCCAGTCCGATGCCGCCGAGAATTCCGGCGGGATAGCGGTCGGCCAGCCGTCCTGCGATCGGCGCGATGATCGCGACCGTCACTGGCCACGGCGTGATCAAGAGCCCCGTTTCGACCTGCGAGCGCCCGATCACGTCCTGGAAGTAAAAAGGCAGTGCGACAAACACGATGCCTTGCGCGACAAACGCGCACACCGACGTCGTGACCGAAAGGGCGAACACCGGGCGCCTGAAAAGATCGACGGGCAGCAGCGGCATCGCCAGGGAGTTTTGCCGGCGCACCAGGACATAGCCGACGAGGAGGGCGCAGGTCAGTTCGCTCAGCACCAGCAGAGTGGGGTGGTGGTGACCGATGCCGTTGATGCCGCTGATCAGGAATGCGAACGCGACTGCGCTCAATACCGCGCTCGCCAGGTCGAAGCGATGGTCGGAGGGCGGCGTCGACGGCAACAGGCGCCACGACATCGCGAGCGCGACAAGACCGATCGGAACATTTATCCCAAAGAGCCAGGGCCACGACGCGACCGCGAGGATCGCCGCGGCGACGCTCGGGCCCGCCGCCGACGATATCGAGACGATGACCGAAACCATTGCGATGCCGCGGCCCAATTGTCGCCGCGGATAGGTGAAGCGCACCAGAGCCGTATTGACGCTCATCATGCCGGCGGCGCCCAGCCCCTGCAGCGCTCGCCCCACGGTCAGCATCTCCAACGAGTGCGACAAAGCACTGACGAGCGCGGCGCCGGTGAACACGACCAGGCCGACGATGTAGATGCGGCGATACCCGAAAATGTCGCCGAGCGAGGCGAACGGCAGCAGCGATAATGACGACCGCCAGCTGGTAGGCGTTGATGACCCAGATCGAAATCGGCGGCGCTGGCGTGGATTTCCTTCGCGATTGCCGGCAACGCGATATTCGCGATCGCGCTATCGAGCACCGACAGCGCCATCCCGACCGCGAGGTTCAGGATCGCCCAGTATCTCAGGGGAAGCGGGAGTCCGTCTTCCGCCGTGTTCATTGTGTCGCGGGTCTCGCCCAGGCCTGAAGCGTCGAAGTACGGCTGACTTATGCCGCCGCACCCGGCCGCACCAGACCCGACAATCCAGCCACCACAAGAGCGCATGGTAGGGGCGGCCGTCTGTTCAACGCACCGAGCTGGCGGCGGGTGGCATCAGCGACGACCACCGTGCCTGGCGCGGCCAGCACCTGCAGGCGCGCCGCCAGATTGGGCGTCTCGCCGACGACACCGCGCTCCTGCGCCGCGCCCTCGCCGATCAGATCGCCGACGACCACCAGCCGCTGGCAATGCCGACCCGCACCTGCGACGGTTCCGGCGCCTCCAGCGCAGCAACCGCATCGGCCAGCGCCAGCCCGGCCCTCGCCGCGCGCTCGGCGCTGTCCTCGTGTGCCTCGGGATGCCGAAATAGACCAGCACGCCGTCGCCCATGTATTTGGCAACAAACCCGGAAGACCGTGCCGCGGTGTCCGCAACGGCGCGGTGATAGGCGCCGACGATGTCGCGCAGATCCTCCGGGTCGAACCGCGCCGCAAGCGGCGTCGAACCGACCAGGTCGCAGAACATGTCGGTGAGCTGGCGGCGTTCCGGCCAACCGACGGCGCTCGTCGCTCGGACGCCGCCGGGGTCGGAGATGGCGCGCCGGACCCAGCTAGCTCAGCAATTGCGTTGAGAGCTTGCGGCGATCGCCGACAGCGGAAACGCCAATTTCACGCAGATCATCAGCGGTTAGCGTCGGCAAGACCGTCCGATCCACCGCGTTTGCGGTGAACGCGTCGATATATTGCTCCAGGTCAGGTTAAGCTGGCGCAGCCAATCGCAAACCCGCATGGCGTCTGCCTATTCTCGTCTCCTTGCCATCGGTAGTCTTTCCCCGCGCACCTCATGAACGGAGGGCTGGTTATCATCCCGGAATTTTTGCGAAGCGTTGTGTCCCTTCCACGGGGGGAACCCATGGTTGAGCGCTGTCGCAGAAAATCTCCATAGTCGGCTTGAGCCAGGACGTATTGTCCAGCGTACCGGCTTTGATGATGCTTAGGCCCGGCAAGGCCGGCGCTCGCGAGATGATCGGCGACCCACACTCTACAGAAATTCGAAATACTGGCTGACCGCTATCGCCCTTGTCATTGAAGGTCTTTGTTGTTCCCTCAATCGAGAGGGCTGCTTCCGGCACGGCCACGACGATTGAAAGGCACTGCCGGCTTGCTTTTGACAATTCTTGCAGTGGCAAACCGCGGTTAGCGCCGGTTCCGCATCGGCTTTGTATCTGAACCTGACCGCACAGACATCCACCGGTCATTTCTGGCATGTGAGCCTCCCAACTGACTAAAGAGACAGGGATTTCGCAGCACACAGGCTTCGCCGAGACGCGAGGCTCGGGACGAGGCGCCTCGGTAACGAACCTTTGGGATCGGCACCATGGCCGTTCACCCCTCCGGCAGACCGGCGAGGCGCAGGCCGGTAACTCGCGCTCCGCTCACGGCACCTTCCAGAAGATAACGAGCCCGCCGCGCGTAAAGCTGTCTCCGCAAGCAGTTTGATCCGCCACGGACTCCAAATCAACCATGTGTTGCACCGGCCAGCATGGGCGAATAAGGGCTTAACGCCCGCGTCAAATCCTCCGGTGATCTGCCGAAAGTCCGCCCTGGGGCATAAGCCGGTCTTCTGGGAGCAGAAGGGAACGACCGCTAAATAGTCGAAAGCGACCGACCGCCGGCGGCGCAAAAACTGATTCGAGCTGCGCGAGTACCGTAAACGCATTCCGTTTCGAAACCAGCAACGATAAATTTGCCATAATCTTCGCGTCATATGTCGTTCCGGGTAAGCGCCGATGACCGGTGCGGGTTAGTGAATGAGATCGAGGCGATGACTGATATTTCGCTGCAAAAAACAGCAAAAACAACAAAGCGCGCCCGCGGGCAGCCGTTTCCGAAGGGGCAACCCGGCAATCCTGCCGGCCGGCCGCGCGGCTCCTCGAACCGGCCGACGCGGGCGGGCGAGATATTGCTCGACGGCGAAGCCATGGCACTGACGCGCAAGGCCGTCGAGCTGGCGCTGCCGGCGCTCAGGCGGCATGCGGCTTGTCTCGACCCCACTGTCGCCCATCCTGGATGGTTGAGCTCGCTCTGCCGCCGATCCACAGCGCCAACGACGTCCTGGCTGCGATAAAAGTGGTCAGTGGCGCGGTCGGACGCGGCGCGCCATCACCCCTGGCGAGGGGTTCACGCTATCACAGATGATCGAAACCTTTCTGCGGGCGATCGACGCGAGCGATTTTGAAGGCCGGTTGCGGCCATTGGAGGAAGAGCGGGCGGCGCGCCGCGAAGATATGGAGGCGCGCTGCTACAATTTGGGCGCCGCGGTTTAAATTGTCCTCCCGCCAGAGATGCTAGTTCTTGCCTTCCGAAGAGTTGGAACGAGCTGCGAGCAATGATCGTCGAACAGATCTGGACCGCGAATTCTGGCCGCAATTTCAATTATTTGATCGCGTGCGATGAGACCGGTGAGGCATTGGCGGGCGATCCGCTGGAAGAGCCCACCGGTTGCAACCTGGGTCGGGGTGTCGCCTGCACGTAAAGGAACCAGGACAGAGCGGCTATGAGGCACGCGCAGCCTTTTCCCGTCCTCACAACCGAACGGCTGGAATTTCGCGCCGTGCAATCCGGCGACGGCAGCTTTTACCATCAGCTACTGTCGGTCGCGGAAGTCACCCGGTTTTCCGACCTTCCGGACAGGGCGACCCGGGTACAGGCAGATCGCTTCGTCGATTGGATGTCCAAGTTGTTCAGCAGCGGTAAGGGCTGCGCCTGGATGATCCAGAAGCGGAGC
The DNA here is from genome assembly GCA_963730745.1 of uncultured Alphaproteobacteria bacterium. GTDB lineage: Bacteria > Pseudomonadota > Alphaproteobacteria > ATCC43930 > CGMCC-115725 > AP-15. Next base: position 17,710 of record CAVSTA010000017.1, read on the forward strand.
ACCGGTACGCCGCTTGGAGCGATCCGTATCAATCGGATCCATAAACAATGGCGATGGGGTGAGATCGGTTACGAGTCGCACCCGGAATTTTGGGGTCGCGGTCTCATGACCGAAGCGGTCCGCGCAGTTGTCGCTTGTGGACACGGTCATTTCAAATTGAACCGCATGGAAGCTTGGACCTTGCCTGGGTAACGATGCCTCCGACAGGGTCCTCGTCAAGGCAGGTTTCAATTACGAGGGCACGCTGAAACAAAAAGCCTGGTTCAAGGGCGCCTTTCACGACTTTCGCATGTTTGGGCGTGTAGCAGCCGACCCGATCGACTAAGCGGCCTCCTTGCGCGCTTCAGGCTCGCTGGCAGGCAATATGAAAACCGGGTTCCGGGGTGAAGAGCTCCTGCGGTTGCGCGACGCCGCGCAGTGCGTAGCGGCCGACGGAAACCAGCCGTCGGCGCATTTCCGGGCCGAGCGCGTCGGCAAAGCTCGACGACAGCAGCAGATCCTGCTCGACCGACCGGCTCATCGCCAGGATCCGGCTGACCTCGTTGACGGCCGGGCCGATGACGGTGAAATCCAGACGATCCTTGCTGCCGACATTGCCGTAGAAAACATCGCCGACATGCAGCGCGAGATAGACGGCGGTGGTCGGCAGGCCGGCTTGGCTTCGGTTTTGATTGAGCTTGGCGGTTCCTTTGCGCACCTGCGCCGCCGCCGCGAGCGCCGCGAGGCATGCGTCCTGGCGGTTCTCAGTGGTGAAGATGGCGAGGGTGCCGTCGCCGACCAGCTTCAGCACATCGCCGCCATGCCCGTGCACGGCAGAGATGACGACTTCGGCGTAATCATTGAGCAATGGGATGATCTGCTCGGGCGGGGCATTGTCGGAAATATGCGTGTAGCCGTGCAGGTCGCTGTACCACAGCACCGCGCCGATCTTCTCGGCGACCCCCCGCACGATCCGGCCGCTCATGACTCGCCGGCCAGCGTCGCGGCCGAGGTAAGTTTCGGCGAGCGTCCCGGCCATTCGTGCGAGCGCGGCGGATTTGACCGCCAGCTTGAGAAACGGGGCGAGCCGTTTCAGCGCGACGACCGCGTCCTCGCCGAAGCCATCCGCCGCATCGCTGGACCAGGTCGAATAGACGCAATCCATCTCGCCGATGACGCCCTCGGCGGCAAAGCGATGGACGAGCACCAGAATGTCGGTCGCCCCTTCGTCGCGGGCCTGCGCGATGGTCGGGAAATCGGCCGGATCACCGGCGGCCAAACAGCGCCGCATCGCCGTTTCGCCCGATTGCAGCAGATGGAAAAAGGGGCTGCTCCGCCAATTTTCCGCGGCCTCGCCTTCATTGGTCCGGCCATAGTCGACCGCTTCGGCCGCCTCGGGCATATCCGAGCGCCAGCGGAAAGCGCGGCCCTCATAGATCGGGTGAAGGGTGTCGAGGATAACGAGGGCGCGTGCCAACGGAACCCCGGCTTCGGTGACGCGCCGGCAGAACCCGGCCATCAGCTCGGTTTCGCTGCGGCCGATGAGCCCGGCCTCGGTCACCCAGCCGGCGAGCTCGCTTAAGACTGTCTCGTTCATATCGAATGCTCTCCACGGGGCGGACCCGCGCCGCAGCAGATGGTGATGGTCGGGGGCGTAGAGCCGGCTTTCGGGAGCCTCTCTGTCGCCGAGGGCCTGGCCGACCAGCACCAAGGCGGTACGGGTGATGCGGGCCGCTTTCACCTTGTCACGGATGTCGGCGAGAGTGCCGCGGATCAGGCAGCTCATCCGGCCAGCTGACCCGGTAGGCGACGACCGCGGGACAGTCCGGCCCGTAATGCGGCGTCAGCGCCCGCACGACCCGGGCGAGGTTGTTGACCGACAAATGGATTGCCAAGGTCGCACCGCTCGCCCCGAGCCGTTCGAGGGCTTCGCGCTCGGGCATCGGCGAGGAGCGGGTCGCGGTGCGCGTCAGGATCACGGTCTGCGCGATTTCCGGCAGGGTCAGCTCGCGGCCGAGCGCGGCCGCCGCTGCGGCAAAGGACGGCACCCCCGGGGTCACGTCGAACGGGATGCCGAGCGCCTCGAGCCGCCGCATCTGCTCGGCGATCGCGCCATAGAGCGACGGATCGCCGGAATGCAGCCGGGCGACGTCGAACCCGCGGCGATCGGCATCCGCGAGATGGCCGACGATCTCGTCGAGGGTCAACGGCGCGGTATCGATCACCAGCGCTCCCGGCGGGACCGAGGCCAGGATTTCGACTGGCACCAGCGAACCCGCGTAGAGGCAAACCGGGCAGCGCTCGATCAGCCGCAGCCCGCGGACCGTGATCAGGTCGGGCGCGCCGGGACCGGCGCCGATGAAATGCACCGTCACGGGAAGCTGCGGTCGAAATAGCCGCGCGGCGTGTAGAGGCGCGGCGGGATCGCCGTCGATCCGGCGGGTGCGGCTGCTGCCGACGAGGACGATCGTCAGCATGTCGATATCGGCGCCGGCCAGTTCCGACAAACAGATGATGCGCCGCTCTTCCCCGTCACGCCCGAGATTGCGGCCGATGAAGACCGGTGTCTCGGGCGAGCGATGCCGCAGCAAAATATCCGCCGCCTCGGCCAGCTGGGCCTGCCGTCGCGCCGAGCGCGGGTTGTAGAGCGCGACGACAAAATCGGCCGTTGCCGCCGCCTCGAGGCGAGCCCGGATCGTCTCCCACGGGGTCATCAGATCCGACAGCGAGATCACGCAGAAATCATGGCCGAGCGGCGCGCCGGCGCGTGAGGCGGCGGCCTGAAATGCAGAGATGCCCGGGACGACCAGTCAGATCGATCGTGCGCCATTCCGGCTTTGCCTGGGTATCGAGCAGCTCGAAGACGAGCGGCGCCAGGCCGTAGATGCCGGCGTCGCCGGAGGAGACGAGCGCCACCGACCCTCCCTCCGCGGCGAGATCGAGCGCCAGGCGGACCCGCGCCTCCTCGTCGCCGATCGCGCTCGGATGGCAGTTCTTGCCGTCGATCGCGCGGCCCAGCAGGTCGAGATATAAGCTGTAACCGACCACATCGCTCGCCTGCGCCAGCGCCGTGCTCGCCTCCGGGGTGCGCCAGCCCGAATCGCCCGGGCCAATGCCGATGACGGCGAGCCTGCCGCGCGGGCGGCCAATCGCCTCGGCAATGATCGGCTGCGGCGCGCGCGCGACAGCGCAAGTCGCGCGTCGCGATTTGCGCTTTGGCACGACCAGCACCCCATCCGGTCCGGCGGCGGCGAGCGCCGCGCCTTCGGCGACGCCCCAACAGCCGGTCGCCCGAAACGCCGCCGGCGAGCGCTCCGACAGACGCGGCGTCTCGACGAGGAGACGTGAAGCGGGAAAAAACCGCGCCGGCACTCCGAGTTCCGCTGCGAGCGCATGGATCGCCGGCTCGGCGAGCTTCAGCTCGACCGAGACGACCGCCGCGACCGCACCCGCCGCGAGCCCCGCCTCGGCGAGCGCCGAGCGCGCGAGATCCGCGATTTCTTCGGCGGAACAGCCGCGCTCGCAACCGATGCCGAGCGCCAGGATCGGCGGATGAAGCACCAGGGCGTCGGTTTCCGCATTCCGCGACCGGTCCGGTCACGACGACCCGTCGATTGCCTTGTTCCGCCCAGCGGATTGCCCCGGCGCGCAGCCATCCGGCGCAGCCCGTCTCGTCGACCAAGGAAACCGGGTCGCCCCTAAGAAGCGCCGACACGACCGGCTTCACCTTGTCCGGATCGGCGATATGCCAGCCCGGCGGCGGTTCATCGAGCGCGATGCCCAGGCGCACATCCCCGGCGGTGGTTATCGCCGCGATGCCGCCGGTAAGCTCGGCAATCGCGCGGGCCAATGCATTGGCGCCACGATGTCCGCCGATCAAGCGGCACCGCTACCGAGCCGTCCTCGGCGACCGCGACGACCGCCGGCTCCTCCTGCTTGGCGGCGAGTAAGGGGGCGACGGAGCGGATCAGGATGCCGCTGGCGCAGATACCGACGATCGGCCGACCCGCTTCGAACAGCCCGCCGATATGGGTCGATACCCGATCGTAGCTCTCGTCCCAGTCGCCGGGGTGGGCGCGCGGCCCGTGCAGCCGAGCGCCGGCCAGCGCCGTCCGCAGTCGCCGGCCGAGCGCGGCGCCCCCCGGGCCGAGCACGACGACGGCAATGTCCTCGGGTAGTAACCCGACCATTATCCGAAAACTTCCGGTAAGCCGAATGTATCCATCGGGGCTCGCGAGTTAACCGCGATTGCTGCAATTTGTCGATTGTCTGCGAAAATTATCTGCTAAAGTTTCGGCAGGGGACGCTTGGGGGGTTAGACCCATGCGATTGTTTATCTGCATCTGTTGCATCGCGATGGTTGCTGGGCACGTCCCGGCAGTCGCGCAGGAGATGAGCCAAGCCGAGGCGGTGCCGGCTGTTGAGGCGAGCGCTCCTTTGCCGTCCGACGGGTCGCCGCCGGGCCGCGTCGGGCAGCTCAGCCTTGTCTCGGGAAATGTCGACATCCGATTCTCCAGCGGGAGCGCCTGGGCTGACGCCGAGTTGAACCAGCCGATCTTCGCCGGCGAAGCGCTGCGCACCGACCCGCGAGCCCGCGGCGAGATCCGTATCGGTGCGAATACGATCGACTTGTCCAATGGCAGCGAGATCGAAATCGCGAGTTTGCGCGACGGGATAACTCAAATACTCCTTTCGCGCGGGCGAATCGGCCTTCATTTGCGCCAGGCCGGAGAAAATGAAACCGTCGAGATCGATCTTCCGCAAGGCGGCATTTGGCTGCTGGCTCCCGGCACGTATGATATCGATGCCGGAGAGGGTGACCGGCCGCTGCGCGTCGCGGTTTTCGACGGAACGGCGCATTTCGCCGGGGCAGGCGGCGACAGACGCATCGAGGGAGGTCAAGCCGCGGTCGTGACGGGGTCGGTGCCTGCTGATGGCATCTCGATCGAACCGGCCGCGGCGGACGACTTTGTCGCGTGGTGCCGCGACCACGACTACGACGAGACACGCCTCGCCGCGCCCTATTACATTTCACGATACATGACCGGCTATGACGAGCTCGATTCCGCCGGCATCTGGAAGATCAACGCGCAATACGGGCCCGTGTGGTTTCCGACCCAATCGGAAGATTGGGCGCCCTATCGCTTCGGACATTGGAGCTGGATTGCGCCGTGGGGTTGGACCTGGCTCGACGATCAGCCCTGGGGTTTCGCCCCGTCGCATTATGGCCGGTGGGCGCTGATCGACGACCACTGGGCTTGGGTTCCCGGAAACTATGTGGTGCGGCCGCTTTATGCGCCGGCGGTGGTAGCGTTCCTCGGCACACCCGGTGTCGGGCTGAGCTCGGAAGAAGGAGCCACGGTCGCGTGGTTTCCGCTCGCCCCGGGTGAAGCTTATTGGCCGAGCTACACGCGAGATCTCGATTACGTTCGCGACCTGAACTTCGGGAGCGTAAAAGATGTCGCAGCGATCGGGGTGCGAGCGGACGGAGAGCCGCCTCTGGAGGCGTTCGACGAGGAATTCGCCAACCGACTGTTCGCGACGGTCGTCCCGCGCTTGGTCTTCACCAATGGACGCCCGGTCGCGCCCGCGCGCGTGTCGTTGCCCGAGAGGCGGTTGCAGGACGCGCCGGTGCTGATGGCGTCACCGCAGATAGCCCCGGCTTCGGCCCAGCGGGTCGCCCGCGCTGCGCCGGCGAACCCGCCCGTCATCCATGCAATGGTGCAGCTATCGCGTAAAGGCGGTGCGAAGCCCATCCGCGCTGCATCGATACAGTTGCGCGGCCGGGCGCAGCCGATTGTTCTGCGCGGCGCGCACCTGCACGCCCCCGCTTATGCCGGCCAGCCGCGCGGCCGGCAAATGGTCGTGCTCCGGGTGGCTCACTCCCGCGGCGGTCCCGGCAAAAAGGGTTAGGGCTGCGCGCACGATTACGGAAGCGATGGCGATGATCGATTATCGCAGCGACAACACCGGCCGAGCCGCACCGCAAATCTTAGAGGCGCTGGTCGGGGCCAATCACGACACCGCGTTGGGGTACGGCGCCGACGAGTGGACGGCGGACCTGCAACAGCGCTTCTGCGACCTGTTCGAGACCTCGGTGCGAGTTTTTCCGGTCGCCACCGGGACCGCCGCCAATGCCTTGGCTCTGGCCGCGCTCGGCCCATCCTGGGGCATCGTCTATTGCAGCGAGGTTGCGCACATCAACACGTCCGAGGCGAACGCCGCGGGTTTCTTCGGCGGCGGCGTCAAGCTCGTTGCGGTCGGCGGGCAACACGGCAAAATTGACGCGGGTCTGCTTGCCGAGACATTGGCTGGGATCTCGCCGGCGCAGCTTCACAGAGGTCAGCCGAGCGCGGTCAGCTTGACCCAAGCGACCGATCTTGGAGCGGTCTATAGCCTCGACGAAATCCGGGCGGTCGCCGAGGTCGCTAAGCGGCGCGGTCTCAGGCTCCACATGGACGGGGCGCGTTTCGCGAATGCCGTCGCGCGGCTCGGATGCAGCCCAGCCGATGCGGCCTGGCGATCCGGGATCGACATCATGTCGTTCGGGGCCACCAAGAATGGCGGAGCATTGTGCGACGCGATCGTCGTCTTTGCGCCCGACCTCGCGGACGGGCTTGCGGTGCAATTGCGCCGCGCCGGCCAGGTCTGGTCCAAAATGCGCTTCGCGTCGGCGCAGCTGATCGCTTATGTCGAGAACGGTCTTTGGCTCGAGATGGCCCGGGCCTCGAACCGGATGGCGGCGCGCATCGCCGCCGGACTGCGCGACATTCCGGCAGCCCGGCTGCTGGCGCCGATCGAGGCGAACGAGATTTTTCTCGAACTCCCGGACGGGACGATGGATGCGTTGGAAGGCGACGGGTTCCAGTTCTATCGCCGCAGCCGGACCCTCGCCCGTTTCGTCTGCCGGTTCGACACGAGCGAAGCCGAGGCGGATGCGCTCGCCGCGGCGCTGCGCCGACACCTCGGCCCGGCAACCGCCGCCCACGCCGCCGAATAGTCCTTACTATCTCGAAGCTTCAGCGGATCTTGGCGTAGCTGAGGCAGTCTCTCGGTTCGGAGCCGATATTCGGGTGAATGATCCAGCGTCGCAAAGTTCCTTCCCGTTGCAGCCCTGCTTTCTCCATGACGCGGGCCGAGGCGGGGTTCTCGACGTCGCATACCGCGCCGATGCGCCAGATCGAGTCCTGACGCATCGCCCAGCCAACGACCTCCACGAGCGCTTCGGTCATCAGACCGCGCCCCCAAAAGAGCCGGGCCAACACGTATCCAAAGTCGAGCATATAGGGCTTGGGCCGCCGTAGCTCGAAAGCCCCGAGCAGCTGGTTCTCGACCCGGCCAATCAGGGGATAGGTACGGGTTTTGTCGGGCGAGGCGGCCATGCAGCGGGCGATGTAGTCCTCCGTCTCGGAGAGGGTCCCGTGCGGGCGCCAAGTCAAGAACCGTACGACGATCGGGTCTTGCGCATACCCAGTGAAGATCGCGGGTGCGTCGCCTTTCGCGATCGGGCGCAAGACCAGACGCGCAGTCTCGAAGCCGTCGGGCAACATGCAGCAGAGGATGCCACAGTTCGACCGCAGCACAAGCATGCTGGTACGCATCCGGCCTGACGAGCGAGTTGCACCCGCCCTAAGGAAGCGTCAACCTGCGGGAATGAGTTGCCGCCAATCGCGGCAGGCGCGAAGACCCCGAGGCCGGCCGGATTGGATCGACGAGGATACCCGCAGCGATGCGCTATGTGAGACGGGTACTGCAACCGGGAGAAACAATTCTCTATTCGACGCGGCTGCACCCGGTCATCTATTGGCGCGCCATACTATTGCTGATTATCGCGATAGTCTTGGCGGCAGGCGGCCTGGTACACCGCCGCACAATCAGAACCTCGGTCTCGCGCTTCGGGATCGCCGCGGCGATCTTTGCGCTGCTGGCGTTATCCTCGGCTCTCGGCGCTTTCATCCGTCGGGCGTCGACCGAATTGGCGGTGACGGACCAGCGCGTCATCTATAAGACCGGCCTTCTCACGCGCCATACCCTGGAGATGAACCGGGCCAAGGTCGAAAGCGTCACCGTCGACCAGACTTTTTCGGGCCGCATGTCCGGCTATGGCACAGTCATCGTTCGCGGCGTCGGCAGCGCCTTCGAGCCGATCCGTAACATCAGCGATCCGCTGACGTTCCGAAACTACCTTACGACCGGCTGATCGAACGCACGCTGATCAGGCGCGGACGGGGACGCCCTTCTCCTCGAGGAGCTGCTGCAATTCGCCGGTTTCGAACATCTCGCGGATGATGTCGCAGCCGCCGACGAACTCGCCCTTGACGTAGAGCTGCGGGATGGTCGGCCAGTTCGAGAATTCCTTGATGCCCTGGCGGATGCCCGGGTCGGACAGCACGTCGACGCCTTTGAACTTGACGCCGATATGGCTGAGGATCTGCACCACCGCGGCGGAAAACCCGCATTGCGGGAAGACCGGCGATCCCTTCATGAACAGCACGACGGGGTTGTCGGAGATGTCCTGGCGGATGCGCTGTTGAACCGTATCGTCCATTTTCTGGTCCTCGGGTTTTTCGGATGGATTTCCCGTCATTCCCGCGCAAGCGGGAATCCAGGGGACCGGGTTCAACGGTTGCCCTGGACCCCCGCTTTCGCGGGGTGACGAACTTGAGTTGAAGGCCCAAGCCATTCGCGCTCTCAGTCCTCGGGTGCGCCGGTCTGCAAGGCGAGCGCGTGCAGTTCGTTGCCCATCCGGCCGCGCAGCGCCTGGTACACCATCTGGTGCTGCTGCACCCGCGTCTTGCCGCGAAACGCGCCGGAGACGACATGCGCCGCGTAATGATCGCCGTCGCCGCGCAGATCTTCGATCGAAACCTGGGCGTCGGGGAGGCTCTCCTTGATCAGCCGCTCGATCATCGCCGCGTCCATCGCCATCCGCGCGACTCCCTCCGCTCAAGCCTGCGCCATATAGCCCGGCAGCCAAGCCTCGTTGGTGGCCTTCAGTGCGTCAACCGATATGGCACCGCCGCCGGGGAGTGTCAACGAAGCCCCGCCGACCACGCCGACGACGCGGGCCGGAACCCCCGCCGTGCTGCGCCGCGTCCAACACCGCCTGGGGATCCTCGGCTTCGATCAAGTAGCGCGCCTGGTCTTCGCCGAACAGGTAGGCGTGCAGCGGCAGTTCGGTCGGGATGGGATCGAGCGTCAAGCCGCGCATACCCGCCATCGCCATCTCGGCGAGCGCGACGAGAAGCCCGCCATCCGACAGATCGTGACAGGCGGCGACAAATCCGCCGCGAATCATGCGCGCGGACGAAATCGCCGTTGCGGCGTTCGGCGGCGAGATCGACAGGCGGCGGCGGGCCCGCCTCGCGGCCTTCGATCTCGCGCAGATAGAGCGATGCGCCGAGATGGCCGCTCGTGTCGCCGATCAGGATCACCGCGTCGCCGTCGCGCTTCAGCGCGAGATCGACCGCGGTGCCCGCATCGGCGATCAGCCCGACGCCGCCGATCACCGGGGTCGGCAGGATTGCCCGGCCGCTCGTCTCGTTGTAGAGCGACACATTGCCCGAGACGACCGGGTAGTCGAGCGCGAGACAAGCTTCGCGCATGCCTTCGATTGCGCCGACGAACTGGCCCATGATCTCGGGCCGCTCGGGGTTGCCGAAATTCATGTTGTCGGTGATCGCCAACGGCTCGGCGCCGACCGCGGTCAGGTTGCGCCAGCTCTCGGCGACGGCTTGCGCGCCGCCGCGCACCGGATCGGCGCGGCAATAGCGCGGCGTGCAGTCGGTCGCCAGCGCCAGCGCCTTGCCCCTGTCGCGGGGAGACCCGGACCACCGCGGCGTCGCCGCCCGGCCGCTTGACCGTATTGCCCATCACGAGGTGGTCGTACTGCTCCCAGATCCAGCGCTTCGAGGCGAGCGCCGGCGAGGCGATGAGCTGCTGCAGGCATTCGAGCGGGTCGCGGTCGGGAAGCGAAGCCGGGTCGATCTCCGGTTCGGGATCGGGGCGCCGCCACGGCCGCCGATAGAGCGGCGCTTCGGTGACCAGCGGCCCGACCGGGATGTCGGCGGCGATCTCTCCGGCGCTCCGCAGCACCAGCCGGCCGGTGTCGGTGACCCGGCCGATCACCGCGAAATCGAGCTCCCATTTCTCGAAGATGCGGCGCGCCTCAGCCTCGCTGCCGGGGCGCAGGATCATCAGCATGCGCTCCTGGCTTTCGCTCAGCATGATCTCGTAGGGCGTCATGCCGCTCTCGCGCACCGGCACCCGGTCGAGATCGAGCTCGATGCCGAGCCCGCCCTTGCCGGCCATCTCGACCGAGGACGAGGTCAGCCCGGCCGCGCCCATGTCCTGGATCGCGACGATCGCATCCTGCTTCCATCAGTTCGAGGCAGGCCTCGATCAGCAATTTCTCGGTGAACGGATCGCCGACCTGCACAGTCGGCCGCTTCTCCCCGGCGTCACCGCCGAACTCGGCCGAGGCCATCGTCGCGCCGTGGATGCCGTCGCGTCCGGTCTTGGCGCCGACATAGATGACGAGGTTTCCCGGCCCTGCCGCCGCCGAATAGAAGATCCGGTCGGCGCGGGCGAGCCCGACGCACATCGCGTTGACCAGGATGTTGCCGTCGTAGGAGGCGTGGAACTCGCACTCGCCGCCGACCGTCGGCACGCCGACGCAATTGCCGTAGCCGCCGATCCCGCCGACGACGCCGGAGACGAGATGGCGGGTCCTCGGGTGGTCGGGGCTGCCGAAGCGCAGTGAATCGAGGATCGCGATCGGCCGCGCGCCCATCGTGAAGACGTCGCGCAGAATGCCGCCGACCCCGGTCGCCGCGCCCTGATAGGGCTCGATGAAGGAGGGGTGGTTGTGGCTCTCGATCTTGAAGACGACCGCGTCGCCGTCGCCGATATCGACGACCCCGGCATTCTCGCCCGGCCCGCAGATCACCCGCGGCCCGGTCGTCGGCAATGTCTTGAGCCAGATCTTCGAGGATTTGTACGAGCAGTGCTCGCTCCACATCACCGAGAAGATGCCGAGCTCGGTCATGTTCGGCGTGCGCCCGAGGATCGCGACGGCGCGCTCGAACTCCTCGCCGGTCAGCCCGTGCTCGGCGGCGAGCGCGGGCGTGATGTTGCTCCCGCAGTCACGACGCTGAACGAACTTAATCTCGCTCGCCCGCGCGAAGGCCGGAAGCAGATCAGGATCAACCGCTTGAGATTCTTGGATTTCGCATTTCGAGAACAGGGTCGATCAACGAGGGCATATCAGGCGCAGTCGGGATGTCTGACCTTGACGGATCGGAAGACGGCAACTGAACAGCGATGTGTTCACGGTATGTTCGGTCAAGAGGCGAGCAGAAACAAATGGCGACAGCTATTGCAGCGCGCTTACCAGCCCGGCGAAGAAGGCCTGGCCGTCGGTGCGGCCGAGCAGCGGGTCGGTGGCGTTCTCGGGATGCGGCATCAGGCCGAGAACGGTGCGGGTCTCGTTGAAGATGCCGGCGATCGCGCGCGCCGAGCCGTTGAAGTTTGCGTCCTCGTTAGTCTCGCCGCTCGCGCCGCAATAGCGGAAGGCGACGAGGCCGCGCGCTTCGAGCCGGTCGAGCGTCTCGGGATCTGCGGTGTAATTGCCGTCGTGATGCGCGACCGGCACCCGGATCGTCTGGCCGGCTTCATAGCCGCAGGTAAAGATCGTCTGGTTGTTCTCGACGCGCAGATGGACGTCGCGGCAGGTGAAGCGCAGCGAGCGGTTCGGCAGCAGTGCGCCTGGCAGCAGCCCCGCCTCGGTCAGGATCTGAAAGCCGTTGCAGATGCCGAGGACGGGCGTGCCTCTGGCGGCGCGGCCGCGCACTTCGCGCATGATCGGCGAGTGCGCCGCCATCGCGCCGCAGCGCAGATAATCGCCATAGGCGAAACCGCCCGGCAACACGATGAGGTCGCACGGCGGCAGATCGGCGTCGCGATGCCAGACGCGCATCGGCTCCCGCCCGGTGGCGCGCTCAAGCGCCGCGCAGACGTCGCGCTCGCGGTTGGAACCCGGAAAAATAATGACGGCTGCTCTCACCAGCCCCGCGCCCCCTTTGTGCTCACTGCGTCAAATACTCCGTTCCTCCGATCTATCGAGCGCAATGCCGATAATGCGCCGGAGACCGGCTGCGACGGCTTCGCGATCGACGATTGATAATGTGCCGAGCCGCTGCGCGTCTCGGGCATCTACTGTGGCAACTTTCGCTGGGCGGACGATCGATGGGGCGGGGAGACCTGCCCCATCGAGATCCGATATGCCTACATCGTCCGGCCAGCCCCGGTTCTCGGTGCTGGTAATCATCAGCAGCCATAGAACACCGTGCGCGACCTTGATCTCTCCGGCGGCGACGACGAGCGCGGGACGGCGCTGTCGAACCGGCCGGTCCGTATACGGGAACGGGACCTTGACGATGTCCCACACATCAAAGATCGCCATAGGCGCGCCGGTCGGCCTCGGACGACCATTCGTGGAATGTCGCGAACGGGTCGTCGATCGGTTCCCGCTTTGCTTTGGTCAGAATAACGTGGTCACCCTCGATCCGGTAAGCGAGTTCATCCCCCTCGCCGATCCGCAGAGCGGATCGGACCGGCTGCGGGATCGTTGTTTGGGCCTTGCTGGTGACTTTGCTCGTGATCATCGGTGACATTAGACCGCCGTGGCGCCGTTCAAATGTAAGGATTTTCCTTACAGGGGTCAACTGCCGGTGAGCTCGCGCCGCACGATCGCTGCGCCTTCGGCAAGGGCCTTGAGCTTGGCGAAGGCGGTGTCGCGCGGGATGTATTTCATGCCGCAGTCAGGGGCGGGGATCAGCCGCTCCCGCGGGATGTGCTCGAGCGCGCGGCGAACGCGGGCGGCCACGGTTTCCGGAGTTTCCGGCTCGGGGTCGCCCATGCTGATGACGCCGAAGATGACGGTCTTGTCGCCGAGGCCGTCGAGGGTCGCGAGATCGAGGTTGGGTTGCGCCGCCTCGATCGAGATCTGCTCGGCGACCGTGCCGGTCAGCTCCGGCAAGAACGAATAGCCGCTCGGCTTGTTGCGGGCGACATAGGCGTAGCCGAAGCAGAGATGCAGCGCGGTCGGCCCGGGAATGCCTTCGAGCGCCCGGTCGATCGCCGGCAACGCCAGGCGGCGCGCCTCTTCGGGGCGCGCCTGCACCCAGGGCTCGTCGAGCTGGACCACATCGGCGCCGGCCGCCTTCAGGTCGCGGAGTTCGGCGTTGACCGCCGCCGCGTAGTCCATGACCAGCTCTTCTTCCTCCTTGTAGTATTCGTTCTTCGCCTGACGAGACATCGTGAACGGGCCGGGCAGCGTGATCTTGATCTGGCGCTCCGTATTGCGCCGCAGGAACTCGACGTCGCGCACCTCGACCGGGCGCAATCGGCGGATCGGGCCAACGATGCGCGGCACCGTGACGGAGCCGCCGGTGCGTCCCGGCACGCCCGCCGGGTTGTCGAGATCGATCCCGGAAAGCGCCGTCGCGAAGCGGTTCGAATAGCTTTCCCGGCGGATCTCGCCGTCGGTAATGATGTCGATGCCGGCGCGCTCCATCTCGCGGATCGCCAGCACGGTCGCATCGTCCTGCGCCTGTTCGAGCCAGGGTTCTGGGGTGTTCCAGGTTGCAAAAATGAAGCTTTACGGTGCGCGGTATTAAGGCCGGGCTTTCAACGGTAGGCCCGGTCTTGGCTATCTCCGGTTGTCGACGGATTCGTCCGCCGAAGCCGCGTCGGCGGCGTGACGGACGTGCGGTTCCTCGGGGAGCCCAGCAAGATCCCACGCCTCGAGCCCGCCGCGATACCAGTAGACGTTCTCGTACCCAAGGGCGATGAGTTGCAATGCAAGATTGCGGCTACTCCATCGCTCGGAATTCCAACCCACCGTAACGACGGCACGCTTTTTGTCTCCACCGGTGAGTTGGTTCACCCTCTTCACGAGGGTACGCTCTGTCTCGGCATCGAATTCGTCGCCTGCGAAGACGCCTGGTAGCTCGTGCGACTTTGGAAGGCGAAAATCGGGCCTGGGCCGTGTTGTACCTAAAATAACCGGCGGACCCCCGCCGTCTTTGCGCGCCAGCATAGCCGAGAGCGCCGCAGTCGTGATCGTGGTCACCCCGGGCGCACCGAGCGGGGTCGAACTCAAGTAATCGTGCGGCCGCAGGCCGAGCTGAAGTCGAGACCAGTATCGCCTTCTTCCTCGGCATGATCACGCAGGCCAGCCTTGGCCAGACCGTCGATCTCCCGCGTCCTCTCTGCATTAGTGGACCGCCAACGGTGGCGGAGCCAACGCAATGTTATCCACGGCTCCATCGCGGTGTAGGCCGTCAGCTCCTTCCGAGCGTCACTAATCTGTCCGAGCTGGGCATACGCGCCAGCAAGCAGCGAGTGCACTGACGCGGGAACGACCGGCGCCTCCTGTTTCGCTCGGCGGAGCCACTCGACCGCCTCGCCGTCGCGCCCGAGCCGCACGAGGGCACGCCCCATGCTGACCAGCGCGATGTAACCTTGCGGTTCATCTATGCCAAAGTTGGTTGCGTTGCGCAGTAACGGCAGAGCCTCTTCGGATTTACCAAGCGCAATCTCGCACGCGGCGACGTTAGAATTCAGAAGAAAATCTTCGGGATATCGACTGAGCAACTGGCGATAGGCGGAATTCGGCCTCGTGCCATCGCCCTGCCACCCGGAGAAGCAGAGCTTGTGCGGTTAGAACGGGCCGCGTGTCCGGCGCAATACTCCGTGCCTGATCGACCAGCTGCCTGGCGCGCCGAACTCGAACCCCGGCCGAACTCATCTGGCCCAATCTGGAGAAGAGGACGGAGGAGAACACTGCTCAGACTGAGCATGGCCCCGACCGAGCGGGGCTCCAGCTGTAGCGCCTTTTCCAGTCTCTGGGTGTCCAATGCGTCCTGTTCCAGGGTCGGGGGATGATTCCGCGCAGCCTCCACCATCAACAGCAAGTCCGCAGCGGTAAGGCTCTCTGCCGGTTGGCTCTCCAGCCGGGTGGCTTCGGCATCCAAAACGGCGACCCGGAGCCCACGGACCACGTACCCCATCAGGTCGCGCTGGCGTTGTCCGAGATCCTGTGCATCGGCATCAAACTGCCCTGCCCACATGTAAGCGCCGCTCGTTGCGTCGATCAGTTGCGCGTTGATGCGTGTCGTGTTGCCAATCCGATAGAGACTCCCCTCGACAACATATCGCACGCCTAGCTTCGCGGCGATCTCCTGGGCTACGAGAGAACTCCCTCTGAACGAAAACGACGTAGATCGGGCGACAACGAAGGCGTTTGGGAGTTGCGCCAGCTTGGTCGTGATGTCGTCGGTCAATGAGTTCCGCCAAGTGTCCGTCCTCTGGCCGATCGCCGAAGTTCTCGAACGGCAGCACGACAATTGACAGGCGGGGCAGGTTCTTAGCCGGAGCCACCGACACCGTTGGGGAGACCCCATTTGAAGAAACTAAAATTGTTGAGGAGCGCCACCACGCAATACCGGCAGTAGCAACCGCCACCGAAGCGGCTATTGTGATTGCAAAAAGCGAGATGCGTCGATGCGCTGGTGTCGGGACGGGCAAACCTGTGGGAGGCAATTCAGCAATAGCCGCGGGCGGCAGCGCATAGACCCTGACCGGCCGTGCGATGTTCTTGACGTTCTGGTCGCCCCGGTCCTCAAAAAGATAGGGGAGCTTGTCGCGGATTTGGTCGCGCACCACCCGCGAGATGCAGATTCCACCGGGCTCGGCCAACGCCTCCAGTCGCGCAGCGACGTTGACGCCATCACCGTAGATGTCGTTCGCCTCGACAATCACGTCACCGAGGTTGATGCCGACACGGAAGGTGATCCGCTTGTGCTCGGGCGTTTCCGCATTGCGGTCGGCCATCCCGCGCTGGATCTGGACAGCGCAGCGCACCGCGTCGATTACGCTCGGAAACTCGGCCAGCATTCCGTCGCCCGTGTTCTTCACGGTCCGGCCGCGATGTTCCTTGATCTTGGGGTCGATCAGCTCACTCAGATGCGCCCTGAGGCGTTTGTGCGTGTCTTCCTCATCCACACTCATCAGCCGTGAATAGCCGGCCACATCGGCGGCGAGGATGGCAGAGAGACGGCGTAGAATGGGCTGCTGCATGACTTTAGCGACGTAGTAACCATAACATACAACGTCCGCTAATCCCGATGGATCGAACGAGCGACGCCGAAGCTCGCTCAGACGCTAGTCGTGAAGCCGATCCCCCTTCGAAGACATTAAGTGCCTGTTAGCTCGCGCCGAACGATGCCGGTGCCTTCGACGAGCGCTTTGAGCTTGGCGAAGGCGGTGTCGCGCGGGATGTATTTCATGCCGCAGTCAGGGGCGGGGATCAGCCGCTCCGGCGGGATGTGCTCGAGCGCGCGGCGGATGCGGGCGGCGACGGTTTCCGGGGTTTCCGGCTCGGGGTCGCCCATGCTGATGACGCCGAAGATGACGGTCTTGTCGCCGAGGCCGTCGAGGGTCGCGAGATCGAGGTTGGGTTGCGCCGCCTCGATCGAGATCTGCTCGGCGACCGTGCCGGTCAGTTCCGGCAGGAAAGAATAGCCGCCCGGCTTGTTGCGGGCGACATAGGCATAGCCGAAGCAGAGGTGCAGCGCGGTCGGCCCGGGAATGCCTTCGAGCGCCCGGTCGATCGCCGGCAACGCCAGGCGGCGCGCCTCTTCGGGGCGCGCCTGCACCCAGGGCTCGTCGAGCTGGATCACATCGGCGCCGGCCGCCTTCAGGTCGCGGAGTTCGGCGTTGACCGCCGCGGCGTAATCCATGACCAGCTCTTCTTCCTCCTTGTAGTATTCGTTCTTCGCCTGACGAGACATCGTGAACGGGCCGGGCAGCGTGATCTTGATCTGGCGCTCCGTATTGCGCCGCAGGAACTCGACGTCACGCACCTCGACCGGGCGCAATCGGCGGATCGGGCCAACGATGCGCGGCACCGTGACGGAGCCGCCGGTGCGTCCCGGCACGCCCGCCGGGTTGTCGAGATCGATCCCGGAAAGCGCCGTCGCGAAGCGGTTCGAATAGCTTTCCCGGCGGATCTCGCCGTCGGTAATGATGTCGATGCCGGCGCGCTCCATCTCGCGGATCGCCAGCACGGTCGCATCGTCCTGCGCCTGTTCGAGCCAGGGCTCGGGCACCCGCCACAGCTCGCCCGCCCGGACTCGCACCGGCGGCAGCGTGGTCAGCTTGCCGCGGTCGATCAGCCAATCCGGCTGCGGATAGCTGCCGACCACGGTGGTGGGGAGAAGGGTTTCGGTCATATCGGAATCTCCGTATCGAGTACCGGCGCGTGTTGCCGGGCGCCATACTCGAGCCTCGCCGTCGGCTCCTACAGACACCCGCCAGACGCGTCAAGCCACAAGCCGGGCGTGGTGAGCGCGTTTACTTTCCCGACGGAATGCGTAAATATTTAGAGGGCGGGTCGCGGTTCTCTCGTGACCAGAGGCCGCAAAGCGTGCTGCCACGGGTGGCCCGCGGCCCTTCGAACCAACGGTTCGGGAAGGAGCGGTCATGACCATACGAAATCCGGTCGAATGGAGCGTCGATCAGTTCAGGCATGCCGCCTCGGCCGTCGAGGCGGCAGGCCGCGCCGGGCGCCGGACGCGCGAGAACCTGCACTCGCCGCCGCCGGCTATCCGGCATATCCGGGTGGTCGACCTCGGGCATGTCCTCGCGGGAGGGCTCGACGATTTCGCGGCGTATCGCACCGACGTCATTTTTCTCTGCGTGGTCTACCCGCTCGTCGGTCTCGTCCTGGCGCGGCTGGCATTCGGCTACGACCTGTTGCCGCTGATCTTCCCGCTCGCCTCCGGGTTTGCGCTGGTCGGCCCCTTCGCCGCGGTCGGCCTGAATGAAATGAGCCGGCGCCGCGAAGCGGGCATGGCCGTCACCTGGGCGGACGCGTTCGGAGTCTTCCGCTCGCCCTCGTTCGGCGCCATCGTCGTGCTGGGGTTGGCGTTGATGGCGATTTTTCTGCTGTGGCTGCTCGCCGCCGAGGCGATATATCAGATCACCCTGGGCCCGGCCCCGCCGGTCTCGCTCGCCGGTTTCGTGCACGATGTGCTCGCCACCCCCGCAGGGTGGACCATGATCGGCCTCGGCGTCGGGGTCGGTTTCCTCTTCGCCTTGTTGGTTCTCGCGATCAGCGCGGTATCGTTTCCGTTGCTGCTCGATCGGGAATTAGGGGTCGACACGGCCGTCCTGACATCGATCCGCGCCGTATTTACGAACCCAGGTCCCATGGTCGCTTGGGGGCTCATCGTCGCCGGTGGCCTGGTGATCGCGTCGATACCTTTTTTCCTCGGGCTGATCATCGTGATGCCGGTGCTCGGGCATGCAACCTGGCACCTCTACCGCCTGGTCGTGCCACGCTAACTCGGCCCCCGCAACAAAGGCTTAGCTTCACATTCAGCCGCTGTTCCCGCCGTGCTGCGGCCGCACCCCGGACCAAGTCACCAGAAACTGTAATCTTCACAACCCACTCTTGACACGCAGTTGCTGCAACCGTTCGGCGATGCGGCGGGTGACGGTCGGGAACGGATCTTGATCCAGCATCCGTGCGATCCTCTCCGCATAGGCCGAGCAGAGCAGAAGCGCCGGTCTGGCTAAATCGGGATCGCGTTGGGCCCGCTCGCAGACTTCAACCAGCAACGCCATCTCCTTTTTCGGGACCCAGCGCGCCAGCTTTTCCAGATCGTTCGACGCAACGGGCAGGCCCGGATCAGGGGCGGTGAGGTTTTCCAATTCGGGCGAGGCGGCAGGACCGGTGGTCGATTGCGGCTGCATGCGCACTCCGTCAGCTCCAGCCGAATTCGGCCTCGCCATGCACTGATCGCCGCCACGCGCCCACGCTGCAGCGGCTGTCCCTTCGGACGACCGCTTGCGGCGCCAACGAATGGAACCTTGACAGTGCATTCACTCGTTCGGACTCACATCCTCGATACAGCATAGCTGCGGACTGAAATTTCTCAACCCTGATGAGCGGCATTCTCGTAATTTAAGAACAAATACGGATAAAACCCGGGAAATTTGAGGGCCCGAGATTGGATCACGCGTTACGGTATAAGGTGGTGTATTGGACTATCCTATGACAGAATGAATGATAATAAGAAATTAACAGATCACTGGTATCAACTTTGCACCAGCTCACGATAGACCGGGTTGCAATCTATGGTTGACGACCCAGAGAAGCTCGGTGTTTACGGCAGACAATCGGCGAGTGGTCGCGCGACAGCGGTGCCGACACCGGCCACTGTCGTGAAGTCATTCATGCGGCTTCTGCTGTTTGCTTTTCGGCGAAGACGCTGCGCCGAAGCTCGGCTGCTCCAGAGCACGCTCGAAAATATCGGCGAGGGTTTGAGCGTCTTTGACACCCGGGGGCGGTTGATCGCATGGAACTCTCGTTTCTGCGAACTGCTCGAATTGCCACCGGACCTCCCGGTCGGTGCGCCGCTTCGCGACATCCTGATGCTCCAGGCAGCGCGTGGCGACTTCGGTCGCGACGACCCCTCAGCCGAGGTCGCCAACCGTCTCGAATGGTTCTATCGCGACGTACCGACAACAAAGGAGCGCGCAACTCCCCGAGGACGCATCTTGCAGATCAGCCGCCGCGCAATGCCGGACGGGGCGATTGTCTCGGTCTACTCGGATGTAACTGATCTCAAAGCATCCGAGCGGAAATTGATCCAGGCGCGCAGCCAGGCCGAGATGGCAAATCACGCGAAGAGCGAGTTTCTCGCCAATATGAGCCATGAGCTGCGAACCCCGCTCAACGCCATCATCGGATTTTCGGAGATCATTGCGCATGAGCTCTTCGGTCCGCTCGGCAACGAAAAATATCTCGATTATATGCAGGACATCCACCAAAGCAGTCTTCATTTATTGTCTATCATCAACGACGTGCTCGATATGTCAAAGATCGAGGCAGGGAAACTCGAATTATCAAAGGAGCCGTTGAATATTCGGCATCTGATCGGCGAAGTCATCCGCATGATGCGAGAACGGGCCGAGAGCCGCGGTATCGAGCTAGTGACGAAGCTCTCGGACCGGGAGGTGGAGATTTGGGCAGACGAACGCGCAATGAAGCAAATATTTCTCAACCTCCTGTCCAATGCGATAAAGTTCTCCCGACACGGGGGCGAGGTCTGCATTCGCGTCGCATGTGATGCGCCCGACCTCGCGGTCGTGGAATTCGAGGATCATGGTATCGGCATGAACGAGGAAGAGCTGGAACGCGCCCTGCAGCCTTTCGGACAAGCACAACCGTCGACGACGCGCAATTATGGCGGCACGGGTCTGGGCCTCCCGATCACCAAAGGCCTGATCGAAGCGCATGGCGGCAAGCTCGCGATAGAAAGCCGCGCGGCTCAAGGGACCATTGCGCGCATCTCTCTGCCCACCGAACGAAAGCCGCTGATGGCGGGCGCTTGACAGCCGCTGTTCATGCTGCCCTCGGCGCTGCGGCCTCCGGCCGAGGCACGCGAAAGAGCAGGATCCCCGGCAGCGTGACGGCGGTTATGATCGCCATGGTTTGAAAACAGCCGATGTAGGCGGCAAAAATCTCGTCGCTCAGAGCTTCGGAGGGCAAACCTATGCCGGCCGCCGACGGAGTAAACACCGGCAATGAATTGCCATGAATTCTTGCCTGCAGCAAAGCTGTCATCACGGCAACGCCGGTTGCGCAGCCGAGTTGCCGCAACAGGCTGTAGACGCCGGCGGCATCGGTGCGCAGATCCGCGCCAAGGGTGGAAAAGGCGAGCGTGCTGAGCGGGGTGAATAGGAGCCCGACCCCCACTCCTTGGATCGCGCTCGCTGACGCCAACCAAAGTGCGCCGCCATTGGGGGGCACCCGCGACATCAGTTCGAGCGCCCCGGCAGTGATGATGATTCCGGTCCCGAGCAATGCGCGATGATCAACTCTATCGATCAGGTAATGGACGGCCAGCATCGTCGCCATCGTCGCGATGCCGCGGGGCGACAGGGCCAAGCCCGCCTGGGTCGCATCATAGCCCAACGGACCCTCGCTCAACGCCGGCAAGAACACTATGGTCGTGAACAACAGCGCGCCGATCAGAAAATTATAAGATACCGCCGCGGAAAAATTCAGATTGCGAAACACCTGAAACCTGAAGAGGGTAAACTGCGACCGGAAACTGCGAATTGCGATACCCGCCAAGGCGAAGACGGCAACTGCGGCTTCAGCCTCGGTCTCGGCGGAGAACGGCCAAGTCTGGCCAATCATCCGTTGGAGCGCCAATTGCAGCGACCCGACGCCGATGATGAGCAGCACGAGGCCGACGCCGTCGATGCGGGTCTTGGTGGTCGGCTCGATCGTCGTCGGCACCTGGCCAAGACCCAAAATCGCGATCAAACCGAGAGGAAAGTTCAAAACGAAAATCCACCGCCATGAGCTGAGGTCGGAGATGACACCGCCGAGGACGGGCCCGAGGATCGGGCCGGCCATTATGGTCGCTCCCCAGATGGCGAGCATTCGGCCGTGATCGCGTTGCGGATAAATATCGAGAAGGATGGCTTGCGCCAGAGGCTGAATAACGCCGGCTGCGGTGCCCTGGACGAGACGGAATTGGATCAACGCAACGGCGGAGGGCGCAATCGAACAGAGCCCAGAGGCGATGATGAACAGGCTGATCGAACCGATGAATAGTGGCCGCGCGCCGTAACGCCGGCGCAGCCACCCGGTGAGGGTGGCCATAATTGCGGAGGCGCAAAGATAGCTCGTCATTACCCAGGAGCCGAGTTCGATCCCGCCGCCGAGACTTTGCTCGAGCTGCGGCAGAGCCACATTGGCGATCGTCGCGTCGAAGGCCTGCATGGCGGTCGCGATCATCAACGCCATCGTCGCCTGCCGCCGGCCCGAACTTGATAGGATGCGTGCCTCGACGCTCATTCGGCTCCGCGCTCTGCCAATCCGCTGGTGGGCGCTGCAGGAACGGGCACGCGCGCCCGCGCAACCCGCGACCCTGCGACGCCCGGAGATAACGTTGCGATGCCTAAATTGGCTCGGATCTACCCGTGCAGTAGTCTGCACTCCGCCATGTTGCTGCCCCCCTTTTCGATTAATAATCAGCAAACGCTGTTCTGCGACTGTCGAACAGTTGCCCCGCGGAGTCAATGACAGCAGCGAAAAATCCAATAGAATTTAAGATATATTGGCGAAATTGTATTGGGATCGGCAAAATCGCCATTAGGTGAGCGGTGGTTCACCTCCTGTTAATCTGCGATATATAAAGTCGATGATCTCCGGAAAATTGTCCGGATATCGCGCTGCGAGGGTTTCGTGAACCGCCTGACAATGCTTGTTTCCGCCGAGGGGACGTGGATGCTCGAGGACAGCACCGAGTTTCGCGCGGCATTGGGGGACCCGGAACCCGATTACGATGGCGCTGCCTTCGCCGTGAAGAACCTGGGCTTCATCAGATTTCAGATCCTTGACAATTCGATAATCGAAATCGACCTGCATCCGCGTAATGTGGAGATTCCCGCGCTGCTGGCGGTTCAACAGCAGCTCTTGACGTCGCACATCAAGCTGTTTCGGTTAAAATATTTTGATGTTGGTTGGAAGTCGGAAATCATCTGCTCCGCTGAATTGGCTGTGGCGCGGCTCTCTGAATTGTGCGCGCGGAGATTCGCGCTGTCGGCCGAAGATCGTTTCCTTGTCGAGCCGCAGGATTACCTAAGGCTTTTCGAATCCGAGCAGGGTCCGCTTCAGCTGATGGCGCAGAAGTGGAGAATGTCGTTCGGCCATTTCGATCCCAGCGTAATCTCGTTTGCGATCAAGAATGATCTGCTGTCGCGGTTGATCATCGTCGGGGTGAAGCCGCCCGGGGCCGAACCCGTATTCCGCTTCATTGGAGATGGTCACAACAATTGGCTCGATGACAACTACCATTTGCGTGCGATCGGCGGAAAGGTGGAGGATCAGCCCGATAAAAACTACGGGCAATGGGTATCGCAATTTTACAAGAGCGTGGCGAGTAACGGCCAGCCGCGTTACGATTATGTAACGGCTTCGATCCAACGGCCGCCCGGCACCTATACGACGCGCTACGAGAGATTGCTGCTGCCGTGGAAGACGCCCTCCGACGAGGTGCTCGTAACCTTGTCATCCCGGGGTCTCGGGGCGGACGCCATCGATAAACCTTCGGTCATCGAGCCGGAGAGTTCCGTGGCGAGGTATTCGGCAATGTCCTCATAAGCTTCGTTCTGAGACAAATAGGCGAGGACGACCTCGAGGTCGCCCCAGGGTGAGGCAGGGTAGAAAATGCTGCGACTGGCATGCTTGTAGCCGTAGCCGGCACTGACGCCCTTTGTTACGAGCACCGGGGCGACGAGCGCGATCGCCCAGTCTACCGGCCACCGCGACATCGCATAGGCTCGACCTAACCTTGCCAGCAGATGAGAGAGCCGATGCCCGCGAAAATCGGGCCGTATCCAATGCGATCCGGCGCAGAAGACGACCCCGCCGATCCGCCTGGCGGCCGGCGCCGTGACATTGCAAAGCTGGCCCTCGTCGTGACCCGCATAGAACATCGAGTGCGCCTCTTCGGCCAAGCTCGTTTCCGGCCAGTAATAGATCCGCCCGGCTTGCGTCAACACGATGTCGCCTGCCTCGTTTTCGCCCGAAATCCAATAGGAGTTTTCGGGCGATAAATCGCAATACGCCGGATTGTACATATTAACCAATTTGAACCAGTTGCCGTGGGCGACTTCCCGCTCGTTCAAATACAGCAGCTCACCGAAATCATGGCGCAGCCGCAGACGCAGACCCATCCGCCGTGCTGCCTTGTCGCCTTCAAGAACAAATCGGGAGAGGAGGCGGGCCTGGACCATGCTTTACTGTCAGCGCATCCGGTAGCCGCAGATTGTTTTCTGGTACAATATTGGGATAGATGAGAGTCATGATTTCTCCTCCCGCCGACTGCCAGTACGCGGTATCCCAATGCTCTGAAGGCCAGAGTCAGTAGTGGGTCGCTGCCATCGACAGCGAATCCTTAACGAAATCTGAAAGCTCCGCTGCGTTTTACTAATTATTGACTTACCGGTCAATCCTGAAACATGGTTAACAGAAAAGGTAAGTCGAGTATAGTTTATCTAAATTGCTTTGTTAAATTGTCTAAAAATCGCAGGAGTTATCCCGTCACGCGGATCGACCCAGCGGCTAGTTGAGACAGCGGACGCTCTGGTGTTTTTGGCTCATACCAGCTAACTGGGCGGTCGAGGCGGCAGACAGACGAAGCGAGGCGTCAGAATGAGCAGCAAAGACCAGTTGAAGCGGGCGGTCTGCGAGACCATTGACCGCCACGCCGACACCATCATCGATCTCGGCGAGACGATCCTCCGCCACCCCGAGACCGGCTTCAACGAGGTGCGGACCGCCGCTCTGGTCGCCGAGCGGATGAGTGCCCTGGGCTTGGCGCCGCGTACCGGTCTGGCACTGACCGGTGTCAAGGGCCGGCTCGCCGGCGGCGCGCCGGGCCCGCGGCTCGCCTTTATCGGCGAGCTCGACAGCCTGCGGACCTCGGAGCACCCGCTCGCCGACCCGGTCACCGGGGCGGCGCACAGCTGCGGCCACAACGCTCAGATCGCCGGGATGCTGGGCGCCGCGATCGGGTTGACAGAAGCCGGGATCGCCGGCCACCTCGCCGGCGACATCGTTTTCTTCGCCGTGCCGGCCGAAGAATTCATCGATGTCGAGGAGCGGGCAGCCCGCGTCGCGAGAGGCGAAATCGAGTTCATGCTCGGCAAGCCCGAGCTCGTCGCCAAGGGCCATTTCGACGATATCGACATGGCGATGATGATCCATACCGGCTCGCGCGATGCGCGCCGAAGCGCGCGCCTTTCTCGCCAAGTCATCGAATGGCGCGCTGGTCAAGCGCATCCGGTTCGTCGGCCGCGCGGCGCATGCCGGCAGCTTGCCGCAGCTCGGGATCAACGCGCTCAACGCGGCGATGATCGCGATGAATGCGATCTCGGCCCAGCGCGAGACCTTCTGGGAGAAGGATACGATCCGGATCCACCCGATCATCACCAAAGGTGGCGATGCGGTCAGCGTCGTGCCGGCCGAGGTCACGATGGAAACCTTTGTCCGCGGCGGCTCGCTCGAGGCGATTGTCGATGCCAATAAAAAGGTCGACCGCTGTCTGCGCGCCGGGGCGATGGCGATGGGCGCCGAGGTCGAGATCCATACGATCCCCGGCTATCTGCCGCAGCGCAACGACGAGCGGCTGGGACAGATCTTCGGCGCGAATGTCGAGAGCTTGTTCGGGCCGGGGCAGTTCCACATCGGCGGGCACCGTACCGGGTCGACCGATATGGGCGATCTCGCGCATTTGATGCCGGTGATCCACCCTTACGTCGTCGCCGCCGAAGGCAAGGCGCACGGCGCCGACTGGCAGATCAACGAGCCGCGGCACGGCTATTTGACGCCGGCCAAGCTGCTGGCGATGACCGCGATCGACCTGCTTCATGGCGATGCCGGTCCGGCGAAGGAAATTCTGGCGCAGTTCAGCCCGGCGATGACCAAGGAGGCCTATCTGGAGTTTCAGCGCAGCCTGTTCCGCACCGAGCGGTTCGCCTGCATGGAGGATGCGGCCGGCCGGCCTAAACTCGGTTGAGGCGCGGGGGCGCGTTGTGCTCTATTTGCTACCATAGCGCGTGGAACAATTTGTTACGCGGCGGCGCTTCACTTTTGCTGCGTTCCGGAGAAAAATCCTCCTCTGACTGGAATTGCAGAAAGGGCCGCGAGTTAAACAGTCAGGACCAGCCGCCCCGCACCCGATGGGCGAGGGCAGTCGTGAAACATGCGCAGCTCGGAGGTGCGAAGAATGCCTTTCGACGGAATAGACGCTCTTGACAATCACCCGATCGCTAAACTCGGCGCAGTGGAGCGCATGCTCGCAACCGAGCAGCAATGGTGCAAGGGCCGGTTACGCGATGCCCATGGCCGCCATTGCCTGGTCGGCGCGATCGAGGCGGTCGGAGGCCGGCAGGTGTTGCAGAAGCCCATTCTGCAAGCCGCGCGAGAAGTCAGCGGCAAGCGTTACTGGCGGATCGAATTCTTTAACGACGATCCGCGCACGACGCATGCCGATGTGCTGCAGGTGCTGCGGCGCACGCGGGAAAACATGATCGACGGGATGATCTGCAGCTTTGACCGGCAGCCGCGGCATCGGAGGTGGATGCGCGCCTTGCGCGCTCTGTGCTCGCGCGGAGGCTTTGAGGCTGAGGGGATTTCGCCGGAGAGCACCGCTCGGTTTTCTCCCGGCGAACCTATTGCTCTGTGCGGCGAACCGGAAGGCGGCGGACAAACCGGCCGCGTGCTGGAGTTCCAGCACTAAGCTGCCTTCGGACGCCTCCCGCGGAGCGGCATTCGCGGGAATAGGAGATCGCCGGCGCCCGAGCCTTGCTTCTCGGGATCGGACACTGCATTGATTGCCGAACGCTCGTCGGCAGCAATGGGCAACGAGAATGCATAGTCTGTGGTCGGATGCGGAAGCCGAGCGGCTGATCGACCACTATGCGGCAACGGGGGTCGGACGCGACGTCGCGTTGCGCGTCTACACCTCGCGTCTCTTGGGCGGCGAACCGAAGCTGGTGTTGCACGGCGGCGGCAACACCTCGGTCAAGACCGTAATGAAGGACCTTCTGGACGAGGAGGTCGAGGTCCTTTGCGTCAAGGGCAGCGGCTGGGACATGGCGGCGATCGAGCCGGCCGGCCTTCCCGCCGTGCGGCTCGCGCCGCTGCGCAAGCTGCGCCGGCGCGAGGCGCTCTCCGACGAGGAGATGGTGCGGGTGCAGCGCGCCAACCTGCTCGATCCCGGCGCCCCCAACCCCTCCGTCGAGACATTGCTGCACGCCTTCCTGCCGCACAAATACGTCGATCATACCCATTCGACGGCGGTGCTGAGCCTTGCCGATCAGCCCGACGCGGCGGAGCGCTGCGCCGACCTATACGGCCGGCGGATGGGTCTTGTGCCCTATATCATGCCGGGTTTTCTGCTCGCCAAAGAAGCTGCCGAGGTCTTCGAGGCAGATCCCGCCGTCGAGGGGCTCGTGCTGCTAAAGCACGGGATCTTTACCTTCGGCGATACGGCGCAGGAGGCTTATGAGCGCATGATCGCGGCGGTCTCGCTTGCCGAAGGGCGGCTCGCGCACCGCCGCAAGACCGTGTTTGCCGCGGCGCGGCTGCCGGATGCGCTCGCCGCGGCCGCGGAGGTCGCGCCGATCCTGCGCGGCGCCTGCGCGATAGCCGATCCGGCGGATGCGGGATCCTACAAGCGCTTCGTCCTCGATTTTCGCTCGAGCGACGCGGTGCTCAATTACGTGAACGGGGTCGAGCTCGCGCGCTACGGCCGCGCCGGCGTGGCAACCCCGGATCACACGATCCGCACCAAGAACTACCCGCTGATCGTGCCGGCGCCGGAGGCGGGCCGGCTCGATGCCTTCAAAGAGGCGGTGCACCAAGCGGTCGCTCGCTTCGTCGCCGAGTACCATGCTTATTTCGCCCGCCACAACGCGCGCCAAGACCCGCCAAAGCGGCAGCTCGACCCGATGCCGCGGGTGATCCTGGTGCCCGGGCTCGGTCTCTTCGGGCTCGGGCGCAACGCCCGGGATGCGCGGATCGCCGCCGACATCGCCGAATCCACGGTCGAGACCGTCACCGACGCCGAGGCGATAGGACGTTTCGAACCGGTCGGCGAGGCCGACCTCTTCGACATCGAATACTGGTCGCTGGAACAGGCCAAGCTCGGCCAGAGCGTCGACAAGGCGCTGGCCGGACAGATCGCCGTCGTCACCGGCGGCGCCGGTACGATCGGCCTTGCGACGGCGCGCGCGCTGAGCGGGGCTGGCGCCGAAGTGGCGCTGCTCGACATCGATGCCGCAGCTGCCCAAACTGCCGCGAAAAAGCTCGGCGGGGCGGCGCTCGGGATCGAATGCGACGTGACCGATCAGGCCGCGGTGCGCCGGGCGTTCGATCGGGTCGCCCAACATTTCGGCGGCGTCGATATCGTCGTCTCGAACGCCGGCGCCGCCTCGCAAGGCCGCATCGGCGAGGTCGAGGATGCGGTTCTGCGGCGGAGTTTCGAGCTCAATTTTTTCGCTCACCAGACGGTCGCGCAAAACGCGGTCCGCGTCATGCTGGCGCAAGGCACCGGCGGCTGTCTTCTGTTCAATGTGTCGAAGCAGGCGGTCAGCCCCGGCCCGATTGCCGGACCGTACGGGCTGCCCAAAGCGGCGACGCTGTTTCTCGTCCGGCAATATGCGCTCGAATACGGCGCCGACGGCATCCGCGCCAACGCGGTCAATGCCGACGGCATCCGCGAGCGGGCTGCTGACGCCGGAATTCATCGCCGCCGCGCGCGGCCGCGTACGGGATGACCGCGGCCGAGTATATGTCGCGCAATCTGCTGCGGCCGCGAGGTCACCGCCGAGGATGTCGCTCAGGCCTTCCTGCATCATGCAGTGGCGCTGAAGACGACCGCCGACGTCACGACTGTCGACGGCGGCAATATCGCCGCCGTTCTGCGCTGATCGGCCGATATACGCGATCGTGGCAGATGTTCGCATCAGCGCCGGCCCGTTCGCCTTTACGGCGCGTTTTGAGCGCGCCGCGGCCCCGCGTACCTGCGACAAATTCGCGAGCATGCTGCCGTACCGGGAGCACCTGATCCATGTCCGATGGAGCGGCGAGGCGTGCTGGATCCCGCTCGGCGAGCTCGACCTCGGCCTCGGCTACGAGAATGCCACGAGCTATCCGGCGCCGGGTCAGCTCGTTCTCTACCCCGGCGGCGTCAGCGAGACCGAGATCCTCCTCGCCTATGGCAGCGTCCGTTTCGCCAGCAAGGTCGGGCAGCTCGCCGGCAACCACTTCCTGACGATCATCACAGGAACCGAGCAATTGCCGGAGCTCGGCCGATTGGCGCTGCGGCAGGGAGCGCAACCGATCGCGTTCGAGGCGCTCTGAATCAGATGGCGCCGCCCTACCTACCCGACCTGATCGGTATGGCGCGCTGCCGCCGCACGCGCAGTGGCGTCAGCGGCCGCGGCTCGGACAGCGGCATCGCTAATGCCGGGAACTTGCACGGTAGTAGGGCACGTGGGTTGTGGGATCGAAATATCCGGCGTAGAAGCGGCGGACATGCGGCGATAGCGCCTTCGACAGCCGTCGGCGCTCGACCTCGTCATCGGCGAGGGGGCGCTGCAATGATTGGTGCAGCTCGCGCAGTGCCGCGTCCCGGTCGACGCGGGTGAACCGTCCGTCCTGGTAGACCACTTCGCCCGCCACCATTACGAGGTCGACGGCGTCGGTGCGCCCGCGTTGCAGTACAGCGTCCAGAATTGGAGTTTCCGAGTTGAGATAGGGGTAGGCGATCTTGTCCCAATCGATGAGGACGAGATCGGCGGCCTTGCCGGCCGCCAGGCTGCCGATCCGGCCGCCAAAGGGCGTTGTCATAGCGCCCCCGGTGGTTGCCATGCGCAGGACCTGGCCGACGCTCGGAACGTCCGCCTCGTCCATCCCCGGCACGCGATGCGCGCGCAAAACCATGCGCATCTCCTGCAGCATATCGCGGTCGTCATTGATGCCGGCCTCGTCGAGGCCGATCGCGGTATTGATGCCGCGCTCCTCGAAGAAATTCAGCGGCGCAAGGCCGCTGCGCAGGCGGAAGTTGGAGCTGCAATTGTGGCAGATATGGGTGCCGGTCGCGGCAATGCGGTCGAGATCGGCCTGGTTGAGCCACACGCCATGCCCCAATGTCAGCCGCGGCCCTAGGAACCCAAAACGATCGATATAGTCGAGCGCGGTGCCGCCACCGCGCCGGCGGGCATATTCTTTTTGATAGGCGGTCTCGACGAGGTGCATGTGCATCGGCGCATCGTATCGCTCCGAATAGTCGGCGAGCATCGTCAGCGCAGCATCGGAGCACCAATGGAGATTGGCCGGGGCGAGCTGGATCTTCACCCGATCCTTATCGTGGTGCTTGGCGCGGAGCTGTTCGAACAGCGCGCCGTAATCGGCGAGCGACACCTGAAAGCGCGCGAAGTGCCGCTCCATTGCCGGACGCAACTCGGCCGGCAGGCTTGCCGTGAATTGCGTGTCGTCCTGGTAGACGAGCCGGTTCTGGTCGCGCAGCGCGAAGGAATACGACACCCGCATGCCGATGTCCTCATAGGCCCGGATCACCTCGCCGGCGCCGGCCTCGACAGCGGCGAGCCCGCCCGGAAGCCAGCCGTGCAGGTGCTGCACGGTGGTGATCCCGGACGCAATCATCTCAAAGGCGGAATAGAGGGTATCGAGATAAAGATCGACATGCCGGGTGACCAACCGGGTCGCGAACCACAGCTCGAGCGGCATGTCGGGCGAGCCGTGCTGCACCGGGGTCAGGCCGATATGGTGATGGCCGTTGACGAAGCCCGGCAATATCACCTGGCGCCCGGTGCCGATCACCGGGACATCGGGATGATGCGCCGAGAGCTCGGCGAACGGGCCTATCTTGGCGATGACGCCGTTGCGCTGTAATACCGCACCATCATCGATCTGTTGCCAATGACGCCGGTCGGCGGGTTCAGTGATGACGGCAAGGCCGCGGATGATGCTGGGGGACACGTGTTCGCTCCTCAGAGCTCGTGAGTTTATTGGTGAACAGCCGACAGTAGCACCGTGCGTCCTTCGAGACAGCCGCTTTGCGGCTTCCTCAGGATGAGGTTCTTAATGGTTATGAAGGAAGTACCTCATCCTGAGGGCGCCCGGAGGGCGCGTCTCGAAGGACGCACCCTGCTCGTGCAGCTATTGTTGCCGTATAGCGCGAACCCGCAGCCGCATCGGGTCTTTTCAGCTTTTCTCAACAAAGTCACCCGCACACTGCCTCGTTGTCCCCCAATGCAGAGGATAAAATGCGTGTGATCATCCCAACGCTAGTCGGTTTGGTAGCTTTGGCCGCCACCTCAGTACAGGCAGCCCCGGTCCCAACCAACCCGCATCACCACTCGAAATGGCGCGAGACGCCGACGCAGAACGTCCGCAAGAGTCAGCAATACGATCATCTCGTAAGCACCAACAGCAGCTTTCGCGCATCCCGGATGAGAAAGGAGTGCGGGCCGATCGGAGATGCCGAGTTGCGTGCCGACTGCCTCGGGTCCTTCAGTGCGCATGCTGCCCGGTAGGGACAACCTCGTCGGCCAGCTGATGGGTTGACGCCGACGTAAAGAGGAGCCCCGGGCGCATTGCCTGGGGCTGCTCAGGTATTAACGAGCCGCGTCAGGATCGTATTCACCGCCAGGCAAGCGGCCCAACTTTCATCCCTTGCCGTCCGCAGCGTCGGCAGCGGCATATCTGGGCACCAGCCGGCGCCACACTCTGAGGCACGAGCCGGACGATGTCATTATCGACGGCTACCGCCGGGCAGCGACCAGCAGAAACATCGGCCGCTGCCGTTCATCCGCGAGAGCCGGCCGTGCCGCGATCTGTTCGTCGCTCGGACCCCATTCCTCGATGTGCGAAAGCGCGAACCCCAGCTGCAGCAAAAAATTGAGGTACGTCGCCAGCGTGCGGTGCTGCTTGATCACGCCCTTGGCGAGCCAGTCCGTCCTGCGGGGTCCTTCGCAAAGATAGCTGTCGACGGGCCAGGTCTTGCGGCCATCCACGCCGACCGACCAGCCTGGCTGCGTCGGTGCGGTGAAGATCGGGTGCTCGACGGAAAAGACGAGCTGCCCGCCCGGGAGCGAGAGCGCGGTGCACCTTCGCCAGCAACCCGCCCAGATCCTCGACGTAGTGCAGGGCGAGGGAACTGTAGGCGAGGTCAAATGCCGCCTGGGGAAGCTCCGCCCCCTCCATGTCCGCCTCGAGGTAGGTTATCGCCGCGTCCGTCGTGGTGGCTCGGGCCCGCGCCAGCATCTTCTCCGACACGTCGATGCCGAGGACCGCCGCCGCTCCCTGCTGCCGCGCCCAACGGCAGAACCAACCGAAGCCGCAGCCAAGATCCAGCACTCTGAGCCCCCGCAGCTCCGGAAGCAGGGCCTTGAGCGCGGGCCATTCGGCGGCGCCGTCCAGCCCCTCGACCGAGCGGCTCAATCGGCTGTAGCCCTCGAAGAACTCCGGGTTGTCGTAGATGTTCTGCGTCATCGCCTTTGCCGTAAGCTGAAGCAGGCAGCCAAATTGGAGGCCGCGCAGCTCGTTCAATGTTCACACGCGCTCTGACCGGCGGAGACCGGCTTGCCGGCCGGGGCGGGGGGATGATGATCTCTCCGAAACTATGGCATGGACGCCTGACCGCCGATGAACCGACGTGAATTCGTAAAGACCAGCCTCGCCGGAGCGGCAGCGCTGGCGGCCCCGCAAATCGTGCGCGCCGAAGCTCAAAAGACGATCAACTTCGTGCCGCACGCCGATCTCGCCTCGCTCGATCCGGTCTGGACCACCGCCGACATCACCCGTAATTTTTCATTGGCCGTCTACGACACGCTCTACGGCTATGATGCGGAATTTAGAGCCCAGCCGCAGATGGTCGAAGCCCACACGACCGAAGATGGCGGCAAGCAATGGGACCTGACATTGCGCGACGGCTTGAAATTTCACGACGGCGCGCCGGTCCTGGCGCGCGACTGTGTCGCCACGATCAGGCGATGGGCCAAGCGCTATCCGATTGGGTCAGGCGCTGATGGCCCGCACCGACGAGATTCTCCGCGGTGTCCGACCGGGTCATGCGCTTTCGTCTCAAAAGGCCGTTTCCGTTATTGCCGGATGCACTGGCCGAGCCCTATTGCTCGATCATGCCGGAGCGCCTGGCTAACACCGACGCCTTTGAGCAGATCAAGGAAGCTATCGGCTCCGGGCCATTCAAATTCGTGGCGTCCGAGCGCATACCCGGCCAGCGCGTCGTTTTCGAGAAGAACCCGGATTATGTCCCGCGCGCCGACGGAAAACCGAGCTTCAGCGCCGGTCCCAAGGTGGTCTATGTCGACCGCGTCGTATGGAATTTCGTGCAGGATCCCTCGACCGCCTCGGCGGCGCTCGCGCAGGGCGAGATCGACTGGTGGGAAAACCCGACGATCGATCTTGTCCCGCAGCTCAAACGCAACAAGGATCTGGTAATCACGGTCAAGGACCGCACCGGCGAGATCGGTTGCCTCCGGTTCAACCATTTATACCCGCCATTCGACAATCCCGCGGTTCGCCGCGTCGTGCTGTCCGCGATGGACCAGAAGGAGGTCATGACCGCGGTTGCCGGGGCCGAGCCGAGTTTGATCAAGACCGATGTCGGGCTCTTTGTGCCGGGCACGCCGATGGCGAGCACTGTCGGCGTCGAGATCACGCGAGGGCCAAAGGATCTCGACAGGATAAAACAGGAGCTCGCCGACGCGGGATATAAGGGCGAGCGGGTCGTCGTGCTCGCCGCCTCGACCATTCCGACGATTTTCGCCGAGGCGCAGGTCGCCACCGACGTGCTGCAGCGCATCGGCATGAACATCGATTTGCAGACGATGGAATGGGGCAGTGTGGTCGCGCGGCGCGCGAGCCGCGAGCCGCCCGACAAGGGGGGGTGGAACATCTTCTACACTTATCTCGGCGGCATGGGGAATATCTCGCCCGGCCCCGATATCGCGATTCGCGCGAGCGGCGCCGATGCCTGGTTCGGCTGGCCCAGCGATCCGAAAATGGAGGCATTGCGGGAGGCCTGGTTCGATGCGCCGGACCTCGAGGCGCAGCAAAAAATCTGCGCGCGAAATGCAGGAGGAATTCTGGCAGAACCCCACCTATGTGCCGCTCGGCATGTATGATCAGCCGGTCGCGTTCCACTCCTATCTGCAGGATGTGCGCGATGGTTGGCCGCAGTTCTACGGCGTGCGGCGGGTGTGACCCGGTCCTTGCGGCGTGCTTGCCGGCCGAGGCCCACTATCGTTGCGTCGGCCCCCGAAAGTTGGGGCCCAGGCTCACCGTGAGGTCGCTTGCCCCTGATTCCCGCTTTCGCGGGAATGACGAACCAATATGATCGGAAATGGTCTAACGCGGTACAGGGAACCAGTCTTCGTCGCCGGTGCCGATGATTTGTTCCAGCGAATAAGGGCATTCCGACGGCAAGCGGCTTATGAAATCCGGGTACATCGCGTTCGAGTCGGCGCACGAGCCTGAGCGCCGCCCGATAGCCGGCCGGCAAATCGAGCTTCGCTTCGATGCTGCATGTCAGAATTTTTTCGAGCTGTAGGCGCCACTCGACAATTTCGTCGCACCAATGATCAGCGGGCTCAGTCAGCCCGGAATATTCGAGCTTGAGAAGATGCTCGATTACGTGCTCGCAAAGCGACTGCGCCGCACGGAGATCGCTGCGTCCCAAATCCTCGATCTCCTCCGCTATGTGTTCGAGGTCGAGCTCGTTTCCGGCGGGCGGTAGCCGACGCAGCAGCGCCGCCTGCTGTTGCGTCCAGGCGTAGAAGTCTTCCTCGTAGAGTGTCTCGGACGTCACGGTCCCGAATTTAGCGCAACCTTGATCGGGTGGAAAGTCCGCACCGAACGAATCCGGAACTGTGGTACACTGCCGCCGATAAGGAGGAAATCTCGGCCATGGCTCTCGTCGGCTCGATATCGCAGCAGATCTGGGACATGAAATATCGCCTGAGGTCGGCGTCAGGGCGAGGTGATCGACAAGACGATCGAGGATACCTGGCGCCGCGTGGCGACCGCGCTCGCCGCGCCAGAACGCGACGCCGCAGCCTGGACCGAGCGGTTCTACGCGGCGCTGACCGATTTCAAGTTCCTGCCGGCGGGCCGGGTCGTCGCCGGCGCCGGCAGCGCCCGCTCGGTGACGCTGTTCAACTGCTTTGTCATGGGCGCCATTCCCGACGACATGGGCGGGATCTTTGCGCATCTGCGCGAAGCGGCGCTGACGATGCAGCAGGGCGGCGGCATCGGCTACGACTTCTCGACCCTGCGGCCGCGCGGCGCGCCGGTCAAGGGCGTGGGCGCCGACGCTTCGGGGCCGCTCTCCTTCATGGATGTGTGGGACGCGATGTGCCGCACGATCATGAGCGCCGGCTATCGCCGCGGCGCGATGATGGCGACCCTGCGCTGCGACCATCCCGACATCGAGGCCTTCATCGAGGCCAAGCGCGAGCCGGGCCGGCTGCGCATGTTCAACCTTTCGGTGCTGGTGACGGACGCATTCATGAAGGCCGTCGAGGAGAATGCCCCCTGGGAATTGTCCTTCGGCGGCCCTGACGGCGCCAAGACCACGTGGAAGGTGCTGCCGGCGCGCGAGCTGTGGGACAAGATCATGCGCGCGACCTACGCCTATGCCGAGCCGGGCGTCATCTTCATCGACCGCATAAACCGCCGGAACAACCTTTATTATTGCGAACAGATCACCGCGACCAACCCGTGCGGCGAGCAGCCGCTGCCGCCTTACGGCGCGTGCCTGCTGGGCTCGATCAACCTGGCGAGCCTGATCGAAAACCCGTTCACTGCGCAGGTGCGGCTCGACCTCGACCGGCTGCGCCGGCTGGTGCCGGATTGCGTCCGCATGATGGACAATGTCATCGACATCTCGCAGTTCCCGCTGGCTCAGCAGCAGGAAGAAGCACGGCAGAAGCGCCGCATCGGACTTGGCGTTACCGGGCTCGCCGATGCGCTGATCCTATGCGGCCTGCGCTACGGTTCGGCGGCCGCGGTTGCGGCGACCGAAAGCTGGCTCGGCACGATCCAGCGCGAGGCTTACCTCGCCTCGACCGCCCTCGCGGCCGAGAAGGGCGCATTTCCGCTCTTCGACCGCGAGCGGTATCTCGCCGGCGAGACGGTGAAGGGCTTGGACGAGGAGGTGCGCGCGCAGAATCGCGCAGCACGGCATCCGCAACGCGCTTCTCACTTCGGTTGCGCCGACCGGCACGATTTCGCTGTTCGCCGACAATGTCTCCTCGGGAATCGAGCCGGTCTTCAGCTTCCGTCACACGCGCAATGTGCTGATGCCCGACGGCAATCGCCGCGAGGAGGAGGTGACCGACTACGCCTACCGGCTGTTCCGGCGCGTCAGAGGCGAGCATGCACCGCTGCCGGACTATTTCATCGATGCGCAGGCGCTGACCCCGGAAGACCACGTCGTCATGCAGGCGGCGGTGCAGAAGCACATCGACAGCTCGATCTCGAAGACGATCAACGTCCCGGCCGAGATCCCGTTCGAGCGCTTCAAGGGCGTCTATGTGCAGGCTTACGCCCTCGGCTGCAAAGGCTGCACGACCTACCGGCCGAACGAGGTCACCGGCGCTGTGCTCGAAGCGAAGGACCCGGCCTCCCCAGCCCCGGCTATCGCCGTACGGCGCGCGGCGCAACAGCCAGAGCTGCCGCTTCCGCCACCGGCGCCGGCAGCTTCACCCAAGCCGGCCGATATTTTCGAGGCCGGCGGCGTCGTCTACATGACGCAGCCGTTGAGCCGGCCGGAGGCATTGCCGGGGCAGACCTACAAGCTCAATTGGCCGGACAGCGAGCACGCGCTTTACATCACATTGAACGACATCGTTCAGGACGGCCGCCGCCGCCCGTTCGAGGTGTTCATCAACTCGAAGAACATGGAGCACTACGCCTGGACCGTCGCGCTGACCCGCATGATCAGCGCCGTCTTCCGCCGCGGCGGCGATGTCTCGTTTGTCGTCGAGGAGATGAAGGCGGTGTTCGACCCGCGCGGCGGCGCCTGGATGGAGGGCAAATACGTGCCCTCGCTGCTGGCCGCGATCGGCGACGTCATCGAGCGCCACATGATCGCGATCGGCTTCCTGCCGGCGCGCGGTCAGAGAGCCGCAATCAGCGAGCAGAAAGTCGCGGCCGGCAACGCGTTGATTTCGGATCAGAGATCCGTCGCGACCCGCATGGCGCAGTGCCCGAAATGCGGCGAGGCAGCGCTGATCCGCATCGAGGGCTGCGACCAGTGCACCAGCTGCGATTATTCGAAATGCTGGTAGAGAACCGCAGAGGCACAGCAGAAATGATCCGATTTTCTGATGATGCCTGGCAGCGCACCGAATCCTTGCGGGAGGCGATTCATCGACCTGCCTTTCAACACCGAGCTCGCCGCCGGTTCGCTCAGTCGCGACCGCTTTCAGACCTACATCATCCAAGACGCGATCTATCTCGGCCAGTTCTCCCGCGCGCTCGCGATCTCGGCGGCCAAAGCTCCGGATACCGCGACGATGCAGTCCTTCGCCGCAATCCGCTCTGGGCGCGATCGCCGTCGAGCAGGCATTGCACGGCCGGTATTTGCGGGACTTTGGCGTGGACCCGGCGGGCATTGCCGATGCCGAGCCGTCGCCGGACTGCCTCGCCTACACCAGTTATCTGATCGCAGCGGCCTACCATGATCCTTGGGAAGTGCTGGTCGCGGCCTTATTGCCCTGCTTTTGGATTTATTGGGATGTCGGGTGCGCGATCGCTCGGACAGCCGCGCCGCAGAACCCGTACAAGGCGTGGATCGACACCTACGCCGACGAGCGCTTTGGCGAGGCGGTGCGGACGGTCATCGCGATAACCGATCGGGCGGCCGATGCCGCGACCCCGGCAACCCGCGCCAAGATGCTGGCGGCCTTTATCCGCGCCTGCCAGTATGAATGGCTGTTCTGGGACGGCGCCTACCAGCGCCGCGGCTGGCCGCAATTCGGTTGAAGGCGGCGTGGCATGAAGGGAATGTACATGATGGCCGAAGAGACGCGCTTACCGGCGGATATCGACGCGCAACCGGTGGTGCAGGCTGCGGCGGCGCTGCAGCCCGATGCTCCGCGACTACCGCGAGGAGATCGAGCGCGAGCAGCGCCTGCCGAAAGCGTTGGTCGAGCAGTTGCGTGCCGCCGGCTTCTACCGGATGGTGATCCCGCGCGCGCTGGGCGGCCTGGAGGTCGACCCGCTGACCTATCTGCGCGCCGTGGAGCTGCTGGCCGAGGGTGCCGGCTCGGTCGGCTGGAACCTCGGCAACGGCGGCGTCGGCCAGCTCGTGACGCTCGGCTTGCCCGACGAGGGCGTCGCACGAAATCTACGGGAAGCGCGCCGACACGATCATCGCCGGCACCGCGGTGCCGGGCGGCGGGCAGGCGGTGCCGGTCGACGGGCGGCTACCGGGTCACCGGCCGCTGGCAGTTCGGCAGCGGCTGCCAGGAGGCCAGCTGGATGCTCGGGAGCTTCCAGGTGCTCGGCGATGACGGCCAGCCGCGCCGGCACCCGGAAGGCGGCTCGCTCTACTGGCGCGGCGTGTTTGCGCGCGCCGAAGCGGAGATCGTGCCGGGGAGCTGGGACGTCACCGGGCTTGCGCGGCACCGGCAGCTTCGACTGGACGGTCGAGGACGTGTTCCTGCCGGAGCGGCGGACGATGCCGCAAGTCGGCATTCCGCTCGAGAACCAATGGTCGCGCTGGCCGGGCGTCACCTATCAGCTGCCGGTCCAATGCTGGGTCGGGCCGCATCACAGCGCGGTGATCACCGGCATCGCGCGCGCCGGCATCGATGCGCTGATCGAGCTCGCCGGCGGCAAGCAGCCGCGCGGCCGCCCCGCCGGGTTGCTCTGCGACAACCCGCAGGTGCAGGACGCGGTCGGGCGGGCCGACGCGATCCTCAATGCCGGGCGCGCCTACCGCAGCGCGATGATCGCCGAGCTGTGGAACACGGTCGCTTCCGGCAGGGAGACCACCCTCGAGCAGCGCGCCCGCTGCCGGCTCGCCGCGGTCTACGCCGCCGACTGCGCGCGCGAGGCGATGGATCTGATGTACCGGCACGGCGGCAGCACGTCGTTCAAGCGCGAAAGCCGCCTCGCCGAATGCTGGCGCGACCTGCACACCGTCGGCCAGACCGTCACGCTCGCGCCGGAGTGGTACCCGATCGGCGGCCGCGTCTACCTCGGCCTGGACCCCGGCCCGCGCCTGCGCTAACCCCTGCGCCACGCAACAGTCACCCCGCTGCAGCGGGCCGCCTAGCGAGCAATGGCGGTTACGGGTGGTTTTGCGACCTTCGGGTGGGGCCTCCGGTAGAACCGAACCGACGCTCGCGTTAAAATAGGTTTAGGCGTACTCTCTATCGAAGCGCACGTTCGGGGCTTTGGAGAATGAAACGCCGCGAGTTTATCGCCTTCGCCTCCGGTGTGCTGATCTTTCCGCCGGTTTCAGCGCTCGCGCAGGCTCCGCCGAAAGCGGTGCGGCTCGGCATACTCGAGGCGGGTACGCGCGAAGACGAAGACAAATTGTCGGGCGAACCTTTCCTCGGCGAACTCGCAAAGCTCGGTTACGTCGAGGGGCAAAATTTGATCGTCGAGCGCCGATATGCGGCCGGCAATCTCGCACGTCTGCCGGCACTTGCGGCTGAGATCATTGCAT
The DNA here is from genome assembly GCA_963730745.1 of uncultured Alphaproteobacteria bacterium. Classification (GTDB taxonomy): domain Bacteria; phylum Pseudomonadota; class Alphaproteobacteria; order ATCC43930; family CGMCC-115725; genus AP-15. Next base: position 57,075 of record CAVSTA010000017.1, read on the forward strand.
TGCAGCCGGACCTGATCTTCGCACCGGCGGCGCCCGCTACGGCGGCCGTCAAGGCGCTCACCACAACGATCCCGATCGTCTTCTGTTTTGTCAGTGAGCCGGTGGCACTGGGGTTCGCACAAAGTCTTGCCCATCCAGGTGGTAATCTCACGGGAATGTCGAACTTCAGCGTCGACATCGCTGGCAAGCGCGTCGAGTTCCTCAAGGAATTGGTGCCGGGTTTGACGCGCCTCGCCACTTGGTGCAACCCGGAGGCGGTAAACGACGCCGTCGAGCTGACAGCGGTCGAGGACGCCGCGGCGAAGCTCGGCATGCAATTCCGGGCGATCGCCGCAAACAAGCCTACGGAATATGAGGCCGCCGCTGCGGCGACACGCGAATGGGGCGCACACGCCGTCTATCTCAACTCGAACCCGGCCGCGGCCACCAACCGCAAGCAGATCATCGCGCTGATGGCGGCGGCGAAATTGCCGATGATGTATTTCACCGCCAACTTTGTCGCGGAGGGCGGGCTGATCTGCTACGCCGCCAACTTCCCCGATCTCGCGCGACGCTCCGCCACCTACGCAGCGAAGATCTTCGGCGGCGCCAAACCGGCGGATCTGCCGGTCGAGCAACCGACGAGGGTCGAGCTCATCGTCAATCTCAAGACCGCCAAGGCGCTCGGCATCACCGTGCCGCAAATGCTGCTGGCACAGGCCGACGAGGTGATCGAATAGCGTTTGCTGGATGTCTCAAATGGGGTCGAAGGCTGACATTGACCAGAAAAGGGGTGCCGGGCCCAAACAGCCGGAATCCGGGTTTCCGACTGGGCTAACCGCCTTTTCACGTTTCAAATGTCAACTCGCTTCGGCTAACCGCTTCAGCGATTGGGTAGGTCGAGGGGGTAGATCGGCCGCCTGACCTTCTTGAAATCGAGTTGGCCGTAATCGGAGGTGCAGACGCCGACGCCGGCACAGTCGACGACGGCTTTCGCCATTGCACCGAGCCCGGCGCGCCAGTGGATACGGCTCTTCAGCATGACATAGCGTTTCTGCATCGGGTCGATGCCGAGGCTCGAGAGGCAGTTGAGATCGGAGGGCTCGACATGGCGCGAGATCAGGACGATCTCGACCGGCCCGGTATCCAGCACCACCGAGGGGCCCATGTCCATCTGCACGCCGCGCGCCATTGGTCCGCGGTTGCGGTACCGCCCGTTCGAGATGGTCTTGACCGTGCCCGTCACGATCAAGGGCGGGCTGTCGGCCGGGATCGCCGGCATCGCGATCTTGCCGCCGATCGACAGGCTGACCTCGGCGCCGACCCCGGCAGCCATCGCCTGCTGCACCGCTTCCGGATCGTAGATCGCGAAAGCGGCGACATCATCGAGGCCCTGCCGCAGGATCTCCGCCAGCACGACGGTGGTGTCCATCGTGCCGCCGGAGGCGCAGTTGTCGTAATGGTCGAGCAATACGACCGGCCCCTCGCCGGGGCCGGCCGGCGGCATGGCCTTGGCCCGGGCGACGGATCGCTGCAAAGGTTCGATGGCGTAAACAAAAGCCTCGCGCTCGACCCAGGCCCGGCCCAACAGCTCGTCGCGGAGATCTTCGGCGAGCTTCAGGTCGCCGTCGGTCACGACCACCGCGCTCAGCCCGGCATTCGCGATGTCGGCATGCGGAAACCCGGTGAAGAGGCTCGCCGCCAATGCGCCCTCGGTCGTCATCGTGGCGCAGCGGTGCTGCAATTCCTTGTTCGGGTGGTCATCGGTGCCCTGCCGCATGACATGCGGCAGCATCGGCACATTGCCCCACGCCATGACGGGCGTCACCTCGCCGCGGATCGTGCGCAACAGGACCTCCCCGGCCAATCTGGCCGTCTCGTAGGTGTCGATGTGCGGATACGTGCGATAGCCGGTCACGACGGTCGCATTGGCGATGATCTCGTCATAGAGATTGGCGTGCATGTCGAGCGAGACGGCGATCGGCGTCTTCGGGTCGATCGCGCGCAGCCGCTTGAGGAACTGGCCCTCGCCGTCTTCGAGGCTCTCGGTGACCATCGCACCGTGCAGGTCGAGCATGATGCCGTCGAAACCGCCGCGCGCCACCGCGTCGCAGATCGTGTCGGTGATGTGCGCGTAGGCGGCGTCCTCAACCGGACGGCTCGGCGGCGCCCCGGCGGCGATCGGCAATATGATCTCGGCCCGTTGCCGCTCGGCGAGGTCGAGATAGGCCCCGAGACCGGTGCCGGTGCCGCGAAAGGCGCGGATCGCCGCCTCGCCATAAAGCGGCCCCGGGCCATTGCCGAACCGCGCCAGCGGCGTCGGCACCGGCGAAAAGGTGTTGGTCTCGTGCTTCATCATCGCGATCAGCAGGCGCATTTGTGGATCTCCATGGCTCCAGCACTTATGGCGCTTCTGGACGCAAGCCGCAATAATGGCTATCCTCATAGCGATCTACTGAGGGACGGGATAACCGACGAGACACCCAAAATCGCCACAATTACCAGGTATCATTTCGGCAAAGCTGAATTGGTATGGCGCGGTCGCGATGATTATTGGGATAGCTCTTACGATTAGCGAAAGCAGCCAGGAAACAGCGAACGAACAGCCAGCGATTACAGCGAACACAATCTGAAGACGCGAGGGTTTCTGCGTCCGAGCGCGATCTAGCTGGCTGTTGTTGCCTGTGTTATCAGCGAATAACAGCGGCGGCCACCGGTCACGCGAGGCATTTCGCAGGGTCGAGGAGGAGGAATTGACGGACGATCCCGTTGAAACCCACTACACCCGCCAGGATCTCGGCGGGATCATTCTTGCGGCGCTGAAACAGGCCGGGAAGGACGTCGACCATCTGACGCCGGACGACTTGGCTCCGGTGGATGAGTTTCATGGCGGGCAGCGGCAAGCGACGATCAGATTGGCGGATCTCCTCGGATTCCGCGGGGGCGAGCGGGTGCTCGACATCGGTTCCGGAATTGGCGGGCCGTCGCGGTTTCTCGCCAGCCGCTACGGTTGCCAGGTCACTGGCATCGATCTGACTGCTGAATTCTGCCATGTGGCCGAGATGCTGACCCGGCTCACCGGACTGACCGACAAGGTCAACTATCGCCAAGGCAATGCGCTCGATCTGCCGTTCGAGGATATGAGCTTTGACGTGGTGTGGTCGCAGAACGCTTCGATGAACATCGCCGATCGCGATCGGCTCTATTGCGAGATGCACCGCGTCCTCAAACCTGGCGGCCGGCTCGCGCTGCAGGAAGTGGCGGCGGGCCCCGGCGGCGAGCCGCATTACCCGGTGCCCTGGGCGCGGGAGGCGAGGATCAGCTTTCTGCTGACGGCGGAGGCGACGCGCGCGAAGCTCGAAGCCGCCGGCTTTCGCGTCGTCAGCTGGCAGGATACGACGCAAACATCCTCGCAATCCTGGACCCGCGCGGCCGAGGGCCCGCCGCCGCCACTCGGAATACACCTGCTGGTCGGACCCGATTGGGCGGCGATTGCGCGCAACTCGGCGCGGAATTACCAGGAGGACAGGGTCAGGTTGTTCAACGCGGTGCTCGAACGAGCAAGCTGACTTGCTCTCATAAATCCAAAACGAGGATCGGGCTCTTCGCCCGCGAGCAGCAGATCAGCACGTAATGCCGGCGCCCGTTTTCTTCGAGAACCTGGTCGCGGTGATCGGGTTCGCCGGCGAGATAGGGCGTAAGGCACGTCCCGCAATACCCCAGCTCACAGGAGGTTCTGACGGGAACGCCATGGCGCTGCAGCACTTCGGCAATCGTCTCGCTGGCGCTCACCTCGTATTCGGCGCCGGTTCTGGCCAATCGCACGCGAAACGGCTGGTCCTCTGCGGCTGCCCGCTCCGGCACCCCGGTGAAGTATTCGCGATGCACGGTGCCGGCCGGCCAATGCCGTGCGGCTTCGGCAGCCGCAGCCATCAGCGGCGCCGGTCCGCAGTAGTAAAGATGAGTGCCCGGCCGCGGTTCGCGCAGCAGCGCTGGAATGTCGAGACCCTGCGCCGGATCGCCGCCGTCATGATGAAAGGACAGCCGTCCGTCGGCAGCCAGCGGCGCCAGCTCGCGGCGGAACGCTGTTCGCTTGGGCGAGCGCGTGCAATAATGGAGTTCGAATTCGGCACCGTGGCGGCGCAATTCCGTCACCATCGACATGATCGGCGCGATGCCGATGCCGCCGGCGATCAGCAGATGCCGTTCGGCCGCCGGGTCGAGCGGGAAATTATTGCGCGGCATCGAGACATCCACGATGTCGCCGGCCCTCACATTCTCGTGCAAATGCCGCGACCCGCCGCGGCTCGCATCCTCGCGCAATACCGCAATGCAATATCGCCGGCGCTCGGCGGCGTCGTTCCAGAGCGAATACCGCCGCAAGAAGCCGCCGGCCCGCAACTCGATATGCGCGCCCGGCGCAAAGCGCGGCAGGTCGCGGCCGCGCGGATCGACCAGCTCATAGCCGTTGATGGCTTCGGCGAGATAGGTGATCGAACGGACGCGCAGCTGCATGGGCCAGGATTGTTGCAGATTTTGCCGGTCTCGGGGAAAGATCGTGCCGGCCCTAACGAATTCAGCCGAGGAGGCCCTTGATGGCTCTACAGATCCGCCGGGTGGTTACCGGCCACGACGCATCCGGGCGCGCCGTCGTCAAGATCGACGAAGTCGCGAAGAACCTCGTCTCGTCTCGCGCGGGCGCCACCGCTTGCGTCGTCTGGACGACCGAGGGCTTCCCGGTCGACAACACCGGAGAGGAAGACGCGGGGCTGCGCAAAACCGGTACGACACTAGACAACGGCACCGTTTTTCGCATTCTCGAACTGGCGCCGGGGGTCACCCCGCGCAATCACCGCACCGACTCGATCGATTACGCCGTCGTGATGTCGGGTGAGGTGGACATGGAGCTCGACGATGCGAAGGTCCACCTCAAGGCCGGCGACGTGCTGGTACAGCGCGGCACGATCCACAATTGGGTCAATCGCGGAACCGAACCTTGCGTAATCGCTTTCGTGCTGATCGCGGCAAAGCCGGTCACCGTCGGCGGCAAGGTGCTCCAGGCCCAGGGGTAGCCGTGAGCGAGGATGTCGAGCTCCTGATCGCGGGCGGCGGGCTCACCGGGCTGTTGCTCGGGGTCGCGTGCGCCGGCGCGGGGCTCGCGGTCGCGATTGTCGATCGGCAGGATCCCGCCGTGTTGCTCGCCGATGATTTCGACGGACGCAGCTCGGCGATCGGCTACGGCTCGCACAAGGTTCTCGACGCGATCGGAGTTTGGCCGGAAATCGCTTCCGATGCCGAGCCGATACTCGAGATCCGGGTCGCCGACGGTGATTCGCCGCTATTCCTTCATTACGACCATCGCGAACTCGGCACCGGCGCCCCGCTCGGCTACATCGTCGAGAACCGCATTCTCCGGCGAGCCCTGGCCGATCGCGTCGGATCAATCCCGAATTTGCTTTTTCTGGCGCCGCTAGCCGTGGGCTCGGTCTCGACCACGGCATTCGGCACCACCGCGGCACTTTCGGACGGACGACAAATCCGAGCCCGGCTCGTCGCGGCGGCCGACGGCCAGAAATCCCCGTTACGATGCGCCGCGGGGATCCGAACGATCGAATGGCGATATCCCCAGACCGGCATCGTCACGACAGTGCGGCACCAGCGCCCGCACAACGGCATCGCCGTCGAGCATTTCATGCGCGCCGGCCCGTTCGCCATTCTGCCGATGACCGGCAACCGATCCTCGATCGTCTGGACGGAACGGGCGGAGCTCGCGCCGCGCCTCGCCAACCTCTCCGATGCGGCTTTCGCGGCGGAGCTGGCGGCGCGCTTCGGCGATTTCCTCGGCCCCGTCGAGCCGATCGGCCCGCGCTGGACCTACCCGCTCACATTACTGCTGGCCGAACGATACGTTGCGACCCGGCTGGCTCTCGTCGGCGAGGCGGCGCATACGATCCACCCGATCGCCGGCCAGGGGCTCAATCTCGGCATACGCGACGTCGCGGCGCTCGCCGAACTGGTAATCGATGCTCGGCGCCTTGGTCTCGATATCGGCGATGAGAGACTGCTGCAGCGTTACCAGCGATGGCGCCGCTTTGATGCGCTGGCGCTCGCCGCGGTGACCGACGGCCTCAACCGGCTGTTCTCGAATGCGCTTCCTCCGATCCAACTCGCTCGCGATATCGGGCTCGCCGCAGTCAATCGTCTCCCCCCGCTCAAACGCCTTCTGATGCGCGACGCGATGGGGATCGCCGGGGACCTGCCGCGCCTCGTCCGCGGCGAGCCGCTTTAAGCCGGCCGGGCATCAGGGTTCCCGGCTGAGGCCGTTTCCGGCCAGCGCGTCGAGATACTCGCGCCAGCGCTTTTCGTGCTCGACGCCGAGCTGGTAAAGGTAATTCCAGGAATAAATGCCGGTGTCGTGCAGATCGTCGAAGGTGATCTTTACGGCATAATTGCCGACCGGTTCGAGGCCGATGATGCCGACATGGGCGCGGCCGTGGACCAAGGTCTTCTGTCCCGCACCATGGCCCTGAACCTCCGCGGACGGGCTCTCGACGCGCAGGTATTCGGCTGGAAGAGAAAATTGGCTGCCGTCTTCGAACGCGATCTCGAGCCGCTTTTCCGCCCGCTTCAAGCGAAGCTCCACCGGCCAGCGCGCCGTCCCGCCCGCGCTCACTCGACCCTCAGGGCGACGGCAGGCGCTTGGTCGCGGTCTCGTCATCGCGCAGCGGGCGCGCCTCGTCGACGAGCATGATCGGGATGCCGTCGCGGATCGGGTAGGCCAGCCCCGCCTCCTCGCTGATCAGCTCCTGGGCTTCGCGATCGTACCGCAACGGCGCTTTGGTCAGCGGGCAAACGAGAATCTCCAGCAGCTTCGGGTCGATTTCCGGTGTTCCTTCCATCCCGTCCCTCCCACGTCAGCCAAAATCCTGCCTAGTGGCGGGCAGCGGCACCCTCGCGCGGGCGCTGCATTACCGCCATCTCGACAATCGCCGTCAGCAGGCGCGCGCGTTCGCGGAGGTCTGGCGCCTCGAGCAGTGCCTGCTTCTCGCTCGGATCGAACGGGCAGAGCATCGCAATCGAGGTGACGAGCCGCTCGCCCGCCACCGAGGTGATCGAATCCCAATCGGCCGAGATCTGGTGCTGCTGAAAATACCCCCGGAGCCCGCGCATCAGCCGCTCGCGATCAAAGTCGAGTGCCTCCTCGCCTTCGACATCCCGGGCAAACTCATGCCAGTCCGGGACGACGCGGCGATAGCCCTCTAGTAGCGGCAGCTCTTCGCGGATTCGGAAACGAGAGGTGCCGGTCAAGGTGATCAGAAAGCGTCCATCCTCTGTCTCGGAAAACGAGGTGATCCGGCCGGCGCAGCCTGCCGGATAGACCGGCGAGCTGCTGCCTGCGGCTCCCGGGTCGGTGGGCTGTACCATGCCGATCAGGCGCTCGCCGGCGAGCGCGTCGCGCGTCATCGCGAGATAGCGCGGCTCGAAGATGTTCAAAGGCAGCCGGCCGCGGGGGAGCAGCAGAACGCCGGTCAGCGGAAAGATCGGGAGAATGGCGGGGAGCGCCGCTCCGCCGCGCCGCTCGCTCATCACAGTCACCTTCAGGAAAACATCAAAGAGGAAAGCCGCCGCCGGCCGCTCAACGTCAGCGGGTCGGTCGGACCCATCACCTCGAACAGTTTGAGGAGCTGCTTGCGAGCGGCCTGCTCGTTCCATTCGCGATCGCGCTTGAACAGGGTCAAGAGCTCGTCGATAGCAGCTTCCCGCTCGCCGCTCCCGAACAACCCGGTTGCGAGCTCCAGGCGCGCCTCATGGTCGTCGGGGTTCTGCGACAGCCGGGCGCGCAGCTTGCCGGCCGAGGCCATCGCCTTCTGCGCCTGCTCGGCGAGGTCGAGGGCGGCGCGCGCCGCGGTGATCTCGGCGTGACCGGCGCTCTCCTTGGGAACGCGATCGAGATGCTGTTTCGCTTTGCCAAGCTCGCCGCGCGCGATCATCGCGCGCGCAAGACCGGCGAGCGCATCGATGTTAGTGGGCTCGCGCTGCAGGATCTGCGAGTAAAGCGCTCCGGCGCTGGCGTGGTCGCCGGCCTGCATCGCCTCTTTCGCCATGGTCAGCGCCTCCTCGACCGGCGAGGGGCCACCCTTTCCGCCGCCCAGGCGCTGGACGAACTGCTTGACCTGGCTCTCGGGCAAAGCGCCGACAAACCCATCGACCGGGCGCCCGTCCTTGAAGGCATAAACCGCCGGAATCGACTGGATACGCATCTGCTGCGCGATTTCCGGGTTCTCGTCGATGTTGAGCTTGACCATTCGAACGGCGCCGTTGGTGGCGCGGACGGTCTTTTCGAGGATCGGCCCGAGCTGCTTGCAGGGACCGCACCACGGCGCCCAGAAATCGACGATGACCGGCGCGTCGAACGAGCCATCGACGACTTCGGCCATGAAATTGGCGGTAGTGACGTCCTTTACAGGGGCGGCAGCCGCGCCGCCGATCAAAGCTTCGCTCGGCATCGATCTTCTCTCCGGTTCTATCCGACAACATGGCGGGGCGATCGAGGTAAGACAAGCACAAGCCGTCGGACGGGGTCAGCTCTCCGGGATATCCGGCTTGCGCTCGAGGTCGGCCAGATCGACGATCCGGGGCACGTGCCCCGAGGCGCCGATCAAGCGCAGCAGATCGGCGGCCGCAATCGCCGTTGTGCGATCGTTTTCCAGAGGGTGATAATTCAGCGGGTCGTATTGCAGCATAGCGGCGTCGAGCACGGCAGTGACGAGATGCCGAACATCATTGAGGAGGGCGAAAGGCGTGACGCTCCCCGGCCGCACGCCCAGAAGCCGATGGAGGTCGCCGGCACCGCCAAAGGAAAACCGCGGCGCCGACAGCCGCGCCGCAAGTTTCTGCAGGTCGATCCGGCGTTCCTCGAGCATGACGGCCAGCCAGAACCCGCCCTTTTTGTCTTTGAGGAAAAGGCTCTTGCAGTGCGCTCCCGGAAGGCTGCCACGCAAAGCTGCCGCTTCCGCGACGGTAAAGACCGCAGGATGCGAATATGTCCGGTGCGCGATCTCGAGTTCATCGAAACGGGCAAACAGCTCTTCGGGGGTCATCAACGGCAGCGGCATTAGGGCTACGATGCCGTCCGGCCGACCCGAAGGCAAGGCTTGCAAACCCTTCGTCCCCGGCTATCATATAAAGCTCCTCCGAGGCGGTGCGGGTGTAGCTCAGGGGTAGAGCACAACCTTGCCAAGGTTGGGGTCGGGGGTTCGAATCCCCTCGCCCGCTCCAAATTCACTCAAGGAGTCAGTCAGATACGAGGTGGGCCGCGAAAGCGGCCTGCTTCATCATTGGCACTGGTCAACACCTGGTCATCACCAGGACTGCCGTGTCGACCGCGTGTAGTCGGGTATGCTCCGCGCGGCGGACGCGGGCCGGCAAGGCGGCCGGGCGGCCTCGGATCGCCCGCCACCGCAGCCGTGAGCCACGGCTTAGAGTGAGAGTTAGGCCGGGCCGGCCGTGACGGATTGGAGGTCGCGAGAGAGGCTCGCGGCGCCCGTCGCGGACACCCGCGATGTCACGTTCAGCCGCTCGCGCTCGTGCCGGTCAGGACCGGACGAGCCTCTATTCCGAAATCACCGACAAGATCATTGCCGAGCTGGAAGCGGGCCGGGCGCCCTGGGTCCAGCCCTGGGGAACGGCGGCAGCGAAGGCGCCGATCGCCATGCCGAAGAATGCGGCGACACAGCGCCGATATTCCGGCGTGAATATTCTCATTCTTTGGGGCGCGGTCGTCGCGGGAGAGTTCGCCGGCCAAAGCTGGCTTACATTCCGCCAGGCACTCGGCCTCGGCGGCAACGTCCGTAAAGGCGAGCACGGCACCACTGTCGTCTATGCCGACCGCTTCGTCCCCGACGACGAACGCAAGCGGGCGGAACGTGACGGCAACGAGCCCGGTGCGATCCCGTTCCTCAAGCGATTCACCGTCTTCAATACCGACCAATGCGAAAAGCTTCCCGACGGGCTCGATAACCGCGCCGCGACGCCGGAAGGTTTGATTATGCCCCAGGCCGAAGCACTGATCGCTGCGACCGGCGCCGATTTCCGCATTGGTGGCGATCGCGCCTTCTACAGTCCGGCTCAGGACTATGTACAGGTGCCGCGGCCCGACGCCTATTTCGAGCCGATCACCCGGCAAGCTTGCTCAAGCCGGCGTGCAAGGCGCCGATGTACTGCTGGCCCAGATCCATCGCCTCTCCGGCTTCCCGGAGGTATTCTGGAATTTGAGCGAGATCATGCTGATGGCCCTCGCCTGGGTCGTAACGCTGGTCGCCTTTTTTGTGCTCGCGATCATGCTCTTTCTCGCCGTCGTCGAGTTCAAGCTGACGACGCTGAAGGGCTTCATCCTCGTGCCTTTGCCCTCTGGCGCGGAACCTCATTCATCGCGGAGCCGGTCCTTGGCCAGGTCATCACCTCAGGCGTACGCATCCTGGTCTTCGCGGTGGTGACCGGCATCGGAACCCAGATCTTCTCGCAGATTCTCCCGTCGAGCCCCACCGCTGAACTTTCTCTTCAGGATGCTCTGACAGTTCTGCTCGCCTCGATGACCGTCGGCGGCCTTGCACTCTATGCACCCAAAATCGCCGCGGGCATCGTCTCCGGCGCGCCGCAGCTCGGGTTCGATAGTGCCGTGGCGCCGGCCGCCGTGGTTGGCGGCACGTTGTTGCTGGGCGGGGCTGGATTGGCAGGAGCGGCACGAGCCGGTGCCGGCGCGGTCGCCTCGGCGGCGACGCTTGGCGGTGCCGCACGCACTGCTTACTCCCTGGGCAGCGCTGCCTCAGGCGGCGAGGGCCTGGCTGGCGTTCGCGGAGGCCTCCTCGGGGTTGCTCGCGCAGGTGTTTCGGCAGCAGTGGGCGGACTGCAGACGACCGGCGACCGTGTTGCCGACGGGTTGGCCGAACGCGTTCGAGCCGGCGGGCGCGCGGGTTGAACTGCGACTGGAGGATCTGCCATCGGCGAGACCGCCGAAAGCACTGATCTGGCTAATCCTCCGCGGATGCCGGGCTGGGCACGGCAACTTCGCCGGGAGCAGGTGATGCGCAGCGTCGAGCGCGCCATGCGTGAAGGGGAGGCGGGCGGCGCCGGGCTCAAGCCGACGCTGCGAGGAGATGACAAATGAATTGGCGCCGTGCCGCGACACGCTATGGGCAGACCCCGGCGCCGGCAACTCCCTACCAGCGTGCCGAACAGCTCTGGGACGAGAGGATCGGCTCGGCCCGCGTGCAAGCGGCCAACTGGCGCCTGATGGCCTTTGGTGCGCTGGCCCTCGCCGCCGTGGCCATGGGCGACGACATCCGCGCCCGCTCCCGCTCGAGCGTGACGCCATACGTGGTCGAGGTGGATCGCACCGGTGCGGCGAATGCGATCGCGCCGGCGGTTACCGAATACCAGCCGAGCGACGCCCAGATTGGCTATTTCCTGGCGCGTTTCGTTCAGAATACCCGCGCGCTTTCGGTCGACCCCATTGTCGTACGGCAGGCGTGGCTCGATGCCTACGACCAGATCACGAGCTATGCCAAGCCCGTGCTCGACGATTACGCGCGGCAGCTCGATCCCTTTGGCAAGGTCGGGCACCGCGCGGTCACGGCCGAAGTCACCAGCGTGGTGCGCGCCTCGGACAAGTCGTTCCGCATTGCGTGGATCGAGCACGCATACGAGGAAGGTGCCGCAATACCGCCGGAGCGCTGGTCGGCGATCCTGACCGTGATCACTCAAACACCACGAACCGAAGCGCGGCTGCGCAAAAACCCGCTCGGGATCTACATCGACGCGATCGCCTGGTCACGGGAGCTGGGAGGCAATGGATGAGGCACACACTTGCGCTGGGGGTGGCCGCGGTGCTGCCGCTGTCCGCCTGCGCTCCTCAAATTCCTCAGATCAATTACGATGATCCCGCAGCGCTCCATACGGAACCTCCCAAACCCGTCAAAATAGTTCAAATGCCCGAGCTGCTGCCGCTCCCGGGCCGGGGGCGACCGAAGTAGAGTTCCGCCGGCTTTTTGCGCGGCAGACAGCTCGACGGATCCCATAACTCGCAACGGTGCGCGGGATCGGCGACACAGGGCATCGTCGGTCAGCACGCCGCTTTTCCTCGTCAAGCCCGTGGCCCTTTCGGCCTGACGGCCTTCGCTGTAACTCCTTGGTGATCTGATAGTCGAATACAAGGATTAACCCCTTGCACGCGGGCAGCGTATTCGAGACGCTCGTCACTCTCTGGCGCGGCGGGTCGTCTCCTTACCGCCCCTGTCGTCCCGCCGCGACGCCCTCCTGAAAGGCCCTGTCCTGGGCCTGCCGGGATCGATCGACGAGAAGTCCACCAACCAGCCCTGCACCCGCCCCGGCGACGGCTCCGAGCCCAGCGTTTCCGCCGATGGCGCCAATCACTGCGCCGCCGCCGGCGCCGATGGCCGTGCCGGTCAGCGCGCGTTGCTGGGTTGGATTCATATCGGCGCAAGCAGCGAGCGGCAGAGCGACAGCCGCGAGCATCAGTAACCTTTTCATGGCGTTCCCCACAGCGGTGATCAGCGCTATTGCGGACAGGGGTAGCGTTCGCTCAGGAACCGGAACAACCCGTCGGTGGACATGGTTGCCATGCGATCCGGCGACGCTCGTGCCCAGTTGACGAACTCGCTCAGGGCTTGGTCGCGAGAGGGCGGAGGGTTCGGCAAGCAGAACAGCTTTGGTCCGCGGAATGCGGCCATGTTCTGCATTTCCACCAAGACCGCACCCTGTGCAAAGCCCTCGCAGAAATTTACGGCCGCCGTTCCGATCGCGTTATCGGGCGCCGCAGTGCAAAGGTTGACCAAGTCGGCCGTGGTGGCGGCGCCGAAATTCGCTTCCGTCGCGGCACGCGGTGCACAAGGAGCGAGCAATATCAGCCCCGCGGCGACGGTCCATACTTTGAATGTCATGACTGCCCTTCCCCTCAGACGTTAGAGAAACGATCGCCGATCAGTTGAATGATGACAAGCGCCATTATTTTGAACCGGGTCCCCAAGCTCAGAATGAGCCGAACGCAGAACCCAGCGCGATCACTGCAGCGAGCGCAATGATCGGGCCGATAATGACGGCCATCACAATGTCGAAATAGCTCTCGCGATGGGTCGAACCGCACACCGCTAGCAAGGTCACCACGGCACCGTTCTGTGGCAGACTGTCGAGCGTGCCGGCGCTGATCACCGCGATCCGATGCAATAAGGCCGGATCGATGCCGTGCGCCGTCGCCAAGCGCATATAGGTCCCACCCAGCGCGTCGAGCGCAATCGTCAGACCGCCCGAGGCGGAGCCGGTCAGCGCCGACAACAAATTGGTCGCGACCGCCAGCGATAGGAGAGGGCCGCCCCCAATCCCCAATACCCAATCGCGGACGATGGCGAATGCCGGGACCGCGGCAGCCACCGCACCAAACCCGACAAGGCTGGCGACGCTGAGCACCGGCAGCACCGATGCCGTGGCGCCGGCAGCCATCGTCTCGCGCAACGCCGGCAGGCGCGCCCGGTTGACGGCAATCACGACTATGATCGCGGTTATTAGCGCAGTCACCACCGCCCACACGCGGCCGACGGCGGAGAGCGAGGTCGCGCCAAACCGTTCCTCGGCGAGGAACGAAACGTCGAGGCGCGGCAGGACGGCCAGTGACATCATGACATTGACGCTGACCACCACAAGAAGCGGCAGCGCCGCCACGGCGATCGGCGGCACCTCGGCGCTCGGGCTTCCGTGATGGACCTCGGGTGGGTCGAACTCGCGCGCCGTCGCGTCCTCGGCCACTGCGTCGACGAGAACAGATGACGCAGCGCGGTGGCCTTCGCCTTTGCGGTGCGCGGCGCCTTCTGCGCGTCCCAGCCACCAGAGGCCGAAGGCGAGCATGATCGCGGCAGCGATGATGCCGAGAGCGGGCGCTGCCAATGGCGTTGTGCCGAAGAACGGGATCGGGATCGCATTCTGGATCGCCGGCGTTCCGGGCAGCGCCGAATCGTGAAGTCATGGTGCCCAGAGCGATCGCGCCGGGATCAACCGATTGGAATCCCGGCTGCGGAACAGGGCCTGCGCCATCGGAACCAGACAAAAAACGCAACAGATGACGCCGCCATAGGTGACGAACGCCCAGCGAGCACGACCAATATCGCCCGGCGCGCCCCCAATCGCGCGGACATGAATTTGGCGATCGCCGCGACCAATCACTGTCTTCCATCAGCTTGCCAAACAGAGCGCCGAGCAGGAATATCGGGAAGAACTGCGCGACAAACCGCGACGCGCTGTCCATGAAGGTCTGTGTCCAGTAAGCGAGCAGGGGCCCGCCTGCGAAGGCTGCGGCCACAAGCGCCGCGCCGGGAGCGAGCAGCAGGATGCTCCAGCCTCGATAGGCCAGCCATATGAGCAGCCCGAGGCCGAGCAGTGCCGAACAGCCCCATGGCCTCACAGGCTCATGTTCTGCAGCAGCGCGTCCAGGTCAAAGGAGGAGCGCTGTCCTAAATCTGCGCCGTGCGCATCGAGAAACGAATCCGCCGCTTGGCGCCCGGCGTCGCGCAGCATACACAGAAAGTCCCACTCAGCGTTGAGCTTCGAGGAATACCCGAGGTCTACCATGATGTCGCTGGCTACGCGGTGAATACGCATGCCTGCCCAAAGCGCTCCCTCGGTCTCCCCGGGGTCGGCGACCTTCCGCAGCAGCGCGATCATGCGCAACTCCTCCTGCAAAACAGAATTAAAGGAGACCTCGTTGACACGATTGAGGATCTCACGAGCGGTTCTTGGCGTGCCGGGGCGCTCAACGGGGTTGATCTGTACCAGAATTGTGTCCTTCGAATTACACTCCCGCACCAATGGTGTGATATTAGGGTTGCCGGAGTAGCCGCCGTCCCAATAATGCTCGCCGTCGATTTCGACCGCCTGGAACATGGTCGGGAGGCAGGCGGAGGCGAGCAGGACGTCCGGCGTGATCTCGCGGTTGCGGAATACGCGACCGTGGCCGGTGCGGACGTTTGTGGCGCAGACAAACAGCTTGATCGGCGCCCGTCCGATCCGCTCGAAGTCGACGGATTCTGCGAGGATCTGCCGCAGGGGGTTGAACCCGTGCGGGTTCAGGTCGTAAGGAGAAAATAGCCGGGCCATAAGGTCCATCGCAATGAACACGGGCGAATGGTCCAAGCTCCAGCGGTCGAGGAGCACATCCAGAAACCCGCGCCGCAACGGGCTCAGCGAGGCCGCCCGTGAGACGCTGCGCCAAAAGCTCTCCAAGCGAACGCGTGCCCCCTCCGCCCCGCCTTGAGCGTGACCATCGATGAGAACGGCGGCGTTCATCGCGCCCGCCGAAGTGCCCGCAATGCCGTCGATCTGTAGCCAGGGCTCTTCCAGCAGCCGATCAAGAGCACCCCAGGTAAAGGCGCCGTGTGCGCCGCCGCCCTGCAATGCGAAATCGACAAGGACGATATTGCGGCTGGAGCTGTCGGCTTTGGTGGTTGCCACCGGTGGCACCTCTCGGATTGGAAACAGAGTTGACGGCTCGCGGTGGGCACGACGATGCCGGCTCGGGCTAAACCTGGTCCAGCCTAATAGTGTTGAACCGCACGATCCCGAACAGCGCCATTATCCGCAGCTCCCCGAAGGGCTGTTCAGCTTGGCACGGCCCAATGATGAAGTCGGAACAGCCAGCGAATACCACGATGCTGGTTACGACGGTCGTTGGCGAACATTGAAGCTCCTGACCATGCCGCTGAAAGCGACAGGCGGCGACGCCACGCGTTGAAGACATTAACATCCGACCGTGCGAGATGCGCATCATTAGTAACCCAGGAGGCCTGCGTCTCGGTTTTGCGCCTATCGCAACTTGTGCAGACCCTGTAAGGGGCATCGACTGCACGTCGGCAAGCCTATCAAGATAGATCGCGGTCGTCTTGGGCCTGGAATCCCAAGACTATGCCCGATATCCCAATCGACAGCGGCCTTTGCCAAATGATGCCGTATGTGGGTGCATCGGCTCGGGAGCCGAAGTGCGATCGGACCGTCATCGCTGCGCAGCCGCCGACCGCCCAAACGGCACGCCTGGATTGCGGCCGATCCAGACGAATACGATTGACAGAACTCAACTTATCGGCGTCAATCGGTCAACGTCGGATTTAACCCTCTACTAGCTCAACTGCCAAGCAGCGCTCTTTGGCTTGGCGATGTCAGCCTGTGTCGCTAGTGCCTGGCGGATCTTTTCCGCTCGAGGGTAGTGCACGAGACCTTGGGAGACTCACCAAGGCTGCAGTGCTTACACATAGAAACCGGAGGAGACTATGACACCCGACATTTTCGCAACTCAGTCCCTCCGTCCGCGCGATCAACTCGAGGCTTGGCGGCAGTGGTACCAGCCCGTCCTCGACATCCTACCCCAGCACCTTACCGGCGACGAGTTCCCCGCCAATATTCATGTTTGGAAGCTTGGCGGCTTAGCAATGAGCCGAACCTCCTCGGCACCCGTTCATGTCGCCCGGACCAAGAGCCATCTCAGGCGTGATCCCATCGATCACTGGGTAATCAGCTACTGCACTCGGGGCGCGCACTTCGCGAGGACGGCGGGTAACTCGCTCGAAGTACCTGCGCGAGTGCCCTTCTTGTGGTCGTTGGGACAGGAATTTTTGCACGAGCGGACGCATACCGACCGGGTTCAGTTTTTCATGTCGCGCGACGCATTCCGGGATATTGCGTCTCTACTCGATGCGGCTTGCGGGTCCGTTCTGGACACGCCTCTCGGACATGTGCTCGGCGACTACATGATGGCCCTAGAGCGTCGGCTGCCGGCCGTCACTGAGGCCGATTTCCCTCGGCTTACTAGCGCTGTTGGCGCGATCATCGCCGCCGCGATCGCCCCATCGGCCGAGCGCGCCGCCGCAGCCGGGAGACAAATCGATCTCGGCCGCAAGGAGCGGGTGCGCCAGGCAATACGCAGACATTTGCGGACACCGACCTTGAGGCCGCGGACTCTGTGCCGGCTTGTGGGGATGTCCCGATCCCATCTCTATCGGCTGTTTGACGATGTAGGTGTCGCCCGATATATTCAACGCGAGCGGCTCCTCGAAGCGCAGGCGGTCTTGTCCGATGCCGCGACGACCCGATCGATTTCGGTAATCGCCGAGGATCTCTGCTTCGCAGATACTTCGAGCTTTAGCCGCGCCTTTAAACGAGAGTTTGGCCACAGCCCGAGCGAGGAAAGATCGGCTGCGCTGGCCGGGTTGCCGCCATCTACGACGACGCGCGGCCGGCGATTATTGTCACAACAAGCGGATTTCGGCGCGCTCCTCGGAGGATTTTAGCGGCCTTCCGGCCTTCCCTGGTTATAGGCGGCCGCAGATCCGGCAGCTAGACGCACGTCAAACCCCGTCCCGTTGCCGCTAGCTACCGCCGATTTTTGTGGCCGGCTCGTCTCGTCGACGCGCTGTGCATGAAGTAATGGCGGCGCAGAATTCGACATCGGGGAACGGGATGGCGCGCCATCCAAATTGAGACGCCCGGTATTGTTTCGGGATTCCAGGCTAATCTCCGGGGCTGCAGACCTTGGTACACTACCGCGCGAAATCAGAAGCGCAGGAGGATGGCGGTTATGACCATCACGATTGCAACGACTTTGGCCCTTGCGGCCGCTTGCCTGGGAGCAATCGCGACCACCCCGGCGGCGGAGGCGGCGCGACGGACGGCCGTGGTAAAGCATCCCCCGATCGTGAACTCGGGCGATGTTTCGACATCATGGTCTGCGCAGCAGAACGTGATCGACAGCAAGCGTTACGAGCGGCTGCTGGAGACAAATCACGCTTTCCGCCAAGGGCGGATGCGGAGGGAATGCGGGCCGATCACCGACCCGGAGCTCCGTCAAAGCTGCCTAGCGAGTTTCAACCAGGATGAACCATACGTCGGTTCGTCGACAACGCCGCGACATTACCGAAGCAACTCCGGACCCTAAGTAGCGCGCGCCGATGCTAGCTCCCGTTAAAGATCACCACCTTTTTGCCTGTTCCGGCGATTGGCGGGATATAATTCGTGCGTTCGCGTTCGATGGCGCAAGATCCACGACACTAATTAAGCGGAGGCTGGCGCTTGAAACCCCTTGATCCCGCCGCCCTGGCTGGCGTGCGCGATCCGGCGTCGTGGAATCGGCTGTCGCCCTGCCGCGGAGCAAGCGGCGGTCGTTCCAGTGAAGCCGTTTCGCATTCACGACCAGCGCGGCGCAGCAGATCAACGTAAGCCGCTGGCTGGCGGAAGATGCGCTGCCGGCGGGACATCCCCATGAGGAATCTCAGCTGATCTACCGAGTGGAGGATCCGCCCTTGTCTGATCTGCTTGTCATCGAGTTTCCGAGCGAAGAAAAGGCAGAAGGTGTGCGCGAGCTGCTGCTCGCCATGCAAAAGGAGTATCTGATCGAGCTTGGGGATGCGATCGTTGCGGTGAAGGGAGCCGATGGCCGGATTAAGCTTAGTCAGCTGTTCCAGCCTGTTGCACAGAGCGCCGTGTCTGGGATGTTCTGGGGCTCCCTGATTGGGCTGCTCGTCATGATGCCGCTGGCCGGTGCGGCGACCGGCACCGCTTCCGGCGCGCTCATGGGCCAACTCACCGATCTTGGCATAAATGACGATTTCATGAAGCAGGCCGCCAGGACGCTGCAATCCGGCAACGCCGCCCTGTTTTTGCTGATCCGCAAGATGACGACCGACAAGGTGATGGTGGCACTGCAAGGCGCTGGTGGCACGATCCTGCGAAGCTCGTTTGACGAGACCAAGGAAGAGGCACTGCAGGCGGCGCTGGCGGGCGCGAGGGCAGCGTCTAGGGAAACCGGAGCTTGAGGCCCTGGCCAATGCGGCATTCTGGTCTCATCGACATCAGTACCGCACCTCACGATGCCATAAGTTTAGGAGCACACTGAAAATGTTGTTTACAGGCGGTTTCACTTTCACCAACTTCGTGGCCGATGTCTTTTCGATATTTATTTTCGTCCTTTGGTTCTGGCTGCTGATCACGGTGTTCGGTGACCTGTTCCGCCGTCACGACATATCGGGCTGGGCCAAGGTGGTTTGGGTGATTGTGCTGATCGTGTTCCCGTATTTGGGGATATTCATCTACGTGATCTCGCAGCACCGCGGGATGGCCGAGCGGCAAAGCCAGAGAGTCCAGCAAGCTCGCGAAGAGCTGCGCCACGTGATTGGCTTCAGCGTGGCCGATGAACTCGAGAAACTCGCACGCCTGAAGGACTCGAAAATTATCTCCAATGAGGAATATGTCCGGCTCCGCGCGCGAGCCGTGCAGTAAGCGACACCGGAGCTTGATCCGCGTCGTTACACTGTCGATGTACCCAATTATTGGAACGCTGGGCACAGCCTTGGGATCACGGGCTCTCGCGAATCGCGATGAAGGCGTTCAACATCCGAGCGCGAGCCGGCGGCCATGGTTGGGACGCGGCTTGCCACCTATTCGTTCCGAGAGAGGAGTCACCCGACGATGAAATCATTCCCTTTTTTCGCCCTGGCGGGCGTGATGCTGTTAAGTGCCTGCGTGGAGACGCCGATGGGATCCACCGTTCAGGTCATGCCGGGGCCGAATACATCGCTCGCAAGTTTCCAAAACGATCAAGCTACGTGTCGGCAGTTCGCTCAGCAGGCCGTGGCAGACCAAGCGCAGGGGGCTAATCTTCGCGGGCTCGGCACGGCGGCGCTGACGACGGCCCTCGGCGCAGGTTTGGGCGGGGCGATTGGCGGCGGCCGGGGTGCAGGGATTGGCGCGGCGAGCGGCGCGCTCGGCGGCGCAGGATTAGGCACGGTCGGCTCTGCCAACGCCCAGAGGTCGATCCAAGCGCAATACGACAACGCCTTTGCTGCGTGCATGTTTAGTCTCGGCAATACAGTGCCCAGCATGGGACCCACGATGACTCAGCCGCAGCCCATCGCGCGGCCGGCGCCCGGCTGACGGATGGGCATCGGCGGTTCTGCCGAAGATGCGTCGCCTGGCTCGCCGGCGAAAGGCTGCGCACCCGCGGCGTGCAGTAGCTGGGATCGGTAATATCCAGTAATATAGGAACGCGGCGAAGGCGCAGTACAAGGACGGCTACCGTGGTTTTAATTGTCTGACGAGGAGTCAGATACAGAAGGACGCTTTCATGGAAAGACGAGAACTGCTGTTAGGTAGCGCGACGGCCACTTTGGCTGGTTTGCTGTATAGCCGCGCCCAAGCGGCCGATGCGCCACCCGATTTGGTCCTCTCACTCGAGAGGTTTCGCGCCTCGATCCCAAGCAATTTTGACCGCGACTATGTCGAGCATGTGGTCGTGCCGTTTTTTCTGACCAGCGTTTATGAGGGTGAACGCCCAGCGCTGCCGATGATCGATGTCGTTTACTCGAAGGAGAATGCGCTTCCGTTCGACCTCTGGGGCCTGATCTACAAGGGCTGGGCGCCCAATCCGCAAGAGGGTGTCACCGTCTTCCTCCAAGGCTTGGAGAAGCGCGGCGCCAACAACCTGCGGAAGAAGATCTACTTTTCGGCCATGACGCCCGATCTATATGGCCCAATGTATCAGCCGAAGGTGGTCGCATTCTTTGACCAGCTCATGAACGCGCAATACGCCGGCGAGCCGTTCATGCGCCATTATCTGGACTATTATTTCGATCTCTATTGGGATCTTCACCTCGGTGTGAAGGGCGATGCGATCCCGCGGGAGGTGCGCCAAATCGGCGAGAGTTTCAACACCGTCCTGGCTTACCGGAACCCTATAGAGCAGATCGTCTTCGAAAACTACACAAAGACCCGATCGCTGCTGCAGACGCTGCGGGAGTGGATTGACGCCCGCGTGCGCGACATCGCCAGCGGGCGCGCGGCCAACCCGGAAAGGACTATCGCTTACTATTGGCTGAAGAACGCCGGCAACGGCGAACACTTCAGCAAACAGGACATCATCTTCGAGTGTTTTCACAATTTCGTCGCGCTCAGTCAATGGGGCAACACGATCTACGGCATCATGTCGCGGCTCAGGAAGGAGGGTGGCGACCCGGCCGTCCGCGCGTCCTTCCAGCAGACAATGGGCGGCAACTACGACCAGGTTGCCGGAGCGGCTTATACCCCGCTGCAGATGTTCGTCATGGAGCTGTTCCGCACCATTTCGCCGAACGGGGGCAGCCTCTCCACCATCCAGGATTCCAGGCGAGCCACGTTCTACGGCCCGTCGCCGTTTGCGATGCTCGGCGAGCATTATGAGCGCCACGCCTATGTCGCCACGCCGCACACTTCCACCAGCTTCGACCCGCTACACTGGACCGACCCGGACAAGTTTGATCCCGGCCGCTACCGGACGGTGCCGACCAGCGACAAGATCGACGAGGCCCGATGCAAAGAGATCGGCTTCGCCCGGTGCCCCTTCGACCCGGCATCGTTCAAGGTCGCGGACGGCCGCAACGTCGCGCTGACCAATAGTGGATTCGGCACGGTGTTTGGCGTCGTGGACGGCCAAGCACGACCAGTTGTGGACTATGCAGGCTTTGCGCCCTTCGGCTTTGGCTATCGCCGCTGCCCGGGGGAACAGCTCACGATCGCCGTCTTCGAGGATTTCCTGCGCAAGGTTTGGAAGGACAAAATCGAATTCATCAGCCTCGATCTGCCGAGCCCGGGCCGGGTCCCGATCGGACCAACCGCGGTCATCGATGACAATATCGGGTTCACCAGACCAGCTTGAGCAGCAGCGATTTCTCGAACAATCGGGCGCGGTGGCGGGCTCTCCGCCGGCTACTGGGTCGTTTTTGTGCACTACAGCCCCCGCGCCCTGGGCGTCAGCGCGCAGTGTGACCTAAGGCCTGATTCCACCCGTTTCGGAGTGCAACCTTGAGAATGCCGGATGTTAGCCTGCCCGCAGTCTGCGATGTTTCCGTCACTAATGTCTGCAATGCCGCGTGCGACTTTTGCGGCTTGCCCGAGACAAGACACGAGCGGGCGCGTCGCGATATCTCGACGCCGACGCATATTCTCGGGCGCTGCCGATCCTTCACCGCCGTGGGATTCGCTAGCTGACGCTTCAGGGGGGCGAGCCGTTGGTACACCCAGACATCGTGGACCTCGTTTCGTAAACCGTGGAGGCCGGCATATCGCGTGCCATGATCACCAATGGCTGGTTTCTGCCGCGCTACATCAATTCCTTGGCAGCAGCCGGGCTCCGTCAGCTAATCGTCTCTATCGACGCTGCCGATCTCGCAGAGCATGAACACAATCGGGGCTTGGAGGGCCTGACGAGCCGGTTGGCCGAGGGCATCGCTCGGGCACGCGCGTACGGCTTGCCGGTACAAGCTTCGGTAACTGTCAGCCGCCTCGTCCGTTACGAAGAATTGCCGGATGTATTGGAGCGCCTCGCTTTCGACGACGTCGCGTTCTCCTATCCCGCCGCGAGCCGTTCGCTCCACTTCGCTGGTCTATGGGGAAGGGTCGGACCTGGTCGATCTCGACCGCGATGAACTGCTCGCTGCGCTGGACTCAATCGCCCGGCTTAGGAAGTATTTTCCGGTGCTAAACTCGCGGGCGTCGCTCGCCGAAGTCGCACGCTATGTGCGCGGGGAGCCACAAACGGTTCCGTGCATCGGCGGCTATAAGTACTTTTATCTGGACTGGAACCTCGACATCTGGCGCTGCGGGGCTTGGAGCGACCCGCTAAGTTCGGTCTTCGACCTCGATCGCATCCCGGACCAGCGCGAGCCCTGTAAACGCCTGCATGATGGGCTGCTATCGTAATGCCAGCATGCTGATGCACGCCGCCGTTGCGGCCAAAGATGCCGTGCGGGCGCTCACGGCCGGTCAGATCGGAGCCGCGCTCGGTTGGCTTTTCCGGCGCAGCGTAGCGCAGTCGCTGTGCGCATTGATCGAGGAGACCCCCAAAATGCGCCGCTTGGGGCGTCGGCGGCGGCACACTGCGGCCAACGCTTTTGGCCGACCCGCACGCCAGCCTTCAGATGCTTTTTGACGGGAGAGAACCTAATGACAGCAATCGATCGCCGCAGCGTGCTAGGCACCGCTGCAATCGCCACCATCGGGTTAGCCTTGATGCCGAGCGCAGCCAAATCTGCGCCGCTGACGATAGGCAAGGATGTTCGGCGAAACGCAGAAGGCCTGATCGAGAACACGCAAGTACCTCCCCCGGACGCCCCCGGGGCCGACGACGCTGGGTTTGCTGGTCGCACAGGGGCCGTAGAGTGTGTGGCTGGCGCTGAATGCCGGCGCGCATACCCGCACCTCGACATGGGGAGAGCGTTCGTGTATCCCGACCTGCGACCGCCCCCTACCACGGCACTGGAACGGGAGGAGACAAATGTAGGGCATAGAGGGAATTACTCGGACTTCCATACGGGCCCGGGTGACTAATTGCAAGGTCAGTGCGGCAGAGACAGCCACGCAAGTTCAATCGATGCTTACCTATACCGTGCGTGGGGCCATTTGGCTCATCCTTTATCTGTTCTTCATACTCGCGCCGCTGTTCGCGCTTCTGGCAGGAACATTGCCGCCGCCGCGCGATTTCTGGACGGAGTTCTCGGTCGCTATTGGCTATTCCGGATTGGCGATGATGGGCCTGCAGTTCGGCCTCACGGCGCGCTTCCGGCACGTCACCGAGCCGTGGGGCGAGGACGTCATCTATCACTTTCACCGCCAGATATCGCTGATAGCGGTCGGCCTGGTCATTGCGCACCCGATCATCCTGTTCGTCGTCCGGCCGGAATTGGTCGCGCTGCTCAATTCCATCCAGGCACCGTGGCGTGCCCGCTTCGCCGCCCTGTCGACCTATTCGCTGATCGCGTTAGTGGTGACGGCCCTGTGGCGCGCGAAGTGGAATATCCGCTACGAGACCTGGCATCTCTGGCACATCGTGTTGGCGGTGGTAGCCATCGCGGCGGGGCTGGCGCATATGGTGGGGTGGAGCTTCTACCTCGTCGATCCCTGGAAGCGGGCGCTGTGGATTGGCCTGACGATCTTCTGGATCGCGCTGCTGCTATATGTGCGCATTGGCAAGCCGCTGTTTATGCTCCGCCGGCCGTACCGCGTCTCGGAAGTGCGCAAGGAACGCGGCGAGACCTCGACGTTGGTGATGCATCCTGATGGCCACCCCGGCTTCCGCTTCAGCCCAGGCCAGTTCGGTTGGCTGACGGTTTGGGGAAGCCCCTTCAAGATTACCGGGCACCCTTTCTCGTTCTCGTCCAGCGCCGAAGTTACCGACGGGCGCGTCGAGATGTCGATCAGGAACCTGGGCGACTTCACGAGCGCGATTTACAAGGTACCGGTAGGGCAGCGCGTTTACCTCGACGGGCCGTACGGCGCGTTCACCATCGGCAATCCGGCCGACATGCATGTGTTAATTGCCGGCGGCGTCGGCATCACGCCGATGATGAGCATGATCCGCACACTCGCCGACCGCAACGACACACGGCCCGCAATCCTGCTCTACGGCAGCAGGGACTGGGAATCGATCACCTTCCGTGAGGAACTGGAGGCGCTCAAAACGCGGCTCAACCTGACGGTAGTCCATGTTCTGGCGAACCCGGCGGGTGGCTGGACCGGCGAGCAGGGCTTTATTACAGCTGACGTGTTCAAGCGCCATCTGCCGCCACCCTATGCCAATCATGAGTACTTTATCTGCGGGCCCGACGTGATGATGGATGCGATTGAAAAGGCTCTCGGCGAGATGGATGTGCCGCTGTCGAAGTACCATTCCGAGCGCTATAGCTTCGTCTAGGAAGGCTCCCGATGCGTCGTTTGTTTGCCGACCGATTAGTCTTCGCCACGGGATTGATTGTGATCTTAATGTCGATCCTGTTTGCGCTCTTGCGCGTTGCCGGATAGCGAAAGTGAAAAATGATGCTGACCAGCCGCCAATTGCGACCTGCGCGTTTCCGCTTGCGTCAGTATGCAGCCTTTGATTTTATGACCTACTGCCCTGACTTGCGGATTCCCAGCTGTCTGACAGGTGTGTCATGAGCGCATACGCTTTTGAACTGCTCGGTATCCTGCTCGCTCTCGGCTTGCTCATCTTCCTCGCCTATCGGGGCTACACCCTTCTGTTGGCGGCGCCGGCGGCAGCGATTGTGGCCGCCGCCTTCTCGGGAGAGCCGCTACTCGCCAAATGGACGCTGACCTTTATGCAGGGCACGGGACGTTTCGTCGTGAATTTTTTCCCGCTCTTCCTGCTCGGGGGCGTATTCGGCAAACTCATGGATGATAGCGGCGCGGCGCTCTCCATGGCCCGCACCATAACCGAGCGCCTGGGAGAGAGGCGTGCGGTGATGGCGGTGGTGCTGGCTTGTGCAGCGCTCACCTATGGCGGTGTCAGCCTCTTCGTCGTGGCCTTCGCCGTGTTCCCGGTGGCGGACGCGTTGTTCCGGCAGGCGGCGGTTCCGCATCGGCTGATCCCGCCAGCGATCGCGCTTGGTGCCTTTACCTTCACGATGACGGCTCTGCCGGGCACCCCCGCAATCCAGAACGCTATCCCGATGGCGTATTTCGGCACGACACTCTTTGCCGCGCCGGTTCTCGGCATCCTGGCATCTGCAACCATCATCGGCTTCGGCCTGTGGTGGCTGCGCGTAATAGAGGCGCGCGCGCGACACGGCGGCGAGGGTTACGGCGCCGAGACAGCTGCAACTGCCGATGAACAGTTCGTGCGCGAGCGCGCCACGAACGCCGACAACTTCGACCCTGCCGAACTGCTGCACGGCCATCGAAGCGAGCAGTTGCCGCCCTTTGCGCTGGCAGTGGCGCCAATCCTTATCGTGCTCGCGGTCAACCTGATCATGAGTCTGTTAGTGCTGCCGCGGGTGTATACCGGGTTCCTCGCTGAGCCGCGGTTCGGTGAAACCTCGCTTTCCGCGGTGAGCGGGGTCTGGTCCGTGGTGACGGCGCTGGCGGTTGCTTCGCTGGTTCTGGTGCTGATCCTCCGCAAGCGTCTGCCGGAGCTGCGCAAGACCCTCGATTCCGGCGCCAACGCCTCCGTGCTGCCTGCACTCAACACGGCCAGCCTTGTGGGTTTCGGTGCCGTTGTCGCGGCATTGCCTGCGTTCGCCGTGGTCCGCGACGGATTTCTGGCGGTTCCCGGTGGGCCACTCGTGTCGATTGCTGTCGCCGCCAATGTGATGGGCGGCATTACCGGCTCTGCTTCGGGCGGATTGATCATCGCGCTGAACGCGCTGGGCGAGACCTACGCCCATCTGAGCGCGGGCGCGGGCATTGACCCTGCGCTGATGCACCGCGTGGCCGCCATCAGCTCCGGCGCGCTTGCCATGCTGCCGCACAACGGCGCGGTGGTTACCCTGCTGGCGATCTGCGGCGCCACCCAACGGGGGAGCTACCGCGAGATCATGATGGTTGGACTCGTGGGACCGCTGGTCGCATTGGTGTTGGTCATCGCGCTGGGGGAGCTATTCGGGGCCTTTTGAATCAATTCCCTGTCTTCCACCTCGCGTCATCGTGCGAGCCAGCCACCGTCCACGGGTAGCGCCACACCGTTAAGCTGCGCCGCAGCGTCCGAGCAGAGAAATGTGGCGAGCGCGCCGAGCTGCTCGGGGGTGGTGAACTCGAGAGAGGGCTGTTTCTCGCCGAGCAGCTTCACCTTCGCTTCCTCAGGTGACAGCTTCTCGCGGGCTGCAAGGGCGTCGATCTGCTTTTCTACCAGCGGCGTGAGCACCCAGCCGGGGCAGATCGCGTTGCAAGTGATGCCGGTGGTCGCCGTCTCCAGCGCCACACCTTTGGTGAAGCCGACGACGCCGTGCTTGGATGCGACGTAAGCGGATTTGTCCACCGACGCGACCAACCCATGTACCGACGCAATGTTGATGATCCGACCCCAGTCCCGTGCGAGCATTTGCGGCAGCACGGTACGAGTGGTCAAGAACACTGCGGTCAGATTGATCGCGATGACTGCATCCCAACGCTCGACCGGGAATTCGTGCACTGGCGCAGTATGTTGGATACCCGCGTTGTTGACGAGCACATCGACCCGTCCGAGTTCGCTCGTCGCATGCTCGATCAGCCCCGTGGCGTCGGTTGGCTTAGAGAGATCGGCGGTGCTAAAGGCCACGCGCACGCCGTGGGTCGTGGCAATCTCCTGGCGCAGCTTCTCAATCGCTGCGGCCTCGCCGAAGCCGTTGATCACGAGATCGGCGCCCGCGGCGGCAAGCGCACGCGCGATCCCGAGCCCAATCCCGCTCGTCGAGCCGGTAACGACGGCCACCTTACCCTTCAACATAACGTAGCTCCCTAGGTGACGGCAACGCGAAAACACCGACAGAATTGCAGCTTACATCGCGCGTTTGGAGAGATTCTGTCACCCAAAAGGCTATTTCACCCCCACGATCCGGTCAACCGCTGCGTCCACCTTTTGCTTTCCGCAAAGCAATCTGTCGCAAGTCTTTTGTTTATTTTAAGACGGGCGTTGCTTAAGTGCATCAGAATCGAGGCTCTTATGCACAAAGTCCTCAGTTGGGCATCATATTTTTGTAGATCACGCCATCCTTCATAATGAGGAGAAAGTTCTTGTCCGGGTCAGCGACGAGCTTGATGTTTTCCAACGGATTACCGTCGACCAGCAGCAGATCGGCGAGTGCGCCCTCTTCTACGACGCCGAGCTTGCCGGGATAGGGATTGATAAACCCGGAAAGTGCCATCAACTGGCCATTGTCCGCGGTGGCCATCTTGAGCGCTTCTGCAGGCGTGTACCAGCGGACCATCTTGGCTAGTATTGCCCCCTGCCGGCCGGCAATCCTCGCATCGAACAAAACGTCGGTGCCGAAAGCGGTCTTGATCTTGTACTTCTTTGCCAGCCTGTAGGCGTTGTCCGTTCCCGCGAATACCTCCAACATCTTCTTGCGGGATTCCGGGCTCAACGCCGGCACATCTTCATCATCTAGGAATGGCTGCAAGCTCCACCAGATACCATTATCTGCCAGCAGCTTGGCAGTGGATTCATCGATCAAATGTCCGTGCTCGATGCACTTGACACCGGCGGCGACCGCCTGTCGGATCGCACGCGGCATATATGCGTGTACGGTGACATAGGTGCCCCAATTGTCGGCGGCCTCGACCGCGGCACGAATCTCCGCTTCGGTGTACTGGGTCGATTCAATCGGATTATAAGGAGAAGCGACGCCGCCCCCTGCCATCAGCTTGATTTGGCTCGCGCCGTGCCTCAACTGCTCTCTCGCTCGCAGGCGGACTTCATCGGGGCTGTCAGCGATGGCAGCGACGCCTTCGAGCTCGGAGTGGCTTAACGGTCCGCCCAACGTCCGCGGAACCTCAAAGAGAAACCGAAAGTCTCCATGGCCCGAGGTTTGCGAGATGAAAGCGCCCGAGGGATAGATGCGCGGACCGCGTATGACACCTTCGTCGATGGCGCGCTTGAGCCCGAACACGGGGCCCCCCAGGTCGCGCACAGTGGTGAAACCTCTCATCAGCGTCGCTTCAGCCTGTCGCGCGGCCAACAGCTGAAGGTAGGAGGAGTCAGCGGTCATCAACAGCAGCTGTGGTATCGCCGCCATGAACGCGTGCCAATGCGCGTCAATCAGGCCTGGCATCAGCACCCGCCCGTTGGCTGCAATGACGCGAACATCGGCATTCGGCTCGACGGTGATCGGATCCACCGATATCCGTTCAATGGCGTTGTCTTTGACCAGCACATTGGACGGAGCCGAAAGCGCGGCACTCTTGCCGTCGAAGATGCGGACATTCTGAAATAGCGTGGCGCCACGGGCCAAAGTAGTGGGAAAAGGTGCCAAACCCGGCGCTTCCAAATCCGCATCACCCTGCCCCAGGCTCGGCTGGTAAAGCCCGACTGAGAGTGCTGCCGACGCCAGAGATAGACAAAGCACGAGTTTCAACTTGCGGACCGTCGTCCGAGCAGTCGATTTGCCCAAGAACAATATCCTGAGAAACCCGATGGTCGATGGTGCTCGTGTGATTACTGCAACATCGAGTGGAATGTTGGCGGGCGGAGCCGGTGGATGCACCGGCATCGAGCAGGCGACTTGCCTCTGGTGCTGAGCCATCATCATAGGTTCTCGACGTTCTTGCAGCTGAAACCAAGGCGGCGGCTATGTGCCGAGCCTGCAAGGGCATTGTCAAGTTGGCGCGCCACGCGGGCCCGCCGGCTGCGGTGGCGCACCGGGGTGGGTAGGAGGCGAGGGGGCTGAGGCTGGCGCTCAATGCGCTCGTGGTCAGCTGGTATTTCTCGTGATCGGCGGCACCAACGGCATCGGTGCCAAGACGATCACCAGCATGGTCGACGACATCAACGCGGTCACGAAGACTTTCGCCGACCTGGGTGGGCTCATTTTTCTGCTGTTTCTCCTCAATCAGTTTCTTGCCTATTTCGCCTATAGCGTTATGGCGACTATTGTGGCCGTCAACATGGGGATGCCTTCGAACACGCCAATCTCGGGACAATTCCTTTGACGCTCGGGTTTATTACAATTACCGGCGTCGTCGGCTTTTTGATCGTTGGCGTGATACCGAAATGGGCGCTGCTCGCACCGATCTTCATACCCCTCTTCATGAAGCTGGGGGTCGCCCTAGAGGCGGTGTTGGCCGCATACCGCGTCGGCAACTCGCCACCCAACGTCGTCACGCCGCTGATGCCCTATTTCGCGCTAATCGTCTTCTTCGCATAGCGCTACGACAAAAAGGCCCGAGTCAAACGGTTGTCGCGATGACGCTACCTTACGCGGTGGTAATACCCATAGTATGGATTCTGCTCCTTCTCGCCTGGGAATTGCTCGGGTTTCCTTTTGGACCCGGGTGACCGCCCCCGGTACCATCCCAGCGGAGCAATGAGGGACCCATGATAACTGTCATGAGCAGCGTAAAGACCGTGAACAGCAAACCGAGCTTCTACCGAGTTGGTGGTTTCCGGTGATCGCAGCGGTGCCAAGGTTCGACGGCCGACCTGACGGAAGAGTTAGCCGCGGCATTGTCGCCGTGGCTCTCGCCGGGATCGTACTCCTGCTCAGCGGGTGCGGTGATGACGGCGTAATCTCACGGTTTATGCTGAAAGCCGGAGCGCATCATCGTCGAGCGGCGTCCCGACCCGGTCTATGATCAGCTTTTTCCCTATTATGTGGAGCTATGCGCGACGAGCCAATTTCGCTCCAAGCTGAAAGGCGAGGGCGGGGTCGCCGGTCACGCAGTCATGTACATCAAAGGCGCCTGTAAGGACGAGGAAGCGCCATTCCCGCAGCTGCGGCGATGCCGAGTCGCAGCGACCGAACTGAACGATCCCGAGCATGGCGCGGGGGTGAGCGTGAACCGCTGGTTCCGCAACGTGAACTGGGTTGCGATCCCAGGGTACGAACTCTTTTATGAGGGCAATCTCAAATTCGGCGAGCGTCTGACCCAGTCACATTTCGATGCCACAGTGCATGACGCGATCAACAAGGGCGTATACCAAGGAGTGGAGTTTCAGGACTACCCCGGCCGCGAACACCGGTGCGAGCCTCGAAAATTTCGTCGCAAACGAGGGTATCGGCACCGACCTCGCGCTGCAGTTTGCGCGCTCGGTTTTCTGTGCCCGCGTTCCGGTGACCGAAAGCATGTTGGACGAAGTAATCGCTTTCCTGAACGACAAGAACCGCGAATATGCCGAGGGTGACGCCGATTACAATTGGAGTGTCTGGGCCGACAACTGTGTTCATACGTTACGTAATGCCTTGGCGGCCGCCAACATCTGGTCTCCACTGTCGGTACGGGCCGTCAAGTTTCGCCAGATATTCAATCTCGCCGTGCCCGCAAACGAATTTGTGAACTTGGCCGAGCTGGGCACCGAGGGAAATATCGAAGACTACCGGGAAATACAGCAAGACGGGCCCGCGCGGGACGCACTGCACGAATTTCACTGGCTGCCGACGCGGCACGGCGCGCTGCTCAAGACCCTGCCTGTCCACGAGCCGAACGATCTCTACGATACGACGTTTCGGCTGTTCACGCTTCAGTCGCCGTTCCGCATGGGCAAGACGCAGCGAGCGATCGATTTATTGTCGGACGAACGCTTCGTGAACCTGGACGCGAATCTTCACTATTTTCACCAAAAATATGACACGATCCTAGCCAGCCACGACGAACACCGCGACATGCTGGCGAGCGTTCGCGGCTCCCCATATCGCCGCGTCGAACGGCTGTATTACGAGTACATTCGCGCGCAACGCACCGAGGTCGAATCCATGCTGGATCGGATTTCGGCGCTCGAAGACCATGGGGACACGCCGAAACCGCAATAGCCGGCGTTGTTACGTCAGCAGCCGACGGGTCTGGAAGCATCTCAAGATCGCAAAGCATGCGGCGGCGGCCGCGAGATGCTTGAGCGTGTGCCCGCTCAACAAGTATCCCGCCGAAAAAATCGCAGAATCGGAAAATTCGAAGACCTTGGCCAGTGCATATAGCGCCGCGGCGATGATCCAATAACGGGTCCCGCTGTATTTCGGCGGGTAGAGAACAAACAGCAGCAGTAATGCCACGCAAGGGAAAAACTGCGCCCAGAAATATAGCCGCAAATCGTCGGTCGAACGCCACAACAACAGGCTGAACAAACCGACTATGAGCAATGGCCATAAGAGAATGGCTCCCAACCTCGAGTTCACGCGCTCAGCGACCCCGAGGCTGAGGATTGCCGCAAAGCTCAACGTCATCGGCAGCCGGTCCCAGAACAGCGTCGCGTCATTCGGGTGCCAGTGATAGTAGGACGAGCCGATGCCGGTCAGGAAAAACCCCAGGAACAGGATGGTGGTTGCCGGACCATCGCGAAATCGCCAGAGGCCCGCGGCACCGATCGCAATGAAGGGGATATTCGAAACAACGTTCCAGAAATTCGGAATGCCCGCCACTGTGCGGCAGTCGGCGAACAGATGATAGCTCTGGTCCTGCGGCAGCACAGGTAGCAGCAACAATCCGGCGAGTGACGCCACGGTCAGGCTCGAAAAGACGAGTATAGGGAGATATTGCCTCGACCTGCCATAGCACATCCCGGCACGATAGCACGATTCCCGGATCGTGCATGTATACCGGCACAAGCTGCCTTCGCGGCATGCCAGCCTCATGCTGCCGATAGCAGTCCCTATGCCAGCACGGACGCTGTTGATTGGGACGTCCGGCATAGTCTTGGGATTCCGAACCCGAAGACAACCGGGTCCGATCTCATTAGGCTCTCCGACATCCGCCGGGTGCCGGGGGGAGGATCACAAATGCCGCTGAACCGTCGCGAGCTGCTACAGGCGACAGGAAGTGCTGTTATCGGGGCTGCGTTCGCCGCGATAACTGAGCCGCCAGCAGCAACGGCGATGATTTCTCGATCGAGAATGTCTTCGCCGACTTCATGCGGGCTATCGGCGGGAGTGCCGAGGATGCCGGGGGACGCGTGCTGTTCACCGGCCGCGACCCGATCCTGCGGAGCCGGTTCCGGCTTGGCGCCTGTATGGCGATTCCCGCCATGGCGGGCGGCGTGGGGGCCGCGGCCGTCTGGCGCGAGCGCACCGGTTCGGCGCAGGAACTCAGCATCGACCTGCGCCAGGCCGTGTACGGCATTGCGCCGTGGGCGCGCTTCCTCGCCGACTACAACGTCGCCGCAGGCACGCTGCCGCCAGGCTGGTTGCCTTCGGAATGGAATTGGGACCCGACGCTCAACGGCCGGAATATCCAGGCGCCATTCATCTTGGGCGACGATACTAGACCAGAAGGGTCGATTATGGATCAAAAAGATCGAATCTTTTTTCGAAGATCGCTGCACTTCTTGCTCATTGCAGTATGCACGTCCCTCACAGCAGTCTCGACGGTGGGGCCGGTGGCTGCGGTCTTGGTATCGACCACAACGGGCTCGTCAGCGAACGACGATTCACCGGCGCTGCTGGAACGCGGCGGGCGGATTTCCACTGCCGAGCTTCCTTCCCACCCTGAGGCCGACAAAGAAGAGGGCACCTTCCGTCCGATCTACGGCCACCTCGACTATCCGGCAGCACCCCAGGCGGCCGTGGCCGCCGCCACGGATCCGGAGGCCCAAGACCTCTCGTATCTAAGCCGGGAACTCGTCAATCCCGTGACCAGCCTCTGGTCGCTAACTTTTCAGTTCAACAATTTCCGGCTCGAGAATAAGCAATCGTTGAACAACTTGCTCTTCCAGCCCGTGCTGCCGGTGGCGCTTACCAACGATGTCAACCTGATCACGCGGCCGGTCCTCCCCCTGTACAACATCGTCCCTCGCCCGACAGCCTCGGGTGAGCTCAAGCGAACCGCGGGGCTCGGCGACATGGCCCTGCTGGAGTTGTTCTCGCCGGCGGATACCGGCAATTGGATCCTCGGTGCGGGGCCGACATTTATCTTCCCGACCGCATCTTCGACATTCACCGGACAGGGCAAGTGGCAGGTCGGACCCGCGCTCGGGTTGGGCTATATCACGGATGAGTTCATTCTCGGCGTCTTCCCCCAGCAGTGGTGGTCCTACGCCGGCGATCCGAACCGGCCGGGCACCAGCCAAATGAACCTCCAGCCTTTCGCGCAGTACTTCTTCGGCGAAGGGTGGAATGTCGGCTATTCGGGGAACATCCTGGCCAACTGGAAGGCGCCCTCCTCGGAACGGTGGACCGTGCCCGTCGGCCTAGGTATCGGCAAGGTCCTGAGGCTCGGCATCCTTCCCGTCAGAGTACAGCTCGCGGCGCAGTACATGCCCGTGCGCCCCTCGAACTTCGGGCAGAAATGGAATATCCAGCTGCAACTGACCCCGGTGATCCCGAGGCTGATCAGCGAGCCTCTCTTCTAGGGACAGCCGTATTTTGGACTGGCGTGGACGCGGTCCAGAAGGTGGGAGATGTCGATATGGCAGTGTGACGGCTGGACACCAACGATGCCGTCGAATACTGGTGTACCCCGGTCGCAGGCCGGCAGGCAGGCCAGCGGCGCATTAGGGTGACGGCCCATACTCATTTTCAGGGGGAAGCCATTGAACAAAACGATGAGGACCAGGCTGCTGGCGCTAGCCGCTGCTGTAATTGCGCTGACCTTCGCCTCCCCTTCGTTTAGCCAGGACCAACTTGGATACGGGAAAGCCGTCTTGCTGGACCAAGGGTGGTCTACCGAAGACCGGCTCCGCTATTACTTCACCTCGCAAGGTTCGGCGGCGATGTCGTATGACATCTTCCTGCACCTCGAGGCCGCGAACAGCCAGGAGTTGTTCCGGGCCGACAACAACCTCGCCGGCTACGGGTTCGTCCCCTATCCCGCCGATCCCAAGTACAACCCGGACGCCTTGCCCATCGGAGTGACCAGAACGGTCATGGCAGAGGGCCCGTGGAAGGGTGAATGGGTAGGACTGGGCTGCGCCGCATGCCATAACGGACAGCTGGAATACCAGGGAACCAGGATCAGCATATCGGGCGGCACCAACGGCGCTCTCGATGTTCATGCCTTTATTGCCGGGCTGGACGACGCGCTGACAGCGACCGTTGCCGGTCCGGCAAAGTTCACGCGGCTGGCGGAAAGCTTGGGCCTGAGCGACGAGGCCGGTAGGGAGACGCTCCGCAAGCGTCTGGAAGAGGACGCGGCGGCGGTTCATGGCTATCGCAGCGTGCTTTCGGTGACACCTTCCATCGTCGGGCCGGGGCGCATGGACGCACTCAACATTGATCCACAACCAAGTGCGGTCCCGGTGGCTCGGTGTTCCCGAAAACTGGCGGGCACCGTGGCACCGTGAAACCGTCGTTCGTCTGGAACATCCCGCAGTCGGCCTGGGCGCAGTGGAGCGGCGTGCTGTTTGATGACCTGCTGCGAAACCTGGGTGAGGTCATGGGCGTGTTTGCCAGGATGGACCTGACAGCGAAGACGCCGGCGGACGGGCTGTTCGAACTCTACGGCAGATCTCAAGGGCCTGATAATCAGCGAGGACCTGCTGCGCAGGCTGGCGCCGCCAGCTTGGCCCGAGCAGGTCCTCGGAAAGCTCGATCGCGAGAAAGCGGCTAAGGGGGAACAACTGTTCGCGGAACACTGCGCCGGATGCCACTCCATCTGGCCGCACCGCTGGAGCGAAGCAAAAAAGGAGGGCAAGCGGTTCATCGAGAATGCGATTGTCTCCGTCGGCATCGTCGGCACCGATCCGGGGCAGTTTAGAAGTCCGCAATTTGACCCTTTGCCGACGGTAAAGCCCGGGCCGATGAGCGAGCATCTACCGGCGCCGGACACCGGGGCCACGCTCACCTCACCGCCCACCAATTTCCGCGTGATACAGAGCGGCATCTACGACAAGGCCGTCGCCAAGCTCGGCCTCAGCGAGGAGGAGCTAGTCTCCGCGCACGGCTATCGCCCCTTCGATCCGGAGCCGCCGGAGCCGATACCGGCGCTGGGCGCCTACAAAGCGAACCCGGCCGAAGGAATGTGGGCGTCGCCGCCCTTCCTGCACAATGGCTCTGTGCCGAGTCTTTACGAATTGCTGCTCCCGGCCGGGGAGCGCTCAAAGCGGTTTTTTGTCGGGCGCGAGTTCGATCCGGTCAGGGTCGGCGTGGACACGACCGGGAACTCGGGAAAGTTCCTGTACGACACCGCTCTGGTCGGCAATTCCAACGCCGGCCACTCATTCGAGTTTGGCCCGCGCGGGCAGGGGGTCATCGGACCGCGACTGACCGAGGACGAGCGCTGGGCCTTGGTTGAGTACATGAAGTCCATCCCGAATCAGCCCGGGCAGATCTCGCCCTTTGGAGGGCCCAAGGACCCAATCCGGGCCTGGCAGGACCCGACATTCTACCATGTCAAAAACCCGGGCACCTACAATGGCGCGCCCCGGCTGGGAGCCGCGGCCCCGGCGAGCCCATCGGCCGGCCCCGCCTTGGCCCAGGAGACAATCGAGCCGGGCGAAAAGGACCTCATCGACGCGATCACCCAGGCGTCGCTCGACCGGTTGCGCCAACAGTTTCCGCCGGGGGTCCGGCCCGTTCTGCGCGACGCCCATCCGAAGGCGCACGGTTTGGTAAGGGCCCAGTTCATCGTACTCGATGGACTCCCCGACACCCTGCGGTACGGTGTGTTCGAGAAGCCGCACACGTTTGACGCGCTGATCCGGTTTTCTGCCGGCAATGTCGAAGTCCAAGCGGATACCGTGCCCCAAGCCGCCGGGATGGCGATCAAACTGCTCGGCGTCGAGGGCGAAAAGCTGCTCGAAGCTGAAAAGGACGCCAAAACCCAGGACTTCATAATGATCAACTCTCCGGGCTTCTTCGTCCGAAACCTTAAGGATTATGCCCTTTTGCATGAGGAGATTAACCGGGGTCGGCTGGAGGAGTTCTTCAAGGCCCGCCCCGAGGAGGCCCATGCGATTCTGTCCATCAGGGACCGGCCCTTGTTCAATCCCCTCCAAGTCCGCTACTGGAGCATGACGCCATATTTGCTGGGGCCGAATGCTATCAAGTTCTCGGCGACACCGATCTCCCGCGCTGCCAATCACAAGCCGGAGACGACGGGGCCGGACTTCCTGCGGGAAGTGATGATGAAGCAGGTCGGGGCAGAAGATGTTTATTTCGAGTTTGGCGTCCAGCTCCAAACCGACCCGGTGAAGATGCCCGTGGAAGATCCGCTGGTCATCTGGGACGAAGCGCAGTCGCCGTTTCAGCGGGTTGCGATCATCCGCATCCCGAAGCAAGAAATTGGCGACAAGGCTTGGGTGGATTTCGCGGAGAACCTCTCTTTTACGCCGTGGCATTCCCTCCCCGAACATCGGCCCTTGGGGTCGAACAACCGCGCGCGACGCGTCATCTATGAGGCGATATCCGAGTTTCGCCACAGAATGAACGCGGCGCCCCGCCAAGAGCCCAAGGACATCAGGGAAATTCCCCGTTGAACGTGCGGAGCGCGCTCCCCCACGCCGTTCAATTCGAAATTTCTCGTCCGGCGCCGCGGGCTCAAAGGCAGGCCGAACTGGTCCGTGTACTTGCGCATCTCAGCTGTCGGAGCCCCTTGGGGGCCAACACGCCGCGCTTAGCGGCTTGATGCCCTACTTTGCCGAGACAGCGCGGCGGACCGTGTTCCCGCATGAAATCCTAACGAAGACCGAAGGCCTTCGGGAGTGAGCGCCGCCTGGAGCGAGCTGACATGCATTACGATGGCCCGCCTAAATCAGTCGGTGACCGCACGCTACGGCTTGCGGCGCTGATCTGCGCGGTCATCCTCACGCTCGCAGGCTTGCCGCTGGCGCGCAGTGTGATGACTTCCGTCGCGTTCGCCCTGTTCGTCGTCGCGCTGGTATGGCCATTGCCAAGACAGCTGAAGAGGAAGCTGCCGCAGCTTGTCGCCGTCTTGATCACCGCCGCCGTCGCCCTGCTTGCGATCGCCATCGGCTGCTGGCTTATCGTTTGGGGTTTCGGCAGGATCGCGCAGTGGGTAATCACGAATTCCGTGCGGTTGCAAGGTCTGTACACGCACGCCGCCGACCTACTCGAACAGCGCGGCCTTTATGCCGCCGAGCTGGTTGCCGAACAGTTTAACATGTCGTGGATCGTCGGCGTTTTGCGCGGCATCGGCGGCAGTCTGCAGGGCATCGTTACCTTCGCGCTCGTGACTTTTATGTTCGTCATCCTTGGTTTGCTCGAATTGGAGCTGCTCGGGCGCCGCCTCGGCGAAGTCGGAAGCGGCACTTTTGGCGCTGTCGCGATCGACGCCGCAGCGGAGGTCGCGGGGAGACTGCCGACGTATACGCTTGTGCGCTTCGGGATGAGCCTTCTAAGAGGGCTCGGCTTTTCGGCCTTCACAGCGCTCTATGGTGTCAACCTCAGCCGTGAGTGGGCGCCATCGCCTTTATCTCGAAACTTTACCCCTTCATCCGATCGTTGATAGCAACCATCCTGCCAACACTTTCTGCCGCCGCTCAATACGAGTCCCTCTCACCAGCGATCGTGATGTTCATCGGCCTCAATATCATCCAGTTTGTCGTCGGCAGCTATATCGAGCCGCGCGTAACGGGAGCGGCGATCTCGATCTCCCCGTTCATGGTTCTGTTCGCGGTATTTTTTCTGGGCGATGTTATGGGGCATTGCCGGCGCCTTCATCGGCGTGCCGATCCTGATCGCGCTGGCGAGCCTATGCGCCAGAAACCCGGCAACCCGTGCAATCGCGATTGCGCTTTCGCCGGATCGTCCGGTACGCGATCGAGCCGTCCGGTAGGGCTGCATTCGATGGGTTTGTTGAGCGTTGCGGTTCGGCGCATCTGCAAATGGCACGTGCTCGGGCTCGCCGTGGTACTGCTGCTCGACGGTTGCAGCTCGCTGAAAGTGCCGATGAACGAGCCGCTGCGCTCGCCCGCGGGGAATACCGAGTATCGTCTGCTCGACGTGAACCGCAACGGTGGCGCCGAAAGCGCCCTCGTGCTGGTCGCCCTCTCGGGCGGCGGCAAGCGCTCGGCCGCTTTTGCTTTCGGCGTCCTGCGCGGAATGAGGGACATCCCCGTGCGCCCTGAAGGCACGAACGCCACCTTGCTCGACGAAATCGACTTT
Source organism: uncultured Alphaproteobacteria bacterium (assembly GCA_963730745.1). GTDB lineage: Bacteria > Pseudomonadota > Alphaproteobacteria > ATCC43930 > CGMCC-115725 > AP-15. Next base: position 95,588 of record CAVSTA010000017.1, read on the forward strand.
TTGGCCGGAGTTTCGGGAGGATCCTTTCCGGCATCGCATTTTGGCCTCTACGGCGAGAAGTCATTCGAAACCTTCCCCGATGAATTTCTTTATCCTGATATCGAGGCCTATGTCTGGGGCACCTTCGTGCTGCCCTGGAACTGGGATTGGATATTCAATCCGCTCGTCGGCACCAACGACCGCATGACACGGGTCTACGACCGGCTGATGTTCCACGGCGCGACGTTCACGGACCTTTATCGGCGCGGCCGTCCTCAGGTCAGCATCAACGCCACTGACATCAGCTTTGGCAGTCCGTTCGGTTTTCTGCCGCAGACTTTCGACGTGATCTGCTCCGACCTTGAGGCCCTGCCGATCGCCCGCGCGGTCGCTGCCTCCAACGGCTTTCCGGTGCTGTTCAGCCCGGTGACCCTGCGCAACTATCGCGGGCCGGATTGTCCATTGCCGTCGCCAGTGCCGCCAGAGGCATGGGAACGCGCACAAAATGATTTGCGCGCGCGCGCACTGATCGAAAACCTGCATCGCTATGCCAGTGATCAGCGGACGCCGTGGATTCATCTGATGGACGGCGGCATTTCGGATAATTTGGCGCTGCGGGTGCTGCTCAATGACATGCTGCTATTGGACACCAGAATGGATCGGGTCGCAGCCGGTCTATTGCCGGTGCGCCGCATTCTGGTGATCAGCGTCGACGGCCAATCGGCGCCAAACCCCGACTGGCCGCGCCAACGCATCGTCAGCGGGCTGGGGCAGATCATTTCGGCGGTTACGAGCACACAAGTGGGAGCCTACAACATCGAGACGCTGATCGCCGTCCAAGCCACTGTCGACGATCTCGTCGCCCATTTGCGGGCGCTGCGCTGCGGCCAGGGCCCCACCATCCGAGGTTATGCGTGTGGCGATGTCGCAGGGAAGGTATTGCGGGTCAGCCTCTCCGATTATCCCGACCCGGAAACCCGGGCGCAGCTCGTCGCGATCCGCACCGGCCTCACCTTGCCACGCGACCAGGTCGATGCGTTGGTCGCCGCCGGCCAGACTATGATCGGCCGCGACGCCGGAACGATCGCAGCGTTTCTGGGAAGCCCTCGCCTATCCGACGAGAAAGTTGCAGGCCGGCCATAGCCGGGCGATTTCGGCCGGCAGATCCGCGCATTGATCGCTATTAAAGACAGTAAAGCTTTTGAGGAACGGGATCGCCTGAGGATCATCGCCCGTTTCCTCGGCCCGCACGCGTTCGCGGTAGGGAATGAAGCGGTCGGCATAGACGAGCGTGGTGCCTTTCTCGCCCTTCTTCACGTGGGCGCCGATCTTTGCCGCCTGGCGAAAGGTCAGCCAGTGCTGCGTGCTGAAACCGCGCTCCATGCAGGCGATCCACAAAATCAGGACATTCACGCCCGAGTAGGCGCGTCCTGTCGCGGCGTTCTTGGGCAGGCCGAGCGGCGCGCTCACATTGGCCCAGGGCTGCACCCAGGGCACGCGGCCCAGTTGGAGCTCGGCAATGACCCTGACGGTGATCTGCTGATAAAGGCTGTTGCGGTCGGCGAAGGATCTGTGGGCTGGCATCGGATGAGGCATGGGCAGTCTTCGCGACGGGCGGGCGAAAGCCTCTCTCGCGCCCTGTTGCACCCGTCACGGACTCCGCACCGCCCTTTCCCTCTCCTTTTTCAGGCCGATCCCGCTGCGCTTGGCGTGGCAGCGAAAGCCGCAGCGCGGTCACGGTCCCCGCGTCAGCGATCGTCACCCGTGAGGGCGGAGACGTCCCCCCGAGCGGGGGAAAAGGGGACGGCTCCGCGCGCGCAGCGCGTAGAGCGCGGCCCGAGCGCAGCGAGGGAGACGCCCAGCGGTTGATGCAGACAATGATCATCAATTTTTAAGGCGCATTGCCGATGGTGCGGTGATGCGATGGGATCGGCACAGCTTGATGGTGTTCGGCGGCATCGCCGCGCTCGCGGTGGGCGGCGCGATGCTGCTCGCCTCTGCGAGCGCGGCGTTCGTGCCGGTGATCGGCATGGTAGGCGGCGCCGCCGCCATGGCGCTGGCCAATCACGAGCGGCTGAAACCAGAGAATAGAGGCGTTGGAAAATGGCTGGCGCAGGTGGAGTGGCGCGGCGGGATCAATCGTGCCGGTTAACCGGCATCTGAGCCATGCCGCGCCGCCAGCCCAATTTAACGACGATTCCACCGCGCTTAAGGGTGTTCATCCCTGGACCTTCGCGTATTCGAGGTAATTGTCGGCCGCATTCGGCAATAACGCACATTGGTCGGCTGGGTGTGACTTGCGATCCTGATGGTGACGCTTTACGCATACCGCTTCACCGCGGACGAAATCGCCGCGCTGAAACAGCCGCTGACCCAGGCGCTCGCCTCTGCGGGAAGCACCTGCCTCGACGCAACCTGGTGTTCGCGGGCATTCGTCGCATCGCCTGCAGCTGGTTTCGCACGTGGCGGGGCGAAGGGGTTTGGGGTACGCCCCTTTGTGTGCCGAGTTGGGGCTGTAGTACCGCCAACAGGATCACTGGCACGATGTGACGTCCGGCATCCGCGAAGGCTTACGCGGCTGGAACCGCCGGGTGCGCCGGAGCGAAGGTGGCAGCGACGAATATCTGGCGTCGCTGATTTGTGAAGGCGGCTTGCCGCTGCGCGCCATTCATAGCGGCCGATGGCTGTACCAATGGCTTCAGGGCGCTCTTGATCTCGCCGCCCGTGGCGTCGATCCCGATCAGGCCGCCGCACAGGAAGCCTGGCGCGTCCCAGCCACGTTCAGGAACCACTTGGAAGAGGGGCTCCGCGGCGATGTGACATTCGTCCTACTCCGGGACGGGTTTACCGTCTCGCGCACGACCGCTGCCGTCGCGCCTTCGGGGTTCTCGACGAACGCGGTATCCGCGCCGGGCCGATCGCTTGCAATTACGGGTCTGAAAGGCGCTACCGCCACTATCGACGGAACAGTCAAATCCGACGGGCCCACTGATCTGGTGATCGTCAAGCGGTCCGGCGCCGCCGGAAATCATTTCGCCCTCGATGCTGTATGGCCGGACGGGACGTGCTGGCGTACCGAACTCTATGACCGGACCGCGCGTCCGGGGTTTACCGATACCTCTGGCGCGGAATTACCTCCGGATGGCGTGGCTGCATTGATGCCCTATTTGGCGTGTACGCTGCCTGTCCCGATCGGGGCAAGCTCACGCTTGAAGTCACGTCGGCGCCATCGAAACGGTGCATCATACGCCTGATAAGGGGAGAAACCCCCCTCTACGCGGTCAGCTCGGATATCCGCGCCTTGCTGGCCACAACGAGCCGATTGGACAGCACGGTCCGGCTTCAATGGATAGGAGCCGGCGCTCGCCATGCGGAGATCGGTCTCTTCGACGTGGCGCTGCAAGCGCACGAAGGCGAAGTCTGGCCCTCTTACGTCGACCTTATGCGCGTCGCAGGATCTGGCGCTACGCGCGTTACGTTGCTCGCGACGGCCCTCGTTGATCCCTCCGAAGATTACGTCTTGGAGGATAGTTCGCCTGATGCCTACCGGATGCGCCGTTTCGCTCCTCCCTCCACCGGGCCCGGCGGGCCATGGCTCATTTATGGTCGCGTCGACGACCGCTTCCGCATCCGGCCGCGCGTCGTGTTCACGCGCCCCGTTGCGCACCGGCAGCGGACCCGATTGCTGGAATTGGTCTTAGGTTCGGACACCACGCTGCGCCGCCAGAATCTCTCGCAGCTTTTGGAATCGGGCGATGTCACCGAGCAGGAAATCGAGGACGCACGACGCCTAATCGTCGCGTTTCAGCCTCGGGCTCCCCTTCAGTCATTGGACCTGGCAGTCGCGTTGATCAACGCGCCTGAAGCGGTTGTGAGGCTTCTGTCGCATTGTTCCGAAAAGGAAGTCGATGCGGTTCTGGCGCTTGAAGGGGAGATGAATTTTCTCTGGGGCATCACGCCCGTCCGGGCCTGGCGCGACGCGTTCGAAGGCAGGAAGGCGCGGCTTGTGAAGCTGATGGCTGCCTTGCCGAGCGAGGATGCCAATCGATATGCGCGAGATGAATTGAACAGCATCTTGCAGGCAATTGTCGCCCGGCAACCGGCTCTTGCAATCCACGCACTTGCCGCGGCCGGCCACATCGATAACTGGATTGCCGACCCGCCCCGAGAAGCGAGCGATTGCGTTGCGAGGAATGGCCACGCCGAGGATGGAGTTACTTGGCCAAGCGATTTAGGTCTAGCAACCCGCCTCGGGGGCGAGCTCCCCAGCTGGATACAGAGCAAACAGCCTTACTGTTGGGACGTGCTCGCCGCGCCCTTCGTCGCGGCCCGCGTGGCGGCAGGCCTCATATCGTGGGGACAGGCGCTGACCGGAGCTCTGCGCTGGGCGAGGCTCTTCGATCCAGTTTATTTCGACCGCATGCTGCCAAACGCGTTGCTGCCCCGTGCTTCTGAGAGCGCCAACCATGCTTGAGATCGAAGATTTGGCGGTGGACCTACCGAGGCGCTCGGCTAACGCCGTTTTGAGCATCACCAGTTGCAAATCCCGTACGCTCCGCCGCGCCCTTAGCAACCGGCTCGGCGCACCCGCAGGCACGCCCGGGTCTCTCGTGGCCGAGCCCGTGCTCGAAGGGGCGCACCCCTGGCTCTTGCATCAGGGCGGCTGGGGCGCTCTGCCTGAGACCATGCATCCGCGGCCGAACCGTCGTCGGTAATCATCTCCAGCGGCACCGGATCAGGCAAAACCGAGTGTTTCCTAGGCGCGTTGCTCAACCATCTCCTCATTGCGTCGGACGGCGGGCGGAAGACGCTGACCGGCGTGAGGGGGCTCATGCTCTATCCTCTGAACGCCCTCATCAACAGCCAGCAGGAGCGGTTGACGTCATGGCTGTCACCGGCGCTGACGGTGGCTCTTCGCATTATTGGATGCTGAAGTGCCGCGTCAACGGTGGTAATGGCGGCTTGGATTTCTTCTTGGTCGCGGCGAATATCCGGCCGTGAACGGCCGCTGCTTCCTGAACTGCTTCGGCACCGGCCGCGAGGTCGATCGACGCGAGCATGGCATGGACGAGAGCTCCGAACCGCCGACCGCCCGGCCGCTTCTCATCCGAGCGCGCAGTGACGATCACCTGAACGTCGGGATTAATCGATGTTGGAAGCCGCGCCGGCTCAATGGCGAGATCTTTGCTTCGAATGTCCTTCTGGCTGGCCGTGCTGCGTGCGAGGGAGGTGATGCTTTCAACCGATAGTGAAGGCTCGGAGCCGGTTACGAGCAACGCTTCGCGTTGCCGGGTCCAAGCCGCATAGTTCGCCTCGCTAACGGCTGCACGCTCGGAACCGGTTTCAAGAATCTGTCGATGGCGAAGCGGGACTGGTTCTTGGACTTCAAGCACAAGGCGAGAGGGATCCCACCACACGACTGGCGGCCCGTCGGAGATTGGATGGTGCAAGCCGGGTTAACCGGACCGCCTGGCGGAATTTGAGGTTAGCGGCCCCGATCGAGCACAGAGTCCGCACCGAAGGCCGGGCAACCTGAGGCATGTGATGATGTTGATCACCCTTGATGTGGCGGGTAGAGGATCGGATCGAGCACGGTGAGCCAGCCTTCGGTCACCTGATCCCCGCAAACTGGGGCGACGAGAAGATCGCGCGCTCGGGTGGTGGCGACATAAGCGACGCGGATCGCCTCATCCTGTTCGCGCTGCTGCTCCTCGGCGGCCGCCTCGAGAAGCTCGACCGGCGGCGAACCGCACAGAGGCTCAACCCAGAGCCGGCGAACGGCATCGACATGCCGGCTCGGGGCATTTCGGGCGGCACTGCAGGTGGGGTCCGCCAGGATGACGACTGGAAACTGGAGGCCCTTCGCCTTGTGCACCGTCATCAGCCGCACGCCTTCGGTTCCTTCCTCGACGATCGGCGCTTCATCCGCCTCGCCGCGTTCGGCATCGATCTCCAGTTTGTTGGCAAAGGCCCGAAAGGATGAGGCGCTGCGCTCAAATTGACGTGCCATGTCGATGAGCCCTTGGGTATTGGCGAGGGCCTGCTCGCTGGTCGGCCAAAGCGCAAGCCCGGCATGCGCCCGCACGGCTTCCAGAAACATCATGATCGTCTGGGCGACCGGACGGCGGTTGCGCCCGATATGCAGATCCCGCAACAACTCGAGGGCATCGGCGACCTCCGCCGCTGCGGACGGGACCGTGGCACGGTCGATCGAGCGCATGCGACTGAGGCGACGACTTTTGAGGGTGCCGTCTTTGTCGACCTCCTGCCGAAAAAGCAAAAGAGCCTCGGCGTTCAGCGCGAAGAAAGGTCCGCGCAGGGTTGCGAAAACGCTGAGCTCGTCATCGGGCCATTCGATTGCGGCGAGCGCGTTGCGAAGGGCGACGACTTCCTCGCATTCATGAAACGAGCGTCCGCCCACCAGAACGTGCGGAATGCGCCGAGCCTCCAGCGCGCGCACGTAAGCGCGTGTGACATCTGCGCCGAAATTGCGGAAGCGACGGAAAAGGATCGCGATGTGGCGAGGCTGGATCGCCGTGAGATCACCACCCTCCTCCACGGTCCAGCCGCTTTCGTTGATCAGCCAGTGAATGAATGCGCCGACCGCGTGGGGGAAGGACTCTTCGACCTGGCGTTTGGTGACTTTGCCGTAATCGCTGTAGGGGCGGGGAACCGGCACGGTCACCAGCGTCGGCCGGCCCTGGATTTCAGGGCGTGATTTTTCGAGGGCGACGTAAGAGGCTTGGCCGGGATCAGGGCTTGCTATCATCGCGCGCGAGAACGCGGCATTGACGAAAGACTGAATGGAGGACGGCGCGCGGAAGCTGGTGGTGAGATGAAGGAATTCGGCGCCGGCGCGGATAAGGCGCGATTTGAGCTCCTCGTAGAGCGCGATGTCGGCTCGGCGAAACCGGTAAATCGATTGCTTCGGATCTCCGACCAGAAACAGCTTGCCCGGAACCGGGCGTGCGTCACGCCAGTCCGTGGCGCCAGGATTATCGGCCGCGAGTAGCAGGAGAATCTCGACCTGCAGACGGTCCGTATCCTGGAACTCGTCGATGAAGAAATGCGTGTAGCGCGTCTGCAGCTCGTTGCGGACGGTGGAGTTATCGCGGATGAGATTGCGAACTTTGATGAGGAGATCGAGAAAATCAAGCCGCCCGGCACGAGTCTTGAGGAGCTCGTATTCGGCAATGCCTGACATAAGGAACTTGGTGCAACGGCGGGGTCAGGTCGGCATCGCTCGCAGCGACAAAGCAATCCAGATTGGACTTGGTTTGATTGCGGCGCGCGAGGACCTCATTGCGCGTGAGATCGCCAAATGTCGTAGTCCGGGCACCTGGGGCGCGCCAAACAGGCCGATGCGCCAGACTGCGCAACTCGGCCTCCAGCCCGTCGTAATCGCGACCGCTCACCTCTTCGAGCCGCGACGCATCGGCAATGTGCCGGCCGATATCGGCGAGATTGCGAGCAAGGGAATCGTATGGCCAAGAACTCTGGCGGCAAGCGCGCCCAGAGCCGCCAACTCGCTGACAAGGGCATCGATCCTGTTGTCGCGATCAAAGGGATCGCGGCGCCAGGGTTCCGGGAAGTCCCGGTGCTCGCGCAAGCTGTTCATGTCAGCTCGCAGTTGCTCACGCGGAACGAATCTCTCTGACCGGCGCTTTAACACAGGGCGAATACCCTCGGGCGGGTCGGCAAGAACGTTCTCGAACCACCGATCAAAGGCTTCATCGGCGAGCGCCTGCGCTTCGTGGTCGGCAGCAACCTCGAACAGCCGATCGATGCGGGCCTCGACGGGGCGCTCGTGAAGAAGGTCGCTGCAAAAGGCGTGGATCGTGCCGATGCGCGCGAGCTCGAGTTCCTCCAGGGCACGATCAAGTCGGGCGCGCTGTTCTGGGCCGGCATTGGCGCGGGCCGCCTCGATTGCGCTGCGAAGAGTGAGCTTTGGTTCGCCGGCTGCTTTCTCAGTGAAGGTGACGGCGACGATGCGCTCGAGTGTGCCAATACCGGCGCTGATAAGCCCGACTATCCGCCGTACGAGGGCGGTTGTCTTTCCGGTTCCGGCGGCTGCCTCGACAAAATAGGTCGTGCCGAACTCTGTCGCGACGCCGCGGCGCGCTTTCGCCATCTGCGAGTTCCGTCACGGCGCGCTCCGCTGTGCAATGAGCGGCTCGACCCCACTGCGCCGCTTAAGCGCGACGCGGCGCTCTTCGTGGGGTCCGCACACAACCTGATAGTCGCAACGAGCGCACTCGTCCTTGGCCGGATAGGCGGGCAGAAACGCGTCAGCGATCGGCGGCGCCAATCGTATTGGCAACCTGCAGAGCCGAGGCACGTGCCGTATCATCCAAAGCGACTTCCAGTGTGGTAAAGCCACCGCGCGACGTGCAGAAATAGAGCCGCCCGCAGGATATCTCGGCCTCGCCGGCGAATAGCTTTTCAGCGGCGAGCGCATAAAGAAGCGGCTGGAGCGAGATTCCTCCTGCAATGATTTGGTCTGGCTTGGCGTCGGCCTTGCCGGTCTTGTGATCGGTCGCGCGGATCAGTCCGGACCGGTGGCGCTCGACGAGATCAATGGATCCACGGAGCTGAATGCCGCAGCCGAGGCCGACAGCGCCCGGGACGGATCGGGGATCGGCCGGCCGTTCAGAGCGGCGCAGTTCTAGGCCGAACGAGAGCTCGAAATGCCGCGGCACAAAGCCGGAATTCTCAAGGCTGGCGCGCCCCAGCCATTCGCGCAGATCGGCGCCGATTGCGGCAATGCTATCAAGCCAGACGCGCTCGATGGCGGGAGCAAACTCGTCGTGGTAGCGCGCGGCAACATCACCAATGACGGCGTCGAGCTCCTTCTGAACGCGATCGAGGTTGTTGGTCTGTATGGGGAGCAGAGCTTCTTGTCGTAGCCGAGCGAAAAGCTCGAACTGGATATCATGGATCAAGGAGCCACGCTGTAGCGGATCGAGCTCGTCAATGGGCTCCGGATCGAGGCGAAGCGCGAGCCGGTGAATTGCATAGAGAAGGAACCGGTATGGGCAGTGCGCGTATGTCTGAAGGGATGTGGGCGAATAGCTGCGAGCGCCGAAGGTGTGTCTGGCCATTGCGGCACGGGTCCTTTCGGACGGACGGACCAGGCCGTCGGCGCCAGTCCAGGACTTGCTGCCCCAGCGCTGGTACCGTGCGCGCAGTGCTCGGGCGAGATGGGGATTGGCGGTGACAAGGTAGCGGGCGGCACCGGCATGGGTCGGCCGGCGGCGGCTAGACGGTCAAGGATGGCCAGATCATGCTCAGCGCTGTATCGGCAGGGTCAGGAGGTCCGGGCCAGCCGAGGCGAGGAGCGGTTGCAATTTCTGCATGCGGGGTGAGCTCGGTAAAATCAGGCAATCGTTCCTCGGTCGCACGCCAGGCTTCCAGCGCGTAAAAGGAGGGACGCGGGGGCGCGGCTGGGCCTGCAGGTCGAGGCGCGGGTAGGAAAAACAGATCCGGGTTTCGGCGCCACCGACCGCAAGCGCAAGTGTCAAGCGCTCGTTCTCGAGCCGGCTCTGGTTGGTCGCGAGGGCGTCGCTGATCTGCTCGCGAAAGGTGTCAAGCAGGATTGGCTCCTCGCCGATCTTGCGCGGAAACATTCGCTCGGCGAGCTCCGGGACAAAAACCGCATCGAAACTCAGCCCGCGAGCTGCTTCGACCGGGCCGACGAACACCTTGCCGTAACGATGCAGTGGCGGCGGGACAGCTCTTTCCAGGAGCAGGGGGCCAAGAACATCGACTACTTCGCCCAAGGAAAGCGGCCCGACAGGCGCGATCGGCGCCAGTTCGGCGAGAACGGCGTACTCACCGAATTGGCGCCGATCGCGCCTGTCGGGCCGCTTTCCTTGGGCGAAGTAGTCGATGTTCTCGGCCCCCTGCTCCTGGAAAGAGCTGTCCCTCCGCCCACTGCATCGTTACGGCAAGGTGAGCGTCGGCCCCAGTCGATGAGCTCGGGGGAGAGCTTGATGCGGTTTTTGTCCCGGAGCTCGCCGAGCGAATGTTTCCGCGCAAGACGGCGAGGAGCCGATCCTCCTTGACACCTTTCGCGAGCAGATCAGCGACGCCCTCACGAACCAACCAGAGCCGGCTCGAGAACGAGCGCTTGACACTTGCGC
>CAVSTA010000018.1:0-78313 GCA_963730745.1 uncultured Alphaproteobacteria bacterium
TGGTTTGACGTTCCTGGCTCAGGGGTTGGCCCGGCACGGCGATCGGGCGGCGGCGCCTGGGCGCTCTGCGGGAGGGATTGGATACAGCGGACGCCACCGGCGAACATTTTTGGGATGCGGAACTGCACCGCCTTACTGGGACTGTGCTGCTCGCCGAAAACAAGCTCGACGAGGGCCAGCCTCGCTGCAGCGAGCAATCCATATCGCCCAAGCCCAACAAGCGAAATCGCTGGAACTGCGCGCCGCCCGCGACCTCGCTCGCCTCTGGGGCGAGCAGGGCCGCCGCGCCGAGGCCCGCGACCTCCTCGCCCCGGTCTACGGTTGGTTCACCGAGGGCTTCGACACAGCCGATCTCAAAGAGGCAAAGGCGCTGCTCGACGAGTTGCGATAATGGAGGTGAAATAAATGGCCCAGGAGTTTGCCGGAACAGTCCCTGTCGTCACCGGGGGCGGGAACGGGATCGGCGCTGCAACCTGCCGCGCTTTCGCGGCTGCGGGAGCGCGGATTGCAGTGATCGATCGCGCCGCGGAGGCGGCCGAGAGAGTCGCAGGCGAGATCGCCGGACGTGGCGGCCACGCGACTGTGCATGCAATCGATGTCGCCGAGCGCGGCGCCGCTCGCTTTGACGGCGGCGAGGGAGCGAGCACCCGCTGTGGCGGCGCATCAGGGATGCGGCGGCGTGCCTGGCCGGCTAAGATCAGATCGCGAATAAATCAACAGATCGGCCAAAAGGGGGAGACGCGATGTTGGCCTGGTTGCGTGATCTGACCTCGCGGGAGCGCCGGACGATGCTGGCCTGCTGGGGCGGCTGGACCTTGGACGGCTTCGATCAGCAGCTGTACAGCTATGTCGTGCCCACGGTCATTGCGGTATGGGGGATGTCGACCGGCGCCGCCGGCACGATCGGCACCGTCACCGTCGTGACCTCGTCGTTCGGCGGCTGGTTTGCCGGCGCGCTCGCCGACCGTTTCGGCCGCGTGCGCGTGCTGCAGATCGCGATCCTGTGGTATTCGGTCTTCACCTTCCTGTGCGCATTTGCCCAGAGCTTCGAGCAGCTGTTCATCCTGCGCGGCTTGCATGGGCTCGGGTTCGGTGGCGAGTGGGCCACCGGCGCGGTCCTGATGGGCGAGGTCATCCGCGACAAGTATCGCGGCCGCGGCGTCGGCTTCGTGCAGACCGGCGCAGCCGTCGGCCCCGGCCTGGCGGCGCTCGTCTACGCCGGCCTGTATGCCATTCTGCCCGAAGCGATCGCGTGGCGGGCACTGTTCGCGGTCGGCATCTTGCCCGCGCTGCTTGTACTGTGGATCCGCCGCAGCATTCCGGAATCCGAAGCGTTCGAGGGGCGGCGCGACAGCCGCGCGCAGCCCGGGCTCTCCCACCTTCTCTCGGCGTTTCGCGGACGGTATTTGTGGCTGACAATCAAGGTCTCGCTGATGGTCATGGGCGCGCAAGGGGGCGTCTGGGCCGTCAATTTCTGGATGCCGACCTATTTGCGCACGGTTCGCCATCTGTCCGCTTCCGGCACCGGGCTTTACGTTGCGGTTCAAGCGTGCGGGGCGCTGATCGGCTTTCTGATCGGCGCCTACCTGGCCGACGCGATCGGCCGCAAATGGACGTTCATGATCTCGGCCGTCGCGACGATCATCATGGTGCTCGTCTATCTGTACGTGCCGATCGGCGACACCGGTCTCCTGCTCCTCGGGATCCCGCTCAACGCTTCGATCCTGATGAAGTTCGCGCCGATGGGGCCGTATATGACAGAGCTCTACCCGACCGACATCCGCGGCACCGGCCAGGGCTTCTGCTACAATGCCGGCCGGGCGATCGGCTCGGTTTTCATGACGGCGATCGGCTTTGCGACGGCGGTAATGCCGCTCGGCACGGCGATAGCGCTGTTCTCAACTTTGGCTCATGCGCTGATGATCATAATGCTGCTGCTGCTCCCGGAAACACGCGGCCGCGTGATCGCGAGCCTTGAGCCCGAAGCGCCTGGCGGGGTCGCGTATCCTCCCCGCACGGCCGTCGGGCGCAGTTGAGCCGCGCGTGCCCGTTAGGATCTTTTTGGATCTTCGCCCTGCACGCATCCGAAAGGATGGGGCATGGCTCTCACTAAAAGGTCACCGATGCCGATGGTCAGTCCTCGAGCCGTGCTCGTTATCGGAGGAGTACATGGAGCTGCATTTTGATTGGGGCCGGGAGGGAGACAGCGGGCCCGTCCTTAGAGATACCTTTCGGTTGACTTCGCTGGGTTATTGGCTTGGCCGTTCGTACCAGACGCGCCCGTCCTTGATCGTCAGCTGAGCAAACAACCGGCGCTTGGCTTGACGGTATTGCCGTCGCTGTCTTGCAAAGGAAAGTTTCCGTCACGCAGTTCGAAGACGCCGATACCGGCATTGGCGCCGGGCTTGAGGGTTCCAACCGTTCATTTCATAGCCTTGATCGTGCGCGCCTCTATTCCAGATAGGAACCCCCCAGATTGGCCGTGGGCGTAGCTTCACCCCTCATCTATGAGGTCAGGTCATTAGCCGCATGAACTCATCGACTGTGCTGCAGGCAATTGTCTGATGTAAGCAGTCCTGTTTAGGGGATCTAATTTCGACTTTGCGCGCGTAATGGGCGTCTTCGACGCGGCCGTACGTGTACCCCGGGGTAAGCCCTTGCTCGGGCGTCCAGCGGTCGAAGCCATAGCCACCCTTCCTCGTCAGAACAGGTCCAACAACGATTTGCATGGCGCTTCCTCTCAGCAGTATCCAATGCCGTTCGGCCAATCCATCACGCACCACTGATCATCTGCCAGATCGCCAAAAGCATCTTTCTATAATGAATGTTGCCGAGCTCATCGCTGCTATGGCTTTACAGTCTGCATCGACAGCGATGCAGCGGCATGAGCCACATTTTCTCAGTCCGATCTCCGCGTCGAGCACTGAGATTAGCCCTGAAAAGCAAATTTTCTTCAAAAGTTGATAGTTAAGCCGATAATATTCGAGGTTAATTGTCGCTTTCAGAAAGCGCGGAGACAGAACCGCGCGTACCAGCGAGAAGTCGCCAATATGGCCAACCCGGCACGACGCCCGATCGGATGCCGCGTTGCCTCCTCAGATGGCTGATTACTAATATTTTTGGATGCGCCGAGAGAACCGAAAGACGGATTCGAAACTTTCGGTCCTCCTCCGGCTGTCAGGCCGCCGCGGTCGGCAAGGTCGGGATCAGGCGGTCAGAATCGAGAAGCGAGACAAGATCCCCTCAGGACAGAGCATTCCGTAATTGACGCACGCGATCCTGGTGCTGTCTAACTCCTTCGTATTGGCGAGCCACAACGGACCGAGTGTCAGGCGGCAAATCCTTCGCGAGCGCTGCCTCGTAAGTTTTTCTGGCAACATCCTCGCCACGTTCGCACTCGGCCAGAACGGCGGCTTCATCCATCCCGGTGATCGTCGATTTGATGTCGACCCAAGCGCGATGCAGCCCGCCGGAAACCGAGCCGCTTTTTTCCGGGTCTCCACCGAGGCTGCGCACCTTGGTTTGCAACTCGCTCACCGCCTGCCCGCACCGGGTGGCTGCGTGCTCGAGCATTTGTTTCACTTCGGCGTTCTTCACGCCCTCTGCGCAGGTGCGAAAGCCCTCTTCGCCATCGCGGCTGGTTTCGATCAGGTTGTTTAACGTCTCTATGAGGTCGTCCTTGTCCATGCCAAGTTTCCTTCGATAAAGCACCCTGGCCGGCAAACATCCGCTGTTGCGATCAATTCCCAGCCCACAGGGGATCGAAATCACCGATTATCGAACCCACCGCAGATCTCGCTCCTCGGGGAGAGGCCGAAGAAGACGACGTCGAGAACGCCTCCGCGGATCACCGCATGGTCATCGGCAGGGCTGGCCCCCCTATGCGTTGCACACGCCGAGGCGGGATAGCAGTATGGGCAGCAGGGCGTATTCGAGAGCTACGCAGGGAGGTGACATGACGGGGGATGCGAAAGGTGAATATCGCGGGCTCGCATACCGCAACAACTCCGAGCTGCAAGCTTGGTTAGCAAAACGGCCGCGCGAACCGGCGCTCGAACCGGAGCTGCCGATCATCGACCCGCACCACCATTTTTGGGACACGCCGCAGCGCGGCAGCTATCTGCTGCCCGAGCTGCTGGCCGATATCCGCGACGGCCATAATATCGTCGCCACGGTCTTCCTCGAATGCCGCTCGATGTACCGCAAGGACGGTCCCGCGGAAATGGCGCCGGTCGGTGAGGTCGAATTCGTCAACGGCATCGCGGCGATGAGCGCGTCGGGCGGCTATGGCCCCTGCCGCGTCGCCGAGGCGATCATCGGCCATGCCGACCTGACCATCGGCGCGCGCGTGCGCGAGGTGTTGGAGTGCGAAATCGCGGTCGCCGGCGGGCGCTTTCGCGGCATCCGCCACGGCGTGTCATGGGACAGCAGCGACGCCATCCAGAAGTTCGCCACCCGCGTTGTGCCGCCCCATCTGGTGCGCCAGCCGAAATTCCGCGAGGGCTTTGCTCAACTCGCCCCTCTCGGCCTCAGCTTCGAGTTCCTGGCAGTATCATCCGCAATTGCCGGATGCGATCGACCTCGCCCGCGCCTTCCCCGACACCACCATTATCCTCAATCACGTCGGCGGCGTCCTCGGAGTGGGGCCCTATGCGGGCCGCCGGCAGGCGATCTTCGCCGGCTGGCGGAAGGACATCGGCGAACTGGCCAAATGCTCCAACGTCAACGTCAAGCTCGGCGGCCTCGGCATGACCTCGTTTGGTTTCGACTTCCACGAACGCGATGTGCCACCGTCTTCCGAAGAACTTGCCACCGCGTGGCGCCAGTATATCGAGCCCTGCATTGAAGCCTTCGGCGCCAACCGCTGCATGTTCGAGAGCAACTTCCCGCCGGACAAACAGTCGTGCGGCTACACCGAGCTGTGGAACGCTTTCAAACGCATCACAACAAACGCGTCGGCGGGCGAAAAGACGGCGCTCTACAGTGGCACTGCGGCGCGGGTGTATCGCCTTGCGGCGCCGTGATCCGATTCTAGTGGGAGTAGCCTTCGTGAAGTCTATTCGTGCCGTTGTTGCCGCTGCCCTCATTGGCATTGCCGTACCCGCGCTTGCCGAGCCAGATAGGCCGAACTGGCTCAATTACCAGGAGGGCGATTTCATCATCAAGGACTATAAATTCGCCAGCGGCGAGACCCTGTCTCAGCTGAAACTGCACTATCGCACCCTCGGCTCTGCGGAGCGTGACGGCGCCGGCGAGATCGTCAATGGCGTATTGCTGTTGCAGGGCAATACGGGCACCGGCGCCAACTGGCTGCGACCAACCCTGGCCGGCGAGCTATTCCAGGAAGGTCAGCCTTTGGATGTCGGGCGATACTTCATCATCATTCCCGACGCGCTCGGTCGCGGCGGCTCGAGCAAGCCCTCCGACGGGCTCAAGGGCAATTTCCCGCACTACCGTTATCACGATATGGTCGACAGCGTGCACCGGATGGTCACCGAGGGGCTCAAGGTTGGCCATCTGCGTCTCGTTATTGGCAGTTCGCTCGGCTGCATGCACAGTTTGATGTGGGCCGAGATGTATCCGAGTTCATGGACGGGATCGTCGGCCTCTCCTGCCAGCCGGTGGAGATCAGCGGCCGCAACTGGATCATGCGGCGCGCCGCGGCCGAGGCGATCCGCCACGACCCGGACTGGAACAATGGCAATTACGGAAAGAACCCGGCCCACTACATCTACAGCGCGGCGGCAGGATCGTTTATGCCCGAGAGCGCCGCGCGCATCCAGGAAATGGCGCCGACCCGCGCTGCCGCGGACCAGCTTTATAACGAGCGAGTGGCGCGGATTGCCAAGGGTGACGCCAACGACTCGCTCGTGGGCGATCGAGTTGATCGAGGACTACAGCCCCGAACCCGACCTTCCCAGGATCAAGGCCAAGGTGCTGTTGATCAACACGGTCGAGGACATCGCCAACCCGCCCGAGCTAGACACGGTCGGGCGCGCGATGAAGGAGATTCATGAAGGCCGCTATGTGCTGATCCCATACAGCGAAAAGACGCATGGGCATTTCACCCATTACTACGCCGCGGTGTGGAAGCCTTATCTGATCAGCTTTATTGAAACGCTCCGCCCGAGCGCGGCGGCGGCCGCACCGAATAACCGGTAGTCGAAGGCGAGGCGCATCATCCGAGCGCATCCATTGGGTGCGGCCCGAAAATGGTCGTCGAGGTCACAGCTATGTCGAATGGAAGGCCGGCAGCGTGTTCTCCGGATAGCACAGGCTGTAGCCCCGGTGGCCGCAGACATGAACGCGCCCGCCTTCGCGGGCGAAAAAGCTGAAGGACATCGTCTCGTTTCTCGGCCATCGCTCGAAGTCTGGACCACCGCGCCAAAGCCATTCATGATCGCGCCGTACCGTTTTGCGGGCAATAATTACGACGATGCCATGGGCAACGCGTCGCAGGATCGAGGGGAACGCGATGAGAGACTGGAGGGCGGGAACGGTGGCGCTGCTGCACGCCGCTCTCGCGGCAATCGCTATATCCACGCCAGCGTCGGCGCAGAACAACGTGAAGCTCGAGCTTTGGTCGCGCCAGGACCCGTCGGGGCCGCTGCGTGCCGGAAATGTGGTGAAGGGGGCGGAGCGGCTGAACAAGGAACTCGCGGCCGAAGGCTCCGACAAGCGCGTGGAGGTGGCAGTGCACGAAAGCCCCGCGCCGGGATTCGATGACGATGCGCTGCAACTCCTCAAGGTCTTCGGCATCGGCCAGGGGCCGGACATGTTCATCGCCGCGCATGAATGGATCTGTGCGTTCCAGCAGGAAGGCTTCGTGCTCAAGCTCGACGACTACATCGCGAAATACCCCCAGCATTTCGGCACGATTTTTCCGTCGCTCTGGAAATCGGCGAGATGTCCGGACGGGACCTACGGCATTCCGCAGGACGCCGAAGCGCGCATGTTCTTTTACAATAAAAAACTTTTGCGCGAGGCCGGCTACGATAATGCTTTCATCGAGGCGATGCCGGCGCGAACGCTGTCTGGCGAGCTGACAATGGATGAGCTCATCGATATCGCGAAGCGGGTAATAGGACAAGACAAAGGCCCAATACGGCATCTTGCATCGACCGAACAAGGGCCCAGACTACATTATGGTGTTCCAATCCTACGGCAATGATTTCGTCGATCCCGGCAGTGGGAAGCTTCTCCTGGAGCGCGACAAGCTCGCAGCGGCGTTCGGCTGGTTCGAGCGCGGCGTCAAGGAGGGCGTCATTCCGGCCAACAACACCGCGATGGAATTCGATGCGTCTCCGCAAGGCGTTCTACACGGGCAATGCAGCGTTCTGGATGTACGGCATTTGGGATCTCGGCACCTACGCGTTTCCAACCTACGGGCTGCCAAAGGACGAGGCCGAGTTCTTTGCCGACTGGGGATGGATCGCCGCACCGGCGGCGAAAAAAGGCGGGCAAGCGGGCAGCCTGACCCATCCGATCATCTATGCGGTCGCCGCTCATGCGGCGGATCCGGAACTCGCCGTCCGCCTTCTCGGCCACGCCTCGGCCGCCGATCTCAATACCGATCACGCAGTCACCACGACGCATCTCGGGATCAAGCCCGAACAGCTCAAAGATCCCCGCTACGCCGCGGCCTGGCCGCTGGCGCGGGCAACGGAGCTGCTGAAGATCACCAAATTCCTGCCCAATAACCCGCAGTTCGGCGATCTCAACGGGATCCTTTTCACCGCCCTCCAAGGTGTCGAGACGGGCCGCTTGTCCGCGGCGCAGGCGGCCGATTTCGTCATCGACGAAGCGACCTCGTCTCTCAAGGATGTGATCGTCAAATAGCCAATGGCTGCGGTGGGTGGACCGACGATCGAGCGCCGCGGCCATGCCGGGTCCGCAGCGCGCAGGCGGACTAATTTCGTCATTTTTCTCGGCCCGGCGATCGTCCTCACCCTCCTCTTCTTCATCGTCCCCGTGCTTATCGATATCGCGGTGTCGTTCACCGATCTCGACCGTACATTACGGCTCAGCAAATTCACCACCGAGCAATATCACAAGATCTTCCGAGGCGACCCGCGGTTGTCGCAAGTCATCGGGCTGACGTTCGTCTATGTCTTTGGCACGCTCGCCATCTTCAATGTCACGTTCGGCCTGTTGCTGGCACTCGCCACCACGTCGCTCAGCAAGATATCCGGCGGCTTTTTCCGCGGCGTCTGGCTGCTGCCGCGCATGAGCCCTTCGGTGCTCTACATTCTGCTGTGGCTGTGGGTCATCAACCCGTCGGATATCGGGCTGTTGAACCAGTTCCTGATGCATATGCTCGGTCTGGCCAAGCCGCTGGATCTGATGACCAGCGCTCCGATCGCGCTGATCATCATTGCCAATGGCTTTATCGGCGCTTCGATGGGGATGATCATCTTCACCGCGGCGATACGCGGCATCCCCGAGCACCTGTTTTACGCCGCGGAGGTCGACGGCGCCGGCACTCTGGCGCAGATCCGCTTCATTACGCTTCCCGCGCTGCGTTGGCCGATCAGCTTTGTGACGATCTATCAGACGCTCTCGTTGCTGGTGAGCTTCGAATACATTCTCCTTCTTACCAAAGGCGGCCCGTTCTACGACACGACCGTCTACGCCCTGTACGTCTATCGCCGCGCGTTCGCGAGCGGCCAATACGGCTATGGCGCCGCGTTGGCGCTGTTCCTCATCGTGATTGGCGTGGTCGTCGCACTGCTCGGTTGGCGCTTCTTCGACCTGCAGCGGCTATTGCAGCCTCCGCGCATCGAGGTGCACTGAGATGGACGGCGCTGGCCGACGTTCCACGTGAGGCCGACCGCGCGCGTCGATTGGGACAGGCTGGCCGCGCGCGCCCGCTCGCTGCGTCGCGCCAAGGCAGTCGCGCTCTACGCCTTTCTGATCGCCGTCTCGCTGCCGATCATCCTGCCCTATTTCTGGCTCGTCACGATCGCGTTTTCCGCAAGAACCGGCGTCGCCGACACTTCGGTCCTGTGGCGCTCGCTGGCGGTATTCGCGCCTGCCGTGATTCGCTTTCTGGCTGGCGGCGATGTTGGCGCAAAGCCGTCGTCAGATGTGGCTCTGGATGGCGGCGATTGCGCTCGTCGCGACGCTCGCCTTTGCCTTGCTGGTCGGCCCGGATCTGCACCTGCGAAATTTCATCTTTCTGGTCGAGCCGGATTTCGCCTCGGTTGTGCGCTCCCGCGTCGGGCAAGTGCGCGGCGCGATTCAATTCCCTAGCGTCTGGAAAGCCTTCGCCAATTCGCTGCTGATCGCCGGCGCTCAGACGATGATCGTCCTGACCGTAGCCTCGCTCGCCGCCTATTACCTATCGCGGTTTCAGTTTGCCGGTCGCGCCGCGATGCTGCGCTCGCTGCTGGTGCTGCATGCGTTTCCGGTGCTGACCTTGATCGTGCCGATGTTCCTGATGCTCTATTGGATCGGGCTGCTGGACACGCTTTTCGGCGTCATTCTCGTGCTTGTCGCATTTGAGCTGCCCTTCGCGATCTTCATCATGAAGGGCTTCTTCGACGCCGTGCCGTGGGACATCGAGATGAGTGCGCTGACCGACGGTGCATCGCGGCGCCAGGCCTTTCTCCGAGTAGTGCTGCCACAGGTCAGAAACGGGCTCCTCGCCGTCGCCGTCTTCACCTTCATCCGCGGTTGGGAGGAGTACATCTTTGTCTTCACCTTCCTGATCCGGAACACGAATTGGACGATGAGTCTCTACATGTACTACGTCCGCGACGACGTGATGGGCGTCGATTACGGCGTGGTCTCTGCGGTCGGTGTCTTCTACCTGGTTCCGAGCCTGATACTCTACCTCGCCGCGCAACGATATCTGATGCAGATGTCGATCGGCGGCGTGAAAGGCTGATGCCGATGGCGAAGGTCGAGTTCCGCCATGTCGCCAAACGGTTCGCCGATATCGAGGTTATCCAGGATCTGGATCTGACGATCGAGGACGGCGAGTTCGTCGCACTGCTCGGCCCTTCCGGATGCGGCAAATCGACGAGCCTGTTCGTGCTCGCCGGCATCTATCGGCCGAGCGGCGGCGAGCTGCTCTTCGACGGCCGCGTCGTCAACGAGGTCGAGGCCAAGGACCGCAATGTCGGCATCGTCTTCCAGTCCTATGCGCTCTACCCCCACATGACCGTCCGGGACAACATTCTGTTCCCGCTGCGCTTCAAGCGGATGGCACGCGAGGAGGCGCTCGGCCGGGTCCGCGCGGCGGCCAATCTCGTCCGTGTCGAAGAGCTTCTCGACCGGCGGCCGGGCGAGCTGTCGGGCGGCCAGCAGCAGCGCGTGGCGCTCGCCCGCGCCCTCGTCAAAGAGCCGCAGCTCCTTCTCCTCGACGAGCCGCTGTCCAATCTCGACGCAACGCTCCGGCTGGCGATGCGCACCGAGATCAAGTCGCTTCAAAAGAAGCTTGGCGTGACGACGATCCTCGTCACCCACGACCAGATCGAGGCCACGACCATGGCCGACCGAATTGTCTGTATGCGCACCGGCCGGATCGAACAGATCGGCACGCCGGACGACCTCTACCGGCGTCCGGAAAGTTTGTTCATCGCGAGCTTCATAGGGTCGCCGCCGATCAATCTGATCAGGGGTGAGGCGAGAGACGGTGGTTTATGTGTGGGGTCTGTCACTTTTCCCTTTGAAGGGCCGCCGGGGCAGCGACCGTTGGGCTGCGGCCGGAGCACCTGAAGTTCGTTGGCGCGGGCCTTTGCGGGCGCATCGCGCAGATAGAGCCAATGGGGCGCGAGATCCTCTATCTCGTCGAGACCGATGTCGGATATGTGGGCGTCCTCGAGCATGGCTCCCCGGCGGCGCATAGGGCGGGCGAGCCGGTCAACATCGGCTTCTCGGCGAATGACTCGCTGGTGTTCGAGACCGCGACCGAGCGGCTGATCGCCGGTGCGCGGGCCTGCCCGCCGATGATCAGCCGATGATCCGCTGACGGGTTTGTGCAGCATCGTAGGCGGTCGGGTGCGCGGCCGACTCGCAATCTGCCCTCGGTTATTGGATGATGGCTTGGAATGCGCGGTCCCGGATCGTCGCAACACTGACGCGCCTCACGCGCTGGCCACGTTGAGCAGGAGAAAACCCATGATCGACCTCTATTTCTGGCCGACCGGAAACGGCAAGAAGACCGTCATTCTTCTCGAGGAATTGGGGCTCCCCTACACGATCAAGCCGATCAATATCGGGCGCGGGGACCAGCTCACTCCCGACTTTCTGAAGATTTCCCCCAACGGCCGAATGCCGGCGATCGTCGACCACGAGCCGATGGGAGGAGGCGCCCCGATCTCGATCTTCGAATCCGGTCCGATTATGATGTATCTCGCCGAGAAGACCGGACGGTTCTGGCCGCAGGACCCGCGCAGCAAATACGAGGTCGCCCAGTGGGTCGGCTGGCAATTGGCCAATCAGGGTCCCAAGCTCGGCGAGCAAGGCCATTTCCGACGCGCCGCCGAGAGCGGAAACAACGGCGATCTTTCCTACGCCCTTCGCCGCTTCGACAATGAAGCACATCGCATCTACGGCGTCATGAACCTCGGTTTGTTCAACAAACGCTATCTCGCCGCCGGCGCCTACACGATTGCCGACATGATCTGCTATCCCTGGGCATCGAGCTGGGCAACCCGGAAGATCGAGATTGACGAGTTCCCCAACGTAAAGCGTTGGCTGGGAGAAATCGGCGAGCGGCCGGCCGTCAAGAAAGCGATGGCGATGGGGCCGGAGTTCCGGGAGGATCCGGCTTCGATCAGCGCCGAGGAGCAGGCCCGCCGCAGAAAACTCGTGGCGGACCAGCGGGCCCAGCCGATCCCCTCGGAATGGATTCGCGCTGCGTAGATCGCTGTCGGGTTCCAGAGACGCAGACAGGGCTCGAATCCCGCAAGGGCAGCAACTACCTGCTGGAAACTCGCGAGCGCAAAAGGGAGATCGCGGCCCAGAGACTGCGCCAAAGTCGCCGGTGGAAATGGCAACCGCCCGGTCACCCCTCGAGCGAGATCTTGCACCATCCCCAAAAGCTTTCGTGCCCTGACCTCCTGCCGAATGCACACCCACCCGATCGCCGGCTGCGCGATATCGATGCAAAGGGACGGACTACTGCCGCTCAACCAGCATGCCCTGCAGGCGATCGGCGGCGGCGCCTATCATGACAACGAGGGCACGGGCCGATATCCGCAGGAACGAGCACGCCTCTTAGCCGATCTCGGTGATCGCCACAGCACTATCTAATGAGTTGAAACCGGTGGCGTCCCCAAGGGGATTCGAACCCCTGTTACCGCCGTGAAAGGGCGATGTCCTAGGCCTCTAGACGATGGGGACATAGCGGCCGTTCGGCCAGGGATCTAGAGCGGCAAGCGAGAAATTGCAACCGGGCACGCTCCTCGCTCGCCCGCTAACCTCTCGGCATTACGTCGAGGCGGACGACGACGCCTTCGAGCTCTGGCCGGGGCGCCGGGTATTGCCGCATGACCAGCGGGTCGTGCCCGGGGATGATGTGATGCGGGCTGGGCGCATGGGCGCGCAATGCGTCATAGGCGTCGAGCATGTCGCCGATATCGAACGCCGCGGTGAAGGGCCGGCCGGCCTCCATGTTTTCGTAATAATGCGTGACGTCGGACGCCAGCACGACCCAGCCGCGGCTCGTATGGACGCGAACGAACTGCATTCCCGGCGTGTGCCCGCCGACCCGGTGCAAGGTGATGCCGGGAGAGAGCTCCGCGCGGCCGTCATAGAGTCTGACCCGCTGTGCAAAATTGAGCCGCACGATCCCGACCACGTCCTCGACCTCGAATGAGCGGGCGAGGAACTGATGGCGCATGTGGCGGCCGGTCGTGTAGTGCAATTCGACCTCTTGCAGATGGAACTGCGCATTGGGAAGGCGGTCAAAATTGCCGACATGGTCGTAGTGCATATGGGTCAGCACGACGTCCTTGACGGCATTGCCGTCGACGCCGACCAGCGAGAGCGCCTCGATCGGGCACCGCAGAAACCGGCGCTTGCGCGCCGCGGCGACCTCGGCGGTAAAGCCGGTGTCGATGACGACGGTATGATGCGGCGCGATTGCGACCCACACGAAATAGTCCATCGGCATCGGGCCATCATGCGGATCGCCGCCGATGAAATGGTCGGATCGGAGGGCGTCGCGCTCGGCATAGCGGATCGCGTATAGCTGGTATTCGGGTAGATGGGCGTCCATGAGCGACCTCGGGGGGAGCCTCGGGGGGGAGCCTCGGGAATGCGCAAGCGCAGCCGCGGTGCGAGCTTGTGCTGCCGCTTATAGCCGACGCGAGGAACCCGAGCCATGACCGAATCGCCCCTAAAATCCTATCTGGGCCCTTACCGCGTCGAAGCCTTAAACGCGTCAAAAGGTCCGAGAACAAGATCCACGACGACGCGGTCGCCCCGACGGTTGGCCATTTTTCGGCCTTTCGACGCTGGCCCGCAGCCGCCGGTGTCGATATCATTGCGGCATGCCGACAGGTCAGAAGCCGCGATTTCGCTATCGGTTGGGCCTCAACCAGCCGGGCGCCAGCCCTACCGTCAAACGGATCACTCAGATGGCGGAGGCGATCCTTCGGGAGACCGGCGGGGAATTCCACGTCGAGGTGTTTGCGGAAAGCCGGCTCGGTCCGGACCCCAAGATGTTCGCCGATTTGCGCAACGGCGCGCTCGAATTCTTTATGGCGGGGGCGACGCTCGGCGACGTTGCGCCGACCAGCGCCTTGCCGTTGCTGCCTTTCGCGTTTCGGGATTCGAAGGCAGTGTTCGCGGCGCTCGACGGCGCGCTCGGCGACCAGATCCGGGGCGAGCTGGCGCAACACGGGATCCATGCCTTCCATCACTGCCTGCAGAACGGGTTTCACCATCTGACGACCAGCATGCGGCCGATCCACACCGCGGCCGATCTCGCCGGTTTGAAGATCCGCAGCCCCGGCGGTGCGATTGCGCGCGATTTCTTCGAGGCATTCGGGGCGGAGGCGGGGTATGTCCCGTTCAGCCAGATGTATGACGCGCTGAAGGCGCGCAATTTCGATGGCCAAAGCGATCCGCTCGGTGTCGTGCTGTCACTGCGGCTATATGAGGTGCAGATCTACCTGAGCCTGACTGCCCATTGGTGGTCGGGTTTTACGCTGCTCGCCAACGCTGCTGCATGGCGAGCACTGCCGCAAGAAATCCGACAGGTCGTCGAACGCAATGCGGAGAAATTCGCGCTGCTGCAGCGCGAGGACATCGAGCAGGTTAATGCCGCCGGCGCCGAAGAGCTCGCAAGCAAAGGCATGAAGGTCAACACGGCCGACACCGACAGCTTCCGCGCCAAGCTCGGGCCGTTTTACACCCGCTGGCGCGAAAAAGCAGGCCCGGCGACATGGCGCTTATTGGAATCCTATGCCGGCGAAATCGGCGGATAGCGCGTTCCGGCTCGACGGCAAGACGGCGTTGGTGACTGGCGCTGGGCGCGGAATCGGTCGGGCCTGCGCGATGGCGCTCGCCGCGGCCGGGGCCGAGCTGGTGTTGGTGAGCCGGACCCGGAGCGAGCTCGACGAAGTCGCGGGCGAAATCGAGTCGAGCGGCGGCAAGGCGCAGCCGCTCCCATTCGACGTCACCCGGTCTGACGCAGTTCGGGACGCCTTTGCGGGCCTCGAGCGCCTCGACATCCTCCTCAACAATGCCGGGGTCAACCGGCCACAGCCCTTCCTAGAGGTTGACGAGTCGACCCTCGATCTGCTGCTCGGCCTCAATGTCAGAGCGGCCTTTGTCGTCGCGCAGGCCGCGGCGCGGCTGATGGTCGCGAAAGGCGGCGGGGTCATCATCAATGTGTCCTCGCAGCTGGGCCATATCGGCTCCGACTTGAACCGCACCGTCTATGTGATGACCAAGCACGCCGTCGAAGGCTTGACCAAGGCGATGGCGGTCGAGCTCGCGCCGAAAGGCGTGCGCGTCGTCTCGATCGCCCCGACCTTCGTCACGACGCCGCTGACCAAGCCCTTCTTCGAGGACCCGGTATTCCGCAAATGGGTGCTCGACCGGATCCCATTGGGCCGCCTCGGCACGGTCGAGGAAGTCGCCTCGGCGGTAGTCTTCCTGGCCTCGCCCGCGGCCGCGCTCGTCACCGGCTCGTCGCTGCTTGTCGACGGCGGCTGGACAGCCTGGTGAATAGACGACCCGATTTCATCACGAGCGAAGCGAGGCGTTCCGGCTTGAACTCACACATATCTCGGTGGTTATAGGTCAATCAATAGCCGCCAGGTTATTGATGGCAAATGCCGAACGCTCACGATGTGCTCTTCAGAACGCTCGCCGATCCAACTCGGCGGGCTCTCTTCGAACGACTGTGCCGCGAGGGAGAGAAGACGGTCGGCGCTCTGACGGCTCGGGCCGGGGTCTCACAACCGGCCGTCTCAAAGCATCTTGGGGTCCTGAAGCAGGCCGGTTTGGTGCGCGACCGCCACGAAGGTCGCCAGACCCACTATAGCGCGCAGCTCGACGCCTTGGCCCCGCTGATCGACTGGACAAGCCAAATGGCCGGGTTCTGGCAAAGCCGGTTCGACCACCTCGAAGATCTCCTCAAAAGGATGGACCAATGACCAATAATGCGACCGAAACGCTCTCCGTCGTTGTCGAACGGGAGACACCTTATCCGCCGGACAAGATCTGGCGCGCGCTCACGCAACCACACCTGATCGAGGAGTGGCTGATGAAGAACGACTTCGAGCCAATCGTGGGCCACCGCTTCAATCTTCGCGCAGACTGGGGTGCTGTCGACTGTCAGGTCCTGGCAGTCGAGCCGAAGAAAACGCTGTCTTACACGTGGGGTGCCTACGATCTCACGAGTGTCGTCACTTGGACCCTCACCCCTACGAGCACGGGGACCAACTTGCGCATGGAGCAGTCGGGCTTCCGGCCGGATCAGTCCCAGTACTACGAGGGCGCCAAGGGCGGGTGGCAGCGGTTCTTTGCGGCCCTGGAGCAGGTCTTGGCGCGGATAGATTGAAGTCTGCCGGCGCAATTCAAAGCCGAGCTGAACTCCCCGACCGCGAGGGCGCTCGAACGAGCAATACCAGCATCGAAAGGAGCACCAACCCGCCGATCAGCAGCCAGGCGTCGTTGAAGGCGGCGACGAGCCCGGCGCGCTCGACCAATGGCGCCACCAGGGCGCGCGTCGCTTCGTCGACCTCGCCGATCGGCACGCCGGTGAAACGCTCGGTCGGCAGGCCGACCAGACGGGCCGCCGACGCATCACCCGCCTGCAGACGCGCGACGATTGCTGCGATATGGGCGGGCGTGCGCTGTTCGAGCACGGTGTCGATCAGCGCCAAGCCGATCGCTCCGCCGAGATTGCGCATCAGGTTGAACAGGCCGCTCGCGTTCGGGACATCAACAGGATCGAAGCCGCTCAATGCCAGCGCGGTGGACGGCAGCAGACACAGCATAATAGCGCCACCGCGGGCGAGCTGCTGCCAGAACAATCCCCAGAAGTCGGTCTCGAAGGTCATGAAGCCGTTGCCGATCATGCCGAGCGACAGCAAGGCGTAGCCCGCGGCGATCAGCAGCCGGGGCTCGACACGCCGTTCGAGGAACGTGGCGACCGGCGCCATTACCAGCTGGGCGGCGCCCGTCACCATCATGATTTCGCCGATCGCCAGCGCCTCGTAATTTCGCACCAGACCAAGATACACCGGCAACAGGAAAGTCGCCCCATAGAGGCCGATGCCGAGCACAAAGCTGAAACAGCACCCGACCACGAAATTACGGTCACCGAATGCGGATAGATCGATCAGCGGCGCCCGATGACGCAAAGAGCGCCGGATCACGCTGCTGCCGCAGACCACGCAAAGACCCGCCAGCAGCAGTATTTCGCTGCTGACCCAGCCGCGGTGAGGGGCTTCCTTGAGAACCAGTTGCAAACTGCCGAGAAAAACGGCGAGCAATGGCAGAGCGAGGAGATCGACAGAGCCGAAGCGGCGCCAGTCGGGGCGATCGATGTCGACGGCCCACGCTACCAGCAGCGCGAGGACGATCCCCGGCGGCACATTGATCAGAAACAGCCAATGCCAAGAATAGTGGTCCGTGATGAAGCCGCCGACGGCTGGCCCGAGGGTTGGCGCGAGCATTGCCAACAAGCCTGCGACGAGGGTCGCCCGGCTGCGCCCCGGCCCCTGGAACATCAGAAAAATTGCCGAGAAGACGAGCGGGATCAGAGCGCCGCCGCAAAAGCCCTGCAGCACCCGCGCCGAGACCAGCGACCAGAAACTATTAGCGCCGGCGCAGGCCAGGCTGGCGGCGGTGAAGCCGCAGATGCAGGCGAGAAAGGCGCCGCGCGTCGACATGACGCGGGTCAGCCAGCCGGTCAGCGGGATCGCGACGACCTCTGCGATCAGATAAGCGGTCTGCACCCAGCTCAATTGATTGAGGGCAATGCCGAGCCCGGCTTGAATATCCGGCAGCGAGCTCGCGACGATCTGGATGTCGAGGATCGCCATGAACATGCCAATGCTCATGGCGGCAAACCCGACCCACCTCTTGGCCCCGGCGGAGGCTTCGGGTGCCAGGATCAAAGTCACGATCGGGAGCTTCGCGTCGCGGGTTTCACACGGCACGGCGCGGCGCCAGAACGCGCTCTTCGATACGAATGCGTCGAGCGAGCAGCGCCAGGTTGAGCGCCGAGAACGTGGCCGCGACCGCGACGGCGCCAAAAGCAAGGGGCAGGACGGCAATCTCGGCGGCGACGAGCAGATAATTCGGGTGCCGCAAATACCGGAATGGGCCGGTTCGCACGAGGGGTGCGTTAGGCAAGGTGATGATGCGCGTCGTCCAGTAACGGCCCAAGCTGGCGAGCACCCAGATCCGGCCCAGCTGAAGCAGGCCGAATAGACCGATCAATAACCAGTTGGGCGGGGTCTCAGCCGGCACGAATACGGCGAGGCTCGTAAGCCAGCCGCCATGCAACAGGATGTAGAGCGGGTAACCTCCGGCATCTGCCTCCACAGCGCCCAGCCGGCGCAGCCGGGCGGTATTGCGGCGTGCATGGGCAAGCTCGATGAGCCGCTGAGTGCGACCAGACCGAGGGTCCAGTAGAGCGCGGTCACCGGTTGTCGATGACAAGAAAGCCTGCGGTGAACCCGGGCCCCAGAGCATTCATCAGCGCGCGCTCCCACTTTGCCCCGGCAGCGCGCGCCTCGGCGAGCGTCCGTTCGAGCACAAACATCACGGTCGCGGCCGACATGTTGCCGTAGTCGCGCAACACCGCCCGCGCTTCGACGAGCGCGCCTTGTCCGAGGCCAAAGGCGTGCTCGAGCGCCGCGATCACCTTGGCGCCCCCGGGGTGACAGACGAAGCGGTCGATCTTGTCGATGGCAAGCCCATGACGGGCGAGGAACTGCGATGCGGCGGCTTGCAATTGCGTCGTGACCAGCTTCGGAATGTCGCGGGAAAAAATTGCCCTGAGGCCGTCATCGGCGACCTCCCAGCCCATCACGTCGAGGCTGCCGGGCCAGGTGTGTTCGCCCGCAGCGACCAGGGCCGGGCCCTCGACTTCGGTCGACAGCAGCGCGGCCGCGGCGCCATCGCCGAACAGAGCCGTCGCGACAATGTTGCTCTTCGACCAATCGTCGCGCCGGAAAGACAACGCGCACAGCTCGACGACCAGGAAGAGCACCGTTTTGCCGGGGGCAACGGCGGCCTGGCTCGCGGCGCGGGCAAGCCCGAGGACGCCGCCGGCGCAACCGAACCCAAAGATCGGCAACCGCTCTACCGTGCTCCGCAGCCCCATCCGTTCGATCAGCAGCGCATCGAGGCTCGGGGTGGCGACGCCCGTGGTCGAAACGACGACAATGCTGTCGATGTCGCGCTTTTGGCGGCCGCTCAGACAGAGCACCCGATTGGTCGCCGCCTCGAGCAGATCGAGCGCGGAGGCAAGATAGATGCGGTTGCGCTCGGGCCAGCCATGCGCACGGTCGTACCATTCGAGCGGCACGCAGGAGTATCGCCTCTGTATTCCCGTGTTCAGGAATATCGGCAGCAGGCGATCGAGGTCCGGCGCGCGTCCGAACAAGAATTTGACGCGTTCGATCACGTCGTCCTGGTCGAGCGGATATGGAGGAACCGCGGTCGCGACGGCGAATAGACGCGGGACGGCAGGCATTGAAGGCACTTTACCCCCTGAAAAAAATCATGACATAGAGGCTCAATGGCGCGCCGGATCGCAACGGCTGAGAATGCGGTTGACGCTTTGCGTCGACCAAATGAAGCAGGGCGAAATCAGATCTTCAGGAAAATGTTCGACGTCGCAGGATAAGTCAGTAGGAATAGGGCTGCCGATCGCTCTGTGTGACGGGCGCCGAATCAACCATCTCGGACTTGTCCTCCGCGGGCGCCTCTGTTTGGAGATCGGCCGGCGCGGTGGGGCGCGGGGCGCGGTGCTGCTGACCATCGTTGGCAGCGTTCATAACCCGAAAATAGTGCTCGGCATGCTGATAAAGGTTTTCTGCCGTGACTCGGTCGCCGCTCGTAGACGCCTCCCGCGCGAGGGCGATGTAACGTTCGAAGATTTGATGAGGTGTGCCTCGGATCTTGACGTTCGGACCGTTACTATCGAGGCTCTGACCGCGCGGCGGCATCTGTTGCCGATTGCGGTTGGGATTGTTACCGTAATTACGACCATACGGTCGGCCGGTTTGTCCTGTTCTCATGATACCTTTTGCATTGGTCGGTAAAGTTGGCTCGTTGTCCAAAGAGAGCGTCTCGGAACACATTCATTGTCGGACGTCGCGCCGTTTTTCTCTACAGCGCCAACTCTCTCGCGCCGGCACGTTAGATGGGCCGGTCCTTATTTCCAACAGTTTTTTGGCGCAATGCCCGCAGACCCGACCTTCCTCGGCACCATTCCACGCTTAAAAACTTGGCAGGGGTACCGCACCTACTTCCCGAACGCGTTCTCGAGCGCGAACGGCGGCAGCGGATCGCCTACTTTGATCACGCGGTCCAAAATGCCTATGCGCGCAGATTATCCGTGGCGCGGTGCATGATCGCGCGCCTGTCGGGCGGGTATGCGTTTGTCGGCGCCTTGCCGTATCGTGTCCAGTATCTTTTACATCAGCCGGAGAGCGCCCGGGCGAGAAAAGGCAGGCTCTCGTCCATCCGGTAATCGACACCGCTATGGTTGTCGGGGAACTCCTCGTAACGATGCGCAATGCCGAGCTCGTTCAGCCGCCGCACAAACCTGCGGGCGCCGTAGAGCAGATTGAACTGATCCTTCTCGCCGCAGTCGATGTAGAGCGCCTTCAGCCGGCGCAGATTGTCGGCCTGGGTTTCGATCGCAACGACAGGGTCGTGCCGCATCCAATTCGCCCAGCGTTCCTCGATAACCTCGCAGGTGTCGAACGTGACCGGCAGCCGGATCCCAAGGAACTGCGTCGGATCGGGATCGTAGCTGGCCGCCATCGCCAGCGCGTTGATCACCTTGAAGGAACCCTCCGGATGCTTTCGGGCTGCTTCGAGCTGCTGCCACCATCTCTCGATCGAGTTCTCGGCGCCGGCGAGCGCGCGCAGGACCGCCGGCATGTCGGGCAGGTAGCACAGCTCGAAGCCCATATCGCCGGAGTGACAGGCCGCGGCCGCCCAGATATCGGAGTGGCGCAGCGCGTGCGTCATCGCGCCGTATCCACCGGAGCTCTTGCCGAACACGCCGCGGCGCCCGGTACCTCCGCACCCGAAGCGCTGCTCGATGGCCGGCAGCATCTCGCGCAGCAGGAAATCTTCCCACGCACCCATCGAGGCTGAGTTGACGTATTGGTTGCCGCCGAGCCGGGTGAAGCAATCGGGAAAGGCGACGACGACCGGCGGCATGCGCTCTTCCCCGATCAGCCGGTCGAGCCGTTCCGGCAGGTTCTCGCGGAAGCCCGGCCCAATTCGTGTGGGACAGGCCGCTGCCGGTGAAGCCGACAAGATCTACCAGCAAGGGCAATCCTTGTCCGTCATGCCGAGCCGGGACGTACACATCGACGACCCGCGCCGACGGATCACCCAGCATATTATTCTCGAGGGCTTGGCTCTCGATCGTGAGCCGGCTGACGGAACCCGTCGGCCCGAAGAACTTGCGCATCGCCTGCTACCTCCCGGGGCTGCCGATATTATCAGCGAAATCACGAAGCTCTGTCGAAACAAACGTCACGCCGACAGCTTGTCTGTCAGCCCATTGTGCCGGCACCGCTCCGAGTTGCGAAATAGGTCCGGAAGTGGTTCTCTGCGCAATCGCTCTCTTCCTTCGCCCTGGCAATCAGCTATGCAAGCGGCGCGTCCGCAAGAAGGCGAGCCTCACGCAGCCAGCCGGCGTGTCGGATATTTTTGGCGTTAGGGGTGGTTGTGGGACTTCGGACTGTGGTGCCGCCCAGCACCACACGTCCTAGTGTTCAGAGTCATTCACACAATTCGCCAAGCAATGAAGCACCTCGCTCAATCCCGCTTCACCGGCGAAAGCCGGTGCCCACGGCAGACATGGATCCCGGCCTTCGCCGGGAAAGCGAGGAGGGGGCGTAAACTGAATCATCTGAATGGTTCTAAGCACTAAGTCGTACTGTTGGGGATCAAGCGTGCGGTCTCCAGAGATGTCGCAATGTTCTGAAAGATCGTTCTTATAGTGCTGTAATTGTTCTTCGAGGGACAGGGTGAGGCGGTACCGTCAGTGGAGTAGAATTTCGCCGGATCGTTGACATAGGTGCCCGTTGTCGTGCCCGGGGCGTTGGCGATTTGCTGCAATGTATAACACGCGCCGTCAGGTGCTGCGCCAGCGTAGCTCCCCGTGTCATTGCTGCAAGTACCACCCGTTCCGTTGTCGTCATAATAGACCGCATACACCATAGTCCCTGCAGCGGCCGCGGCCTGGGCCGGAGCAACCGCCGCCGCGCACTCATTGCTGGTGGATTTCAATGGCCCCATCTGCGCTGAGCTCGAACTGGCGTTGCCATCGGTCAGCAATACCATCACGTTGGTCCCGGCCGGTCCACCGGCGGCGGTGCGGGCCGCCTGTTCCGCGACGAGCGCATTCTGTGCCGCGGTGATCGCATCGGCATAGTAGGTGCCGAGCCCGCCGGGCGTTTTGAGGCAGCCCGACCCGGTTATCTTCACGATGTTCGAGCCGGTGTTCAGAGACGCAGTATCGGAGGTGCGGTAATCGTTAGCAAAGCCGACGATCTGGTAGAGCGGCGCAACTATGATCGTATCGCCCTTGAGGATGTCCGGGCCGGTCGGACTGGCGCTGATCACTGCGGTCGTGGGAAGAGTCACGCTACTGATAGTCGTCCCGGTTCCCCACCAGGGCCAGCTCCCGGTGCCGGCCGGGATGCTCGTCCCAAAGGTGATCAAGTCGCCGGATTGCACTCCGCTGCCGGTTACATTCGACGACATTGTTACTTGCGAATTGGCCGTCGATATCGACGAAACGGTAGTGCCGGACGAAATCGCCCCGGGTGTCGTCGTGTCTAGGATCGTCATGCCCCCGGTTATCTGGGTCGTTACTACGCCGCTCGGAAACTTCAGAACTTTCCCAGACGACGTCGCCGAGCTCGTCGGTGTGCCCAGATCGGTTACCACTGCCCAGGGCGACCCGGTATTGAATTCCGTCGCCGCGGTCATGCTTGTTTTCAACGACAGCGTGCTGGTTGTCGTGGCTGCGCTGGTGGTGTTCACTACCCCTGAATATCCTCCTCCCCCCGAGCCCCACTGCGCCGGAATTTGCGGATTTGTGCAGCCGATATCGGTCGCGGCTTGGGCGGCGTTGGTCACCGGCGGGAACACAAAGAGTGCGGCCTCGTCGACCGGGGTACCGGAGGTAGCGCCGGCTTGCCAAGGCCAAAGCTCGCCCAGCAGAATCTGGGCCCCGTCCACGGCGCAGGCGATCGCAGTGCTATAACCCGAACAGGCGGTCGCGGCGGGTCCGGTCGGGGCATCGCCCATCGACGCGGTCGTATCGATGATGATTGCCACGTTGAGCGGTGTCGGTACGCCCCCCCTCATGCTCGCGCTTGCGGTTGCGGCGATGTTCACCGTATTGATCCCCAAAATCCTCGCGAAGAACGTCGGTACTTGGGCTGTCTGGACCACTTGGATACCGTTTGCGCCATTTGTGCCCGCGCAATTGGCAGATGCTACTGCGCATGACGGTGTCTGATTTGTGCTGCACGCGAGCCCAATGCTCGTGTAACACTTGAGGGTCGCGGTGGCTGTAACATTGGTCAGATTTGCATTGCCGTTCAGGCTCCCCGTTGCGCTATACGTGGTCGCCTCGGTGACCGCCGTTCCACCTGTGCCAATGACCTGCGCTCCCGCCAGCGCCGCGGCATCGGTCGAGGCCTGGAGCGCTCTCTGGGCGGAGAAGACAAAGGCGGCATCGACACCGAGCGCGCCGAACCCGGCAAGGACAGGCAGCGCGACCGCCGCCAGGATCGCCACGGCACCGTTTTCGTTCCGAAGCACCTTACGGAAACAGGAAATTCCGTGTCGAATCATTGTACACCCTCTGTCATGGTCGATGTCAGTTGGCACGTTGACGCCCAGAAATTAAACCCTGCCAACATTGAGCCGCATGGATAGGTCACTGTAACAGCCGCCGGTTGTAGAGAGCCGCCCGATGATGGCGCTGCGGCTGTCAATGCCGTCGAACACGCCGAGTCGGTCGCGCACGCCGTCCCGTTGACCGAAAGGGTAATCGTCAGACTTCCTGGAGTTAGGGTCGGTGCCGCTGCTTTGATCGCGTTCACCGTGTCGGTATAGGGCGTCGTGTCGGAGCGGCTGATCGCGAACTGCATTGCACCCACGCTCACCGCATTTGTCAGCATCACGTAATTTCCCAGGGCTAGACCGAACTGGACGATCCCCAGCAACAAAAAGAGGAACACCGGAGCAATCAGCGCAAACTCAATCGCTGCTAGGCCCTTCTCTCCGAGGCAGCCATCGTTGCGGCGCCTTCCGGCGGCTAGTGCTTTGATCGCCATCGCCGAGACTCTTTCGTTTCTTGGTGTTCGTGATCGGAAGTCGATTTCCGCTGGTCCGGACCTATGCCCTCTCCCCGGGCGGCTGCACGGCACGGCCACGGGCGTTCGAGCCGGTCGCACGGCTGTCGGCGGTTACTGCGGCGGCATTGCTGAAACTCACGCCCGTCCCGCTGCCATTCGGCGCGATGATGCAGGCGGAAGCGTCGGCGTCGATCTCGGCATAGACAGTGCTGACCGGCATCGCTCGCCTATTTGCAGACAGGTCCCGGAGCATTCCAGGCGATCTCCGCATCCATCGGGAATTACTCAACCCTTGGACCTTATGCGCAGGCGGGTAAACATCTCCTTAATCACTGAACGTATCTCGGGTTTGTCAGCGGAGAAACGCCGCTTAGTCGGCGCCAAGCAAAGACCAAAGCCACTCCGTGTGATAGGCGGATTTTGCTGATGCAGCACAGTACCCAAGTAGTTTGGTGCGTCCTTTTGTTATGACGGCGCTATCAGCGTGGCGGCCTCGGGTAATCAGATCCTTGGCGAGCGAGGTCAGCGACCGACATACGGGCGAACGGCATCGACCAGCACTGCGGATGGGGCGAGGCGCGGTCCCTCACCCTCGTCGACCGGCGGCACGATGGTCACGCCCCAGGCGGGCAGCCTGTCGAGCGACGCCCGCGTCTCGGGGTGGTTCAGGAGCGGCGCGTTCAACGATGGGCCGACGATCACCGGGGTACCGCGCCCGATCGCCTCGGCGACCACGGATAGCGCAAGATTGTCGGCGATGCCGTGTGCGAGCTTGTTCAGCGAGTTGAAGCTGCATGGCGCGAACAGCACGACGCCGCGCGGCGGTCGTGGGCGGATGGCCAGATCGAAATATAATTCGACGACCTGCACCCCCTTGACCTCCGCAAGCTCGCGCGGCGCGATCACGCGCGAAGCATTCGGTGTCGGCAGTGCGATTACGGTCGAAAAGCCAAGCCCGACCAGCCCACCCAAAATCTCGGGACAGCGTGCCGCCGTCGTCGTGCCGCTGAGCACCAGGTAGGCTACGTCAAAGCTTTCGCCACCAGCCGCGATATCAGGGCTCATCTCGTTCCCTTTGAAACTGTATTGCGGGCCCTTTTGGCGGCACGGCGCGTCCCGGCGGCTAGGCTTTGCGCCAAATGGTCGCGAGCCACGGTTGCCTGTGCCGCGGCAGTCCCGGCGGGCGGTAGTAGTGGCCTACCTCTTCGAAGCCGGCCGAGACGACGTAATCGCGCCAGGTGTCCAGATCGAAAAAGCAGGCATAGCGGCCCTCGCTCAAGCCCTCCTCGTTGTTCCCTCTCGGGTTTGAGGAGAACAGTGCGCCGCGCGGCTTCAATGTCCGGCACAGTTCGAGCAGAACTCTCGGCAGTTCGTGGCTGGGCACATGGAACAGCGACGCATTTGCAAAAACGCCGTCAAAGCGGTCCTCGGGCAATTGCATCGCCAGAAAATCCTGATGCAAAACCTCGCACTGCGAATGCGAGCGCGCCATCGCGACAAACTCCTGCGATCCGTCGAGCCCCACGGCTTCGTGCCCCAAAGATCGGAAAAAGCTCAGATCGCGGCCGGGTCCACAACCAAGATCGAGGATGGAATACGGAGGGTCGCCCTCGATAGCTTCGAGAAACGCCGCGTAATTTTGGCTGACGTCATGGTGCCGCGTGCCGTCCCAGAAAGCCTGGGCGAACCGATCGTAATACGCGATCGTCGCGTCTGAAAGGCGACGGGCCTGCTCTGCGTCATATCTTCGGCGAGTGCGGCTCATTTACCGTCGACGCTCGTGCCACGGCTGACCCCGGCGAAGCCGAGCAGCACCTCGGGGCTGCATTTCACCTGACGCGCCCGGTCACGATGCCTCCCGAGGCGAGGTCGCCGCACCGGCCGGCAATATCGTCGCCGTCTCGTTGCCGAGCGCCATTGGCCTGCCATGCGTCTCGACACCGAGGAAGCCGAACCCCAGCGCCACCAGCAGCATGTTGACGCTGAGGAACAAGAAGGCGGGGAGGACGGCATCCTCCGTCGCCTGCGGCGACACGAGATTGCTGCTGCCGGCGATCAGCGCCAGAGCCAGCGGGCCCAGGATCTTGCCGACGCCATTTGCCGCCTGGCCCAACCCGGCGGAGCGGGCTCCGAGGCGGACGCCGTATTGCTCGACTGTATACGGAGCAAGGTTGGAGAACCCGCCCTCGCAGAAAAAGGCGGAAGCCGCGATCAGCACCACCATCAGCGGAAACCCGGCGACCACCGCGCTGTGGTAAGATCCGGCGGCGACGAGACAAATCGCCGCCAAGAACGCAAAGGTGACACCGAGCACGCGCCGCCCGATCAGCGGCGCGATCAGCGAAACGAGAATTTTGCCGATGACGGCGCCTCCCGCCACGTAGACGAAATACTTCGCCGCCTGGCCGACCGGCACGCTGAGCACCAGGGCGACGATCGTCGGCCCCCAAAGATAGTAGCCATAAACCGCGGTGGACGAGCCGCCCCAGATGATCACGGTCTGCCAGAACAGCCGCCGGTTGGCGTAGAGCTCCGTGAGGCTCGCCCGCGGCGGCGCGGCTGGTCTGGTGGTCGGCAGCGGCACGCTCTCGCGAGGCAGGCCCAATTGCCGCGCCACCCCGTCGCGGGCCTCGGCAAACCGCCCCTTGGCGGTCAGCCAGCGCACCGACTCCGGCACGAACGCCCACACCAACAAACCGACAATCGTCGGCGCGATGCCGAGCATCGCTACTCCGCGCCAGCCCAACAGCGACAACAAGATGGCCGAAGTGAAGGAGGCCAATAAGGTGCCGGCGCTGGCGAACACAACGTAAAAGCTCGTGATTCCCGTGCGATGCCGCGTCGGGGTGAGCTCGACGATGATGGCCAGGCACGGGGTGGCTGCCGCCGCGAGGCCAAACCCGACCAGTATCCGCAGCAGCGCCAGCAGCCCCCAGGCGCCGGTCGGGAGAAGACCGATGAGCCCGGCGCTGACCGCACAAATAAAGGTGCCGGTCACGATCTGCAGCTTGCGTCCCCAGACATCGGCGAGGCTCCCCCAAACCAGCGCGCCGAGGATCGCGCCGACCCCGCCGCCGTAAAGGATCAGCGCCGACTGGCCGTAGGTCAGGTGCCACTCGGGCCCGATCGCCGCCAGGATGAAGGCGATCAGGAAGAAGTCGAAGAAATCGAGAACCGTGATCAGCGCCAGCAGGGTAAAGCTGACCCAATAGCGGCGATTGAGCGGTGCGCGGTCGTAGAGCGACAGCAGGTCTTCGGCGGTCTGAGATGTCATGCGTCCTCCCTAACGGTATGGCAATAAGCGAGAACCGCGCTCGGCGGAGCGGAGACCTAATGGTTGAGCCAGCGTCGGGCGAAACCGAGCAGGCCTTGGGGCAGGAAAACGACCATCGCAATGAAAATCAGCCCGACGAAAATCAGGTAGTATTCCGTGAAGAAGCGCGACAATCCCTCGCGCAGCAGCAGAAAGAATGCGGCGCCGACGATGGGACCGATCAGGGTGCCGATCCCGCCGATGACGTTGAAGATGATGACCTCGCCGGAAACCAGAAAGAAGACAAAATCGGGCGCGGCGAACTGATTCTGCAGGGCGTAGAGTACCCCGGCCAGTCCGGCGAACAGTCCGGAGAGCATTACCGCGACCATCTTGTACCGTTCGACCGGATAGCCGATCGCACGCGTGCGCGCCTCGTTCTCGCGGATCGACTGCAGCACCATGCCAAACGGCGACTGGGTGATGCGGCGCAGCAGAAGATACGACAATACCACGACCCCGAGCACGAACCAGTGCAGCGTATCGGGTGTAAAGCGCAGCGAGAAGAGCCCCGGGATCGCCAGCGGCGGCCGGCTGAAGGTCAGCCCGT
The DNA here is from genome assembly GCA_963730745.1 of uncultured Alphaproteobacteria bacterium. Classification (GTDB taxonomy): domain Bacteria; phylum Pseudomonadota; class Alphaproteobacteria; order ATCC43930; family CGMCC-115725; genus AP-15. Next base: position 27,905 of record CAVSTA010000018.1, read on the forward strand.
TCTCGCCTCCGGTCACCTCCGTCCAGGTGAAGATGATCACGTAAAAGATCTGCGAAAAAATGAGCGTCGTGATCGCGAAATAGATGTCGCGCAGCCGCGTCGAAAAGTACGCGACGAACGCCGCTGCTGCAGCGGCGGCCACGAGCCCGCAGAGCAGCGCCAGTAGAAGGCTCGGCGGACTGACCGATAACAGGGCGGCTGCGGCACCGTAAATTCCGAGCCCAAAAAAGGCCGAGTGGCCGAACGACACCATGCCGGTGTAGCCGATCAGGATGTCGGACGACATCGCCAGAAGACCCCAGATCAAAATCTCGGTCAGGAAGCGCCGCCAGAACTCCGGCAGCACAAGCGGAGCGACGATCAAAAGCGCCAGAATTATCCAGAACCCCGTCCAATAGACGGTAGTTCGGCGCCGGCTCATTTCGGTGTCGGCACGAAGAGCCCGGTGGGCCGAAACAGCAGCGTCAGGATCAGTACGACAAACGAAACGATGACCGCCTGAGCCGGACTGACCCAAAGCGACGCGTAGGCCTCCAGCAGGCTGATGAAGATGGCGGCGGCGATCGAGCCTGCGAGGTTGCCCATGCCCCCGACAACGACGACGATAAACGCCTTCAGAACCCAATCGACTCCCATGGCGTGATTGACACCGACCAATGGACCGAACAGCACCCCGCTGGCTGCCGCCATGCCGGCGCCGATTGCGAAGACGCCCGTGAGCACCCACGGCACCGGGATGCCCATCGCCTGCGCCATGACGCGGTCTTGGGTCGTGGCGCGAATCCAGATGCCCCAGGTGCCGAATTTGAGGAACAGCCAAAGCGCCCCGATGATCGCTGCGGAGAGCAGCGCGATCACTATCCGATACCACGGATAGACCAAGTAGAAGAGCGTGAACTGGCCGGTGAACGGCTCCCCGATCTTGCGCGCCACCGGGCCGAACTGCCATAGCGCATAATTCTGCAGGACGAGCGAAACCCCGAACGTGGCAAGGATCGTATAGAGCGGATCGCGGCCGAGCAGTGGGCGCAATGTCGTCAAATATATGACTGCACCGAGCAGCGCTATGAGGAGCGTAGCCGCTATCAGCGCAATCCAGAAATCCCCGGTAGCCGCCAATATGATGACGCCGACGTAAGCGCCCAGCATAAAGAGCTCGCCATGGGCAAAATTTACCACGTCCATGATGCCGAAAATCAAGGTCAGGCCCGACGCGACGAGCGCCAAAATCATGCCTGTGACGACCCCGTTGATTGTCTGGATCAGGATCTGCTCGAGGGGGAAGCCCACGCTATACCCCCAGATACTGATGGATCACGGCGTCGTTGACGCGCAGCTCGGACGCCAATGCGTGATGGCGGACGGCGCCTTTCTCGAGAATGTAGATCCGGTTGCCGGCATCCAGGGTCAGCGGCACGTTCTGCTCGACGAGCAGCACGGCGACGCCGTCGCGGTGGAGCATGTCGATGATCCGCCGGATTTCGCCCACCATCCTCGGCATCAATCCCTCAGTGGGCTCGTCGAGCAGAATGATTTTCGGCTCGAGCATCATCGCGCGCGCAATCGCGAGCATTTGTTGCTCGCCGCCCGAAAGCGTGCCGCCGGCCTGATGGCGGCGCTCGGCCAATACCGGGAAATATCCGTACACCTTGTCCAGCAGCTCCGCTTTGCGGGCCTTGGTCACGCCATGCCGGTCGAGCCCGGTGCGGAGGTTTTCGCTGACCGATAATAGGCGGAAAACCCGCCGGTCTTCAGGAACATAGCCGATGCCCAGTCGTGCCAACCGGTGAGCCGGCACGCCGGTGATCGCCTGGCCTCCGAACAGCACTTCGCCCCGGCTCGGTCGGACGAGGCCCATGATCGCCTTCAGCGTCGTGCTCTTGCCGACGCCATTGCGGCCGAGCAGGCCCACCACCTCGCCCGTTCCGACTTCGAGAGATACCCCGTGCAGAATGTGGCTTTTGCCGTAATAGGTGTGGATGCTCTCGACCCGGACCAGCGGTTGGCCCGCAATATCTCCCCAGCTCATGTCTTCAGATAAACCTCGAGGACGCGGGGATTTTGCTGGATTTCCGATGGCGTCCCCTCCGCGAGGATCTCGCCGTAGTGCAGCACGGTGACCCGGTGCGCCAATTCCATCACCACTTGCATGTCGTGCTCGACGATCAAGATCGTCAGGTTGTTGGCGATGCGTCGCACCAGCTCCATCGTGTCGTGCGTCTCGGTGGCGCTCATTCCTGCGGTCGGCTCGTCGAGACAGAGCAGCTTCGGCTCCGTAGCAAGCGCAATGCCGATTTCAAGGTTGCGCTGCTCACCGTGTGAGAGGTTGGCGGCCAACTCCCCTGCCTTGCCGAGTAGACCCACTGCCTCGAGTACCGCCTCGGCCTTCTCGATGATGTCGCGATAGGCCCGGTAATGCGTCAGCAGGCTCCAGCCGTGGCGCCGCGATTGGGCGGCAATCCGGACGTTCTCGAGCGTCGTCGCGTTGGGCAGGATGTTGGTGATCTGATACGAGCGGGCGACTCCCTTTTGCGAAATCCGATCGGGCGACAGACCGGTGACATCCCCGCCGTTGAACGAGATGCGACCCGAGGAAGGCCGCAGGATTCCGGTCAAGCAATTGAAAAAGGTGCTCTTGCCGGCGCCGTTCGGCCCGATGATCGCGCGGATTTCGCCGCGCTCCACAGCAAAATTCACCTGGTGGAGCGCGGTGAGGCCGCCGAAGCGGATGGTCAGGTCCTCGGTCCGCAGGATTGACGTCGCTGGGTCGGCCGAAATGTCCGCGCTCACTCAAAACGCGGCCGCCGAGCCGGCCCTCAAGCCGATTCGAACTTGCAGGCCGGCGGCACCAGTGTCTGCTCCCACGGGACGACCTGCTGAAGATGAAAGGTGCCGTCCTTGATGACGTAGATCAGCTCGCGCATGAACGCCTGATGATCTTCCTTGCGCAGCACCTTGTCGCCGGTCGGAAAGTCGGGGCCCTCCTTCATCGTGAGGCCCTCGAGCGCCTCGATCAGCTTGGGCGTATCAGCCCGGCTCTGAAAACCCGACTTCTCGACGCCGAGCTTTAGTGCGTTTACCGCCTCGAAACTCGATTGCACATAACGGTCGGGCAACGGCGCCGATGGATCGACCTTTTTCAGTCGGGGGACCGCGTCGTCGAAGAAGCCGTGCAGCGCCGGCGTATCGAGCGGCGGGTCAAACACCGGCAAATAGCGGTCGATGCCGACGAAACCCTCGATCTTGTTGCCCATTGCCGGCAGCTGCGTGGCGGTCGCGACGGCGCCGTCCCCGGCCAACCGGTATTTCTTCGTGAGTCCGAGGTCATAGCCTTGGTTAACGACGTTGATCGCGTCGCTGCCGAAGAGAATCAAGAACAGCCCGTCGAAATCGCCGCCGATCTTGGACAGGAACGATGTCGTGTCGGCGGTGCCGAGCGGAATGCCGGTGCTGCCGACGACCTCACCGCCATTGGCCTTGATGTCGGCGATATAGGCGTCGCGCGTCGACTGTCCCCAGGCATAGTCGGCGAAGACGATATGCCATTTCTTGCCGACCTGCTGCACCAGATAGGGGGAGAACGCCTTGGCTTGCGCCGGCGCGAAATCGTAGCTGCGGAAGGTATAGCGGCTGCATTTGCTGGTGGTCAGCGTCGTGTCGAGGCAGACGCCGATCATGTTGACGATTTTGTGCTCCTCCCACACCGGCGAGCAGGCGATGCAGATGTTCGACAAAAAGCCGCCGACGTGGAAGTCGATCCCGTCCTCCGTGGCCAGCTTTTCGGCAGCGCGGCGGCCGGTGTCGGGCTTGGATTGGTCGTCGGCGACGACCAGCTCGACGGGGCGGCCATTGATGCCGCCCGATTTGTTGATGCGGTCGACCGCCATCTGCACCCCGACGAGCGACGTTTTGCCGCCATAGGCGGCAACACCGGTCAGCGGTTGCTCCGTGCCGAGCTTGTAGGGCTTGGCCTCGCCAAAGGCGGCCAGCCATGACGCCGGCAGCATCGCCGTTCCGAGCCCGACCGCGCCGCCCGCCGCGCCCAATCGCAGCACCCGGCGGCGCGTGAGATTGGCGCGGAGATAAGCTGCGTTGCCCAGATTATGCCCATTCTCGCCATTTGACATAGCGGATCCCTTCCCTGTTCATTGCCGCGACTCGGCGAGGGCTCTGTCATCCACGCCGCCGGCCCGGCAACAACTACCGCAAGTTGCGGCAGCGCTGCAACAATCGAGCCGGTCGGTCCGCCAGCCCCGGCGTTCAGCCGGCCTTCAGGCGCCGCGCCGCCTCGACCGCGGCGTAGGTCAGGACGCCGTCGGCACCGGCGCGCTTGAAGCCGATCAGGCTCTCCATGACCGCCCGCTCACCGTCGACCCAGCCATTTTTCGCGGCGGCGCGCAGCATCGCATATTCGCCGCTGACCTGATAGGCGAAGGTCGGCACCCGGAAGGCCTCCTTGACGCGCCAGACCACGTCGAGATAGGGCATGCCCGGCTTGACCATGACCATATCGGCGCCTTCCTGCAGGTCGAGCGCCACCTCGCGCAGCGCTTCGTCGCCGTTCGCCGGGTCCATTTGGTAGGTGCGCTTGTCGGCGCTGCCGAGCGCCGTCTTGGAACCGATCGCGTCGCGGAACGGGCCATAAAAAGCCGAGGCGTATTTCGCTGCATAGGACATGATGCGGACATGCGCAAAGCCGGCTTCGTCGAGCGCACGGCGCACGGCGCCGACGCGGCCGTCCATCATGTCCGACGGCGCGATGATGTCGCAACCGGCGCGGGCTTGCACCACGGCTTGCGCTTGGAGGATCTCGACCGTTTCGTCGTTCTCGACATAGCCGTCGCGGATGACCCCGTCGTGACCGTGCGAGGTGAACGGGTCGAGCGCCACGTCGCACAGCACGCCGAGTTCGGGCAGCGCCTTTTTCAGCGCCACGACCGCGCGGCAGACGAGGTTGCCGGGATCGACCGCGTTGCTGCCTTCCGCATCCTTGAGGGCTTCCGGCACCGCCGGAAACACCGCGATCGTCGGAATGCCGAGTTCGGCCGCCTCTCCGGCAGCGTCGACGAGCGCCGGGATCGGTAAGCGGAACACATCCGGCATCGACGGGATCGGCGCCCTTTGGCCGTCATCATGGACAAAAACCGGCCAGATCAGGTCGCCGGCGGTCAGCACCGTCTCGGCTACGAGCTTGCGCGACCAGGTATCGCGGCGGTTGCGCCGCAGACGCGTCCGCGGATAGGGAGCAAGAGGCGGCAGGAACAAGGTCACGGGATCACTCCCGAAAGTGAGAGCGGCGAAAACCGCGAATCACCGGAAAATAGGTCCAAGCGGGCGAGGGTGGCAACGCGCCGCGCATCGAGGACCGGACGCGACCGGGGCCAAGCTCTATCGCTGTCCGGCCGGTTCGGGGCCACAGCCCCCTCCTGCACCGCGGGAGAGGGGCGGACCCGTCCCGCAGGCTGGGAGAGCGGAGGTGCTAGCCCATCGCGACAAAGCCGCCGTCGATCGGGATCATGAAATAGATGCACTGCGCCTACATCGTCTATATCGCCATTGAGGCGCAATATAGCAGGCGGAAGGAGCTGATGCGGCAAGGGTTCCGCTGGCAAGCTGAACCTCGGCTGACTTCGCGGCGCGGGGGCACGAATACTAGACAAGCTGTCCCAATATTTGGTGGCCGTCGAAATCATAGCAGGGCCTTGACGCGTGCCCAACCGGCAATGGGACTGGGTTGCGCACTGCGGGGGGCAGGAAGGTCGACTCGGCGGGGGTCAGCGGGCAACCGCTGCGGCCTCGCCGTCCTGAGGTTCCCGTTTCCGCAGGAATGACGAAAAATCTCTGATTTCGTTGAAATCTCTCGATTTGACTTCTGGCCAGCTCTGCGGGCTGGCGGCTCATCCCATAAAATAGCCGTAATCGCGTGATAAGCAGCTCTTTATTAGTTTTCACTTCTGCCCGCTTAAGAGTTTGTGTGCGCATAAGTCCCGTTGCTGTTATTTACAGCGGACAACAACCAAGATCAGCCACTGTTTTCGCTGTTATTTCATGGTCGGCGCGGCCAAAGGGGAGGGATTCCGCTGCGAAGGTGATGCCGCTGGCTGTTTTTTCGCTGCATTTAACAGCGATATCAGCGAGCGCTGTCCGATGCTGCACACCAGCTGGAAGGTGGGCCTTGGCCGCGCCGCAGGCCCGCCCGACGGCAGGCTCAGGTAAGGCTCGGCTTCCTTGAAATCACGTTTGCGGTTATCAGCGCATATTGGTCGTGAAGGACGACAACCGGACAAAACCGAGGTGCAGATTGGACAAGCCCGCGCGGCGTCAACCCAAGGCCTATCAGGATAACCGTTTCCTGGAGAGCAAAGATGCGCGTGCGTTGCGCATTCTTGCGGAGTATTTGGAGCCGCTCTATCGCTTTCAGCGCAACAATGTCCAGGACACCATCGTCTTCATGGGGTCGGCTCGGTTGCGCTCGGAGGAGGTGGCGAAGACAGCGCTGGCCGAGGCGGAGCGGGCGGGACAGGGCATCGAGGCCGCGCAGATGGCCCTCCGGCTCTCGGTCTATTACGAAGCAGCGCGCGAGCTCGCCCAGCGTTTGACGGCCTGGTCGAAGAAGCTCGACCGCAAGGAGCGGCGCTTCGTCGTCTGCACCGGTGGCGGTCCCGGCATCATGGAGGCGGCCAATCGCGGGGCGTCCGACGCGAAGGGGCTCAGTGTCGGGCTGACTATCTCGATCCCCGACGAAGAATTCGACAACCCCTATATCAGCCGAGAACTGCACTTCTATTTTCATTACTTCTTCATGCGCAAATTCTGGTTCGTCTACTTGGCCAAAGCGGTCGTGCTGTTCCCCGGCGGCTATGGCACGCTCGACGAATTCTTCGAGATCCTCACCCTCGTGCAGACGCACAAAATGCGCAAGCGGATGCCGATCGTGCTTTTCGGCTCCAAATACTGGGACGGGGTGGTCAATTTCGACGGGCTGGTGAAATACGGCACGATCAGCCCCGGCGACCTCGACCTCTTCCATCGCACGGATTCGGTAGACGAGGCCTACGAAATCATCACCAAAGGGCTCACCGAAAACGCGCTGGGCATCCCTGGACCGGTGCTCTAGCGCCGCGTAGACTGGGGCGATGGCGTATCAAACATTTCGGGTCGAGATTACCCGCGACGAGACGCGTGACGGCGGGCCGGTCGGCATCGAGATTACCGCCTATATCGACCGCATGCCCGAGACCAACGAGGCCACGGTCGGGCGGTTGAGCCGGGCGTGGCGCGGAGTGTGGAACAGCCGGCTGCAATATACCGGCGATTTTGATACGTTGGCGGAGGCGCTTGCCGCGATTACGGCGGCCTATCCCGAGGCCGACCGCATCCGCTGCTACGAATATTCGGTCGACGACGAATTTGCGCGCGAAGCGGCGCCGCTCGTGCGATCGGGAGAGAAATGGCTGCCCGAGGCCTAGGCCGTCCCCTCAGCTGCACTGCTGCGGCGGCCCCGGCTGCGGACCCATTGCGGATCGTGGCCCAACCGAGCCTCTCCTGTACGACGGCGACCCGTCCCGTTAGATCGGACATGGGCATCAGAAATCTCCGACAAGAGCCCGGCGATCTGCGTGCCATGATGACGCTCCTGAAAGCGCTTTGGAAGCTGCGCCCGCCGGGCGAGCCGGAAGCGCCGGGAGCCCGCCTGATCCGCCGCTGGCGCGAGAAGCGCCTCCTCACCCGGATCGAACGGGACTGGCCCGGGGGGCTGGTGCTGCACCGCACCGGCGATCTCGTGCATGTGCCGAGCCCGCTCGACGCCCGCGGCCGCCATGCCCTGCTCCACCCGCCACACGTCCACCCGGCGGTCCTCGGGTTTCTGCAGCCCGGCTCGGTCGTGATCGATGTCGGCGCCAATCTCGGGGAGTGGACCGTGCCGTTCGCCCGCAAGGTCGGGCCGGCAGGGCGGCTGCTCGCGATCGAGCCGGCGCCGCGCAACGCCGCCGCCCTCGAATTCGACGCTTGCCGCCAATGCCCTGGCTCAGGCCGAAATCGTCCGTTGCGCGATCGGCGACCACGACGGCACCGCGCAATTTGCCGTGCCGGTCGTGATGTCGGCCCGCACCGATACCGGCACCGCGCGGATCGGACCTGCTTGTGCCGGGCAGGACGCTCTGCAGGTCCCGTTGCGCAGCCTCAATTCGCTCGCCGCCGCGCGCGGCCTCGATCGGCTCGACCTCATCAAGATCGACGTCGAGGGAGACGAGCGACAGGTCCTCGACGGATCGGCCGCCATCCTCGACCGGCACCGCCCAGTGCTGGTGATCGAGACCGGCCACGAGGCGGACGGAGATCGCGCGGCCATCCGCGATCGGCTGGCCGGGCTCGGTTATCGGATGCTCGGCATCCTGCTCGATTACGGAATGGCGTCCGCCGACTGGCCCGCCTATGTCGCCCTTGACCCGCCGTTTTGCGCGGGCGAAGCCCACAACCTGCTGCTCGTCCCTGATAGATTCATTTCGCCAGTCTCTGCAAAAGAGCCTGTGCCGCGGCCGGGGCGCGGAGCTTTGCGCCATTGATAAAGTAGACGAAGCAGTCGTGCCCGCTCTGTGCCGAGTGTCGGCGGAAGCGCTCGGCCCAACCATCGAGCGCATCCGGCGCATAGCCGGTCGGTTCGCCCTCCGCGCAACGGCGCAGGCGAGCGTAGACGAAATCCCCGGTGATGCTTTCGAATGCCGCGTAGTTGTCGTCGTCGACCAGCGCAACGGCAACGCGATGCCGGCGCAACAGCTCGGTGAAGGACGGCGCCGCGAAGCTCGCGGTGGCGCACCTCGACGACATGGCGTATCGCGCGACCATCGAGCTGCTGCGGCAGCAATTCGAGAAAGGCGGCGAAACCGGCTTCGTCGAACGCCATCCGCGGAGCGAATTGCCACAGGACCGGCCCGAGCTTCTCGCGCAGTTCGAGCACGCCGGTGGTAAAGAAGCGGTCGATCGAAGGGCCTGCCGTCGCCAGATCGGAGCGGTGCGTGACAAAACGCGGACCCTTCAGCGAGAAAATAAAATTCTCCGGCGTCTCGTCGTGCCAGCGGCGAAAGCTCGCCGGCTTTTGCGAACCGTAGAACGTGCCGTTGATTTCGATCGCGGTGACTTGGCGGCTCGCATGCGCGAGCTCGCGCGCTTGCGGCAGGCCGGACGGATAAAATACCCCGCGCCATGGCGGAAACACCCAGCCGCCGATCCCGACCCGGATCATCGGCCCGGAGCTGATCAAGGAAACCTGGAGCCCATCAGAGCCCCGGGTCGGGCACGATGCGGGTCGGGGTCAAACCGGCAGGGTCTCCGACCACGGCGAAACTCAACCCGTCGGGGTCGAGCAGATTATGGGCGACCCGCTTGGCCTGATCGAGGGTCACGGCCCCGAACAGCGCCGTCCGGCGGTCGAGGTAGTCGATGCCGAGATTTTCCAACTGGATTTCGACGAGCAGCGAGGCGACCCGCGCACTCGTATCGAGGGTCAGTGGAAAGGACCCGACCAGAAAGTCCTTGGCGAGGTCGAGCTCGGCCTGGCTCGGGCCTTCGTCGCGCATCCGCCGCCACTCCGCCCGTATGAGGGCGATCGATTGCGTGACCCGCGCATTTTCGGTGGCGACGCTGCCGAGGATCAGCCCGGCATGGCGGAATGACACGAGCTCGGTAGACACGCCATAGGCCAACCCGCGTTTTTCGCGGATCTCCCGCATCAGCCGGCCGCGAAACCCGCCACCGCCGAGAACGTCGTTCACCAGGCGCGCTGCGTACCAATCGGGATCGTCCCGTTTCGGCCCGATTTGGCCGAAGGTAACGACGCTTTGCGGCACTGGCCGCCGGGTGATCAGCACCCCGCCGTTCTCGGCCGGCTTGGTTTCGGCCACCACGGTTTCTTCGCCGCCGGCCGGCAGATCGCCGAATGCCTGATCTATTTAGAGTCGCGAGATCGTCGGCATTGATGTCGCCGACCGCTCCAATGACCAGCCCGGCACGCCGCAGCCGCTGCCCGGCGAAACCTGTCAGATCCTCACGCGTAATCGCGGAGACGCTGGTCAGCGTCCCATCGACGTTCTCGCCATAGGGATGATCGTCGAAGGCGTCGCGCATCCACAGCCGGTCGGAGAGCGCGCGCGGGCTGTGCGCCTGCTGGGAGAGCGAGGCGACGAATTCGCCGCGCACCCGCTCGATTGCGGCCGGCTCAAACCGCGGCAAGGTCAGCGCAGCGCGCAGCAAACCCGCCGCCTCGGAGAGATTCGCCTTCAAGCTGCGCAAACTGCCGCCGACTTCGTCCCGGCCGGCGGTGAACCGCAAATCCGCGACGAGATCTTCGAGGCGCGTCTTGAAGGCCGCGGCATCGTAAGGGCCGGCACCTTCGTCGAGCAGCGATAGGGCCATTGCCGCGAGCCCGCTCTTGCCGGGCGGGTCGAGCGCGGCGCCGCCGGGAAAGGCAAACCGGATGGCGACGACCGGCAGCGTATGATCCTCGACGAGCCAAGCCTCGATGCCGCCGGGACTGGTCACCCGTTCGATCGTCATTGCTCCCGCGCCGGGCGCCCAGAGCAGCAGCAGGAGCGCCAGCACGGATCTGTGCATCTGTCGTGCTTACGAGGTCCGGCTCGGGAAGCAAAACGCCGGTCGCCGAGTTCCGCTCGACAAGCACCGAGCGCGCCGCATTGTCGATTTCCGCCGCTGTCACCGCCCCGATCCGATCGGGCCACGCTTCGACCTCCTCCAGGCGCTGGCCAATGGCGAGCGCCGCCCCGATGATATTAGGCGGGCCCGACAGGCTGTCCCTGGCGTAGACCGAAGCCGCCTGCATGCGTTCCTTTGCGCGCCGGAGCTCGTCCGGGTCCACCCCGTCCCGCACGAGCCGGCGGAGCTCGCCATCGATCGCCGCTTCCAGGTCGGCAACCGAGACCCCAGGCTTTGGGGTCGCATAGAGGCCGAAGATCGCCAGATCGATCGTGCTCGGCGAATAATGGGCGCCGGCCGACAATGCCAGACCGCGGTCGAGCACCAGCATCTTGTAGAGCCGCGAGCCGGCGCCGCCGCCGAGAATTTCGGCAAGAACCTGCAGCGGGTAGGCCTGCGCCGTCTCGCCGGCGCGATAACTCGGAGCGAGATAGGAGCGGTTCCACTGCGGCTGCGCCGCGCGCGCGCTCTTCATCTCGAGCCGCGCCGCTGCGTAATGCGGCGGTTCCTCGACCCGCACACGCGCAGGCAGGCTCTGAGCCGGGATCGGTCCGAAATAGCGTTCGGCTAGCGGGCGGACTTCGGCCGAAATCGACATCGCCCGCGATCACTACGATGGCGTTATTGGGGGCATACCATTTGCGATAAGAAGCCAGCGCGTCTTCGGTGCCGAGCAGACGGATTTCGTTGACCCAGCCGATCGTCGGATTGCGGTAGGGATGATGCAGGAAGAGCGTCGCGCGCAGCTGCTCCGCGAGCAACGACGCCGGCTCGTTGTCGACGCGCATGCGCCGCTCCTCGAGGACGACGTCGCGCTCGGGCAGCACGACCTTGTCGTCGAGCACCAGCCCGGTCATGCGGTCCGCTTCCAGCCGCATGACGAGGTCCAACCGGTCGCGCGCGATCGTCTCGTGAAAGGCGGTGTAGTCTTGGGTCGTGAACGCGTTGTCGCGCCCGCCGTTGCGCGCAATCGACGCCGTGAAGGCGCCCGGCGGGTTGGCGGCCGTCCCCTTGAACATCAGATGTTCGAGGAAATGGGCGATGCCGGATTTTCCGAGCGGGTCGTCGGCAGCCCCCACCTTGTACCAGACCATTTGCATCACGGCCGGGACGCGATGGTTCGGCACGACCACCACCTGCATTCCGGTGCCGAGCGTGAAACTCTCGGCACCGAAACGCTGCGCCGATGCGGGCGCCGCAAGCAGAGCCAATGCGACGCACGCGAAAGCGACCAAGGCGATGCCTCTCCCCCCGCAATCAGGAGGAAAGCGGCTGCCATGCCGGTCGGTCAATAAACCCCCTTCAGCGGGGTAGTTTCGCGTTTCTCGTCCGGCGCGGGCTGGGCGCCGGTGCTCGGCTGGTAATCCAAGAGCCTGCTCGACAGGCTCTGCTCACCGACCACCGCGTTCGGGTCAGGCGCCTGACCGCTGCGGGCGCCGATGTCGGGAAGCCCGTCCTCGGCGCGGCGCAGGCGGAAATCGGGCGCCTGTTTGCCCGGCTCGCCGGGCCCGGCCTGCTCGATGGCTTGGCGGGCCTGTTGGTCGGAACTCTTCTCCTGCGGCCGGGCCGCGCCGGGCTGTGGCGGGCGCAGGTTAAAATCGGGCGGCATCGTCAATGGCGCGCGCGATTCGACGGCGAACTCGTCGGGCGATGATCGTTCGAGCCCGATCGCCTTCTTCAGGTCGGTGCAACCGGAAATCAACAGTGCGCAGGCCAAGCAAAGAAAGGGCGATGTACGAGCGCAGGGTGCTCGAAGCCGGTACTCACAGGACATGGCAAAATCCCTCCCCACCCGATTTTTTTAATGCGATTCCCGTCCACTAAGCAAGCCACCCGGCAATGCGGCTCTGGCGGAGGACTGGCCGCATCAGGTAAACGGTATTCGGAATCACCCGAGCCACGGATACGATCATGCAAACGCAAGTCATCGGGGCCCGACCGGCTACCGGGTCTCACAGCCTCCCCAGGTCCGACACTTTCGCCGCGGCGGTGTTTGCTGCCCTGCTCGGCGCTTTTGTTATCTGGGCCGTCGGGTTTTCGCACATCGACATCGCCCATAACGCCGCCCATGATACGCGCCACTCCGCCGGCTTCCCGTGCCATTAAGCGGGCATGGCCGTTTTCCGCAGAATGGTTTTCGCGGCGCTCTGCGCCGGGCTGTTGTCGGGCGTCTTTGCCACCGTGGCGCATCAGATCGGCACGGTGCCGCTGATCCTGCAAGCCGAGACCTATGAAAAACCCTCAGAGCGCGCGACGGCAGCGGCGCATGAGCATACCGGCGCGTGGGAACCGGAAAACGGCGCCGAGCGCACGGCCTACACCGTGCTGGCGGACATCCTGACAGGGGTCGGGTTTGCGCTTTTGTTGGGGGCCGGACTAACGCTGCGCGGCGGCGAGGTCGGTTGGCGGCAAGGCCTCCTTTGGGGCCTGGCGGGATTTGCGACATTCACTATCGCCCCGGGCGTCGGATTGCCGCCGCAGCTGCCCGGAAGCGAAGCCGCGCCGCTGTTAGACCGCCAGCTCTGGTGGCTCGGTACCGCCGTGGCGACCGGCTGCGCCCTTGCGCTGATCGCCTTCACGACTCGAGCGCGTTGGACGATCCTCGCGGCGGTTCTGATTGTACTGCCGCATCTTTACGGCGCACCCGAGCCGCCTGAGCATATTACCGCGGTGCCCGCCGCTCTAGCCCACCATTTCATCGTCGCCGCCACAGTAGTGAACTTTTTGTTCTGGCTGATCCTCGGGGCATCGACGGGCTGGTTCCACGAGCGCCTGCAGCCGCAGGTCGCTCGGGGGGCACACGTCGCTGCATGATCTCGAGATTCGCGGTCGGGGCCGCCGTTTCGCTTCTCCTGGCCGATGTCGCGGCGGGTCGGGCGCAGGAGCTGCCCTCCGGGGGAGGACCGACGCCGGAGCTGCGGCGCGGCGCCAACGGCCAGATCGAGGTCGTTCCAACGCATCCTGCCACTCGCCAGGCGCCTGGCAGGGCCAGCACTGCTCCAGCAGCCCCGCCCCCGCCCCCCAGTCAACCCGGTGCACCGCCTGCAGTTCGGAATGCCGCCCTGCCACGATTGCCGACCGGGCCGCTACGGCCGGTGATCGAGGTGAGGCCAAACACCCCAAAGGTGCCGGACACCGCGCCACGGGGGACCGTCGTTGCACGCTATTCAGTTAGGATGAGCGACAACTCTCCGTTTACCGGGACCGTGAGGTTCGGCCCTCCGCATTACGACGACAACGGGAAATTCGCCGTCGCCGGCAGCAACATCATCGTAAATCCAGACGGGCCGGGAATTGGTCCAAACAGGGCCACCACTACCGAACTCATCACTTTGGAAGCGATCCCCGCAGGCCAGGTCGGGCACTGATCGACCCGCCCCTGCCGTCATGCAACTCAGTGCGCCTCCCGCCGCAGCAATAGGCCGTCCAGCAACATCGCCGCGACGCCGATGCAAATCGCGCTGTCGGCCAGGTTGAAGGCCGGCCAATGCCAAGAACCGACATGGAAATCGAGAAAATCGACGACCGCTCCAAGGCGCAGCCGGTCGATGACATTCCCAACGGCACCGCCGATGATCAGCCCGATCGCGACGGCGAGGAAGGGGCTCGAAGCGCGGCTCAACCAGTAGATCAAGACCGCGACGATCGCGGCGGCGGCAAATGAAAAGACCAGCGCATTCACTCCGGCAGCGCCGTTCAACAGGCCAAAGCTGATGCCGCGATTATAAGTCAAGGAGAGATTGAAGAACGACGTCACGATCTCGCGGTCGCTATAGCCGCGTCCGGCGAAGAAGGCGAGAACCGCGGCTTTGCTGAGCTGGTCGAGGATCGCGACCGCAATCGCCGTGGCGAGCCCGCGCGCCAGCATCACCCGTTTGCCGCAGCCAGCTCGCAGCCGACGACCTCGGCGCACCGGCGGCAGAGATCGGCGTGACCCGGCACGCTGCCGACCTCGGGCAACACCCTCCAGCAGCGCTCGCAGCGCGCGCCCGGCGCCGGCGAGACCCGCACGCCAACTTCCGGAACATCGGGAAGCGTGAAGGCATCGTCGGGTGCCGGTCCCAAACGCACCGTTCCCGCCGAGGTGATGCAAACCTCCGCGAGATCGACGTTGCGAAGCTGATCGGCCAGCCTTTCGGGGACGAACAGCTCGACGGCGGCCTGCAGACTCGACCCCACCCGCTTTGCCCCCCGCTCCAGTTCCAGAGCGCCGGTGACGACGCGGCGCAGATCGCGCAACGCCGTCCAGCGCTCGCCGAGCGCGTCATCGCGCCAACCCGCCGGGACATCGGCGAAGAGCTCGAGATGAACGCTTCGTCCGGGCAGGTCGCCGTGGCGGGCCAGCCATGCCTCCTCCGCGGTGAAGCAAATCACCGGAGCCAGCCAGCGCACTAGACAATCGAAGCACCGGTCGAGCACGGTCCGCACCGCACGCCGCCTGATGTCGTCCGCCGCATCGCAATAGAGCCGGTCCTTGCGGATGTCGAAATAGAAGGCCGACAAATCGGTCCCACAGAAACTGTGCAATGCCGCGAACATGCCGTGGAAGTCGAATGCCTCGACCGAACGCCGGACGAGATCGTCGAGTTCCGCCAAGCGGTGCAATACCCAGCGGTCGAGCTCGGGCATCGCCTCGATGCCGACCGACTCGGCGGCGGTATAGCCGTCGAGCGCCCCCAGCAGGTAACGCAGGGTATTGCGCAATCGGCGGTAGGCGTCGCTGTGGCGCTTGAGGATCTCCGGGCCGATGCGGACATCCTCGGTGTAGTCCGAGCCGACCACCCAAAGGCGCAGGATGTCGGCCCCACTCTGCTGCATGATCTGCTGCGGCGGAATGACATTGCCGAGCGATTTCGACATTTTCCGCCCGTCCTCGTCGAGGACGAAGCCATGCGTCAGCACCGCCTCGTAGGGCGCGCGTCCGCGCGTCCCGCAGGCTTCGATCAACGAGGACTGGAACCAGCCGCGGTGCTGGTCCGAGCCTTCCAGATAAAGATCGGCCGGCCATCGCAGCTCGGGGCGCTGCTCGAGCACAAAGGCGTGGGTCGAGCCCGAATCGAACCACACCTCGACGATGTCGGTGACCTTTTCCCATTCGGAGGGGTCATAGGCGTTGCCGAGGAACTCCGCCGGATCGGCGCTGAACCAGACATCCGCCCCCTCGCGCTCGACCGCGGCGGCGATGCGCTCGACGACGAGCGGATCGCGCAGCGGCTCACCCGTCGCGCGATGGGTGAACACCGCTATCGGCACGCCCCAGGCCCGCTGGCGCGACACGCACCAGTCCGGCTTGCTCTCGACCATCGCCTCGATCCGGTTGCGGGCCTGCGGTGGAGCCCAGCGGACTTCGGCGATTGTCGCCAAGGCCTTCTGCCGGAGACCGTCCTCCCCATGCTGATGAACCATTGCGGCGTGTTGCGAAAGATCAGCGGCGCCTTGGAGCGCCACGAATGCGGATAGGAATGAACGAGAATGCCGCGCGCCAATAGCCCGCCGGCGGCATCGACCGCGGCGATCACCGCCGCGTTCGCATCGCCCGGCTTGCCGTCCGGACGATAGATCGAGCGCCCGGCAAAAAGCGGCACCGACGGGAAATATACCCCATCCGGAGACACGGTGTCGGTCACCGGCAGACGGTTCGGCTGACCGAGCTCGAAATCGTCGGTGCCATGCCCGGGGGCGATGTGCACGAGACCAGTCCCCTGGTCGGCTTCGACAAAGCCGGCAGCCAGGAGTGGGACATCGAAATCGTAGCCCTGACCGCGCAGCGGGTGCGCAGCCGTCGTTCCGGCAAGGGCCGCGCCGGAAAAGCGGTCGATGACAGAGTACGCCTCGATCCCGGCATTTGCCGCCAGTGCCTCGACCAGTGCTTCGGCGACGACCAGGGTCTCGCCCGGCCGTCCGCGACTTCCTTCCGCCGCCCGATCGACCCGCAACACCACATAATCCAGGCTGCCGCTGAAGGCGATCGCGCGGTTGCCCGGCAATGTCCAGGGCGTCGTGGTCCAAATCAACGCCGCGGCGCCGGCAAGCGCCGGCCGCTCGGACCACAGGATCGGAAAGCGTACCCAGACGGTGGTCGATCTGTGGTCGTGGTATTCGACTTCGGCTTCGGCGAGCGCCGTCTGCTCCACGACCGACCAAAGGACCGGCTTCGCACCCTTGTAAAGCCCCCCATTGAGGAGAAATTTGCCGAGTTCTCGGACAATCTGCGCCTCGGCCGAGTACGCCATCGTCGTATAGGGATTGTCCCAATCTCCGACAACGCCGAGCCGCTTAAAATCGCGCTTTTGCACCTCGATCCAATAGGCCGCGAATTCGCGGCACTCGCGGCGGAACTGGTCGATCGGCACGCTGTCCTTGGATTGGTTTTTCGCGCGGTATTGCTCCTCGACAATCCATTCGATCGGCAGGCCGTGGCAGTCCCAGCCCGGCACATAGGGCGCGTCCTTGCCGAGCATCTGCTGCGCCCGGTTGACCACGTCCTTCAAGACCTTGTTGAGCGCGGTGCCAAGGTGGATCTCGCCATTGGCGTAGGGCGGCCCGTCATGAAGGATAAACTTTTCGCGACCTCGCGAGGCCTCGCGCAGGCGCCGGTAAAGGCCCATTTTCTCCCAGCGCGCAAGGATCGAGGGCTCGCGGTTCGGCAAATCCCCCCGCATCGGGAAATTGGTCTTGGGCAGGAATACGGTCGGACGATAATCCGCAGGCATCGTAAACCCCTGGATGAGAGACGAAAAAGCGAAAGCGTCCCCGATCCTCAGACGAGGACCGGGCCGGTAATTCGCAGAATCCAGGCACGACGCCGAAGCATGTCGGACATATAGCAGCCGCCCTGGTCAAATTCGAGGGGCAGTTAGCGGTGCGGTTACGCCCGGTCTGCCGGAGTGGCGGCGAGAATGACGCGGGCTTGGGCGGCGTCCGTAGCGATCTGCGCCTTCAGCTCGTCGAGACCGGCGAATTTCTGTTCCGGCCGGATGAAATCGACGAGCGCGACGCGCAGGTGGCGTCCGTAGAGATCGGCGTCGATGTCGAAGAGGTGGGCCTCGAGCCGCGGCACGAGGCCGCCGACCGTCGGGCGCAGACCGATATTCGCGACCCCGCCAATTGTGCGGCCGGCGAGCGGGTCGTCCGGGCCGTCGCCCGAGACACGCACGGCATAGACCCCGAAGGCCGGGTGCAGATAGTCGTCGAGACCGAGATTCGCAGTCGGAAAGCCGATCGTCCGGCCGCGCCTGTCGCCGGTGGCGACGCGGCCGTCGATCTCCCAGAAGCGGCCGAGGAGCACCGCCGCCTCGCGCGGCTTGCCGGCCTTCAGCAGTTCGCGGATATGGGTCGAGGAATAGACGATCGCATTCTCGCCGCGGACCGGTTCGAGCACCGTCACCCCGAAGCCGTGCTGCAGACCGGCGGCGCGCAGGGATTCGGGCGTACCGCGGCGGCGGTTGCCGAAGGTGCAATCCCAGCCGACCACGACATGAGAGGCCCCGATCGCTCCGACGATGACTTCGGCGATGAATTCCTCGGCACTCCTCGTTGAGAAGCTGAGGTCGAAATGCTGGACGAACAGCAGATCGATGCCGAGACGTGCCAGCTCACGCTCCTTGACGCGGAACGGCGTCAGCCGGAAGGGTTCGGTTTCAGGAAAGAACACGCTGCGCGGATGCGGCTCGAAGGTCAGCACTCCGGTCAGGCGGCCCGCTTCCCGCGCGAGCTCGCAGGTCCGGCCGATCAGCACGGCATGGCCGCGGTGCAGACCATCGAAATTGCCCATCGCGAGGACCGCGCCGGGCGGGTGGTTCGACCGGGGGCCGGGATGTCGTACGACTCGGATCACGGCAGCGGAAATCGCGCAGTTCCAAGGCCAGCCAATTGCTACGAAAATAGCCCGACCGGCGGCCGGAGGATAGCGCATCGCATCGCCTTGGCCGCGCACTCTGCGAAAGCCGGTATAATCGAAGGGCATTCCTGCCGGATGGACGATCAGCCGAGGGACGATTAGCCCCGGATGGACGATCAGCTAAGGGCCGCCATATGAGACCCGCAGCGAGCGACGTGGCCGCGCCTTTGCGCGAGGCCTGGTACTATGCGCTGCCGAGCCGCCGTCTGCGACGCCGGGCGGTGGTGGCAAAGCTGATGCTCGGCGAGCCGATCCTGATCGGCCGTGACGAGACCGGGGTGCCCTTCGCGTTGCGCGATCTTTGTCCACACCGCGGTATGCCGCTCAGCGCGGGCCATTTCGACGGGCGGGAGGTCGAATGTTGCTATCACGGCTGGCGTTTCGACACTCTCGGGCAATGCACCCTGATCCCGTCGCTGGTGCCGAGCCAGAGCTTTACGCCCGGCCATATTCATACCCGCCGCTATCCGGCACGCGAGGTCCAGGGCAACATCTGGCTATTTTTCGGCCGGGATCCGGCGGCGGCGCCGGAGATCCCCGTGCTCGACGGGTTCGATGAACGCGCGCCCGACCTCGTCGAGAGCGTGCGGTTCGCCGCGGCGATCGACCATGCGGTGATCGGGCTGATGGACCCGGCGCACGGGCCTTTCGTGCATCGGGCCTGGTGGTGGCGCTCGCGCCGCTCGATCCAGCAAAAGGCCAAGGCCTTCGCCCCCTCCCCGTTCGGCTTTGCGATGACCCGCCACGCGCCGTCGCGCAATTCGCGGGCCTACCGGCTCCTGGGCGGCAGCCCGGGAAACCGAGATCGTCTTCCGGCTGCCGAGTGTGCGGATCGAGCATATTCACGCAGGCCGACACCGGGTGACCAATCTGACGGCGATCACCCCGATCGACGACCGAGTGACGGAGATAAACCATTGTATCTACTGGTCTCTGCCGTGGCTCGAGCTGTTGAAGCCCGCATTGCGGCACTATGTACGCGCCTTTCTGCGCCAGGACCGCGACATCATGGAGCGCCAGCAGCAAGGGTTGCGCTTCAGCCCGCCGCTCACCCTGATCGACGACGCCGATACCCAGGCAAAATGGTACTACCGGCTGAAGCGCGAATACCTCCGAGCCCACGCCGAAGGCCGTCCGTTCGAGAACCCGGTTCAACCGCGGACGCTCGAGTGGCGAAGCTGAGGGTTCGAATCAAAAGCGGCGCCCAAGGCGCCGTTCCTGTTTTGGGAGTGTCGGATTTCTTTACATTCGGTTGCGCCGCCGCCGCACCAAGCCCAACCAGAGGAGAGCCGAGGCGAGCAACGCCAAGCTAGCCGGTTCTGGGACCGGGTCGGCGTTCGCGGTAGGAATGACGCCAATTGGCAGCGAAGCCAGGTTTACGGGTTGATTGGCAGGCGAACCTGAGACTGTCGGCGTATTTGTGACGTTGTCGGTGCAATTGGCGGCGGTGCCGACGCAACCCTGGCTGGGCGGCGCATTTGTCGTCCCGTCGAGGTTTGCACCGGTACCGGCACCCTGATTATTTGTCGTCCCGTCGAGGTTTGCACCGGTACCGGCGCCTTGATTATTTGTCGTCCCACCGAGGTTTGCATCGGTGCCGTCACCCTGGTTATTTGTCGTCTCCCCGAGGGTCGCGATCTCCATTCCTGGACTGTAAATGTCGCCGCTCGACATCATCATGCCCGGGCTGTAGGTCTCTCCTGCCCAAGCGCCGCTTTCTACCGACATCCCCTGACTGTAGGTCTGGCCGCTCGAATCCATCATGCCCGGGGAAATGAAATCCGCTGACGCCGGGCCCGCGAGCATCGTAAAACCCAGGGCTCCCGAGAGCGCCGCAGCGTGAAGCGAGGATCGAATCTTCATCGGCATATCCATACCCGAGATTGCCGGTTTAAACAAGCAAATACTGGGCCAATACCCAGTTTATGGGCCGAAAAAATGGTAAATCATCTCCGGCCATAATCAGCGAAGAGGAAAGTGTAAGAATTTTCGACGCCAAATCAACATTCCAAGATAGCGAAGCAGGAAAGATTTGACCCGGATCTGAGTATCCGGCTTGAAATGAAGCTAGTTCTCTCAAGCCCTATCGTCACCCCGCGCGAAAGCGGGGTCGCGACAACCGCCGCAGTGTTTGGGCCCCCTCGATTCCCCGCTTTCGCGAGAAGGCCGGTGGGCCTTGATAACTATATATCATTCAGCTCATAAGTGCTGTAGCTCTAATAAGCTTCATCGTCGTGTAAAGAAATCAGACACCCGAGCCGGCCTCGCCCACCAGTCCCGGTCGTGGTTGCCCAGGAATCGAAAAAGGATCGAGGCGAGGAGACTTGATCCGCGTTCAACTGCGTTTTAACTCCTGCATCAGCTTTTCCGCCTCGGCCCTGTCCGCGAACGAACCGGCTGAGCCCAGCAGGTTTTCAAGCATGGCACGAGCATCGGCCGCGCGACCGACGCGATGGAGGGCGACCGCGAGGTGGTATTGGACATCCAAGTCTTCCGGTGCCCGCGAATTGGCCGCGTTGAGGTACGCCAAGCCCGTTTCGGCTTCGCCTTGCTCTACTAGGATCCACCCGAGAGTATCGCCGATATGGGGGTCGCCGGGAGAGATCTTGAACGCCCGCTGAGCCAACTCGCGAGCTATCCCCGGTTCTCCCTGTCCCTGATAGAGGCAAGCAAGATTGTTTAGCGCGGTCGAGTCCGCGGGGTCGTGCTCGACCAGACGCGAGTATTCGGAGATGGCGGCGGCATTCTTTTTTTGCCCCGCATAATAAAATGCCAGTTCCGAGCGGGCCGCCAAATCGTCTGGGTCGACCTCCAGCCGCGCTTTCAGAAAGGCTTCCGCCTTGGCCGGCAGGTCCATACGAAGATAAAGGCGGGTAAGAGCAGGCGCGAGACCGGCATCCGTGGGTCGCAACGCGACCGCGTTCTCGAGTAGGGCAAGGGCCTGTTGTCCACGCCCAGCTTTCTCGAGTAGTTCGGCCGAAACCACGTCATAGATGCTGTTGCCGGGATCGGACGCGGCGGATTCCCGCGCTTTGGAGACGGCTGTGTCCACACCGTCGATTTCGGCGTCGGCTCGGAGCAGATCGGCTTTGAGCGAGGTGTTCTGCGGCTCGCGGATTATCGCCTCTTTCAGGACGTCCCGCGCCTCGCGGAAGTATTTCGCCTGCTTCAGCAAGGCGACATAAGCGGAGCGGAGCGGCGTCGAATCCGGCGCGAGTTGGTGCGCAAGCTTGTAGCTTGAAATGGCCGCGTCGGTGTCGCCGGATTCCAGCCGGGTCCGGCCGAACGCGACGATGACATTCACGTCTCGCGGGAATTGTGCGTAGAGCTCGGCCGCAACCGCCTTCGCGCTGTTCCAATCATGCCGCTGCTCATATAGGGCCACCAGCTCTAGGCCGGGGGCCGGATCGTAGGGGGCGGCGGCGCGGGCGCTATTGAGCAGGTCGATTGCTTCCGGCCATTTCCTCTCAGCGATCGCGAAGTGCGCGAGACCGAGGAGGGCCATCGTATCCGCCGGGTTCTTCGTAAGAACATCGCTGTACGTTCGCTTGGCATTTTCGGTGCGCCCGGTCATTGCATAGAGCTGGGCCAAGTCGCGAGTGGCAGCCGAAAAATCCGGATTGCGCGACAGCGCGGCGCGAAACGCCGTTTCCGCGCCGGCATAATCCCGTTGCGCGACGCGGACCTCTCCCAGCAGAATTTGATAGTGTAAGTTGGCGGGATCCCGCTTGATCAGGGATTTCGCGACTTCTGCCGCCTTCTCGACATTCCCGGCCCGCAACTCGGCTAATACCAGGGTCGGGCCGGCAACGGTCTCACCGGTCTCGCCCGAAAACACCTCTTCCAGCTGAGCAAGCCCCTGCCCCGCCTGGCCGGAACTGATCTCGGCGACCGCGACCTGCGTCTTGATGGCCGCATTCCCGGGCTCGAGTGCGGCTGCCTTCTGGAATTGCTGCAGCGCCGCCCCCGGCTTGCCGTCGGCCATGTAGGCATCGCCGAGCAAGTTCAAAGTCGCCGCGTCCGGCGGCGACTTATCGGCGAGGGGTTTGAGATAATCGATTGCCCGGGGCGCGCCGTGTTGCTGCAAAGCGGCCCGCGCGATGAGCCGCGTCGCGTGCGGATCGGTCGGAAAATGTTTGAGGTAGTCGCGCAGGATACTTTCCGCTTGGCCAAATTTCCCAAGCGCAAATTTTGTTGCCCCTTGCACATAATATCCATACGGAAAGGCGGTGAAAGCGCCGGCGGTGCTAGCGAATACCCGATCCGCCGCGGTGTAGTTCCGTTGCTTGACGTACTCCAGGCCGCGCAGGTAATTGGCCATGAAGTTCTTCGGAGTGGCCTGCAGGATCGGATCGAGATCCTGATCCGCCGCCGCGAATTCACCTCGCGCTACATTGACGTTGGCGCGACTGAGCCGAGCCAGCTGATAATCGGGATCGACATTGAGCGCTTCGCCGAAAAGCTGCACCGCCCCGTTTGCATCACCACGCGACCACAGCATGTCGCCTTTGACCTGCAGCAGTTCGGCTGATTTCGGGTTGGCGGCGATCGCCTCATCGATCACCCCAACCGCTTCTTCCGGGCTCGTAACGCTGAGAAACCGAGCGAGCTGGATCCTCGGTTCCACGACGCTCGGGTCCAATTTGATCGCATCGCGCAGTAATGCTTCGGCTTTTGTGTCATAGCCCAGGCGGACCGCTGCGGTGCCGAGCGCCGTCCTGACTTTGCTTTCAAGAACCGGGCTCCGGTCGCCAGGCTCGATCAGATCATAAATTTCCTTGAATTCTTTCCGAACCAGCATCGCGTCAAGAAAAACGGGGAGATAGTCGGCCTCGCCGCCCTTGAGGTCGCGGGCCGCGCGAGCCTCGCGCTCTGCCGACGCGGAATCTCCGAGCTGGAAATAAAGCTTTGCAATCTTGACATGGAGCGCGGCGTCCTGAGGCGACTTGCGGATCGCGTTCTTCAACGTGATCAGGGCGGCCTTGGGCTCCTCGTCCTTGGAGGATTGCACGGCATCCTGACGCGAGCCGGAATCGTTAGCGATCGCGGCAACATACGGCGATACGCATAGGGCGAAGGCGATAGCGCACCAAAGACAGTTACGATGGAGCCGGGACATTGACTTGTTCTCTACGCGACCATTTCGTAATTGGGTGCAATTCTAGCTTGTCGACCCGCTCGACCCCAAGGCGTTTCGCGGGGCGAACATTGGGGACCGGCCTCAATAGGTCGTGCCGGACTTGAACGGATCTTGCCCTGCCGCTCGCCGTGTGCAGGCTCAGCGGCAGGCCGAGCGCCGCGGCGGCGGCCCAGAACGGCTCGTATCCGGGTTGGTCGTAGCGGCGGTCCTCGGCTGGATATCGGTGATCATCGCACCGGAGAGGCCGAGCTGTGCGGCGCTCCATTTCACGGAGTTCGTCCTGGACGTCATCGGTGCGGAGACCGAGGCCGGACGGCGGCTTGGCAGCCGCCGCCCGAGTATTAGCAGTGTCGGTTCTTTTCACACAGCCTTGCTGCGACGCCCGACGAACCAGCCGAGACCAGCCAGCGCCGAGACGAGCAGCGCCAGCGAAGTAGGTTCGGGAACAACTGCCGAGGGAGTTGAGGTCGCCTCCAAGACGGCGGGAATGCCGTTGACCTCTGCATACCATAGATCATAGGTACCGGGCCCAATGGTGACCGAACTAGGTATGGCGGTCGTGGGCGTCGCCGCCGACGTCGGCAGCAGATCGCCGGGACAGCTGGCGATGGTGCAGGTGCTGGTTTCAGTCCCCGCGACGAACAGGCTGATGCCATCGTCATGGGTGGCCGAGAAGGTTTCTGATGTAGTTTCGGTAAAAGTGAACCGAAAAACTGTCGCCTGCGCGAAACCTCCCAAGCTCAAGGGATTGGTCAGGCACGCAGCTGAGGTACAGGTCGTCGGAGTTGGCGCGGCGGGCGTATCGGAGGCAAAGAAGCCGGGGATCGTATTCGCGCCGGTGTCATCGTAGTTAATCGGAAATGCGAAGGCGGTGCTCCCCGCAACCAGTGGAAGCGGGCCTCCGAATAATCCTACTGCCGTTGGCAACCCCTGCTGGCTGATCGAAGTGGATGTCGCGCCGGGCGTGGCTGCATTCCAGATCGTTACGGTGTCGGAGGTTATCACCGCAGCGTTCGCGGCGCCTATGGTCCCGGCGATGCCAAGAACTGCGGATGCGAGAAGCAAGCGTTTCATTAATCCTCCTCTCCGGCGTTATAACTGTCTGGTGCCGATAGTCCAAGCAAAATTCGCGCCAGCGCCGTATCGTTCTGTTTTTCAACCATATTCCAAATCCTGCGTCTGTTGGGTGTCAAACTTTCCGACACCCCCATTAGGGTTCGATAAAGCAACTTTCGGGCTGACCTCTTCTAAACCGGACCATCTAACTAATTGAAGGTTAACAATTATCTCCCTTAGTGCAACCGTCCGCGAAGGTCGAGCTTGCGATTTACGGCCCTGCCACATCTGTAAAGTTTACCAACATGGGTCAGTCTTACTTATCTATTGGCGCGACTAGAGTGCCTGTTCGGGCTAAATTCTGTCCCAGCGGAGGCCTTCCCCTCTCGGCGGTCTTGCACGGGTGACACACACATGGTACTCAAGCAGGGTTTCCAGGAACATATGTCGTGTTGGCACTTCCCAGGATCTCGATTTCGGGATACCAAAGATAAGGGTCATACGGCTTGTTAAGTAAAATTATCTTCAGTTCGGGATTGAAGATCGACGCAAAGGCCGATAAGAACGACGTCGTTCTGATCAACGTTGCACACCGAGATAACAAAATCGCGTTTACTAGGGCATCCTCTCCTTTTTCATACTCTCCCCCTGGAATTCGATGAGGTGACAATTCATCGCCCGGCTGATATCGGTAATGATCATCATAAAAAAATATCGGGATATCTGTCACCGACTGAACAACAAAGTCGATGAATTTTTGTTCGTCGCTCGTAACGAATATCGCCTTGATCCTGTCGTCAGTTTTTAAATAGGCCTGTAAAATTTGTAGACAATAATCCCAAGATACGCGCGGTGCTTCTATCGTCTTGTCGGTTCCACGAAAGTGAATCCCGACAGCGGGGCCATGAACCTCGATATGTTTCCATAAATTATCTACCAATGTCTATAATGTGAGACTTCGGCCTCAAATATTTAAAAAAAAGACGAGTACTGTCTTCCAGGCTCATCCGGTGTGGCATTGGTTGTCCCAATTCTTCATATTCACCCAGTTTTTTGGTGTATCGAACGCGTCTGGGGACCCCTTCGGATGTCATCGGCCTGGATATGTCGAAATAATAGTCCAGCCAGTTGCGCCCTCTGTTCGGATCGCGATATCGGCCTGATAGGCATATATCAGGAATAAGTTGGTGAAGTTCGCAGTACTTAAAAATTAAAAGGCACCAGGTCAGCTGGGCAAAAAAGCCGTTGATATAATTGATTTCAAATGAACAGATACCGCCGTTTCTGCTCATAGGTATTTGCCACGACAGCCCTTGAACCCAGCGAAAGAGCCACCGCCGTCGGACCCATGGGCAGACAACCGATCGCATCCTGCGCAGCCCCCTCGCTACTCCTGTTCCCCTTAGGCGCGCCAGCATTTACCAGTCCTTTAGTTTAGATAACGGTACCGATCGATTGTCTTGACGCCGATCTCATATTGTTCGCCTTGCCGGTTGACAGTCAGCTCGACCGTGATCCCGGCTTCGCCCCGGCCCCAAGCGCCGAAGCGACAAGGCCGGCCAACCAAAAAATCCGCGCTGCGCCGGGCATGCGCTACCTCCTCAGGGTGCGCCCGGTGCGGCGGCGGCCCGAGCCCCCGCCGGCCTTCCCGCAGCTGCCGGCGAGATGCCGGGAGGCTTGCGACGACCTGCGGCATAGGACGCGATCACGCCGACAAATGCCGCGGCGGAAAACCAGCACGCAGAACACTAAAATGACGCCCTGGACGACGGTGACCCGGAGCTGAGCCGGGAAGGGTTTGGCTTCATTGCGAGGGGGCGCTCGGTTCGCCGGCGCCGTAAAGCTCGGCGGCGTCGCGGGCGAGCAAGGACCGCGATGCGGGCCGCATGTACACCATATGGCCCCCGTCATAGACCCGGAGCTGAATTGTCGACCGCGTCGCCTCGGGAATCTCCAACTGGTCGACGAGCCAACGCGAGCTGAGGTACGGGGTCACCAGGTCGTAGCGCCCATTGACGATCAAAATCTTCGTCGCCGGGCGTTCGAGCAGCGCCGCCTCCAGCGACGACATCGCGAGGCCCTCTGTGCCGTGCTGACGTTCGCCATGCCAGTTCCATTGCTGCGAGACGTCATGGGGCAGCACGCGGTAGGGCTGATCGGTGTGGACCCCGAGCGCCTCGGCGAGATAGGCGTTGAATGCCGTGCCATAGGCGGCGACGGCCGGCTGCAGCACTGGGTCTCCGCCACCGCCTTCCGGGCCGGCTGGCGCCACGATCGTACTGTCGTAAAGACTGATTACCTCGCCCTGATTACGGCGGATCTCGCGAGCGAAGATGTGGCGTGGGATCCGACCGCGGTAGCGGCGCACGATATCGGCCGGAACCCCGGCGATCTGGGCGACGCGGGCAATCAGCGGATCGGCGGCGGAAGGCTGCCCCTTCAGACCGGCCAGACCCAGCAGATAGTCCGAGAGGGCGAAGCGCTCGGCCTCCGCGACACCGCCGCCGGCGAGAGCCGTATCGTAGGCGGCGGCGGTGGCGGCGTAGGAGGGCAGGATGAAGGCGGCGGCGAGAAGATCGCGTTCGGTCTGATGCAAGGCCGAGAGGTCGAGCGCCGGAGAGACCAGGACGAGACCTTTGACGACGACGTCGACGTCGTGCGGCAGGGTTTGCGCCATCGCCGCTGCCCGGAAGCCGCCATAGCTCTCCCCGACGAGCCAGACCGGCGACGTCCAGCGCTGATGCCGGGTCAGCCATAGGCGGATCACCGAGCCGAGCGAGGCGATATCGGCGCGCACATCCCAGAAAGGCTTGTCCGGATTGTCCTCCTTGCCCTTGCCGCGGCTGAAACCGGTGCCGACCGGGTCGACAAAGACGAGATCGGTAAAGCCCAACCAGGTCGCCGGGTTATCGATGAGGTGAACGGGAGGGGTCGGCACGGCGCCGCTGTCCGGGGTCTGCAGGATCTGCGGACCGAGCGCGCCGAGATGCAGAAAAACCGAGGCCGCACCGGGACCGCCATTGAAGACGAAGCTGACAGGCCTGGCGCTGCTATTCTCGCCATCTGTAAGATAGCTGACCGTAAAGATCGACGCGGTAGTGTTGCCCTTGGGATCGGTCACCGGCAATGTCTCGGTGATCGCCTCGTAGTCGAGGCGGTGCTCGCTCAGCCCCATGGTATGATGGGTCGCTACCCGCGCGGGCAATTCGTCATTCGGCTTCTCATCCGCCCGAGAATCCGGCGTTCCGAGGACGGCCAACAGCACCAGAGACACGACCGCAAAAGATTTCCGCATCGAGCGCCTCGAATTTTTTGCCGGGACCGCGTCCCGGCAGAAGCTCGACAGGTGATTGCAAACTATGTCGATTCTGTGGGATCGGGGCGGTAAGCTCCACCACCATTATCGAATTTGCCGAGGAGGGTCATATGCCGAGCTCCGCCCGTGTTGCGCTGATCACCGGCTGCGGCAAGCCGATCGGCATCGGCAATTCGACCGCCCGCGCGCTCGCCGCGGCCGGCGTGACCGTCGTCGTCTCCGACGTGGTGCCGACGGGTGTCGCCAACCAGCACAATGTCCAAGGCGACATGGACAGCTCCTGGGAGGGTGTCGACAGCCTTGTCGAGGACCTCGTGCGCAGCGGAAGAACGGCCTCCTCTACGCTCGGCGACGTCAGCGTCGAGGCGGATGCCGGGCGCATGGTCGCGGAGGTGCTGGGGCGCTACGGCCGGCTAGACATTCTCGTCAACAATGCCGGCGCGCCGCAGGGCGCCGACCGCAACGAGATCGAGGATGTGCCGGTCGAGGCCTGGGACCTCACGATGGGCGTCAACGCCCGCGGCGCCTTTTTGATGTCGCGCGCCGCGGTGCCGGCAATGCGCAGAGCCGGCTGGGGCCGCATCGTCAGCGTCTCCTCGAAGGCGGCGTTCCGCCCCGGCAGGCATCGCGCCGCCTATGCCGCCTCGAAGGCGGCGATCGTCGGGTTCACCAAGTCGCTCGCGTTCGATCTGGCGCCCCGCGGGATCACCGTCAACGCCGTCTGCCCCGGGCCGATCCGCACCTCGCGCGCGATCAGCACCAACCGGCGCGAATACGGCGACGATCTCGAAATCGGCTTTGCCGAGCGCGCTAAGGCGATCCCGGTCGGCCGTTTCGGCAGCCCCGACGAGGTCGCGGCGATGATCGCGTTTCTCGCTTCCGACCAAGCCGCGTTTGTGACCGGCCAGGCGATCGGCGTCGACGGAGGCTGGTGAGGATTGGCTTGGCCGGATGATCAAACCGATGCTCGCGCTGGCCGTGACGGCACTGCTGACCGCCTGTGTCAGTCCGGATAAAGTCCAGGCCGCCCCCGAAGACACCTGGACTTGGCAGGTACACCAGAATTATCAGCGGTTTGCCCACTGCCTCACCGACACGCTGAACAGCGCCCCGGTGCAATCCTGGTTTTACCAGGCGCCCCGGCCGATAACGAGTTTCGACCAGCAGTGGCAACGACACCGGGTAATCTTGAAGTCGATCGATCCCTTGGGCGTCGAGCAAGTGCACATTGAACTCAATGGCATCGACGAACACGACACGCGAATCGTCGCCGGTGCGAAAAACCTGGAAGCATTCGGCGGCGGTGCGCCAATGGTCTACGTCAGAGCCTATGTCGATGTCTGCGCGCGAGCGTGATGAAAATTATGGAATGCGGAGTGTCGGATGAAGAAGATCGAGATTACCGCTTATGGCGCCCCGGAAGAGGTCGCACATTGCATCGATGCGCCGGCCGTCGGCGACCCGGGCCGGGATGAGGTCGTTTTCGACGTGCTCGCTTTTCCGATCAACCCGGCCGACATCTCGTTCTGCCGCGGCAATTACCGGCTGCGGCCGCTATTGCCGTCGACGCCCGGCGCCGAAGGCCTCGGGCGCGTCATCGCCGTCGGCGCCGGCGTGACGCACGTCAAACCCGGCGACCTGGTGATCAACATGCAGCGCGAGAATTGGACGCAACGCCGCCGCGTCAAGGCCGAGGACGCGGTGCCGATCCCGCCGGGTCTGGATCTGGCGCAAGCGGCGATGCTGCGCATCAACCCGCCGACCGCGCTGTTGCTGCTGGAGGATCACGTCGCGCTGACGCCGGGCGATTGGGTCATACAGAACGTCGCCAATTCGGCGGTTGGGCGGCATGTCATCGTGTTGGCCAAGGCGCGCGGCGTGCGCACGGTCAACGTCGTACGCCGCGACGATGTCGACGGCGGAGCTGCGCGATCATGGCGCCGATGTCGTCGTTGAAGGACGGCCCCGATCTGGCCGAGCGCGCCAGCGCCGCGACCGAGCGGAGCGCCGATCCGACTCGGCATCGACGCGGTTTCCGGGGAGGCCTGCAAGCGGATCGGCGACTGCGTCGCCGATGGTGGCGTCGTGGTGAGCTATGGGTCGATGTCGGGCCAGGATCCGGTGATGAGCCGGGCGGCGGTCAACATGCGCGGCGTTAATCTGACCGGGTTCAATCTCGGCCGCGGCCTCGTCAAGCGCACACCCGAGCAGGTCCGCGGGATCTACGCCGACCTCGCGGCCAAGCTCCGCGACGGCATGCTCAAGGCGCCGATCGATGCGTTCTACCCGATCGAGGAGATCCGACCGGCGCTCATCAGGGCGCAGCAGGGCGGCCGGCACGGCAAGGTCCTAGTGCTCCCCAATGGGCCGCTGCAATGACCGACGCCAGCCACCAAGGCCGGATCCTCGACCAGTTCACGCGCCAGGCTGCATTGTTCAGCACGGCTGCCCCGATCACCAATGCGGAGGCGCTGCGGATGATCATCGAGGCTGCTCGGCCGGGACCGGACGATACGGTTCTCGATGTCGCCTGCGGCGGCGGCATCGTCGTCTGCGCCTTCGCCCCGCATGTGCGCCGGGCGACCGGTATCGACGTGACCCCGGCAATGCTCGATGAGGCGCAGAGGCTCGCGGCGGAGAAGGGGTTGACCAATGTCGAGTGGCGGTTGGGAGACGTGAATTCGCTGCCGTTCGAAGACGGCAGCTTCACGATCGCAGTCACGCGCTTCTCGGTGCACCATTTCCCCGACCCGGCCGCGGTCTTGCGGGAAATGGCCCGGGTCTGCGCGCCCGGGGGACGGCTCGTCGTCGTCGACATGTATGCCTCCGCGGACCCTGCCAAAGCGGCGGAGTTCAACAGATTGGAGCGTCTGCGCGACCCCTCCCATATGCGCTCGCTGACCTTGGCCGAGCTGAAAGGTTTGTTCGGCGAGGCGGGGCTGCCGGCGCCTGAGGCGAGCTTCTACGAGTTGCGGGACGAGGTGGAGAACCTGCTGGCCCGCTCCTTCCCCGAGCCGGGCGACGACGCCAAGATCATCGAGCTGTTCAAGGCTTCGGCTGCGGATGATCGGCTCGGGGTGCCGGTCTGTATCGAGGGCGAGCGGATCCACTACGCCTATCCGGTGGCGATCCTCGCCGCGCAACGCCTCGCGCAATGAGCATCCCGGCGCCTTTCGAGCGCTACGAGGGCGAGGTTCTGCGCGAGTGGATAGACGCCAACGACCACATGAACCTGGCCTATTACACGGTGCTGTTCGACTACGCGACCGATGCGTTGTTCGACGCCCTCGGCATCGGCCGCCAATACAAGGACAGCACCGGCAACGGCACCTTCGTAGTCGAGACGCACAATTTGTACGCGCGCGAATTACTGCTGGGCGATCGCGTGCGCGTCAGCACGCAGATCCTCGGCATGGACGGCAAGCGCCTCCATCTGGCGCACGAGATGTTCATGGCCGCGAACGGGCTACGCGCCGCGACGCAAGAATTGATGTACCTGCACGTCGACCTCAGGGCGCGCCGCGCCGTGCCGTTTCCGGACCGGGTTCGCGAGCGCGTCGCCGCCGCCACGGCGCGCCACGCCCACCTTCCGCGTCCCGATTGGGCCGGCCGCCGCATCGCGATGCCCGGTTGAAGGGCCCCTCACCCTCCCTCTCCCCCCGGCGGGGCGAGGGAGCGACACGACGGATTCCCTCGCCATGCTTGCGGGGAGAGGGTTAGGGTGAGGGGCTACTCTGCGGCCTCGCGCGCGTCCTCGATCAGCGCAGCTGGAGTTAACTCCAACAGCGTAGCGGCTTCGGCCTCCGGCAGCACCTCGACGCTGCGCAGTTTGCGATCCATCGCACGGCGGCGGACGCCGGCCTCTTCGACGACCTTCTGCGCCTCTTCGAGCTTCTTGTGGACCTTGTCGAGAACGCCGCCGAATTTTTCGAATTCGGTCTTGACCGCGGAGAGGACCTGCCAGACCTCGCTCGAACGCTGCTGGATCGCCAGCGTGCGAAAGCCCATCCGCAGCGAGGTCAGCAGCGAGACGAGCGTCGTCGGGCCCGCCACCATGATGTGACACTCGCGTTGTAGCCAATCGACCAGGCCCGGCCGTCTGATGACCTCCGCGAACAGCCCTTCGGTCGGCAGGAACATGATCGCAAAATCGGTGCTGTGCGGCGGCGCCACATACTTGGCGCAAATGTCCTTGGCGGCGCTGCGCACCCGCGATTCGATGCCGCGCAACGCCGCCTCGGCCGCTTCCAGATCGCCTCGCTCGCTCGCCTCCACCAGCCGGTCGTAGTCCTCGGTCGGGTATTTCGCGTCGAGTGGAAGCCATAATGGCATCTCACCGTCACCCGGCAATTTGACCGCGAACTCGACCCGCTGATTGCTGCGCGGCCGCACCTCCACATTGCGCGCGTATTGGTCGGCGGTGAGGATCTCCTCGAGGATGTTGCCGAGCGCCACCTCGCCCCAAGTTCCACGGGATTTTACGTTGCCGAGGATGCGCTTCAGATCGCCGACGCCGGTCGCCAGCGCCTGCATCTCGCCGACGCTCTCGTGCACCCGGGTAAGCGATTCATTGACCATCTTGAACGACGCGCCGAGCCGCTGCTCCAGCGTTCCCTGGAGCTTCTCGTCGACCGTCTGGCGCATTTGTTCGAGCTTCTCGGCATTCTCTGAACGCAAGACGTCCAGTCGTCCCTCAACCGTATTGCGCAGCGCGTCTTGCTGGGTCTCGGTTTTCCGGGTTAGCTCCGCCACCGCGGCACCGAGGCGGTCCCCCAAATGCTGCAACGTATGCTGCACCTCCTCGCGCAACGCTTTAGCGCTCGTCGCTGCCTCCTCGCGCAACATTTTCGAGCCCATGGCGCTCTCTTGCCGCCCGCGTGCAAGCTCGTCGCGCAGCACTTGTTCGAGGCTCTGCCGTTGCGCAGTCGGATTATAGCGGAGGCGCAGCAGGATGGCCGCCGCAAGCGCGGCTCCCACAATGGCGACAGCGACACCAGCGGCCGTTAGGAACTCTATCGACACTTGCGCTCCCGAATGCGGGGGGCTAGCTCGCGACGCGGTCGCGAGCTTAGTCCGGCGACGGTCCGGCGACTGTCATGCAGAGAACATAAAGCGAACATAAATCCCAAACTAAACCGAACCGTCGGCTGCTGTCGAGAAATTATGTATGAGTTGGGTTAAACTGTGGTTATGGCCGGCTTCCGCCCGCCTCGTCGTTCGCGGGCGGCCGGCCGCCCGAAGCAAGAGCGCCGCAGCGATTCGAACAGTCAATCTAGCGAGGTTTGCCCCGATGCCCGCAGAAACCAAAGTCTTCACCATGTTCCCGCATGATTGGCACTCGACCGATTACGTTGCGGAATGGATTACGCGGGATGCGGCGCGCGACCCCGAGCGTCGCCCCCTACTGCAGCAGATGTTGTCATTCGCGCCGTTTCCGAGCAATGCCGAGTTGGATGTGCTGGACGTCGGCGCGGGTTATGGCGCGGTCAGCGAAGAGCTATTGCAAGCCTTCCCGGCGGCACGGATCACATTGCAGGATTATTCGGAGCCGATGCTCGGCCGCGCCCGCCAGCGTCTCGCCGACCGCTCGGATCAGCTCCGCTACGTCCGTTGCGATCTCGCCGATCCGTCATGGCCGAAGCAGGTCGGCGGCCCCTTCGACCTCGCCGTCTCCGCCATCGCCCTCCACAACCTGCGCGATCCTGAAAAAATCTTCGCCTGCTACCGGGCGATCCTCGATCTGCTCAAGCCCGAGGGCCGTTTTTTGAACTGCGACCGTTTTGTCGAGAGTGTCGAGCCGCATTTGGCGGCGCTGCGCGAGGCGGGGTTCGGCCATGTCGAGTGCCCCTGGCGAGACCCGCCTCGCGCCATCGTGGTTGCTGCTCGGATCAACGGCTGAACGACGTTTCGATCGCCGAAAGATGGCTCCATTCCGTTAGAGTGCCGAGCGGCGGCTCGAGCCGCCGCCGTCGATCGTGACGATCGAACCGGTCGTGTAGGCCGACAGGTCGGAGGCGAGGAAGGCGGCCATCCAGCCGATCTCTTCGGGCTTGGCGGCGCGGCCGAAGGCCAACGGTTTCATGTACTCGGTCCAGCGTTCGGCGTCGCCGAACTGGGTCTGCGCGCGGGTGCGCATCAAGGTGACGAGCCGATCGGTCATGACCGGGCCGGGGTTGATGCCGACGACGCGCAGCCCGTCGCGCGGCGCCGTGCCGCCCATCGCCCGGGTGAACGCCATCAGCGAGGCGTTTCCCGAGGAGCCGGCGACGTAATCGAAATCGGGGTTCTCACCGGCGGCGCCGAGGATGTTGACGATGACCCCCTTCTTGCGCCCGCGCATCAGCGCATAGAACCGCCGCGTCATGTTGATGTAGCCGAACACCTTCAGATCCCAGGCGTTGCGCCAGCGCGCCTCGTCGATCGCGTCGATATTGCCGCCGGGGATCGCCCCGGCATTGTTGATGAGGATCTCGATGTCGGAGCATTCCTCGGCGAGCCTGTCGATATTGCGGCTGTCGCTGAGGTCGAGCGGATAGAACCGCACCGCGACATTGTGCTTGGCGACGATCGCCGGCCCGTGCGGCTTCGAGATCGGCCGCAGTGCGGGACACCAGCACGACATCGCAGCCCTCCTCGGCCAGCGCCTCGGCGCAAGCCCGCCCGATCCCCTTCGATGCCCCGGTGACCAGCGCCTTGCGTCCTCGCAAACCCAGTTCCATGGCCTTCTCCCTGCGCCTTTCGTCACCCCCGCGAAAGCGGGGGTCCAGGGGCTCTGGTTCCCGCTTTCGCGGGAACGACGAACACTCACATCCTAACCGATTTTGATCCAGGTCAGCTCGTGCTTGTTGTGGAACAGGTGGCGGAGTTGCGAGCCCGGCATCGCGGCGAAGCGGCGAGCGGTCTCGTGATCGGTCGGCCCTTGGAATTTGATCGTGCAGACGAAGTTGCGGCAGGTTCCGGCTGCGAGCCAGCGCTCGACCAGCCCCAGCAGCCGCGCCGGATAGCACACGACATCGGAAAACAGCCAGTCCACGGGTCCGAGCGTGCTCGGGTCGAGCGCGAAAGCGCTCTCCTGCCGATGCTCGATCCCCGGGAGGCGCGCGATTTCGGGGGCGAGCGGCGCCTTGTCGACGCTGATGACCTCCGCGCCCATTCGCTGCAAGGCCCAACTCCACCCGCCGGGGCTCGATCCGAGGTCGAGACAGACCTCGCCCGGGCCGGGCCGCCGGCCGATCAGGGTCAGCGCCTCCCACAGCTTCAGATAGGCGCGGCCCGGCGGCCCGCTGCGATCCTCGACGAACTGGATCTCGCCGCCGGCAAAGGGGCTCGTGCAATGCGCCGCCGCGAGCAACGTCCCGGCATCCAGCAGGGTCCACGATCCGAGCGGAGCCGCCGGCGGCGGTGCCCCGAACACCAGCGGTTTGGCCGAGACCTTCGGCAGCTGCTTCTGGATCAGCATCGCGCGCCGGTAGAGGCAAGGGGCATAGACCGCCCAATTGCGCTGGATCGCCCGCAGCTTCGCAGCCGCATCCGAGATCGAGACGATCGCAATCTCCTGCGGGTCGAGCCAGACATTCGCGGCCCATGCCGCGGGCCGCGGCGGCCCCGAGGCGATCAACAGGCGGCCGTGCCTCGTATCGGCGCCACCGAGCTCATGGTCGAGATCCCCAGCAAATCCCTCCGCGGCGAGGTAGGCAGTGCGAACGCTCACGGTTGTCAACATCGCGCGTCGGGCTTGGCGCGTCGCCGCACTTTTGCCAAACTCGCGCCATGGCCGTCGATCAGGAGATTACTGAGCTGAACCGAAGCGATCGCGCGGGCGCGCCGTGCGGTCGTCTTTACCGGAGCCGGGATCAGCACCGAGTTCGGGAATTCCCGATTTCCGCAGCCCCGGCGGGATCTGGACCCGCATGGCGCCGATCGACTTCTCGGATTTCCTCGCCTCGGAGGAGGCGCGGCGTGAAACTTGGCGGCGGCGTTTTGCAATGGAGGAGACTTTTCGCGCCGCGGCCCCGAACCGCGGTCACCGCGCCGTCGCGGAGCTGGTCCGCCGCGGCACAGTCGCTGCCGTGATCACGCAGAACATCGACGGTCTGCACCAGGCCTCCGGCATCCCCGACGAGCGGGTCATCGAGCTCCATGGAAATACCACTTATGCGCATTGTCTCGACTGCAATATGCGCTATGAGCTCGACACACTGCGCATCGCCTTCGAGCGCAGCGGGACGCCGCCGTTGTGTGACGATTGCGGCGGCTTTGTCAAAACGGCGACGATATCCTTTGGCCAGGCAATGCCGGCGGCTGCCATGCGGCGCGCAGAAATCGAGACCCGCGCCGCCGATCTGTTCATTGTCGCCGGATCGTCATTGGTGGTCTATCCTGCGGCCGCATTCCCGGAACTGGCGAAGCACAACGGCGCGGCCCTGGTCATCATTAACCGCGAGCCGACCGGCCTAGACGCAATCGCCGAGCTCGTGCTCAACCGCTCGATCGGCGAGACCCTCGGCGCCGCGGTCGGCATCGGTTGAGCGAAGGGCTGCATCGCGGGCTTGCGTCCTTCGAGACGCGCCCCCAGTTCTCGCCTGGTGCAGGCTCTTTGGGCTCTTCTCAGGATGAGGGTGGGCCTTCGACGGCATTAGGAAAATACCTCATCCCGAGGAGGCCGCGAAAGCGGCTGTCTCGAAGGACGCACAGCGCCGATCAAGCCAATCTGGGATTTCTTGCCCCGCCTCGCAGTATATCCCCTGTCTGCCGCCGCCGCAGTGGGTAATAAACCGGAACAAAGGCGAGGTTCTTTTCGTTCCGGGTAAGTAGGGGGCAAAGAAATCGATGGCGGCAGGAGGAGCCCGGTGAGGACTGGTACGCGTTCGGTCCTGGTCGGCTTGGGGTGGGCGGGCGCGGCGGCGGCACTACTGGTGCTAGTCTTTATCGGCTATTGCGCTGTCACCCTGCCAGTTTCGGGCGGCAGCAGTGCCGACGAACCCGGTCCGGCAATGGTCTTCACAGCCGCAGACGGTCATGTCCTTGCGGCGCGCGGCGCCGCCAAAGGCGACAGGATCCAAATCGAACAGTTGCCGCCGGATCTGGTCCATGCCGTGATCGCGATCGAGGATCGCCGCTTCTACTCGCAT
This sequence comes from uncultured Alphaproteobacteria bacterium, assembly GCA_963730745.1. GTDB lineage: Bacteria > Pseudomonadota > Alphaproteobacteria > ATCC43930 > CGMCC-115725 > AP-15. The sequence continues at coordinate 65,158 of CAVSTA010000018.1, forward strand.
CACGGGATCGATCTTCGCGGCATTTTGCGCGCGGCGTTGCACGATTTGCGCGGTGATGGCGGGCTCGAAGGCGCCAGTACGATAACCCAGCAGCTGGTGCGGATGAACTATCTTTCCCCGGAACGCTCGCTGCGGCGCAAAGTCCAAGAGGTCATCCTCGCCCTGTGGCTCGAGACCCGGTTGGAGAAAGACCAGATTCTCGCCCGGTACCTCAACACGGCCTATTTCGGGGCGGGGGCCTATGGCGTCGACGCCGCGGCGCAGCGGTATTTCGGGAAAAAGGCGGGATCAATGAACCTTGCCGAGTCGGCAATGCTGGCGGGTTTGATTCGTTCGCCGACGCAATTGGCGCCGACGCGAAATCTCGATGCGGCGCGCCGGCGCGCGGAAACAGTGCTGGAAGCTATGATGGCGGCCGGCTATATCGACAAGGCGCGCGCGGCAGCGGCGCGTGCCCACCCGGCCAAGCTCGCGGTACCGCCTGAAACGGAGCCAGGGCAGAATTACTTTGTCGACACGGCTGAGAGTGAGCTGAAGCGTCTGGTCGGCTCGCCGCCGATGGACCTCGGCGGCGATACCACGCTCGATCCCCCCTCCAGGAGGCGGCCGAACGCGTCGTCAATAAATGGCTTCAGCAAGACGGGGTTCGCCGGCACGTCGGCCAGGCGGCGCTTGTCGCGCTCGCGCCGGACGGCGCGGTCCTCGCGCTCGTCGGCGGCCGGGATTATACGCAGAGCCAATTCAATCGCGCGGTCCGGGCGCAACGTCAGGCGGGATCGCTCTTCAAGATTTTCGTCTATCTCGCCGCGTTCAATGCCGGCTACACGCCCGACAGCGTCGTGCTCGACCAGCCCGTCACGATCGGCGATTGGCAGCCGAAGAACTACGAAAGCGGCTATCGCGGGCCCGTTACCTTGCGCACCGCGTTCGCCCAGTCGATCAACACGGTTGCGGTACAGCTGACCCAGGCGGTCGGGGTAGAGCGTGTGATCGATATCGCCAAGAGTTTCGGGATCCACACCGAATTGCCGCCGATCCCGAGCCTGGCGCTCGGCTCGGCCGAGATAACTTTGTTCGACATGACTGCGGCGATGGATGCGATCGCCGTCGACAGCAAGGTAATCGAACCGTACACGATCCGCAGGATACGCACCGGGACCCGGGCCTTGTTGTATACCCGTCCGGACACCGTCATCGACAGACCCGACTGGAACCGCAACGCTCTGGTGCAGCTCCTGGAGGGGGTCGTCACCGACGGCACCGGACGGGCAGCGCGGCTCGACCGGCGGGCCGCCGGCAAGACCGGCACGACGCAGGATTATCGCGATGCATGGTTCATCGGGTTCACGTCCGATATCGTCGTCGGCATCTGGATCGGCAACGACGACGACAGTCCGATGGACAGTGTCGTCGGCGGCGATCTCCCGGCCAAGATCTGGCACGATTACGTCGAAGAGGCGGAGCAGATCATGTCCACGCCCGTGGCCGCCGCCCCGCATGCCGCCGAGCCGAAACCCGCCCCGCCAGCCGCGCCCGTGCAACCTCCGACCGTCTTGCGGGGTGTGCCGAAGGTTGCCGACACTGCGACCCTGGTGTTTCCCGAGGGCATTGCGCATCTGCAGGGCGTCACCGGAGAAAAAGGCGAGCTCGCGCACGAACTCGAGCACTACATCCGAGGCCGCGAGGTCGTCTGTCAGGCGACCGAGCCCGGCACCGCGCAATACCACTGCGACGTCGACAATATCGACGTCGGAGAGGCGGTGGTGCTCAACGGCGCCGGCCGGGTTGCGGCCAACGCTTCGGGGCGGCTGCTCGGCGCCGAACAAAAGGCAAAGGCAGCCGGCCGGGGTGTTTGGCGCGAATAGCCGATAGGCTATACTCGTCGAGGCGATTGAGGTGGTGCGATGCCGACTTCCAATTATGAGTCGCTCGACGAGGCGCTCAAGGCTTTGAGCCGGATACGACATCGAGCTGAAAAACGGCAACAGCAATCACGCACCGATGGTCGCCGAGGCGCTCTGTGTGATGGGCCGCCCGCAGGCAGTCATGCCGTGGATTGCCCGGTACCGGGAAAGACTGCTCCCGCGTCCCCCGGCCGGCGATCCGATCCAAGCCGAAAATTGGCGCAGCGCGCTGGGCCACCGCGACCGCTTCGCGGATTGGGCAGAGTTCTTCGGCGAAGAGTTGCGACAGGCATGCTGGCCCGAGGTGCTCGACCGCTGGACGGGGCGGCTGACGCCCGGTTTTTGCGCCGCTGCGACGCATGGCGTCATTCGAGTCGGTCATGCCGTCCGCAGCCTGGCGGTCACCGAAACGCCAGTGCGGAGGCGCGAGCTCGGCGATGCCCTGGCGAGCTGGGCGGCTGCCTACCGGGAGCTGCCTTCCGGTGATCGTGAAGCAGACCGCCCGATGGCGCCCCGCGAGGCGATAGCGAAAGTTCCTGTCATAGCGCCGCACCAGCGGCGCCATCTGGGAAACATTACCGCCTCGCTGGCGATGCTCGACGATTTTCCCGAATTTGCGCCGGTGATAGGGTTGGTCGATGTCAGTGGCGACATCCCAACGCTGCTGGCAGAACTGACGGAAATCTTCGCGCAGATCTATTTGGCGAACGCTCACGACGGGTTGACGACAATAGTTTTTATCCATGGCGTCACCAGCCTTGGAGCATGTGGCGGGATAATCCCTTACATCAACAAAAGCACCGCATGTTCGCTGCTGCGTTTTGCCTGGCAGTCGGGCTGTGCGCTTTACACATGCTTTGGCACGAGGGCAATGGCAGAGAGCGTAGAGCCGTGCACACAGGACGCCGAGACATTGATCGACCGCGCTCTCGCCAATGGCGACGAGCATGTGATCAAATTTACCGAGGCCTGCCTGCGCCGGGACGCGCTCGTCCCGTCACCGGCCTATCGTGCAGCCGTCGACCACGCCCTCGGCACAATGCGGCGCCGCTGATCCAGCGCGAAGCATCTCGAAAAATCCGCGGGTTATTCGATGCTTCCCCAAAATAATCGGGCACGCGCCGCGGCTTTTTCGCGGCGCTGCCGATCGCGTTCGCTGCGGTATTCTTCCAACGCTGCGCGGTCGGCTGCGTTGACCGAAGCCTGGGTCGGGACCACGCATGCAGTGGGACAGCGCGTTACTCCTTTGGTGCGGATGTATTCCTCAATAACTGTGTCGGAGTTGTCGTGGCAAATCATGAACATCGGTATCTCCCTGAGAACAGAGGGAACTAGGGGCGTTTCCAGTCGGCTCCAGTCGGCGTATTCGTCATTGCAGCCACGCCGAGGCCAATGACGCGGCAGCCGCCCAGATGGCTGCCCAAACACCCAGCGAGGATAATAAAACCAGTATCCAGAAAGCTTCTTTGGTCACGGCGCAGGCCATTTCATATCCCGATCTGTCGGGTTGCACTGGCCGGCGCAACAGCCCGTGGTTATTGACCGAGCAAACGTGCCGCGATATGAAGCTGTGTTCCACCAGCTCCTCCCTCGATTGCAGAAATCGGCACTGGGCGCTGGTGGCCAATGAATAGGCGGGGGATTGCGACTGCCACCAGGCACCGTCGACCTTAATCCCGGTTAGTCATTGCCCCGTCTATTGCACGTCAAAATGTTGTCCGCCACGCTTTTCTAATCGGATTTGACGAAATTTTGGATAATCGCGCAATGCGCTTTTACTGCTGGGTAAAGCAACAGGTCGGCCCGCGTTCCGGCGGCCGGCGCCGGCAGCTTTCTCCGTCATGAAACCGCAACCTTGACGCAACGGGGATACTTTGCGGATAATCGCCAAGTCCAAGGGGTGCCCCGACAGGGGGCTGAGACGCCGCCGGTCCGAGAAGATCGGGCGCGGCAACCCTTCGAACCTGATCCGGGTCGTGCCGGCGTAGGGACAGGAACACCGCGGCAAAAGCCGCCCTCCTCTTCGCAGATGCTTCCCGGGTCTTCGTGCAACCGGCGCAACGGAGATCGACGATGCCCGATTCCGCTCCACTCTCATCCGCGAAGCTCATGCCGAAGGTAGAGGAGCTTCGGGTCACCACGGGACCGTTCCCGGCCTCGCGCAAGGTCCATGCGCGGGGCGGGCTCCATCCCGAGATCTCGGTTGCGATGCGCGAGATCGATCTCGATCCTTCGTCCGGCGAACCGCCGGTGCGCGCCTACGATACCTCGGGTCCCTATTCCGACCCGGCGATCCAGATCGACATCAACCGCGGCCTGCCCGAATTGCGCAAGCCGTGGATCCTGGCGCGCGGCGATGTCGAGTTCTACCAGGGCCGCGAGGTCAAGCCCGAAGACAACGGCCTGCGCCGCGGCGAGGCGAGCGCGGTGTCATTGTTCGACCGCGGCCGCCGCCAGGTATTGCGCGCCAAGAGAGGCGCCGCGGTTACCCAGCTGGCCTATGCGCGGCGCGGCATCATCACACAAGAGATGGAATACGTCGCGATCCGCGAGAATCTCGGCCGCGAGAGACTGCGGCGGGAGGGAGCCGCGGACGGCGAGTCGTTCGGCGCGGCTCGATCCCCGACTACGTGACGCCGGAATTCGTCCGCGACGAGATCGCACGCGGCCGCGCGATCATCCCCAACAACATCAACCACCCGGAAACCGAGCCGATGATCATCGGCCGCAACTTCCTCGTAAAGGTCAACGCCAATATCGGCAACTCGATCGTCTCCTCCTCGGTCGCCGAGGAGGTCGAAAAGATGGTGTGGGCGACGCGCTGGGGCGCCGACACGGTCATGGATCTGTCGACCGGCCGTAACATCCACACGATCCGCGAATGGATCATCCGCAACTCGCCGGTGCCGATCGGCACCGTGCCGATCTACCAGGCGCTGGAAAAGGTCGGCGGCAAGGCCGAGGAGCTGACCTGGGAATTGTTCCGCGACACGCTCATCGAGCAGGCCGAGCAGGGCGTCGACTACTTCACGATCCATGCCGGCGTGCGGCTCGCCTACATCCCGCTGACCGCCGACCGCGTCACCGGCATCGTCTCGCGCGGCGGCTCGATCATGGCGAAATGGTGCCTCGCGCATCACCAGGAGAGTTTCCTCTACACGCATTTCCGCGAGATCAACGAGATCATGCGGGCCTATGACGTCAGCTACTCGCTCGGCGACGGGCTTCGGCCCGGCTCGATCGCCGACGCCAACGACCGCGCGCAGTTCGCCGAGCTCGAAACGTTGGGCGAATTGACCAAGCTCGCCTGGGAGGACGGCGTGCAGGTCATGATCGAAGGCCCCGGCCACGTGCCGATGCACAAGATCAAGGTCAATATGGAAAAGCAGCTCGAGGAATGCGGCGAGGCGCCGTTCTACACGTTGGGGCCGCTGACGACCGACATCGCACCCGGCTATGACCATATTACCAGCGGCATCGGCGCGGCGATGATCGGCTGGTTCGGCACGGCCTTACTCTGCTACGTCACGCCGAAGGAGCATCTGGGGCTGCCCGACCGCGATGACGTGAAGGTCGGCGTCATCACCTACAAGATCGCCGCGCACGCGGCCGATCTCGCGAAGGGTCATCCGGCGGCGCGCGAGCGGGACGACGCGCTGTCTCGGGCGCGTTTCGAGTTCCGCTGGCGCGACCAGTTCAATCTGTCGCTCGACCCCGAGACGGCGGAGAAATTCCACGACCAGACCTTGCCTGCCGAGGGCGCCAAGCTCGCGCATTTCTGCTCGATGTGCGGCCCCAAATTCTGCTCGATGCAGATCACCCAGGAGATCCGCGACTACGCGCGGGCCGGCATGGAGGAAAAGTCGAAGGCCTTCCTCGAGCAGGGCGCCGAGATCTACACCGACGAGCACGGCCACGCGCGGGCGGCGGCGGAGTGAGCCCCGTCCCATGCCCTCCCCCGCGAGCGGGGGAGGGTTAGGGTGGGGGCGGCGGAAGGGTCAGCCGGAGCCCTTCCCGGCAAGGAGGGCCGGCGATACCCTGAACGCCCGATCGTCGGGGTGCTGGCGGTGGTATTGCGCGGCGACCGCGCCCTCGTCGTGCGCCGCGCCAACCCACCGCTGTCCGGCCGCTGGGGTTTTCCCGGCGGCGTCCTCGAACTGGGCGAGACCGTCGCCCAGGGCGCGATGCGCGAGCTTCTGGAGGAGACCGGCGTCACGGCGGAAGCCGCCGGTACGCTGACCGTCATCGACACGATCGACCGCGACGAGGAGGGCCGGGTGCGTTTCCACTACACCCTCGTCGCGGTTATCGGCCGCTGGCAGTCGGGCGAAGGCGTCCCCGGCGACGATGCCGACGAGGTCGCCTGGCTGACCCGTGCCGAGATCGCCGAGCAGAACTTGCCGGCCGCCCCTGCCCTCCTGCCGCTGATCGAACTCGCCTCACGGAGGACGTGAATGTTGAGAGCGTTCTTATGGGGCGTCGTGCTGACGATCCTGGCTGCCGCGGGGGGCGGCTACGCCGTTCTGCGCGCCGGTCTCATCCCGGCCAATGCCGACGCCAAACCCGGGTGGTTCGAGACTTGGGCGGCCGGCGCTTCGCTCGATGCGACCCTTGATCGCGACGCGCCCAAGGGCCCCAATCCGGTCGCTTTGACAGACGCCAATCTGATCGCCGGCATCGACCTTTTCGGCCGGCACTGTGCGATCTGCCACGGCGCGGCGAAAGGCGAGGCTTCGGCATCGGCAATTGCCAAGGGCGAATATCCCTCGCCTCCGCAACTGGCGACGGACGGGGTCGAGGACGATCCCGAGGGATATTCCTTCTGGAAAATAGCGCATGGGATCCGGTGGACCGGCATGCCCGCATGGCGGGGGACGCTGAACGACGAGCAGATCTGGACGCTCGCCTTGTTTCTGAATCACATGGACAAGCTCCCGCCCGCCGCCGAACAGGCGTGGAAGAACGTCGGGAATTGAGCAAGCCGAGCGCGAGGAGGATGCAATGAGGGCGGATTTCATCATTGTCGGCGCGGGGTCTGCCGGCTGCGTTCTCGCCAATCGGCTGACGGAAGACCGCGGGACGCGGGTCATATTGCTCGAGGCCGGCGGGCGCGACTGGAACCCGCTGATCCACATTCCGGCCGGCTACATGAAATTGATGGACCATCCCACCTTGACCTGGGGTTTCACGGCCGAGCCCGATCCCGGCGTCAATGGCCGCGCCATCCTCTACCCGCGCGGCCGGGTATTGGGCGGCTCCAGCTCGATCAACGGGATGATCTATGTCCGCGGCCAGCCCGAGGATTTCGACCACTGGGGACAGCTCGGCAATCGCGGCTGGTCGTGGGACGACGTGCTGCCCTATTTCAAGAAGGCCGAGGATTGGGAGGGCGGCGCCGACGAATTTCACGGCGAGGGTGGGCCGCTCTTGACGTCGAGGACCGCCGACCAGCCGCTGTTGTGTCAGAAGCTGATCCAGGCGGGAACCGAGATCGGGCTCGAATACCATGAGGACGTCAACCATCTGCCGCCCGGCGCCGGCGACTGTATCGGCTGGGTTCAGCAGACCCGCCGCGGGCGGCGGCGCCAAAGCGCGGCGCGCACCTATCTGCGTGCGGCACTGAAGCGGCCGAACCTGCAGGTCGTCACCAACGCTCTGGTCCACCGAATCCTGTTCGACGGCACCCGTGCGGTCGGCGTCGAATACGCGCGCGGCGGCGGGCTGGAGCGGGTCGACGCCGCGCGTGAAGTGATCCTGGCGGCGGGCGCCATCGGGTCGCCGCATGTCCTGCAGCTCTCCGGTGTCGGCGACCCCGGCCATTTGGGCCGCGTCGGCATCCCGGTCCAGCATGCTCTGCCCGGCGTCGGCAAGAACCTGCAAGACCACTACCTCGCGCGGGTGACTTGCATCGTGACCGGCGCGAAGACATTGAACGAGAAGTCGCGCGGCCTGCCGTTTGCCGGCGAAGTGCTGCGCTACCTCTTTGCCGGCACCGGCATGCTGACTTACGCCGCCTCGCTGGTCGCCGCCTCGGTCAAGGTGCTGGAGGAATCGGCAACTCCCGACATTCAATGCCTCCTGGCGTCGGGAAGTTTTGCGCCGGGGCCGATCCGCCGGCTCGACGACAAGCCCGGCATGACCGCCGGCATCTGGCAGATGCGGCCGCTTGAGCCGCGGCTATGTCGAGGCGCGCTCGAACCGGCCGGCCGACCCCCCGGCGATCAACCCGCGCTATCTCTCCGAGGAGACCGACCGCCGCGCGATGATCGGCGGCCTCAGGATGGCGCGCCGGCTCTTCGCCGCCCCGGCGCTCAAAAAATACGTCGTCGCCGAGAACCTCCCCGGCAGTGATGTCCAGAGCGATGACGAGCTGTTGGATTATGCGCGCCAATACGGATCGACCGTCTTTCACGCGACCTGCACCTGCAAGATGGGCCCGGACGCGATGGCGGTGGTCGACGACCGATTGCGGGTGCACGGCCTTCAAGGGTTGCGCGTCATCGACGCCTCGGTGATGCCGACTGTCACATCGACCAACACCAACGCGCCGACGATCATGATCGCCGAAAAAGGCGCCGCGATGATCCTGGAGGAGGCGCGGCAGAGATTGGCGGCTTAGGAACCGGAGGAAACAACATGCCCAAATTCGTCATCGAGCCGCATTTCCGGCTGCAGGAATGGATCGCCGAGGAAAAGGGGTATTTCACCGCCGAAGGCCTCGACTACGAGTTTCGCGAGAAGATCCGCTCGACCGGCGGCCAGCACCACGACATGGGCGGCCAACGGGTCGGCGCCTACCAATCCTTCGAAGAGGGCCGCAGCGCCGATGTCAGCTGCGCCTGCCACTGGACCGTCAACGTCGCGGCCTCTTCCGGTCACGGCAGGCTCTATGCCGACCTCTATTCGGTGGCGCCGGCGGGGATCTTCGTCGCGGCGGACTCGCCGATCCGCGACCCGGCCGACCTCGCCGGCGTGCCGATCTCGGTCGGCTGGCAATCGGGCAGCCATTACTCGACGATCCAGGCGCTCGAACCCTATCTGCCGGCCGACAAGATCAACCTGTCCTTCGCCGAGGGCCTGTTGTTCCGCCGCCTGGAGATGCTGGTCGACCGCCGGGCCCCGGCGGTCGCCTTGTTCAGCGGCCCCTATTATTTCGCCGAGCAGCTCGGCTTCCGCAAAATCATCGACACGAGTTTCATGATCGCAACGATGATCCACGGCGACCCGGACCCCGAAGACCTGCGCAAATTTTTCCGCGCACTGCGCCGCGCGCAACGCGACCTCGACCTGCGCCCCGACCGCTACACGCATTACTACAAGAACGAATTCCCCGAGCGCTTCCACCCGCTGATGGACACCCGCCGCTGGGGCCCCGGCGAACGCCTCGTCTTCGAGCCCTACACCAAGGAAGCCCACGCCGAGACCGTCGACTGGATCACAAGGCACGGCATCTTCGCCGAAGGCGGGATGGGCCACGGCCGGAAGAATTTTGCCTTGGATGCCCCGGTCGTATGAACCGTATTCAGCAGATATTGGGTGATTTTCCGATCGTCAAGGACCGCGTTTGCGACCCCTGGCAGTTGGCTCATTTGGCACGGATGTCGTCGCGCCGAAGCGTGACCGTGCAAGGGAAAGGCTCCGCGAACTCGACCTCGTAATGCTCGCCGTCACGATAAACGTGAACCACTGTCCCTTTGCCGCCCTGAGGCAGGACGCCGGCTTTGCACTCGACGGGGTGCCTGAGAGCCACGACGCTGAGTTCCGGAATCTTGAGCGTATCGTTCATTACTCCGCAAATCCGCTGCTTGCTGACTTTATTGGTCGTGGCGAGACGAAATCAATGGGCGAGCCGGCGGGCCGCTGTGTCCGGATTTCGACCCGCCGAGATCAGGCGAACCGCGCTGACCGCATCAGAGAGGACCGTCTCGAAGATCGCTCCTCTATCTCGCACACCCTTAATTCCCCTTCGACGTGGCCGCCGCCCGCCCTGTGTGGCCACCCGCACAGCAGTGCGGGCGCTTACCGCATCGCCGGTATCGCCGGGATCGCCGGCATCACGTATTCGGCGCTGGCGCGGATGCCGGGCCAGCGGGCGGTCAATGTCTTGAGGCGGGTGTGGAAGCGCACGCCTTCCATGCCGTGCACCGCCATGTCCCCGAACAGCGAGCGCTTCAGCCGCCAAAACTGTGGAACGCTATCGGAACTGAGATGGGCACGCGCGCCAACGCAAGCCGGCGAGCCGCCATCACGGCGCATCATCGCCTGTGGCGGCGCCGGCTATCTGCTCAACTGCGGCAGCGGCAAGTATCCCGTCACCAGAACGCACCCTCGAAAATCAAGTCAAAACCGCCCCGCTTGTTTCAAACTTGTTCGTTAAGGGAGGATTTCTTTTGACTGTGAAAAATATTACATAATGGTATGTTATGCGACTTTCGCAGCGACGGAGGATGTCGGGGGCGTCGGGATACTAGTTTAGTTGATGGCACTTGTCAAAAATTAAGGGGGGGGGGGGGGGGGGGGGGGGGGGGGGGGGGGGGGGGGGGGGGGATTTCGAAGGTTTCAGGTGCAAAGACGGCAGCGGTGTCGGCGGGGTAACTTATGTCGCGCACAAAAAGACAGAAAAGCCGCTAAAACGAAATCGCGGAAAGGGCCGCAACCTATCTCATTATGGGGGGTTCCTAGAGGAGTTGGCGGGGGGATCCCCGCGACTTGGAGATCAAAAAAAGGCAAAAAAGTGAGCCCAACATCAAGACCACAACATCGAGAACGTTGATTATAAAAATCAATCACTGAACGGGCACATCGGGCAAGACCCGGTCCGGATGCCACTGTCCCGGGGAGGCGCATTGATGGGCACCCTTCATTGTCGAAAATGGCATTGGCGGCCTATGTTTATCGTATTGTTTGCGCTTGCAGATTGTACCGGAACCTTTCCTTCTTCCCCGCCCTCGGCCGCACGGCCGTCTGCGGCCGCAAAAGAAAAATTCGAACCGATATCCAATGTAACGAGGGTTTTTGTTTTCCCCGTATACAGCACTGCCGCCAATAGAGCATTCTTTGGCACGGGTGAACATAATGCCTCACGCGAGGGCCGCCAGCCGCCAACTTACAAATTGACCGTTGATGGGCGCGATACTGCCACTTTTACGGAAACCCAATTTATAGAAATGGATCTCCAACCGGGGACACATTCTTTAGTGGTACAGGAATACGGATGGCTGGGAACGCTACTCAGAAGCGCCGGAGCAGCTCCTGTAAGCATTGATGGCCCGGGTCAGGTTCTGTTCATAGCTATACCCACTTTCCGCATCGGATATCGCGTTCAAGATGGTAGATCGCGACATGGGACTAAGAAACGCTAAAAGGGCCGAGCCCGCGAGAAAGCGGTTAACGAATTAGGGGGAGAATTAGAACATTATCCCGGTGTTGTGCTGCTCACCGGTCAAAAAAGAGACGGAAAGGAGTTAGGAGGAGAAGATATGTTTCCCAGAAGCAGGGCCGGCCGAGAGGGCCGTGCGAAATCTGAAGAATTTCGTACCAAAAATTACAGCTATTGGAGCCGATTGCGCTTTTTTGGTGCAGAAATCCGGTGCCGAATAGACGCATGATTTACGGGTATGCGCGGGTATCGAATAAGGGCCCGAGCGTTGAGGCCGAGGTGCGCCAGCTTTGAGCCGCCGGCGCCGGCAAAGTGTTCTGCGAAGTGGTAAGCAGCGCCAAGACCGAACGCGGACAGCTTCCGCGACCGCTGTGGCGCGCGACGGCAATGGCCGCGCGCTTTACGTAAGTCAAGGAACGGCACCGCTAAAATTGCCACAATCGCATGGTACGTTGCAGGCGAACCGGAAATGGGGTGCAGCGCAACGTGACGGCGAGACCTGCAAGTCTTGGCGAGGCGGACTCCAACCTGACTGCACTCATTCCGGGAATCCGGCCTGATCTGCTTCTGATAAAACAGGTCGATCAGGTCGGCGCGCTCAACGTCAGGTTGCCTCCGGCCGGCGGGTCGCCCGGACCTTCACCGCATTGTCGGCATCACGTATTCGGCGCCGGCGCGGATGCCGGTGGGCCAGCGCGCGGTCACGGTCTTCAGGCGGGTGTAGAAGCGCACGCCTTCCGTGCCGTGGACCGCCATGTCGCCGAACAGCGAGCGCTTCCAGCCGCCGAAGCTGTGGAACGCCATCGGCACCGGGATCGGCACGTTGACGCCGACCATGCCGATCTGGATGCGGTTGGCGAATTCGCGCGCGGCGTCGCCGTCGCGGGTGAAGATCGCGACGCCGTTGCCGTATTCGTGGGCGTTGACGAGCTCGACCGCGGTGTCGAAATCGGTGGCGCGCACGACCGAGAGCACCGGCCCGAAGATCTCTTCCTGGTAGATGCGCATCTCGGGCTTGACGTCGTCGAACAGGCAGCCGCCGAGGAAGAAGCCGTTCTCGTAGCCCTGCAATTGAGGCCGCGGCCGTCGACGACGAGCTTCGCGCCTTCCTCGACGCCGAGGTCGATATAGGAGCGCACCTTGGCGAGATGCTGGCCGGTGACGAGCGGGCCCATCTCGGCCTCCGGATCGGTGCCGGGGCCGACTTTCAGCGCGCGCACGCGCGGCACCAGCTTGTCGATCAGCCGGTCGCCGGCGCCGCCGACCGCGACGGCGACCGAGACCGCCATGCAGCGCTCGCCGGCCGAGCCGTAGGCGGCGCCCATCAGCGCATCGGCCGCCTGGTCGAGGTCGGCGTCGGGCAGCACGACCATGTGGTTCTTGGCGCCGCCCAGCGCCTGCACGCGCTTGCCGTTCTCCGCGGCGGTCGCGTAGATGTACTGGGCGATCGGCGTCGAGCCGACAAAGCTCACCGCGGCGACGTCCGGGTGGTGCAGCAGCGCGTCGACCGCTTCCTTGTCGCCGTTGACGACATTGAACACGCCGGGCGGCACGCCGGCCTCGGTCAGCAGTTCGGCGATGCGCAAGCCGGCCGACGGGTCGCGCTCCGACGGCTTCAGCACGAACGTGTTGCCGCAGGCGATCGCCACCGGGAACATCCACATCGGCACCATCGCCGGGAAGTTGAACGGCGTGATGCCGGCGCAGACGCCGAGCGGCTGGCGCAGCGAGTAGCTGTCGATGCCGGGGCCGACGTGCTCGGTGAACTCGCCTTTGAGCAGATGCGGGATGCCGCAGGCGAACTCGACCACCTCGATGCCGCGCGTCACCTCGCCGGCGGCGTCGGCGAGCACCTTGCCGTGCTCGTCGGTGA
>CAVSTA010000019.1:0-99986 GCA_963730745.1 uncultured Alphaproteobacteria bacterium
TTCGGTGATGTCGCTGCAAGCGAGCGAATAAGCCCGAAGGTCCGCTCCGTCAGTCGGCTCACTTTCCGTGAGACCAAATAGCAATTCTGCCATTGTCGTCTAGTCGGGCCCTGCAAGTGGCGACACCAGAGAAATCGTGATACCGGACGTAATTCGCAGCTTCGGCTGAGCCAAGCCGTTGGGGGGCAGAATGGCGAGACGCGGCGTCGCGAGAACTCAGAAGAGGTGAGCAAAAATCAACCCGAGCCTGAGCTTCCACTCTTTCCATCACCGACAATGAGCCGGGGAGCCTCGAAGCGCTTCTCGAGGCAAACAAAATTCTCCGTGGGCGTCGCTGGCCGGCACCCTATGATCGCACGCAACATGAAATGATCCTCGGGGACGCGCGAAATCTGCGGTAATCCCAAGCAAATCGGTCCATCTCGTCGTCACCTCACCCCCGTATTTCAATCTGAAGCCGTACGTCTCCGATGCAGGCGGTCGGCAGCTCGGCCGCATCTACAATTACGAGGCTTTCCTCGAGGAGTTGGACCATGTCTGGCGGGAGTGCGCCCGGGTTCTGGTGCCGGGCGGGCGCATCTGCTGTGTAATCGGTGATATCTTGATCCCGCGGCGGGCGGATGGTCGGCATCGCGTTCTGCCATTGCCAGCCGACATTCAGTCACGTAGTCGTAAGATCGGCCTCGACAATCTTACGCCGATTATGTGGTTTAAAATCGGTAACCGCTCAGTAGAGGCACGCCGCAAATCCACTATATACCTCGGGAAGCCCTATCAGCCGGGGGCAATTATCAAGAGCGACCACGAGCATATTGTCATGATGAGAAAGCCAGGCGGCTATCGAACGACGCCGATGATCCGAAGGCGTTGTCCATGCTGCAGCGCGACGAGATGGACGCCTGGATGCGGCCAGTCTGGTCAGATATTCGTGGCGCAAGCCTACGCGACGGACACCCGGCGCCGTTTCCGCTTGAAGTGGCGGAGCGGCTGATCAAAACGTTCAGCTTTGCAGGCGATAGGATGCTCGACCCGTTTGCCGGTTCGGGGTCCGCCGCGGTGGCCGCAATTCGCGCTGGCCGGGGCTCTATTTCGGTAGAGATCGAGGAAGATTATTTAAATAGGGCGACACGACGCGCAGAACGCGAAGCTACTATCCAGCGACTGGCAAATGCGAGTTCTCATGGGCTGGTTTTTATAGCGCCGGTCGCTGCCCAGATAAAGGCAAGTGCCGAGACGCTTCGAGCAAAGGGGATGGTCACGTTGGCTTATAGCGCCGAGCACGACGAGGGCTATCATCGGTAATTCAATCAGGAAACCGCGATGTCACTAGAGACCACGCCTGCCACCCTCGTTGAGTTAATTGAAAGGCATCTTAAGCAGGTTAACACCACTAGCCTCGATCTGTCGTTCAACGAAATCTTGGATATGCATGAGAATCAGGAGATCAATATATCTCCTGAATTTCAGCGTTTGTTTCGATGGTCAGAGGGCAATTGATCACGTTTTATTGAATCATTGCTTTTGGAAATGCCTATTCCGCCGATATACGTAATCGAGGAAGACAGTGGAAAATATGTCCTTATCGATGGCCTTCAACGCATATCTTCCTATCTTCATCTTCGAGGAGCATTGGAGGCGTCTCATCTTATACCTCCGGTGAGCAAAGGTCAGAAGCTGGAGTTCGTTGACTGCGACATAGTCAAAGAACTTAACGGCAAAACTTTTAATGATCTTGGAACTTCATTACAAATCAAGTTAAAACGATCGTTCATCCGTGTAATAGTAGTCAGAAAAGAGAGCAACCCCCGCTTTCAATACCATATGTTTAAGCGACTAAACACCGGTGGAGCGCTGCTATCCGATCAACAAGTCAGAAACTGCACTATTCGTCTTCTCAGCTCTACCTTTACTGAGTTTGTCAATAAACTCAGCAAGAACAAAGCTTTTGAGGTATGCACAGATAACCTAACATATGAAAGCCGCTTGTCCGCCTTTGATCAAGAGCTCGTACTGCGATTTTTCAGTCTCGAAAACTGGCGGGACAAATTTCGCCACGATATCGGGGATTTCTTAACAGAATACATGGAAGCCGTTTCGGACCCCGACAACCCGTTAATCTTCGACTATGCGAAGGAAGAAGATAATTTTAATAGAACATTCACCGTCTTGCAACGTACTTTAGGCGAATTTTCGTTCTCGCTGGCCAGGACCAGTCGCGGGCGCGATAAATGATCCGGGGGTTCAGCACTAATCACTTTGAAGCTGTAACATTAGGGCTTCAGAAACGTTTGCGAGAGCTGGAACCGGATAACGCAGAGCAGATGGCGCGATTGAAAGAAATTTTGACCAGCGCAAAACTAAACAAAAGATTCTCTGATATGACAACGGGGGGTGGAAAGAATTCTCCAGGACAGTTACGGAATCGGATTTAGTTCATAGAGGATGCTATTGCAACGCTGTGATGAATTTCGATGAGATTTGAGCAGAGCTCGATCAAGAAATGGCTTGGCGTGTCGAGGAAATTAAATTCTTTCAAAATCAGGGAAATCTGCTTAACGAGGAGCAAAAAATCGGTACCGGAGGGCGCTGATATTGATTTTGTATAGCCATTTTGAGGGATTTTGCAAGTTCGCCTTTCTTCATTATGTGCAGATTTTGAATCGCAGCGGCGTAAGATGCCGAGACGCGAACCACGCACTGGCGGCGGCTACCCTCACATTGGCGTTTCACGGACTGCGGGATACGCAGAAAAAGAATCCGTTGATGGAAGGCAACTACCTGATGATCCAGTCCTCCACCGATTTGCGAGGGAACGGGAATCATAGAAAGAATGGAGGATTTTACGTCCTCCGTCTTGTGCATCCCAGATGAGGTGGTCGATACCGAATCCAATCTAAAGCCCAACGTACTGAAGGCAATGCTATACAAGCTCGGCTTAGACCCTAGTCAATTTGAGGATATATATTCTGATATTGGGCAACTTGTCGGTTTGAGGAATAACATCGCACACGGCGCAACAAAAAAGGGCATCGATCAAAAGCTTTACGATACCATGAGACGGGCGGCATTTCGGCCGGTCATGACGAAAGTAGCCGAGGATATAATGGGAGCTCTGAAAAACAGCTCCTATCTGCAAACACTATGAGTGCTGATCGAGGCACTCCGGCCCCCACTGGTGTAAACTAGTAATTATAGGACTTGCGATATGCCAGCAGGAAGGAACGGAATGCCCATCGCGACGTACCCGGGCTGGCGTTGACAGTCTTAAGGGCGGGACGGCTGGGGATGAAGCGTGAAAAGATACGGCTGAGGCCTTGATTTCCGAAACAAGATATCAGATGTTCCTATTTTGTTTCAAACACAGATTGGTGGGCCGATAACGAGGGCCGAATTGGGGAGCGGAGCCAAAGTTGGCCGAGTTAGGTAACATCATTGTCGCGTTCGGCGAGGAACATGTCGAACGCCTGACCGGCCTCACCCCAGCGCAACTGCGGTATTGGGATCGGACCGAATTTTTCGCGCCGGGCTATGCCGAGGAAGGCCGCAATTCGGCTTATAGCCGGATCTATTCGTTCAAAGATGTCGTAGCGCTCCGCACTTTGGGGTTGTTGTGTCGGCAGCACAACGTGCCGCTCCAGCACCTCCGCCGGGTCGCAGAGAAATTGAGCCATCTTGAGGATGATCTTTGGACCAAGACGACCCTGTACGTTTTAAATCGACGCGTGATCTTCCACGAGCCGGGAAGCCGGCGCCTGCAGGACGCGGTTAGCGGGCAATATGTTCTCGGAATACCGCTCAAAAAATCGTCGCCGATACAAAAAGAGACGCGGAAAGGTTGCGGCATCGTCCTGACGATAAGATTGGGAGGATCGAGCAGTCGCGGAATGTGAGCCACAATTCTGCGGTGGTTGCTGGCACACGGATACCGACGCGTGCAATACGCAACTTCAAAAAGGCCGGCTATACAGTCGATCAGATTATTGCGGAATACCCTGATCTCACGCCCCGTGATATCGAGGCCGCCTTGAAGTACGAGGAGGCCAGCACCGCCGCTTGATGGTTGAGCGGCTTCGCATCAGATTTTTCACCGATAATTGTGTTCCAGATTCGGTGGCTGGCGTTCTTCGAAACGCTGGCCACGAGGTAATCCTCCTGCGCGACAGTATTGCGCCGGACGCACCGGATTCGTTCGTTGCTGCGGTCGCCGAACTGCACGGCGCTGTTCTTGTCAGCTATGACAAGGTTTCAGATCCCTCGCCGCTCGAATAGGTGTTGGTCAACGTCGCTTTCGGAAGCTGAGCCGGATTGGTTTTAAATGCAGTGAGCCGCAAGCGGCACGAAGGCTCGAATCGGCGCTATCTCTTATCGAGCACGAGTGGGCCTTGGCGCAATCTGCTCCAGATAAGCGCATCATGATCGAGATCGGGCCCACTTACATTCGGACAATTCGCTAGCTTGACATGCTTCGGGTCATTGAAGCCGAGCCGGGGGCAGTCGTTAGGCATTTCGACTTCGACGGCTGAACCGTCACCAATTCGCCGCGCCGGTGCTTTTTTCGGGCGATGCGGTCGAAAACCGCGCCGCGCGTGGGACCGGCCCCAAATTGGCGCGGTGTTACTACGCGCGAAACGGGTTGACGATGCGGAGACGGTCGTCGAGCAGGATCCCGTCCTGCATGTCTTCGGACCAGAGCGTGTCGCAATCGGCGTGCAGCGCCGAGGCGGCGATCATGGCGTCGTAGATCGACAGTCCGTAGCGCTCTGCGAGCGCGAGGCCCGTTTCGTGGATGTCGATGGTGAGAGGCTGCACTGGCAGCAGGGCGCGGATCATGGACAGAAAGGCGCGGGTTTCTGTCCATGACAGGCCCATCTTGCGACGGGCGACGCTGGTAATCTCGTTCAGTACCTGCACGCTGATCGTGCCGCCGGCGCCGATCAGCTCTTCGGCCCGGTCCGCCTTGGCGGGATCATCGGATGCAAGATACAACAAGACATTGGTGTCAAAAAAATTACCGGGCATTCGCCTCGTCCCGGTCGAACTTGAAGTCGGCCGGAAGGCGCCCGCGAAAAGCGCGAAGGCGCTTTACGCAGCTCTTCACGGCCGGGCTTGCGCGACACGCCGAACTCACGCTCGTCGGCAACATGGATTTCGATCTCGTCGCCCTCTTTCAGTTCGAGCGCGTCGACTACCGCGGCGGGAAGGCGGACCGCCAGACTGTTACCCCATTTCGCGACCTGCATGGAATTCCCAGTAGATATACGCTTTAGATAATGTATATCCGGAGAGTTCCGAGATCGTAAGAGATCGCGCATGCCCCGCCGCGCTTCTGCCGGCGATGCGGCCGAAGACGGCGCCGGACATGAGGCCGGTGCCGCTGGCGTAGTTGTGGTAGAAGAGGCCGCCGACGATTTCGCCGGCGGCGTAGAGGCCGGGGATCGGGTGGCCGGTGGTGTCTTCGACCTCGGCGTTGCCGGTGATCTTGAGGCCGCCGAAGGTGAAGGTGATGCCGGTCGTCACGGCATAGGCCTCGTAGGGCGGCTGGTCGAGGCGCTGGGCCCAGTTGGTCTTGTCGATCGCGAGGCCGCTCGTCGCCAGCCCGTCGCGGATGTTCGGGTTGAACGGCGCCTCGGGCGCGGGGCGCCGCGTTGAACGCCCGCACCGTCTCCAGAAAGCCGGCGCGGATCGACGCCTTCGAGCTTGCTCGGCCAGGGCCTCGAAAGTGTCGGCCTTTTCCTTGGTGATGCGCGGGATGCGGTATTCCTCGCGCAACAGATGGACGACCTTCTGGTCGAAGATCTGCCAGGCGAACATGCCGGGCTGGTTCAGGATCTCGCCGCCGTATTTGGCGTAGGTGTAGCTGTGGAAATCGAGCCCCTCGTCGAGAAAGCGCTCGCCCTTGGCATTGACGACGATGCCGAACGGGTAGTTGTGCTTCTGGAAGCGGTCGCCGACATCGAGGTCGCCGAAGGGCGGGGCGTTCAAATCCCAGGCGACGGCATGCGCCGCCCGACCAGTGCCCGGCGACCGCGGCGCCGATATCGAGCGCCATCTTGAGCCCCTGGCCGGTGTTGAACCGCGTGCCGCGCACCTTGGCGAGGTCCCAGTTCGGTCCGAGATAGCGCGCCCGCATCTCGGCATTGGCCTCGAACCCGCCGCAGGCGAGGATCACCGCCTTGGCGCGCAGGTCGTGGAGGCGGCCCTGGTGGCGCACCCGCACCCCCTCGACGCCGCGGTCGCCTTGCAGCAGGCCGATCGCCGGGGTCTCGTAGAGCACCGTGATCCCGTCGTGCGCGGCCCTTGCGTGCAGCGCCTTCATCAATTCCTTGCCGCCGCCCCAGATGTGGCAGGCGAGCCCGCCCCAGAATTTGAACTTGCCGTCGACCCGGAACGCCTGCCGGCCGAGCCCGAGCTGAAAGCGCACCCCTTTGCCGCGCATCCACACGCCGGTCTCGAAGCTGCGGCGGATCAGGATCTCGGTCATGTCGGGGTCGCAGCGGTACTGGGTCAGGCGGCCCATATCGTCGAAATACTGCTCCTCGGTGTAGGTGCCGAAATCGACGTCCCTGAGCTCGGTCTCGTTCATGTCGGGGATCAGCCGCGCGAGGTCCTCGCCGCCGTGATAGACGACGCGGAACGCGCCGCCGGTGAAGGCCGAGTTGCCGGCGCGCGCCTCCTCGGGGGCGATCTCCAGCATCAGCACCCGCGCCGCCGTTCTCGCGCGCCGACAAGGCGGCGCAGGTCGCGGCATTGCCGGCCCCGACGACGATGACGTCGAACCCTTCGCGTCCGATCGTTTCCATGGCTAAATCCTCCGCGAGACCAGCTTTCAGCGGAAGAGAATAACATGGCGCACGAAACCGTTCGGCTCGCCGAATATGCCGCCGCTCTCCGATACGAGGACGTGCCGGAGGCGGTCGTGCAGCAGGCGAAAGATTGCATCATCGACACGGTCGCGGCGGGGATTTGCGGCAGCGCCTTGCCGTGGAGCCGGATCGTCATCGACTATGCCGAGCGCACCGGGCCCGGCGGCAAATGCCGTATCTTCGGCAGGGGTTCGGCGGTGCAGGCGCCGGCTGCGGCGCTCGCCAATGGCGCGCTCGCCCATGCCTTCGAGCTCGACAGCCTGACTCGGCCCGGCGCCGGCGCGCATCCCGGCGCGACCGTATTGCCGCCGGCTCTCGCCATCGCCCAGGAGCGCGGCGCCGACGGCCGGGCGTTGATCGCCGCCTTTGTCGCCGGCAACGAGGTGATGATCCGGATCGGCCGCGCGACCGGGCACACCAACGAGGCGCGCGGCTTTCATGCGCCGGGCACGACCGGCCCGTTCGGCGGGGCGGTCGCGGCCGGCCATCTGCTGCGGCTCGATGCGAGGGCGATGACCAATGCGCTCGGCATTGCCGGGTCGCTGTGCGGCGGCTTGCTGGAATTCGCGCGCGGCGACGGCGGCATGGTCAAGCGCCTGCATTTGGGGCGCGCCTCGGAAGCCGGCGTCCTGGCGGCGAGCCTCGCCGCCGGCGGTTTCGCCGGGCCGCGCACCGTCCTCGAAGGCGAGTTCGGGTTTCTCCGGGTGTTCTGCACAAAATGGGATACGGCCGAGCTGACCCGCGGCCTCGGCGAGGAGTTTGTCGTCTCGACCACGGTGCTGAAGCGCTATCCCTGCCACGCCACCGCGCATGCCGCGGTCAAGGCGGTGCGCGACCTGCAGGCCGAGCACGGCTTTACCGGCGCCGAAATCGAGGCAATCACCGTCCCCGCCACCCCGCGCATGGTCGAGCGCCATAACATTTTGGAGCCCGCCGATCTGATGCTGGCGCAATACAGCATCCCGTTCTCGGTCGCGCTGGCGCTCTGCCGCGAGGCGCGCGACCCCAAATCCTGGGACGAGACGGCTTTGGCCGACCCGCAGATCCGCGCGCTCTGCCGCCGCGTCAGGCTGGTGCCGGAGCCGGACGGCGAGCATGGCGGGACGGCGAGAGCGGTGACGATCTCGCTTGCCGACGGGCGCCGCCTCGAACGCCATGCCGAGAGCGGCATGCTCGAACCCGGCGAACTCGCCGACAAATTCCTGCGACTGACCCGCGCGGCACTCGGCGAGCGCGCCGCGACGGCGTTGTTCGAGCGATTGCAGCGGTTGGAGCAGGAAGAGAGCCTGGATTGGCTGACCTAGATTTCACCCGACGCTGCCGTCGGCGGCGCGGCGCAGCACCATTCCCGGCGTGGCGCCGGTGTGCTGCGCGTCTTGGACGACCACGACGCCGTTGACGAGCACCGTCGTGCGGGCGCCGGTCGGGTATTGGTGCGGGTCGGCGTAGGTGGCGCGGTCCTTGAAGTCGGCGGGATCGAAGATCGTGATGTCGGCCCGGTACCCTTCCTTGAGCAAGCCGCGGTCGCGCAGCCGCAATGCCCGCGCCGTTGCTCCGGTCATCTTGTGAATCGCCCGTTCCAGCGGCAGCAATTGCTGCTCGCGCACATAGCGCCCGATGATCCGCGGAAAGGTGCCGTAAAACCGGGGATGCGGCATCCCTTGGCTGACGATCCCGTAATCGGCGACGCAATTGCCGTCCGAGCCGACCAGAGCCGAGGGCGAGCGCACAATCTCGCGGATGTCCTCCTCGGCGATCGAGGTGATCAGCACGCGCGTCGCGCCATTGTCCTCGATCAGGTAATCGCAGAGGAGGTCGATCGGGTCACGGGCGCGCGCCGCGGCGAGCGCGGCGATCGTTTCTCCGGCGTGCTGCGGCAGGCGCGGCGACACCGAGATCTGCACCGCTTCCCAGGACGGGATGCGGCCCCAATTGTTGAGCCCGTCGCGATCGATTTCGCGGCGGATCCGCTCGCGCGTTTCCGGCAGCGCGAGGCGCGCCAGCATCGCCTCCAAGCCGCCGACCTGGACCCAGGGCGGCAGCAGGTTCTTCAGCGGATTGGCCCCGGCCGTATAGGGATAAGCATCGCAATCGACGTCGCAACCTGCGGCGCGCGCCGCCTCGATCATTCCGAGGATCTGCGCCGCCTTCCCCCAATTGTCGGTGCCCGAGCATTTGAGATGCACGATCTCGACATGCACCCGCGCGGCGCGGGCAAAATCGATCGCCTCTGCGACCGCCGCGAGCACCTTGTTCGACTCGTCGCGGATATGGGTGAAATAGGCGGCGTTATGGCTTTGCAGCACGGGACCGAAGGCGAGCATCTCGGCGGGCTCGGCAAAGCTGCCCGGCGGCGTGAAGAGGCCCGACGACATGCCGAGCGCGCCGGCGGCGAGCCCCTCCTCCAACAGCGCGATCATCTCCGCGAGCTCGGGTGGGCGCGGCGCGCGGTCTTCGAGCCCCATCACCATCAGCCGCAGGGTGTTGTGGCCGACCAGCATCCCGGTGTTGACCGCAACCGCGGGAAAGGTGTCGAGATATTCCGGAAAGCGCATCTCGCGGAACGGCAGCCACGGCGCCCCGCCGCTCAGATAATCGGCGAGCAATTGCGCCTTGCCCGGCAAGACCGGCGCGACCGAAAACCCGCAATGGCCGATGATCTCGGTGGTGACGCCCTGACGCACCTTGCTTTCGGCCTTCGGGTTGATCGGCAAGGTGAAGTCCGAATGCGTCTTGATGTCGATGAAGCCGGGCGCCACCGCCAGGCCCTCGGCGTCGATCACCTTGGCCGCGCCTTCCGCCAGGGAGCGGCCGAGCGCGGCGATCCGCCCGTCGCGAACCGCGATGTCGCCGACCTCGCCGGGCCCCCCGCTGCCGTCGATCAAAGTGCCGCCGCGGATCAGGATGTCGGAGATCAAGGCCATGGAATTCCTTCAGGTCCTCGCAGCATCTGCGGCCGCAGTATAGGCCAGGACAAGCCGGCAACGGCTATCCCCTTCCGCGCCTGCACTAGGTGCGTCATACACAGGCGGCGAGTTGCGGGAAGCGGGAGCACGGCATGAGGACAGGGGCGGAATATCGGGAAGGGCTGCGCGACGGGCGGCGGGTCTGGGTCATGGGCGAGGGTCTCGTCGAGGATGTGACGACGCATCCGGCGACCCGCGCAATGGTCGACGAATATGTCGCCTGGTACGACCTCCATCTCGACCCGGCCTGGCAGGAGATCGCGATCCGCCCGTCCGATGCGCACAACGAACCCACCCCCTGGGCCTATGTCGTCCCAAAGAACGCCGACGACCTCGCGGGCATGGGGCGGTTCTTTTCGGCGACGACTTTCTCAGCGCCGGCAACATCACCCACACCCCGTGCTACGGCCACATGATCGCGCTCGGCGTGCAGGCTTCGGTCGAAGAGCGCAAAGTTTCGCCGGAGCAGATCGCCAACGCCGCGCGCTACCGCGAGATGATCGCCCGCACCGGGCGGTTTCTGACCTTCTGCGGCGGCGCCCCGACGATCGGCGCCCGAATGCGCGCTGACCCGGCCGAACGCGCCGCGGTGAAGCTCGTCCGCGAGACCGACCGGGGCATCGTCATCCGCGGCAAGATCGGCATGCATACGAGCCCGGCCTACGCCGAGGACGTCTATGTCGGCAGCCTATGCGGCATCCAAATCGACGGACATCGCGCGACCTTCATCGTGCCGGTCAATGCGCCCGGGGTCACGACGGTCTGCCGTAAGATCGCGATGCGCGATGCGAACCCGTTCGTTTCGCCGCTCAGCAGCCGCTATGACGAGCTCGACGGCCAAATGTGGCTCGACGATGTCTTGATCCCGTGGGAACACGTCTTCCTGCTGGGCGAAGTCGCCCGAGCCGGTGGTCCGCTGGCTCATCTGGCATCACCTCTATGGCTGGCTGTCGAAGGCCGAGTTCACAATGGGCCTGGCGCTCGCATTGACCCATTCAATGGGCCTGCAAAAGCACGATCAGACGATCGAGCACCTCGTCGATCTGGCGATCGAGGTGCAGACCGTCCGCGCGTGCCTGACAGCCTGCGAGCACGATCCGCGCTTCACCGAGACCGGCTATTGCGTGCCCAACCACGCCCATCTCGCGGTCGGCGGCATTGCGGTATTGAAGGCGCGCCAGCGCATGGCCGAGATCCTGCGCATCGTGCCCGGCTCGTCACTTGTGGTCTGCCCGTCGGATAAGGACCTCGCTGCGCCCGAGATGGCCGCCGGACTCGAGGAATCGTTCGGCGGCGGCGGTTACACGGCATTGCAGCGCTCGGCCTTGCTGCAGATGGCATGGGACCACGTCTCGTCGGCGCTCGACGGCCGTGAATCCGCGTTCGAGTTGCACGCCAGCGGTGGAATCCCGGCCTGGCGCGGCCGGCTGCGCCGCAGTTTCGAGCGTTATAACGAGCTCGCCAACGCGGTCGCGCGCCGGCTCGACCTAGCGATGCCGGAGATCGACCTCGGCAGCCTTCGCGAGGTGCCGTGGGCGCCGCGCCGGACCGTGGCGCCGCCCGCCGCGCCGGGGAACGGCTGAGAGCCTCAAGGCGGACCGAGTATTCCTGTGATGTCGAGCGGGTCGGACGACGAATCCTGTGTCCGCTGCTGATCACTAGCTTCGTCCAGGATTGGATCAGCACGCAGTCTCCAGCGCGGACGCGATTGGTACCATACGACGATGAAGTTGAAGTCCCGCACGAGTTGGGCGGTCGTCCTGCACGCGCGTTCGGCTCGTTCGACGAGCACGGACAATTCTTCGACCACAGGAACAGGGGTAATTTCTTGCATACCGATTTGCTCACGTTGCTAAAGGCTGGGGTTGGTTAATGAATTCGGCGCCCCGAACCCGTCCACTCGAGGGTCCAGGAAACGTCAAAAATTTTCGGCGGCGTCGTCCCGAATTGCCGCGCAAGTGTTGTATCCAGGACGGCGTTAGGAGTTAATACTGGCAGATGGACAATCCGGGGGTAAGAGGCGTGACGCCTCATCTTCCGATCGTAGGCATCGGCGCCTCGGCGGGCGGGGTCGAGGCGCTGGAGGCATTCTTCCGAGCCATGCCGGCGGACAATGGCATGGGATTTGTGGTCGTCACCCACCTCCCGCCGGACCGCGATAGCTTGCTGGCCGAGATCATCGGCCGCGCTTGCCACGTGCCCGTGGTCAACGCACGAGACGGTCAGCCGGTCGAAGCGCAGCATGTCTACGTTCTCCCGCCCAGCGCGATCTTGACCATTGGCGCGGGGCGGCTCCGTCTTAGGCACCTCGCGGCTGGGAATCGTGAACGGGCGCCGATCGATGTGTTCTTCACCTCGCTTGCCGAAGATCAGGGAGAGCGCGCAATTGGCGTCGTGCTGTCCGGCGGCGGCAGCGACGGGACGCTTGGTCTCAAGGCGATCAAGGAGAACGGCGGGTTGACCGTCGCCCAAGGCGTGAACCTGACGCGGCCCCGTTTCGCGGACATGCCAGCCAACGCGGTGGCGGCGGGCTTTGTCGATCTGGTGCTGCCGGTCGAGGACATCCCCCAACGGATCATCGACTATGTCCATAATTGGGGCGCTTTCGAAGCGGAACGTCCGGAAGATGCGCTGAACAAAATCCACACGCTGCTGCAGACGCGGACCGGGCACGATTTCAGCCAATACAAGGACACAACCTTTCAACGGCGGGTCCAACGCCGCATGCAGGTAGTCCAGACGACTAACCTCGAGGATTACCTCGCTCGGCTGCAAGAAGATCCGGACGAGGTCGGTGCCTTGTTCCGCGACCTGTTGATCGGCGTCACCGATTTTTTCCGTGATGCCGAGGCTTTTCGTGCCCTCGAGACCTCGGTCATACCCAGACTGTTCGAAGGCAGGGGGGCCGATGACGAGATCCGGGTCTGGGTAGCGGGATGCGCTACCGGCGAGGAGGCCTATTCCATCGCCATTCTGTTGCGCGAGCACATGGACACCATCCGGACGCGGCCAAAGGTCCAGATCTTTGCCACCGACATCGACAATACCGCCATGACTGTCGCCCGCACGGCGCGCTATCCGAAGACGCTGATCAACGAGGTCTCGCCGGAGCGGCTAAAGCGCTTTTTTGTGGAGGAAGGCGCTATCTATCATGTTGTCAAGGATTTGCGCGAGATGTGCATCTTCTCGAGCCACAGCGTGATCCGCGATCCGCCTTTCTCACGCCTCGACCTGATCTCTTGCCGCAACTTGCTGATCTATCTGAAGCCTGGTCTTCAGGGGCAGGTCTTTCCGTTGTTCCATTATGCTCTGAGGCCGGGCGGCTATCTCTTCCTCGGGCTTTCGGAGAATATTGCACAGTATACAGACCTGTTTCTTCCGCTCGACAAGACGAACCGTGTCTACCGGCGCCGCGATCTGGTCGCCCGGCCCCCAGTGCCGTCTCGGCCGTTCCGGCGGTACGCCGGGCGGAGCGGGACCGGCTGGGATAACGGCGGGAACGAGGGACTGAAGCGCTCCAGCCTGCTGCAGAAAGTGGCCGGCGCCATCGTGGAGCATTTTGCGCCGGCCTTTGTCATCGTCGACGAATCCGGCCAGGCGCTTTATTTCTCCGCCGGCACCGGAAAATATTTGCAGGCTGCTGCCGGCCCGCCGAACCGCGATATCGTCGCGATGGCGCGCCAGGGATTGCGCGCCGATTTACGCGCATTGCTGCATCTGGCCAAGCAAGAGGGCAGACGAGTAGCGCGCGATCTGATCGCGGTGCAGGTCAACGGCGGCGTCCAAATGATCAGCCTTGCGGTCGAGCCGATAACCGAAGGCAACGAGACGGCCTATGGTGTCGTGTTCATCGATCGCGGTCCGATCGAGACGGAGCACGAAAGCGCCAACTCGGAAACCCTGGAGGGCAAGGACATCACCGTTCAGCAGATCGAAAGGGAGTTGAACGAGACCAAGGAGCGCCTGCAGTCGACAATAGAGGAGCTCGAGACGGCCAACGAGGAGTTCCGTTCCTCCAATGAAGAGCTGGTCTCGGTCAATGAGGAACTGCAATCGGCCAATGAAGAGCTCGAGACTTCCAAGGAGGAGCTGCAGTCGGTCAACGAGGAATTGCAGACTGTCAACAGCGAGCTCACGGCCAAGATCGACGAGCTCGACCGCGCCAACAGCGATCTGACCAATTTGTTTCAAAGCACCAAGATCGCGACCGTGTTCCTCGACCGGGATCTCGTGATCCGCAGCTTTACGCCGGAAGTGGTCAAGCTGTTCAGTCTCATTCCCAGCGACCGCGGCCGACCGCTGACCGACATTGCGAGCCGCATCGACTATCCGGATCTGCAAAACGACATCCGAACCGTCTTCGCCGGCGAGAGCATCGAGCGTCCGGTGAGCCACACCGGCGGGCAAGACCATTATCTCGCACGCATCTTGCCCTATCGCACCGAGAGCGTGATCGACGGCGTGCTCCTGACCTTTGTCGATGTGACCAGCATCGTTGCCGCCGAGGAGCAGCAGAAGGTGCTTGCGGCCGAGCTCAGCCACCGCGTTAAAAACAGTCTCGCCGTGGTTTCATCGATTGCCGAGCGAACTTTGCCGGACGGCGAGACCAAGCATGACCTGATCGGCCGTTTCCACGCTCTCGGGCAGACCCACGATTTGCTGTCCCGAGGCGGCTGGACCGAGGCGTCCCTGCGGGAGCTCGTGATGCGCGAGCTCGCGCCGCACCTTGCGGGTGATGGTTCGAACGCGAGGGTTAACGGGCCGCCGATTATGCTCAAACCGCAAGCAGCCCTCCTTTTCGCCCTCGTTATGCACGAACTCACGACCAATGCAGCCAAGTACGGCGCCCTGTCGATCCCGGGGGGTCGCGTAGACGTGGCTTGGGCGATCACCGGGGGCAGTCCTCGACATCTCGAGTTGACATGGATCGAGCAAGGCGGGGCAAAAATCGATGCTTTGCCGAACCGAGGGTTCGGCACGGAACTGATCGAACGCGGCATCCGTTTCGAGTTGGAGGGCGAAGCAGAACTCAGTGTGGTGGATGGCGGTCTCCACTGTAGGATAGTCATTCCGGCGGATCCACGCTACATGACCTTACGGGCGTCGCCCGGCAGATCGCCAGTTGAGGAAGCGGCTTCATGACGGCGGCGCTCCAAGGGATTAGAGTACTGGTTGTCGAAGACGAATTTTTGGTCGCGACGTTGATCGAAGACATGCTGACATCCGCCGGTTGTGTGGTAGCGGGCCCTATCCCACGACTTGCCGAAGCCCTCGATGCGGTAGATGGCGGGACCTTTGACGCAGCGGTCTTGGACGTCAACCTCGCAGGCGACCGGATCGATCCGGTCGCGGATGTGCTGTCTCGGCGGAATGTCCCGTTCATGTTCGTCACCGGCTACGGCACGGCTAGCCTGCCGGCCGTGTACGCCAAGCGCCCACGCCTCTGCAAGCCGTTCAAATTGGCCGAGCTGCTCGATACATTATTGACAATCATGAAGGCTCCGCGGCCGAAGCCAGCACCGCCGGGGTAGATTCACCTGCCAGAGGGAGGCACAGAGTCCGATGACACTGCCTGCGGATCAGTCTGCCCGGTACAATGCTTTGGTGGCCAGGCTTTGATGGCCAGGGTGTTGAATGAAGACCGATATATTGAACTGCAAAGCTCGGCTCGCATTATCCGAGACGCTCTGTTGCATTACCGAAGAAATCATGCGCGAATCGCGTGACCGAATAGCATACGTTTTTCTGCGAATTGGTTGATCGTCCACCTCTGTTGGAGGGATAAACCATTTGAGACAAGTCCCTAGCCCGCGACCACCTGGCGATCGAACTCCACAAATGACGCCCGCGCGCTAAATCTTGGGCGAAGTTGTAATTAAGCGTACGCAACCGCCAGGGGGGCAAGTCATCCAGAGCCAGCCGGGGCTTCGAATAACGGAAACTAGCGCACTGTTGGCGAGGGCAGACCGCGCCTATGCCGAAAAGTTGCGTCTGCTGGCTGAGCGGGTAAAAGTGCGGACGACACGGTCAGGGTACTGCATTACTGGGTCCATCGCAACGAAATCACCCTCGGTTTGCTCCGACAGTCTCTTCAGCAGTTGGAGAAGGTCCGGTGGCAAGCAGAAGAGGCCCGCAAAAAATTGGGCGATGCGCAACAAAAATTTCCAACCGCGTTATCAGCGCCAGGGGGGATAAATGGCGCCTTCGGCCGGTCACCTATCCGAGCAGATTGCTGAAATGGCCGAACTGCGTGCGCGAGCGGAACTCGCGTGCGCGGATGCAAGACGGTTGAGAGACAGCGAGCGTCAGGTGCTCAAGGCGATCCGCGAGGAGATGGCGGTCGGCAGAACCTTCAGAGCGGAGATACACGATCTTATACGACAGCGAGTGTAGGCGAGCGCTGCTGGCCGGTGCTTTCGTGTCTTCGGGAACCCCCGATCACCTGAGGATTGCGCGATCGACCGGCGAGACCGCAACACGATCTCCACGCAGTCACTGATCAAGCCCTCCGCGTCGCGGCGCGCTTGCAGCGCCCGTTCCCGAAGTTTGATGAAATGTTGCAACTCGGTGAGGATAGTCATTTCCTGCTCCCCTCACCTCTGGTGTCGCGCATCGTCATTGCGAGGACCCCGGACGGCCGCCCTGCGGGCGTTCCGGGGGGACGAAGCAAATATGTCGCTTTGCTGAATGGGGCGAAGCAGTTTTCAAAGGTGAAAACGGCCTTGCAAGCCGCGCTTGCCCGCGATCCCAAAAACGACCAGTTGAAGGCGATCTGATCCGAGTAGAGGCCGAAATCGGAGGTATGGGTGCGGGCTTGGCAAAGGCGCACGCTTTTGCCGGAGACGATCCGGGAAACCCGCTCTATGATGTTACTTCTGCGGAGTCACACGAATAGGCCGGGTGCCGCGATGCCGCGGTCAACCTGCTAGAAAAGGCCGTCGCGAACCGGCCTTCCGCCGACGCCGTGATCGGGGTGCTGTCCGGCTTGTGTTAGGACTGGCGACCCCGATAAGGCCGAAGCGGTCTTGAACACCCGCCTGAAAGCCGACCCAACCAGCCCGTCTCGATTTTCATCGCACGGAGCGGTCGGTCTTGACCGCCAGCGCCCGGCAAGGTCGTCAGCCCGCTTTATGCCGCTCGGTCGGGCGTTGGCGTCGTTACGAGCGGCATCTGAAATCGCTCTGCGAATTTCTGCAAATCTGAATGGGGCCGCAATGCAAAGCCACTCTGGCCGGTCGTCAACGTCGGCGTTCCTTACAGACCCCGACGACCGCTTCGATTTGTCTCCCGACACGCCTGTCAATGGGTTAGTTGAGGCGCAGCTCCGACGAAACGCGGGGAGGCGGGTCCTCTCGACGCAAAGGAGTGTCGGTCCTTTTTACAACTGCTGCCCAATCATCTCCGGGCGAGTTGCTTAATGGATTGATTATACTTAAAAATCGTCACACGGCACGGATTATGCATTGAGAAGAGTTGGATTGTCGAAACGAGGTGAGGCAATGGGCCGGAAACTTTCAAACGCGGTCGCGCTGGTAGCCGCTCCGCTTCTTTGGGCCTCGGCGGCGAACGCAGACATAATCACGACGGGCTCCGGCGCCGGCTCGGTAACTTTTACCAGCATCGGGGGCGGGGGTCTCAGCTTTTCTACAGCTGGATTTGCAACTTTAGCGCCTGCAAGTTTCCAGTCCCCCACGGGTACCATTCTTCTGATGGGCACTAGCTCGTTTGGTGCGACGAGCGGCACGACTGGATCCGAAAGCGGTGGCATCTTTCCGGTCATCTCAGGTGGGACGGAAACTTTCACTTTTACCGCGAGCGGCAACACACTGACGGGCACCGTGACATGGCCGGGCATCAAAGACGGCACGACCACGCCAAGTTTTGACGATGACGCCCTTTTAACCGTGACCGCCGTAAGCGGCACCAATGCGGCCTTTCTCGCGGATTTCCCGGTGGGTTCTAAGCCCACGGTCGACTACACAGTCGACCTGGGCACGGGGACATCCCTCTCTTCTCTAGCCGCAAGTGCCACAGGTACAACGGCCACTGCGACATTTTCTTCGGGTGAGGTTCTTCCAAGCCCCCCAAGCCCCCCAAGCGTGCCTGAGCCGGCATCGCTGGCATTGTTGGGGGCCGGACTTGCTAGTCTCGGCCTGATGCGCCGCCGCCGCAAGGCCTCGTAAAGAATTCCGACACTCAAGACCTGCAGCGGCGCCTTCGGGCGCCGCTTTTTTTACGGCTCGCTGTCAAAGACGGCAGTGGCGTCGGCTCGTCGGCGAACCGCAACTCGGCCTCGCCGGCGAGCAACGACACACAATTCGCGTTGGGCAATATTAGCCGGATCTCCGACCGGATAATGTCGGTTTTTTACCGGCCCGGGATGTCGTTCCGCCTGGTCTGGTCTTCCGCCTTCACCAATTTGGCCGGAACTGATTTCGCGCTATCGTAGCTGTCAGTGGATCTTACAAAGCGTGCTGCGCGTTTCCTCTCGGGTCTCCTAAGCGGCTGTTCCAACATAATAATCTCGGTTGGCACGCGACTTGCTCGTAGGTGAGCAGGTTCGATAATTAACTTTTTAGGAGCGCGGAAATGTTCAAGAACTTTATCACAGCGATCGCCCTGTGTTCAGGCGCGTTCCTGTGGGGGTCCGGGTCGTTCGCGACCACGATCTCGATCGGAGATTGCTTGGGGGCTGCTTGCGCCCCGAGTACCATCGCCGGTGCCACCGGCAGTGGATCGGTTGCCGTTGCCGGTTCCACTATCGGGTCGTGGATCGTTACCGCGAGCGCGACGGGGAGCCCGCCGCTCGCCGCAACATCACTGGATTCCAACACGATCACGGCTCAAACCGCCAGCGGCGGTACCCTCAAGCTCGCAGTAACTCAGCAAGGCAACGCGACCCCCTTGGGGGCTAACACCTATCTTAGCTCCATGAGTGTCAACCCGGGCACGACCTCGCCCGGGGGATTTACGATCGTTGAAACCACGTTGAACGATCCTACGAACGGGCTATACACGCAGACAGCCGCTGACATTCTGAGCACGGACACCTTCACTGTGATCCGGGCGGATGGTCCCTTCTCGAACACGTCATTGAGTGATTCCAATCCGTTCTCGGTGACGGATTTGTATATCATCACAGCGCCCGCCGGATGCACCGTGGCGGCCCCGTGCAGCTTCAATCTCACGATAAATTTGAGCAGCGCAGCCGCCGCCGTCCCGGAGCCGGCCTCGCTGACCATTGTCGGCTCGGCGCTCGTCGGGCTGGGTTGGCTCGGACGTCGCCGCCGTACGGCCTCGTAAAGAATTCCGACACCTAAGTTCTGCGGCGGCGCCTTCGGGCGCCGCTTTTTATTTACGCTAAGCTCATTGTTGGCGGGCGCGTCTCCTTCACCCCAGGGCTTGGTCTGCGAGTTGCCGGTTGAGACGAGCGGCCACATTTAACCGGGCCCATGGGCGGATTGCTTACACTGAATCACGTGAGGTTTGGCGGGCCAGATCTCGAACAGTGTCGGAATATCTTACACTGGCCGCGTGATGAGCCAAGAAAAGGCTTCGAACGGGGCGAGGTGGGTCCGGGAACCTCTAGCTGTAGAATACCGCCAACCATACCGTCGGGGTTGCCGGGTCGGTCCAGTCGACGCGATGACGCCGGTGCGGGGCAATGTCGAGCCAGTCGCCGGGGTGCAGCAGGCGCGCCTCGGGCTCGTCGGCAAATCGCAGCTTTGCGGCGCCGGTGAGCACCAGAACCCATTCGCCCTCCTCCTGGTTGTACCAGAAACCCGGCGGGCTGGCTTGGCTCAGCGAGACGATCCGTTCGATCCGTAAACCCGGCCGGGTCAGCAATGTCGCGATCTG
Organism: uncultured Alphaproteobacteria bacterium; assembly: GCA_963730745.1. Taxonomy (GTDB): domain Bacteria; phylum Pseudomonadota; class Alphaproteobacteria; order ATCC43930; family CGMCC-115725; genus AP-15. The sequence continues at coordinate 19,688 of CAVSTA010000019.1, forward strand.
CTCGGCTTCCCGCGCGTCGGGGAGCGGGGCGAGAAGGTTCATGACACCGTCGCGAGCACGCCGGCGACGGCGCGCTGCCAGCCAGCGTAGCGTTCCTCGCGTTCGGTCGCGGGCATGTGCGGCGCAAAGCGGCGTTCGGGCCGCCACCCGTCAACCAGCGCCTCGGGCTCGGGATAGAGGCCGCGGGCGAGGCCCGCAACATAGGCGGCGCCCCATGCGGTGGTTTCGACCGAATTCGGCCGCTCGACGAGCGCCGGCAGGATGTCGGCGATGAACTGCATCGTCCAATCGCTCGCCGCCATGCCGCCATCGACGCGCAAGCTCGCCACGGCGACCCCGGCATCGGCCGCCATCGCTTCGATGAGATCGCGCGTCTGATAGCCGACGGCCTCGAGCGTGGCGCGCGCGATCTCCGGCAGACCGCACTCCGCCGTCAGCCCGATCAGTGCCCCTCGCGCCCGGGGAGACCAGTAGGGAGCCCCGAGCCCGGCAAAGCCCGGCACGAGATAGAGCCGCTGTTGCGGGTCGGCGCGCGCAGCGAGCCGCTCGGCCTCGGCAGCCGTTCCGATCGCGCCGAGACGGTCACGCAGCCATTTGACCGCCGCTCCGGCGGCAAAGATGCTGCCCTCGAGAGCATAAGCGGTCTCGCCCCGGAGCCGGTAGGCGACAGTTGTCAGCAGCCGGTGGCGCGAGTTCGCCGGCTCGCGCCCGGTGTTGAGCAGCGCAAATGCTCCAGTGCCGTAAGTCGATTTGACCATCCCCGGGCGAAAGCAGGCCTGGCCGATCAGCGCCGCCTGCTGGTCGCCGGCGACCCCGGCGATCGGCACCGCAGCTCCCAGCAGCTCCGGGATGGCCGCGCCGAAATCCGCAGCAGTATCGAGCACCTCGGGCAGAATCGCCGGCGGGATCCCAAACGCCTCGAGGAGATCAGCGTCCCAGCCGAGGCGACGAATATCGAACAGCATCGTCCGGGACGCGTTCGTAACGTCGGTCATATGCCGCCGACCACCCGAAAGCCGCCAGACCAGATAGCTGTCGACCGTGCCGAAGGCGATCTCGCCCGCCCGGGCGCGCTCGCGCAATGCCGGCAGATTGGCGAGGAGCCAGGCGATCTTGGACGCGGAAAAATACGGGTCGATAACCAGCCCGGTGCGCTGCGCGACGGTTTTGCCAAGACCTTCCATGCGCCAGCGCTCGCACAGCTCTGCGGTCCGGCGGTCCTGCCAGACGATCGCGTTATGGACCGGCGCCCCGGTCGCGCGCTCCCACAACAGCGTCGTCTCGCGCTGGTTGGTGATGCCGATCGCGGCGATCGGCCCGTCCGCGGCGGCCGCCGCTTCACGGCAGGTCGCGACGACGCTGCGCCAGATTTCTTCCGGGTCGTGCTCGACCCAGCCGGGCTGCGGATAATGCTGGGTTAGTTCGATTTGCGCGGTGCTGCGCGGGCGCCCCGCAGCGTCGAACAGGATTGCGCGGGTGCTGGTGGTGCCCTGGTCGATCGCCAGAATGTAGGGCGAGGCGGTCACCATCAAACGATACCAAACTCCTTCGCGCCGTCGATCCAGGCCTCTTTGTCGCCGCAACGTCTGCTATCATCGACCTCGAGAGGTGCTAGGCAGGCGAGGCGGAGACAGGATGTCAGGACGCACAAATCGGTCTCGGCAAGGGCATCATCGACGAGCCGCTCGACGTTGTCATCAAGGAGCGAGGGGGCAGACATGACCTCGACGATCCTGCTGGTCGATGACGAGCCCGACCTAGAAACTCTCGTCCAGCAGAAGTTCCGGCGCCAGATCCGGGACGGCCAAGTCCGCTTTCTGTTCGCCCGCGACGGTGCCGAGGCGCTCGAAATGCTGGGCAATGGCGGCGTTGTCGATATGGTGGTGAGCGACATCAACATGCCGCGTATGGACGGGCTGACGCTTTTGCAAAAAATCCAGGAGGGCGAAGATCCGCTCTCCACGGTCATCGTGTCCGCCTATGGCGACATGGCCAATATCCGCACCGCAATGAACCGCGGAGCCTTCGATTTTCTGACCAAGCCGATCGATTTCGCCGACCTCGAGACGACGATCAACAAGACGTTGCGCCACATCGAAACATTGCGCGAAGTGCGGCGCCGGCAGATTGCTGCGGAGCGCGCACACGCGCTGTTGTCCCGCTATTTCTCCCCCAATCTGGCCGAGCGGCTGGCGAGCGACCCCGAGGCCGTCGATCTCGGTGGACAGCGGCGCGAGATAACCTCGCTTTTCACCGACATGGCCGGGTTCACGACGCTCGTCGAGACGCTCGAGCCGGAGGTCATCGCGCCGCTGCTCAACGATTATCTCGGCGAAATGACCGACGCTGTGTTCACTCATGGCGGAACCGTCGTGAAGATCGTCGGCGATGCGCTGCATGTCCTGTTCGGCGCGCCGGCCGAGCAGCCGGACCATGCCGCCCGCGCGGTCGCCTGTGCGCTGGAGCTGGATGCCCGCTCCCAATCCTTCCTCAAGCGCTGGGAGGGAAAAGGGGTTGTTCTCGGCGCGACCCGTCTCGGCCTCAATGCGGGCCCGGCAATTGTCGGAAATTTCGGCGGCCGCCGCTACTTCGACTACACCGCTTACGGCGACACGGTAAATACGGCGGCGCGGCTCGAAGCGGCGAACAAGCAGCTCGGGACCCGCATCTGCATCGGCGAGAGCGTGGCGGCTCGCGTCCCCGGTTTTACCGGCAGGCCGGTCGGCGACCTGCTGCTGCGCGGACGCAGCGAACCCTTGCGCGCCTTCGAGCCGCTCTCCTCCGACGACTTTGAGACTCAGGCGACCCGGGGCTACCTCGACGCCTTTCGGAAGCTCGAAGCGGGGGAACCTACCGCACTGCCGGCATTTGCCGCTTTGCTTGGTCTATGCGGCGACGACCAGCTGGTAAGCTTTCATTTGAGACGCCTGCTCAATGGCGCCACCGGCGTGCGGATCATGCTCGAGTGAACGGGTAGTCCCGACAGCGGACAATGCCTGGCTGATGTGGCACTGAGCTGCCGCGCTGGCCGCTACCGCCGGAAGGGATGATCGAAGATCGCCCGCTGCTCCGGCGTCAGCGCCTGATAGAGCGCCTGGACGGCCGGTTTCGCCGCCTGCAATGCCTCGAGCCGCGTCGACAGGAACTGCTGCATCCGGTCGAGCCGGTCGAGCATGGTCGTTTCGTCGCGCGGTTTCAGCGACGAGCAGAGCTGGCGTTCCTTCTGCTGCTCGGTCTGGGCAATGCTTTCCACCCTGTCCCATAGCGGGCGCTGCTCGGAGGTCAGGTCCAGCTTCGCCTCGGTATAGGCCCGCATCGCGGCACGCCAGGCCAGCCGCTCCTGGCACCGTTCCTGCGGGCTCCGGCGCATCATCATGCGGTGCATCATGCCTCCCCGCCAGCCCTGCATGCCCGGGCCGCCCTCCCCGCGCATCCAACGCTCCGGGACCACCGCCGCGGTGCTCCTCGCCCGATTGCTCGTCCGCGGCCGCCGGCGCCGCCGCTTGGGCCTGCTGGGTCTCGGCATCCTGGGCCGAGCGGGCGATGATCGGAACCGCAATCGCGGTCGTTGTCGCCAGCACGGCGGCGAGCAATATTCGTTTCACGAAAGACCTCCTCGAGTTCTGGCTCCCGCGCATAGGATATGCGGGGGCGAACAGAACAATCCCCGCTGCATTGGACAGATCATTCGTGCGCCCCCGGCCCGAGAAAGATCTGATAGAACTGGTTTCCTCGAAGAGAGAAGACGATGCGTTTTGGATTGTTCGGCAGCGCGCAAGCCAGGCGCAGCGGCCCCGATACCGACAGCAGCCAGGGGTTCCGCGAGTTCATCGAAAACAATGTCGAAGCCGAGGCGCTCGGCTATTACAGCACCTTCCTCGTCGAGCACCACTTCACCGGCTTCGGCCAGGTCTCGGCCAGCCTCAACCTTTTGACCTGGCTCGGCGCCCGCACCCGCCATTTGCGGCTCGGCACGGCGGTGCTGGTATTGCCCTGGCACAATCCGGTGCTGTTGGCCGAGCAGGCGGCGACATTGGATCTGCTGTCCGGCGGGCGGCTCGATTTCGGCGTCGGCAAGGGCTACCGCTACAACGAATTTTCCGGGTTCTGCCTGCCGATGGAGGAGGCGGATTCGCGCTTCGAAGAGTCGCTCGAAGTCATCACCAAGGCCTTCACCTCCGAGACGCCATTCTCCCACCGGGGCAAGTACTGGCAGTTCGACAACATCGTCGTCGAGCCGCCGACCGCGCAGAAGCCGCACCCGCCGTTCTGGATGGGGGCGGGCAGCCCGAGCTTCGGTCCGCCAGGTGGCCGAGCGCGGCTACAACATGCTGCTGGGCCAGCATTCTCTCGCCGAGGAGATCCTCGACCAGGTCGCCCAGTTCCGCGAGGAGGTCGAGGCCCGCGGCCGCGCCTTCGACCCGATGCATGTCGCCGTCGCGCGCGCGATCCATATCGCCAAGAACGCCGGCCGACAAGGAGGCCGCGCTCGAGCGGCGGTATCAGGGGCATATGCGGGTCCACGCGCTGGCGCGACGCCCGGACGGCGAGACCAGGACACGCTTCAAATCGCACGAGGAAGACGCCCGCTACGAGAGTGCGGAGAGCGCGCTCTTCGGCACGCCGGACGAAATCATGCGCAAGCTCGATGCCCTGCGCCAGGGTGGGGTCGAATACGTCATCATCAATTTCGGCGGCTCGCGAGAGAACATCCGTCGTTTTGCCCGCGACATCATGCCGGCTTTCGCCGACGAGCCGCAGCCCCTGGCCCTGACCGGCCAGTGAGGGAACGCAGAATCGGGATCTCCGGGGGGCGGTTCGGGTAACCGGTAACGCGCCGGGATTACCGGCAGCGAGCGGCGCACAGCCGGGAGGCAACGCTCTAGGAGCGAGGTATGCCGGCATCGTCCATCCCCCAAAATGGTCGGCTACGGTCCGCTACCAACGCGGACATTCATCTGCTGCAGACACGCGATTGCTCAGATTTGCCAATCGACGGTCATTACGATAGCATATGATATTGATGCCCCCGCCGAGGCTCGGCATCGACTGAGAGATCCGCGCGCTCCCGCCTCTTCGGCCAAGAGAGGGGGCGCAGCATGGCGCTCCGAACCTACTCCATCTCTATCGAGACGCCGGTCGGAACGCCGCTCGGCGATTCCATCAACGATGTCCGCCCTTGGTTGGATCGCCACAACATCGAACCGGTCGAGTTCAAGTCAGAAACAAAAAGCGGCGTCGTCACCCTCGATATCCGCTTTCGCAGTCAGGATGAGGCGCGGCTTTTCGAGCGGGATTTCGCTTTGCTTTAGGTCAGGTGGATCTGCCTTCAGGCAGAGGGCCGACGATTTGGCTCCAAACGGACGTTGTCGCAATCAACTTGTTGCGCGGCGCGAAGCGCAGGCTCTAACCTCCACACCCGGCGGACGGATGGCCGATCATCGGGAAGCCGGGCCCGCTCGGCCCCGGCGCAACCAGCAGCCGCCGTTCCGAAGCAATGGAGCCAACAATGATCCAGGACGCCCAGGGACATCGCCTCTCCGGCGCGACGGAAGCGATCGTCACCGAATACGATAAGGCGGTACGGGCGTTCAACCTGGTCCACGGTGATGCGATCGGCCTGTTCGACACGGCATGTCAGGCCGCACCCGACTTCGCGATGGCATATCTGGGAAAAGCCTGGGTGCTCGCCGCTGGCCAATGACCCGGGCTTATTGACCCAGGCCAAGTCATTGGTCGAAACCGCCCGACCTTTGAGGTTGAACGAGCGCGAGCGAGCCCACCTCGCCGCCCTGTCCCATCTGGTCCAAGGTGCCCGGGCCGCCGCTGTCGCCGTGCTGGATCGCCACCTGATGCATTACCCATTCGACATTATCGCGCATCAGGCAGCGGCATTGATCGACGGGTTCCTCGGACGCTTCCCTTGTGTCCGGGATCGTTCGGCGCGGGCGCAACCATTCTGGTCCAAGGACCAGCCGGGCTATGGGACCTTGCTGGCGATGCATGGCTTCGGGCTGGAGGAAGCCGGTGATTACTCGCGCGCCGAGGACGAGTCGCGCGCCGCCGCCGAACTCGAGCCGTTCAGTTTCTGGCCGCATCATACCGTGGCGCACGTAATGGAAATGACCGGGCGCCCGGAGGACGGTCTCGGGTGGATGGCGGCGCGCGAGGCGCTGTGGTCGACCCCCGGCCACCTGAACCAGGTCCATATCTGGTGGCACAAATCGCTGTTCCACCTCGAGCTCGGGCAATACGACGCCGCCCTCGCGCTCTATGACGGGCCGATGCGCGCGACGCAACGTCCAGTAGCCCTCAGCCTCACCAACGCCACCGCTCTGCTGTGGCGCCTCGACACACTCGGCTGCGATATCGGCGACCGCTGGCAGGAACAGGCGGATTTCTGGCAGGACCATGCCGACGGGAAATGCCTCGTCTTCGCCGACATGCATGCCGCGATGGCCGAGTTGCGCTCGGGCCGCGAATCGCTGGTCGAGCGGCGCCTGGAGGCGATGCGCGAGACGGCGGCGAGCCGCATCGAAGCGGCCGCCCTCTATCGTACCGTCGGCATTCCGGTGGTCGAGGGGCTCGCGGCGTTCCACCGCGGCGCCTGCGCCGAGGCGGTCGAATTGCTGCTGCCGGTTCGTGTCGATCTGTGGCAGATCGGCGGCAGCCACGCGCAACGCGACGTCGTGGACTGGACCCTGACCGAGGCGGCCGTGCGCGCCGGTCAGCGCGACGTTGCCCTGTCGCTGGCGCACGAGCGTCTGCGACCCGCCCGCGCAGCGCCCCAAACCGCCGCTTCCTCCGCCACGCCCAGGCCATCGCGATCTGATCGCTCCTGGTCTCACGGGAAAACGCGCGGACTTTATCCGGCGGCATCGGTTGTCCCTTGTCACCCGCAGGTGTGACCAAGACACATTCAATGCGGCAATTTTGAGATTGGCCCTCACGCCCAGTGACCCGTTGCCGCCGGCATGTCAGCAGGGATCGGCGGGCACAGCGCTGGGGGCCGCGACGGCCGGCTCACTGTGGCGGATCGCGGCGGCGCCGGGAGGAGGCAAGTCGGCGGCGCGATCGAAAGTCGTGACCGCGAGCATCTCCCGCTTGCCGCGGATCTCGATCTCGTGGCGCGGAAATTCCGAAAAATCGAGACCGGCGCGAGCGACGGTCTCGTCGGAGACGACGAGCTCGCAGTCATAATCCTTGGTCAGCGCTTCGAGCCGGCTGGCGGTGTTGACGGCGTCGCCGATCGCGGTGATCGCGGCGGCCTTGCCGTACCCCATCTCGCCGACGATTACCGGCCCGCAATGGATGCCGATGCCGATGCGCAATGGACGGTCGAGCTCGGCCCGCAATGATAGGTTGAGCTCGGCGAGCCGCTCCGACATCAGCCGCGCGGCAGCGAGCGCCTCGCGGCAGCCGGCCTGCGCACCGCTCTCGATGCCGAAGAGCGCCATGACCCCGTCGCCGATGAACTTGTCGACGCGCCCGCCCGCGCTTTCGATCGCGCGTCCCATCGCCGAGAAATAGCGGTTGAGGACAAACACGACATCGTATGGGAGCCGGCCCTCGGCGAGCGCGGTGAAGCCGCGGATGTCGGCGAACAGGATCGCGATCTCGCGCTCGCTGCCCTGCACGAAATCGACCCGGCTCCGTCCGTCGGCGGGCAGCGCCAGTGGCGGCAAGAGGGGGGTCACCTCGACCGCGCCGCGCGGGCGCAGCATGCAGGCGAGGCGAATGTTGGGCCGGGCGCCGATGCGGCGCAACACTCGCATTTCATTGGCGGACGGGGGATCGATGGCGTGGACTTCACCACGCACCCGCACGCGACAGGTCGAGCAACGGCCGCGGCCGCCGCAGACCGAGGCATGCGGGATCCCAGCGATCCGGCTCGCCTCGAGCACGCTAGTGCCGGGCGTGACCTCGATCCAGCGGCCATCGGGGTAGCCGATCCGCACGACGCCGTGGCGGCGGCGCCAGGCGCGGCGCGCGATCCGCGCCAGCAAAACGGCGGCGACCACGCCGCCGAAGAACCAGCTGAGCCCGTCGGTGATCTCTTGGAGCGCGCGCTGGGCTTCCGGCGACGGCAGGGTCATGCGGGCGAACGCTTCGTGCGTCCAATTCGGGTCTGCCGCGAGCGCGGCGACCTGCCGGCCGGCTTCGATCATGCCGAGCAGGGACAGGACCGGAACGAGCACGGCGAGGACGAGCGCGACCGGTTGGAGGCGCAAGTACCAGGGCCTGACGCGCAGCCAGAAATGCAGGCCGATCATCGCGTGGCTCCACGCCACGACGAGAGCCAGCATCTGCCAGTAGCCGTGGCCGGGGGACTCGACGAAAAAAACCCACAGCAGATAGGCGTAATAGCCGGTATCGGTGTGGAAGAAATCGTCGGCGATTCGCGTGCCAACGACGTGGCGGGCGAGGAGGATCGGGATCGCAAAGCCGAGAAAGATCTGGCTCAGCTCGGACGGCCGCAGCCGCAAGCTGCGCCGCTGCCAGAGGGCCCATAGCGCCAGTCCGTAATGCACGAGGAAGCTGCCGTAGAGCAGCGCCTGTGCCGGGCGGTTCGACCAGAGGCGGAAAATGTACCATAGCACGTCTTCCATCGCCTGGAGCGAGATCAGGCCGACCGCGTGGTTGAGGAGATGCATCGTCACATAGGCGAGCATCACCAGACCTGAAGAAAGCCGCAGTTGACGGATCATCGAAAAGCCCGGAGGCGGCAGCGCTGGATTACGAAACCTCTTGTCACGGGCGCCTGATTTCTTTATCGGGGCGCGCCGCGGGAAGGTACAAACGGGCCGTCATCGGAGGACGCGCTGGTATGCTGGAGATCCGACACCTCGTCAAATCTTTCGGCCCGCTGGTTGCCGTCGACGATGTCTCCTTTACGGTGCCGCAAGGCGAGGTGCTGGGCTTTCTCGGCCCGAATGGCGCCGGCAAGTCGACGACGATGAAGATGATCACGGGTTTTCTCGCGCCCACCGCCGGCACAGCGATAATCTGCGGCTACGATATCGCGACGCAGACGATCGCCGCGAAGCGGCACATCGGTTATCTTCCCGAGGGCGCGCCCGCTTATCCGGACATGACGCCGGCCGACTTTCTCGACTTCATCGCCCACATCCGAGGCTTCTCGGGCGACGAAGCAACGCGGCGCATCGGCCGCGTCGTCGAGATGATCCGGATCGGCGAGGTCATGCATCAGCCGATCGAAACATTGTCGAAGGGGTTCAAGCGCCGGGTCGGCGTCGCCCAGGCTCTTGCTGCACGATCCCGACGTCCTGATCCTCGACGAGCCGACCGACGGGCTCGATCCCAACCAGAAATACGAAATGCGAACCGTCATCACGGCGATGCGGCCGGACAAGGCGATCATCATCTCGACGCATCTGCTCGAGGAGGTCGAAGCGGTATGCAGCCGCGCGATCATCATCGCTCATGGCCGCATCCTCGCCGACGGGACCCCGGCGGAGCTCGCCCAGCGCTCGCGCCATCACAACGCCGTTCGCCTCGGAATTGCCGGCGGTGCGGACGCAGAATGTCAGGGCCGAACTGGTGGCGTTGCCGGGAGTGGCGGCAGTCGAGCCGAGCGGTCGGCGAGGGAGCCGACGGGCTCATCGTCTTGCCGCGCGGCGGAAAACCGGTGGTTGGCGAAATCGCCGATCTCGCCCGCAACCGCGGCTGGACCATCACCGGCCTGCAGGTGGAGCGCGGGCGGCTCGACGACGTCTTCCGCGAGATCACCACCGCGCCCCCCGAGCCGGCGACCATGGCCGCTGCGGCGTAATCCCCGATGCGCAATGTCCTGACCATCTTCCGCCGCGAGCTGGCCGCCTATTTTGCGACGCCGCTCGCCTATGTGTTCATCGTCATCTTTCTCGTGATGGCGGGGATACTGACGTTCTTCGTCGGCAACTTCTTCGAACGCGGCCAAGCCGATCTCCAACCCTTCTTCACCTTTCATCCCTGGCTCTACGTCGTGCTGATCCCGGCTCTGTCGATGCGGCTGTGGGCCGAGGAGCGCCGGAGCGGAACGATCGAGCTCTTTCTGACATTGCCGATCCGCATGACCGAGGCGGTGGCCGGAAAATTCCTCGCCGCGTGGTGCTTCGCCGGGATCGCGCTGATCCTGACTTTCCCGTTCTGGATCACCGTCAATTTTCTCGGCCACCCGGACAACGGCGTGATCCTCGCCAGCTACATCGCCAGCTGGCTGATGGCGGGGGCCTTCCTGGCGGTCGGCGCCTGCATCTCGGCGATGACAAAGAACCAGGTCATCGCCTTCGTCGTTACCGCGGCGCTGGTTTTTGTACTCACCGTCGCGGGCTCGCCGATCGTCCTCGGGGTATTCCAGGGCTGGGCGCCGGAATGGCTGCTCCACGGGGTCGCGCAGGCGAGCTTTCTCGGCCATTTCAGCGCGATCACGCGCGGCGTCATCGATCTGCGCGACCTGGTTTATTTCCTGTCGATCATGATCGCCTTCCTCGCCGCCAACGCGATCCTGATCGACCTCGAAAAGGCCGAGTAGAGCGCGATGGCGAGGTCCCTTCTTTGCTCGCGAGCCCCTCTCCGCCCTTCAGGGGAGAGAGGGAGGGGCCCGTCGCGGAGCGACGGGAAGGTGAGGTGGGCGGCGCCGCCATCTCGCCTTTTGGCCCCCCTCACCCTTCTCTCTCCCTCCGGCCGGCGGGGGGAAAGGGGTGAAACAGGGAATGATAATAGGAGCAGTCGCTGATGGCCGTTCCCGATCGCCTTCGCGGCTTTTTCGCGTCGCGGCGCGCCGTCGCCGTCACGGCGCTCGTCTGCATCGCGCTGATGCTGATTTCGGTCAACATCCTCGCCGCGCCGCCTCTTTGCGTGGCGGCTCGACCTCACCGGAGAGCACCTCTACACGCTGTCCCGCGGCACCCTGCGGACGCTCGCCAGGATCGAAGAGCCGATCACGTTGCGGTTCTATTATTCGAACCGCCTCGCCGATGAAGTCCCCTCTTACGGGGTCTATGCCCAGCGCGTGCGCGAGTTGCTCGATCAGTATGTCGCCGCGGCCCACGGCAAGGTCCGGCTCGAAGTCTACAACCCGCTGCCGTTCTCGGATGCCGAGGACCGCGCAGTCGCGTTCGGGCTGCAAGGGGTGCCGCTCGATGTCGGGGGCGAGCAGGTCTATTTCGGTCTCGCCGCGACCAACTCGACCGACGACCAGCAGGTCATCGCGTTCTTCCAGCCCGAGCGCGAGCGCTTTCTCGAATACGATCTGACCAAGCTCGTCCACAGCCTGGCGTTTCCTAAAAAGACGGTGGTCGGGCTGATCAGCACCTTGCCGCTCGAAGGCGACATGATGGCGATGATGCGCGGCCGTCCGGCCGAGCCGATGGCCATCATGGAGCAGTTGCAGCAGCTCGATACGGTCAAGCCGCTGGCCGCCAATATCGATGCGGTCCCGCCCGATGTCGATGTGCTGATGCTCGTGCATCCGCAGAACCTGCCGGACAAGACACTGTTCGCGATCGACCAGTTCGTCCTGAAAGGCGGCAAGGCGCTCGTCTTCGTCGATCCGCTCTCCGAATTGCAGGCCTCGCATCCGAGCCAGCTCAATCCTCCCGGCTCGCCGACCGCCAGCAATCTCGAACGGCTGTTCAAATCCTGGGGCTTCGATGTTCCGGCGAATACGGTCGCAGGCGATCGCCGCGACGCGCAGCGGGTCGGCGTGCCGGGCTCGCGCGGCGGAACGCGGCCGCTCGACTATATCGCCTGGCTCAACCTGAAGACCGACAATCTCAATCGCACCGACATGATCACGGCCGATCTGAGCCACGTGATGATGGCTACCCCGGGGATCATCGAGCCGATCGCGGGAGCCAAGACGACGATCGAGCCGCTGATCACGACATCGCCCGAACTCGATGAAGATCCCGGCCGAAAAACTGACTGGGCTGCCCGATGTCGCAGGCCTGCTCGCCGAGTTCAAACCGGACGACAAACGCTACCTATTGGCGGCTCACGTCACCGGGACGGCGGAGAGCGCCTTTCCCGACGGCCCGCCGAAGCCGCCGGAGCCCGCCAAGCCCGAGGCCAAGGAGGGCGAGACGGCGCCGTCATCACCGGAGGCAGCGCCGGCAGCCGAGTGGCTGAAGCAATCGGCCAAACCGATCAACGTCGTCGTGGTCGCCGATACCGACATGCTCGACGATCGGTTCTGGCTGCAGAAGCAGGAGTTTTTTGGCCAGCGGGTGCTCGTCCCGACCGCCGACAACGGCGATTTTGTCGCCAATGCGATCGAGGTGCTGGCGGGCGGCGACGATCTCGTCGGTCTGCGCAGCCGCGGCACCTCGGCACGCCCGTTCGAGGTCGTCGAGCGGATCCAGAGCGAGGCGCAGGCGCGTTATAGCGATAAGGAGCGCGCCTTGCAGGCAAGGCTCAAGGATACCCAGGCCAAGCTCGCCAGCCTCACCGGCAAGGACCAGGCGAATGCTCCCGCCAACCTCTCGGCGGAGCAGACCAAGGCGATCGAGGAATTTCGCGCCGACATGGTGCAGACTCGCCGCCAATTGCGCGACGTGCAGGCCGCGCTGCGCAGCGACATCGGGCGCCTCAAGACCGGGCTCGAATTTCTCGACATTGCGCTGATCCCGATCATCGTCGCCGCGGCCGCCATCGTCCTCGGCGCGCTGCGGCTGCGCCGCCGCAGCCGGCGCATCACGGAGGCGTGACGCGGAAATGCAGGCACGCTCTCTGATCCTCCTCGCTTCTGCGACAGTCGTTCTTGTAGCGATCGCGATCGTCGTGCTCGCCTCCGGCGATCGCGGCGTCAGCCGCGCTGCGCCGGGTCAGCCGGCCTTTCCGGCGCTCGCCGCGAAGCTCGGCGAGGTCGCCTCGGTCACCGTGTCGCGCAACGGCTCGACGATGACCTTGACCCGCGACGGCGACAGCTGGCTCGTCGCCGAGAAGGGAAATTACCCGGCGAACGCTGCCAAGGTTAGCCAGATCGTGCGGGCGATGGCGGATTTGACACTGGTCGAGCCAAAGACCCAGAACCCCGATCTCTACCCGCGGCTCGAGGTCGAGGACCCTGGCAACGGGAAATCCACCCTGGTTGGGGTCAAGGACAAATCGGGCAGGGATCTGGCCCAGGCGATCGTCGGGAAACGCCGCTACGATCGGCTCGGCGCCGGCAATGACGGGGTCTATCTGCGCAAACCGGGGGAGGCGCAGACCTGGCTGGCGCGCGGCACGCTCGATCCGTCCGGTGATCCTGCGAGCTGGCTCGACCGGCAAATCATCGACATCTCCGAGAAGAAGATCGCCAAGGTCACCCTGACCCAGCCGGACGGGAGCAAGCTCGTCATCAGCCGCGCAGCCCCCGATGCGAGCTTTGCCGTCGAGGACGCGCCGGCCGACACGAAATTCAAGAGCGAGAGCACGACCAGCGGACCCGCGACGGCGCTCGAGACCCTCGACCTCGACGACGTCAAGCCGGCCAGCGAGTTGCCGGTCCCCGACAAGGACGTGGTAACGGCATCCTTCACGACCTTCGACGGGCTGACGGTCGATCTGCGCCTGATGGAGCGCGACAAGAGCAATTGGATCGCGATTTCTGCGACCGGCTCCGGCTCAGCCGAGGCTGAGGCGAAAAAGATCGACGACAAGGTCTCGCACTGGACCTATGCAATCCCGGCATACAAGGCGAACCTGCTGAAGACCAAGCTCGCCGACCTCGTCGAGCCGGCGAAAGGATCCTGACCGTCTAGACAGAACTTCGCGATCATATTGCGTTCGTCGTTCCCGCGAAAGCGGGGACCCAGGGGCGAGCGATCTCACGGTTGCACCTGGCCCCCCGCTTCCGCGGGGTCGACGAGGGCGGACGCAGCCGATCGGACGATGCTTCAATCTAATAAGCGCCGCCGAGCTTGCGGTGATCCCAGCTGGTGATTTTTTCCGGGACTATTTTCAGAACGACGCGCTTCGGCGCGCTGTCGGCGGATCCGCGCGGCCGTTCGCCCGGCGGGGCGCCGCGCGCCTCGGCCATTGCGGCGAAGACCTCGCGAACGGCGTCCGCCCCCTCGATGATCTCGCATTCGCCCCGGATCATGACGCCGCGCAGTTCCGCGTAATTGTCTCCGGTCTCCGCCATCAGCGCGACCTTGGGGTTGCGCCGAATGTTCAGCACCTTCTGGGCCTTGCCGTAGGAGGTCATATAAAAGGCGCCGTTCTTCGCGAGAAAATTCATCGCCACGACATGGGGAAACCCGTCCTTGCCAATCGTCGCCAGCGCGCGCCTTGCGGTGCTCGCGCAGGAAGGCGGCTTGCTCGTCGGGGCTGAGTTGGATCTGCCGGCGCCGGTTCATCGTCATCCCTCTCAGCGCCAGAGCTGGCGGGTGGCGAGCGCCGCGCCCTGGGCCAACGCGTCGAGCTTGGCCCAGGCGATGTCGGAGTGGACGCGGCCGCCGAGACCGCAATCGGTCGAGGCGATCACCCGCTCCCGGCCGACCAGGTTTGCAAAGCGAAGGATGCGCTCGGCGACGAGCTCGGGGTGCTCGACGACATTGGTGGCGTGGCTGACCACGCCGGGCAGGATCACTTTGTCGTCGGGCAATTTGACCTCCTGCCAGACCTTCCACTCGTGCTCGTGGCGGACATTGCCGGCCTCGAACGAATAGGCATGGGCGTTGACCGCCAGCATGACATCGACGATGTCGCGCATCGCGATGTCGGTTACGTGCGGCCCGTGCCAGCTGCCCCAGCACAAATGGAAGCGGATGCGGTCCTGAGGCAGGCCGCGGATCGCGTGGTTGAGCGCCTCGACCCGGACCATCGAGAACTTCTTGTACTCCTCGACCGTCGGCTCGGGATTGATCATGTCCCAGTTCTCGGCGATCGCCGGATCGTCGAGCTGGAGGATGAGGCCGGCGTCGAGGATCGCCTTATATTCCTCGCGCATCGCATCGGCGCAGGCGTAGAGGAGCTCCTCCTCCGTCTTGTAATATGAATTGCCGATCCGCGCGGCGCTGCCCGGGGCGACCGCGGTCATAAAGCCCTCCGCGACGCCGGCGCCCTGCAACGCCGCCTTGAAATTGGCGATGTCGGTCTTGATCGCGTCGTGTCCGGCATAATGGATCGGAGCGACACAGATCGGCGCGGGCGGCCTCGGGCCGGTCGTAATGCCGGAATCGGGATCGCCATACGCCGCGGCGAACCGGGTGCGGTCGCGGCGATCGCCAAAGCTCGTCAGCACGGTTTGACCGGGCGACGAACGCCTCGGCTCCATCTCGTACAGGCTGGGGCCGTGCGGGTCGAGCCCGCCGAGGCGGTTCCACGAATATCGCCACCACGAACCGTAATTCACCCGCTGCGCCATCGGCTTGCCGAACTCGCCATCGCCGGGAACGTCGATGCCGGCCTCCGTCTGGCGGCGCACGACGTCCGCCACGGACGCGGCGAGCTTTTCGGCAAGTGCCGGTTCATCCGAGGCTCGCCACGCCTCGATCAGATCGTCGGGACGCGGAAGGCTGCCCGCATGGCTGGTCAGGAGGTGATCGGAACTGGTCCTCATGGTTCCCTCTCAACGCCAGAGCTGGCGAGTGGCGAGCGCGGCGCCCGCGACCAGCGCTTCGAGCTTGGCCCAGGCGATCTGCGGATGGACCCGGCCGCCGAGACCGCAATCGGTCGAGGCGATGACCCGCTCCCGGCCGACCAGGTTGGTAAAACGAAGGATGCGGTCGGCGACGAGCTCGGGGTGCTCGACGACATTGGTGGCGTGGCTGACCACGCCGGGCAGGATCACTTTGTCGTCGGGCAATTTGACGTCCTGCCAGACCTTCCATTCATGCTCGTGGCGAGCATTGCCGGCCTCGAACGAATAGGCGCCCGCATTGACGGCCAGCATCAGATCGACGATGTCGCGCATCGGGATGTCGGTCGTGTGCGGCCCATGCCAGCTGCCCCAGCACAGGTGGAAGCGGATGCGGTCCTGCGGCAAGCCGCGGAGCGCGTGGTTGAGCGCCTCCACCTGAACCGTCGCGAACTTCTTGTACTCCTCGACCGTCGGCTCGGGATTGATCATGTCCCAGTCGGTGGCGAGGGCGGGGTCGTCGAGCTGAAGGATCAGCCCGGCGTCGAGGATCGCCTTATATTCCTCGCGCATTGCGTCGGCCGAGGCGAAGAGGAACTCTTCCTGGGTCTTGTAGAAGGTGTTGCCGATCCGCGTCGTGCTCCCCGGGGCGATCGAGGTCATGAAGCCTTCCTCGGCGCCGGCCAGCGGTCAGCGCCGCCTTGAAATTGGCGATGTCGGAATTGATCGCGGCCTGGCCCGTATAGGTCAATGGGCCGACGCAGACCGGCCCGGTGGACGGTCGAGGCCCAGTCGTAATCCCGGATTCGGGGTCGGCATAGGCGGCCGCGAACCGTACCCGGTCGCGCCGATCGGAAAACCCCGTCAGCACGACCTCACCGGCACGAGAACGCCTTGGCGGCATGTCGCGCATATCGGGCCCGTTGAGATCCAGCCCGCCGAGGCGATGGAAACAGTAGCTGAGCCACGCGCCGTAGTTGACGCGGTCTCCCATCGATTTGCCGAATTCGCCGTCGCCGGGGACATCGACGCCGAGCTCCCTTTGACGG
Source organism: uncultured Alphaproteobacteria bacterium (assembly GCA_963730745.1). GTDB lineage: Bacteria > Pseudomonadota > Alphaproteobacteria > ATCC43930 > CGMCC-115725 > AP-15. Next base: position 36,305 of record CAVSTA010000019.1, read on the forward strand.
CGCACGACCTCCGCCACCGCGCCTCGGAGTTTCTCCTGAAAGACGTGCTCGTCAGTCGCCTCCCCCGCTTCACGGGCTCTGTTCGCCGCGATCAAATCATCCGGGCGCGGCAGGCTCCCGACATGGCTGGTGAGGATATGATCGGAGCTGGTCTTCATGCTTCCCCGTCCTTGCAGGAGACCGTCGACGGATCGCGGCCACTTTTTTAAAGTTTACAATCTCCCGGACGCCGGCGCTACGGCCTGCCCCGGTGATCGGTTCAGCCGGGATTGGAGGCGGGCTTTTCGTTGACGCAGCGCAACAGCTTCCAATAGCCGAACAGATTGCTCGGCCGCACTTCGCGGATCGACAATTGGCTGTCGCGCCGGAAGGTCGTCGAACGGGAAGTCGGCGTGAAAGCCGATATGGCGGGCGAGCCCGGCCAGGCGTTTTTCGATGAAGCGCGCCGCCAGGTTCTCGCTGGTGAAGTGATTGACGACGACGATCGTGCCGCCGGGAATGCAGACGCGGCGCATCTCGGCGGCGAAGCGCGCCGGGTTCGGCACGACCGAGGCGACGTAGAGCGCCAGCACGGCGTCGAAGGAATTGTCCGGAAATTCGAGGTTCTCGGCATCCATCAGGTGCAGACCCTCGACATGGGAAAGCCGCAGGCGCTCGGCCCGCCGCCGCGCCTTGCGCCAGCATCTCTTCCGAGACGTCGATGCCGGTGACCTGCGAATCCGTGCGGAAATGGGGGAGCGACAACCCGGTGCCGACGCCGACCTCGAGGATATGCTGGCCCGGCCGATCGTTGGCGATGCGCACCGCCTCCTTGCGCCCCGGGTGAAAGACCGGGCCGAAAACGATGTCGTAGGAGCCGGAAAACAGCCGATAGGTCCGGATCGTATCGTGCAGGTCCATCGTCTCGCTCTTGTCGTTTTGGATCAAGCCGGCGCCTCGCATGCCCCGCGGCTCACGCAAATCGCCGCCCGGTGATCCCCGTTAACCTAGCGGTAGCATTTCAAGCGCGCCAGGTCATCCTGATCTTTGCCCCAGCTGCCATAAGGTTGCGCCGCGAAACTCCGAGGCGAACGCATTCAGCGAGCAAGAAGTTGCGCAAAACGTCGCCTCGGGGCGGTCGGGCCGCCCGCTTCTCTCATCTCGCTAGCCGGCACCCTCAGATGAGCGTGATGCGCTCGGCTTCGAGGCCTTTCTTGCCGTCGACCACCTCGACCCTGACCCGCTGGCCGGGATCGAGGGCGTTGACGCCGCTGCGGCGCAGCGCGGTGATGTGGATGAACACATCCTTGCCGCCGCCGTCCGGCGAGATGAAGCCGTAGCCCTTTTCGGGCTCGAACCATTTCACCGCGCCTTCCATGGTCTGGGACGGCCGGGGGCCGCGGCGGTCGATGCCGCCGCCTCCGCTCTGCGGCGCCGCCGCGGTGCTGTTGTCGACATTCAAGACGGTCGTCACCAGCGGGCCTTTCGCCCCGGCGCTGACCTCGCAGGTGATCGAAGCGCCTTCATGGACGTCCTCGTAGCCGGCGCGACGCAGGATCGCCATCGGCAGGAACGCGTCCTGGGATCCGTCGGACAGGGTGACGAACCCGAAACCCTTGCTGGCGTTGAACCACTTGACTTTGGCTTCGACGCGGCGACCGGGGGGAAGGTCTTCGCGGAAAAAGCCGGGGCGGCGGTCGTACATAGGTCCTCTAAACGTCGAATTGAATGGGGCGAGCGCGTAGAACGCCTAAATCATAGCGTAAATGCGCCGCATTGCGCTAGCACTCACATGGCGCTAGCGCCGCTATTCAATTCGCCGCCATTCAATTCGATCGGGCCGCCCCTCGGTAGGCGGCCGGCGACCTATCCGGTAAAGGCCACCAGGCGCTGGTTCTGCTCGCCCAGACCCTCGACCGACAGCCGCATGCGGTCGCCGGGTTTGAGGAATTGCGGCGGCTTCATGCCGAGACCGACCCCCGACGGCGTGCCGGTCGGGATGACGTCGCCCGGCAGCAAGGTCATGAAATGGCTGACATAGCTGACGATCTCGTCGATCCCGAAGATCAGGTCGGAGGTGTTGCTGTTCTGCACCCGCTTGCCGTTGACCTCGGTCCACAGCCCGAGCTTGCCCGGGTCGGGCACCTCGTCGGCGGTGACGACCCAGGGGCCGATCGGGGCGAAGGTGTCGGCGCTCTTGCCTTTGGTCCATTGCCCGCCGCGCTCGATCTGAAATTCGCGCTCGGAAACGTCGTTCACGACGCAATAGCCGGCGATGTATTTGCGCGCATCATGGGCGGGGACATACCGCGCCAAGGTGCCGATCACGATGCCGAGCTCGACCTCCCAGTCGGTCTTCTGCGAGCCTTTCGGAATGATCACGTCGTCATTGGGCCCGCAGATCGAGGTCGTCGCCTTCATGAAGAAGATCGGCTCTTTCGGGATCGCCGCCCCGGTCTCCGCGGCATGCGCGCGGTAATTGAGGCCGATCGCGACGAGCTTTGATACTCGCGCGACGCACGGGCCGAGCCGCGGCGTCCCCGGCACCAGCGGCAGAGTTGCTCGGATCGAGCCGCCGCAGCCGGTCGAGCGACGGCGGGGCGAGCGCCTCGCCGTCGATGTCGCGAACCGCGCCGGACAGATCGCGGATCTTGCCGTCGCGGTCGAGCAGACCCGGCTTTTCCTGACCCGCGGGTCCATAGCGAAGAAGCTTCATCGGAAAACTCCTCGTCTGCGTCAGAGCGTGAAGCCGCCGTCGATCACGTGGATCGCGCCGGTGGTGAACGCCGATTCATCGGAGGCGAGATAGACGGCGAGCGCCGCGACTTCCTCGGCCGTGCCGAGCCGGCCCAGCGGCTGGCGCTCGACAAAGGCGCGCCGCGCGGCGTCGCTGCCGCCGACCATCGCGCCCCCTGAGCCGCGATGCGGTCCTCGAGCGAGGGTGTCGCGATGGTGCCCGGGCAGATCGCATTGCAGCGGATGCCCGACACGATGAAATCGGCGGCGACCGATTTGGTCAGCCCGATCACTGCCGCCTTGGTCGCGGCGTAGACGCAGCGGTTCGGCGCGCCTTTGATCGAGGACACGGTCGACGACATGTTGATGATCGAAGCGCCGGTCCCGCGCTCGACCATCTTGGGCAGAAACGCGCGGATCGTCAGGTACATCGAGCGCACATTGAGGACGAAGGACGCGTCCCACTCGACCGGAGCGACGTCGAGGATCGTCCCGTGATGGACAAAGCCGGCGCAGTTGAACAGCACGTCGAGCGGGCCGAGCTCGTCGGCCAGCGCCGCGATCGCCGCTTCATCGGTCACATCGAGATGGCGGGTCGCGATCAGCGCATCGGCGAGCGGCGCAAGCTTGTCTTCGGCGATGTCGGTCGCCAGCACGCTCGCCCCCTCGGCGGCAAAAGCCAGCGCCGTCGCCCGGCCGATCCCTTGCGCCGGCCGCCGTCACCAGGGCGCGTTTACCTGCGAGCCGTCCCGCCATCGCGCCAAATTGCCACGTCCGGCGCATCGCTGTAAATCGTCAAGGCCCGTAACGCGGCAGGCGCAGTGGTGTGATCGGCGCGCGCGAGGTCGGCGCGGTTGGTCGAGCTGTTGGGCGGCGCCGACAAGATCTGCGTGTCGACCGATTTCCCGCATTTCGACTTGGGGGCCCGTCTCTACGGATTTGGTGAGGCCGAATTCGCCGAGACCGACGCTGCCGCGCAGCGCCGCAACCACTTCGCTGCCGCCGCCAAGTAGGCGTACAGTCCCGGGCGCCGTCGTGGTAAAAACCCTCGCAAGACGGCACCCGCCAAAAGCAATTGGGAGGAGGAGATGAGTTCTGCTGCCGCGCAGCTCGCCGATGTGGAAGAGCGGAGATATTTCGGAACGACGAAATACGGCTGGCGGGTCGTGTTGTTTTCGGGCGCCGGTTGGTTCTTCGATGGCTACGTCATCAACGTATGGCCGCTCGCGATTCCGTTCGTGATGACCGATTTGCACCTGACGGTAGGAAACATTGGCACGATCACGACAATCTATGTCGTCGCCTACACGCTCGGCACCCTGCTCGGCGGGACCTTATCGGACTACATTGGGCGGCGCAGCGTGCTGTCCTTTTCGGTGCTGCTCTACATGTTCATCGATGCGCTGACCGCTGTGGCACAAGGTTTCTGGTCTCTGGGCTTTTTCCGGTTTCTGACCGGGACCGGCACCGGGATGGAGCTGCCGACGGGCTCGACCTTTATCACCGACACAGTCAATAACCGGTGGCGCGCACGACTGATCGCCGTCATGAATGCCGGTTATCCCTTCGGATATGTGTTGGCGGTTGGGTCGTTTGCGACGATCGGAGCGGTGTGGGGCTGGAGAGGGGTTTTTGTCGCCTCTATCATTCCCGGCATCGCCGTCTTCTTCATCAGGCGCAGGGTAGCCGAATCCCCGCTCTTTGAGGAAGCGCTGAAGCAACTGAAGTATGGCAAAGTAAAGCGTGACAAGGTGACGAATATTACCGTGTTCAGAAAGCCATATGTTCGAGATGCTCTGCCGGCCGTGCTATATTGGACCGGCAATGCCTTCGCGTTCTGGGCATTCTATACGTTCATCCCGCTCTATCTGGTGCAGGTTCGCCATCTTTCGACGCCGGTGGAGCTGACGTGGCTGGCGAGCTATAACGTCTGGGCGGTCGTGATCACCTATCTGGTATCTTGGCTGTCCGATCGTTGGGGCCGCCGGCCTTTCGCGATCATGTTCGCTCTGCTGACCCTCGTAGCAGTCTGGGGAATGACGCTTGTTCCAGGCGGGGCGCCGCTCTACCTCGCCGGAGCGCTGGTATTCGGCTTCAACAATGCGACGTGGTGCATATCCTTTGCCCATTCGACGGAGCTTTTCCCGACCCATATCCGCGGCTCCGGCATCGGCACGACCATGACATGCGGCCGGATCGTGTCGATCTTCGCCCCGCTGCTTTTCGGCGTGTTGTCGGCCAAATATGGCATCGACGTCGCCTTCCGCCTCGGCTCCCTTGCCTGGGTCTTGACGATCATCGGCTATCTGTTGTCGCGCGAGACGAGCGGTGTCGAACTGGAGCGGATCGATCAACGGGCCGCCCTGGCGACGGCGCAGCCCGCCATCGCGCCGCTACCGCAGGCATCGAAATGATGGAAAGAACGTTGTGCCGCCAGGAGTTATTGGAGGACTGACAATGCAGAATGATCAAATCATCGATTGTGACGGTCATCTGGTAGAGCCACCCGACCTGTGGGAGCGCTATCTCGAGGGCAAGCTGCGCACCAAGGCCCCGCGGCTCGTCGCCGCCGATAACGGCGACATCCGCATCGCGCTCGAAGGGCGGCTCTATCCGCAACCGGAGGGATATGGCAAAGGCTTCCCCGGCTTGCCGACGGCCTGGTACCGGCGCGACGACAGCGGCCGGTTCCATTCCCAAGAGCTGATATCGCCGCAGTCCCGGCTCGCGGCGATGGATCAGGAGGGCATCGACATCGCGGTGCCGTTTCCGACCCTCGGGCTCTATACGGTCGATGCGCGCGACCCGGAGCTGAATGCCGCAATCTGCCGCGCGTACAACAACTGGCTGCATGAGGAATACCTCGCCGCCGACCGTCGCCGGCTGATCGGCGTCGGGATGGTGACCCTGCTCGATGTCGGCGCCGCCGTCGACGAGCTGCGCCGGGTGGTGACGACGCTCGGCTTCAAGGGGGTCTACCTGCGGCCCAACCCGATCGGCGGCCGGCCGCTGCACGATCCGTCACACGACCGGTTCTGGGCCGAGGCGGAGCGGCTCGGGGTGCCGGTCATGTTCCATGAGGGGACCGACGGGCAGCTGCCGACGGCGGGGCTCGACCGCTTCGACAACTTCTTTATAACCCACACGATTTCACACCCGTTCGAGCAAATGTTGGCGGCGCTGTCGATGATCGCCTGCGGCGTGGTGGAGCGCTTTCCACGGCTTAAGATCGCCTTCCTCGAATCGGGCTGCGGCTGGCTTCCCTTCTGGTTGCACCGCATGCACGAGCACTATGAAAAGCGCCCGCATGAGGTGCCCTGGCTGAAGACCGATCCGATCGCTTGCTTCCGCCGGCAATGCATGATCTCGTGCGATCCCGATGAAGCGATGATTCCGGCGGTCGTCGATTTCATCGGCGAGGACTACGTCTGCTGGGCTTCGGACTACCCGCACTGGGACGCGATCTTTCCTGGGGCGGTCGCCGAGCTGCGGCGGCACATGACGGGTCTGAGCGAAGTGGCTCAGCGCAAAATCCTCGGCGAGAATGCTCGCCGCTTTTTAAACCTCTCGGCGTGATCGCCAGCGCCAGCCGGTTGCGCCGCTGACGGCAGTCTGCGCTCTCGGGCGCGCCCGCATCGACCGGCCAAGCCGGCCCGCTTTGTTGCCGCGGCGCGTTTGCCTGCGAGCCGTTTTGCCGTCGGACCAAATTGCCACGCCCGCGCGCCTTGTGAATTGCCAAGGCTGATGGAGGGTACGACGACTGTAGCGGCCCTCCGCCGCGCCCGGTGGACTTGGCCCGAACAACTTCAACGACAATTCTCAGGAGGAAGTCGTCGATGATTACAGCAATCGAGCGGCAGACGATGAAGAAGGTCTACCTGCGGTTATTGCCGTTTTGTTTCATTCTCTATTTCATCTGCTATCTCGACCGCGTCAATATCGGGTTCGCCGCGCTGACGATGAACAAGGATCTCGGCTTGAGCTCTTATATCTTCGGGCTCGGCGCCGGGGCGTTCTTCTGGGGCTATTTCATACTGGAGGTGCCGAGCAATTTGATCCTGGAGTGGGTCGGCGCGCGGCGATGGATCGCCCGGGTCATGGTCAGCTGGGGGTTGGTTTCGGCTGCGTTCGCGTTCATCAACGGGCCGATCAGCTTTTTTATCTTGCGTTTTCTGCTCGGCCTTGCCGAAGCCGGCTTCTTCCCCGGGATCATCCTCTATTTCACTTACTGGTTTCCACCCTCGCACCGCGCCGCATCGTCGCCGGTTTCATGGCGGCGATCCCGGTGTCGATCGGGCTAGGTGCGCCCGATTTCGACCGCCCTCCTCGAACTCGACGGCACCTTCGGTATGGCCGGATGGAGGTGGCTGTTTCTCTGCGAGGCGGCGCCCGCGGTGATATTCGGGATCGTCACGTTCTTTTATTTGACCGACCGGCCGGCGCAAGCGGATTGGCTGAACCCCGAAGAACGTGCGTGGCTGGCGGGCGAAGATGGAGAAGGAGCGCCGGACAGTCCAGAGCGGCCGCTCGATCTCGGTGCTCCAGACCCTGTTCAATCCGCGCGTCCTGGCGCTGGCGGCAATCCATTTCGGCCAAGCCGGGGTCAGTGTCGGGATCGCGGTCTTCGCCGCGCAGATCATAAAGCAGCTCGGTCTGACCAACATGCAGACCGGCTTTACCACTGCGATCCCTTATGCGCTCGGGACCGATCGGCATGCTCGTTTGGGGCGCCTATGCCGATCGCAAGAACGAGCGGCGATGGAATCTGACGCTCTCCTGCACGACGATGGCGGTCGGATGCCTGATCGCCGGCCTCTTCGACAACAGTTATTGGGCCGTGGCGGGGCTGTCGCTGGCGACGATCGGCCTATACGCCTCGAATGCCCATTTGTTTCCATTGCCGGCGGTGTTTCTGACGGGGCCGGCTTTGGCGAGCGGCATCGCCTGGGTCAATTCGGTCGGCATCTTGGGCGGCAGCGCCAGCCCGCCGATCGTCGGCTGGTTCAAGGATGCCACCGGAAGCTTCAGCGGCGGGCTATACGCCCTTGCCATATTTGCTCTGTTCGCAGCCATCGTCGCCGCCATCGGCGTGCGCGAGACACCGGCAGCGGTGCATGCCGCGAGCACTCGAAGCAGCCGGCGACTAGGCCAAATCCGCGAAACGAGCTGATCCCCGCCCGCGCTGCCTCACGATCGGCGATGTCGCCGATCGCCAGCCTCGGCAAATGTGGCCGGCGCATCGGAGCGTACATAAAGGTCCCGCTTGGGGTACGGAATGCGAATGCCTTGCTGCTGAAACAACCGCCAGATCTCGTACAGGACCTGGCTTTTCACGTTGTGGACGCCATTCTGGGCGTCCTCGATCCAGAACCGCAGCTCGAGCTCGATCGCACTCTCGCCGAAGGCCATGATCAAGGCGTTCGGCGCCGGCACCGCCAAGACTCGCTCCGGATAGCTCGCCGCCTCGCGCATCAGCGCGAGCGCCTGATCGAGGTCGGAATCGTGAGGGACGCGCACCGGCACTTTAAGGCGGACGCGATCACTCTTGTGCGACCAATTGACCACCTGATGGGTGATGATGTCCTCGTTTGGGATCAGAAACTCCGTGCCGTCACGCGTCTCTACCGATACATAGCGCGCGCCAAGCGAGGAGACCCAACCATAGGTGCCGCCCACCTCGATCACGTCGCCCGGCTTGATCGACTTGTCCAGCAGCAGAACGATCCCGCTGAACAGGTTCGAGACAGTCCGCTGCAGTCCCAGTCCGACACCGACCCCGAGCGCTCCGGTGAACAGCGCGAAGGTGGTGAGATCGATACCGATGCTGGTCAGCGAGAGCACCACGGCCAAAGTGACCAGGGTGGCCTTGAGCAGCTTGCCGAGGAGCACCCGCGCGCGCGGGGTGATCTCGGAAACGCGGGTGATGCGGCGTTCGAACAGGTTGGAGGCGACGGTGGCGGCCCACAGCAGCATGGCGAGCGAGAGCACGCCCTTGACGACGGTCAGGATCGAGACCCTGAGCCCGCCGACCACGATCGCGACGCTGTCGAGCAAATCGAGCGTCGGCCCGAGCAGATGCACAATATTGAGTGCGGCCACCAGCCAGGCGAGCACCGCGATCAGCCGCGCCAGCGCCGCATAGGGAACGAGAGCTGCCGCGAGCCGGATCACCAGCCACGCAAGCAGCAGGCTGACGGCGGTCTGGGTGACTGCGTGCGGCCATCCGGCGCGCTCGGCGACCGCAACGGAAATCCATAACCCGATAGCCCAAGCCATGGGCGTGATCAGCGGCACCAGCCGGCCGGTCACCCATGACCGATGCGATACGACCCAGTCAAGATGATGATGCTCCGGAACCCGCTCCACCCAGATGGTGACCCAGCGGCGTATCGGCCGGCAGACGAGCCAAGCGACGCCGCCGGTCAGGATGACGGCGGGGATTTGGATCAGATTGGCAAAGACGAGGATTTCATCGAGCAGATGCCTCTCGAACTGCTCGAAATGCGCCATCACGTTCTGCCAAATTGTGACCGCGTCGATCCTCGCCTCCCCCGCCGCTGGCGTCCCTGTCCCGCGAGACCGCCGATCATTGCACGAGAACGCGTACAAAGCGACTCGCAGGAATCACTCGGGACCCGATAAGCACTTGTTTCCTTTGCCGGAGTTTCGGCTCAAACTTGCGGAGGTTGGGGAGGACGCAGGAATGGCCAGAACTCTTCAAGCGGCGGCGCTGCCCCGGATTGAAGCCCGCCAAGTGCCCGCCGCCGCGACTCTCGCGGCGCTCGGCATCGTCTACGGCGACATCGGCACCAGCCCGCTTTATGGATTCAAGCAGGCCGCAGATGCCTCCGGAGCGATCTCGCCCGAAACCATCATGGGCATCGCGTCGGTGATACTCTGGTCGCTGATCGTGATCGTCTCGTTCAAATACGCCATCCTGATCATGCGCGCCGACAACCGCGGCGAGGGCGGCATCGTCGCGCTGTTGGCGCTTCTCGATGTCCGGCGTGCGCCGGCCGGAAGCTGGCGCGCCTCCCTGCTCATCGTCGGGCTGATCGGCGCCGCGCTGCTCTATGGCGACGGCGTCATCACGCCGGCAATATCGGTGCTGAGTGCCGTGGAAGGGCTCAAGCTCGACGCACCCCAGCTCGCGCCTGTCGTCGTTCCGATCAGCATCGCGATCCTGGTTGGTCTGTTCCTGGTGCAACGCAAGGGAACCGCGTTCATCGGCAACATCTTCGGGCCGGTGATGCTGATCTGGTTTCTTGCTATCGGCGTGCTCGGCCTGCGCGGGATCATCGGCGCACCGGAGATCCTGGGCGCACTAAGTCCGCATCATGCGCTGATCTACCTGTTCCATGCGGGACCGGGCATCGGTTTCGCCGTGCTCGGCGCCGCCTTTCTCACGGTCACCGGCGCCGAGGCGATGTATGCGGATATGGGCCATTTCGGCCGCTTGCCGGTCCGCCTCGGCTGGTTCGCGATCGTCTTGCCTGCTCTGGTCTTGAATTATTTCGGCCAGGGGGCATTGCTCCTGGCCGATCCCGGCGCCATCGAGAACCCGTTTTATCTGCTCGCGCCGGGATGGCTCCATTATCCGATGGTGGCGTTCGCGACGGTGGCGACCATCATCGCCTCGCAGGCAATCATCTCCGGCGCGTACTCGTTGACCCAGCAGGCGATCCAGCTCGGCTTTCTGCCGCGCATGCGGGTGCTCCATACGGCCAGCCACGAGAAGGGGCAGATCTACATGCCGATGGTGAACTGGCTGCTCGCCGCCGGCACGCTCGGGGCGGTCATCACCTTCGGCTCCTCCGACGCGCTCGGTGGCGCCTACGGTATCGCCGTCTCGATACTGATGGCGGTCACTACGGTCCTCGCAGCCCTTGTCGCCCTGCAATGGGGCTATAACCCGCTCGCCGTTGCAGCTGTCAACGGATCGCTGCTCGTCGTCGAACTCATCTTCGTTGCCGCCAACGCGACAAAGCTGCTCGCGGGCGGCTGGTTCCCGCTCCTATTGGCGTGCGTCGTCGCGTTCCTGATGCTGACCTGGCGAACGGGGTACCAGATGCTCGAGCAGCAGCGCGCAGGAATGCGGCAGCGCGAGGACGAGTTCGTCGACTGGGTGCTCGAGAACCCGCCCCTCCGCCTGCCGGGAGCCGCCGCGATCTTCACCGCGGGAAGCTCGGGCATACCGCTCGCCTTGACGCATCACCTCAGGCACAACCGCGTGCTGCACGAGCGGGTGTTGCTGGTCTCGGCGGTCAGCAGCGATGCGCCGCGCGTCGATCCGGACCAGCGCGTAAAGCTCGCGCCGGTCGGTGCCGGCATCACCCGGGTCACCCTGCATTTCGGGTTTATGGAACATCCCAATGTGATGGAGGGGCTGAAACTTGCTTGCCGCGCACCCTGATCTGCGCGACATCGACCCGGAGCGGATCACCTTTTATTCGCGAAGGGTCATGGTCATCCCGAGCGGGAAGGTGCCCGGGATGGCGGTGTGGAGGGAGCGGCTCTTTGCCGCGATGCACCTCAACGCCAATCTGCCGGCCGCCTATTTCGGCGTCCCGACCGGACAGGTCGTCGAGATGGGCCTCGAAGTCGAGATCTGAGCGACGCCATCGCAAATCTGCACGCGGCGAGCAGAGGAGAAAGCCGATGGCCCCCGGCGAAAACCGAGCGCGGACCGGCGATGCCACCTACTCGCTCACCGGCCAAGCGGTGGAAGCTAGCCATCACTTGATCTTGCTCGGCAGCGCATTGGTGCTGCTGAGCATTTTCGCCGGCGTGTTCTCGGCCCGTTTCGGGGCCCCCTTACTGCTGGTTTTTCTAGGACTGGGCATTCTCGCCGGGGAAGAGGGACCGGGCGGCATCCTCTTTCGCGACTTTCACGCCGCCTATCTGATTGGCAGCATCGCTCTCGCCATTATTCTGTTCGATGGCGGGTTACGCACCGATCCGGAGTGATGTCCGACGGGCCGCGTGGCCGTCTCTCGCCCTTGCCACGATCGGCGTGATCGTCACAGCCGCGATCGTCGGAGCGGTGGCGGTGCTACTTTTCTCCACCTCCTGGGTCCGCGGGTTGCTGATCGGTGCGATTGTTGCGCCGACCGACGCGGCGGCCGTCTCCGCACTGTTGCATCTGCGCCGTCTCGAGCTGCGGGCGCGTGTCGCCGCCATCCTCGAGATCGAGTCCGGTCATCAATGACCCGATCTCGGTTTTGCTCGCGGTGCTCCTGGTCAATATGCTCGTGGCCCCGGCAGCCCTTGTCCGGATCCCACATCGTGGCGCTATTCGCCCGCGAGGTTGTGGGTGGGGCTGCCTTCGGCATCGGCGGCGGCTATCTGCTGCTCGCTCTAGTCAATCGTCTGGAGGCGACGTCAGGGTTGTACCCCATTCTGGCGCTTGCCGGTGGTACCGCCCTCTTCGGCGCCGCCCAGACAGCTGGTGCAAGCGGGTTTTTAGCCGCCTATCTGGCGGGTCTCATATTGGGCAGTCACCGTCATCGTGCCACTCAGGTCATCAATCAAGCGTTTGACGCCTTTGCCTGGCTCAGCCAGATCGTCCTCTTCCTCATGCTGGGCCTGCTCGTCAAGCCGAGCGCCCTGGTTCCGATCCTCGGACCTTCGCTCGTCGTTGCTGCGGTGCTCATGCTGGTCGCGCGGCCAGTGGCGGTGGCGCTATGCTTGCTGCCCTTTCGATACACTGCCCCAGAGATAGCCTTCATTTCATGGGTCGGTCTGCGCGGGGCCGTCCCGATCTTCCTCGCGATCATTCCGGTCCTCGCCGGGCTGCCGGACGCAGCAATGTTTTTCGGCGTTGCGTTCATTGTAGTTCTGATTTCGCTGATCCTCCAAGGTTGGACGGTCGCGGACGGCCGCGCGGATGTTCGATCTGGACGTGCCGCCGCTCCAGCAGGCCTCCCGTCTGGACATCGATCTCCCCGGCCGGCTCGGCGACGAGAACACGGTGGCGGGCTATCGAGTGGAAGCGCGCTGCCGCGCCGCCTCCAAACCCGTGGAGGCACTGCCGCTCCCGCCTACGGCGAGCGTTCTGGTGGTGATTCGAGATGGGATCGCTCGCAGCGCTGCGTCTGCCCCGCCGCTCGCTCCCGGCGACTACGTGCTCGCGCTGGCACGCCCGGCGGATCTTGCCCTGCTCGATCGCGTGTTCGGACCACGCCCCGAGCGCAGCAGGGCGGATGAGCGCGGGCTTCTCGGCGAGTTCGCCTTCGACGGAACTACCGCACTCGCCGCGATCGCGCACCTCTATGATCCGGCAGCGGCCACCGACGGCGCTGTGACCCTCGCCGAGTTTCTGGCAAGCCAGGTTCGGCGGAACACCAGCCGTCGGAGACCGGACGCGCTTCGGCGCAGTGGAACTGATCGTGCGCGACATGCAAGGGGACACGATCACCCAGGTCGGCGTCGAACTCGAGCCGGCGCCGGTTCATCCGTGGCGCTTCTGGCTCCAACGTTTCCGTCGGCAGCGCGGATGACAGTCGCAGCGCCCGCGCTGTGGCGCTCGACCCGCGGCTATTGATCCTCGACGAACCGGCCGCACGCCTAGCGCCGGTTCTCCGCCGGGTTATTGAATCTCGACGATGTCTTGCGCGAAGATCATCTCCTCGCTGCCGACCCGGGCGGGGTCGTCGGGCGAGGAGAGATAGCGCGCGAAGACCCAGACGCCGTCGAGCGGGTTGGAGACGATCTCGGCGGTCGCGCCGTCGTCGAGCACGATCCGGGTGCCGGGGCCGAGCAACCGGATGTTGACCGGCTCGCTCATTCCGCGGCCCGCGCGACCCGCCAGGTCGGCGAGCTCGTCCCAGCTGTCGGCTTCCATGAACTCGGCCCAGCGGCGGTAGAGGTTGCGCAAATTGTGCTCGCTGGACTTGGCCTCGGTGATGTCCATGACCGTCCCTGGAATATGCAGCCCCTGCCATTCGTATTTCTCGGTCTCGAAGCCGAGACCCTGCTCATAGCTGTACGGGTAGCGCCGCGCGATCGTGCCGCGGCTGGCGGCATGCGCGTAGTTCCAGTTCTCCATGTCGTCCTGCTCGGTCATGCCGGCGGGACCGGAATAGCGGATGTAGTAGTCGCGCAGGAAATCCTTGACCTCCGGTGGCGCGGCGCTGTCGACCATGTACCAGCGCCAGACTTCGGTCTGGTGCGGTCCGCGCGGATGCCAGACTGCGATCGTGCGCGGCTGCCGCGGATGCAACGCCGTATTCGGGAAGATTTCGCCGGGGCTGCCGATGACGCGGGCCCATTCGCCGCGCTTCTTGCGCCGCTCTTCTTCGCAATGCGCGAAATATTCGGCAACCACCGGGGAGTGCTGATAGGAGGGCGGCATCGGCTGGTCATTGGGGAACAGGTAGACCCCGGTCTGGTGGCCGCGCTCATAGAACGCGACGTGCAGCCGGCGCGCCATCAGCCGCTCCTGCAGGTCGCGGCGGCCGCTGCCGCTGGGGCCGATGCCGACCAGATCGACCGAGCGATGGCTGATGTTGTGGTAGCTGTCGCCGCAGAAATTCTCGGCCGGGAATTTCCAGTTGCACGGGATCAGCCATTTCTGGATGCCGCCCAGTATTTCGGTGCCGCCCTCGCTGCCGTCCCAGCCGTCGAGAGTGAGGTCGAGATAGCGGGCGAAATCGCCGAGGTATTCGAGAAAGGACGGCGCCGAGGGGTCCCAGCTGGCCCACACCGTGCCCTTGTAGAGGCAGAGCTGCGCAACCTCGATCAGACCCCATTGCGATTTGTCGAGCTTCTCGTGATAGGCCTCGCGGAAATAGGGCACGCCGACCAGCTTGCCGTCGGTGCCGTAGCTCCAGCCGTGGTAGGGGCAGGTGAAGACCGGCGTGCTGCCCTCGTCGTAGCGGCACACCTTCATGCCGCGGTGGCGGCAGGAATTGAGGAAGACGTGGACCTTGCCTGCCCGGTCGCGGCACAGGATCACCAATTCCTCGCCCATGCCCGAGACGAAGAAATCGCCGGGCTTTGGGATCTGGCTCTCATGGCCGACAAACAGCCAGGCGCGGGCGAAGAGCCGCTCCAGCTCTTCCCGGTAGATCTCCTCGTTGACAAAGATCTCGCGGCTGATCTGCCCCGCCTTCATGTCCACGAGACCGGTCCGGTACCCTTGTTCACCTGCGGTCATGATGACCTCCAACGGAGTTCGTCACACCGGCGAAGGCCGGTGCCCATTCCGCCATGGATCCCGGCCTGCGCCGGGAAGACGAATTAGGTTGCTCACGATGGAAGCTAAAAGAAAAAGGTCAGGTTCTTGGTCAGCAGACGTTCTGGTCCAAGACGATCTTGCGGCGCGCGATCTGCCATTCGCCGTCGACCCGGCGCAGCAGATCCTCGCGCTTGCCGACGAGGAAGTCGGTCTCGGTCTCGACCCGGTTGCGATAGATCAGGAACCGGCATCTGACGGTGACTTCCTGCGGCTCGGCCAGCGAGGGGTTGACCTCGATCAGCCGCACATTGGAGACCATGTGCGAGATGCGGGAAACCGGCTCCTCGGCCCAGTGCATGCCGGTCAGGATCTGCTTGACGCGCCGCGTCAGGGTCTCCTTGCCTTCGTCGAACCAGTTGATGTCCTGGCCGGCGCGGGTGAATTCGCGCTCCTCTTCGCCGAATTTGACATTGCGCCGCATCGGCATCCAGTAGCGCACATCCTCGGCGATCAGCGCCAGCCAATCCTCGTAGCGCCGCTCGTCGAGCAGATCCGCCTCGCGGTAAAGGAACTCCTCGATCTCCTGCCTCAACGAGCATGCGGGCTATATGGTCGCCACTGTCCACAATCGTCACCCCCGCGAAAGCGGGGGTCCAGGGACTGCCCCGCCAAAGCCTGCCGCCATGGGTTCCCGCTTTCGCGGGAACGACGAGTGAAGCCTACTCCGCCGCGGCGCGCTGTGCGGTCAGTTCCGCGTCCCACGGGCCGGGGAAGCGGCCGCGGTTCATCATGTCGGCGGCGAAGATCTGCTCCTGCCTCGGCCACTCCTGGCGCGGCAATTCGTAATAGACCTCGATGCCGTTGCCGTCCGGATCATGGAAGTAGATGCCCAATGAGACGCCGTGATCGGCGACGCGGTCGATCGGCACATTCTTGTCCTTGATGCGGTGGTAGAAATCCTTCAGATCGTCGAGGCTCTCGACCCGCCACGCCATATGGTTCAGCCCGACCTGGCCCCTTCTGCGGGCCGGGCGCGTCGTCGCCCAATTGCATCAGCGCCACTTCGTGCGACTGGTCGAGATCGGCCGCCATGAAGGCCGCCCAGCCGGGCCGCTTGTGATAGGTGTGCAGCCCCAATACCTCCTCGTACCATTTTTGCGAGCGCTCGGCGTCGCGGACGTAGATGTTGACATGTCCCAGATACATTGGCCGGTGAGTCATCTCTTCTCCTCCTTCATTCAGCGTCGTCATCGCGCCCGAGAAACTCCAGGACGCGGTCCATTACTTCTTTCTTCGGGTAGATCGACGCCAGCGCGCGGGCTCGCGTCAACGGGTCACTGGCAAAAAACCGCTCGTACAATACCTGGCGGCTGCCGAACGAGGTGCCGGCAATGTCCCAGGCCAGACGGAACAGTTTGATCCGGTCCTTCGCCGGCGAATTGTCGGTCGCCAGATACTGCTCGATCGCCGGGCCGAGCGGCCCTTTCATATCGGCCTCGGTCGGGGTCAGCATAAAGCTGCTCGACCCCAAGAGCTGCAATATCTCGACCATCCGCGGATAGGCCGTCATGAACAGGTTGCGCGGGCTCTCGACCATCAGCAGATCGGGGCACATGACCCCCCATTCGTCGAGCTGCGCGTCGGCCTCGGCGGCGCGCATGCAGGCCCGGGTCAGCTGGGTGTAGAGCATCAATTCGCCGATCCGCTCCTCGACGTTGCGGCAGTTGCGAATTGCCCAACGTCTGGGTCATCAGCAATGCCACGCCCAGCACGAACTCGGCCTTGGCGAGGTTCTTGACCGCGCCCTGATGGGCCGAATGGGCCGAGGAATGCGTGACATTGGCGGTGCGGTTGAGGAGGTCCACGTCGCCCAGCAGGAAGACCCGCTCCCACGGCACCAGCACGTCGTCGAAGAAGACGACGCAATCCATCTCCTCGAAGCGCGAGCCGAGCGGGTGGTCGAAATGCGAGCGGCCCAGATCGAAGCTCTCGCGGCACAGGAATTTGAGGCCCGGCGTGCCGCATGGGATCGCGAAGCTGACCGCGAACGGGCTGTGGTCCTCGGTGTGCCGCGCCATGCGCGGCGAATAGACGCCGATCTCGTCGGCGAGCGGCCCCAATGTCGCGAGAATCCGCGCGCCGCGCACGACGATGCCGGCATCGGTCTCGCGCACGACCTGCAACGCGGTCCCTTCCTCGAGATTGAAGACGCCGGAAATCGTGCGGCTGCGCTGCAGGTTGATCAGCGAATGGGTCAGGGTCAGGTCGTTTTCGCGGATGTATTCGTAATAGCGCCGCATGTTCTCGGCGAATTCGGGACGCCCGCATGCCTTGCGCGAAGTAATCCGCCGCGCCGGCCCAGGCGGCGTAGGTCACGTTCATGAAATCGGGGGAGCGGCCCATCATGCCGCAGGTCGTCCGCGCCCAGTTCAGCATCATCGCGCGGCGCTGTTCGAGATCCTCCCGGGTGCGCGGAATGATGAACGACAGTCCGACCCGGTCGCCGGTGGTCGGCGAGACATAGGTCATCTCGTCGCGCAATTTGGGGTCGCACTGCATGTCGTAGAGCGTGGCGATGGCGCGCGCGCCGCCTTGCAGGCCGGGATGGCGCGTCGGGTCCTTGACCCGCTCGCCTTCGAGCCAGACCTCCCGTTCCTGCTCGCGCAACCCAGCGAGATATTGTCTTCCCGTCCGCGCCGGCATCACGCCTCCCGTCGACCGTGGCGACCTAGGCGAAACCCTACGCCAAGCCCTGCCGAAAGGCCAGCGCCGCCGCACCCTCACCCGCCTCGCTGCGCTCGCCACCTCTCCCGCAATGCGAGGGCTTTGCGAAAGCAGGCTTCTGCTTCCGTCTGATCGGGCGATGGCGAGCCAATCAGCGAGTTGCCTCGCGACCGGCACAGTTCCGCGTCAGCTCAATTTTGGCCTGCAATCCGCAACTTCCAATGCTTCAGCGACAACCTTCAGGCCCTCCGCTCCAGGGCCCTTTCCCGCTGACTCCGGCCGCCGTCCGGGTTATGACGTTCGGGCGAGAGTGCGGAGGAGAGGCGACAATGGGCGTCATCGAGCGCATTGCGGAATTTCACGAGGATGTGACGAGCTGGCGGCGCGACATCCATGCGCACCCGGAACTCGGGTTCGAGGAGCACCGGACCTCCGAATTCGTCGCGCAAAAGCTCGCCGAATTTGGTTACGAGGTACATCGCGGCGTCGGCCGCACCGGTGTCGTCGGCCGTTTGCGCGCCGGCATGTCGGCGCGCGCGATCGGGCTGCGGGCCGACATGGACGCGCTCCCGATCGAGGAGGCAACCAATCTCGTCTACCGCTCGCGCCATCAGGGGCGCATGCACGCCTGCGGCCATGACGGGCACACCGCGATGCTGCTCGGCGCGGCCCGGTATCTCGCCGAGACCCGCGAATTCGACGGGACCGTCAACCTGATCTTCCAACCCGCCGAAGAGGGGCTCGGCGGCGGCGAAGCGATGGTCGAGGACGGGCTGTTCGAGCGTTTTCCGTGCGACGCGATCTTTGGCATGCACAACCGGCCGGGGCTCGCGATCGGCAAGTTCCAGATCCGCACCGGCCCGATGATGGCGGGCGGCGGCTACTTCGATATCACCGTCTCCGGCCGCGGCGCGCACGGCGCCCGCCCCGAGGTGGGGATCGACCCGGTCATTGTCGCGAGCCACATCACGACGGCGTTGCAGACAATCGTCTCACGCAATGTGAGGCCGCTCGACACGGCAGTCCTCAGCGTTACGCAGATCCACGCTGGCGATGCCTACAATGTGATCCCGGAACGAGCGGTCATCCGCGGTACCGCGCGCGCCTTCGCTCCCGAAACCTTGCGCCTGATCGAAGACAATATGCGGCGCATCGCCAGTGGCGTCGCCGGCGGGTTCGGCGCGGCCGCGGAACTCGATTTCCGGATCCTGTTCCCGCCGCTGGTCAATGACGCCGCCGAGACCGAATTCATCGCCGAGACTGCCGCCCAGCTGGTCGGCGCCGACAACGTCAACCGAGACGGCAACCTGGTGATGGCCTCGGAAGACTTCTCGTACATGCTCAACCGCCGGCCCGGCGCCTACATCCAAATCGGCAACGGCGACGCAAGCGGAGGCTGCGAAGTCCACAACCCCGGCTACGATTTTAACGATATGGCATTACCGTTCGGCGCCAGCCTGTTCGTGCGGCTGGCCGAACGTAAATTGGCCCGCTGACCCTCAGCCACCCGGGTCGGTGAGGGTTTGCCGACCAAAGACCCGGAGGCGGGCCGGATGCGGATTGTCGTGGTCGGCACCTCGGGTGCCGGCAAGACGACGCTGGCGCGCAGAATTGCGGCACTTTTGGTGCTTCCGCATATCGAGCTGGATGCCATCAACTGGCAACCGGGATGGCGCGATCTGACGCGGCACGATCCGGAGGAATTCGTTCGCCGCGTCAATGAGGCAATCCAGGCGGAGGCTTGGGTAGTCGACGGCAATTACGGCCCGGTGCGCGACAGTATCTGGCCGCGTGCGACCCACCTCGTCTGGCTCGATTATGAACGGCCGGTGATCATGGCTCGGGTGATCTCCCGCACGTTTTGCCGCGCTCTTCTCCGCACCGAGCTCTGGGCCGGCAACCGCGAGCGCTGGCGGCGGATGCTGCGGCCGAGCCACCCGATCCGCTGGGCCTGGAATACCTGGGCGCGCCGGCGCCGCGAAACCGCAGAGCGGCTGACGCAGAGGGAATGCGCGCATCTGGTGGTGCTGCGGCTGCGCCGCCCAGGCGAAGTATCGCGGGCAGTCGAGCTCCTAGCGAAGGCGGCCGGCGGACAAATGGGGCATGACGGCGCAACACGCCGCAGATCTCGCCTTGAGTAGCGGCAGCAGCGTATCATTTTTAAGAACGCGCAAACTCGCGGTGACATCAGCTTTGGGAGACAAAGAATTGGCCGAGCGCGAAGAAGTTGGCGATCGCACCATCCGCGTCCCCGAGCCCATGATCGAGACGATCAACAGACTGGTGCGGACCTCGCGCCAGATGCTGACCGAGATCGGCCGGGAGCCGACCTTTGAGGAACTCGCCGAAAAATTGGCGATGCCGCTCGAAAAAGTGCGCAAAGCCCTGATCGCCGAGCAACCGATCCGCCTGAAGGCGCCGATCTTTGGCGAGGAGAATTCCAACCGCGGCTGATCCGGCGAGCCAATTCAAGACTTGAAAATCTCGGGCCGAAAGCGGTGCCGTTCTCGGCTCGCATCCCTGTGCAGACACCCGGTCAACTGTCCGGGCTCCCGCACCTAGCGTCTGGACGGGCCCAGCGACCGGCCTGCGGTTTGTCGGAGACGCAGGAAACACCCCCTCTTGATTTGGCCACGCTATCGCGATCACCAGAAAGGCGAGGTTGGGGCAGCTGGTCTAAAACTCGACTACCAGACACACATGGATAAGGCCAATCCGGCGGATTCGGCCGGTTTCGAGCTGCGCCGCCAGCAAACAGCCACCATCGTGCCGATCGCGGTCGCATTCCCGGTTGCGATCGTGCTGTGGCTTGGCACCTATTACCTCCTGCCGCCGCTTGCAGGCATGGAGGACATGCTTCCCCGGTTGGTGTTTTCGCTGAAATGCTGTTGCGTCGCGATCCTCTTCTGCTTCATGACGGGGATTGAGGCCGTCGCGCATGAAAGGCTGCGCTCGCCGGCGATCGACCCGCTCTCGGGTTATGAAACGCATCGGATGCGCGTCAATCTTCGCTACCTGCAGAATACGCTGGAGCAGTTGGTGCTGTTCATGCCGGGGGTGCTCGGCCTTGCTGTCTACTGTTCGAATGGTGGCTCGATGCGCGCGGTTGCCGCGACGACGGTCGTATGGATCGCTGCGCGCATCGCCTTCTGGATCGGATACCATCGGGGCTCGGCACAACGCGCGGTCGGTGCGCCTGGCATGATGCTGAGCATGCTGGTGCTGCTCTACGTGTGTGCAAGGTTCGGCTTCGAGGTCGCCGGAACGGTCGGCGCGATTGTGCCGATCGTCTTGTTCGCAGGTGCCGAGGCCGTGCTCGTGTGGGCGACCAGACCGCTCCGCCCATGAGGCGCGCGCTGCGGGATTTTTGACTCAACACAGAGACCAACGGTCTCGGTGAAGCAGAGAGCCGTGGCCGGGGGCGCTGGCATGCGGCCTTTCCTTTGATCCAGACCTGCGTCAGGATCACCGGGCAACGATGATGCTCGGCGATCAGCGGCATCGCCGTCCGGGAGGAGGTGGGCATGGAAGCGCGGGTCATCAGCAAGGTGAGCCGGCGGATCGTCCCGTTCGTGGCGCTCTGCTACTTTGTCTGCTTCCTCGATCGCGTCAATGTCGGCTTCGCCGCGCTCGAGATGAACAAGGATCTCGGCTTCACCGCGACAATGTTCGGTTGGGGCGCCGGCATCTTCTTCTTCGGTTATTTCTTCTTCGAAGTGCCGAGCAATTTGGCGCTCGAGCGGTTCGGAGCGCGGCTATGGATCGCCCGCATCATGGTGACCTGGGGCCTGTTGTCGGCCGCGATGGCATTGATCTGGAACGGGTGGAGCTTTCTCGTCGTCCGTTTCCTGCTCGGCGCGGCCGAGGCCGGCTTCTTCCCTGGGATCATTCTGTTCCTGACCTACTGGTTCCCGTCGCATTATCGGGCTCGCATGGTCGGCCGCTTCATGGCCGCGATCCCGATCTCGACGGTTATCGGCGCCCCGCTATCCGGCTTGATCCTGGGAATGGACGGGATCTGGGGACTGAGGGGTTGGCAGTGGCTGTTCATCTGCGAGGGCCTTCCGACCGTTCTGCTGGGCCTCGTCGTGATGTTTTACCTGACCGATGGTCCCGCGAAGGCGCATTGGCTCGCCGCCGATGAGCGCGACTGGCTGATCGACCGCTTGCGCCGCGAGCGGATGGTCCGCGAGGCTCACGGCAAGACATACGCTCTGGCAGGCGCTGGGCCACCCCCGCGTGCTGGTGCTGAGCCTCGTTTATTTCGGCACTGCTGCAGCCAGTTACGCGTTGAGCTTTTGGCTGCCGACGATCGTCAAGGATTTTGGCGTCACCAATTTCCAGACCGGGCTGATCACCGCGGTCCCTTATGTGGTCGGCGCGGTCGCCGTATTTCTGTGGCCCCTCCTCTCGGACCGGATGGGCGAGCGGAAATGGAACACCGCCCTGGCCTTCCTCGTCACCGCCGGCGGCCTCGCGCTGTCGACCTATTTCCCGGACCCGGTGCAGAAGATGACCGTGCTGTCGATCTGTGCCATCGGCCTCTTCGCAATCGCGCCGTTGTTCTGGACATTGCCGACCGCGTTCCTCAGCGGCACCGCTGCGGCTGGCGGCATCGCGCTGATCAATTCGATCGGCAATCTCGCCGGATTTGCCGCCCCCTATGCCATGGGTTATCTGAAGGACGCGACCGGCGGCTTCACTGCCGGCCTGCTTGGCGGTCGCGTTCTTCCCGTTCTTGTCGGCCATCCTCGTGCTGATCCTCGGGCACAACCCGGCGCTCGAACGCGGCGCCATCCCGGAGGGGGCCCACTAGCATTGCAGGCTACGGATTGCGCAGCCTTCGAAGGCGTTGTGGGGACAAGGAGAACCCGCCGCCCGGATCTGGTCCGAGATTGGCATTCCCGGCCCCTGGTCCGCACCCGGCGAGCAGTACCGTCAGCACAACCGCGAAAGGTGCAAATCTCAACGCCCTCATAGGCGAGAGGACCGCGTCGGGCTGGCAGAGGCTTAGATCACCGCGATCGCTTCGATCTCGATCAGAAACTCGGGCTGCGCCAGCGCCGCGACGGCGACCAAGGTGGAGGCCGGCATTTTCTTGCCGAAGAATTCCTCGCGAATGGCCGCGTAGTCGGCGCGATGACGAATATCGGTCAGATACGTATTGACCTTGACGATATTTGCCATCGTGCCCCCGCCGGCCTCGACCTGGGCCTTCACCGCCTGCAAGGCCGCCCGCGCCTGCGCCTTGAAATCGCCGGCATGCGCCGCACTGCCGTTGTCGCCATAGGCCACCTGGCCCGCGATATAGAGGATCGTCTCGGCGCCGGTCACCTTGACAGCCTGCGAATAGGTCGGCGGATCCCAGACCCCGCGGGCGGCATATTGCTCGATCTTGGCCATCGCTCGCTCCTCCTGTGAACGGAACGGCCCCAAGCTAAAAGCCGACCGCCACGAGCGTCAATTCGCTCGTCGCGGACGACGCTAGCCCGATCAAGGTTGCTGGTCGGCCGGCCGGGCGCGTTCGGCGGATTGCTGGCGGTAGACTTCCCGCTGCTTCTCGCGCCACGCGGCCCGCTCCTCCGGATCGAGCTTGCCGTCGTGGTTGCTGTCGATCTGGTCGAACCGCTCGCGATAGAGCTGGTCGCGCTCCTCGGCCGGCATCGCCGCCACCCGATCGTAATAGGCCTTGCGGCGCTCGATGCTCGCCTTCTCCGCAGCGGAAAGGCCGGGGTCGGCCAGCTGACGCGCGAGCCGCGCCTGGCGCTGCTGCAGGTCGCGCGCGCGGAAGTCGCGGTACTGGTCGAAGGTGATCATGTCGCCGGCCGCGGCGGGTTGGGCGCGGTTGGGCGGCTCGTTGCGCAACGGCCGGCCAGTGCGACCACGCCATTGCGAGCAGGACCGCCGCGGCGGCCGGGAGCGTCCATTTCTTCATCGTCATCTCCTCGGAGTTATTGCCCCCGCGCCAATTAGAACAAAACATGATCAAATTTGGCAAGCTAAAATTTGCGATCGCCTCTCGGAAGGCTCCGCCTCGCTCAGACGAACAGCCGCTCCTTCTCCAGCCCGTCATAGAGATGGGCGACGAACTCGCCGTAGCCGTTCCATTTGAGGGTCGGCACGCGCTCGTTGGTGCCGAGCACCCGCTCCGTCGCCTGGCTCCAGCGCGGATGGGGAACTTCGGGGTTGACGTTCGCCCAGAACCCGTACTCGCTGCCCTGCACGGTTTCCCAGAAGGACACCGGCCGCTTTTCGGTGAACGAGAAGTGGACGATCGACTTGACCGATTTGAAGCCGTATTTCCACGGCAAGACCAGCCGCAGTGGCGCCCCGTCCTGCTTTGGAACGGGCTTGCCGTACATGCCGGTCACGAGAAAGGCGAGCTCGTTTCCCGCCTCGGCGATCGTGACGCCCTCGACATAGGGCCAGGGGTACCAGAATTCCTTCTGTCCCGGCGCGGTCTTCGGGTCGAGAAACGTCTCCATCTGAACGTATTTCGCCGAGCCCAGCGGCTTGGCGAAATCGACCAGTGCCGCCATCGGGAAGCCGCTCCACGGCACCGCCATCGACCACGCCTCGACGCAGCGATGGCGATAGAGCCGCTCTTCGAGCGGCATCTTTTTCAACAGCTCGTCGATGTCGACGGTGAGCGGTTTCTCGACCAGCCCGTCGATCTTGACCGTCCACGGACGGATCTTCAGCGCCTGGGCTTCGGACGCGATCGATTTTTGCGAGCCGAACTCGTAGAAATTGTTGTAGGTCGTGGCCAGCTTTTCGTCGGTCAGCGGCCGGTCGAGCGTGTAGCGCGGGTTGCGCTTGGCGGGATAGAGGCCGGCCGACGGATCTTCCTCCGCCGCAAGGGCCGAGCCCAATGCGGGCGCCAGGATCGGGCCGGCGGCGATCGCTTTGATCATCGCCCTGCGCCCGAGGAATACCGCCTCGGGCGTCGCCGCGCTCTCGGGCAGCTCCCAGCCTCTTCTTCGCCGGATCAACACGACCGCACCTCGCTACCGTTGCGACCCAGAAGTTGGGTCGGCATCCGGCGGCGCCAAGTCACGCTTTCGCGATCAGCCTATTGCGCGGCGTCGGCCGTGCGCGAGGCGAGCACCTTCTCCGCCGGTCTGCCGGTCAGCTCCTGCATATGGTCGAATTGATGCGCGAAGCTGCCGACCCCCATCGTCAGCGACCGCAGCTCGACGATCAGGTCATGCAATTCGCTTTGCGGCAGATGGGCGCTGACGACGTCCCAGCCGGGCCAGTCGGGCTTGGCGTCGTAGCCGAGGATCTGGCCGCGCCGTCCCGAGACCAATCGCTGAACCCGGGCGGTGAACGCGTTCGGCACCGAGATCTCGACCGAGTCGATCGGCTCGAGCAGGATCGGCTCGCATTTCGGCAAGCGCTTCCTGGACCGCCTGCCGTCCCGCCGTTTTGAACGCCTGGTCCGAGCTGTCGACCGCATGGAACTGGCCGGTGATCAGATTGACCGCGACATCGACGACCGGAAATCCCAGCGGGCCGTGACGCAGCGCCTCGATCACCCCTTCCTCGACCGCCGGGATGTAATTGCGCGGGATCGCGCCGCCGACGACGCTGTCGGTAAAGGTGAAGCCCGAGCCGCGCGGCAGCGCCTTCACCTCGATCGTGACGTCGGCGAACTGGCCATGCCCGCCGCTCTGACGCTTGAAGCGGGAATGCTGCTGCGTCCCGCGCCGGATCGTCTCCTTGTAGGGGACCGCGGCGCGCCTGCCGTTGACCGCGAGATTGTGGCGGGTGCGCAGGCGGTCGATCGCGATCTGCAGATGAATGTCGCCCTGGCCCCACAGCACCATTTCCTGGGTATCGGCGTTCTGCTCGAGCTCGAGGGTGGGGTCCTCCTCGATCAGCTTGCCGATCGCGCCGGTCAGCTTGACGTCGTCCTGGCGCCGCTCGGAGGTGATCGCGAGGCCGTAAACCGGCTGCGGCCGTTCCGGCTGCGGCAATGGCGTTGCCTTGCCGGACGGGGTCAGGACGGTGCCGGTGGCGATCTCCTCCATTCGCGTCAGCCCGACGACCTCGCCCGCCTGAGCGGCGGGAACCTTCTCCTGCTGAGCGCCGACCAGGCGCAAAACGCCGGCGACGCGGCTGCCGTTCAGCACCATGCCCTCGGAGATCGTGCCGCGCCAGACGCGAACCAATGACAGCTTGCCGGTGTGCGGCAGGTGATAGGTCTTGAAGACCTGCGCCAAGGGCTCGCCTTCCGGAGCGATCCCCAGCCGTTCTGCGGTCTCCTGCGGCGCCGGCGCCTCATGGCGCAGCGCCTTCCACAGCCGCCGTATGCCAAAATCCGCCTGCCCCGAGCCGAGAAACACCGGCACGACCTGCGCGCCTTTGAGGGTGCGGGTCAGGTGCTTGTAGATCTCCTCCTTGGGCGGCTCGACCTCTTCGAGCAATTGCTCGAGCAAGGTGTCGTCGAAATCGGCGAGCTTTTCGATCAGCCCGGTGCGCGTCGCGCGCTTCCTGCTCCCAGAAACCGTCGGGCAGCGGCATCAGGTCCGACGGCTGGCCCGGCCGGTAGCGATAGGCGCGCTCGCTGACCAGGTCGACATAGCCGGTGATCTCGCCATCCGGCCCGCGCAGCGGCACCTGGCGCAGCACCAGCGGGCGCTCGGAGACCGATTGCAAGGCGGCCAGCAGATCCCGCACCCGCGCGCTCGCGTTGTCCATCTTGTTGATGAAGATCATGTGCGGGATCTTGTGCCGGTCGAGAAACCGCAAGAGAGCGCTGATCGTCAGAGCGCGCTCGACCTCCGGCTCGACGACGACGACCGCGACGTCGCTGACCAGCAACGCCCCTTGCGCCTCATAGAGCAGCTCGACCGAGCCCGGGCAGTCGAGGATCGTCCAGCGGTCCCCGAGAAAGCTCGCGCCGGCGACGTTGAGCTCGGTCGACATCTGGCGGGCGCGCGCTTCCGGCGAATGATCCCCGACCGAGTTGCCGTCGCGCACACTGCCGCGCCGGCTGGTGCTGCCGCTGGCGTGCAGCAAGGCTTCGAGCAGGGTGGTCTTGCCCGAAAGATACGGGCCGATCAGCGCGGCACAACGCGGAGCTTCAGTGGTATTCGCCATGGGCGCCTCCATCATCCTGAGAAGCTGCCGCCGAAGACCGGGACCGCGGGCCCGGCGGCGCCTTTATCTGTTCCCGAAGTTGCGCGCCGGCCGGCAGGATGGCAATCGAAATTTCGCGCGGTCCAATCCCGCGGATCGCGGCGGTTTCGGCAGCCGTCAGCTACGCCATCAGCGCGCGGCAGGCGCGGTCGATGCGCTCGCAGGCGTCGCGCAACACCTCGGTCGAGGTCGCGTAGGAGATGCGGAAATGCGGCGACAGCCCGAAGGCGGCGCCGTGCACCACCGCGACCCCGGTTTCCTCCAGCAGATAGCGGACGAAATCCTCGTCGTTGGTTATCGGCTGGCCGGCCGGGGTTCGCTTGCCGATCACGCCGGCGCAGGACGGATAGACATAGAACGCCCCCTCGGGCCGCGGGCAGAACAGGCCCGGGACCCGGTTCAGCATCTCGACGACGAGGTCCCGGCGCTCCTTGAAGCTGCGGTTATGGACCGGGATGAAATCCTGCGGGCCGGTCAGCGCCTCGATCGCCGCCGCCTGGCTGATCGAGCACGGGTTCGCGGTCGAGTTCGACTGGATCGCGCCCATCGCCTTGATCAGCGCCTTCGGGCCGCCGCCATAGCCGATCCGCCAGCCGGTCATGCAATAGGTCTTCGAGACGCCGTTGACGGTCAGGGTGCGCTCGTAGAGACGCGGCTCGACCTGGGCGATCGTCTTGAACTCGAAATCGTCGTAGACGAGGTGCTCGTACATGTCGTCGGTCATCACCCAGACATGCGGGTGACGCAGCAGAACCTCGGCAACACCCTCCAATTCCGCCTCGGTGTAGGCGGCCCCGGTCGGGTTCGACGGCGAGTTCAGGATCAGCCATTTGGTGCGCGGCGTGATCGCCGCGTCGAGATCCTCGGGCCGCATTTTGAAGCCGTTGTTCTGCGGGCACGGCACCGGCACGGGAGTGCCCTCGCACAGCAGCACCATCTCCGGGTAGGACACCCAGAACGGCGCCGGGATGACGACCTCGTCCCCGGGATTGATCGTGGCGACCATCGCATTGTACAGCACCTGCTTGCCGCCGGCGCTGATCGTGATCTGCGAGGTCTCGTAATCGAGCCCGTTCTCGCGCTTGAACTTGCCGCAGACCGCGCGCTTCAGCTCGATCGTGCCGTCAAAGGTCGTGTAGCGGGTCTCGCCGCGCCGCATCGCCGCGATCGCCGCCTCCTGGATATTCGGCGGCGTATCGAAATCGGGCTCGCCGACCGACAGGCTGACGATATCGCGCCCGGCCGCCTTCAATTCTGTCGCAAGCGCGGTCATCGCCATCGTCGGCGACGGTTTGACGCGAGCAAGGCGGTCGGCAAGAAAGGACATGGTCTGTACTGGACGGAAGCAAGCTGCGCGAAGCTAACGGGCAAACCCCTGTTTGTGAAGTCCGCTCCCGGTTCGTCATATCTACGGCGGGCGCCGCTGCAGACCAGTAGTTCGAACGGGATTCCAGCACAAAGTTACAGGCACGGGAAATTCGTGCACCAAGCCGGTCGTGCCGAACTGATTGCGAAGCGGCGCAGCAACGATGACTCGATGAAGACGATTCCGAGGCCGCGGCGCTGGAATCGCCACCCGACCGACGCCGCGTCTGCCTCGGCCTCAGGCGTTGGCCACTCTGACATCGACGCTGCTCGGTTCGATTAGCCTATATACGCGCTTGCATAGAGCCGCTTGTTCGGTGTCTGGCATGAAATCGGCTGACGCCCTCGACTTGATAACGATGCTGCCGCTGATGGCCGCCGAGCGGCCGCAGAGCGATATCGGCAGGCCGTTCCAGCTCCAATCCGAATTCCAGCCGGCCGGCGACCAGCCGCAGGCGATCGAGGAATTGTGCCAGGGGATCGCCGGCGGCGAGCGCGAGCAGGTGCTGCTCGGCGTCACCGGCTCGGGCAAGACCTTCACGATGGCGCATGTCATCGAGCGCACCGGGCGCCCGGCGATCATTCTCGCCCCGAACAAGACCTTGGCCGCGCAGCTCTACGGCGAAATGAAGAGCTTCTTCCCGGAGAACGCGGTCGAGTATTTCGTCTCGTATTACGATTATTACCAGCCCGAGGCCTATGTCCCGCGCACCGATACCTATGTCGAGAAGGAATCGTCGCTGAACGAGCAGATCGACCGGATGCGCCACTCGGCGACGCGCGCGATCCTCGAGCGCCGCGATGTCGTCGTCGTCGCCTCGGTCTCCTGCATCTACGGCATCGGCTCGGTCGAGACCTATTCGCAGATGACCCTGTCGCTCGCCAAGGGCGACCGGATCAACCGCACCCAATTGCTCGCCCGCTTTGTCGAATTGCAGTACCGGCGCAACGACCACAATTTCTTCCGCGGCTCGTTCCGGGTGCGCGGCGACACGATCGAATTGTTCCCGGCGCATTACGAAGACCGCGCCTGGCGCATCTCGCTGTTCGGCGACGAGATCGAGGCGATCCATGAGATCGACCCGCTGACCGGCGAGAAGACCGCGTCGTTGCACTCGGTCAAGGTCTACGCCAACAGCCATTACGTGACGCCGCGGCCGACCCTGTTGCAGGCGATCGAGCAGATCAAGCGCGACCTCAAGATCCGCCTCGACGAGCTCCACACGGAAGGGAAATTGCTCGAGGCGCAGCGGCTCGAGCAGCGCACGACCTACGATTTGGAGATGATCGAGGCGACCGGCAGCTGCGCCGGGATCGAGAACTATTCGCGCTATCTGACCGGCCGCAAGCCGGGCGAGCCGCCGCCGACCTTCTTCGAATACATGCCGCGCGACGCGCTCGTCTTCGTCGACGAGTTCGCATGTCACGGTGCCGCAGCTCGGCGGCATGTTCGGCGGCGACTGGACGCGCAAAACGTGCCTTGCCGAATACGGTTTCCGGCTGCCTTCCTGCACCGACAACCGGCCGCTCAAATTCGCGGAATGGGACGGGCTGCGCGGCCAGACGATCTTTGTCTCGGCCACCCCCGGCCCTTGGGAGATGCAGCGCGCCGGCGGCGTCTTTGTCGAGCAGATCGTGCGGCCCACCGGTCTCGTCGACCCTCCCTGCCTCATCCGGCCGGTCGACAACCAGGTCGACGATTTGATGGCGGAATGCCGCGAGGAGGCGCTGCGCGGGCACCGGGTCATGGTCACCACCCTGACCAAGAAGATGGCCGAGGCGCTGACCGAATATCTGCACGAGGCCGGGCTGCGCGTGCGCTATATGCATTCCGATATCGACACGATCGAGCGCATCGAGATCATCCGCGATCTTCGCCTCGGCATGTTCGACGTGCTGATCGGGATCAACCTGCTGCGTGAGGGGCTCGATATTCCGGAATGCGCGTTGATGGCGGTGCTCGACGCCGACAAGGAGGGTTATCTGCGCTCGCGCACCTCTCTGATCCAGACGATCGGGCGGGCCGCTCGCCACATCGACGGCCGGGCGATCCTCTACGCCGACCGGATGACCGACAGTCTCAAGGCCGCGATCGACGAGACCAACCGCAGGCGCGAAAAGCAGCAGGCCTACAATGCCGCGCACGGGATCACACCCGAAAGCGTGCGCCGCGGCATCTCCGACATCCTGGAAAGCGTCTATGAGCGCGATCACGTGACCTTTGGGCTGTCGGAGGGCGAAGCGGCGCATTACCAGGGCGCCGATCTGAAGACGGTCATCGCCGATCTCGAAAAGCGCATGCGCGAGGCGGCCGCCAATCTCGAATTCGAGGAGGCGGCCCGGTTGCGCGACGAGATCCGCCGACTCGAGCAGGCCGATCTGGGCCTCTCGGTCGCGCCGCCGAACGGGGCCGGAGCCGGATCCCGGCGCGCCGAAGGGCAGCGGGGCCGCTCGATCGCGGGACGCGCCGGTGTCTCGGCGCGCGATGTCGTCCGCGCCAAGATGCGGGCTCGCAAGGAACGCCGTGCCCGCCGGTGATGCCGAGCCCGGCAACCAGCCGACCGGAGCGTTGCCGGTTCCCCCGATACCACGGGCAGCCCTGGTAACCGGCGGCGCACAGCGGATCGGCCGCGCTCTCTCCCTCGCGCTTGCCGAGGACGGTTTCGCCGTCGCGGTTCACTATCACGGCTCGCGCGATGCCGCTCAAAACGTGGCCGGGCTGATCCGCCGCAAAGGCGGCGCGGCGGTTGCGCTCGCCGCCGATCTCGCCGATGAGGGAGCCGTTTCCGCGCTGCTGCCGCGCGCCGAGCGCGAACTCGGGCCGATCGGCTGCCTGGTCAACAACGCCGCGGTCTTTGCCAACGACACGGTCGAGACGGCGACGCGCGAGAGCTGGGATTCGCATATCGCGGTGAATCTGCGCGCCCCGTTTGTCCTGATCCAAAATTTCGCGGCCCGGCTGCCGGCAGATGCCAGCGGCGTAGTCGTCAATCTATTGGATCAGCGGGTATGGTCGCTGACACCCTATTTCGTATCTTATACCTTGGCGAAAGCGGGGTTGTGGACCTTGACCCAGACAATGGCGCTCGCCCTGGCGCCGCGCATTCGGGTGAATGGCATCGGCCCCGGTCCGACGATGCCGAGCCCGCGGCAGACGCCGGACCAGTTCGCCGGGCAATGCGAACTGATGCCGTTGCGCCGCGGCACCAGCCCTTGCGAGATCGCGGCTGCGATGCGCTTTATCCTGGCGGCGCCGGCGATGACCGGTCAGATGATCGCGCTCGATGGTGGGCAGCATCTCGGTTGGGCTCAACCGCAACGGCAGTTGCCGGTCGAGTAGAGCTGCATTCCGCAGAAAAAGAGAGCGGCGACGGAGGATATGGCGCGGATTTGTTCACAGGCGGCGATATTGTGATGCGGCGATGAGCGAAACTCGAGGACTGTTACATTTTGTCATGAACGTTAACCATCTCCGGTCTAAATCCAAATTTTTCAATGTGCTAGGTGTTTGCCTAAATTTTAATCAAATGTCACAAATGCAAGGTATCCCTACAATCCGAGTTTGCTCGCCCCAAGTTTTCAACAGAGTTATCCACAGTTTTCGTGGATACCCTAAATCAGCGTGTCGCCTCAACCAGTTGACGACATCGTGACGGAAACGATGGACGATCGAGTGACGGGATTCGGGACGCCGGTTAGGACCCGGCGGCGGCTTCTGCGCCGCAGCGCGCCATCGCTGACCGATCCGCGGCGGGCTCCGGACGGCTTCGCCGAACCTGCCGCCCGATCTCCCGAGAGCGCTCCGCCGGCCGAGGCCGCGCCCGCTGATTCCGCCGCACGCCGGTCAGCCGCTACAGGAATCGCTGCGGGTGTCGCGACGATCCGCGAGGCGCTGAGGAGCATGCCGGCCAGCCCGGGCGTTTACCGCATGCTCGATCGCAGGGGTGACGCGCTCTATGTGGGCAAGGCGCGCAGCCTGAAGAGCCGAGTGCAGAATTATGCGCATCCCGCCGGGCTATCGAACCGGCTGCGCCGCATGATTGCCGAGACTGCCGCGATAGAAATCGTGGTCACCCACACCGAGGCGGAAGCGCTGCTGCTCGAATGCAATCTGATCAAGCGGCTGATGCCCCGCTACAATGTGCTGTTGCGGGATGACAAGTCGTTCCCGTTTATCCATCTCACCGCCGGTCACGACTTTCCGCAGCTCACAAAATACCGCGGCGCGCGAACCAAGGAAGGCAGCTATTTCGGTCCCTTCGCCTCCGCCGGGTCGGTCAATCGCACCCTGGTGACCCTGCAAAAGGCGTTCTTGCTGCGGTCTTGCAGCGACAGCGTCTTTGCCACCCGCACTCGCCCTTGCCTGCTGTATCAGATCAAGCGCTGCAGCGCTCCTTGCGTCGGGCACATCGCCCGCGAGGATTACGCGGCGCTGATCGAGCAGGCGCACACCTTTCTGTCGGGCAGGAGCGACGATGTTCAGCAACGCCTCGCCGCCGAGATGGAAGGGGCCGCGAACGCGTTGGATTTCGAGGCGGCGGCGTTGGTTCGTGACCGAATCCGCGCACTGTCGCTGGTTCAAGGGCACCAAGACATCCACGTCGCGGGAGTCGTCGATGCCGACGTCATCGCCGCCCATCAGGAGGGCGGGCAAACCTGCGTTCAGGTTTTCTTCTTCCGCGGCGGGCAGAATTGGGGCAATCGGGCGTATTTCCCGAGCCATGACCGGCAGCTCTCGGTAGAGGAGGTGCTGACCTCGTTCGTCGGCCAATTTTATGACAATCGTGCGAAACCGCCGGTGGTATTGCTCAGTCACCGGCTGGTCGAGCAGGACCTGGTCGAAGAAGCGTTGTCGCTCGGCGGCCCGAGGGTCAGCCTCGCAGTACCTCAGCGCGGCGACAAAAAGCGGCTGATCGACCGGATAATCGCAACGGCGCGTGAGGCGCTCGGCCGGCGCCTCGCGGAGAGTGCCTCCCAGCGTCAGCTGCTCGACGGTGTCGCAGCCGCCTTTGGCATCGACAGACCACTGCACCGCGTAGAGGTTTACGACAACAGCCACATCCAAGGCACGAATGCGGTCGGCGCGATGATCGTCGCGGGCCCCGAGGGGCTCGTCAAAAACGCCTATCGCAAGTTCACGATCCGCGGCGCCGCGCCGGCCCAGGCGGGCAGCGTTACCCTCACCCGCCTCGCCCCGCTCGGCACCCTCTCCCGCAGTGCGGGAGAGGGGACGACCCAGCCCACAGGGCTGGGTGGGTCAGGGCAGCGAGGCGCGTAACGGCATCGCGGGCGGCGACGATTATGCGATGATGCGCGAAGTTCTCATGCGCCGTTTCGCCCGCGCCATCAAAGAGGATCCTGATCGCGACCGGGGCACCTGGCCCGATTTGATCCTGATCGACGGCGGCCAGGGGCAGCTCAATATCGGCCGCGGCGTCCTCGAAGAGCTCGGCATTCGCCGATGTCGCAATCGTCGGGATCGCGAAGGGGCCGGACCGCAATGCCGGGCGGGAACACTTCTTTGTGCCGGGGCGCGCGCCGTTCTCGCTCGACCAGCGCGACCCTGTCCTCTATTTCCTGCAGCGCCTGCGCGACGAAGCGCATCGGTTTGCGATCGCCACGCACCGCGCCAAGCGAACGAAGGCCCTGGGGCGCTCCCCGCTCGATGAAATCGACGGAGTCGGCGCTCGCCGCAAGCAGGCGCTGCTGCACCATTTCGGCTCGGCGCGAGCGGTTGCCCGGGCCGGGCTCGGGGAGCTCGAACGCGTGTCCGGCATAAGCAAAACTGTAGCAAAAAAGATTTATGACCACTTCCACCCCGACGGGTAAGCTGCCGCTGCCCTCCCTTCGCCCTCAGCAGGAGTGATGTGTGCCGATTACCAGCCTGCCCAACCTGCTGACATTGTCGCGCATCCTGGCGATTCCGGTGGTGATCGCGACCTTTTACGTGCCGGGCGACTATGCCCGTTGGTTCGCCTGCGCGCTTTTCTCAGCCGCCGGGGTGACCGACTGGCTCGATGGGCACATGGCGCGGCGCTGGGAGCAGCAATCCGAAATCGGCCGTTTTCTCGACCCGATCGCCGACAAATTGCTGGTTTCGGCGACATTGTTCATGCTGACGGCCTTTGGACGGCTCTCGGCTGAGGCGCTGCTACCGGCGCTGGTCATCCTTGTGTCGAGAGATCCTGGTTTCCGGGCTTCGCGAGTACCTCGCCGGGCTGCGGGTCGGCATGCCGGTGTCCCGGCTCGCCAAATGGAAGACGGTGATCCAGATGGTCGCGATCGGGGTGCTGATCGTCGGCGATGCCGGCCCGGGTTTTGTGCCGGTGACGGCAATCGGCGAGACGCTGTTGTGGATCGCCGCAATCCTGACCTTGGTGACCGGATACGACTACCTGCAGGCCGGCCTGCGCCACATGGCGCGATCCTCGGGCGACTGGGAGCCGCAAATCAGAGCATTTGGCTTAGCCCATTGCGACGCGCCATGCTCGTCCCCCAATTGAGGCCGTAAGGGTGGGCGACGATGCGGATCTTCGGTCTCGCCGGCTGGAGCGGAAGCGGCAAGACGACGTTGATGACGGCGCTGATACCGGAACTCGTTTCACGCGGGATCACCGTATCTACGATAAAGCATGCCCATCATTCCTTTGACATCGATAAGCCGGGCAAGGATTCCTGGCGTCACCGGCAGGCAGGCGCGCGGGAGGTGATGGTCGCCTCGGGGCAGCGTTGGGCGCTGATGCACGAGCTGCGCGGCGCGGCGGAGCCTTCGCTCGACGAATTGCTGGAGCGGATGGCTCCGGTCGATCTGGTGATCGTCGAAGGTTTCAAGCACCACGAGCACCCGAAGATCGAGGTCTATCGTCACGCTCTCGGCAAGCCGTTGCTGCACCCCGACGATCCGTTTGTCGTCGCGATTGCTTCCGATCAGCGCCTCGCCGAGTTCTCCAGGCCCTGGCTGCCGCTGTCGGATGCGAGTGCGATCGCCAACTTCATCCTTCGCCACGAAGCCGGGCTCGTGCGATGGCGCAGCTGAGCGATGATTGCTTCGCCTTCGGCGGCGCTCTGCTGAGCGTCGACGAGGCGCTCGGCCGGATCGAGGAGCGGGTCACCGCGGTCGTCGAGACGGAGACGGCTCCGCTGCGAGGCGCCTGCGGGCGCATTCTCGCCCACGATGTCGTTGCCTCGATGAACCTGCCGCCGCACGCCAACAGCGCCGTCGACGGCTATCGCTTTCGCCCACGCCGATCTCGAGCCGGGACGGGAAACCGTGCTTCCGGTTTTGCGGCAGGGCCGCAGCGGGTCATCCGCTCGGCCGTCCCGCCGAGCGCGGCGCGGCGATCCGGATCTTTACCGGCGCCCCGATGCCGGAGGGCACCGACACCGTCATGATGCAGGAGGATTGCGTCGTCGAAGACGGGCGGGTGCGGCTCAAACCGGGCATCAAGAAGGGCGCAAACCGGCGCCATGCCGGAGAGGACGTTGCCGAGGGGGCGGTAGCGCTTGCCGCCGGGCGGCGGCTCGCGCCCGCGGATCTCGGGCTGGCTGCCGCGCTCGGCTATAGCGAGCTGCCGGTGTTTCGCCGCTTGCGCGTTGCACTGCTCTCGACCGGCGATGAGGTGCGCGAGCCAGGGACGGCGCTGCCGCCGGGCATGATCTACGACGCCAACCGCTTCATGCTGGCGGCGCTTCTGGGCGAACTTGGTTGTGCTCGTCAGCGATTTCGGGATTCGCCCGGACCGCGAGGCGGCGCTCGCCGATACGCTGGCGACGGCGAGCGCCGGGCATGATCTGATCGTCACCTCGGGCGGCGTTTCGACCGGCGAGGAGGATCATGTCAAGCCGGCGATCGAGCGGCTGGGCGCGCTGCATTTCTGGCGGCTCGCGATCAAGCCGGGGCGCCCCGTCGCGCTCGGCCAGATCGCCGGGGTGCCTCTGATCGGGCTTCCGGGAAACCCGGTCGCGGCGCTCGTGACCTTCGTCGTGCTCGCCCGGCCGCTGATCCTGAGACTCGCCGGCGCAGCGTCGTGCGCGCCTCGGCTCTTCCCTGTGCGCGCCGGCTTCGCTTATCGCAAAAAGCCGGGGCGGCGCGAATACGTCAGGGCAAGCCTGCAGCGCGAAGGCAAAGATCTCGTCGCGGTCAAATATCCCAGGGATGGCGCGGGCATCCTTTCGTCAATCACGCGGTCGGAGGGGCTCGCGATCGTCGACGAGGAGACCAGCGACGGTCACGCCCGGCATGACGGTCGATTTTCTGCCGTTTTCCGAGGTGATCGGGTGAAGCTGCTTTATTTTGCCTGGCTGCGTGCCCGCATCGGCTGCGCCGAAGAGGAAACCGACTTGCCGCCCGGAGTGAAGCGACGTGGCAGGGCTGCTCGATTGGCTGCGGTCGCGCGGCGGCGGATATGCCGAGGCGCTGCGCGATCTTTCGGTCGTTCGGGTGGCGGTCAACCAAAACTATGTCGGGCTCGAGCACCCCGTGCGGGAGGGTGACGAGATCGCCGTCTTCCCGCCGGTGACCGGAGGCTAGGGCGATGATTCGCGTGCAGCGCGAGGATTTCGACGTCGGCGTCGAGCTCGAACGCCTGGCTGCCGGCAACTCCCGGATCGGCGGCGTCGCCAGCTTCATCGGATTGGTCCGCGACATGGGCGGCGATGACTGCGTTTCGGCCCTGACGCTCGAGCACTATCCCGGCATGACCGAGAAAAAGCTCGGCGAGATCGAAACCGAGGCGCATCGGCGCTGGCCGCTCGACGCCGTGCTGATCATCCACCGCTACGGCCGGCTCGTGCCGGGCGACCGCATCGTGCTCGTCGCCACCGCCTCGCCGCACCGCGAAGCCGCGCTCGCCGCCTGCCAGTTCCTGATCGATTGGCTGAAGACCGACGCGCCGTTCTGGAAGAGCGAGGAAACCCCCGCCGGCGAACGCTGGGTCGCCTCCCGCGCCGAGGACGAAGCCGCCAAGCAGCGTTGGACGACGCATCCGAAATAACGGCCCTGGTTGGCGGCGGCAACTACCGACGGCTACGCACGCGTCAGCCTCAAATTACCGTGTCGTTGTGAGGCGCGCATCGCGCGACGAAGCAATCTCGCGCCGGGGCGTCTCGGTGGGTGCGAGATTGCTTCGCTGCGCTCGCAATGACAGTGACTTGCGCTAAGCCGCGCTGGCCACCCGCTTGCCGACAGTGCGATCGTAGTCTTCCCACATGAGGCGGCAGATCGTGCCCGGCGTGAAGCGGTAATGGCCGTGCTCGCCGATGATTTCGCCGACCGGGGTCACCTCGGCGGCCGAGCCGGTCAGGAATACCTCTTCGGCCTTGGCGAGCTCCTCCGGCATGATCGGCCGCTCGACCACCTTGATGCCGCGTTGCTTCGCCAGTCCGATCACGGTCTGGCGGGTGATGCCGTTCAGGAAGCAATCCGGTGTCGGGGTGTGCAGCTCGCCATTGATGACGAGGAAGATGTTGGCTCCGGTGCCCTCGGCGAGCCGGCCGCGCCAGTCGAGCATCAGCGCGTCGTCACACCCGTTGGCCTCGGCCTCGTGCTTCGACATCGTGCAGATCATGTAGAGCCCCGAGGCCTTGGCCGCGGTCGGCGCGGTGTGAGGCGCCGGACGCGCCCATTTCGCCCATTGCATGCGGATGCCCTTGGCGCGCGCCTCCGGCGAGAAATAGGCCGGCCAATCCCAGGCGGCGAGCGCGAGATGGATCTTGCTCGCCTGCGCCGACACACCCATCTGCTCGGCGCCGCGCCAGGCGATCGGGTCGAACATATCCGTCGACGATCTTGTTCGACGAGATCACCTCTTGCGTCGCCTTTGCCAGATCGTCCATGCCGGCCGGCACCTCGAAGCCGAGGATCCGCGCAGAATTGAGAAGGCGCTCGTTATGGTCTTCCAGACGGAAAACCTTGCCGTTATACACGCGCTCGCCTTCGAACACGCAGCTCGCATAATGCAGCCCGTGGGTCAGCACGTGCAGTTTTGCATCACGCCAAGGGACGAGACGGCCATCGTACCAGATGAAGCCGTCACGATCGTCGAACGGGATCACGGACATCGGGTCTTCCTTGCACCTTCGAAAGATCGGCCGGTGCGGCGGCAACACGGCCGGCATATATGTCGCCTGGAACTTTATATCCCGAAGGACGCCTGACAAGTGTCAAAGGTTGCGGGATAAGTCAATATGGCTGACATAAATTTGCCGGCTCATCCGCCTGTCATGGCCGAGGAGGAGGTGCCGGCAGGGGATCGAGCTGCTGTTCTTTGCCTATCGTGATTTCACCGCGGAGCCCGACGCGATCTTGGCGCGGTACGGCTTTGGCCGCGCCCATCACCGCGTCGTCCATTTCGTCGGACGACACCCGCAGATGACCGTCGGCGAGCTCCTCGCAATCCTGCGCATCACCAAGCAGAGCTTGAGCCGCGTCCTCGGCCAGTTGGTTCGGCAGAACTTCATTCTGCAGCAACCCGGTTCGCACGATCGGCGGCAACGTCTTCTCGAACTGACGCCAAAGGGCCGCGATCTCGAGCGACGGCTGTCGGAGCCGCAGCGGGCAAGGATCGCCAATGCCTACCGCCAAGCCGGATCTCGGGCAGTGGAGGGTTTCCGGGAGGTCATGCTGCGGATCATCACTGGGGAAGATGACCGGCGGCGCTTCGCCCCCTTGCCGCCGAACAAGCACTGATGTTGACATCCGTCGTATATTCCTTCGCGTGACGAGCGCGCCCGATCCCGATTTCCCCGAGCCTCATCTTCTTGTCGTGGATGACGACGCCCGTCTGCGGGAATTCCTACGCCGCTACCTGTCGGACAGCGGCTTTCGGGTGACCACCGCCGCCGATGCGAGCGAGGCGCGCTCTAGTCTCGCGAGCTTCGCCTTCGACCTCCTCGTGCTCGACGTCATGATGCCGGGCGAGAGCGGGTTGGAATTGACCCGCGCACTGCGGGCGGAAGGGCGCATCCCGGTGCTGTTGCTGACTGCGATGGCCGAGCCCGAGGACCGGGTCAATGGGCTCGAACAGGGAGCGGACGATTACCTCTCCAAACCCTTTGAGCCGCGCGAGCTGGTCCTGCGCATCCGCAACCTTCTGCAGCGTCGGCCGGCGACCGATCCCGGATCCAAAGACATCCGCTTTGGCGGCTGCCGGTTCGACGTGGTGCGCGGAGAGCTATACAGCGGCGGCGACATGGTGCATTTGACCGCGGCCGAGGCGGGGCTGCTTTCGATGCTGGCCCAGCAAGCAGGGCAGGCCGTATCGCGCGAGGAACTCTCGTTATCACTGAGTGGCAATATTCGTAACGTCGATGTGCAGATGACCCGACTACGCCGCAAGATCGAGCGGGATCCGCGGTTCCCGCGCTACCTGCAGACGGTTCGCGGCACCGGCTATCTCCTCAAACCGGATTGACGCCGGCGAGCAGAACAGTGACGGCGCCCGATATCGACGCTGATCTCTCTGAATCGGAGCCGCAGGACGAATTCGAGATCCGGCGGGATCCGTGGATCAAGCGAGTGCTGCCGCGCACCATGTTCGGGCGCTCACTGCTGATAATTGTGATGCCGCTCATCTTGTTGCAAGCGATCGCAACCTGGGTGTTTTACGATCGGCACTGGGCCGCTGTTTC
Source organism: uncultured Alphaproteobacteria bacterium (assembly GCA_963730745.1). Taxonomy (GTDB): domain Bacteria; phylum Pseudomonadota; class Alphaproteobacteria; order ATCC43930; family CGMCC-115725; genus AP-15. Next base: position 76,059 of record CAVSTA010000019.1, read on the forward strand.
TTGGCGGCTATCGGCGGCAGTAGCCGGCGATGTCGGTCTGCTGATCGATGCCCTGAAGCTAGCCGATTCGCCGACCCAAACCGCCAAACTGCTGGAACGCGCGAAGGCCCAGACCGACCTCGACGTCACGATCAGCCGTCCCGGGACGCTCCCTCCAATATCGCCCACGACCGGCAGGCTCGTCGAAGACCAGCTCAATCAGGCAATACAGGGCCGCCTAAACTACCCCTTTCTCATCGACCTGCTGGATGATGGGGGTGCCGAGATCAAGGTTCAGCTTTCTGATGGCGTGCTCTCGGTCGGGGTGCCGCGCAATCGGCTGTACAGCTCGACAACCTACATATTCGAAATGTGGATGTTGGGCTCGTCGCTGGTCCTGTTGGCCGTGGCCACCGTTTTTCTGCGCAACCAGGTGAAATCCCTGCGCCGTTTGGCCGAGGCAGCCGACAGTTTTGGCAAGGGCCGCCCCGTTCCATCCTTCAAGGTCGAGGGAGCTGTCGAGATCCGGCGCGCGGCGATCGCCTTTATGACCATGCGTGATCGTCTGCAGCGCCAGATTCGGCAGCGCACCCAAATGCTCGCCGGCGTGTCGCACGATCTGCGCACGCCGTTGACGCGGATGAAGCTCGCCCTGGAGATTCTGGGCAACGATCCCGTCGTCGCGGAGCTGAAATCGGACGTCGCCGAGATGGAACACATGGTGCACGGCTATCTCGACTTTGTCCGCGGCGAGGGGACTGAAGCGTCGGTCGAGACTGATATTTCACTCCTGATCGAGGACCTCGCCGCCGATTTGCGGCGCGAAGGAACCCCGCTCACGGTAATTCCTCCGCCCGAATTCGTGATGCCGGTCCGACCGAATGCGTTGCGCCGTTGCCTCGGCAACTTGATCGGCAATGCACGCCGTCACGCGAGCCAAGTCTGGCTGACCGGAATCGTCGTGGCGGATGGGATCGACATCCTGGTCGATGACGATGGACCCGGCATCCCGCCAGCCAATCGGGCGCGCGTGTTCCGGCCGTTCGTCCGACTCGATGCATCACGCAACCCGTTGACCGGCGGCGTCGGCCTCGGCCTGACGATTGCCCGCGACGTGGCGCGCAGCCACGGCGGCGACATCAGGCTGGAGACCTCTCCGCGGGGTGGTCTGCGCGCCCGGGTCCATCTGCCGCGGTGAGATCAAGTTGACGCTCAGGCAGTCCCGAGTGGTATCGTTTAGTCTAGCCGGCCACAGGGGAATTGGCGGGGGGGCGGAATTGGACCCGTCCCCATGTTGGTGGTGTTCGTCGCCATCGTGGTCCCGATCGGTCTCATCATGCGCCTTGGGGAAGGATCCTTGCGACTGAACCTGATCCTGCGGCTGCCACTTACTGGATTGACCGCAACCGGCTGGGCCCCGAACCCGCTACAATGAAAAACCAGTTCTGAGCGCCGTCCTGCAAATGTCGATCTTGCGAGAATTCACGGCCTTTCTCCCAGGCTCGGGAATCGCTCCCTTCATCTATTCGCTGCTCTGAAGCTCAGCGCAGGCCAGACAACCGCTCGCAAATGCGCGTTCTCGGTGTTTCGGCGTTCTATCACGACAGTGCGGCCGCGCTGGTCGTAGATGGGCGTGTCATCGCGGCAGCGCAGGATGACAGTTCTGATGGGCTTTTGACTAAAAGTGGATCGCGCGCTCGTAAGCGTCGAGCACGGCCTCGTGCATCGTCTCCGATAGGGTCGGGTGCGGGAAGATCGTGTGGATCAACTCGGTCTCGGTGGTTTCGAGCGTCTTGGCGATCGTGTAGCCCTGGATCAGCTCGGTCACCTCGGCGCCGATCATATGCGCGCCCAACAGTTCGCCGGTCTTGGCGTCGAAAACCGTCTTGACCATTCCCTCGGGCTCGCCGAGCGCGATCGCCTTGCCGTTGCCGATAAACGGAAAGTGACCGATCTTGACCTCATAGCCGGCATCGCGCGCGGCCTTTTCGGTCAGACCGACGCTGGCGACCTGCGGCCGGCAATAGGTGCAGGCCGGGATGTTGTGGACATCGAGCGGGTGCACGTCGTTGACCCCGGCGATGTGCTCGACGCAGATCACCCCCTCGTGGCTGGCTTTGTGCGCCAGCCACGGCGGCCCGACAACATCGCCGATCGCATAGATCCCCGGCTCGCCGGTACGCAGCCACTCATCGACGACAATGTGGGTCCGGTCGACCACGACGCCGGTGTTCTCGAGGCCAATGTCTTCGACATTGCCGACGATGCCGACGGCCAGGATCACGCGTTCGACATTGGCTTCGGTGATTTCCCGTCTGCCTCGATCCGCGCGGTGACCCCCTCCCCTCCCCGCTCTAGGGCCGCTACGGTCGCCGCGGTGTGGATTTTGATGCCCTGCTTTTCGAAGGATTTGCGGGCAAAGGCGGAGATCTCCTCATCCTCGACGGGCAGCACGCGGTCGAGCACCTCGACGACGGTGACCTCGGCGCCCATGTCGTGGTAAAAGCTGGCGAATTCGATCCCGATCGCGCCCGAGCCGACGACCAGCAGCGATTTGGGGATTGCCGGCGGCACCATCGCCTCTTTGTAGGTCCAAATTCGCTCCCGATCGGGCTCGAGCCCCGGCAGGCTGCGCGCTCTTGCGCCGGTGGCCAGCACGATGTGCTCGGCGCCAAGTTCGGTAACAGGATTGCCGTCCTTTGCCACCGCAAGCCGGCCCTTTCCCGCCAAACGCCCCTGGCCATCGAAAACCGTGACTTTGTTCTTCCGCAACAGATAGGCGACGCCATTGGACAATTGCTTGGCGACGGCGCGCGAACGCGCCACGACCTTTCCGGCGTCGAAGCTGATCTCCTTGGCGGAGAACCCGAAATCGTCGAGCCGGTGGAGCAAGTGATAGATTTCCGAGCTGCGCAGCAGCGCCTTGGTCGGAATGCAGCCCCAGTTGAGGCAGATGCCGCCCAGATGCTCGCGCTCGACGACCGCCGTCTTCATGCCAAGCTGCGCCGCCCGGATTGCCGCGACATAGCCACCCGGGCCGCCGCCGACAACGATCAGGTCGAAAGCATTCTCCGCCATCCCGCCTCCTCGCTGCCCTACCCTGCTGCACAAGTGGGGAGGGGCGGGCTTATAGCAGCATCGTCAGCGGGTCTTCGACGAGCTTCTTGAAGGCCGCCAAGAACTGCGCGCCGACAGCGCCGTCGACCGCCCGGTGATCGCAGGAGAGGGTGCAGCTCATCACAGTCGCGATCGCCAGCGCGCCGTTCTTGACGACCGGCCGCTGCTCGCCGGCGCCGACCGCCAGGATGCCGCCATGCGGCGGGTTGATGACGGCGGCGAAATCGCGGACCCCGAACATGCCGAGATTGGAAATCGAAAAGGTGCCGCCCTGAAACTCTTCGAGCTTCAGTTTGCCCGTCCGGGCGCGCGCCGCGAGGTCCTTGGTTTCGTTGGCGATCGCCGCCAACCCCTTGCGGTCGGCATTCTTGACGATCGGCGTTATCAACCCCTCGTCCAGCGCCACGGCGACAGCGATATCGACCGCGTCCCAGACGAGGATTGCTTCGTCGCTCCACGAGGCGTTGGCGGCAGGGATCTGCCGCAAGGCGAGTGCCGCAGCGCGTATCACGAAGTCGTTGACCGAGATCCGGTAGGCGTCGGATTTCGCGTTGAGCTCGGCGCGGAATTTCAGCAGCTCGTCGATCTCGCAATCGACGGTCAGGTAGAAATGCGGAACCGTTTGTTTTGATTCTGTCAGCCGCCGGGCGATGACGCGGCGCATCGCCGTAAGAGGCCGCTCGGTGTAGGGCGGATTTCCGGCCAGCGCCAGCACGCGCTCCTTGGACAGAGCCGGCGCCGGAGCCGCTGTTGCCGGAGGTGCGGCTTGGGGCTGGGCCATGGGTCGTGCCATTGGTCGTGCCGGAACCGCTGCCGGGCGTTCGGCAGAAAGCGCAGCTTCGATATCGGCCTTGACGATGCGGCCTTGCGGCCCGGAACCTGTGATCACGGCAAGGTCGAGACCGGCCTGTTGCGCCATGCGGCGCGCCAGCGGGCTGGCAAAGATGCGGCCTTTTCCGTTGCCGCCCCCTGCGGGGGCCGGCTGCGTTCGCCGGCCGGGGCTCGGCCGGCCGCAAGGGCTCGGCTGCAGGCGCCGGAGCGACGGGCGTGGCCGGCTTTTCGGCGAGTTTGTCGAGCGCCGAAGGGTCCTCGCCCTCACCCAGAAGCAATGCGATCGGCTGATTGACCTTGATCCCCTCCGCGCCTTCCGGGACGAGGATCTTGCCGAGGCGGCCGTCATCGACGGCCTCGAACTCCATCGTCGCCTTGTCGGTCTCGATTTCGGCGAGCACGTCGCCCGAATGCACCTCCTCACCCTCTTTTTTGAGCCACTTTGTGACGTTGCCTTCGGTCATCGTCGGCGATAAGCGCCGGCATCAGGATTTCGATCGGCATCTCCCCTCCCATCCTCCGCCGATCAGCGGTAGTAGGCGACCTCGTGTGCTGCGGCGACGATGTCTTCCACCTGCGGGACCGCGAGCCGCTCGAGGTTGGCAGCGTAAGGAAGCGGGACATCCTTGCCGGCGACCCGCTTCACCGGGGCGTCGAGCCAGTCGAAGCACTCCTCCATCATGATCGCGGCGATTTCCGCAGCCGATGCCGGCAAACGGCCATCCCTCTTCGACCGCGACGATCCGGTTGGTTTTCTTGACCGAGCCGACGACTGTCTCGACGTCGAACGGCCGCAATGTGCGCAGATCGATGATTTCGGCAGAAATGCCGGCTTTTCCGAGCTCCTCGGCGGCCTGCATCGCCAGTTTCACCATTCGCGAAAACGCCGTGATCGTGACGTGCTCGCCGGCCCGGGCGATCCGCGCCCGGCCGATTGGCACGACGAACTCGGGATCGTCCGGCACGGCGAAGCTTTCGCCATAGACCAGCTCATGCTCGAGAAAGACCACTGGGTTCGGGTCGCGTATCGCCGACTTCAGCAATCCTTTGTGGTCGGCGCCGGTATAGGGCGCGACGACTTTGAGCCCGGGGCAATGCGCGTACCAGCTCGCATAACATTGCGAATGCTGGGCGGCCACTCGCGCTGCGATGCCATTCGGCCCGCGGAAGACAATGGGGCAGTTCATCTGGCCGCCCGACATGTAGCGGGTCTTGCCGGCCGAATTGATGATCTGATCGATCGCCTGCATCGCAAAGTTGAAGGTCATGAACTCGACGATCGGCCGCAGGCCGGCAAAGCCGGCGCCGACGCCGAGGCCGGTAAAGCCCTGCTCGGTGATCGGGGTGTCGATGACGCGCCGCGCCCCGAACTCCTGCAACAGGCCCTGACTGACCTTGTACGCCCCCTGGTACTCGGCGACCTCCTCGCCGATCAGAAAGACCGTGTCGTCGCGCCGCATCTCTTCGACCATCGCGTCGCGCAACGCCTCGCGCACTGTCATCGTCTTGGTCTTGCCGGCGTATTCGGTCTCCCTCGGTACGGCGCGCTGCGCGACGGCTGAGGTCGCCGGCGACGGCTGGGGTGGCGCCTTCGCGGGCGTCTCCTGACGCGCTTTAGCAGCCGGAGCGATTTTTTCGGCAGCGCCGGTTTCCTCTCCATTCCCGGTGATCACCGCGATCGGCGTATTGACCGCAACGTGCTCGGTGCCCTCCGGGATCACGATCTTGGCGAGCACGCCTTCATCGATCGCTTCGACCTCCATCGTCGCCTTGTCGGTCTCGATCTCGGCGAGCACGTCGCCGGCCCTGACGGGCTCCCCCTCGCTCTTCAGCCAGCGGGCGATCTTGCCCTCGGTCATTGTCGGTGACAATGCCGGCATCAAGACTTCGGTAGCCATCGCAATGTCCAAGCAAATCAGGCTTCTGCCAGCACATCCGTCCACAGCTCGGCCGGGTCCGGCTCGGGGCTGTCCTGGGCGAATTGCGCCGCTTCGGCGACCCGGTCCCTGACCTCTCCCTCGATTTGCTTGAGCTGCGCTTCGTTCGCGCCGTCCTCCAGCAAACGGTGCCTGACCTGCTCGATCGGATCATGCTCGGTACGCATCTTGTTGACCTCGTCCCGGGTGCGGTATTTCGCCGGGTCGGACATCGAATGCCCACGATACCGGTAGGTCATCATCTCCAGGATGATCGGCCCTTGACCCGACCGAGCATGTTCGGCGGCGGCGAGCCCGGCTTCGTAAACCGCTAGCACGTTCATGCCATCGACCTGCTCGCCCGGGATGCCGTAGGCCATGCCGCGATGGAACAGGTCGGTGCGGGCCGAGGCGCGGTCGATCGACGTCCCCATCCCATACCGGTTGTTCTCGATCGCGTAGACTATCGGCAGCTTCCACAAGGCCGCCATGTTGAAGCTCTCGTAAACCTGCCCCTGGTTGATCGCTCCGTCGCCGAGATAGGTGACGCAAATCAGGCCGTTCCCGCGGTAATGATGAGCGAAGGCGAGACCGGTGCCGATCGGCACTTGCGCACCGACAATGCCATGGCCGCCAAAGAAGTTCTTCTCGCGGCTGAACATGTGCATCGAGCCGCCCTTGCCGTGCGAGTAGCCGCTGCGGCGCCCGGTCAACTCGGCCATTACCCCCTTGGGATCCATGCCGGCAGCCAGCATGTGCCCGTGGTCGCGATAGGAGGTGACGATCGTGTCGCCTTCCTTGAGCGCCGCCTGCATGCCGACGACGACCGCCTCCTGTCCGATATAGAGATGGCAGAAGCCGCCGATCAGCCCCATGCCGTACATCTGTCCGGCCCGCTCTTCGAAGCGCCGGATCAACAGCATGTCGCGGTAGTAACGGAGCAGCTCCTGCTGGGAGACGCCGAGATCGGCGAATTTGACCGAATCGGATTTGCGCTTGACTGCCATGTCGCTTCCTCCACGCAGCCGCCAGAAGCGCAGCCGCGAGAATTTGCCGGGAGCATGATGACAAATCCCCGCCGTTGCAACCTCGACCGGGTTAAATCCTTGGAAGGAAACAAATAAAGACAGTTGGCGGCCGGCGCCCACGACTGCCTCGAGACCAAGGGCTGCTAGCGAGCGGCGGCAGGCTGCATGATGACGATGTCGTCCGGCGATACGAGGTTCAGGGTCGCGCGGATGCGTTCGTCGAGCAGGTCCGGATCGACGTGCTCCGGCCGAAGGTTCGAGACCCTGAGGTCCAACGCCGCACGCTGCGCCCGCACCGCCTCCAGATTGGCGGTCGCCGTGCGGATCTCGCGGTTGAGGCGCAGCCAAGCCTCAAACCCGCGCTCGCCCTCAATCAGATGGTAAGCAAAGTACCCGGTCAGGGCGATCCCGACGATCGGGCCGAGGATGAAGTGGACGCGCCGCCGCAATGCGCGCAATACGGTCATGCCGCAGAGGGACCACGAGAGGACCGAGCCGTCAACTGCAGCAATCGGCCCGGCTGAAGTTATTACCAGATTGCGCTATCGCCGCAACACCGAGCGGCCGGCATAGAATGCCGATTCTCCGAGCTGCTCTTCGATGCGGATCAGCTGGTTGTACTTGGCGAGCCGGTCCGAGCGCGACAGCGATCCCGTTTTGATCTGACCGCAATTGGTCGCCACCGCCAGATCGGCGATCGTCGTGTCTTCGGTTTCGCCGGAACGATGGGAAAAAACCGTGCCCCAGCTGGCTCGCTGTGCGATCTCCACAGCTTCGAGGGTCTCGGACAGCGTGCCGATCTGGTTGACCTTGACGAGCAGCGCATTAGCGACGCCGCGCCCAATCCCGTCGCGCAGCCGCTGCGAGTTCGTAACGAACAAATCGTCCCCCACGAGCTGGACCGCGCCGCCGAGCTCACGCGTCAGCTGAGCCCAGCCGTCCCAGTCATCCTCGGCCATTCCATCCTCGATCGATGCGATCGGATAACGGCCTACGAGATCGGCCCAATAGGCGACGAGCCCGGCGGCATCGAGCGTCTTGCCTTCTCCGGCGAGACGATAGGCGCCGTCGCGGTAGAATTCGCTGGCGGCCGGGTCGAGCGCGAGCACGACATCGTCGCCGGCGTGGTAGCCGGCGGCCTCGATCGCCTGCATGATCATGCCCAATGCCGCATCGGCCGAGGCAAGATTGGGGGCAAACCCGCCCTCGTCTCCGACGTTCGTGTTAAGACCGGCGTCGGCGAGCTTCTTGCGCAAAGCATGGAAAATTTCGGCGCCGGCGCGAATCGCCTCGGTGCACGATGCGGCGCCGACCGGCATCACCATGAATTCCTGGATGTCGATCGGGTTGTCGGCATGAACGCCGCCGTTGATAATGTTCATCATCGGCACCGGCATCGTGCGGGCGAATACGCCGCCGACATACCGGAAGAGCGGGACGCCTGCTTGGGCAGCAGCCGCCTTCGCACAGGCGAGGCTGACCCCGAGGATCGCGTTGGCGCCGAGCCTGGATTTGTTCGGCGTGCCGTCGAGTTCGATCATCATGCGGTCGATGGCGAGCTGGTCCTCGGCGTCGAAACCGGAGAGCGTACTGAAGATTTCGCCGTCCACCGCTTCCATGGCCTGCTGAACCCCCTTGCCGCCAAAGCGCGGCCCGCCATCGCGTTTCTCGATCGCCTCGTGCGCGCCGGTGGATGCGCCGGACGGAACCGCCGCACGGCCGATCACGCCGGTGTCCAAAGTGACCTCGACCTCGACGGTCGGATTGCCACGGCTGTCGAGGATTTCGCGCCCATGAATATCGGCGATTGCGGTCATCCTTTGCTCCTCAGTTCCCCAGCCCTACGGGCGTGCCTTGGCGAGACGATCGAAGGCGATCAACTGTTCGAGAATTGCCGGGAGAGACTTGAGCGGCAGCATTGTCGGACCCTCGCAGGGCGCCCGATCCGGATCCTGGTGCGTCTCGATAAAGATTGCGGCGAGGCCCACTGCTGCGGCGGCGCGCGCGAGAACCGGGGCAAATTCGCGCTCACCGCCCGACCGGTCGCCGAGGCCGCCGGGTTGCGCTACGGCGTGGGTCGCATCAAAGACGACCGGGTACCCCGTCCGCGCCATGATCGTCAAGGCGCGCATGTCCACGACGAGGGTGTTGTAGCCGAAGCTCGTGCCGCGCTCGCATAACAGAATCTGCTCGTTGCCGGTCGAGGCGATCTTTGCGGCGGCGTTCTTCATATCCCACGGCGCCAGGATCTGGCCCTTTTTTATATTGATGGGCTTGCCAGTCGCGCCCGCCGCCAACAGCAAATCCGTCTGACGGCAGAGAAATGCCGGGATCTGCAACACATCGACAATCTCCGCCACCGGAGCGCACTGTTCTCTTTCGTGGATGTCGGTCAGCACCGGAAGACCGGTCGTTTCCCGCACTTCCGCAAGGATCGGCAACCCCGCTTTCAGCCCGATCCCCCGCTCCGATCCAAGCGATGATCGGTTGGCCTTGTCGAACGAGGTCTTGTAGACGAGCCCGATCCCGAGCTTGCCGGCAATCTCGGCTAGCGCCGCGCTCATTTCAAGCGCATGCGCCCGCGATTCCAACGTGTTCGGCCCGACGATGAAAACCAGCGGCAGATCGTTGCCAAGCGTGAGATCGCCAATGCTGACATGCCGCGGTGCAGGATCCGTCATCATCCCGCCCACCTCGCAATCGTCGCCCCCGCGAAAGCGGGGGTCCAGGGCGGCCGACTCAGCAGATTGTAACTTCTGGATTCCCGCTTACGCGGGAATCCAGAAGTTACTGCGGAACGCATAGAATACCCTCTCACACCAGGCGGGACTGATCGAGCGCGGCGCGGATGAAGGAGGTGAACAGCGGGTGCGGCTCGAAGGGTTTCGATTTCAGTTCCGGGTGGAATTGCACGCCGATATACCAGGGATGATCCGGGATCTCGACGATCTCCGGCAGCATGCCGTCCGGTGACATGCCGGAAAAACACAACCCGGCCGCCTCGAGGGTCTGTTTGTAGCCGATATTGACCTCGTAGCGATGGCGATGCCGCTCGCTGATGCAGGTCGTTCCGTAGATCCCGGCAACCCGGCTCTCGGGCATCAGCACCGCCTGGTAAGCGCCGAGGCGCATGGTTCCGCCGAGATCTCCTTCCGATTCACGCCGCTCCAGGGTATTGCCGCGCATCCATTCGGTCATCAAGCCGACGACCGGATGTTCGCACGGACCAAATTCGGTAGATCCGGCACCAGCGAGACCCGCAAGATCTCGGGCGGCCTCAATCACCGCCATCTGCATGCCGAAGCAGATCCCAAAATAGGGTAAGCGCCGCTCGCGGGCAAACCGTGCCGCCGCGATCTTCCCCTCGGAGCCGCGTTCGCCGAACCCGCCCGGCACGAGAACGCCGTGAACCCCTTCGAGCTGGTGGAGCGCCGCAGATTTGGCCTCGAAAACTTCCGAATCGATCCAGTCGAGGTCGACCCCGACATTATTGGCGATCCCGCCATGGGTCATCGCCTCGGCCAGGGATTTGTAGCTGTCCAGGAGATGCGTGTATTTGCCGATGATGGCAATCGTCACCCGCCCTTCCGGCTTGTAGATCCGGCTGACGATCTCGTTCCATCGCGCAAGATCAGGCGGCGGAGCGTCGAGGCCGAAATGCTCGCAGACCTCACGGTCGAACCCTTCGGCGTGATAGGCGCCGGGCACAGCATAGATCGTGTCGACATCGAGCGCCGGGATAACCCGGCTTTCGCGCAGATTGCAGAACAGGGCGATCTTCTTGCGAGCGGCAGGCGGGATCGGCCGCTCACAGCGGCACAACAGGATGTCCGGCTGAATTCCCAGTCCAAGCAGCTCCTTCGCGGAATGCTGGGTCGGTTTGGTCTTCAGTTCGCCCGCCGAGGCGATCCATGGCACTAACGTCAAATGCACGAAAAGCACACGCTCGCGTCCGAGCTCGTTGCCGAGCTGGCGAATCGCCTCGAGAAACGGCAAGCTCTCGATGTCGCCGACCGTGCCGCCGATCTCGCAGATCACGAAATCTTCGCCGCCGAGATCGGCCAGGATGAACTCCTTGATCGCATCGGTGACGTGGGGGATCACCTGCACTGTCGCTCCGAGATACTCGCCGCGCCGCTCGCGGCCGATCACCGTCGAATAGATCCGGCCGGTGGTGACCGAATCGCTGCGCCGCGCGGCAACGCCGACATACCGCTCGTAATGGCCAAGATCGAGATCGGTCTCGGCGCCGTCGTCGGTTACGTAGACCTCCCCGTGCTGGTAAGGGCTCATTGTGCCGGGATCGACGTTGAGGTACGGGTCGAGCTTCCTCAGCCTGACCCTGAACCCGCGCGCCTGCAGCAGTGCGCCGAGCGCCGCCGCCGAGAGACCCTTCCCGAGAGAGGAGACCACGCCGCCGGTAATAAAGATGAACCGCGTCATGGAACTCCAGTCTATAGCATCAGAGGCTCGCGTCACATGGTTGAACGACAGCAGGAAATTGGACGCCGCTCAGCGGGCTAGAGGTGCGCTCGGCTGAGCCGGCTCTGCCGGAGGCTGCGGCGCTGCCGGAACGGCCGGCGCCGCAGGTGCGCCTTGCTCGAGAATTGAGCGCGGCGCGCGCTCGCGGTTGTGCAAGACGACGAGCAGCACGCTCGTCGTCATGAATGCTGCGGCGAGAATGGCAGTCGCACGGGTCAGCAGATTTGACGTCGAACGGCCGGTCATAAACCCCGACATGCCGCCCCCGCCCATGCCGAGCGCACCCCCTTCGCTCTTCTGCAACAGGACCACCCCGACGAGCGAGATCGCGACAAGAATGTGAACGGCGAGGAGCAGGATGAGCATCTGGTATATCTACTCACTCTCTATGCGGCTGACCAGAACCGCGACCTACTCCGCCGGGCAGCTCTGCGCAATCGCCCAGAAGTCAGCAGCGCCGAGGCTGGCGCCGCCGACGAGCGCGCCGTCGACCTCGGGGAGACTCAGGATCGCGTCGGCGTTCTTCGGGTTGACCGAGCCGCCATAGAGGATGCGAGCGCTGGCCGGTATGCGGCTGCGGATCTCGGCATGCATCGCGACAATATCGTCGGTCGTCGCAGTGAGCCCGGTGCCGATTGCCCAGACCGGCTCATAAGCGATGACGAGCGTGGCCGCGTCGGCGGTCTCCGGGATCGAGCCGGCGAGCTGTGACGACACGATCTCGACTGCCTTACCCGCCTGACGCTGCGGCTGCGTCTCGCCGACGCACAGGATCGCTATTAAACCTGCTCGCCAAGCGCCGGCGACTTTGCCGCAAACGACAGCATTGGTTTCAGCGTGGCCGTGGCGCCGCTCGGAATGTCCCAGAATCACGTAGCGGCAGCCGAGATCCGCCAGCATCTCGGCGCTGATGTCGCCGGTGCAGGCGCCCTTGGGCGCGGCATGGCAATCCTGCCCGCCGAGTGCAATGCCGCTTCCAGCGAGAATGCCGCCGACCTCCGAGAGGAGCGTCGCCGGTGGGCAAACGAGAATTTCGCAACCGAGCGCACTGCCCGCCGCGGCGGCGCGCTCCTTGAGCGTACTAGCCAGCATCGCGCCGTCTTGGCGCAAGCCATTCATTTTCCAGTTGCCCGCGACGAGTTTTGTCCTTATCGCCATGTTGCGACCCCGCTGGCCGGCTTCTATCATCCAGCCGACACGATCACACCGGCGCTCAGGCGGGTCAATCGGCCTGGGCCGATAGAAAGAGGCCAGCTGCCTCCATGCTCCAAGCGATCCGCTCGAAAGCGGGGTCCTTCGTCGTCAAGGCTCTCTTCGCGCTCCTGATCCTGACGTTCGGGATCTGGGGGATCGGCGATATTTTCCGGAACGCGCGGCACCGACACGGCAGTCGCTACCGTCGGTGACCAAAGCATCCGCGCCGAAGAGCTGCAGACAGCGCTGCGGCGGGCGATCGAACAGCTGAGCGCCCGATTCGGCAGCGCGATCGACCTGCAGCAGGCCAAACAACTGGGCCTCGTCGACCAGACGCTCGCCCAGTTGATCGACCGCAGCCTGATCGACCAGGAGGCGGCGCGGCTCAAGCTCGATGTTTCTGACGATCTGATCCGCAATGTGATCACCGACAACCCGAGCTTCAGGGGATCCGACGGGCATTTCGACCGCGGCGTGTTCGGTGCGGTGCTCGCCGCCAACAACCTCACCGAGGACCAGTATGTGGCGTTGCTGCGCCACGATATTCCGCGCAACGATCTGCTGCATGCGGTGACCGCCGGGGCGATAGCTCCGCAACCTGTCGTCGATCTCCTTTACCGGTACCGCAACGAGAAGCGCACGGCCGACATTGTCGCGCTACCGACCGCCGGCGTTCCCGACGTCGGACAGCCGAGCGAGGACGAGCTGAAGGCGTTCTACGACAAGCACCCGGACCTCTTCCGCGCCCCGGAATACCGGGGGTTCACCGTTGTGAGCCTCAGCCCGTCTGACATCGCCAAGGGCATAGAGATCCCCGAGGCCAAGCTGAAAGAGGAGTACGACCAGCGTCAGGACGAGCTGCAAATCCCCGAGCGGCGCGACGTGGAGCAGATTCTGGCGCCCTCCGAGCAAAAGGCCAAGGAAGCCGAGGCGGCGTTGACCGCCGGCAAGGACTGGCGCGAGGTCGCAACCACGATCGCCGGCCAAGACCCCGACACGATCGATCTCGGCCTGATGCGGCGCGAGGAGATGCCGAGCGCGCTCGGCGAGGTCGCTTTCGAATTGCCGCTGAATAAGCCGAGCGAACCGGTCAAGACCCCGCTCGGCTGGCACATTTTGCGGGTCGTCAAGATCGAGCCGCCGGTCACGCAAACCTTTGATGAGGCCAAGCCCAAGCTCGAAACCGATCTCGCGCAGCAGGAAGCGGTCGATCGGATCTACAAGGTCGCGAACAAAGTCGATGACGCTTTGGCAGGCGGCGCGACCATCAGCGACGCCGCGGAAAAATTCGGACTGAAGACGACGACCGTCGACGCGGTGGACACTGGCGATCACGATCCCCAGGACAAGCCGGTAACCCTGCCGGTGTCCGCCGGCGATGTTTTGAAGCTCGCCTTTGCGACCGATGAAGGAAGGTCCAGCCGGGTCACCGAGACGCCGGATGGCGGGATCTTCGCGCTGCACGTCGAAAAGGTCATCCCGTCCCAGATCAAGCCGCTGGACGGGGTAAAGGATAAGGCGGTGGCGGCCTGGCAGGCCGATCGGCGACGCGAGATCGTCGCCAAGGAGGCCGAAGAGCTCGCGGCCTCGGTCACCTCCGGGACGCATCTGGCGGCGGCCGCTGCCGAGAAAGGGCTGAAGGCGACGACCTCGCCTCCGTTTACCCGGCACCCGGAGAACGAAACTGCGGTGGCGCCGGCGCTCGTCGCGAAGTTGTTCGCGGCAAAGCCGGGCGAGGTCGTCACGGCCGCCGACGCGGCCGGGTCATACGTCGCGCAGCTCGACGAGGTGCAACGCCCCGAAGACGTGTCGCAAACCGCGGCGGCGGGCTTATCGCACGAACTCGACACCGCGGAACAGGCGGGCCTCGCCGAGGAATTCACTCGGGCATTGCGCGCCCATTTCCCGGTCGAGATGCACCGCGAGGCGCTCGACCGCTTCTTCTGAGCGGCCGTACGTTTTCGTCGCCCCCGCGAAAGCGGGGGGCCCAGGGCAACGCTGCGGCTCCGAAAGCCTGGGTTCCCGCTTTCGCGGGAATGACGGCGTAGGTCAATACGGGCTGCTCGATTTCGGGGTCGGCGCGGCCGGCGCGCCGGAGCGCATCTCCTGGAGCGCGGCCTGGCCCCCCATCGTCATGAAGCGGTTGTCGCCGCCAACTGTCACGAAGGTGAACCCCATCTCGATCATCTTTTTGGCATAGGAGGGCGCGCCGCAATGGATGCCGGGCTGCACCTTGTGCCGCTTGCAGCCGTCGAGCACCTTCTGCAACGCGGTTATCATCCATTCGTCGGGCTTGTCTCCTCCCGGCGCATAGCCGAGCGAGATCGACAGATCCGAGGGGCCGACATAAATCGCGTCCAGACCTGGGGTCGATAGGATCGCGTCGAGGTTGTCGAGCGCCTCTTGGGTCTCGATCATACCTAAGGCGACGACGATGTCGTTGGCCTTGGCGTGATAGTCCGCCCCGCCGTAGAGCGAGGCGCGGATCGGCCCCGAGCTGCGGTAGCCGAGCGGCGCGTACCGGCACGAGCCGACAAACTTCTCGGCCTCGGCGCGGTTGTTGATCATCGGGCAGACGACGCCGTACGCGCCGGCGTCGAGCGCCTTCTGGATATGCGCCGGATCGTTCCACGGCACCCGCACCAGCGGCGTCACATTGGTCGTCGAGATGCCTTGCAGCATCGTCACCATCATCTGGTAGTCGATCATGCCGTGCTGCATGTCGACGACCAGCGAATCCCAGCCCATGCTGGCCATGACCTCGGCCGAAAAGCTGCTCGGGATCCCCAGCCAGCTGTTGATGACCGCCCTGCCGTCGCGCCAGGCTTCCCGCACTCCATTCGGCCGCGCCATGTGATCCTCCTCGGTTTCGGCGATGGTGCGCCGATCCCGCCAGCTAAGCCGGCTAGTGTCAAGCGCCCTGGCATCCTCCGCTCCTCCTGCTTTTGCAGAAGAAATACAGCTGGCCAGCCGTCGCGGCGATATCAGCCGATGAGGATGCTAATTATACGATCAGTCGAGCAAGTGATAGCGTGATTAACCGTGCGGCCGCTTCGGGCCAACTCAGGATCGCTGCGATATCGGTTTGGGAGGCGGCACTCTTGGCCTCGCGCGGGCGCGTTGCTCTGAGCCGGCCCTTGGCGCAGTGGATGACGGAAGCGGTATCCGCCCCGGGCTTGTCAATCGAGCCCATGTTGCCGCAGGTCGCAATCGAGGCGTCGTTACTTCCCGAGACATTCCATCGCGACCCGGCTGATCGGCTGATCGTCGCCACCGCGCGCGTCGCGCACGCCACATTGATGACCCGCGACCAGCGCATCCTCGACTATGCCGCCCGCGGGCACCTAACGGCAGTCGCGGCCTGAGGGGGTCATCAGTTCCGATCGCTAGCGACATATAACCGCGGATAACGCCGGCGCCGCACAAAGACGAGAGCGATGATGCTGAGCGCAGCAGTGAACATTATGTAGAAGCTCGGTGACAGGTTGTTGCCGGTAACGGCAATGAGCCCGGTGGCGATGAAGGGCGTGAAGCCGCCGAAGATCGTCACGGCGGCGGCGAAGCTCAAAGAAATGCCGATCCCGCGCACCCGGGTCGGAAACAGCTCGGAAAGCTGCGAGGGCAGCACCCCGCTATAGCCGGCCTTGACGAGGCTGAGCCAGCCGGCGGCAAAGATTGCCGTCGCGAGCGAGGGAAAGGCGACCATCAGAAAGAAAACCGGATAAGTGCTGAGGAAAAAGAGCCAAGCCGTCCCCTTCAGGATGCCGCTGCGTCCCAATTTGTCGGAGAGATGCCCGGCGAACGGCGAGACGATGCCGAGGATGACGGCGCCGACGAGGGTCGCGATGAAGCCGGTTACCTGCGGCAGGTGCAACTCCTTCATCGCATAGGTGGGGATGTAAAGGATGATATAGGCCGAGCTGTTCGAGATGGCCGAGGCGCCCATCGCCAAAAGGCCCTCGATCGGGTGGGCGCGAAGCATGTCGCGCACCGGCGTGCGGGTCGGCTCGATCTCGACATATTCCGGCGTCTCGTCGAGCCGGCGGCGAATATAGAGCCCGACCGGGCCAACCAAAATCCCGAACAGGAACGGGACGCGCCAGCCCCATTCGGTTAGCTGCTCCGGCGACAGAATGCTCGTCAGCAGGATCCCGAAACCCGACGCCAACGCGCCCGTGATCCCGGTGCTGGCCCATTGCCAGCTCGCGACAAAGCCCTTGCGCGAGGCGGTTTGTTCGGCCAGGAAGGTGACGGCGCTGCCAAACTCGCCGCCGACAGAGAATCCCTGCATCAGGCGGGCGACCAGGATCAAGATGGGCGCCGCCAGCCCGATCGTCGCATAACCCGGCGTCACCGCCGTCATCGTCGTACCGACGACCATCAACAGGATCGAGAGGGTGAGCCCGGCCTTGCGGCCGGCGCGATCGGTATAGGCGCCGATGACGATTGCGCCGATGGGGCGCATCAGATAGGCGGCGCCAAAGGTGCCGAGCGTCGCCAACAGGGACGCGGTCTCGTTGGCGCTCGGGAAGAACACTTTCGAGATCGTGACCGCGAAATAGCCGTACACGAGGAAGTCGAACCATTCGAGCGCATTGCCAAGGGAGGCTGCGATGATGACCCGCGTCAATGTGGGTCTGGCGCGGATGGGCGGGGCGAAAGCGGCGGCGGTCATGGCGGCTCCTCCCATTAGGACAGCTTCTTGGTCATGTAGAACCGCGTGTGGCCGGGCGGCTCGCACTCGATCCGGGCGGCGACCTCCCAGCCCTGCTTCAGGTAGAACCCCGGCGCCTGAAAGTGGAGCGTGGACAATACCGCGCGGGTACAGCCGCGGCGCCGCCCTTCTTCCTCAGCCATGGCGAGGATGCGGCTGCCGAGGCGGTCGCGCCGCAGGCCCTCCGGCAGAAAAAACAGCTCTACCCGCAAGAGGCCGAGCGAGGTGCGGCCGAGCAGGCCGCCGACGACCTTCTTCGTTTCGGGATCGCTGACGAGAAGGGCGAGGGCACGACTGTCCGAGTACCCCGCCTGCGCCTCGTTGTAGGCGCGCAACCCGTCCGCGATCACCGCGCGCTCGTCGTCGTCAGGTGCCTCGGTCAGCGTGATCGTCGTTTCCGCTGTATTGGCCACGATGTGTCCTCCCCGCCCAGTCGTCATGGCCGGACTTGATCTGACTTGATCCGGCCATCCACGCCTTTGCCATCTAAAGGATTGGCGCGCCAGAAGCCGTGGATCGCCGGGTCAAGCCCGGTGATGACGGCGTTTAATATAGAGACCTTCCCCGGGGTCTGCCCTCGGGGAACCTCACGCGCCCATGGTCGCCGCGATCTTGGCGGCGATATCGGCGCGCCATTCCTCGATCGGCTTGAAGCCGGGCTTGGCGCGGCAGATGGCCTCGGTTTCGCGATAGAGTTCGTCCTCGGACTTGTCGAGGTCGATCTCGAAGCCCAGAGGCTGCGGCACATACCACGGCGTGTCGCAGAACATCTCGATGCGGTTGCCTTCGGGGTCGCTGAAATAGACCGACCAGGCATTGCCGTGGCAGCGCGGGTCGATGACCTTGCAATTGGCCTCGCGCACCTTGCGGAAGACGCGCTGGACATTGCCGAGCGTGCCGACATTGAACGACACCTGCTGCACCATCGGCGTCTCGAGGTCGCCATTGCGGCCGCGCACCAGCACGACCTGGTGGTGGTCGCTCGGATTGCGGCTGAGGAAGGTGATGCGCCCATCGGGCGCGCCGTCGCTGACGACGAAACCGAGCACCCGGGTGTAGAAGTCGATCATCTTCGGCACGTCACTGACATAGAGCCCGACATGGCTCAAGCGCGGCGATTGCTCTTGCAACATCGATTGGTTCTCCTTTCACACCCGAAGGATATCATAGCCCAGCGCGCGTGCGGTCAGTCGAGCGCGGGTTCGAGGGCGGCGGGGCTTTCGAGTTCGGCGAGGAGGGTGCGGGCGGCTTGCAGGTCGGCGGTGTCGAAGCCTTCGGTGAACCAGCCGAGGATCGGGGCGAGCAGGGCGGCCGCCTCTTGCGGCCGGCCCTGCTGGCGGCGCAGGCGGGCGAGGCTCATGGCGCCGCGCAATTCCCAGGACTTCGCGTTCTGCCGGCGCGCGACGTCGATGCCTTTCTCGATGGCCGTCTCGGCCTCGCTCACCGTCCCGGCGCCGGCGAGCAAGGCCTCGCCCCTGAGCCGATAGAGCTCCGCTTCAAGCGGCGCTCCCCCCATCTTTTCGACCGCCTTCAGCCCGGCGGCGACCGACGCAAGCGCCGCTTCGGGCTTGCCGATCGCCAATTGCGCATCGGCCTGCAACGCCAGCAGC
This sequence comes from uncultured Alphaproteobacteria bacterium, assembly GCA_963730745.1. Lineage (GTDB taxonomy): Bacteria > Pseudomonadota > Alphaproteobacteria > ATCC43930 > CGMCC-115725 > AP-15. The sequence goes on from CAVSTA010000019.1 coordinate 94,930, forward strand.
ATATGTTGGCCCGCCCCTAGACCGTAGCTGTCCACCCCTTGTGCAATTTGGGCCAGCCCCTTCTCGCTTTCGCCGGAGACGCCGAGCGCCCATCCATCCGCGCAAAGGGCAACCGCGTGATACTGCGCGATGCGCTGCTCCTCGCAGATCCGCAAAGCCCGTCCGGCATAGTCGGCGGCCGCCGATGGCTCGTGGCGAAAGATGTGAACGAGGGCGGCGAAACACAGCGTTTGGGCGAGGGTCAACGGGTGCCCGAGCGTCTCGGCGCTTCTTACCGCTGCCCTGAGCTCATCGAGGGACCGATCCGGGTAACCGAGCATCCAGGAAATCAGCATCAGGTAGAACTGGCATTGCACGCCGGGGTGGGAGCCCGGCCAATCCGGGAACTGCATGTTCGGATCGAACATCTCGAAGCCCCGCCGAAAGTGCGCAAGCGCCGGCTCGAGCTTCCCCTGAAAGAACAGCGTCGCGCCGAGCGCCATGTGCGCCCCGACGAGACGGGCCGCATCGTCAAGCCGTTCGGCGACCCGCAACGCCTCCTCGGCAAAATGCTGCGCCTTCTCCATCTCGAGTAGGTTCAGATGGTGGAGCATGCAGGCCGCGGAGCGCCGTGAACTCCCGGGAGTGATCCCCGAGTTGCCGACAGAGCTCCCAGGCCCGCGCATAGGCTCGGCCGATGTCGGGGTGGCTGTAGATCTTGGTCGCGAACAGGGCGGGGCCGAGCGCCATTTGCAGGTCCAGCTCGCGCTCGGCCCGCTCGCGCAGATCCGATAGCGCTTCGACCAGTGCCAGGCCTCGGCGAAATTGGTCGATCGCTTCGAGGTTCGCCGACTTGCTCGCCGCGGCCACGCCGGCTTTGTGCCAGTACGCGATCGCCTGCGCCGGACAGTTCGCTTCGGTGTAGTGATGGGCCACCAACTCCGGTTGCGTGCTCGCCACCTCGGGAAAGCGATCCTCCAGCAGCTTTGCCACCTGCTGGTGATATTGCTGGCGGGTGCGCTTCAGCAGCGATTGGTAAGCCGCATCCTGGATCAGCGCATGCTTGAACAGGTAGCGCGAGCGCGGCGGGCGGCCGCGCTGGTAGAGCAGCTCGTCGACCACCAGCTGACCGAGACCGCTCTGCAGCATCTGTTCCTCGATCCCGGCCAGCGCGCTGATCATGTCATAGGCAAACTCGCGTCCCAGAACCGAGCCCAATTGTGCCACTTCACGCAGCCGCGGCGCCCGGTCGAGCCGCGCCATCAGCGAATCCTGCAATGTCTCCGGGATGTGCAATTGCGCCAGCGCGCCCGTGAGCACGTAGGCGTCGCCGCGGGCCTCGAGCACCCCCGAACCGAGGATGGCCTTGGTCAGCTCCTCGACATAGAGCGGCACGCCGTCGGACTTGGCGACGATATGATCGACCACCTCGCCGGGCAGCGGCCGGCCGCCGGCCAGATGACCGACCATCGTCTCCACCTCCGGCCGCTCCAGGCGGTTGAGCGTGATCGGCGTCATGTGCGAGCGTTGCGGCCAGGGCGGCGTCAATTCCGGCCGATAGGTCGCGACGACCAGCATCGCCGCCGTCGGCGCCTGCTCGATCAGCATGCCCAACGTTTCCAATGTCGTCGGATCGGCCCAGTGCAAATCCTCCCATGCCATCAGCACCGGGGTGCGCTCGGCCGTTTCGATCAGCCAGGCAACGATCGCATCGAGGGTCGCATCGCGCTGCTGCTGCGCCGTCATCGACAAGGCGCGGATAGCGGTCCTCGGGCACCGGCACGGACATCAAATCGGCGAACAACCGCACGCTCTCGGCGAGGGGCAAGGTCTTGAAGCCGGCGAGCCCGGCTTCGAGCTTCGCCAGGTGCTGCGGCGCGGTATCCTCCGGCTGCCAGCCGAACACGCGCTTCAAATGTTCGATGATCGGATGAAAGGCGCTCGCCGTGTGAAACGGAGAACAGCGGATCGCCACCCAGATGTGGTCCTTGCCGGCCGCCTCCCGCAATCCTTCCACCAGGCGGGACTTGCCGACCCCGGCTTCGCCCTGGATCAGCACGACCTGGCCGCGGCCGCGGCAGCTGCCGTCCCAGGCCCGCAATAGCAGCCCCATCTCCTCCTGGCGCCCGACGAGGGGTGCCGAACTCCCGGTCCGGGTTGCGGCAAACCGGCTCTCGACATCCCGCGCCGACAGCACGCGCCAGGCCGGCACCGGCTCGGCGAACCCCTTCAGCTCATAGGCCCCCAGATCCTCGAGGTCGAAGTGATCGCCGAGCATCGCGCGCGTGGCCGCGCTGACGACGATCTGGTTCGGCTGCGCCAATGCCTGCAGACGCGCCGCCAGGTTCGGCGTCTCGCCGACGACCGCGGTCTCCGATGCCGTTCCCTCGCCGATCTGGTCGCCGACGATCACCGGTCCGGTGGCGATGCCGATCCGCACCGCGAGCTCGACCCCGGGCGGCCTGCGGGACCGCGGCATTCAGCTCCGCCATCGCATCGACGATATCGAGACCCGCCCGCACCGAACGCTCGGCCTCGTCCTCATGGGCGCGCGGGTAGCCGAAATAGACCAGGATGCCGTCGCCCATGTACTTCGCGACAAAGCCGTCGTAGCGCCGGATCGCCGCGCTGCACCGGCTCTGAAACGACGCGATGACATCGCGCAAATCTTCGGGGTCCATCCCGGTGGAGAGCGCCGTCGATCCCACCAGGTCGCAAAACATCACGGTCAGCTGGCGGCGCTCGGCCTCCGGCGCCGCGGCGAGCGCGGCCGGCGGACAACAGGCGCGGACGAAACCGGCGCGGCGAGCGGTGCAAATGCCGGAGGCGGGGCGTCGCCGTCTCGAGGAGGGCCGCGCCGACAAAAGCAAGCCCTTGTCCGCCCTCGTCGACCGCCAGGCGCTTGACGATCAGCTCGTGGCGCACGTCCTCGAGCGTCTCGTCGTCGAGCCCGAATTCCTTGCGCAGGCGCCGATAGCTGACCCGCTTCTCTAGATACAGCAGGCCTGCGACGAGGGTCAGGGTCTGCGAGAAGTCGTGATAGCGCCCACCGCTCTAATTTTAGTCCAGCACTTCCTTGTTGATGACGTTGTCGCGGATCGGTTTGCCGTCGAGGACGCTGAGGATGTTCTCGACGGCGGCGACGCCCATGCGGTCGACCGCCTCGCGGGTCACGCCGGCGACATGCGGGGCGGCGATGAAGTTCGGCAGGGTCAGGAGCGGGTTGTCCTGCGGGGTCGGCTCCTGGTCGAAGACGTCGAGCGCGGCGCCGGCGATGCGGTTCGCTTTCAGCACGTCGTAGAGTGCCTTCTCGTCGATGATGCCGCCGCGCGCGGTGTTGACGATGAAGGCGGTGCGTTTCATATGCGCGAGCCGCGCGGCGTCGAAGAGGCCGGTCGTCTCTGGCGTCTTCGGGCAATGGATCGTGATGAAATCGGCGCGCGCCACCGCGGCGTCGAGGTCCTGCACCGGCTCGTAGCCCATGCCATGGATCGTGTCGCGAATACATGTACGGGTCGTAGACCAGCACGTGGGTCTCCATCGCCGCGAAGCGCTTGGCCGAGCGCGTGCCGATCTTGCCGAAGCCGATGATCAGCACGGTCTTGCCGTAGAGATCGACCGGCATCTCCTTGTAGCGGTCCTGCCAGCGGCCTTCTCTGACCAGCCTGTCCATCGCCGCGCCGCGGCGGGCCAACGACATGATGAGAAAGACCCCGGCCTCGGCGACGGTGACCGAATTGGCGGTGCCGCCGATCATCAGCGGGATCTTGCGGCGGGTCAGCGCCGGCACATCGACCGCGTCATAACCGACGCCGATGCGCGAGACGACTTCGAGCTCGGGCGCGGCATCGAGCTCGGGGTCGCTGAACGGCTGCACACCGAGCGCGACCCCGGCGACATCTTCCAACAGCCGGTGGAGCTCGGCCTTGGGCACGGTGGGCACGAAGGAGACTCCCTCGACATCGTCGCGCCCCTCGACGAGCGCCCATCCGGCCTTCGACATCGTCGTCGGCAGCAGCAGCTTTTTTCTGTTGATCCCCGTCGTACTGGTCGCCATTTTCGGTCCTCGGATGGGTTGGGTTTATCGGTTCAGCCTAGGTTCTGGGCCGTCTGGGGTCTTGCGTCTGATAGCCAGGCACCTCCGCGACGGGCGCGCGGAGCTCGGCGCCGGCCATCGTCTCGAGGATCCGCGCGGCGATCGGAAAACCTTCCTGCCCCAAGCCCTGCGCCTGGGCGCGGCTCAGCACGTCATGCGCAAGCAGCCCGAGATGGGCGGGCGCCCCGACCTCACGCGCCAATCCGCAGGCGAGGCTGAGATCTTTCGCGACGATGTCGAGGGTTCCGCCGGCGGTGAACGAGCCCGGCAGGACCGAGCGCGGGATGTTGTCGAAGGTCCGGCTGGCGCCGGCGCTCACTGGAACGATCTGCGCCAGCACCCCGAGATCGATGCCTGCCTTGGCGCCGATCAGCATGCCTTCGAGCGCCGCGACGAAATTCGTATAGCCGAGATACTGGGTGACGAGCTTGGCGGTGCAGCCGGCCCCCGCCCCGCCGACATAGAAGATGTTCCCGGCCATCGCCGCGAGCAGCGGCCGGTAGCGAGCGAATACCGCCGAGTCACCGCCCACCATGACCGTCATCGTCGGAGGGCGCCCGCTGACCGGCGCGTCGAGCATGTCGACGCCGCGCGCCCGGCAAGCCTCGGCGACGCGCCGCGCCACCGATGGCGAGTTCGTCGTCATATCGATATAGCCGCCGCCCCGCTGCAGCCCGGCAATGATCCCGCTCGCCGGGTCGAGCGCGGCGTGCTCTACTTCCGAGGGGCCGGGTAGTGACGTGAATACCACCTCGCTCCCGCGGGCCACGGCGGCTGGATTTTCGGCCGAGACTGCGCCGCGGGCACAAAGTGCAGTGGTGGCATTGGACCGGACATCGTAGACCGTCAGCTGGTGGCCGGCATCGATCAAACAGCCGGCCATCGGCGCACCCATCGTCCCCGTGCCGACGAAACCCAGCCGCATCGGACTTTTACCTCTCGCTCGAGGCAAAGACCCTAACCCGCGGCGTCGATCGAAACA
>CAVSTA010000020.1:0-143123 GCA_963730745.1 uncultured Alphaproteobacteria bacterium
TGCCTGTTGCGTCGACAGGGCGCCAGCCGGTGGCGCTGCAGATCCTCCCCAGTCTCGTCTCCGGTGGCGCCGAGCGCGGCACCGTCGAACTCGCGGGAGCGCTGGTCGAGGCGGGATGGACGTCCTACGTTGCCTCAGGAGGCGGCGCCCTGGAACGCGAAATCGCACGGGCAGGTGCGACGCATCTGACCCTGCCGCTCGCCTCGAAAAACCCGCTGGTGATGCGACGCAATATGGTGGCGTTGGTACGCCTGATACGGCGGTTCGGCGTCGACATCGTCCATGCCCGCAGCCGTGCTCCGGCCTGGAGCGCCTGGGCGGCCGCTCATGCCACGGGGCGTCGCTTTGTGACAACCTTTCACAATGCCTACGGCGCGCGCACCGCACTGAAGCGGCGATACAACTCCGTCATGGCGCGGGGTGACCGGGTGATCGCGATCTCGAATTTCGTCGCCGACCACGCCGCCAGTGTCTATGGGGTCGGCGGCGACCGGCTGCGAACGATCCCGCGGGGCGTCGATCTCGAAATCTTCGATCCGAACCGGGTCGGCGCGCAGCGGATCATCAACCTTGCCCGCCAATGGCGTCTGCCCGACGGCGTGCCAGTCGTGATGCTTCCCGGCCGCCTGACGCGATGGAAGGGCGGGCTCGATTTTATAGCGGCAGTCGCGAAGCTCGGCCGGTGCGACGTCTGTTGTGTTCTTGCAGGTTCCGAACAACGTCCCGGGTTTCGTCGGGAACTCGAGGCCGCAATCCGCGACAATCGGCTCGCCGGCGGCTTCCGCATTGTCGAGGAATGCCGCGATATGCCGGCCGCTTACATGCTGGCCGATGTCGTCGTCTCGGCATCGCGCGACCCCGAGGGGTTCGGCCGCGTCATCGTGGAGGCGCAGGCGATGGGTCGACCCGTTGTCGCCACCGACCACGGCGGCGCCCGCGAGACGATCGTGCCCGGAGTCACGGGCTGGCTCGTACCGCCGCGGGAGCCTGCCGCCCTCGCGGCGGCGATCAGCGAAGCATTGTCGATTACTGTCGAGGAGCGGCAGCAGCTTGCGAAGCGCTCGATCGCGCACATCGCGGCCCGATACACCCGGCAGGCAATGTGCGCCGGCACGATCCGGGTCTATGAAGAGCTGCTGTTTTGTGATCGCCAAGAAACTTCGACAATGGTTCTGGCAGGGGCATTGCCAACGGCTTAGAAAGCAGCGCAGGCCTCGTCACACCGGCGGAGGCCGGTGCCCACCTAATTTATGGGTGCCGCCTTCGCCGGGAAGACGCGAATTATTAAGTATAAGCGATGAGTGTAGATAAAATCATTTATGACCCGATAGACCGGGGTCAGGCGCCCCTCGTCGTAAGCTTGCCCGACGGCAAACGCCTCGAATTCGCCGGTCCGGTCACCGGCGCTGATATCGCCGCCGCTATCGGGCCGGGTCTGGCGAAAGCGGCGATCGCCGTTCGGGTCGACGGCCGGCCGCGCGATCTCGCGACCGCGGTCGACCACGATACCGCAGTTGCAATCATCACTCGGGAGATGCCCGAAGGGCTCGAGATTTTGCGCCACGATGCCGCCCATATCATGGCGGAGGCGGTCAAGGAATTGTATCCCGACACGCAGGTCACCTTTGGGCCGGCGACCGAAACCGGGTTCTATTACGATTTTGCGCGTGCCGAACCGTTCACGCCCGAAGATCTCGAGCGGATCGAAACGCACATGCGCGACATCGTGTGCCGCGACGAGACGATCACGCGCGAGGTCTGGGATCGCGACGCTGCGATCGCCTTCTTCGACCGCATAGGCGAGGCTTACAAGGCCGAATATATCGCCGAAATCCCTGAGGGCGAGGAGATCAGCCTCTACCGGCAAGGCGATTTTATCGATCTGTGCGTCGGCCCGCACCTGCCTTCGACGGGTTATCTCGGCCAGGCATTCAAGCTGATGAGCGTCGCCGGCGCGTATTGGCGCGGCGACTCGAATAACGCGCAGCTTCAGCGCGTCTACGGCACCGCGTTTGCGAGCCAGAAGGAGCTCGACCTGTACCTCTTCCAGCTCGAAGAAGCCGAGCGCCGCGACCACCGCCGGCTCGGCCGCGAGCTCGACCTCTTCCATCTCGGTGAGGAGGCGGTCGGCAGCGTTTTCTGGCACCCGAAGGGCTGGACGCTCTACCGGACGATCGAGGTTTACATGCGCCGCCGGCTCGACGCGGCCGGGTATCAGGAGGTACGCGGGCCGTTGCTCCTCGACCGCAGTCTGTGGGAAGCGTCAGGCCATTGGGAGAATTTCCGGGAGAACATGTTCATTGCCGAAAGCCGCGACGAGCGGGTGCTCGCGGTCAAGCCGATGAACTGCCCGGGCCACGTACTGATCTTCGGCAACCGGCTCAGAAGCTACCGCGAATTGCCGCTGCGGCTAGCCGAATTTGGCAGCTGCCACCGCAACGAGCCGTCAGGCGCATTGCACGGGCTGATGCGGGTGCGCGGCTTCATCCAGGACGACGCGCATATATTCTGCACTGAAGACCAGGTCACCGGAGAAGCGATCGCCTGCTGCAAGTTGCTGTTGTCGATCTACCGCGACTTCGGTTTCGAGGATGTCGAGATCAAATTCGCTGACCGGCCCCCGGTACGGGTCGGCAGTGACGCGGTCTGGGACCGTGCCGAACACGATTTGAAAGTAGCGGTCGAGGCGGCCGGCCTCACCTATACGATCAACCCCGGCGAGGGCGCGTTCTACGGGCCAAAGCTCGAATTCCACCTCCGCGACGCGCTCGGCCGGCAATGGCAATGCGGCACGGTTCAGCTCGATTTCAATATGCCGGGGCGGCTTGGAGCCGTGTATGTCGGTGAGGATGGCGTGCGCCATACCCCAGTTATGCTGCACCGGGCGATTCTCGGCTCGATGGAGCGCTTTATCGCCATTCTTATCGAGCACTATGCGGGTCGTTTTCCGCTGTGGCTGGCCCCCGTGCAGATTGTCGTCGCGTCGATCACTTCGGAAGCGGCGGACTATGCCGCGGAGGTTGCCCGGGAATGTGCCGCGGCCGGGTTGAGGGTGGAGCTCGACGCCGGGAACGAAAAGATCACCTATAAGGTTCGTGAGCACAGCCTCGCCAAGGTCCCGATCATGCTGGTCGTCGGGCGGCGCGAGGCGGCAAACCGGTCAGTTGCATTGCGCCGGCTTGGCGGCAAGGAGCAGGAAGCCCTTGCGCTCGGCGAAGCCGTCGCTAGATTGAAGCAGGAAGCGACGGCGCCGTCATCGTCCTGACGGCTGCGCCGTCGTTGCGACGAACCCCCGTCAACCGCCAAGAGGAGATTGTACATACCCAGACCACCGATGAATTTCACTCCCACCCGTGAGGGGCCCCGGATCAACGACGAGATCGGCGTCCCACGCGTACGCCTCGTCGACGAGCGGGGCCAGATGGTGGGTGTCGTCGGGCGCAACGAAGCGCTCACCATGGCCGTCCAAGCCGGTCTCGACCTCGTCGAAATCGCGCCGAACGCCGATCCCCCGGTCTGCAAAATACTTGACTTCGGGAAGTATAAATACGAAGAACAAAAGAAAAAGAATGAAGCTCGTAAGAAACAGAAGATCATCGAAGTCAAGGAAATCAAACTGCGTCCCAGCATCGACGACCACGATTACGAGGTCAAGCGGCGCAGCATGACAAAGTTCATCGAGGAAGGGGACAAGGTCAAGGTGACCATGCGGTTCCGCGGGCGCGAGCTGGCGCATCAGGAACTGGGCATGGACGTCCTGATACGGGTCAGGGATGATCTCGAGGAAATCGCCAAGGTCGAGCAGATGCCGCGGATGGAAGGCCGGCAGATGACGATGGTCATGTCGCCAAAATAACCTGCGGGCGGGCCGGCCGAGCGCAGTCGGCAGTCTAGTCAAGTCACTCTACCGGCTATCGGTGGCCGAACCCGGTGCCAGCCGTTATGAGCGAAGCCGTGACCAAAGCGAAACGCTCGTCCTCGGTCAATGCCGTGGGCAAAGCCGTGGCCGAACCCGCGTCGCCCGCGGCCGGTGCCGACTCCGCCGAACCCGAAACCCGGCCAGTACCCGTAATCGGGCCAGTATCCGTAGTCGGGGGCGTAGGAGTAGCTAGGCAGCACACAGCCATGGTTCGGATCGTAATCCAGGCCTGAATTGCAGGCATAAGGGGTGGCATGCGGTTGCGCAGCCGACGACTGTGAACCGCGCAACACTGTCGGAGCGCCGCCATTGGAAGCTGCAGCGACCTGTTCGCGAGAATGTGTCGAGCCGCGCAATACGAGCGTCGAAGAGATGAGGTCGGGGGAAGGGGAATGCGAAGCAGCTGCTTCGGCGACGGTCAAATCCGCTAGGGCCGAGACCGCTCCGGCCGTCAATATCACGGCGTGGACCCACCGTCTTCGGCCGCGCATTGCAGTTCTCCTCGGCCTTCGCTGCTCGTGTCATCTATTCTATCAGCAACACTTGAGAAGAGAGGCGAGGTGCCGCGCTTGCGTTCATTCCGTCGCATCGCTATATAGCGCCGCTCGGATGGGCGGCGGGCCGCGTGCCTCGGCGCCGCAGGCCTGAGACGGATCTCGAGATGCCCAAGCTGAAGACGAAGAGCGGCGCAAAGAAGCGCTTCGGCCGTACCGCCACCGGCAAGATCAAGCGCAACTGGGGCCATAAGCGCCACCGGCTGATCAGCAAATCGACCCAGGGTAAGCGGCTGCGGCGTGGCACCACGACGATGGAGCCGGGCGACGCCAAGCTCGTCTTGACTTACATGCCCTATCTCCGGGGCTGAGCCTTGGCGCGCGTCAAACGCGGGGTTACTACCCACGCCCGTCACAAGAAGGTCCTCGGGCTCGCGAAGGGCTATCGTGGACGCGGCAGCACCGCCTATCGCGTCGCGATCGAGAAGGTCGAGAAGGCGTTGCGCTACGCCTATCGCGACCGCCGCAACCGCAAGCGTGATTTTCGCGCCTTGTGGATCCAGCGGATCAATGCCGGCGCACGCCAGCACGGGCTGACCTACTCGCAGTTCATGCACGGCATCAAGCTGGCCGGACTGGATCTCGACCGCAAAGTGCTCTCAGACATCGCGATCCGCGAGCCCGAGGCTTTCCGGGCGATCGCCGCGACCGCGCAGGCCGCACTCGAGAAGGAGCCTCAACCCGCCGCCGCTGCCTGAGACAAGCATTGTCGCGCCGGCCAAAGGGCCGGCAAGAAACCGCACCGGAGGAAAAACGATGGCGATCGTCGATTCCCAAATCCACATCTGGGAAGACGCCAGGATGTCGGCGCAGCACCGGCAGATCCCGACTTATTCCATGGATGACGCGCTCAAGGAGATGGCGGAGGCCGGGGTCGACGCGGCGGTGATCCATCCGCCCAGCACGCTTGGCGAGAAGGTCAATGAGCTGGCGGTCGCGGCGGTTCGCAAACATCCTGACAAGTTTTGCATCCTCGGGCATTTCGACCTGCAAAGCCCGGATCGCGAGGCGATCGTCAAGAACTGGCGGCAGCGCCCCGGCATGCTCGGTTTTCGGTTTACCTTCAACCAGCCGCATCAGCAGAGCTGGTGGACCGACGGCTCGCTCGACTGGTTCTGGGCGGCCTGCGAAAGGGAGAAGCTGCCCGTTGGGCTCCTCGCCGGGGGCCATATGGCCGCTTTCGCCAAAATCGCCGAGCGGCATCCCGGATTGAAACTACACATCGACCATATGGGCCGCCACGGGGGCGCCGGCGCCGCGAAGGACGACCCGGCCTTCGCCGATCTGGGCGAGATGCTGGCCGTCGCCAAATACCCGAATGTTGCGCTCAAGCTTTCCGGCGCGCCGAGCTATTCGAGCGAGCCCTACCCCTATCGCAACATCCACAAATACATCCGGCAGATGTTCGATGCGTTCGGCCCGCAGCGCTGCTTTTGGGGCACCGACATTACCCGGATGCCGTGCTCCTACCGGCAATGCGTAACGATGTTCACCGAAGAATTGCCGTGGCTGCAGGGCCGCGACAAGGAGCTGGTCATGGGACAGGCCGTCTGCGAGTGGCTCGGCTGGAAGCGGCCGGCCTGATTACGGGGCTGGCTCACCTTCCGGTTCGGCCGCCGCACCGTCGCGGCTCGGGACATCGGCGGCGGCATAGGCCGTCGGGTCCTTCCGCCACAGCCGGATCCCGCCGGTTAGGCCGTCGGTATTGGGCACGATCGTGACATCCGGCGGCAGCGGGAAGGTGATCTCCTTGGCGTTACCGCCGCCGATGTAGAGGTGGTCGAAGCGTACGACCTCGCGCAGGATGTCGATGACTTTGGCAACCCGTTTGTTCCAGGACTTCCTGCCCTTCTTTTTGCGGGCGGCATTGCCGATGTATTCATCGTAGGTCTTGTTTCCGCTGACCGGGTGATGGGCGAGCTCGAGATGCGGCATGATCTCGCCTTCGCGAAAGAGCGCCGTCCCGGCGCCGGTGCCCAAGCGTCAGCACCATCTCTAATCCTCGCCCCTCGATCGCCCCAAACCCTTGGACATCGGCGTCGTTGAGCACGCGCACCGGCTTGCCTAAATGCTCGGCGAGTACCGATTGCAGATCGAACCCCGCCAAAGCGTCAGTGCCCGAGATTGGGCGCGGTGATGACACGACCCTCGCGAACATAACCGGGAAACCCGACCGACACGCGTTCGAACGTGCCGAGCGGCGCTGCGACCTGGTCGATGGCGCGGACGAGATCCTCGGGGGTGACCGGCTTGGGAGGTGTCGGCAACTCGCTGCCGCTCGCCGATCATGCTGCCGGAATCGTCGAGCAATGCGGCCTTGATCCCGGTCCCGCCGATATCGATCGCGAGCGTGCGGGGTTCGTTCATGGCTCGTCTTCCCTGCCGAGGCTCCGTGGGGGCGGTCTTCCCAAGTGCGGCTGGAAGCGCATTCGGGTCAAGCCTATTTGTGCGCTATATTTAAGCGGCGCAACGGATCGCGGCGGAGCGGGATGCGAATTGGGGCGACCCTGAGGAGGATGTCGGCGCTCGCCGGCCTGGTGGCGCTGCTCTCGTCGGGGAATGCGCGGGCGGGCGGGCCTCCAGCGCCGGAAGATCTGGTCAAGGCCGGCCTCCGTCGCGGAGACCGCATCGATCGCCGCGGGGACGACCCTGTGGGTCGATCTCCACCTCGAAATCAAGCCGGGCTGGCACGTCTACTGGCAGAACCCCGGCGATTCCGGCTTGCCGACCACGATCGACTGGAAGCTGCCGCCCGGGTTTTCGGCGGGGCACATCTACTGGCCGGTGCCCGAGCATTTTGTGCAAAACGGCATCGGCAATTACGGTTATGCCGGAACCGTCGATCTCCTGGTTCCGATCGCTGCCCCGAAAGAGCTGGCGGTGGGACAAACCGCCGTGCTCGACGCCGAAGCATCCTGGCTCGCCTGCGCCGATATCTGCATCCCAGGGGGTGGCAAGTTAGGCTTGAAACTGCCGGTCGCGGTGCAACCCGCCGCGCCCGATCCTGCCGTCGCGCCATTGTTTGCGGCCGCCCGCCGGCATCTGCCGGCACCGGCGCCCTTCGAGACCCGCTTTGCATCCGATACGCATTATTTCCGGCTTCTGGTCCCGTCGAGCGCCATCGGCCAACTGCGCAACCCGACGGGAATGTTTTTCCCGATCAAGGAATCGCTGATCGACGCCGCCGCCGATCCGCGCATCGAGCGGCGCAGCGACGGTTTGGCGATCGTTTTGCCGAAAGCATCGGACGCGACGGCTGCGCCGGCGACACTCGATGGCGTGCTGTCCTTACGCGGCGAGGACGGCGCCGAACGCGCCTTTGAAATCAGCGCCAATCCCGTTCCGGGGGTGCCGGCCGAAGGCGATATCGTCTGGTGGCAGGCGCTGTTGCTGGCGTTTCTCGGCGGTGTCGTGCTCAACGCGATGCCGTGCGTGTTCCCAATCCTTTCCTTGAAACTGCTCAGCGTTGCGCAGCATGCCCATGGGCATCGCGTCGAGCGGGCCTATCACGGGCTCGCCTATACGGCGGGGGTGCTGGCAAGCTTCGCCGCGCTGGGCATCGCGCTGCTCGCGCTGCGCGCCGGCGGCCAGGCGGTAGGCTGGGGCTTTCAGATTCAATCGCCGGTGTTTGTCGCGGTGCTCGCGTATCTCCTCTTCGCAATGGGGTTGAGCCTGTCCGGGGTCGCGGGCTTTGGCGGCGCGCTCGGCGGCGTGGGCGGGCGGCTCGCCGCGCGCTCGGGGCTCGCGGGCACGTTCTTCACCGGCGTCCTGGCGACGATCGTCGCGACTCCTTGCACCGCCCCGTTCATGGGCGCCGCTCTCGGCTTTGCGCTGATCGCCCCCGCGGCGGTGGCGATCGGCATCTTTCTCGCACTCGGCCTCGGTCTCGCTGCCCCCTATCTCGCCGCGTCGCTCACCTACCGGTGGCAGCGCTTGCTTCCGAAGCCGGGACGGTGGATGGAATTCGTCAAACAGCTGCTCGCCTTTCCGCTCTATGGCACGGTTGCGTGGCTCCTCTGGGTGCTGATCCAGGAGGTCGGACCCGGCGATGCATTGGGTGCGTTGTTCGGGCTGGTGCTCGTCGCTTTCGCGGTGTGGGTCTATGGGCAGACGCGGTTTGCCGCGCCTCTCGGCTGGTGGCTCGGCACCGGACTGGCCGCCGCCGGGGGCGCCGCTGCGATCTTTCTCGCCGCTTCCCTGACGTGGAGCAGTGCCGGCCAAATCCGCCGCTCTCCGCGACGGATTGCAATACGAGCCTTTTACGCCCCAGCGGCTCGCCGCTCTGGAAGCCGCGGGCAAGCCGGTTTTCGTCAATCTGACCGCGTCCTGGTGCGTCACCTGTCTGATCAATGAACGGGTCGCGCTCGACAGCGATGCCGTGCGCCAGGCCTTCGCCGAGCGCGGCATCGTCCCCCTCAAGGGTGACTGGACGAGCCAGAACCCGGAAATCACCCAATTTCTGCAGCAATTCGGCCGCAGCGGCGTTCCGCTCTATCTGCTCTACTCCGGCAGAGGCGGCGAGCCCGTCATGCTGCCGCAGATCTTGACCGCGTCGAGTGTGCTCGACGCGATCGGCAAGAGTTGATCCGCAGATTGACGGAGGCCCCCATGCGCGCCCTGAGCAAGACCCTGGCCGTTGCCGCACTCGCCGCGATCGGCAGCTTCGCAGTCGAGCACGCCACTGCCGTTCCGTCCGCCGCCACCGCAAGGCCGGGTCAGCCGGCCCCCTCCTTCAGCGCTCCCGACATTGCCGGCAAGACCGTTCGGCTCGGCGATTATGCCGGCAAGATCGTCGTCCTCGAATGGACCAACGACGGCTGCCCGTTTGTCGGCAAGCACTACAACAGCGGCAACATGCAGGCGCTGCAGCAGAAATACATGGGCACCGGGGTCGTCTGGTTGACGATCGCCTCGTCCGCTCCCGGCGAGCAAGGCTATGTGACCCCCGCCGAGGCCAAGGCCGATCTCGCGCGCTGGCGCGCGACCCCGACGCGACTTCCTGCTCGACCCCGAGGGCACCGTCGGCCGCCTCTACGATGCGCGCGCGACGCCGCATATGGTCGTCGATCGACCGCGCCGGCCGCTGTGGTCTATATGGGCGCCATCGACGACACGCCGTCGACCCGCCTCGCCGACGTGAAGACGGCGCATAATTACGTCGCCGCCGCGCTCGACGCGATCGCCGCCGGCCAGCCGGTCGCAGTCGCCTCGACCCGCGCCTACGGCTGCTCGATCAAATACCGGGACGGGTAAGCATCGGAGGAAATCCCCGGTTGCCTCACGCGGCGCGGCGGCTCCGGACGCGGGTGTTGGCGCCGCGGTCTTCGTCGAAGAGCTCGGCGAGGCGTTCGAGCATGACGCCGCCCAATTGCTCGGCGTCGACGATCGTGACGGCGCGGCGGTAATAGCGGGTCACGTCATGGCCGATGCCGATCGCGGTCAATTCCACCTCGCCCAAGCGCTCGATGTCGTGGATCACCTCGCGCAGGTGCTTTTCGAGGTAGTTGCCGGGGTTGACGGATAAGGTCGAATCGTCGACCGGCGCGCCGTCGGAGATCACCATCAGGATGCGGCGCTGCTCGGAGCGCGCGCGCAGCCGGTCGTGCGCCCAGATCAGCGCCTCGCCGTCGATGTTCTCTTTGAGGATACCCTCGCGCAGCATCAATCCGAGATTGCGCCGCGCGCGCCGCCAGGGGGCGTCGGCCGGTTTGTAGACGATGTGGCGCAGATCGTTGAGCCGCCCCGGGTTGGGCGGCTTGCCTGCCGCGATCCAGCGCTCGCGCGACTGCCCGCCCTTCCACGCGCGCGTCGTAAAGCCGAGAATCTCGACCTTGACGCCGCAGCGCTCGAGCGTGCGCGCGAGGATGTCGGCGCTCATCGCCGCGACGGTGATCGGCCGGCCGCGCATCGACCCCGAATTGTCGATCAAGAGGGTCACGACGGTGTCGCGGAAATCGGTCTCGCGCTCGCGCTTGTAGGCCAAGGGCAGGACCGGGTTGGCGACGACGCGCGACAGCCGCGCGGCGTCGAGCAGGCCCTCGTCGAGATCGAATTCCCAGGCGCGGGTCTGCTTCGCCATCAGCTTGCGCTGCAATCGGTTGGCGAGCCGCGCGATCACGCTCTGCAGATGCGCCAACTGCTGATCGAGCAGATGGCGCAGCCGTGACAGCTCGTCGCCGTCGCACAGCTGATCGGCTTCGATGACCTCGTCCGCTGCGACGCTGAAGGCGCGGTAGACCGCGGTGTCGTCGTTGCGGCCGCGCGGCATCTGACCGGGACGGCCCGGCCGGCCCGGATCGTCGTCGCTCGAACCCGGCATCATCTCGCCGTCACCCGCCTCGGCGGCGTCCTGCGCGTCCTCGGCCGCTCCCTCGGCCGGCGAGCCCTCGTCGGAGGCCTGGGCGCCTGCGGTGGCGCCTTCGCCCTCGCTCTGGTTTTCACTCTCCGATTCCTCGCCGCCCTGCTGCTCCTCGGTGTCCTCCGACTCGTCGGCTTCGCCGAAGTCGATGTCGAGGTCCTGAAGCAATTTGCGGGTGGCCCGCGCATAGGCGTCCTGATCGAGGATCGCGCGGTCGAGCTGGGAGAAATCCTTGCCGATGCGCGATTCGAGCCAGGGGCGCCACAGATCGACGACACGCCGCGCCGCGGGCGGCGGCCGCTCTCTCGTCAAGGCCTCGCGGGTCAATAGCCGCACCGCCTCGGCCATCGTGCTTTCAGTACGCTCGGTGATCCGCTCATAGCCTTGCCGGCGATACTGCTCGTCGAGCATCGCTTCCAGATTTGAGGCAACCCCGGCCATGCGCCGCGAACCCAACGCCTCGACGCGCGCCTGCTCGACCGCGTCGAACACTGCTCTGGCGAGGGGCCCGCTCGGCACGCGTTTGCTGTGCACCGCGTCGTCGTGATAGCGCAGCCGCAACGCCACGCTGTCGGCGGCGCCGCGCAACTGCGCCGCCTCTTCGGCCGGCAGGTCCCGCGGCGGGTTCGGCAGGCGAACCCGCGCACCACTCTGGCCAGCCGGTTCCGGCCCGAAGCCCACGGTCACGTCGTCGCGCTCCGCGATCGCCCGCAACGTCGCCGCAGTGGCGCGTTTGAAGATCTCGGTGGGCGAAAACTCCTGGGCCATCTAGGGTGCGATTTCGAAGCGCGGCGGGCTTGCCGAATCCCGTCAGCCCCGCGGAAGCGGGGGTCCAGGGCAGCAACGCGGGCCTGGGGGCACTGGATTCCCGCTTTCGCGGGAATGACGGAGGGTCGACCGCCATTCGGTGCGCCTACATCAACGTCGCATTGACGCCGGTTTCCGCCAGCTCGGTGCCGAAGCAGCGCTGGTAGTATTCGGCCACTGTCGAGCGCTCCGTCTCGTCGCATTTGTTGAGGAAGGTCAGCCGGAAACCAAAGGCCAGATCGCCGAAAATTCGGGCGTTCTCGGCCCAGGTCATCACCGTCCGCGGCGACATGACGGTCGAAATGTCGCCATTGATGAAACCGGCGCGGGTCAGATCGGCAAGCGCCACCATTGCGCTGATCGTGCGCCGATCCTCGTCGTTGTCGTAGTCCGGGACTTTCGACAATACGATATCGACCTCGGCGTCGTGCGGCAGATAGTTCAACGTGGCGACGATGTTCCAGCGGTCCATCTGGCCCTGGTTGATCTGCTGCGTGCCGTGATAGAGCCCGGTCGTGTCGCCGAGGCCGACGGTGTTCGCGGTCGAGAACAGCCGAAAGCAGGAATGCGGCCGGATCACCCGGTTCTGGTCGAGCAGGGTCAGCTTGCCTTCGACCTCCAATATGCGCTGGATCACGAACATGACGTCGGGCCGGCCGGCATCGTATTCGTCGAAGCACAACGCGACCGGATGCTGCAATGCCCAGGGCAAAAGACCCTCGCGGAACTCGGTGACCTGCTTGTTGTCGCGCAACACGATCGCGTCCTTGCCGACGAGGTCAATGCGGCTGATGTGGCTGTCGAGGTTGACGCGGATGCAGGGCCAATTGAGCCGCGCGGCAACTTGCTCGACATGGGTCGATTTACCGGTGCCGTGGTAGCCCTGGATCATCACGCGGCGGTTGAAGGCGAACCCGGCGAGGATCGCCAATGTCGTATCGCGGTCGAAACGATAGGCGTCATCGAGATCGGGGACGTGCTCGCTGGCCTGGCTGAACGCCGGGACCTGCAGATCGCTGTTGATCCCGAAGGTCTGGCGGACCGAGATCGTGATGTCGGGCTGTTCCAAAGGAAAGGCGGGGGTGGGAGCCGTTGGCTGGACGGATGGCATTATTCGCTTTTGTCCCAGTGGTGGAGCAAGATGGGGTGGAGCAGCATGGTTCGAGGCGCAGCCGCGCGATGGTTCATGCGAAATAGCTGGCCTTCAAGGTGGCATAAGCCTGATTGATGATCTTTAGCTTCTCCTCGGCTGCCTTGTCGCCGCCATGGGCGTCGGGATGATGCAGCTTGACCAGGACCTTGTACCGCGCCTTCAGACGCACCAGGGTGAAGGGCGGCTCGATTTCGAAAATGGCGAGCGCCTGCTCGCGCGCCGACAACGCGCGCCGCACAGGATCCCGCCCGTGGTCGCCATTGCGCCGGCTGCGGTCCCCGGCCCGATCCAGGCCGCCGGAGAACACGCCTAACGGGTCGCGGATTCGATCGGCGTAACCGGGACCGTGTCGATCACCCAGCCGCCAGCTCGGGCGCTGCCAGACGGTGTCGTGGCGGATCTCGGCTTCGATCTCGGCATCGCTCATCCCCGCGTAATAGTTCCACGCGGAGTTGTAGGCGCGCACGTGCTCAAGGCAAAACCAGTGATAATCGTGCAGATCGAGCCGGGATTTCGGCGCGCGGAAATCACCGCCACCGATGCAGCCGGGGTGGTCGCACGGCCGCATCGGCGCATTGGCCGCCGCCTCGAAAATCGGATCGGACAAAAGGCGCCGCATCGAGATCAGTATGGGCAGGCCGCCATCGGCTGGCAAGGATGCGGCGTATTGTGCGGACCGGCAGGTCGGCTAAGCAGAGCAGGGTTGCGGCAGACGCAAACGCCGAACGCCGGCTAAAGCCGCGAGGCCGGCTCCGACCAGTCGCCAAATTGCGCCCGGGGATCGGCCCAGCGCAGAATGGCGGCGCGCATCTCTCGCGGCAGGCGATCGAAGGCGGCGCGACACCGGTTCTCTTTAACCGGGGCGAACAAATCGAGCAGCGGCACCGGCTCGGGTTCCCGGGCGATAGCGATGCTGCCATCGAGCAGCCTCGCCAGCCTAGTCCCGCCGATCGCCGCCACTTCGACGATCGCGTCGCGCCAATATCGGTAGCGGCCTCCCGCAGCGACGACGAAGGAGCTGAGGATGGCGGTCCGTGGTCCACCCGAATTCAGCCAAGCGATCGTGCAGCGTGCCAGCTTCTCGTCGGCGCCGCAGCGCGTCAGGATGGCGATTTCGGTGCCTTCGTGTTGGTTCTCGGCAGCCGCCTGCGGAGCGAAACGGCCGACCACGACCCCGCGGCGGCAATAGCCGGATACCGCGAGATATTGTCCGCTGCTCGGCAGTTCGAGAATGCGCCAGCCGCGGTCGTGAAAAACCGTCGCCGGCGGACGCCGCCGCGGGCTGGTTTCCACCGCTGCTTCGGCAAATTTGCGTAACGGGAACGGAATGACTTCGCCCATTGGACCTCCTCGCTCCGGCACGCCAAACAAATGCTGGGCCAGGATTGATCCAATTCAGGCTTTATGCAACCCATCCTCGTGCTTAACAAAAAACCGCCCGCCCGCGGTTTCCCGCGGGCGGGCGGCCTGGCTCGAGCGTTGAACGAGTGTTTAGAAGTCCATTCCGCCCATTCCGCCGCCGGGCGGCATGGCCGGTGGGGTCTTCGGCTCCGGCTTCTCGGCGACCATCGCTTCGGTCGTGATCAACAGACCCGCGACCGAGGACGCATCCTGCAGCGCGTGCCGCACGACCTTGGTCGGGTCGATGATCCCCGAGCGGATCATGTCGGTGAACTCGCCCTTCTGAGCGTCATAGCCGTAGTTCGGGTCAGTGCTGTCGAGCAGCTTGCCGACGATAATCGACCCGTCGGTGCCCGAATTCTCGGCGATCTGGCGGGCCGGATACGACAATGCCTTTTTGACGATGTCGATGCCGACCTTCTGGTCGTTGTTGGCCGGCTTCAATCCGTCTAGAGCGCGGATCGCATACAGCAGCGCGGCTCCGCCGCCGGCTACGACGCCCTCCTCGACCGCCGCGCGGGTCGCGTGCATAGCGTCGTCGACCCGGTCCTTTTTCTCCTTCACCTCGATCTCGGTCGAACCGCCGACGCGGATCACGGCAACGCCGCCGGCCAGCTTGGCGAGCCGCTCCTGCAGCTTTTCGCGATCATAGTCGGAGGTTGTCTCCTCGATCTGCTGCTTGATCTGCGCGATGCGGCCCTCGATGTCTTCTTTCTTGCCGGCGCCGTCGATGATCGTCGTATTTTCCTTCTCGACGCGCACCCGCTTGGCCTGCCCCAGCATGTCGAGCGTGACGTTTTCGAGCTTGATGCCGAGATCCTCGCTGATCACCTGGCCGGCAGTCAAAACCGCGATGTCCTCGAGCATGGCCTTGCGGCGGTCGCCGAAGCCCGGCGCCTTGACCGCGGCCACCTTGAGGCCGCCACGCAGCTTGTTGACGACGAGCGTCGCCAAGGCCTCGCCCTCGACATCCTCGGCGACGATCAGCAACGGTCTGCCGCTCTGCACCACCGACTCGAGCACCGGCAGCATCGCCTGCAAGCCGGACAGCTTCTTTTCGTGGATCAGGATGTAAGGGTTCTCCAGCTCCGCGATCATCTTCTCGGCGTTGGTGACGAAATACGGCGAGAGATAACCGCGGTCGAACTGCATGCCTTCGACGACGTCGAGCTCGGTCTCGAGGCTCTTGGCCTCCTCGACCGTAATCACGCCCTCGTTGCCGACCTTCTGCATCGCTTGCGCGATCATCTCGCCGACTTCGCGCTCGCCATTGGCCGAAATCGTGCCGACCTGCGCGATCTCTTCGTTTGTCGAGATCTTCTTCGAACGCTTCTTGATGTCCTCGACGACCGCGGCCACGGCGACGTCGATCCCGCGCTTCAGATCCATCGGGTTCATGCCGGCCGCGACCGCCTTTGCGCCCTCGCGCACGATCGCCTGGGCCAACAGGGTCGCAGTAGTGGTGCCGTCGCCCGCCTGATCGCTGGTCTTCGAGGCGACCTCGCGCACCATCTGGGCGCCCATATTCTCGAATTTGTCGGGGAGCTCGATCTCTTTGGCGACCGTAACGCCGTCTTTGGTAATGCGCGGCGCGCCAAACGATTTGTCGAGGACGACATTACGCCCCTTCGGGCCCAACGTCACCTTGACGGCATTGGCGAGGATGTCGACGCCGCGCAGCATGCGCTCGCGCGCGTCGCCATGAAATTTGACTTCTTTGGCAGCCATCTCTCTTTTTCTCCTCAAGCGACCTTTTGTGCGGCGGCGCCGTGGTCGAGCACGCCCATGATGTCGGACTCTTTCATGATGATCAGCTCTTCGCCCTCGAGCTTGACCTCGGTCCCCGACCATTTGCCGAACAGCACACGGTCGCCCGCTTTGACGTCCATCGGCTGGAGCTTGCCATCGTCGCCCCGCGCACCCGGACCGGCGGCGACCACCTCGCCCTCCATCGGCTTTTCTTTCGCCGTGTCGGGGATGATGATGCCGCCCGCCGTCTTCTCCTCGCCCTCGACGCGCCGAATCAGCACGCGGTCGTGCAACGGACGGAATTTCATGAATACCTCCTGGAACTCAAACCAAAATCTGGAATTAGCACTCTCACCACGAGAGTGCTGCTGACATAATTTGGTCTTGTCCGCTTGTCAAGCAATTATCGGGCGCACCTGAGCAGCCCGCGAATACGCGCAGCGCCACGGGCAAGGCACTCTGAAAAGAGCTAAACCCAGCCGGGCCTTTTGTGGTTATGATACGAGCACCCGCTATGAATGAGCCGCCAAAATGTCGCGAACCGTAGATTGGGAAATACCGGGCGAGATCCAGCCGAAGCAGGCGGATTGCCCCTTCGATCTGGACCGTGCGCTGAGCGCCGTCCTCGGCTTGCGCGCGACCGTCCCCGAGGATGCCTATACCGCCGGGACGCTCGGCACCGAACGCGCCGGCAGCGGGGTTCTGATCCGTGAAGACGGCTTGGTGCTTACGATCGGCTATCTAATCACCGAGGCCGAGACGATATGGCTCACCTCGGAGGGCGGCGGCGCCGTGCAAGGGCATGTCGTCGCCTACGACCAGGAGACCGGCTTTGGTCTCGTGCAGGCGCTCGGGCGGCTGAAGGTGTCGCCGATCGAGCTCGGCATCGGGGTGCGGGTCGGCGCCGGCGACCGCGCCATCATGGCCGCCGAAGGAGGCCGGCGCCACGCGCTGTCAGCGAGAGTTGTCGCCCGGCAGGAATTTGCCGGATATTGGGAATATGTTCTCGACCGCGCGATCTTTACGGCGCCGGCCCACCCGTTTTGGGGCGGCGCCGCGCTGATCGGCGCCGATGGCCGGCTGATCGGCATCGGTTCGCTCCACGTTCAGCACGCCAACGGCCGCGAGCTGCGTCGCGACGTCAACATGGTGGTGCCGATCGAGCTGCTGCCCCCGATCCTCGACGACATGCTGACATATGGCCGGCCGAACCGGCCGGCCCGCCCATGGCTCGGGCTGCTCGCCGCCGAGGTCGAGGATGCGATCGTGGTCGCCGGGCTCACCGAAAAGGGGCCCGCAAGCAGAGCCGGGTTGCGCCCCGGAGACCGCATCCTGGCGGTACGCGATGATCCGGTCGCCAGCCTCGCCGGCCTGTGGCGGAAGGTGTGGGCAGGGGGGCCGGCGGGCTGCGAGGTGGTAATGCAGGTGGTACGCGACGACGAGACGTTGACGGTTCGCATCCTGTCCGCCGATCGGACGCGATTTCTCAGGACACCAAAGCTGCATTGAGCCTGAGACGCGCAGCTCGCCCGGCTGCCATTATCGGCTGAGTGTTGAAGGACATTCTTTGCCTATTGCTGGCGAGCAAGCCCTGTCCGCTCGGCTCTTGCCCGAACATCTGAAGCGCCTCGAAGCCGAGTCGATCGGCATTATGCGCGAGGTGGCTGCCGAATTCCGCAACCCGGTCCTGCTTTATTCGATCGGGAAGGATTTCGAGCGTGATGCTGCACCTGGCGCGGAAAGCATTCTTCCCGGGCAAGCCGCCTTTTCCGCTCCTTCATATCGACACGGGCTGGAAATTTCGCGAGATGATCGCGTTTCGCGACGAGACCGCGCACCGGCTCGGGCTCGACCTCCTCGTCCACACCAACGAGGAGGGGAAGGCGCGAGGCATTAACCCGATCACCTCGGGATCGGCATTGCACACGGCGGTCATGAAGACCGAAGCGCTGAAGCAGGCGCTCGACCGCCATGGCTTTGACGCGGCGCTTGGCGGGGCGCGTCGAGACGAGGAAAAGAGCCGCGCCAAGGAGCGGATCTTCTCGGTGCGCAGCCCCGACCACGTCTGGGACCCGAAGAATCAAAGGCCGGAACTCTGGCAACTTTTTAATACCCGTTTGAGCGAGCGGCAGTCGATGCGCGTGTTTCCGCTGTCCAACTGGACCGAGTTGGACATCTGGGAATACGTCGCAGCAGAGAAAATTCCCGTTGTGCCGCTCTACTTCGCCAAGCCGCGCCGGGTGATCAGCCGCGATGGGGTTTGGATCATGGTCGACGATGATCGTCTACCTCTTGAACCCGGCGAGCGGCCCCAACTGCGGCGCGTGCGCTTCCGCACCTTGGGATGCTATCCGCTGACCGGCGCCATCGAATCGACCGCTGCCACGCTGGCCCAAATCGTCGCCGAGCTGCGCGATGCGCGCCATTCCGAGCGACAGGGCCGGCTGATCGACGGCGACGAGGAAGCCGCAATGGAACGCAAAAAACGCGAAGGTTATTTCTGATGTCCCGCCCGCATGGCGAGCCTTCCGCGCGGCCGGGCAAGGATCTGCTGCGTCTGCTGACCTGCGGGTCGGTCGACGACGGCAAATCGACATTGATCGGCCGGCTGCTCTACGAATGCGGTTCGATCCTCGACGACCAGCTCGGCGCCCTGCAGCGCGAATCCCGGCGGTTCGGTACGACCGGTGACGACGTCGATTTCTCGCTGCTGCTCGATGGGCTCGAGGACGAGCGGCAGCAGCGCATCACGATCGACGTCGCCTATCGGTTCTTTGCGACATCGGAGCGCGCCTTTATCGTCGCCGATACACCGGGGCACGAACAGTACACGCGCAACATGGCGACCGGTGCCTCGGCCTCGGACCTCGCCATTATACTGGTCGACGCGCGCAAAGGCGTGCTGCCGCAAACCAAGCGGCACGCCTTCATTTGTTGCCTGCTCGGCATCCGGCAGATCGTGCTCGCCGTCAACAAGATCGACCTCGTCGGGTTCGAGCGCGGACGCTTCGACGAGATTACCCAGCGGTTTTCGGCCTTCGCCGCTGACCTCGGCGAGATCTCCGTTACGGCAATTCCGCTCTCGGCGCGTTTCGGTGACAATGTCACCGAGCTCTCGGGCCGGATGCCTTGGTATTCCGGACTCACCTTGATCGGGCATCTCAACTCCGTCGAAATTTCGGGCGGCTGCGTCGAACGGCCATTCCGGTTCCCGGTGCAATGGGTCAATCGCCCGAACGGCGACTTTCGCGGCTTCTCGGGTACCGTGGTATCCGGCTCGATCGCGCCCGGCGACGACGTTTTGCTGGCTGGCTCCGGTCGATCCGCAAGGCTCAAAGAAATCGTCACCTTCGAGGGAGCAGCCGATCGCGCTCGGGAGGGCGATGCAGTTACCCTTACCCTCGAAACGGATATCGACATTGCGCGCGGCGATCTGCTCGCCGATCCTCGCGAGCCGCCGCAATGCGTCGACCAGTTCGCCGCGCATGTGATCTGGATGAGCGACCAGCCACTCGTCCCCGGCCGCTCCTATCTGCTTAAGCTTGGAACGCGCACCGTGCCGGCCACGGTTACCGCGCTCAAGCATCGCATCGACGTGGAGACGCTGGCGCATCTGGCGGACCGGACGCTCGGGCTCAACGAGATCGGGTTCTGCAATTTGTCGACCGCGGCGCCCGTGGCTTTCGATCCATATGCTGTCTGCCGCGACACCGGCGCTTTCATTTTGATCGACCGCTTCACCAACGAAACGGCGGGAGCTGGGATGATCGCCTTCGGCCTGCGCCGGGCCAGCAATATCCATTGGCAGGCGCTGACCGTAAGCCGGGAGCAACGCGCCGCGCTGAAGCATCAGTTGCCGGCGGTGCTGTGGCTGACCGGATTGTCGGGCGCCGGAAAATCGACGATCGCCGACATCGTCGAGAAGAAGCTGCTCGCGCTCGGCCGGCACACCATGCTGCTCGACGGCGACAATGTTCGGCACGGGCTCAATCGTGATCTCGGCTTCACCGACGCCGACCGGGTCGAGAACATCAGACGGGTCGGCGAGGTCGCAAAACTGATGGCAGAGGCAGGGCTCATCGTAATCTGCTCGTTCATCTCGCCGTTTCGCGCAGAGCGCCGCATGGTCCGCGAGCTGACCGCCCCCGCCGCCTTCCTCGAAGTGTATGTCGACACGCCACTCGAGGAATGCATGCGCCGAGATCCCAAGGGGCTTTACGCCAAGGCGAGGGCGGGGCGGCTCGAGCACTTCACCGGTCTCGATTCCCCCTATGAACCGCCGGAGGCCTCCGAGATCCGAATCACGACGATCGGCGAGACACCCGACACCGCTGCCGAGCAGATTCTCGAGGAATTGCGGGCGCGCAACATCATTTGAGGGCTGCCGGTCAGCAAGGTTCCTCGACGAGCCGCGCGAGATAGCTGCCGTATCCGCTCGTACTGAATTCCCGTGCAAGGCTGAGAAGTTGGTCTACGTCGATATAGCCCATGCGAAAAGCGACCTCTTCGACGCAGGCGATCTTCAAGCCTTGTCGCAGCTCTATCGTGCGCACGAATTCGGATGCCTCCAACAGCGAATCGTGGGTGCCGGTATCAAACCATGCGTAGCCGCGTCCGAACCGCTCGACCCTGAGCATCCCCCGAGACAGGTAGACGTTGTTGAGGTCGGTGATCTCCAATTCTCCGCGCGCCGAGGGCTTTAGAGACGCAGCGATCTCCGGAGCGGAATTGTCGTAGACGTAGAGACCGGTAACAGCCCAATGAGAGCGCGGCTGCCGCGGTTTTTCGACGATCGCGACGGGTGCGCCGTCAGCGCTGAATTCGACCACGCCATAGGCTTCCGGGTGACGCACTTGGTAGGCGAAAATCGTGGCGCCCGAGCGCGGCGTCCCCGCTTGCCGGAGCATGGCGGGAAGCCCGTTGCCGTAGAAGATATTGTCCCCCAAGACCAACGCGACGTGGTCGGCGCCAATGAAGCTTGCCCCGATGACGAGAGCCTGCGCCAACCCCTCAGGCCTCGCCTGCCCGGCATATCTGATCGAAAGCCCCCACTGCCCGCCATCACGCAGCAAGCTGGCGAAGCGGGGCAGTTCGGCCGGGGTCGTGATGACCAGAATGTCCCGTACACCCGCCAGCATCAGGGTCGCCAGCGGATAATACACCATCGGCTTGTCGTAGACGGGCAACAGCTGCTTGCTGAGCGCCAGGGTGGCCGGGTAGAGGCGGGTGCCGTGGCCGCCGGCCAGAATGATCCCCTTCATCGGCGCTCTGCCCCAACCAGCTCCCGAACCACCGCGGGAAGGCTCGACCGCCATGGTGGCGGAGAAATGCCGAAGGCGGCGATCTTGCGGCAATCGAGCACCGAATTCATCGGCCGCCGCGCCGCTGTCGGATATTGGTCGGTGGTGATCGGCTCGACCCGCAGCCCCGGTCCGCTCGGCCGCGCGCTGAGCGCCCCTGCCAAAGCCACGATCTCCTCGGCGAACTCATGCCAGCTAGTGCTGTCGGCGGCGGCGAAATGAAAAGTGCCCCATTCCATTCCGCCGCGCTCGATGTGCCCGGCGATCGCGATCAGCGCCGCAGCGATATCGGCGGCGGCGGTCGGACAGCCGCGCTGGTCCGCGACGACCCGCAGGCCTGGCCGCTCGGCCGCGAGCCGCAGCATGGTTTTCACGAAGTTTGCCCCGTAGGCCCCGTACACCCACGCGGTGCGCAAGATGATGTGGCGAGGCGCCGCCGCCCGCACGGCGCGCTCGCCGGCCTCCTTGCTGCGCCCATAGACATTGAGGGGGTTGACCGCATCCTCCTCGCGGTAGGGCTCGCTCTTGCCCCCGTCAAACACGTAGTCGGTCGACAGCTGAACGAGCGGCTTCCCGTTCTCGCCGCAAACTGCCGCAATGTGAGCGGCTCCGGCACAATTGACCGCCCAAGCCGCATCAGGCTCGCTTTCGGCGCGGTCGACGGCGGTATAAGCAGCGAGGTTGACGACCAGATCGGGTTTTTCCCACGCGATCACGGCGCTTACGGCTGCCGGCTTGGTGATGTCGGCCGCGTTCCGATCGAGAGCGATGAGCTCGAACGATGCGGGCCGAGCTGCGCGGCAAACCTCGCGGCCGACCTGCCCTCCGGCCCCGAACACCAGAACCCTCACAAGCGCCTCCTACGGGGGCGCCTCGCGTCCGCGTCCGGGGTTCGAGCCGAGCAACTTGTCGAAGTAGTCGATGGTACGGGCGAGGCCGTCCTTCAGGGCCGTGTTGGGGTGCCAGCCGAGGATCCGCTCGGCTTCGGCGATATCGGGACAGCGCTGGACCGGATCGTCGATTGGCAGCGGCCGGCGAATGATCTTCGAGCGTGAGCCGGTCATATCTATGATGATGCTGGCGAGCTCGGCGACCGAGGTCTCGACCGGGTTGCCGAGGTTGATGGGGCCGGTGACGTCGTCCGGGGCGGCCATCAGGGCGAGAAAGCCGTCGATCAAATCGTCGACATAGCAGAAGGCGCGGGTCTGGCTGCCATCGCCATAGAGGGTGATCGGCGCGCCTTGCAGGGCCTGGACGATGAAGTTGGAGACGACGCGGCCGTCATTGGGGTGCATGCGCGGGCCGTAGGTGTTGAAGATGCGGACGACGCGGATTCGCAGATTGTGCTGGCGGAAATAGTCGAAGAACAGGGTCTCGGCGCAGCGCTTGCCTTCGTCGTAGCAGGCGCGCGGACCGATCGGATTGACGTTGCCGCGATAGGCTTCGGGTTGCGGGTGGAGAGTTGGGTCGCCATAGACCTCCGACGTGGAAGCCTGAAAAATCTTGGCCTTGAGCCGCTTGGCGAGGCCGAGCATGTTGATGGCGCCGATCACGCTGGTCTTGGTGGTCTGCACCGGATCGAACTGGTAGTGGATCGGCGAGGCCGGGCAGGCGAGGTTGTAGATTTCGTCGACCTCGACAAACAGCGGATGCGTGATGTCGTGGCGCATCGCCTCGAAATGCGAGACCCCCAATAGACCGGCGATATTGTCCTTGCGGCCGGTGAAATAGTTGTCGATGCACAGGACATCGTCGCCGCGCGCCACCAGGCGCTCGCAGAGGTGCGATCCGAGAAAACCGGCGCCGCCGGTGACGAGAACGCGTTTTCGAACAGAGCTCATTCAAAATCCGGTGTAAAGGGGAGGCTCAGGCTCGGGACAGCCGGGGCGGGCGGCCGATGCTGACATAGCCGAGCCCCGCGGCCGCCATTTCGGCCGGCTGATAAATGTTGCGCAGATCGATGACCAGCGGGGTGGCGAGCAGCCGCCCGAGGCGGGCGAGGTCGAGCGCGCGGAATTCGTTCCATTCGGTCAGCAGCACCAGCGCCTCCGCACCCTCGGCCGCTTCATAGGCGTCGTCGCAATAGACGAGGTCCGGCATCAGGTTTCTCGCTTCGTCGATCCCGGCCGGGTCGAAGGCGCGGATCGCTGCGCCCGCCGCCGCGAGGCGCGGCAGGATGGCGAGGCTGGGGCTGTCGCGCATGTCGTCGGTGTTGGGCTTGAAGGTGAGGCCGAGGACAGCGAGCGTCTTGCCGGCGACCGTGCCGCCGCAGGCGGCGATGATCTTGTCGGCCATGCGGGTCTTGCGCGCCTCGTTGACCTGCACCACCGTCTCGACGATCGCCAGATTGGCCTCGGCTTCGCGGGCGGTGCGCACCAAGGCGTTGCAGTCCTTCGGAAAGCACGAGCCGCCAAAACCCGGCCCGGCATGCAGAAACTTTCGGCCGATACGCCCGTCGAGGCCGATGCCGCGGGCCACGTCCTGGACATCGGCGTCGACGCGTTCGCACAGATCGGCGATCTCGTTGATGAAGGTAATCTTGGTCGCGAGAAAGGCATTGGCGGCGTACTTGATCAATTCGGCGGTCTCGATGTCGGTGAACAGCATCGGCGTCTCGCTGAGATAGAGCGGCCGGTAGAGTTGGCGCATGACCTCCCGCGCCCGATCGCCATCGGCGCCGATCACTACTCGGTCGGGGCGCATGAAATCCTCGATCGCGGAGCCCTCGCGCAGAAATTCCGGGTTCGAGGCGACGTCGAAATCGCCGCTCGGGCAGACCCGGCGCAGGATCGCGGCGACCTCGCGCCCGGTGCCGACCGGCACTGTCGATTTGGTCACGACGACCGCATAGCCGCGGGCTGGGGCCTCGGCCAAAGCCCGGCCGATCTCCGCGGCCGCGGCAAAGACATAGCTCAGGTCAGCGTGCCCGTCGCCGCGCCGCGACGGGGTGCCGACCGCGATGAAGACCGCATCGGCCCCCTCGATCGCCGGCAAAAGTTCGGTAGTAAAGGACAGCCGACCCGCTGCCGTATTGGCCGCCACCAGCGCATCGAGCCCCGGCTCGTAAATCGGCATCTCGCCGCGCCGCAGCCGCGCAATCTTTGCCGCATCTGTGTCGACACAAGTCACCGACACGCCGAATTCGGAAAAACACGCTCCCGAAACCAGACCCACATACCCAGTCCCGATCACTGCAACGCGCATCGAATCGATTTCCCGTTAAGAGTTAAAACTGGGGCCGGCGCGCACTACTCCCGCGGCGACCCCGCTCTATCGAAAGCGGCTACCGGACGATAACGTCATTCTCTAGCACATTCATTCCACCGAGGCTCCGGAATCCGCGAGCCCGGCGGAGACCGGCGCCGATCATGACGCATGAAGGCAAGCGCATTGGTCCTATACTCAACCATTGCCTGCAAGATAGTAAAGGCATGATCGCAAAGGCGTGGCGAAAGGCCAACGTGTGTTAGTCTGGATACGCACATCATTCCAGATTGACGGTTACTCAAATCTGAATATTAAGCACCGAAGTTTCCGGATGCCACGTCGTCGAGAATGATGAGCTCCTCGTCTCCACCAGACAGGCCAACAGAATGATTGCCCTCGGAGCTCGACGCGAAGGGAATTTCGGCTATCCGACGCTTCTCCCCTCTGAGCCTCTCGCGGGCTTACTTGCTCGTGGCTGGCGGTTTGCCGTGTCCTCGGTTCGCCCAGAGCAGCATCCAACAGATCAATGGGAGACAGCTGGTAGGTTACGCCAAATAATTCGACTGAAAGATGACCCAGCCTTCGGCTTCCGGGCGGGTCCTGAGGCGGGCTCCGGCGCGTCGTGCTCGCTCTGCTGCTGTCGGAGCTTAGCCTCTTCGCGCTCGGCCGCTAATATGCAGCGGCAGCAGGGAGGAGCGGGCGATGTGTGAGGTCCAGCCGATCAGCGGGGCATGCGTGTGGCACGGGGGCAAGATGGCGAACTCGTCGCGCTGGCGGCGGCGGCTCAGCGAGGCGCAGTTGGCCGAGATCGACCGCGCAGTGCGGCAGGGGAGCGCCCGCGGCCTCGGCTGGCAGACGATGACCGCCGACGACTTCCCGCTGCCCTCCTGCGCCGCTCTCGCCGAGAACATCCGCGTCGAATTGGAGGACGGCAGCGGCATCGTGCTGTTGCAGGGGCTCGACCCGTCGCGCTACAACCTCGACGAGCTGAAACTGCTCTATGCCGCAATCTCGCGGCAGATCGGAACCTTCGTCTACTCCAACCGCGCCGGCGAGATCATGCGCGAGATCCGCGACGTCGGCCGTGACGGCGGTCGCGCGGCGGTGCAGCGTTACGGCGTGCTGCCGGAACAGGAGGGGGGGTTTCTGTCGTCCTACGCCCGCACCCTCTCGAACGGCTCGCTGCGCTTCCACACCGACCGCTGCGACGTCGTCACGCTCTTCTGCGTCCGCCAGGCGGCGCGGGGCGGCCTGAGCCAGCTGTGCTCCTCGCCGGCGGTGCACAACGCGATGCTCGAACGCCGCCCCGACCTGTGCGCTGCGCTCTACGAGGACCTCTGGCGCAGCCGCTTCGGCGAGGAGGACGCGACCAACCAGTCGGCCTACCCGCTTCCCGTGTGGGGGGTGCGCGACGGCAAGTTCACCAGCCACTATTCGCGCACCTATGTCGAAGCGGCGCAGCGCCGGCCTGAAAGCGAGGTGCCGCGGGTAAGCGACAGGCAATGGCAAGCGCTCGACCTCCTCGCCACACTTGCCGAGGAGCTGTGTTTCGAAATGAGCTTCGCGCCGGGCGACATCCAGTTCGTCAACAACCATGTGATATACCACGCCCGCTCCGCCTTCGAAGACGACGACGAGGGCCAGGACCGGCTGCTATTGCGGCTGTGGCTGTCGATGCCGAACAGCCGCGCCCTCCCCGCCGGCCACGAGGTGCTGTGGCGCGCCATCGAGGCCGGCGCCGTGCGCGGCGGCATCGGCCAAAGCGGCGTGCCGGTGTAGCGGCCACTCGCCCTCTGGCCAGCCCACCATTTGCTCCGCCTGCGTCTGGCAGGACCGGCTGGTTTTAAAAGGCGCCCAACGAGACGGTTTGCTATGGAGGGGCCGTCGGACGACCGCTTTCGGCGCGTTCGGGTCATCGTGCCGCGGCGGTCCGACCGCATACTGATGCCCATTGTCGTCTTTGCCCGACGCTCCCCGATCGCCAGCACAGGGATAAAACCCATTAGTCTGCGGCCGTTCGGCGGTCATCAACCAACCGTGATCGGCGCGCGATGTTATGCATTTGGCGGGATCGAAGTACACCCATCGGGCACAGGGGAACGTCGCCGCGGCGCCGGAGATCCGCTGGAAGCCTTTAGTCAAGTTCGATCCATCACTCCGCGTTTGGCAAGCCTTGCGCCAGGTTGCCTCAGAGAGAACAATGAGCAGTGGAACGATAAAATCGCGGCGCTCCAACGAGGGAGAGAAAACCATGGACCTCGGATTGCAGGACAAGCATGCGATCGTGACCGGCGGTAGTCGGGGCATTGGCAAGGCGATCGCGCGGGAATTGGCTCGCGAAGGGGCCGATGTGGCGATCGTGGCGCGTAACAAGGTGGATCTGGAGGCGACTGCGCGGGAGCTCGCTGCCGAGACGAACCGGCGAAGTCGTTCCGCTCGCAGCCGATGTCACCAGCAAGCAGCAAGTGGACCGCATCGTGGACGAGGCGGCGCAGCAACTGGGCGGCTTGCACATCCTGGTGAACAGCGGCTCGGCGCCGGGGGCTCGGCCACCGCGACCGGCCCGATTGAAACCGTTATCGACCAGGATTTGCTCCAGGATTTCAACGTGAAGTATGTCGGAGCGCTGCGTTGTTCCCGCGCTGTCATTCCCTTCATGAAGATTGCAGGCTGGGGCCGGATCGTCAACATCAGCGGCGGTAACGCCCGCAACGCCGGCAATCTCAGCGGCGGCGCCCGCAATGCCGGCCTGGTGCACATGACAAAAACGCTGGCAGTCCAACTGGGCCGTCATGGCATCACGGTCAATTGCATCCATCCCGGCACGACCCGCACCGAGCGCACCCCGAGCCTGCTCGCGGCCCGCGCCTCCCAGCTGGGCGTATCCCCGCAGGAGGCGGAGCGCCGGGACTTCGCTCCGGACTCGCCGCGGGGCAATGCCATCTGTCGCATGGTGGACGCTTCGGAGGTCGCGTTCGTCGCGGCCTTCCTGGCCTCGGAAAAGGCCTGGGCGATCTCCGGCGAGCTGGTCGTGGCAAGCGGTGGGGCCGGGCGGTCGGTATATTACTGAGCACACGAGTAGGCCGACGGTCGGTGTAGCGCAAAACCGGGCGTTCAGATGGGCGCCGGACGCGCTCAGAACTTGAAGGCAGCAAGGTGGAATAGGAAGCCGCCGACCGAGCTGTTCGGCGATTACGGAGCGCGGCCTGGCCGTGGTCGGCAACGCGCGGGCTTGACGCCTCGGAAATCGGCGTCCTCATCGGGGCGCGATCGATGCTCGCGCTCTGTCTGTCGATCCATGTCGGCGTCCTGATGGACCGTTTCGGGACACCGCAACTTGCCCGAAGATCCGGATTGGAACTCCCGGGGACGGACACCGCGCGGTTTCAGCCCGCAGATAAATCGCATCCGACATCCGTATTCCCCCAGTTTCGGTCAGTGACGTACCGGACCTCCTCCCCACGAAACGGGCACTGTCCCCGTGGTTAAAGTCGACGGATGGCAGACCCACACCCACGAGCTCGCTGAAAAGCCCCCGATTGACCTCGCTGCCTGATCCAATATCCTCAGCCAACCGGAGAACGCGCAACAAATTCCAACACAGACCGCGACAGCACCTGACCGCTAAATCGGTAGGAGCTGTCAAATACAAGATCGTCAATTTCGGACGGAACAGCATGGCAAACCATTCGACTAGGTCCGCAAAGACGAAGGTTATTCACGCGGGAGTTTTGCTCGCCGATCCAGACATACAGCCCAAATCGGAGCAGAGCATTCTTATCGAAGGCGAGCGGATCAAAGCGGTGTCGGGCGGCTTCATCGATCCGCCGCCAGGCGGTGAGCTTATCGACCTTCGCAAGAAATTCGTCCTTCCGGGCCTGATCGATTGCCACGTGCACCTGACGGCGCAGCTCGACCAAGGATACCGATTGCGTACGGTCGAAGATTCCGATCCCAAGATCGCTTTCAATGCGGCTCACAACGCGGCAATCACACTGGCCGCCGGTTTCACTACCGTGCGAGACGTGGGGGCCCGTAATCCCGATGTTGTTTTCGCACTGCGGGCCGCCATTGCCGAGAGGAAGGTTGCGGGACCGAGGATGCTTTGCGTCGGCGCCGTTCTCTCGCCCACTGGCGGTCATGGCCAGATCTATGGCTTTCGCCACGATGTTTGCGCTTGCGTGCAATCAACGTCGGGAATTTGCGACGGCGTAGACCAATGTCGCCGCGCCGTGCGCCGCCAGGTCAGCTATGGTGCGGACGCGATCAAGTTCGTGGCGACTGGCGGAGTGCTCTCCAACATCAAGGCTGGACTCGACCAGCAATTCACCGATGACGAAATCCGCTCGATCATCGAAACGGCCCATCGCCTGGGCCGCCGCGTAGCTGCACACGCGCATGGCGCTGCCGGCATCAATGCGGCGCTCGAAGCGGGGGTCGATTCGATCGAGCATGGGAGCTTTCTCGACGCTCGCTCGCTCGAGCTGTTCATCGCCAAAGGCGCTTTTCATGTACCTACGATCATTGCCGGCGTCACGGTTTTGGAGATGGCACAGGCCGACGGTCTGTTGACACCGGCGCAGATAGAAAAGGCGATGATCGTCGGCGTGAAGATTAAGGAGGCCCTCGCCCGTTCGCACAAGGCTGGTGTGACTGTAGCCTTCGGCACGGACATGGGTGTGGGGCCCCACGGACAGAACGCACGTGAGTTCGGCTTCATGGTCGAAGCGGGAATGCATTCCCGCGAAGCGATCAAAGCAGCGACGGTCAACGCCGCTAAGCTGCTTGACGTTTCCGACGAAGTTGGAACGATCGCGTCAGGCAAATCGGCCGATGTGATCGCTGTGGATTCGAGCCCGCTTGACAACGTGTCTGTGCTCCAACACATGGCCTTCGTAATGGCGCGCGGCGAGGTCTATTTGGGCGTGACTTAGGGAAGGGCTTGTCGTCAGGGACCGATCCGCCCCTTCCTCACCGGCGCTGGGGTTCGAACCGCCGACGGGCGAGCTCTTGCCGTATGGACCCTGTGAAGGATCACCCGAGCTTTTCGAACTTCTGCAGAGACCGCAGGTCGGCAGGGTGCGGCTTTCCGGGATAGATTTGCGGCCATGCGGTCCAGGAAACCTCGCCGACATAAACGTCTCCGTGCGAGTCCACCGCAAGACCGTGCGGCGCCAGGAACTTGCCCAGCTCGGTCCCCGCCGGCGTGTCGCCGAAGCGCCCGATCAACTTGCCCTGGTGATCGACGATGCTAACCCGCGGTCCGAGATTGGGAATGTCGCGGCTGACCGCGGCAGCCGGGCCGACTTCGCCGACATAGAAAATCGGCTTGCGGCCGTACAGCATACAGAGACCGCATGGACGATGCAGGTTTTGCCACTGCGTCTCGAACTTACCGTTGCCGTCGAACACCTGGACGCGATGGTTCTCGCGGTCGGCGACATAGACCCAGCCATCAGCGTCACAGCAGATGTTATGGACGATGTTGAACTCGCCTTCGCCGGTGCCGGGCTGACCCCAAGACATCAAGAGCTTGCCGGCAGGCGTGTATTTGTGGACCCGTGAATTGCCGTAGCCGTCCGACACGTAGATGTCGCCCTGCGGCGACAGCGCGGTGTGGGTGCACCGATGGAACGGCTCGCCGCTCATGTAAGGCGCCGGCTTGCCCGGCACGCCGAGCTCCAGCAGCACCTTGCCGTCGAGCGTGACCTTCCGCACGAAGTGCCCGCCATCATCGGTCAGGAACATCGTATCGTCGGGCGCCATGTGAACGCCGTGGGCCCGCGGGTACTGGCCTTCACCCCAGGATCGCAGGAGATTGCCCTCGTGGTCGAACACCATCATCGGGTGCTCGCCCCGGTTGAACACATAGACGTTGTCGTGGCTGTCGACGCCGACGCCGCCGACCTCCTTGAAGGACCAGCCTTTCGGCAATTTCGCCCACTCGGCGTTAACCCGATATCTGAACCTGCCGCTGCCGACGATCATCGAAAATTCCTTCTCGCAGACGCTTCTTTTTAACACCCACCATAGAGTGGCAGTTAAGGAAACGAGAAGGAGATCCTGCGGCTCAAAGACAAAGTCGCGATCGTTACCGGCGGCCGCGCATGGGACGGGCGAGGCCGAAGCGCGGCTGTGCGCGGCGGAAGGGGCCAAGGTCGTGGTTGCCGACATCCTCGGGAATGAGGCGGAAGCCGTCGCGGCCTATATTCGCGCAGGCGGCGGAGAGGCCATCGCGGCGACGATCGACGTCACCAGCGAACCGGCTGGGTCGAGCTGATTGCAAAGACGTTGGCTCGCGCGGCCGTTTCGCCAACCAAGTAGCCGAGGAGGCCACCGCGGTGAGGCTCAGCCTGCGTGTCGCCTTCTGGGCGATGACGACGAGCCTGGCTCCTGGGATCCTTGTAGCCTTGGTGCTGGCGCGCGGCTCCTTTGGGGAAAATCGCTGCTCGACTGCCTGGTTCACCTGCCGCTTGTCATCCCGCCAGTGGTGACGGGTATCTCTTGCTGTTGCTGCTCGGCCGTCGCGGCCCTCTCGGCCAGTTTCTCGACGAGTATTTGAGCATCGTCTTCGCCTTTCGCTGGCTGCGGGCGAAGGAGAGGATCATTCCAGCGATGAGGCCCGGAAGCGTGAGGGGCAGCGTTACCACGCATGGGTGAATTCGGTGCCACGATCACTTTTGTCTCGAAATATTCCAGGCGAGACGCAGACACTTCCATCGACGATCTACACCTTGACCCAATGCCGGGCGGTGACGGATCCACGTATCGAGGATGCGGCGTCCACTCTCGGCACCGAATTACCTCGGATTCGAGGCGTCCCCAGAGAGCATCATTGCGGCGGCGGCAAGGGCGGAGGAATTGGGTTTCGACGCCGTATTCGTTAATGATCACATCATGGTTGATGATTTGGCCCGATCGGCTCCTTGGACGAATACGTGCGACCCGTTGGTTGCGCTGTCATTCATTGCAGCGAACACCAGCCGGATTCGCCTCGGCATATCTGTGCTGATCGTGCCGTACCGCAACCCGATCGCTACCGCAAAGATGCTGGCAACGATCGATCGGATGTCGGGCGGGCGGCTCATTGCGGGGGTCGGGGTTGGTTGGAATGCGGCGGAATTCAACGCCCTCGGCGTGCCCTTCAGCGAGCGCGGGGCGCGCACCGACGAGTATCTTCGCGTATGGCAGGCTTGCTGGGCGGCGGGCAAAGTATCGTTTGCGGGAAGGTTCGTCACCTTCGCGGATATGCATGTCAGTCCTAAGCCGCTGCAGCAGCCCCATCCGCCGATCTGGGTTGGAGGTCTGAGTGACG
Source organism: uncultured Alphaproteobacteria bacterium (assembly GCA_963730745.1). Classification (GTDB taxonomy): domain Bacteria; phylum Pseudomonadota; class Alphaproteobacteria; order ATCC43930; family CGMCC-115725; genus AP-15. Next base: position 31,764 of record CAVSTA010000020.1, read on the forward strand.
CGGCACTGCGAGGAGCCGCCAGATTTGCCGCGGTGTGGCAGCCGACACCGACACCCATTTCCGACTTGCACGAACGCCAGCAGTCCTTACAAAGGGTCTGCGAGCGGATCGGTCGTCAAGATACGCCGGAAACGCGCATGAGCTTCGGTGTCGAGTTTAGAACGATTACAGTAAATGCCCCACCGTCGGGGGTCGAGCGACCGATCGGGCACGGCACGCCCAACGAGGTTGCGGCCGATCTAAGACGCTACCGCGAAACAGCTGGGGTAAGCGCCTTCCAAATCAACTTCCACGGCAATCACGATCTCGGCCAACTTCTTGAACTCGATAGATTGTTTCATGCACGAGGTAAAGCCACGGGTGATATAAGGAATGTGAAAGCGATGGCGCGTCAGGTTGGACGACGCCATCACCTTCAGCCGACCACCAGAGATCGCTACGCCAGTGGTCACAGGCGGTTTTATGGGGCGTTGTAGCAGTTTTTTTGAGGGTAATGATCATTGGCGAATCTGGCGTTGGCGGCGATGTAAAATCCGTCAGGAACGCGACAAAGTCCGCCAATTCGGCATTCTGAGCCGCTGTAGATTGTTTTCGATCGCAATGCCGGCTTGAGTAAGAGGATTGTATTTGTGCTCTGTGCGCTGCGCATTGCAGTGGGGCTTGAACATCTCCAAAAATGGCGCATCCTCTGCTCTGCCCTTCTATCCGGGGCCGTTATGCTAACGCTACTTGGATTGTATAATTATTTTGGTTTTGGATCACCGATGCACATTGGCTATGAAGTCAGGTGGACTTTGCCGAGATGAAACAGGATGTCGTGGGGATCGGCGTCCCAAAGCTGCATGTGCTCCGAGAAATCTTATTCGGCCGATATCGAGAGTTGTCATGGCGATGCCGCCTCAGCCGCACTGCATTCGCGTGCGTACAAAGCGTGGCAGAACCGCCTCATATACGTAGTAATCGGCAGCGCTCCTAGGAGGAACGTTACCCACATGACTGGATAGCGGTAACGATCCTCAAACTGAAGGATGTAATAGACGAGAGGATAGAGGGTCAGACATGATATGCAAATTGCCGCGCTTCTGGCGTCCCTCTGATAGAGGATCAGTAGCCCCGCCCCGCTCAGCAGAGTCATGAGATAGATAACTACACGTTCCAAATGACGTCCAGGGCCTACAAGACCAGGGCCTGCATGAATGGTGCCGCTTTCAGATGGCATCCAGAAAAAGACAAATCTCATTGCGGTCAACTTAAGGAATCTGGCCGGATGATCCCCAATCCAATGCAGTGCCTCCTGCCGCCGCAGTTCAAAATATTTCGGTTCTCCCAACTCCAAAACCTTTCTGGCTTCGTTCAGGTTCAAATTTGGATGACCATTTGCGGTGCACCCCGAACTCCAGTTTAAGACGGCGCTGAATTGCGCGCAATCGTGGTTTGCTTCCCAGAGTACCAATCCAAAATCGTCACGAATTGGCACAAGGCTGTGAAAAACGAGGTAGTTTCGGACTGTCCAGGGGGTGACAATCAAAGCCGGGAGCAGAATCAGCGGCAAAAGGGACTGCTTGAAGAAGGCGATTTTGCGCCGCCAAATCTCCCACGCCAGCCCGGCAGCCAATATCGGTGCAACCCCCGGTGTCGTGAGCATCAGCAATCCCATCAGAAACCCTAGGATCCACGCTAGCCTACCCGCCCTTTGCGCAGGTTGCTCTAAGTACCCCCGGTAGACGTAACAGGCTACCGCAAGTAAAATGGCGCCGTAGAATCCGTCCCACGGCACCATCATCGGCTTACCTAAAATCCAGATACAAGCACCAATGATGCCGTTAAGCTCGCCCATTCCCAGCCTTCTGCTAAACACGGGGAAAAGAGCGGTTGTCAGTGCTATAATGAGTACTGCGCCCCACCTGATTGCATAGACGTCGCCAGCGGTGCCGCCTCCAAATGTCTTCATCAAAAGTGCCAAAAAGACGGGCCACGCAGGGGCTAAGAGCGCCGAGGGGCCGGTGTCGAGCGGCGCGAATGGATTGGCGAATTGGTGTTCGTTAAGCAAATTGTGCGCCAACCGCCAGCCTTCCCCACCTAAAGAGGCGCTCGGATCGTAGCTTACCCAATAGCGCGCTAGAGTCGCTAGGAACAGAACAACACATGCCGCGGCGCAATAGTGGCTGCGCCAAGTGGCGAAGCTGACAAAGGAATTCGCAAGATCGTGCGCGCGTCGTCTTCCACCATTCATGCTCCACCTATAGCAAAGACCCATTGCGATTTTAAGCCTTATTGCTGCTTCCGGTGAGATCAAGGGACTGCTGCTATCGTCGAACACGGAGAGCTGTCAATCAATGAGTCTACACGTGCTTTGGAAACGGACAAAGCATAATACCAAGGAAGGCTTCTGTACGATGATCCGGTAACTCTGTGTGGTGCGCTCGGTTGGGCGGCTTTGCGGATCAGGACGGGGTACGGGGTCGGCGCGGCGCGGGTGCCGAGGCGGGCCGGCATGAAGAGCTTCCGTCCCAAGGACGGCAGCGGCGAGCCGCCGGCGCCGGCCCGGAGTGCCGAGCGCGACTTTCATGGCGAGAAGCGCAGCAACGCAACCCATGACTCAACCGCCGATTCTGATGCTCGCCTGTACCGCAAGGGCTCTGGGCAGCCTGCCAAGCTGGCCTATTTGGGGCATGTTCTGATCGAGAACCGGCACGCTCTGGTCGTCGATGCGCGGCTGACCCTGGCCACTGGACGGCGGAGCGCGAGACGGCGCTGGAGATGGTTGCCACCGCCCCGGCAATCACCGGATCGCGCTGGGGGCCGACAAGGCCTACGACGTGGCCGCGTTTGTCGCCGATCTGCGGCAGCTCAATGTGACCCCGCATGTTGCGCAGAACACCACCAATCCTCGCTCGGCGATCGATGCAAGGACGGCCCGCACCCCGGTTATGCGGTCAGTGGGTGGGTGCGCCAGTGCATCGAGGAGGTGTTTGGCGGGACCAAGGCCACGGCCGGCTTCCGCAAGACCCGTCACCGTGGTCTGGCCCGGGTCGGCTGGATGTTCCGGCCGGCTGACCAAGCTGGCGGGAGCCGTGGCGTAGTGACAGCCGGACTCTGCCCAGAGTCTGGCAAGCGCCGGCAAAAACCGCCAAAATCGCCGGAGTAACCGTGTTTCAGTGATGTATTTGCCGCAACCTGAGCGGGTACCGCTCATTGCAAACCCGGCAAACTGCTCCGAACGCTGGTTTTTCTTCCGCAGCCTGCTAGGGCTAGGCAGCATAGCTTGGGCGATCGGAAGAAGCATGCTCAATGGTCACGGTAAATACGATCGGTAATTTTAGCGGCGCGTTGGTGGCGGCGCGTTAGCGCTCAAGATAAGTCCGCAACCTCCCGCTCCAGTCCTGCTCCCCTGTTCGGCATACGGCCGTGCGGGACGCAGATGTTTCGGCTCGGACTGCTTCTGGTCTTTGGCGCTTGATGGGCAAGGATCAAGAAACCGGGGCTCATGCTGCCGTCTCCCGCGGCTGCGAAGAGGATGTTTCCGATAGAGGAAGCCCGACAGCGATGCGCGCCGCCGCAGAGTCGGTTTACGCGCGGGAACGGCACAGGGGCGGGCGCGCTCGTGAAGAAAAACACGGCGCGAAGGGAGACAAGGCTGGCGGGGAGCTATCGGACAGGTCAAGCCGCTAGTGTGGCAGATTAACTTCGGAATAGCCTTTCCAATTTCGTGGCGGGTTACACCTTGTGGTAGCTTTCCGTTTTACCGACCGCGCTCTGCAAGATCACGGCGCAGATGTGGCAGATGGTGCGGACGATATGGTAACATCCTCAAATTCGTTGCCTGTCTGATGTAAAGGGCGGTCTGTACCAGTTGGCGGCAGAGGTCGTGGGGCCTAGCGGGGTGTGTAGAGAGATGGCTGATGAAATTAGACCATCGTACGAGGGTCTACGTAACGGGCTGCGGTGGGATGCTTGGCGAAGCCGTGTACCATCTGTTCCGATCCGTTTCCGAGATCAAGGCGACAGACATCGACGTAAACACCACATGGTTATCGTATGGCAACGTGCGGGACCTGGACGGTATGACGCGGTCGGTCCAAGAATTTCAACCGAACGTTATACTGAAACCTCGCGGCTCTCACCGACTTAAGTCCGACAGGCTACTAGCGCCCTCAGCGACGAGGCCGGCCGGGACGCTGCGCTTCGCTGGGGCTCCGCGCCCCGGCCTCTTGCCACCCGGCAAACAAAAGGCTCAAATCACCCCCGGACTTTCGCTTCCGGCTACAGGTGCAAGAGCATCATCTTCTCCAACCCGTGAGTTCTCAGACCCACATGATCAGCGAAAAACAAGCTTCTAGGTCCGTAAACGTTCTTCGAGGCCTCGAGCGAGTATTACTCGCGGAATTGCCGATATGGCAATTGCTCGTCCTTGCCGCCGCCAGGTATGGTCTGCTCCCCATTGTCCCGGGCACGGTACTGCTTAAGAAAGGGGTAAAGGATTTAGACAAGACGGCGCGCCCGCCCAGTGGCGCGGTGCCCGCGGGCGCGTACGGCAGTGCAGGCGAGGCGGCTGCGGGATTTGATCGTTTGTCCCAGTGTCCGCGTTGAAGTTGAACATGGGAATAGCACCTGGCTAAGATCGTGAAACGACGAACGCGACAACCAAGCAGCTTTTTCAGAATGAACATTGGTGAGTGTTCGCGTGACGGGGGAAATCGGAATCTCGCTTTCCTCTCAGTTGTCGTGCCCTGTTACAATGAAGAATCAGTAATAAGCGAGACACACCGTCCCCTAACTTAGGCGCTTTCGCGCATTCCAGCTATCGAATTCGAGGTTTTGTATGTCGATGACGGCAGCCGTGACAGCACTTTCACCATACTGCGTGCGCTGCAGCAGTCTGATCAGCGGGTGCGCGTGGTTGTACTTTCCAGGAATTTTGGCCATCAGGTTGCTGTAACCGCTGGCTTAGAGCATGTGAGCGGGGATGCCACGGTTGTTATTGACGCGGATCTGCAAGACCCGCCTGAAGTGATCCTCGAAATGATCGACTGCTGGCGGAACGGCGTGGACGTTGCCTATGGCGTGAGGTCGGAACGTGAAGGCGAGACGGCGTTTAAGCTATTGACTACAAAGGTCTTCTATAGATTGATCAACTGGTTGTCGGATTTCTCCATCCCCCTCGACACAGGGGATTTCCGACTCATGGACCAAAGGGTTGTGAACGCACTCCTCGCCATGCCCGAGCGGGATCGTTTCGTGCGAGGGATGGTGGCATGGGTCGGCTACCGACAAGAACCAGTCTACTATCGACGGGCAGCTAGGCTGGCCGGTGAGACGAAGTATCCGGTGATGAGGATGTTGCGTTTCGCAACCGACGGTATCTTTTCGTTCTCCTATGTGCCATTGCGTTTCGCAGCTTATACGGGATTTGTCGCTTCCGGGCTTGCAGTTCTAGGAATCTTGTATGCTGTGGTTCTTCGCCTGTTTACGAATGTATGGGTAACCGGATGGACGTTGCTTTTCATTTCGATGTTATTTCTAGGTGGCGTTCAGCTCCTGTTCTTAGGAATCATTGGAGAATATCTAGGACGCATTTACGGTGAGGTAAAGCGTCGGCCCTTGTACCTAGTTAGGGAGCGGCTTGGGTTTTCTACAGAGAGGGATCCAGCTGGCCAGAATGGGAACCGCTCGTGCACAGCGCGGTGACTCGTTCACTGAGACCGCTAGTCGGCATAGTGATAACGGCAGCTTTTCTCTGGTTTCTGGTCCAAGGCATTGATTTTGATGCTCTAAGCCAGACGTTCGCCAAACTATCCATCACGTTGCTAGTGCTAGCTTTAGCCTGCCTAGCCGCTGGGTATACCGTGCGTATCATTCGCTGGTGGTGGATGCTGCGCACCCTTGAACCCAGTCTTCCAATCAGAGCGTGTGTCTGGCCGTTTCTCACGAGTATCGCCGTCAACAACGTTATGCCTTTTCGGGCGGGGGATGCGCTGCGCGTGTTTGGCTTTCGCCTTCAGCTTTGCTCTCCTGCCGTTCGCATCCTCGGGACTCTTGTGATCGAGCGCATTCTCGACTTGGTCACTCTTTTGGGGTTCTTTTTTCTTGGCCTTATCGGGCTCCCTTCCGGAGCTTTCCCCGTACGGTTTGTCATTGGGGCAACCTGGCTCGCGGGGTTCAGCATTGCTGTGGTGCTCCTGCTGATACTGCTGGCGCCTTGGCTCGGCCGGATGTTGCAACCTATCGCGACACATTGGTTTTTCGCCAACCGGAACCTCTCTGCGGCCATTGCGACTCACGGGGGACACTTCGTTGATGCACTGGGTCTCGTGCGCTCGCCGTTGCGTCTGCTACTTCTGCTTGGGCTGTCAGTGCTTACTTGGACATTCGAGGGCGCCGTGTTCGCGACAGTTGCAGGCGCGGTGCACGCGCACGTCCGCCTGTTCGGTCCCTGGTTCTCCCTGGGGACCGGTACCCTGGCGACGCTCATCCCCAGCTTGCCAGGCTACGTGGGGACATTCGATTACTTCGCCGCCCAGGGTCTGGAGGCGTACGGCGCAGCCCCTGCAGTATCAGTCGTGTTTGCGCTGACAGTGCATGCCGTGCTTTGGGTGCCCCTAACCGCCGCCGGTCTGACTTATTTGACGCTACTTAGCAACCGATTTTGGACAGCCAGACCGGACCCTGCATCGGCCCTGGATAAGGAGTAGAAGTGGAAAGAAACCTACATCCCCATGTCGCCGTTATCGGCGCAGGCTTCTGTGGTCTGGCGGCCGCTTACGAACTCGGTAAGCATGGTATCGGAGTGACAGTTCTCGAGCGAGATGTTGAAATCGGGGGACTGGCGGGTGGCTTTCGCGTCGATGGCGTTCGTCTAGAGAAGTTCTACCATCATTGGTTCACGAACGACATCCACGTGATGCAGGTCATTCAGGAGTTGGGTAAGCAGGATCAGGTACTCCTGCGGTCAACCCGGACCGGGATGTACTATGCCAACAATTTCTTCCGGCTCTCGACCCCTCTCGACCTTCTGCGTTTCTCGCCTCTCCCCTTTGTTGATCGCGTCAGACTCGGGTTGCTGGCGCTGAGAGCCAGACGCGTGAAGGATTGGCGGGAGCTTGAGAACAAAACGGCTGCCGACTGGCTTCGGGAGATTGGTGGTGACCGCGTCTATAAGGTGGTATGGGAGCCACTTCTCCGCGGCAAATTCGGTGAAATCGCCGAAGACGTTTCTGCCGTCTGGTTCTGGAACAAGCTCAAGCTCCGCGGGGGCAGCCGAGGCAAAGGCGGCGAAGAACAGCTTGCATACTATCGGGGCGGCTTCACCGCATTTGCGGATACCCTTGCAGAGGCCATCCGTGCGCAAGGGGGGGCCATCAGGACGGGGGCACCCGTCACGCACTTAGAGGTCGAGACCGGGCGAGTGGTTGGCGTAGTCGCTGGCGGTGAGACCACCCCAGCAGATGCCGTGATCGCAACTCCAGCCTTGCCAATCATTGCGGACCTGATGGAGAAGCACGTTTGCCCCAACTATGTTGAAGAACTACGGCGGATCCGTTACTTAGCTAATATTTGCGTGGTGCTCGAATTGGACCGCAGTTTGTCTGATACGTATTGGCTCAACGTCAACGACCCCGGATTCCCTTTCGTTGGGGTCATAGAACACACGAACTTCGAGCCCCCATCGACGTATGCGGGCCGACACATTGTATATCTGTCAAGGTATTTGCCCGAAACTGACGCGCTCTACCACCAAGCAGACGCAGAAGTGATCGAGTATACGGTTTTACACTTGGCGCGTATGTTTCCGGATTTCAAACAAGACTGGATTTTCGATGCGCATGTCTGGCGTGCCCTATACTCACAGCCGATAGTTGAAAGGAATTACAGTTTGCTGGTCCCACCTGCGGATACACCGATTGCGGGGATGCATATCGCGTCAATGGCCCAGGTGTATCCGGAGGACCGGGGTACCAATTATGCTATACGTCAGGGTATTGCCGCCGCCCAGGATGTCTTAAATAGCCTCCAGTGCACTGATTCAAACATCTGATACAGGACATCGGTCGAACTTGGCAAGGATAGCCTCGGCGGATTTGGTCCAGACGAACGGTTTGGGGCTGGTATTGTGCTCGGCGAGATAAGCCTCGATGGCGGCCTGCAGGCCAGCGATCGAGCGGAAGACCCCGCGGCGGATGCGCTGGCGGATCATCTTGGAAAAGAAGTTCTCGACGGCGTTGAGCCAGGAGGCCGAGGTCGGGGTGAAGTGGAAGGTCGAACGCGGATGCCGCGCCAGCCAAGCCAGTACTTTTGGGATGTTTGTGGGTGGCGCCGTTGTCGAGCACCGCGTGGATTGCTTTGTCGGCCACGGCCCGACGCTCGACTGCATTGAGGAAGCGGATGTATTCGAGGTGGCGGTGACGCCGCATGCAGCGGACGATCACCGTCCCGTCGAGCACGCTGAGGGCGGCGAACGCGAGGACCACGTCCGGACGCCGAGATTGGCAACGGTGCGCTGCTCGGTGCGCGCCGATTTTCGCGCACGGTTTCGTCCATTGCACCTAGGTATATGGGCCGATGCCCTTGCCCAAGGGCGAACATGCCCCATACCCTGGGAAAACCCTACACTGAGTCAAGCGACAAATGGCTAACTCTTATTATTTTAGCACCGAATTTGGGGCAACCAATCTCATTCTGCCATCTCCAGGAGCCAAAACACCACTCGCTTCCAAGTTGGATTTGACAGCACCAAACGCGCAAGAACACACAACGTCTAGGCTACCGGGGACGCGATGAGTCCACTGAAAAAGCTGCTAGTCTGTGCCACGCTCGCCTTTCTTCTCACGGCAACAATCATTCTCTCACTGGATTTATTGAGCGCACGGGCCGACAACTCGGCTGTCACCGACGCGATCCGAGCCGCGTTGAGGACCGGCTCGGCGGTCTTTCCTCCCAAGTATGACCGGAATTTGAAAACCGGCATCGACACATATACAGACTGTCTCGTTCTCTCTATTGCGACCTATGGCCAAAAAGACCCGATTAGCGCAGTGACACGTTCCAACCATGTCGCAGGGCCCGAGGATGTTCACCCTTGCGCCGATCTAAATGCGAAACTTGGCGACACACCAATCCAAGGCCAAACGCGTACCGTCGATTATTGGCGTTATTGGTGGGGTTCAGCCGCCCTGCTGAACATCGCCATAGGCCTTGGCCGCCTCGGTCTCCCGGCTTACCAGCAGGGCTTGAAGGCGACCACCTATGCAGGACTTTTCCTTACCCTTTGCATCGCCCTCGCTCGCTACCGACGCGCGGCGTTGCCTTTCCTTCCCGTCGCAGCCGCGCTGATCTTTGCATTTGCAATCCCTCTCTTCGGGCAATCTATAGCGCACGCGCCCGGCTTGCTCATCGGATTGCTGCTTATATCGGCTTACATGGTCACAGGAATGGACCGCACGCCGTTCAGATGGCAATTCGTGTACTTCTTTATCGCAGGGGGTGTTGGATTTTATTTTGACCTGCTCAATGGCGATATCCTTGCCATTCTCATATGCTTTGCTCTCTTGCGCCTTCTCAGCGTTTACGCTGTTGGCCCGTCCAGGGTTTTTGGACCCGGCCTGCTCGCGCGTCTGCCTGGCACAACCGCAGTTATCCACGCAATGGTGTCTTACGTGGCTGGAGCCGTGAGCATGGCGATCTTTCGCATCATCCTGCACGCCATCTTCACACAACAAGGTTTGTTCGATGCGCTATATGAATGGGCAATACAACAACTTGGGAAGTACTCCACCAGTAACCTGCATCGTCTTTCCAAACCCCTAACCGAATACCTTGTCGACTGGTATCATGATGTGGATACCGCTACATTTCCTTATATGGGGCGGTACCTAATACTGTTTATTTACCTTTGCTGCTCCGTTATCTATATAGCTATGAGCATTTGGTGGTTAAGAAACCGATCAAAACTCTCTATTATGCAGCGTGATGTACTATACTCTTCGTGCCTGATCGTGTCTATTGTCCCTATATGGTTTTGCTTATTTTTTACCCATACCGTCATCCACCACTCGATGATGGGGCGATTGCTCTCGTTGTTCCTTTCACTAGCCCCCAGCATTGCGATATTATTAGCCCTGACGCAGCTCAACCGTGGCGCAGGCCCGCACCGAGTTACTTCCTGAGGGGTTGATCGCGCGTTCGGCGGCAAACGTTACGACTGATTTCAGCAAGGGAATCGGAGTGGCCGACAATGCCGTCGTCGCCAGGGTGCCCGGAATGGCTCTCCGGGTTGGCGCAAGTATCGCGGCGGAAGGTTCCAGGCGGATGCCGACCGCCCGCCCCGGTCGACAAATGCACGTTCGGCGGCAATTCGCTGAACCACATCCCCGGCGGTCAATAAGGGTGTTATCTTCCGCCACTCTGAGACGCGGGTCTGCAAGCAATGCAAATATCGTTGTTAAGCATTTATCGACCCTGCGCGTGCGGTTTTTCTGTTCGCGGGCAGGGGGCTGTCTCGGAGCCGACCAACGTCCCAGCTTGCGATGATGATTTCAGAAGATCGAGATCATCCCCCGACCCTGGGGGCGTCCGATGTCGTGTCGGGCATCATCGCCGATCTCAGCCGCCAGCTTAGCTGCTATGTCGAATTCTTCACAGCCAACATCCGCAATCCGCAATCCGCACAGGCGCGGGCCCACCTCGAGCCTGCAGCCAGTTCTTCTCGTGATGCGCGGGCAGTCCGCGCGAACGCATCCATCGCCCATCGCCAGAAACAGCGCAGCCGATCGCGGAGGAGCGCACTTTGTTAATTTGCCGCCGCGCCCCACTCGTTGGGAACACCTGGGGGTGAAATTAACGATTGCCGGTAGGAGATGCCGCGCCCGGCTGAGCCGTCCCACCAGGCGGAAAAGGGGTGCCGGTGCCGGGCTGGTAGCCGGGCTGATAGACGGTGCCGGGCAGCGTTGCCCCGCCACCCGGCCGATACGGCCCGCCGATGCCGGGCTGATAGGCTGCACCGGGCTGATATGAGGCGGGGGGCATGAGGCGGGGGGCTGATAGGGTGCGCCCAGCTGCGGCGCCCCTCCCGGCTGTGCTGCGCCGGGCTGCGTCATCCCTCCCGGCTGTGCTGCGCCGGGCTGCGTCATCCCTCCCGGCTGTGCTGCGCCGGGCTGCGTCATCCCTCCCGGCTGTGCTGCGCCGGGCTGCGTCATCCCTCCCGGCTGAAAGGGCGCTTGAGCATGCAGCGGGTTGGCCCCATGCAAAATAAAAGATAGGCTCAGGGTCGTTATCGCCAGCGCAGGCGATTTGAAGGGTCTTCTGCGGGCCACTGTTCTCTCCCTCGTCCAGCCGAGATTTCCAGAAAGTGCGATCGTGTCACCCGTCATTCGAATTATCAACCGGATTAACTTGGATCGAGCGACGGCGCCGCCCCGCCGCCAGGCTAGCCAAGCCCGGCGCCAAGGAGTGCGACCGTCCCCGCCTCGGGTACGAGTTCCGCGATCACCACTTCGGCATGGCGCAATGGATCGATTTTTCCGTCCGGACGTCCGCGGCAATTCCCCCGCTGGCGCGATTTTTCCCCTGCAATCCGCTGCGAATTCCGCTGCTCGCCGGCGCCGGTAATTGGTACTCAACCAGCTGAAAACGCACGACAATTTCTCCAGATCAGGCGTCGATTTTCCGCCGTTGCAGGCAAATTTCCCGGGCAACAGCGGAATCCACGTCGTCTAGAAATAACGTTCAGGAACGCGGATGATGTCGTCGGGCCGAATGGGTGACATAATATCCGCCTTACTCTCCTCGCCATTTCGCGTGAGGATTACAAAGTTCTGATTCGCTCTATAAGTATAGCCGTGAGCGGCCGCTACAGCACTAAGAACTTTCATGCCGCTGACGTATGGATACCCGCCCGGACCAGCGACTTCGCCAAGAATGTAGTACGGCCGATAGGTTATTATAGCGAGGCTGGCATGAGGCTGGGTAAGATATCGGCCCGCTTTCAACTTTTGCTCGATGTTGGCTTGGACCTGGTCCGCGGTCAACCCCGCCGCCGGTACCGAGCCGATCAGCAACATCCTGATCGTCCCGTCGTCTTGGACGGTGTATTGGCCGTTGAGCTCATCGGCCCCGAGCACCCTGATCAGAACGCTATCTCCCGGTCCGAGATGATACGAGACATCGGGGTTGGCAGCGAGCTCCGGCAAGCCACTGCCGGGAGAACAACCGGCCACGGCAAAGAGGGCGATCAACGCCACCCACGCAATGCGGAGATATGGGTTCATGCTCGAGCACCTCCTCAGGATGTTTCTTTAACACCAAGTCGCGCTCCGATTCTAGCATGAGAGGTGTCGCCACCGCCCGGAGAGCCGCGAGCTCGGGGGCAAAACCCTGCGCTATCCCCAGAGAACTGGCTTGGTCGAGACAGCAAAGCTGAGAGAGGTTGCCAAAAGCTTCGCAATCGATAATGTCGCGCCTATGAACCCGGTTCAGACATCCTTTCGCATCCTCACATGGTGCTGTGTCCTGCTGCTGGCAATCCTTTCGTTGTTACCTGCTCAAGATATGGTGCGAACCGGATTTCCCGGCCAGCTGGAGCATTCTGTCGCTTATGCGGGATCGGCGGCCATCGCCGTGGCCGGGTATCGGCGGCGAGGTCCTCTACGCATCATCGGCTTATTTTGGGTGTACGCCGGTCTTCTGGAGTACTTACAGCATTTTTCGCCGGGCCGACATCCCGCAATCGAGGATTTTGCGGCATCAGCGTTCGGAGCGTTCGCCGGCGGGCTCGCTGCAGCCCTGCTCGTACGCCGCTTGTGGAAACGCGCATATTTAGACGTCGTCTGATTTGAGTCGGTCAAACAAAACATCAGCGGAAATCGAAGGAACGCGCCCTAAGGTTGCGCCGGATCGGAACGTCTGCCGCGCCGTCCTCGTGGAGAAGCTGAACAGCCAGCTAGCGGCATTTTGTCTGCTTATCACCAGCCTCCTGCCGCTCGATGCGTTCGCCCAAATCACAGAATCGCTACTGCCATATCCGGTGACGCCCCGCACCCCGCAAGAACAACCTTCGGAATTTGCTCCGATCGGACTTCGTGCGGGTGACTTTTTCTGGTTCCCGCGCGCCGAGCTTGACGAAGCCTATAACAGCAACATCTTTGCGACCAGCACTCGCCCCAGCTCCGATTTGATTACTGCTCTCACAACGAGCTTCGATTTACGGTCGAACTTCTCCTCGAATTCCCTAAATGCGCACGGCGCCTCCTTGCTGCAAGCTTATGCCGACCATCCGGCGCAAAACACGCAGGACGGTATCATCAGCGCAGACGGTACGCTCGACGTGACCGCCGGTAGTTATCTTTACGGGACCGCACAAGTGGCGCACCAGCACATAGCCTACGGCTCGCCCAATTCACCTGGCTCCATTGCTGAGCCGGTCACGTACTGGGACTACATCGCGACAGCAGGCTATGTGCAGGGGGGGCGACGCTTTTCCTACGAAGTCGATGTCGGTGTAACATCGGCGCAATACAACGCCGCACAGCTCGTCGGCGGCGGCGTATTGCCGCAGAGCTCGCAAGATGCAACAGCCTCCTCGGCGGCTGTTACCGGCAGGTATGAAATTATTCCGGATTACCTTGGCTACGTCCGTGTCGGCGGCAGCCTGTTCGACTATTGGCATACCGTCCCCGGAGAAACGCGCCCGAATTTTACGACGTATCGCGTCGACCTCGGTCTGCAGATCCTTCCTAGGAACCACATTATTTATGGCGATGCCTATGTTGGATACTTGGTCCAGAATTTTGCCCAGTCGAGCCTTGGTTCGACCTCTACACCCGATTTCGGCGGAGATCTGACGTGGAGCATCACTCCGCTCACGACACTCACCTTTACTGGGCTGACGACGTTTAATACGGGTACGCGAGCCTTAACTGGGCTGACGGCGTTCAATACGGGTGCGCCAGGCACCAGCATTCCCACGGTCGGAAACAGCTATCTCTCGAGGATCTTCTCGGCGGGCGTCAATCATCAGCTCTTGCCCAACCTCCAACTTGGCCTCACCGGCACCTACGTAAACAACACTTTCCAAGGCATTAGCGGAGCGGATAATGTCTTTATTGTCAACGCTACCGTCAGATATCAGGTAAACCGAAACCTGTACCTAGGCGGCGATGTCTACTACGCGCCCAGCAGAGTTCAACAGCGGCGGGGGCTTCGTTTAGCCAAAACATATTCACGTTGAGGGCTGGCACGCAGTTTTAGCCCCGCGGCTGACGTCCTGACGTCACATTCGCCCGGTTCACGCTTCGGTGACGAGCATTGGCGGCGAGAATCTCAACTCACGAAAGCCGTCGACCTATCGTGAGAAGGCCGCTACGAGCGTAATTACTGACACGATCTGTGGCGATATCGCGAGCTGTTCCGAGTGCTCGCGTGGGGCGATTTGGCATTGGAAACAGACGGTGATCGGCATGGCATGGGCGGTCATCCGCCCCTTTATCACTATGTTCGTGCTCTTGATCTCCGGGCGCGCAATCAGGTGCAACTCGTCGTTATACAGGGTGGTAATGTATGTCATCCACGATTCGACATGGGGAACGAGGTTACGCTGATTTGCGTAATCGAGCACATCCTTCCGAAGGATAGCGACATTCATCCAGGAGTTTAAGATCCGTGATGTTCTACAGCGATTTGATACCAATTACCGGTAATATCCGCTGGTTCGAAACCATCATTTACAACTCTTTCCAGTTCCTGGGCGACGCACACAGAAATATTGGCGCTACCCTCCGTCTCGAGTACCACAACGCCCTGGCTGGTTCGGCCTCCGGCTGCGCCGTGGCGGCAGGCGAGGGCACCCTCGACACCTCAAACCCCGGCTAACGCGGGGCGTGCGAGGGCGAAGCGGGTATGCGGCGGCCAGCGAGGGCTCGGGCAATTCCTTGGTGCAGCGCAATAGGTATCGCGGGATAGGGCACAACTGTACAACGACCGATCACCGCCCTATATTGAGCACGTTGAGCGCGGCAGATAGGGTGGGCCCTGCGAGCGTAATCAGCCCCAGATTGAGTGCGGTTTAGCGCTTGGATCCCTTGCGGCCCGCTACAATCGTGACCAAAGCTCGCGGCCTGTAGCGTCGGCAGCCACGCACACCGTCTCGCCCATACGCCCTTCCCGGTGAACCCGGCTTCCCACATTTCGACGACTTTGCGAATCGTCTGATCGCGTTTTGACACTGGGCCGACGCAGATCTCGATGAAAAATGCACACTCTGACTGACCTTGGTGATACTGCTCACCTCCGGCCGACTCTATGCAACGGCGTGCCTGGTGTTGGGTGTGCAGATGCCCGGCTTTAACGGACTTAAACTGCAGAGCTAAATCGTTTCCGAATGCCATCAGATCCCGATCATCTTCATCACTGCTGTCAATGACGAGGACGCGCGGGTTCAGGCGCTGAAGGCAGGGGCGCTCGCCTGTCTGGTCAAACCGTTCCAGGAGGCCGAATTCCTCGACTGCATCAATATTGCGATACAACGGCAGGAAGGGGCCCCACGCCCACCTCGACCGCCTGTCAGCTTCTAATTCTGGCCGGCCGATTGCCGGTGCGGGGGGACTATCTGACAACCTTTCTCGGCGAGACCCCGGTTATCGAGACGGGCATGAGACGCCGAAGAGGGATCCGCCAGGATCATCTTTTTGTGGTTCGGTTGTGCGAATGCGATCGCATTGCCGAGAATTTCCTCGGCGGCAGATTGCGGATCCAAATAAATCCGTGAATTTTGCTATTGCACCGCGTGCATCGTAGTGATAGAGGCCAAAAGATTGATCAATCCTGGTCAACCTCTACTTCTGTCTCGAAGGTACAGAATGTCGATATTGGACGAGATCACCCAAGAGAGGCAGCGGGTCAGCGAGACGCTCGCTCGCGTCGATGCACAGCGCGAGAAGCTCACCCGCCAGCTCGGCGAACTGGAGGCAACCGAGCGTGTGCTGGCGCGCTACAGCAAAGGCGGGCAGGCAAAAGAGACGGCGTCCGCCGCGACGCCGACCACGGCAACAAAGGCGGCTGATCCAGCGCGGCAACGCGGGCGCCGGCGCACTACGACTGCGAAACCCGCTGGCGGCAAGCGCACCGCGCCGACCCTCGGCGAACAGGTTCTCGCCTTGGCCAACGGCAAGACGCAGCAGGAAATCGCTGCCGCATGCAAGGGGGCTCGCCCAAATCATGTCGGTGGCGCCATTGCCCGGCACAAGCGAGCTGGGCGCATCGAACTGCGCGACGGGAAGCTCTACGCCACGCAGTCGATGAAGACGGAGCAAAGCGCCGCGGTCTGATACATCGGCGGGCTCATTTCGGGGAAGAGACCATGGGTCACTGACTGGCGGTCGCGCAACAACCCGAGGCAGATACACCCCCGCTTTCGATGCGATGCGCCTATGCCCATTACGGCGCAGAGAAGGTGGTTCCGAACTCACAGCCTGATGGGGCCCGTAAAGGCCGCGCTCGAGGCGGGTATGCGTTACCTTGCCTACGAGTTTGGCCCCAAAGGAATCCGTGTCCATGCCGTTTCGCCGGGCCCGCTGAAGACGCGGGCAGCCTCGGGCCTTGCTCATTTCGATGCCCTGTTGGCCAGTTGTCCGGCTCTTCATACTGCCAGCCGTCTTGAATGGACTGTTTGAAGATGCCGTATTCCTAACGCAGCCCATAACCCATCGCCAGCAGCTGCATGGCCGCCATCGAGTCGAGGAAACAAGCCGCCAGGCACCCTAGCAGGCCGTTACCGAGGCCGGCGTCTGGTTCTTTTAAGGCCTAGCCAATCGACGTTCTTCTGCTCGGCGGCTCGCTTCGCGAACCGATCAAGCAAGAGGTTTGTGACATTGTTGGTCAGCGAGCGCCCGATTGGAATTAGAAATTCCAGAGACAGATAATAGACCCGTTTCGGGTCCTGGCAGTCATAGTTGCTTTGTGTCCGCAGCCGACGTTGTGAAAGGATATCCCGCGCCGAGCGGGCGGCCGTCTCAAACTGTTCGCGCGCTCCGGCGAGGCCAGATCGGATCACGTCTCAGCATGACGCGTTTCATTCCACAGCGGGATTACCGGCTCGGTTTGATGGTGTTCATAGCCGACCGCGCTCAGGCTCACAGTGCTCAGCAGGAGGTACCTTCCAACAACGGCCACTGACAATTCGCGATGTCCGGCGCATCCACGCCGAACTCCCAGGCGTGATTCCTTACATGCGATCTGCTGGTTGAGTAGAGCCTTGCGAGCACTCGATCCGGTGACACGGAAACGCGGCGTGCTGTCGATCGCGTGGCTGTAGCGGCCGGCCTGGTCGCCAATGGCGAGTTCCAGCGGCGTGTTGATGTTGCCGTGCTCCTTGTAGCCGCGCACGCGAATGCGGTGCTGATGCGGCCGATGGTAGGTGAGCCGGTGGATCAGCCACGGGTGGCGTGCAAGTCGAAGACGACCAGCTTATCCGGGGTGAAGATGGCATCGAACTCCGGATCGGTCAATCCGTGCGGGTGCTCCCTATTCGGCGCCAGTCTGAACAAATCCACCACATTCACGAAGCGGACCTTGACGTCGGGCAGGTGGTCGTCGATGGAAAGGCGGGATGGGAAAAATCAAGTTTCAGGACGCGGCGTCTGATTTGGCGGGCGGCCCCTGCGCTCGGCCATGAATTGATCGAATTCGGCCTTGTCCTTGGCGTGACGGAGACGGTCGAGAAACTCCTTGAATTCGCGCTGTTCTTCTTCGAGGCGGCGCAGGGTTTCGGTGCGGTATTCGTCAAAGGCGCGATTGCCGCTCGAGCCTGACCGCGTGCCCCACCATCCGCCGGGATTACTCTGGGCTTGCTGCTGCCACCGTCGGGCTCCACAGCCGGTCCAGCGCGCCATCCGCCCGCTGCCGACGAGGTACCCAAGGACGACAAGGCCGAGCGGCCACCAGATCAGGAAACCTACTACCATTAGCGCAATCCAGGCTGGATTGCCGAAATCGTCCAGTTTTGCCGCGAGTGTCATGGGACCCTCATGTGAATGTATTTAACATTGACATAAGTCTTCAATCCCACCGTTGTCAAGGTTTCGGACCATCATCGATCAGGCTGAGACCGCGGAGGTAGACCAGCACTCCCGCTTCCAGCAATTCTTCCGGGGTCATCGGCAGTTTGCGGCGGCCGCCGTCGGCGCGCGCAAATAACGAGGCGATGCCGTGTGCCAGAGCCCACAAATGCAGGCTCATCATCAACGCCGGCGGCCGGCGGTCGCTGGGCAAGCGGGCGCAGAAGGCGTCGGCCGCGCGCCGCAGCACCGCAAAAGCCCGGTCGGCGGCCTCGCGCAACTCGGGATCGCCATCGAAGGGCAGGCCCGCCTCGAACATGGCCGAGTAGAAAGCGGGTTCATCCCGTGCAAACGCGAGATAGGCGCGGCCGACATTCTCGAAGGCGAGAAAGGGGTCGGGCCGGCCCTCGTTCCAGGCGCGGTTGAGGCGCCCCTCAAACAATTCGAAGCCGCGCCGAGCCACGTCGGCGAGCAATGCCTGGCGGTCGCGAAAATGGCGGTAGGGGGCCGCTGAGCTGACCCCGGCCGAGCGCGCCGCATCGGCAAAGGTGAACCCCGCCGGGCCTTTCTCGGCAATCAGGTTGAGCGCGGCGCGGATCAGGGCCTCGCGCAGATTGCCGTGGTGATAGCCGCGACGCCCGGTCGCCTGATCGTCTCTCGACCAGCTCATGCGAGATACTCTACAACGAGCCCACCGCTGACAAATGGGGACGACATGGCAGAGGATCGCAAAGTCACCCTTTTTCACTCGCCGAATACGAGGTCATCCGGCGCGCTGACCCTACTCGAAGAGCTCGGCGTGCCCTACGAACTGCATGTGCTCAACATGAAAGCCGGGGAACAGCGCCGGCCCGAATATCTCGCGATCAACCCGATGGGAAAGGTGCCGGCGCTGAGGCACGGCGATGCTCTCGTCACCGAACAGGTCGCGATCTTCCTCTATCTGGCCGATCTCTTCCCGGAGGCCCGGCTCGCCCCGCCGCTCGGCGATCCGCTGCGCGGCCCCTATCTGCGCTGGATGGTGTTTTACGCCGCGTGCTTCGAACCAGCCGTCATCGACAGCGCCACCCAGCGCGACCCGGCGCCGCAGCCGATGTCGCCTTATGGCGATTTTGAGACCATGCTCAGGACGCTGACCGACCAGCTTGCCAAGGGGCCCTATCTGCTCGGCGAGCGATTTACCGCGGCCGACGTGCTGTGGGGCGGGGCCCTGACCTGGACCACGATGTTCAAGCTGGTGCCCGAGCTTCCGGTGATTACCGCTTACATCAGCCGGTGCGCCGCACGGCCTTCGGTCGCGAGGGCCAAGGCCAAAGACGCGGAATTAGCCGCGGCGCACGAGGCAGCTGTTGCTTCTACCGCTACACGATAGGCGGGACGCACCAGCCCAGACGGCGCTCAGCGCGCGTCCACGTCTCGGACAGCGACCCCGAGAACCCGTCCGTCCTGAGCCTGCAGGATCGCCGCGACGCGGTCGCTGGGCGAGCGAATCGGCACCTCGAACGCCTCTTTCCCGCCATCGAATTGCCCGATCTCCTCGATGCTGCGCACCACATCGACATGAGAAAGGGTGCGGCCGCCATTCTCGCCTCGCGATACCGCCGTGACGTGCCGGCGGTCGAAACCGATCAGCAGAAGGTTCCCGGCAACCCCATCGCCGCCGCCCGGCCCCAGCGTGATCTGTGCCCGGCCATGATCGACCGCGAGAGCGACCGGCACCCCGTCGCGGTTCCGCCGGGCCGAGCCCAAGGCCTGCTCGACCTCGCTGCGGTCGGAACCGACCGCCTGCCATCTGCCGTCGACGACCATCTGTGGCGTGTAGACCGTTGCGAGGCCCAGAAGATCGGCGTAGCCGTGCTGCCGCTGTGTTGCATCGGGGCTGGAGAACGGGTCCTTCCAGCCGAGCCTGTCCCAGTAATCGACGTGGAACGACAATGCCAAAACGTCCGGGCGGCCGGCGAGCTCGGCGAGCAAGGCATCGGCGGGCGGGCAGGATGAGCAACCCTCAGAGGTGAACAGCTCGACGACGATCGGGCGTTCACCCGCATGCAGCGGCGCAATCCCGAGCGACAAAACCAGCAGGGTGGATAGCAAGCCGATCTTGGTCATGCCGCCACAGTACAGCGGTTTGGTGACGTTCCAGTTCAACAGAGCGTGAGCAGAGGGGTTCTGCGGGCGACCGGCAGCCGCTATAAGATGAACCGGGACAGGTCGGCGTTTTGCGCGAGGGCGCCGACCCGCTCGCGGACATAACCCCGGTCGATCTTGACCTCGGTACCCTCCGGCCGGTCGGAGGCGGTAAAGCTGATCTCCTCCAACAGCCGCTCGAGTATCGTGTGCAGACGCCGCGCTCCGATATTCTCGACCGCCGCGTTGATCTCCTCGGCCAACAACGCGAGCTCGTCGATCGAGGCGTCGTCGAAATCGAGTGCGACCCCCTCGGTCGCGAGCAACGCCTTGTATTGCTTGATCAGGCTTGCTTCCGGCTCGACCAGGATGCGCCGGAAGTCGTTGCGGTCGAGCGCCTTCAATTCCACCCGGATCGGCAATCGGCCTTGCAGTTCCGGCAACAAATCGGACGGCTTGGTCTGGTGGAAGGCGCCCGAGGCGATGAACAGGATGTGGTCGGTCTTGACCGCCCCGTGCTTGGTCGCGACCGTCGTGCCTTCGATCAACGGCAAGAGGTCGCGCTGCACCCCCTCCCGGCTGACGTCGGGACCGCCGCCGCCGGCGCGTTCGCCGCGCCCGCAGATCTTGTCGATTTCGTCGATGAAGACGATGCCGTTCTGCTCGACCGCCGTCGTCGCTTCGCGCACCACCATCTCCTGGTCCAACAGCTTGTCGCTCTCCTCGGCGACCAGAACCCGGTGGCTCTCCGCAACACTCATCCGCTTCGGCTTTGAGCGGGTGCCAAAGGTCTTGCCGAAAATGTCGCCCAGGTTGAGCATCCCCATCTGCGCGCCGGGCAGACCGGGGATCTCGAAGGTCGGCAGGTTCGCCGCGGCGCTCTCCTGAACCGCGACTTCGATTTCGCGGTCGTCGAGCCCGCCTTCGCGCAGCATCTTGCGGAATTTCTGGCGGGTATCGGCGCTGGCGCCCGCGCCGACCAACGCGTCGAGCACCCGCTCCTCGGCGGCGATCTCGGCCTTGGGCTCGACCTCCTTGCGCAGCCGCTCGCGGGTCATCCCGATCGCAATCTCCACCAGATCACGCACGATCTGCTCGACATCGCGGCCGACATAGCCGACCTCGGTGAACTTGGTGGCTTCGACTTTGACGAACGGGGCCTGGGCGAGCCTTGCCAGCCGCCGCGAAATCTCGGTCTTGCCGCAGCCGGTCGGCCCGATCATCAGAATGTTCTTCGGCAATACCTCTTCGCGCAGCTCCGGGGCAGAGCTGCTGGCGCCGCCAGCGGTTGCGCAGCGCGATCGCGACGGCGCGCTTGGCCTCGTGCTGGCCGACGATGAAGCGGTCGAGTTCGGAGACAATCTCGCGCGGGCTGAAGGAGGTCATCTAGGGAAGACGCTCGCTCTGACGATACCGGGTTGCAACAAGCGCCTCATTCGGGTCCGCCTCAGTATTCGAGTTTCTCGAGAGTGATCTTGTCATTGGTGTAGATGCAGATCCCGGCGGCGATCGCCATGGCGCGGCGCACGATTTCCTCGGCGTCCATGCCGTCGACGCCGATCAGCGCGCGCGCTGCGGCCAGAGCGTAACCGCCGCCCGAGCCGATGCCGATGATGCCGTCCTCGGGTTCGAGCACGTCGCCGGTGCCCGACAGGATCAGCGAGACGCTCTTATCGGCAACCGCCATCATCGCTTCAAGCCGGCGCAGATAGCGGTCGGTGCGCCAATCCTTGGCGAGCTCGACACAGGCGCGGGAGAGCTGCCCGGAATATTGCTCGAGCTTGCCCTCAAGCCGCTCGAATAAGGTGATCGCATCGGCAGTCGCGCCGGCAAAGCCGGCAATCACCGAACCGCCCGCGAGACGGCGCAGCTTCCGGGCATTCGACTTGACCACCGTCTGCCCCAGCGTGACCTGGCCGTCGCCGGCGACCACGACCTGGCCGCCCTTGCGCAGGCATAGGATTGTCGTGCCGTGCCACCCGTTATTACCGGAATAATCCATGCCTCTGTCGGCATCCGATGCTGCGCCGGGAATTCCCGGAAAATTAAGGCGTAAGCCGCTCCCGGGAAACTGAGATGTAAGTTGGGCCGGGTCGGGGTCAAGCGCGGATGCCGCGGTGCGGAATGCCCCGCGGTGGAAAGTGCGCGCGAAAGTTGTTACAAGGACATGCCGCGGATGCGGCCCTTGGAGGAGAGTATCGTGCGGGTGGCGACGGTCGAACGCAACACCAAAGAAACCCGGATCACCGGTCGAGTGGATCTCGATGGCAGCGGCGCCGCAGAGGTCTCGACCGGCATCGGCTTTCTCGATCATATGCTCGAACAGCTCGCCAGGCACAGCCTGATCGACGTCACCCTGCAGGCGGAGGGGGATCTCCACATCGATTTCCACCACACCACGGAGGACACCGGCTATGTGGTCGGCGAGGCGGTATCGCGGGCGCTGGGCAACCGCGGCGGCATCGCGCGCTACGGCCACGCGGTCATCCCAATGGACGAGACGCTGACCCGGGTCAGCCTCGACGCGTCGAACCGGCCTTATCTCATCTGGAAGGTCAATTTCACCCGGCCAAAGCTCGGCGAAATGGACACCGAGCTTTTCAAGGAATGGTTTCAGGCCTTCGCTCAGTCGGCCGGGGTAACGCTGCACGTCGAAAACCTCTACGGCGAGAACAATCACCACATCGTCGAATCGTGCTTCAAAGGCCTCGCGCGCGCGTTGCGCCAGGCGGTCGAGATCGATCCGAGGCGGGCCGGCGCCGTGCCTTCGACCAAAGGTGTGCTCGGCGGCAGCCTGCCATGATCGTCGCGATTGTCGATTACGGCTCGGGTAATTTGCGCTCGGCCGCCAAAGCGTTCGAGCGCGCCGCCCGCGAGAATGAGATGCCTGCCGAGGTGAAGGTGACGAGCGTGCCGGATGCCATTGCCGCGGCGGACCGCATCGTTCTCCCCGGCGTCGGTGCGTTCGCCGATTGCCGACGAGGGCTTATGGCCGTTCCCGGCCTCGAAGCGGCACTGCACGAAGCCGTCATGATCCGTGCTCGCCCGTTTCTCGGAATTTGCGTCGGGATGCAGTTGCTGGCGGATGCCGGGCGCGAGTTCGAAACCGTCGAAGGCCTGGGCTGGATCGGCGGCGATATCGCGGCGATCGAGCCGGCTGACACGGAGCTGAAGATCCCCCATATGGGGTGGAACGAGATCGAGCCGCGGTCGGCGCATCCGATCATCGCTGGGCTCGGCGCGGGTGAGCACGCCTATTTTGTCCACAGCTATCATTTTCGCCTTGCCGACGCCGCTGACCTCGTCGCGAGCACGGATTACGGCGGGCCTCTGGCGGCGGTAATCGGGCGTAACAATCTCGCGGGAACCCAATTCCATCCCGAAAAGAGCCAGGAGGCAGGGCTGCGGCTGATCAGAAATTTCTTGCGCTGGCGTCCATGAGCGATATGCGAACTGACGGAACCGCCTCGGTCGATCGGCTGACCAAATTCTCGGGCACGGATCTCGACGATTTGTGCGAGGCTACCGAGAGCGCCATAACCGAAGGCGGCGGGTTCGGTTGGCTAAAGCCGCCGCCGCGGCAGGTGCTGGAGAATTATTGGAAAGGCGTGCTGCTCGTCCCCGAGCGCCGGCTCGTCGTCGGGCGGCTCGACGGCATCATCGCCGGCTCGGCGCAGCTGAGCCGGGCACCGCGCAACAATGAGGCGCAAGCTTTCGCCGGAACCCTGACCAGCGCCTTTGTCGCGCCGTGGGCGCGCGGCCGCGGGATCGGCCGCGGCATCGTGCGTGAGATCGAGCAACTCGCCCGAGAGCTCGGCCTGGCCGTCCTCAATCTCGATCTTCGCGACACCCAGCGGGCAGCCATCGGGCTCTATGAGAACCTAGGATACCGGCGCTGGGGCACACACCCGGTTTACGCACAGGTCGAGGGGCGCATCCTGCCGGGACATTACTATTACAAGCTCCTCGAGGACGAGCCCGAGACGCCGTGATCCTCTACCCCGCGATCGACCTCAAGGATGGCGTCTGCGTTCGCCTCCTCCGCGGCGATATGGCGAGCGCCACCGTTTTCAACGCGAATCCTATCGCACAGGCGTGCCAATTCGCCAAAGCCGGCTTCTCGTGGCTGCATGTTGTCGACCTCAACGGCGCCTTCGCCGGCCACCCGGTCAATGGCGAAGCGGTCAAGATGATCCGCGCCTCGGTCGATCTGCGAATGCAGCTCGGCGGCGGCATCCGCGACCGCGAAGCTATCGATGGGTGGCTGGCGCTCGGCATCGACCGCGTCGTGCTCGGCACCGCAGCCTTGCGCGATCCCGATCTGGTGCGCCGCGCCGCTGCGGACCACCCCGGTGCAATCGCCGTCGGTATCGACGCGCGCAATGGGAATGCCGCCATCGAGGGCTGGGCCGAAACAACCGAGGTCGGCGTCGTCGATCTCGCCCGCCAATTCGAGAATTGCGGCGTGGCCGTTCTGATCTACACCGATGTCGCACGCGACGGGGCTCTCTCGGGCATCGACGCAGCAGGCGTGGCCAATCTGGCGCGACAGGTCCAGGTTCCGATCATCGCCTCGGGCGGCGTCTCCGCGCTCGCCGATATCGCCGCGCTGAAGGCGCACGAGGCGGACGGCATTGCCGGGGTTATCTGCGGCCGCGCGCTATATGACGGCCGGATCGATCCGCAAGCGGCATTACGCCTGGCGCAGGGACCGATCCCGTGTTGAAGATGCGGGTCATCCCCTGTCTCGACGTCAAGGACGGACGGGTCGTCAAGGGCGTCAATTTTATCGACCTGGTGGATGCCGGCGACCCGGTAGCTGAGGCGCGGTTTTACGACCGCGAAGGGGCCGACGAGCTGTGCTTTCTCGACATCACCGCCAGCGCGGAAAACCGCGGGACGCTTTATGAAGTGGTGCGGCGCACCGCCGAGGAATGCTTTATGCCGCTGACCGTCGGCGGGGGGGTGCGCACTGTCGAGGACATCCGCCGGCTCCTCCTAGCAGGGGCCGATAAAGTGTCGGTCAACACCGCCGCCGTCAGTCGGCCCGAATTCGTGCGCGAAGCGGCCCAGAAATTCGGCAGCCAATGTATCGTCGCGGCGATCGACGCCAAAGTCGTCGCCCCCAACCAATGGGAAGTGTTCACGCATGGCGGCCGCCGACGGACCGGAATCGACGCGATCACGTGGGCATGCCGGCTTGCCGATCACGGTGCCGGCGAGATCCTGCTGACCTCGATGGACCGGGACGGCACCAAATCAGGGTTCGACATCCCGCTGACGCGCGCCGTGGCGGACGCGGTTCGCGTGCCGGTCATCGCCTCCGGCGGCGTCGGCACGCTCGACCACCTGGTCGAAGGCATCCGCGACGGCCACGCCACCGCGGTCCTCGCCGCCTCGATTTTTCATTTTGGAACCTACCGCATCGGCGAGGCCAAGGCCCGGCTCGCCGCATATGGCATCCCGGTGCGGCGCTGAACAATGCCAGCCGCGCTCGGCCCCACCCTCGACCGGCTCTGGCAAGTTATCCAGTCACGCCGCGACGCCGATCCGCAGAGTTCCTATACCGCCCGGCTCTTCGCCCGCGGCCGCAACAAAATCGCCCAGAAACTCGGTGAAGAGGCTGTCGAGGCAGTCATCGAAGGCATTGCCGATAACCCGTCGGCACTCATCGGCGAAAGCGCTGACCTGCTCTATTGTTTGCTTGTGCTGTGGGCCGACGCCGGGATTTCTCCAGCGGACGTTGCAGTTGAATTGACGCGCCGCGAGGGGACGTCCGGGATCGAGGAAAAGCGCGACCGGGCAAAGAGAGTGACCTGAACGGAGGCGGGATGGATTACGACCGCAACAATGTCTTCGCCCGCATCCTGCGCGGCGAGATCCCTTGCAACAAAGTCTACGAGGATGCGCACGTGCTCGCCTTTGACGACATCGCTGCGCGAGCCCCGACGCATGTCCTGGTGATCCCGAAAGGGGAATACGTCTCCCTCGACGATTTTTCCGCGAACGCGTCAGAGGCTGAACTCGCCGCCCTGATCCGCGCTCTGGGGCGCATCGCCCGCGAGCGAGGTATTGCCGAAAGCGGCTATCGCGTCATCGCCAATAACGGGCCTGGCGCTCACCAGGAGGTCCCGCATTTTCACGTGCATGTACTTGGCGGCCGCGACCTCGGCGCAATGCTGCCGCGACGGTAATCGCGGCCTAAACCCCGAGATGGCGGTGCAGCACCTCGGGCTGCTCGCGCGCCGCCATGCGCGGTCAGCTCTTCGACCATGTGGCCGTTGTTGATGATGTAGACACGGTCGGCAAGGCTCAGCGCGGCGGAGATGTTCTGCTCGACGACGAGGATCGTCTGGCCGGCCTCGGCGAGCGCGCGGCAGGTGGCCAATAGGTCGCGCACGATGATCGGCGCCAGTCCCTCGAACGGCTCGTCGAGCAGCACGAGTTTGGGGTCGCGCACCAGCGCGCGGGCGATCGCCAACATCTGCTGCTCGCCGCCGGACAAATCGGTGCCGCGGCTGCGCCGGCGCTCCTTGAGGCGCGGGAAGACCGACCACACCCGTTCGAGCGGCCAGCGCGACTTCGCAGTCAGCCCGGCGATAACCAGGTTTTCCTCGACGCTGAGGCTGCCGAAGATGCGGCGGTCCTCGGGCACGAGCTGCAGTCCGAGGGCGGCGATTGCATGCGGCGGCAGCGCGTGGGTCGGCGTGCCGTCGAGGACGATGCGGCCGGAGCGTGGGCGAACCGCGCCGATCAGGCTCTTCAACGTCGTGCTCTTGCCAGCGCCGTTGCGGCCCAGCAGCGCCACAACCTCATTCTTCTCGACGCGAAGCGAGACGTCGAACAGGATGTGGCTGTCGCCATAGAAGGTGTTGATGCGCTCGACTTCCAAGAGCGCGCTCATGCTGCGGCAACCCCGCCGAGATAAGCCTCCTGCACGAGGCTGTTGCGCTGGATCTCCGCCGGAGTGCCTTCGGCGAGCAGCGCGCCCTCGTGCAATACCGTGATCCGCTCGGCCAGCTCGAACACGGCGTCCATGTCGTGATCGACCACCACGAGGGTGCGGCCGCGGCGGATGTTCTTCAGTAGCTGTACCGTCTCCGACCGCTCGCGCGGGCTCATTCCGGCGAGCGGCTCGTCGAGCAGCAACAATGACGGCGAGGCGGCGAGCGCCAGCGCGATCTCGAGCCGCCGCTTCTCGCCATAGGCGAGCTCGGCGACCGGCACATCGGCGCGTGCGCCGAGGCCGACGAGGGCCAATGTGCTCTCGACCTGCACATCAAGCCCGGGTACCCGGTCGATGCTCCGCAGCAGGTCAAGCGAGAAGGTGCCGCGGCGCTCGGCGAGAGCGGCGATCACGATATTTTCGCGCAAAGTCAGGCGGGCGAAGAGCTGGTTGACCTGGTAGCTCTTGGTCAGGCCGAGCTGGCATACCGCGGCGACATCCATGCCGGTGATGTCGCGGCCGTGAAAGATGATCTGGCCGGCCGTCGGCGACATCTCGCACGTCAGCATCTTGAAGAACGTGCTCTTGCCGGCGCCGTTGGGGCCGATGATGGCGCGCAGCTCGCCTTGCTCGACGGCGAAATCGATGTTGCTGTTGGCGACCAACCCGCCAAACATCTTGGTCAGGCCGCGCGCCTCCAGCACCGGACCGGCAAGCGCCCCGTCGTGGCGGCGCCGCGCCGGGCCGACGCTCGCTATTGCCGGAACAGCGGCAAGCTCTGGCGCCTGCTCCGGCGCAGGCGGGTGCCGACGCGCGGCGAACAATCCGACCAGGTCGCGCAACCCGCCGATCAAGCCGCGCCGCAGGAAGCACACCAGGAGCACGAAAGCTACGCCCAGCACGAGCTTCCAGGTGGCGCCGAGCCCGAGCGCACCCTGCAGAAAATCGCGCAGAAACAGCCACACAGTGGCGCCGAGCAGCGGCCCGAACAAGGTGCCGACGCCGCCGATCGCCGTCTGCATGACGAGCTGGCCCGAGGTGTCGAAGGTGAAGGCGTCAGGCGGCATGAACCCCTGCAAGACCCCGAGCAGCCCGCCGGCAAACCCGGCATAGGCGGCGGCGATCACAAACGCGGTCAGCTTGTAGCGCCCGACCGCGTGGCCGACCGCGCGGGCCCGCACCGGGTTGTCGCGGATCGCGCTGAAGATCGCGCCGACCGGCGAGCGCACGATGCGCAGCGCCACGAAGATGCCGACGAAGTAGCAAACGGCGAGAAAGCCGTACATCGACCAGTCGTTGCCGACTTGGTACGAAAAGCCGAGAAAGGCGAATTTGGGGGTCGGAACGCCGGGAAGGCCATTCTCGCCGCCGGTCCACGCCGCCAGCGGC
The DNA here is from genome assembly GCA_963730745.1 of uncultured Alphaproteobacteria bacterium. Taxonomy (GTDB): domain Bacteria; phylum Pseudomonadota; class Alphaproteobacteria; order ATCC43930; family CGMCC-115725; genus AP-15. The sequence continues at coordinate 60,270 of CAVSTA010000020.1, forward strand.
GAGAACTCGACGAAGTAGAACATCTCGGCGATTGCGACAGTGATCATCGCGAAGTAGATGCCGGTGCGGCGCAGCGCGATGACGCCGACAACGATGCCGGCCAGCATCGCCCCGATCGTGCCGATGACCAGGGCGCCGATGACGTTCGTCATCAGATCGTTGGTCAGCAGATAGGCGGCAATGAAGCCGCCCGTTCCGTAAAACGCCGCCTGCCCGAACGACAAGAGCCCAGTGTAGCCGAACAGGATGTCGAAGCCGATGCCGAACAGGCCCCAGACCAGGATCTGGTTGACCGTGTTGGGGGCAAAGTCGAGATGCGGCAGGACGAAGGGCGCGGCGATCAGACCGAGGGCGGTCAGCGCCTCGATCAACAGCGGGCGTCGGCGCAGCATCGAACGCTCACGCTCACTCGCGGCTCGGCACGCCGAGCAGACCCTGCGGGCGCAATAGCAGCACCAAGGTCATCGCCGCGAACAGCATGACGCCGGAATAGGCGGGGTTGACCATCGAGGTCAGGCTGAGGATTTCGCCGGCGACCAATCCGCCGAGGATTGCGCCTGGGAACGAACCGACGCCGCCGATGACGACAACGACGAAGGTCTGCACCAGGATCGATTCGCCCATGTCGGGGGTCAGCGACACTACCGGCGCGTTGACGATGCCAGCGAACCCGGCCGCCATCGCGCCGATTCCGAACACCACCATGAACACGCGATAGACGTTGATGCCGAGCATCCCGACCATGCCGGAATCCTCGATCCCCGCCCGCACGATCATGCCGAGCCGGGTGCGGTATAGGACGACGTAAAGCGCTCCGAGCGCGACGGCGGCAATTGCCAGCACGACAATTCGGTAGGTCGGATAGACGAGGAACCCCATCGGGGTGACGCCGGCGGCCCAGGAGGGCGGCGCTACGGTCTTGCTCAGGCTCCCGAAGCCGAAGCGCACCAGTTCGACGATGACGATGCCGATCCCGAAGGTCACCAAGAGCTGATCCTCGGGCGGGCGGGCGTAGAAGTGCCGGATGATCACCAGCTCGATGACGCCGCCGACCACCACCAGGAACAGCGCGCCAGCAAGCACGGCGGTGGCGAACGAATCGGTCGCTTGGAATGCGACATATCCGGCATAGCCGCCGAGCATGAACATGGCGCCGTGCGCCAAGTTCAAGACGCCCAAGGTGCCATAGATGATCGTCAGGCCCGAGCTGATCAGCGCCAACACCGCACCTGACGCCAGCCCGTTGAACAATTGCGAGACGAAATTAGGCCAGGTGATCATATGCGTTGGTGCGCGCAGAACATGGCGAATGGAAATCGGCGTCCGACAGCGGGCGACGACAGCGGCAGGCGGTCAGGACGCCGCTTGCCTTACGTGTAATCGCCGAGCTGGCAACCGAAAGCATCCGGCGCTTGCATCAGGCCGGCGCCGGGCACGATCTCCGTCACTTCCCAGAAATCCTCCGGGTTCTTCATCTCGCCGGGCGCCTTGCCCTTAACGATGATGACCGGCCGCACTAGCTGGTGATCCGCGGCGCGGAAATAGACGTCGCCGACCGTCGAGTCGTTGTGATTGCCCGCCTCGTACGCCTTGATCACATCGGGCGGATAGAAGCTGCCGGCGCGCTCGCAGGCATCGGCCCACAAGGCGAATTGCATGTAGGCGTTTTCGGCGCCCCATTCCGGCCGGTAGTCGTATTTCTTCTGGAACGCGTCGACGAACATCTTGGCGAGCGGGAATTTGTCCTCGAGCGTCCACCAGAAATCGGTGGCGGCGTAAACCCCTTCCATGACCTTCGCCCCGACCTCCTTCGACAAGAACGGGATCTGGTACGGAATCACCAGCTTCATCTTGTTGAAGATGCCGAACTGCTCGGCCTGCTGGATCGACAGGACGGCGTCGTGGCCCCAATTGATGTTGAGCAGATAATCGGCGCCGGAATTGGTGACATTGAGCAGGTAGGAGCTGTAGTCGGGGGCGCCGAGCGGCGCGACCTGGTTGGTCACCGTGGTCCAGCCGCCGTTCTTAGCGAGATAATCCTCCATCGATTTCTGGACCGTGTGGCCATAGGTGTAGTCCGGCGTCAGATAGGCGGCCTTCTTGTTCTTGCCATAGGCCTTGAGCATCACCGGGCCGATCGCTGCGGCGGCGGTCTGGCCGTAGAAGCACTGGCGGAAGCCATAACGGACGCAATCCTTTCCAGTGGTGTCGTTGGAGCCGGAGATGCCGCAGACGTAGAGCACCTTTTCGCGCTGCGCGAATTTGTTGAGCGCCACCGCGACCGCGCTCGACGTCGAACCGGTCATCAGGATGGCCTTGTTCTCGCTGATAAAGCGCGACTGCTCTTGCACCGCGGTATTCGGCTTGGCTTCGGAATCGGCGACGCCGTATTTGACCTCCTTGCCGAGCACGCCCTTCGTCGTCTTCGGCGAGATCTTCTTGATCAGCGGGTCGCCGCTGTTGATGTGTTCGACCGCGAGCATGTAGCCCTTGAGTTCATCCTCGCCCTGAACGGCGTAGGTGCCGGTGCGCGGCACGGTGATGCCGATAAATACCGAAGCGCCGGCCGAGCCTTCCGGGTAGGTGCCCAGCGCGGGATGAGTCTCGGCGGCTCGGACAAAGCGCGGCAGCGCCGACGCGGCGAATAGCGCGCCTCCGCTCCGGAGCAAGCTGCGTCGGGCCCACATCGCCGTGCGGTAAGAACTCATGGTCGCTTCCTTCCCTGCTGGACCTGTCGCCTGCGCCGTTCCGGTGCGTCATGCCCGGCAGTCTACCTCACGCCGCATTACGGCCCCGTTTTAGAGGGGCTGCTGCAAGCCCACAATACTTTCTCGGTACGGGGTGGCGGCATCGGCGCTCCAGCCTCCGACTGGTTCAGGACAGGGTGTCGGACCATCCGGCCCCAATTCCTGCCGCCGCTCAGAAAGCTATCGGCCGCCGGGTTGGTTGATGCCTTGCCCCGCTCTTATTTGACCTGGGGATTCGCGCTGGCGGCGATCAGCTATTGGCCGGTGTTTACTTGGCCGGGCGCCTTCAAGGACAACCCGGTCGCCCGTACCCTCTCGGCAATGGCGTCTTTGGCGGGCTGGTCCCGGCCGCAGGAGCCTCGATCGCCGCGATTACCGGAATTGCCCTGAGCGGGTTGTTTTACCCGATGGCGGTCGCCGCGATCGGGGTCGCCGCGGGCCTCGCCTTCATCCGCGAGCCGACGCACAGGATCAGGAATTTGGGACGAAGTCGGCGGCGGCGCCCCGCCGCTGGTTCCCGACCAGCCTGAGGTCCGTTAGTCGGCTGAGCCCCCGCGGAACAGCGTCCGCATCCGTTCCGGGACCGGCTCATCGAGAACATGGTCGTAAAGCGCATGGAGAAGCTCTTCTCCATCCGTTCTGCCATCGAGAAAGTCTAGGAGCTGTTCCCCGAACGTATCGGTTTGCTCTATCTGAGGAACGCCACAACAGAGAATTGCCGGCGAACGCGGGTTACTTTCCAACTGCATGGTCTTGCATCCTGTCACAATCGATCCTGTCCGGTGGTATTTCAATGACGTTCCGTGTCTCTCCGATACACGAGGGTAACGGATCGTAACAGGCATCCGTTCCGCGCAGCAGCGCATAATCGGCATGCAAAAAAGCGGACCCGAGTGCGAGTTCGGCGGCGGTCAGCCTCGCCGCACTTCCCCTTCCGGCAGCGCCTTCATCCGGCGATAGCTCAGCGCCTCGGCGATGTGGCGGCGGGCGACGATCGGCGCGCCTTCGAGGTCGGCGAGGGTGCGGGCGACGCGCAACACCCGGTGGTAGCCGCGCGCCGAGAGACGCAGCCGCTCGGCCGCCCGGGCGAGCAGCGCGCGGCCGGCGGGCTCGGGGGTCGCGACCTCGTCGAGCAAGGCCCCGTCCGCCTCGGCATTGGTGCGGATGCCGCGCTCGGCGGGCAGCCCCGCATAGCGCTTGGCCTGCCGGGCGCGGGCAGCCGCGACCCGGCCGGCGACCGCCGCGCTGCCCTCGGCGGCGGGCGGCAGCGCGAGATCCGCCGGCGCCACGGCCCGGACGTCGATGTGCAGGTCGATGCGGTCGAGCAGCGGGCCCGACAGCCGGCCCTGGTAGTCTTCCGCGCAGCGCGGCGCCCGCCCGCAGGCGAGCTCGGCAAAATGGCCGCAGCGGCACGGGTTCATCGCCGCGATCAGCTGAAAGCGCGCCGGATAGGTGACGTGCCCCTGAGCGCGGGCGATGCTGACGCGGCCGGTCTCGAGCGGCTGGCGCAACGCTTCGAGCGCGGCGCGGTTGAACTCGGCCAGTTCATCGAGAAACAGGACCCCCTGATGCGCGAGCGAGATTTCACCCGGCCGGGGGCGCGGCCCGCCGCCGACCAATGCCGCGAGCGAGGCCGAATGATGCGGGTCGCGGAACGGCCGCTCGCGCGACAACCCGCCGCTGCGCAATCCGCCCGCCACCGACTGGATCATGCCGAGCTCCAGCGCTTCGGCCGGTTGGAGCGGCGGCAGGATGCCGGGCAGACGCGCCGCCAGCATCGACTTGCCGGCGCCCGGCGGGCCGACCATCAGCAAATTGTGGCCGCCCGCGGCGGCGATTTCGAGGGCGCGTTTGGCGCTCTCCTGGCCCTTCACATCGGCGAGGTCGAGCCCGGCCGAGCGCGACGGCGCGAGCCGCGGCTCGGGCGGCGGCAACAGCTGGGTCCCCTTGAAATGGTTGACGATCGCCAAGAGGCTCGGCGCGGCAATGACCTCCACCTCGCCCGCCCAGGCGGCCTCGCCGCCGCATTCGGCCGGGCAGATGACGCCGCTGCCGCGGCTCGCCGCCGCCAATGCCGCGAGCAATACGCCGGCGACGCTCGTCAGCGAACCGTCGAGCGCCACCTCGCCGAGCGCCATATAACCGCCGAGCTCGTCGGCCGGCAGCGCCTCCATCGCCGCCAGCAGGGCAAGCGCAATCGGCAGGTCGAAATGGCTCCCCTCCTTGAGCACATCGGCAGGGGCGAGGTTGACGGTGATCCGCCTCGCCGGCAACCCGAGACCCAGCGAGCCGAGCGCCGCGCGGACCCGTTCGCGCGATTCGGCGACCGCCTTGTCCGGCAGTCCGACGACGGTAAAGGCCGGCAACCCGGAGGCGATCGTCACCTGGGTCTCGACCTCGATGACCTCGACCCCGTGAAACGCCACGGTCCGCACCTTCGCGACCATACCCTACCGTCTTGCAAGCGACGGTTGAGTTTAGCGGCATCGGGTCAACAACGCCAGCACGCCCGAAACGCATCCATGAAAGGCACCGACCCCGCGGACGGTGCCGGACGACGCATTGGCACGTCCTGGCTGTTTTTGCTGTCCCCTGCAGCAGATTATCAGCCAGCCACAACTTGTTTCCCACAGAAATCCTGGGCGGCCGGCGGTTTAGACGGACGAAAGAACAGCCAAAGCTGGCTGTTCTACCGCTGTTTTCCGGAAAAAGCAGTAAAGCTCCCGAAGACGGCACTGCCGCCGTACGCGGTTTCAGCGCATCTGCATGTGAAATCCGCGTGAGAAATCCGCATGAGTTATTTCTTAATCTCTATTACCTTCCCCCTCCTGAAGCGCGCCCAATCAGCCGTTCTCATAGGATTCAAGTAAACCGTCGCCGTAATTTTGGTCACGTAATCTTGTCACCGTAATTTCCTAGAGGAAGACGCTGAGGTTCTTGTCGAGGAGGACGTTGGCGTCGAGAACGATCGTGCGCCTGGCCACCTTCCACGCGCCCTCTACCTTGCGCAGCAAATCCTCGCGGCAGCCGGAGAGGAGCTGATGATCCGTTTCCAGGTGCGAGCGGTAGACCAGAAACGCGGTCTTGGCCTCGACCTCGCCGTTCTCCAACAGCGCCGCCTCGAGATTGCCGATCAGGTGACGGGTGCGCGACGGGGGATCCTCGGCCCAGGCCATCCCGGTGTCCAGCCGGGCCACCCGCATCTCGAGATAGCGTTTGTCCTCCTCGAGGATCGCCAGATCGCCGAGCGCCGTCAGTTCGCGGTGTGCCTCGCGGCGCGGGACGTTCTTGCGGCGGGGCATGAAGTAGAGGACATCGTCGGTGAAGAGATCGAGCCACTCCTTGAGCCTGCGCTCGTCGAGCAGCCAGGCTTCGCGAATGTAGAATTGCATCAGCTCGAGCCACAGCGTCTGCTGCGGCGCCAGCTCCATCGTGCGGCCGCGGCACTCGTCTGCGCGTTTCGTGTTAGCCGGATCGTCCACCCGCAGCGATTGCCGGAGCCGGCACGATCCCCTCTGGCCCGTAGGGGAGAGGAGGGGCCGCGCGAACGATACGCGGACTCGGCAGTAGCGGCCCCGCTCGCCCTGCCCACTCTCCCTCCCGCTCCCGGGGCAGAGGCGGACATTGCGAGCTGCGATGCGTGCATGCTCTATGAAATCTTCTTAGCCCCGCATCGTGGCGGTGCCGTCGAAGCGGGCGGTGATCGGGTCGAGCGGGATGTCGGCCCAGCTCTCTGCGTTCATGAACTCTTCCCAGCGCTTATAGAAGAGGCGCTGGTTGTTCTCCGAGATGTAGCGCGCGGAGACGAGCCCCGGATAATCGGGATGCGGCCCCGCATGGCCCACGCCCATCGACAGGTCCTGCGGGTGCCGGCGCCCGAAGCGGCTGGTGCTCGCTTGGGTCACCTGACGCCAGTTGTCGACGTCGTCCTGCTCGAACATGCCCGCCGCACCATTGTTGGCTTGGCTGCCGATCCGGATCACGCGCTTCAACTCTTCGGGCATGTCCCGGTCCACCAGCACGAAATGCCAGAACTCGGTCTTGAGCGGGCCGCGCGGCAATGCCAGCCGCAGCCCGAGGATGCCATTCGGGAAGATCGAGTGGTTGGCGAGCTGCACCCGCCGCGCGCGCAATGTGCCGAGCCGCCGCTCGACCTCGGGCATCGTCGCGTCGTGGTACTCCTGGAAGAGCCGCATCGTCTCGCTCGACATGCCGTGCACGTAGCGCGGGGCGTTGTCGTCAGCGTCGCGGAAGGTGACCCCGTGCCCGTTGACAAAGGCGTGCTTGTTGGGGCTTTGCGAACTGGTCCTCGTGGGACAGCCGCGGGCGGCCGAGATAGCGGCTCTGGACCCGGGCGCTGGAGAGATGGCTGGTCGGGACGTGGTAGTTGTCCGAGCAGTTGTCCACCATCGTCTTCCAGTTGACGGGCTCGAGCCATTTCATCGGGCCGAGCGCCTGCATGCCGCCGTCCCGCCGATTGAACACGGTGTCGAGATACCAGCGCGCGTCGCCCAGATAGGCCTCGAGGCTGGGGGCATCCTGCGCCCAGGTCGCAAAGACGATGCCGGCGTAGGTCTCGACGCGGGCCTCGATCAGACCGAGGGACGGCCTGTCGAGCGTGTCGTAATAGGCCTCGGCCTCCCCGGGGACGTATTCGAGGGCGCCGTCGTTGCGGTAGGTCCAGCCGTGATAGGTGCACATGAAGCGCTTGGCGTTGCCGTCGTCGCAGCGCACCACGCGGTTGCCGCGATGGCGGCACATGTTGAGGAGCGCGTGCAGCCGGCCCTCTGCGTCGCGGGTCAGGATGACCGGGTCTTCGCCCATATAGGTGTGGAAGAAATCATCCGGCTCGGGCACCAGGCTCTCATGCCCGACCATCAGCCAGGCGCGCCCGAAAATCTTCTCCATCTCGTCGTCGTAGACCGCCTCATCGCTGAAGATGCTGCGGTCGAGCTTGCCGCTGGCGGGGTCGATGACGGCGTACTTCCGAGCGGCGCCCATACCCGGATCCTCCCTCTCGCGGTCATCATAGCAGGAGCCGCGGACGAAGAGCCAGCGTCCGGCCCGGTCGGAGCAGGAGAGGCAGGTCGGGCGCGCGCCGCGCGCGAAACAAAAATGGATCAGGATCATTCTCCTCAAGAGTGCGCGACTTGGCACTCCACAGCAGCGGGACGCGCGCAACATCTGGTAAAGTGACTTGACGAGATCGGCCCGCGGCGTCATGTGTATTACATTTGGTAAAATGTAATGGAGTTTGCCGCGTGGAATCGGCCATCACCAGCAAGGGCCAGGCGACGATCCCGAAGGCCGTTCGTGATCATCTTCAACTGAAACCCGGCGACCGGGTGAAATTTTTTATCCATCCGGATGGCAGTGTGGTTCTATTGCCAAAGCTTCCGGCTTCGGCGCTGCGCGGCATCGTCAAGGCTCGCCGGCGGCGGGTGTCGATCGAAGAGATGGATCAGGCGGTTGCGGCAGGCGCGGCCGGGCATGAAATGCGCCGCAAGCCGCGATGATCGGGCTCGATACCAATGTTTTGGTCCGCTACATTGCGCAAGACGACGCGATTCAATCGCAGATTGCGGCGGATTTTATCGAGCGGCTCAGCGAGCGAGATCCCGGCTTCATCAGCGTTGTTGCGATGACCGAGACGGCCTGGGTGCTCGAACGCGCTTACCGGCTATCCACCGCGGAGGTCGCCAAAGCGATCGAGCGCACGCTCCAGGCCGATGCTCTCGCCGTCGAAAGCGAGCAGGAGGTGTTCACCGCAATGATCGCGCTCAAGGAGGGACGCGGCTCTTTCGCCGACGCGCTCATTGGCGCGCTCGGCGCCAAGGCCGGCTGTTCCGTAACCGTTACCTTCGATCAAAGGGCGCTTCGGCTTCCCGGCTTCGAGCTTCTATCGTCCTAGCAACGCCGCCCGTTGCCGCGCCGCCGCCCGGCCTCGGGCGTCGTTGCGTCGTGGTATTCCTGGAACAGCCGCAATGTCGCTTTCGACATGTGCACATACCGGGGGACATTGTCGTCCGCGTCGCGGAAGGTGACCGCGTGCCCGTTGACAAAGGCGTGCTTGTCGGGGCTCGCGAAACGTTCCTCGTGGGACAGAGGCTTCGCCCATATAGGTGTGGAAAAAATCGTCGGGCCGGGGCACCGAGCTCTCATGCCCGATCAACGACGGCGAATTTCCGAGCGGCGCCCATACTCGGATCCGCAGGAGGGTTAGGCGGCGGCGCTTTCGTGCTGCGCGGTCCTTGCGGCGCGGGCGAGCATCGCAGCGGCATTGCGGTGCAGGATCTGCTCGCGCGCCTCCTCGCCGATCTGCGCTTCCGCGAGCGCCTTTCTTGTCCAGTCGCAGCCGAACTCGGTGCCGTCGGTGCCGCACACGATGCGCTCGGCGCCGTACAGGCTCACGGCCGCCTCGATCGCGCGCGGGCCGAACGAGTTGCAATCCACGTACACCTTCGCCTTGCGGAAGCGCGACGACGGCAATTCCTCATTCGGCGTGTCGAGCAGGCAGCGGTGGTCCATGCGCTCGACCTCGTAGGGAATGTTGCCGCCCAGATTGTGGACGTGGACCATCGCGTCCGGGTAGTCCGCGAGGTAGTCGGTGAGAGACAGGGTCACCATCACCGAGGACAGGCTCGCCTGCATGTCGAGCGTGCCGTTGCGGCGGCGCGCATTGTCGGTGTCGGCTCGCGACCTTGGGGTAGGCGTCGCCCGGCCGCGGGCCGTTATGGATGAAGAGCACCGCGCGGCGGCGGTTCGCGACTTCCAGCAGCGGCCGCATCGCTTCGGCGTCCTTGCGCGTGAGGAAGTAGTTGCCCGGTATCTGCGCGCCGATCATGCCCGGCAGCCCGAGCGCCCGCTCGAGCTCGGCGGCGGCGGCGGAAATGTCCGTCAAGGGCAGCGCGGCGTAGGCGGCAAAGCGGCCGGGATGCTTCTGGCAGATCGCGGAGAGCCCGTCATTGACGGTCCGGCAGAGCGGCCCGGACTCGTCCAGCGGCAAGGCCTCGATCCAGCAGAACGAGCCGAGGAGCGACAGCACGCTCGTCTCCACCCCCTGGCGGTCCATCCGCGCGAGATGGAAATCGACGTCATCGAAGGCCTCGGCGAGCGGCGCTTCGCCCATCCGCGAGGCCTTCAGCACCTCGACGCCGTCCGGATTGCGCACAATCCGCGGCTCCCTGGTACGGGCGCGCAGCGCGTCGGCCACTTCGGCGGGCCTCCAATGGGCATGCATGTCGATCATTGTGTCATGGCTGTTTCCTTCATGGGCCGTCCGGCAGCTTAACCCCACGGCGGTCGCTGCAAAGTGCGACAACTCACTCCCGCAGCATCGCCTCGACCTGGTCGAGGGTTCGGATGCGCGCGTACATTTTCATCGCCTTGTCGAGGCTGTAGGCGTGGGCGGCCGGGTCGCCGCTCCAGCAGCATTCGCGCACCACGACTGACGCGAGGTCGAGGTTGAAGGCCTCGCGGACGCTCGTCTCGACGCCGCGATTGGTGGCGCCGCCGCCGATGATGATGCTGTCGCGCCGCAGCATGTGCAGCAGTTCGGCGACGCCAGTCCCGTAGAAGGCGCTCGGCCGGCGCTTGAGGAAGATGTAATCCTCGGGCCGCGGCGCGATCTCGTCGGGGAAGCCGGCCTCTGCCGTGCCCTCGATCGCATTGGTGAGCGGCGGGGCGCCGGTTTCCGCCGAGAGGTCGGTCGGCAGCATGACGACGTCGGCGCCATCGGAGCGGCTGACCGGCGTCGTGTAGATCACCGGCAGGCCAGCCGCCCGCGCGACAGCGATCATCTGAACCCAGGCGTCGAGCACAGGGCGCATCGCAGCCCTGCGTGCGGGATCCGACGGAGTGAGTGCGCGCCGGCAGACGTCGTAAGCGATCAGGGCCGCCCGGCGCAGATCGATGCGTTCGGGTTGGCGCATCGCGACCTCCTCAGGTGAGAGGAAAACGGCATTTTTGTAGACGCCGTCGGGCGACGTGCGGCGTCGCGGGCTCGGATCAGAGGCCCGCGACTGGAACCGTCCGCGTCAGTTCATGCCGTAAAAGCCCAGCGCGCCGCCGGCCAAGCACCTGGTGCTTCGCCTCGGAGGACAACGGCCCGAGCCGCTCGCGGATCATGTCAGGCGCTCCCGGGAAGAACCCGTCCTGGTGCGGGTAATCGGTCGCCCACATGATCTTGTGCGGGCCGATATAGTCGGCCAGCACGGCGATGCTGTTCTCGACCGGCTCGAACGAGATCCAGCAATTGCGCTGGAAGAGCTCGCTCGGCCGCATCTTCGGGGCGGTGTCGTTGAAGCCCGTGGTCGTCGAAATGCCGGTCCATGCGGTCGAGCCACGGCGCGATCCAGCCGCCGCCCGATTCGAGAAACGCGACGCGCAATCGCGGGTGACGATCGACGACGCCGCCCCAGATCACGCTCATCGCCGCCAGCATCATCTCCATCGTGTGGCTGATCATGTGGCGCGCCGCGCGGTCGCCCTCGAAGCGGTCGACGCCGACGGTGGGCATCGCGGTGGTCGAGCCCTCGTGAAAGCCGATCGAGAAGTCGAGCTCCTCGGCCATCGTCCAGAACGGCTCGTACATCGGGTCGCTGATCATCTTGTTGCCGTGATACGGGTTCGGCCGCAGGAACCCGCCGCGCATCCCGAGCGCTTCGCGCGCGTAGCGCATCTCCTCGATCGCGAGCTCGACCGACTGCATCGGCAGCATCGCGACCCCGAACAGGCGGTCGGGATAGGGCTTGCAGTAATCGGCGAGCCAGCGGTTGTAGGCGCGGCACATCCCGGCGGCGAGGCCGGGATCCTCGACCGCGCCGGCGAAGAGGCCGAGGCTGGGGTAGAGGAAAGCGGCGTCGATGCCGTCGGCATCCATATCGACGATGCGTGCATGCGGCTCGAACCCGCCCTTCTTCCCGTCGGCATATTTGAGGCTGTCGAGCTTGACGGCGCCTTGCCGGACCCCGACGGCGCCAAGGCTGCCGATCCCCCGCGGATTGCCCAGCAGTTTGCCTTCGACCTCGAGGCGCTCCTTGCCGTTTTCGTCGATGACAAACCGCGGCCGGCGGTCGTGGAACTCGGGATCGATGTATTTGTCCCAGAGATCGAGCGGCTCCAGAATGTGGCCGTCGGCATCGACAACGTCATAGGCGCGGGTCATCGACATTTCCTCCGATGCAATCAGATCGTCGGCATCGTAGCGCAGCCGCACCCGTGGCGCGAGGCTGAACGCAACTCATACCTGCGAACCCGACATGCGGATGGCTGAGATGGGTTGGGAAACAGAGCGCCCGCACCCTTTTTTAATCGCGGTGTACAGCGCCGTTCTCGGATGGCTGCATCGCGCAACGGAACGGGCCGTCTTCTCGCGTCTGTCGAATTTCTGGATCAAGATTTCCCTCTACGGAGGTCCGAAGGTTCGAATCCGCTTCCCTCGACCAGCGAAGGAGCCCGGCGATGATCGAAGGCATCAGCGCGATCACCCTCGCGACGCACTCCATGCGTCGTGCGGTCCGATTCTACCGGGCGCTCGGGTTCACCATGCTGTATGGCGGTGAAGACGAAGGCTTCACCAGCTTCAAAGCGGGCAGCAATTTTGTGAACCTGATTGCCCAGCCAGCTGCGCGGCAGTGGTCGTGGTGGGGCCGCGTGATCTTCTACGACTCGGACGTGGACGGGCTATATGCCCGACTGGTCGCCGCCGGCTACCGGATTGAGGCGGCGCCGCGGGACGCGGAATGGGGCGAGCGCTTCTTTCATATCACCGATCCCGACGGCCATGAGCTCAGCTTCGCGTGGCCGCTCAAACGCGGGTGAGCCAAGCAAGCCGTTCATGGTGGACGGAGGCTCCGCCTCCGGGCCTTCGCCACCCGGGCCGACGTCACGGGCCTCTCGATGGCTGCCGCTACCGCCTTGGTGGCCGCAGCGGCATCAACGCACTCTCTTCCGCATGCGCCAAGGGCGGATCGTATCGTTTACACCGAATTCCGCGATGAAGGATCCATCATGTTGACCGACGGATACGGACTTCCTTTGTCCACCGCCTCACCCGCCGCGCGGGACTCCTACGTAGAGGGCTGTGAGGCGAAGCTGACCATGTATCCCGGCGCGATCGAAGCGTTCGATCGTGCCATCGCCGCGGATCCCGGCTTTGCCCTCGCCCATACCGCCAGAGCGCACTTGCTGCTGGAGCGCGGGGACGCAGCAGCGGCACGCGCGTCGATGGCGGCGGCCAATTCTCTGGCCGCCGGTCTGTCCGCGCGGGAAGTCAGCCATATCGCATTTTTTGACTTGCTTTCGGCGGGCGACACCGAAGCCGCACTTTCCGCACTGCCCGAGCACCTGAACGCCTGGCCGCGCGACTGCGTGGTACTCGGCACCGCGGCGTTCACCAACGGTCTATTTGGTAGTTCCGGCCGTACCGGGCAGAAACGCGCGCTGCTGGACCTGCTCGACAGGCTTGCCCCGAGCTACGGCGACGATTGGTGGTTCACGGCCCATCATGGCATGGCGCTCTCGGAGAACGGACAGCGATCTGCCGCCCGCCCGAAGATCGATCGATCCCTCGCCCAAAACCCGACCAACCCCTGGGCGGCGCACGCCCGTGCGCACCTCTGCTATGAGGAGGGCGACGCAAACGGAGCCCGCACCTTCCTAACCTCTTGGCTGACCACCTATCCGCGTAACGGCTTGTTATATAGCCACCTGAGTTGGCATCTCGCGCTCGGCGACCTCGAGGCCGGCGATGCGGCGGCAGCGTTCCGGCTCTTCCGGGAAGCCTTCTCGCCCGATGTGCACAGCGGGCCGCCGCGCGGGAAGGTGACCGATGCGGTTTCCTTTCTGTGGCGCTGGGAGCTAGCCGGGCATCCGCGTGACGCCGAAGGGTGGCGCATGATGCACGAGTTCGCGAGCAGCGCGTTTCCGCGCGCCGGCGTGGCCTTTTCCGACATGCACATCGCGCTCGCGCAGGTCGTGGCTGGCAATGACGCGGCGCTGGAGGCGCGCGCGCAGCAGATGGACGAACTCGCGCGTAACGGTCGTTATCCATCCGGCCCCTTGGTTCCGGCGGTGTCGCACGCGTTTGCCGCTTTCGAACGGCGAGATTTCTCCGCCGCGATCGATGCGCTTGAGCCGATTGCCGGCGAATTCGAACGCATCGGCGGCAGCCGCGCACAGCTCGACCTGGTGGAGTTCACATTGTTGAAGGCCTATCTCGCCGCGGACCGCCTGGACGATGCGCGCCGGATGCTGAGCGTGCGGCGTCCGGTCTGCTCGGACATTCCCATTGCCGGGTTGAGAACTCTCATCACCTCGGTGAGATGACCGGTGGGCGCGACCGGGCCCCGTAAGCGGCCACTGCCATCATTCCAACCCCGATCCCTATCGGCGCCAAAATCCATATCTTCCGAAGAGCAGGGAAGAGGGATGCAATCACACCGCCGGTGGTAAAAAGCATTCCACCGGCGCCTATGAAATCCAGGTGATCCCATTCTTCGATCAATCCGCCAACCGGCATTATGTCCCTCCTTTCACAGCAAGGCTCGATGACCCGCCCCGTAGCTGGATGAAGCCGATCTCCCGCTGCCCACGGTAGCTGCCTGTCACCGGTTCGTCGACGTCGTGAGGACCTAACTTTGACCTCAGGGCTAACCGGCGCCCTCAATGGATGAGAGTTTGCCCCATTGTTTAGGACTTGGTCACCTTGTCCAGATCATCTTGAACCCCTCCCGGCTCAGCATACCGGGCAGCATCACGGTGCGGAGGAGAATCTCTCGATGGTCACGTCCCTTTCAAAGCTCGTCGGCGCGGTTCTGGCGGCATTCACGGTCAGCACCGCGGCTCTGGCGCAGTCGTATTACGACGATCAGGCTTGCCGGCAATTTGCCGACGCGCAGGTCGCTCCGCTGCGCGACCAAGCCAATTCCCAGGCGGTCGGCAGCACCCTTCTTGGCGCCGGCCTCGGTGCGGCGCTCGGTGGCGCGGTTGGCGGCGGTCGGGGCGCCGGGATCGGCGCGGCCTCCGGGGCGATCGTCGGCACTGGAGTTGGTGCAGCCAACGCGCAGAATGCGGCGGGGTACCTGCAGCAGCAATACAACGCCTATTACGCGCAGTGCATGGCCTCTCGGAGGTCTCCGACGCCGCCATACGCCGCACCAGGACCGGGTTATGGACCGGCCCCAGGTTACGCCCCCCAGCCGAGCTATCCGCCACCGGCTTTCTACCCGCCTCGGTAACGAGTTTGGCTTACTCCGCCGGAGTGGGTTCGAGCCCGGCGGGCACGACCCTGCGGCGCGGCGCCTGCACCCCGATCGCCGTGACGACCGCCGCCAATAGCATGAAGCCGGCAAGGGCGTAGAGGCCGTTGTCGAAATTTCCGGTCGCGTCCTTGATCCAGCCGACCAAGAAAGGCCCCATAAAGCCGCCGACATTCCCGACCGAGTTGATCAACGCCATGCCGGCGGCCGCGGCCGTTCCGGTCAGGAAGGTAGAGGGCAGCGGCCAGAAGGGTCCTTTCGACCCGTAAAACCCGATCGTTGCCAGGCACATTGCAGCGAGCGACCAGAAGCTGCCGCCGAGCAACCCGGCAAAGATCAATCCAGCGGCACCGACGAGGCAGCCGATAAAGAGGTTCCATTTGCGCTCTTGCATGCGGTCGGAGACATAGCCCCAGACCACCATGCTGATCGTGCCGACGACGTAGGGGATCATCGTCAGGAAGCCGGTCTGGAGGTTCGAGACGCCCAGCTCCTTGATGATCTGCGGCACGAAAATAACCAGACCCACGCTGGCGGTGACGATGCCGAAATAAATGACCGCCAGCGCGACAACCCGAATATTCGTCAGCGATTGGAACAGCGTATAGGTGCGGACCGCTTCGAGCTCACGTTTTTCCTGGGCGAGCTCAGTCTCGATCCAATCCTTTTCTTCCTGGGTCAGCCAGGAAGCGTGCGCGGGACGGTCCCTGAGATAGGTGAGCAATAAAAAGCCGAGGATCACGGCGGGCATCGCCTCGGCTAGGAAGACCCATCTCCACCCGGCAAGGCCCAAGGTTCCGTCGAGGCCCAACAGCGCGGTCGAGATCGGTCCGCCGAGCGCGACCGAAATCGGTGTCGCCACGGTGAACCAGGAGATCATCCGCCCGCGGTGGCGCGCCGGAAACCAATAATGGAAATAGAAAAGGATGCCGGGAAAAAAGCCGGCTTCTGCAGCGCCGAGCAGAAAGCGCAAGGTGACAAAGCTGATCGGACCACTGACAAACGCCATCGCCCCGGAAAACAGCCCCCAGGTGATCATGATGCGGGCGAGCCAAAACCGGGCGCCGACCTTCTCGAGCATCAGGTTGCTCGGCACTTCGAAGAGGCAGTAGCCGCCGTAAAAGGCGCCGGCGCCCAGCCCGAAGAGGTAGGCGCTGAACCCGAGATCCTTGTTCATCGTCAGCGCGGCGAAGCCGACATTGACCCGGTCGAGGTAGCACACGAACATGCACAGGATAGAAAACGGCAGCAGGCGCAGGTAGACCTTGCGCATCGTGGTTTGTTCGGCAGTCAGGGTCACGACCCTACATCCCTAATTAACCGAGTTTGCCGCGTGTTCTAGGTCACCCTTGGGGACCGGGCAAAGAGCTGGCATCTGCATAGCTGCCGTGCCTATTTGCGTGGCAGATCAGCCTGCCAGCGGCCCTGCCGGCACCGGAAGTTGTCCAGTGCGTTACAGTCGTAGCGGGTTTTCCCGCCTCTGAAATAACGCCGTAGCGCGGCACCTCCATCATCTTCGCATGAAAGCCGCAACGGTCCGCCAACATACGGCAATGACCGCAAAAAGGGGAGCGGCCCACGCTTGCCGCTTGGGCGCTGGATTTGGCTTACAACACATCTGAGGAGAATCAAATGACAACGACACTGATCGAGGCGCTGCACCATCGCGCGAACTCCCGCCCTGAGAGCGTGGCCTTCTTTATCGGCGACGACGTCTGGAGGTACGAGCGGTTGACGGGTGAAGTCGAACGCCTCGCACGCGGATTCTCGGAATAAACTCAGCCGGTGGCGTGCTGGCGCGGCCGCTGAGGCGCCTCGACAAACGCGAGCGGCAAGGCATAGCCGCCCCTCCGGGGCGACCCCCCGAGGCCGATCGATCAGCGGCGCCGCGGCGAGGCGTCCTTGGCCAATTGCGAGGTGATGTCGGCGAAGGTGACTTCGAGCGAGGTCATCACGTCGATGACGGTCGGGGCGCGCGCGGCGAGCGCCTCGCGCAAGGCCGGTCCCAATGCCGCCGGATCGGTGACCCGGACGCCGCGGCAGCCCATCGCCTTGGCGATCTCGGCATGGTTGAAGTCGTTGAATTCGGCGGCGAACCGGCCCGAGCCGTGCAATACCCACCCCAGCGCCTTGTTGTTGAAGACGACGGTGATGATCGGGATGTCCTGCTCGATCGCCGTCATCAGCCCGTTCATCGTCATCGCGAACCCGCCGTCGCCGCATACCGCGACGACCGGCCGGTCGGGATGCACGAGCTTGGCGCCGAGCGCCGCCGGGATGCCAAAGCCCATCGGTCCCGAGCCGGCGGCCTGCAGAAAGCCCTCGTGCCGCTTCGTCTGATAGAAATGCGTCATCATGATGCGGTTCTCGCCGGCGTCGCAGGTGACGATCGCATCCTCCGGCAGGTTGCGCTGCAATTCGCCGATCACGCGCTGCGGCAATATCGGCTGGTCGTCGGCGAAATAGGCGCGGTCATTGAAGTAGCCGAGGCGCTCGCGATGCGCGGCGACGCGCCGCTCGGCCTGCTGCCGGCGGTCGCCGCTGCGCGAGCGGACCTCGTCGATCAGCTGGTCGAGGACGATTGCGGCGTCGCCGATCAGCACGTGCTCGGCCGGGTAGTTCCACGACGCGTTGCGCGGCTCGATGTCGAGCTGCACAAAGCTCTGCCGCGTCGGGTCGAGCAGCGCGCGGTTCTCCCACGCCGTATCGCTCGGCGACAGTTTCGAGCCGATGACGAGAACGAGATCGGCTTCGGCAATGCAGGCATTGGCCGCTGCAGTGCCGAAAGTGCCGAACACCCCGAGCGCCAAGGGATGGGTCTCGGCAAAGCAGCCCTTGCCGGCTGCCGTCGTCGCCACCGGGAGGCCGGCCATCTCGGCGAGCCGGCGCAGCTGGTCATAGGCCTGCGCGATGCGGACGCCGTTGCCGGCGATCAGCACCGGTTTTTGCGCAGCCAGCAGTGCCGCCGCGGCCGCCTCGACCTGCCGCGGGTCGGCCGGCGGCGGCAGCCGAGGGAAGGTAGTGCCGGGTCGGGTAGAGCATCGGCTGCGAGTCGGGCGCCACCGAGCCGGCCAGCAAATCATGGCTGTAGAGCACGGCGACCGGCCCCGGTTGGCCGGCGAGCGCATGCTTGATCGCGAGCTGCGTCGCCTGCACCGCGGCAATCGGGTCGTGCGCCTGCATGACGTGCTTGGTGACGCCGCTGAAGGCGCGCCGCGCGTCCCAGCTGCCCCAGTCGCCGGTCGCCTGCTGGTAGGGCGCATGTAACGCTAAAGCGCGGCGCGTCGCTGAAATCGGTCAGGAGCAGCATCGGCGAGCTCGACAGGTGAGCCTCGATCGTGCCGAGGAGCCCGTTGCCGAGCACCCACGGGCCCTGCCCGAGCAATACGCCCGGCCGCCGCGTCAGCCGGCCATAGACCTCCGCCATGACGCCGCCCAGCAATTCCTCGCGCACCAGCACGGTGCGGACCGAGTTCTGATATTGGCTCAGTCCCGAGACGATCCGGCCGGTGTGTCCGCCGGAAATGCCGAAGACCATCTCGATCCCGGCCTCTTCGAGCACCCGCGCGACCAGCGCGTTCGCCGGCGTCTCTTCGGTCAGCATCGGCTCGATCGTCATCGCATTCTCTCCCTTGCATGCGGCTCGACCGAGCTTGCATCGTTGGAGGCCGGAAGACAATGTCCGGGGCGCCGGGAAAACGGAGGTGGCGAATGGAATTGAGCCTGATCGTTCGTGGTCAGCATCGCCCGGGCGAAGACATGCGCGCCCGTCTCGCAGACGACATCGACCTCGTCATGCGGGCCGAGGAGCTCGGCTTCAATGCGCTGGTCAAAGGCTCTCATTACAGCGCGCACCCGCTGCAATCCTTGCAGCAGATCCCGTTTCTGGCGCAGGCGGCGGTCTTGGCGCCGAGCCTGCGTCTCGTCTGCGGGCTCGTGCTGTTGCCGTTGCATAAACCGCTCGACATCGCCGAGCAGCTGGCGACATTGGACATCATGTGCGGCGGCAAATTGGTGTTCGGCTGCGGCATCGGCTACCGCGACGTCGAATTCAAGGCCTTCGGCCTGACGCGGAAAGAGGCGGCGAAGCGCTTCGAGGAGTGCCTCCTCGCCGTGAAGCGGCTGTGGACCGAGGATTTCGTCGACATGACGGGCTCGCATTTCGTGCTCGACCACGCGAACTCCACGGTCAAGCCATTGCAGAAGCCGATGCCGCCGGTGTGGATCGGCGCCAATGCCGATGCCGCGATCCGGCGCGCGGCGCGGCTCGGCGATTGCTGGTACATCAACCCGCACAGCACCTTGACGACCCTGGCGCGGCAGCTGGATCTCTACAAGCGGGCATTGGACGAGTACGGCAAGCCGTTCCCGGCCGAATTGCCGATGCGGCGCGAAGTCTTCGTCGCCGGCACCCGCGAAGAGGCGATCCGGCTGGCGCAGCCCTATCTCGAAGTCAAATACAAGACCTACCGGGAATGGGGCCAGGACAAGGTCATGCCGGCGGGAGACGATTTCGACCACGGTTTCGACGAGCTGCTCGACGACCGTTTCCTGATCGGCTCTCCAGCCGAGGTCGCCGAGCGGCTGATCGATCTGCAACGGCGCTTCGGGGTCAACCACCTCGTCGCCTCGCTCCATTGGCCCGGAATGCCCAACAGCCTCGCCCTCGAGCAGATGCAGATCCTCGCCGAGGAGGTCATGCCCGCGGTCCGCAGCGCCGCCTAGCCGCCCGCCGGTGCGGGAGTCTTCACCCCTCCAATGCGGGCGGGTCCTCGCGGACGACTTCCTCGGCAATGGTATTGTCGACCGCTTGCTCGAATGGGGCGGCCTGATTGACGAAGCGGGCGGATATCAGCCCGGCTCGGAGGCGCTCATAGCCGGCGCGCGGCAGGATCGGGTTGCGGCCCCAGATGCCGAGCTCGAGATAGCGGGCGATGGCGGCCTGCAGCAGCGAGGCCGGAACCGCCGGGAAGAAGGATTGTACCGCGTCGGCGATGGCCTCGGGTGGGCTGGCGTGGAGCCATTTCTGCGTCCGATAGAGGCCGCGAACGAGTTTCTTCAGCTCCTCACGCCGCGCGGTGAGCGTCGTGCGGCGGGTGTAGAAGCTCGTATATGAGGTCGGCCCGCGGGTGGCGGCGGCATACCAGAGGTGGCCGTCGCCGGCAGCGATCAACTCCTCGGCAAACGGCTGGAAGAGCTGCACGACATCGAGCTCGCCACGGCGCAACGCTGCCGCGTTGTCGGCCATGGTTTGATCTGCAATCCGCGGCAATGCGTCCGGGTCGAGGCCGGCGCGGCGCAGATCCTCCTGCAGGCACAGCCAGGGGGTCGGGACTTCGCTGACCGTCGCGACGCGGTTGCCGTAAAGATCGGAGAAGGTGAAATCGGGACGCGGCTCGCGGCCGATCAGAAAGAACGGGTCTCGCGTCACTGCTTCGCCAAAGCAGACGAGGTCGCAATCCGCGCGGCGGTCATAGGTCTGCATGACGCGCATCGGCCCGCCCCAGGCGACATCGACCGTGCCGGCGAACAGGCCCTCGACAGCCCGCGCCGGTTCGGGTGCGCTGACAAACCCGACCTCTACCCCTTCGCGACGATACGCGCCCAATGCCAGCGCTGCGTAGAACGGCGTGTACAAGATGCCCCGCAGGTTTTCTTGCAGAGTGATCGGCATGCGCGTCACCTCCCGGCACGCAAGATGCGCTCGGCGGCGTCGGCGAAGACTTGCGCGCCGAGCACAATGTCTTCCTCTTTGGTGTCCTCGGACCAGTGATGGCTGATCCCGCGCAGGCTCGGGATGAACATCATTCCGGACGGCATGCGGTAGGAAAGCACTGCGGCGTCGTGCCCGGCGGCGCTCGGCATTCGCATGTGCATTCCCGGGGCATGCCGTTCGGCCGCCGCCTCGATCTGATCCTGAAAACCGGGATCCATCGGCCGCGGCTCGGTGCGCGCGATCGTCTCGATCTCACAGGCGCAAGGCCCTGCCCGGTCGGCTTCGCTGACGAGCTCGTGGAGCGTCTTCTCAATCGCGGCCAGCCGGTCTATGTCGGCGTCGCGGAATTGGACCATCATCTCGGCACGGCCGGGGACGACCGAGGGCGCATTCGGCTCGAGCAGCATGCGGCCGATCGTCCACACCGTGCGCGGGCCGGCAATGTCGGGAAACCGGTCATGAATGCGCGTCGCGAGCCGCACCATTGCGACCCCGGCATCCCGGCGCCGCACCATGCGCGTCGTGCCGGCATGGTTCTGCTCGCCGATCAGCGCGACCCGGTAATTCCAGATGCCGACGATCGTCTCGACGACGCCGATGCGCAATCCGGCCGTGTCGAGCGTGTCGCCCTGCTCGATATGCGCTTCGAGATAACCGACATAGCATGACGGATCGACCCGCTCGCGCGGCCGTCCGGCAAAACCCGCGCGCTCCAACGCCTCGCGCAACGGGGTTCCGTCATCGCGGCCCCGGGTCTGGTCGATCTCGTCATCGGGGAGCGCGTCGGTAAACGAGCGGCTGCCGAGATAATTGCCATAATGGCCTTCCTCGTCCGCCCAGGCGGCGACCTCGATGCCACAAGCCGGATCGTCGCCAAAAGCGCGGGCGAGCTCCAGCCCATAGATGACGCCGAGGGAGCCGTCGAGCCAGCCGCCATAGGGCTGGGTCTCGCTGTGCGACCCGACCAACAGCCGGCGCTGCGCCCCGGGATTGCGGCCGATCACATTGCCGATCCCGTCGATCACCGTCTCGAGCCCGGCCTCGCGGAATTTCTCGGCCAGCCAATGCCGCAACTCGACATCGACCGGCGAATAGGTCGGCCGGTGGACGCCGGTCTTGTAGCGGCCGAATTCGGCAAGGCGCTTCAGATCCGCGACAACGCGCTGTCCGTCGATCTTCGGCATCGTGTTCGCATCCTCTCAGCGGCCGTGGCGATCCGGCAAAGACTAGCCTAGGATCGCGGGCGACGGAAACGGCCTGTGGATAACTCGCATGCCCGATCGCTCGCCACCCCGTGTCGCGCTGCTCGGCTTCTCGATCGAGTGCAACAAATTCGCGCCGCCGGCCACCAAGGCGCACTTCCTCGCCCGCACCTATCTCGAAGGCGATGCGATCGTCGCAGAGGCGCGGTCGCCGACCCCGACGATGCTGCCGGAGACCCCGGGCTTTGTCGCGGCGATGGACGCGTCGGGCCCATGGACGCCGGTCGGGATCGCGCTGGCGATGACCGAGCCCAACGGGCCGGTCGAACACGCCTTCTTTGTTGAGCTGCTCGACACGATCAGCCGCCGGCTAAGGGCGGCGCTGCCGGTCGACGCCGTCTACATCTGCTCGCACGGCGCCGGGCTGACGACCGAGGAGGACGACCCGGATGGGGTTTTGTTCGAGATGGTCCGCCAGATCGTCGGCCCCGATGTGCCGATCGCGGCGACCTTGGACCTGCACGCCAATGTCTCGGAGCGCATGGTCCAATCGATCGACGTGTTCATCGGCTACCGGACCAACCCGCATCTCGATATGCGCGAGCGCGGCGCCGAGGCGGCCGCGGCTGATCCGCGAGATGCTGGGCGGCGTCAAGCCGCACCGCGCCTTCATTCGCCTGCCGATCGTGCCGCCGACGGTGACGATGCTGACCGCCGCCGGCCCTTACGCGGAGATGATCGATTTCGGCCAGCGCCGGATGACCCCCGAGATCATGAACGTCTCGGTGATGGGAGGGTTTGCCTTTGCCGACACCGCCAAAAACGGCCTGACCGTCGTGGTAACGGCGCGCCGCGACCGGCAGGCAGCCGAGAGACTGGCGGGCGAGATCGCCGAACTCGGCTGGGCCAATCGGCAACGTTTCTATCCGCGGCTGACCTCGCTCGACGAGGCCGTCGAGAAGGCGCTCGCTGTCGGCCGAGACCTTTCCTTGCCGGCTCTCGCTTTTGCCGACGTCGCCGACAACCCGGGCGGCGGTGGGCGCGGCAACACGACATTCCTGCTGCGTGCGTTTCACGAAGCGGGCGTGGCCGGCGCGCTGCTCGGCGTCTTTTTCGACCCCGATCTCGCCGCCGAAGCTCATCGCAACGGGGTCGGCGCCTCCTTCGAGGCGCGGTTCAACCGGTCGGAGACCACCAAATTCTCCGAGCCTTATGCCGCGCCTGCGACGGTCGTCGCATTGACCGACGGGAATTGCGTCGGCCGCCGCGGCATCTATGCCGGATTGCGGCTGGAGCTCGGGCCTTGCGCCGCGCTTGAGGTCGGCGGGATCACCGTCGTCGTGATCTCGCATCGAGTGCAATGCGCCGACCCGATCTTCTTCGAGATGATGGGGCTCGACATCGCCCAGGCGCGCTCGGTCGTGGTCAAATCACGTGGCCATTTCCGCGGCGGCTTCGACGAGTTCTTCGGCCCGGACCAGATCGTCGAAGTCGACCTCCCCGGCCTGACCTCGCCGATGCTGAACCGCTTCGACTGGAAACGCCTGCCTCGCCCTGTTATTCCCCTCGATGACAATGTCGAATGGTGCCTGCCTGCGAACTTATAATCGGAAAGTTTACAATGCATCTAACTCGCTATTTGGCCGCGATGGGATTGAGCCTGCTTCTCGCGCCGCCTATTGCCGCGCAGACGACATCCCCGTCAAAATCGCCAAGCTCCCCGGCGGCCGCCAAAGCCGGACACCTCGAGCAAGTCCCCCGCGGCCACCGGATCTCAAACGCAGGGCTCCTTGGTTGATATAAATTCGGCCTCCGCCGAGGAACTCGACAAACTGCCGGGGGTCGGTCCGGCGAGGGTCAAAGCAATCATTGCCAATCGGCCGTATAACGGGAAAGATGATCTCACACAACGCAAAATCATCCCACCGAACGTCTACAACCAGATCAAGGACAAGATCATCGCTCGGCAGGGACCAACGAAGTAGCCAACTGTGTCGCGTTGGTCCGTTGTGCGATTGGCTGGCGCATGGCATCGCTCAAAGGACTGCAAGCGGTGGCGCGTCGGCAACCTACGATGCGATAAGTGCGGACCTCTTTGCCGGGGCGAGTGCGATGTCGAGAGCGGCCGCAGTATGATCTCTCGACCCTCGACGAGCTTCCCGCGGACCACGCTGTGGCGGAAGGTCCTGTTCTGCTGCGTATGCTGCCTATTTGTTTTGAATGTGCCCGACCGCGCCTCGGGTCAGTACAGCAGCGGCGGATACACCCGTCCCGGCAGCGGATCGGCCTCCAACTACTCGGCGCCGAGCCGTAGGACACCGGTCAGCAGCAGCGGCGGATATAGTCGGCGACCCTATTCGGGCACCGGCTATAGTACCGGCTCGTCCGGAGATCGGGCTGTTTCCCGCAGCTTATCGTCGCAGGGGCTGCGCGACTATCAGGCGGCGCAGCGGCCCCCAGAGACGTCCCGCCGGCCGGCCGCTTATCCTGGCGGCTACGGCTGGGCGGGGGAAGCACCGCGCCGGCCGCCGATCTGGGGAGGGGAGCAGCCAACGGGGATGGCGAGAAGACCGGCGTTGCCGGGTTCGGGACCGTTGACGGCGGTGGCATTGTGGGCGGCGCTGAATTCCCTTTCGTCGCCCAGCTCTGCCCAGTATTTCCATAACTACCAAACCGATCCCGGCTATATGCAATGGCGTCGGGAGGCCGATCGCGAGGCGGATCACAATCCGACGGTAGCAGCCAAGCTCAACCAGCTCGACACCCAGCTGGCCCAAATGGAGGGGCAGCCGCGCAACCCATCCGCGGCAGCCCCCGCCCGGACGTCCGCACCGAGGGGTGGGTCAGGTTTCATATGGCCCGTCCTTCTTATCGGCATCGTCATCTTGCTTCTGCTGTGGTTGTGGCGGCGCCGCATGTCTCACCCGGCTAATGCCGCGGCTGTTCCCGGCCTTACCGGCAGCGCAACGACAAGGTTCCGTGTCGGGATGACGATGCCCGTCGATCCGTCGCCGTTTCTGTTGGCTGCCGGATTGACCAAGGTGCAGCCGCCGGAGGGCAGCGGCATGATCAGCGTCGAGGTGGTGGGGCTGCTGCGCGAAGGCGGCGTCCTGCTACATCGGCTTTACCTGCCGGGGGGCAAGGCATTCTTTCAGCTCCATCTCGGCACCGATGGTCAACCGGACGAATGCCGGTACTTTTCACGGCTGGACGAGGTCACTCCGGCGGATAGCCAGGAGTGGGGGCTGTGGCTCGATCCCGCCGAAGGCATGATCGGGTGGCCATCGTTTCAGACCAAGGACGGCAAGATCTACGGGCGCGTCTGGGCGCCGGGCAACAGCCGAGTTCCGCCCCGAAAAATGGAGGAGACGCTGCAACACGTGGACCACACCGAACAGCGCCAATTGCAGATTATGCTTTACGGCGGCCCCACAGGCGGTGCACCGCCAGCCCCTCAGACCGAGTACATTCTCGTCAGCGCCATCGAGGCGGCGGGTCAGGCGTGGGTCGAAATCGATGCTGGCATCGACATCAACCCAGCCGCGCTGACGCTGCCGAGCGTCCCGCTGGCCGCCTGAACCGAGTCACGCATGAGCCCCGCATCCGACGGCACCGGCTCCGCCATTCTCGACGCGCTCGGCACCGGCCTGCCGATGCTGCTGCTGCAGTTTCTGTTGGTGCTGGCGCTGTTGGTGGCGGGTATCTTTATCTATATGGCTGTCACCCCGTTTCACGAGCGCGACCTGTTGCGCAACGGCAATCCCGCCGCAGCGACGGTGCTCGGGGGCGCTCTCCTCGCATTGGCGATCCCGCTTGCCGCACTGCTGGCTACGACCGGGGCGCTACTCGACATCTTGGTTTGGGGGGTGGTGGCCGTCCTGCTTCAACTATTGACGGTCACGATATTATTGCATTTGCTTCGCGGGATGCGCGCGATGATCGAAGCTGGACAGGTTGCCGCGGCGATTCCGCTGGTCGCTGCTCAAATCTCGATTGGTCTTCTGAATGCCGCGGCGATGGTGCCGGCTTGATCGCAACAAACGAGGAGGAGGCTCATGCTCACTTTCATCAGCAACCTGGTCGGGGTTAAGGCCGACAAGGCGATGCAGACTGGCATCGAGGCGCTCGTGCGCTGGGACCCGCAATCAGCCAGCGAGGCGGAGCTGCGCACGATGGAGCAGCATCTCGACGATCTCGGCCGGCAAGTAGCCAATGCACGGCAGAGCTATGACCGGGAGCGGAAGGAGGCCGACGCGATCCAAGCGCTGTCGGCACAGCGCATGGCGGCGGCTGAGCAACTACAGAGGCAGATAGAGGCGGAGCCCGACGCTGCACGCAAAGCCTCGCTCGGGCGCAGTCTGGAGACTCTGGTCGCGATGCTCGAGCAAATGACACCGGAGATCGAGCGCGAAAAGAAGGACGCCGTCGACGCCAAGGATTTCCTCGAGACGCTGGAAAAGACTTATGCCGAAGCAGGCGGCAAGCTGAAACAGGGCCGGTCTGAGTTGGAACGCGCCCGCAGGGACATGGCGCGTGCCGGGCAACAGCGTCAAGTGGCCGAGCAGCAAGCCGAGGCGGCGCGGCGTGCAGCGGGCCTGACCAGTGCGACGAGCAGCATGACGGTTGCTTTGAAGGCGATGCAAGAGGCCGCCGCGCGTGATCTCGCCTCGGCGGATGCGGCGACGGCGAAGGCAAAATTGCTGCGCCCGACACAACCGGAGCACGACGACCCGAACATCGCCGGTGCCCTCGCCGCGGTATCCGGCAAATCTGCAGCCCCGCAGAGTGTGAGCGATCGGCTTGCGGCACTCAGGGCGCGAGGCGGGGGCTGATATTTTCCGGTAACAGCGACAGCTTGAGCCGTTGGTCGTCGAGTAGAGAAGGAGGCCCTAGGCGGCATCGTGGAAGATGATGCCGAGCGTGTAGCGCTGGCCGGAGCGCAGGCGGCTGACGCCGTGGCGCATCGTCACCCGATAGGGCCCGCGGGTGCCTTCGACCGGCCGATGGTGGACCGGGAAGATCACCGCCTCGCCCTGCTGCAACGGCACGACTTCGCCCCGCGATTGCGCCCGCGGCCGCTGCTCGACGAGCAGGAACTCCCCGCCGGTGAAGTCTGCGCTCGGCTCACTGAGCAGCACCGTCAGTTGCAGCGGGAACACCAGATCACCGTACAAATCCTGGTGCAGGCAGTTGTAGTCGCCGGGCCCGTATTTGAGCAGGAGCGGCGTCGGCCGCTCTTGGCCGGCTTTGTGGCATTGCTCGAGATAGGCGGCGAGCGATGGCGGAAACCGCCCCTCCTCGTTGAGCCGTTCCCGCCAGCGGTTGGCGATTGGTGCCAGGTGCGGGTAGATCGCCTGACGCAGCCCCTCGATCACGCTCGGCAGAGGGTACTTGAAATACTGATACTCGCCGCGGCCGAAGGCGTGACGCTGCATGATCACGCGGCTGCGAAAAACCTCCGCCCGGGGGTAGAGCGCGGCGATTTCGCCGCACTCTCCCCTGGTCAGCAATTGCGGGGTGACCGCGTAACCCTGCTCGTCGAGCGACCCGTCGATTGCACGCCAATTGACCGGATCGGCGACAGGTTTCGCGCTAAGCTGCCGCCTCATCGGCCGTCTCCGGCGCGACTGCGGCGCGCTCCCGCGCGAGCAGCGCGCTTTTGCGCTCCAATCCCCAACGATAGCCGCCGAGATCGCCGTCGCTGCGGATCACGCGGTGGCACGGCACGATCAGGGCGAGCTTGTTCGCGGCGCAAGCCTGAGCTACGGCGCGAACCGCCCTGGGCTGGCCGAGCGCCGCGGCGATCTCGGTATAGCTCGCTGTCTTGCCCAGCGGTATCTTTTGCAGTGCACGCCACACCCGCGCCTGGAACGCGGTGCCCTGGATATCGAGCGGCAGGTCGAGGTTCCGATCGGGAGCAGTGATAAAATGCACGATCCGGTCGGCCCAGTCCTTGAGCCCGCCATCATCGGCGACGACCTTGGCCGCCGGAAAACGTTGCCGCAAGCTGGTCTCCAGTGCTCTCGCGATCGTCGGCAAGCGCGGTCATGCAGATGCCGCGCTCGGTCGCGGCGACCAACGCCCAGCCGAGAGGGGTCTCGACCGTGACAAAGCGGATCGTCTGCCCGACGCCGCCGCGCCGCCGCGCCCCGGGTGTCATGCCCAGCCCTGCCGGGGCCGAGTCATAGGCGCGCGAGCTCGAGCCGAAACCCGACGCATAGATCGCCTCGGTGACCGGCTGACCGGTCTCGAGCTTGTCGGCGAGACGGCCGAGCCGATGGGTCCGCGCGTAGTCGCGCGGCGTTGCGCCGGTGATCTGCTTGAACACCCGGTGGAAATGAAAGGGGCTGATCCCTGCGGCATCAGCGAGTTCGGCAAGGCTCGGGATCGCGTCGTTGTTCCGCAACAGCGCGCATGCCCTCTCGACCGCGGCGACATGCCGCGAAGCAGAGGTGCCGTCAGTCGGTCGGCAGCGCTTGCAGGGCCGCAGTCCCGCCGCCTCGGCCGCTGCCGTCGTCTCGAAGAACATCGTGTTCTTGCGCAGCGGCAGCCGCGATGTGCAGGCCGCCCGGCAATACACCCCAGTCGTGCGGACACCGTAAAAGAACTGGCCGTCCGCGCCGGCGTCGCGCCGCTCGAGCGCCGCCCAGCATTCCTCGAAATCCAACATCTTCATCTCCTCCGCATATCGATGAGCCCCAAGATGGAGGAGAGGAGTGTCTTGCTCTATCCGCCGCTTGCTTTTTAATTCGGTCGGTTCGCGTAACGCTTCGGCAGCATCGCGTGGATGCCCTTGTTGCCGTCCACCAATTGGGTCACGCGCATGTCGACGGCAAGGCTGCAGAACATGTAGGCGTCTTCGGGCGAGAGGCCGAGGCGCTCGCCGATCAGCGCGATCATCTCGCGCAACGCCGTCTTGGCGGCGTCGTCGAGGTCCTCGTTGAAGCCCATCGTGATGTGGTGCGACGGCGTCTCGGCGCGCGGCAGGTCGAATTTCAGATCCTTGCGCAAGACCAGGCGAAAGGTGCCGCAGAGCGCGGTTTCCAGCGCCGTCACGCAGACCTCGCCGTCGCCCTGCACGCCGTGGCCGTCGCCGGCAGAAAACAGCGCTCCCGGCGCCCACACCGGCAGGTACAAGCGTCGTGCCGGCGACCAGTTCCTTCAGATCCATGTTGCCGCCGAACTCGCGCGGCACGATCGAGGTCACCGCGCCATAAACCGGCGGCGGCGCCACCCCCATGACGCCGAAAAACGGCGCCAGCTCGATCTCCGCCCCCCAGGGCACGGTGGCGATGCCGCGCTGGCGGTCGATCGCGGTATGCCAGATCCGGCGGATCGGAAAATCCTCCGGCAGGGTGCCGGAGAGCGGCCTGATGCGCGTGTAGCCCCAATT
Source organism: uncultured Alphaproteobacteria bacterium (assembly GCA_963730745.1). Classification (GTDB taxonomy): domain Bacteria; phylum Pseudomonadota; class Alphaproteobacteria; order ATCC43930; family CGMCC-115725; genus AP-15. Next base: position 89,588 of record CAVSTA010000020.1, read on the forward strand.
CTGCCGGGGGTCGATCGACAGGATCTGGATTTCGAGCACGTCGCCGGGCTCGGCGCCTTCGACCGCAATCGGCCCGGTCAGGATGTGCGCGCCAAGGCGCGGCTCGAGCGCACGCTGAATTGCCAGATGATCGGGCAGAATTTCGAATTTGCCCTCCTGCGGCAGCACATCGGGCCCGCCCGAGACGCAATCCATCGTCACCGTGTCGCCCGACGCGACGGTCAGCACCGGCTTCAGCCCGGCATCGAAAAACCCCCAGTGACAGGTCTCCGGGCTCGCCCGCAATTCATGATGCTGCGACATCGGCTCACTCCTGCACCCCTCGCCTCACATCAGCTTAGCCCGAACGGCCGCACGATGCGAACCGAGAACAGCCGCGGCTCGCGCCGGTTTGTAATCTCCGCCGATTCACGTCGGGCCCTCACTGCAACCGCCATTTGAATCGATTATTTCGCTTTGCTGCACCTGCAGCAAATCTGCAGCAAAAGGCTCTTCTTCAGGTTGTACTAACAAAAACGGCATCCGATCGTCGACGTGATCCAGCCCGCATCTCCTTACCGATATGACTAAGGCCGCGATCATGCCACACGAATTAGGCGATATTACGGACGAACACGACAGCCACTTTACCGGGAGCCGGGACCAAGACGATTTAGCCTCTCGCGTCGCAAAGTCGGCGGCAACAGCAGCGGATGTACCGGCCGGAACCCTAGACGAGCAGACGAGAAAGGCAACGCTCTTCTGGATCAGCGCGACTGTGGAATTGGAGCGCTTCTTTCGGTGGCTCCGAACTTGCGGTCCCAGATGATCTCGATGCCACTGAAGACGGCGGTGAACAGGATGCCCATCGTGACGATGCCCGGTGCGAGGAACTGTACATAGTCGCCGCGGCCGGCGCGGGCGAAGGTCGGGCCGAGCCCGAAACCGAGCGCCAGCAGGAACAGGATCGGCTGGCCGAGCGAACCGATCATGCGGGCGCGCGAGCGTGAGTATCGCTTCAATTGCCGCAGCCACAGGATGAAGACGGCGCTCACCGCCGGCCTCGCCAGACCTGCCGCATCACGCGCATGCGGTCGACCGGCGCGGCCTCGTCCTCGCGGATGCTGTGCCCGGTCAGCGTGATGAACGCGTCCTCCAAGGTGCGCCCGCCGGTCTGTTGCCGCAATGCCGCGGCGGTGCCCTCGGCGACGATCCGGCCGTGGTCGATGACCGCGATCCGGTCGGCCACACGCTCGGCCTCCTCCATGTACTGCGTCGTGAAAAACACCGTCACCTGCTCGTCGCGGCTGAGGCCGCGGATGAATTCCCAGATCTGGTTGCGGGTCTGCAGGTCAACCCGGCGGTCGGCTCGTCGAGGAACAGGATGCCCGGTCGGTGCCGCAGCGCGCAGGCGATTTCGGAGGGTACCTTTGCGCCGGGGGGACTAAACCGCTCTCGCGGTAACTTGTAGCGAGAAGAGAGTTCGGGGAGTAGCGGGAGGCAGGCGTCCTGTCTTGAGATTGAGGGGCTAGAACCTCACCCAAGACAGGAGCCCCCAATGACCGACAAGGCCATCAGTCCGTTACGCCGGCGACTGATCGAGGACATGACGATCCGCCGGCTTAGCCCCAAGACGCAGCTCCACTATATCCGCCACGTCAAAAGGTTTGCCGATTTTCTGGGCCGGTCTGCCGACAAGGCTACCACCGAGGATATCCATCGCTATCAGTTGAGGCTGGCGTCGATCGGGACGACGGTACCGACGGTCAACGTCAGTGCCACTGCCCTGCGGTTCTTCTTCAAGGTCACGTTGAAGCGCCACGATCTTGCCCAGGAGGTCGTCTCGACCCGCGAGCCTCGCCGCCTGCCCGTTGTTCTGAGCCCGGAAGAGGTCGGTCGGCTGCTCGCCTCGGCGAGAAACATCAAGCACAAGGCGCTCTTGAGCCTGGCTTACGCAACCGGCCTGCGAGCCTCGGAGGTCGTATCGCTCAAGCTCACCGACATCGACCCTGACCGGATGGTCATTCGGGTCGAACAGGGCAAGGGCAAGAAGGATCGGTATGTCATTCTCTCGCCCAACCTTCTCGAGATATTGCGCGAATGGTGGCGCGTCGCGCGCAAGAAGGGATGGATGTCTCCCGGTCAGCCCTGGATGTTTCCTGGCTACCGCGGGCAGCATCCGAGTGCGCGCCAGCTCCACCGGATTGTTCGCCTGGCAGCGGGGCGTGCCGGCATTACCAAACGTGTCGGCGTTCACACACTGCGGCACAGCTTTGCCACCCATCTCTTGGAGCAAAAAACCGATATCCGGGTCATCCAGGTTCTGCTCGGGCACAAGAAGCTCGACACGACGGCGCTCTACACCCGCGTCGCCATCAGCGCGCTCGGCCAGGTGACAAGCCCGCTCGACGTCCTGTTAAAGATGCCCGGCTGACGCGCGGCCGTTGTCACGGCCAGCGGTCGAGGTGGCGGACATCTTCCGCCACCGCGGGCCGGCTTGGCGTGCGTCCCATGCCGGCCATGTGAGCCTCGGCCAACTGAAGGTCATGTCGGCGATCGAGCGCTGCCGAACGGCGGCGTTGGGCGGTCATGTCGAACGCTGCGAGGAATGCGCGCACACGCGCATTGCCTACAACTCTTGCCGCAATCGGCACTGCCCGAAGTGTCAGGGTGCGACAGCGAAGGAGTGGCTCGCCGACCGTGAGGCCGAGTTGTTGCCTGTGCCCTACTACCACCTCGTGTTCACGTTGCCGGCACCGATCGCCGACATTGCCTACCACAATAAGGCCGTGATCTACGGCATCCTGTTTAAGGCGGCGGCCGAGACGCTCATCACCATCGCCGCCGACCCCAAGCATCTCGGTGCCCGGATCGGGCTCACCGCCGTGCTGCACACCTGGGGCTCGGCGCTCACGCATCACCCACATGCGCACATCATCGCACCGGGCGGCGGCATCTCGCTGGACGGACAACATTGGATCTCCTGCCGTCCCGGCTTCTTTCTCCCCGTCCGGGTGCTCTCTCGCCTGTTCCGCGGCCTGTTCCTGCAGCAGATCACAGCGGCGCACAAAGCCGGGCTCTTGCAATTCTTCGGTGATCGCACTGCGCTGGCCGATCGCCGCGTCTTCACCGCGTATCTGGCGCCCGTACGCAAGGTCGAGTGGGTCGTCTATGCCAAGCGTCCGTTTGGTGGGCCTGCGGCCGTGCTGGCCTATCTGTCGCGCTACACCCACCGCGTCGCCATTGCCAATAGCCGGCTCGTTGCCTTCGACGGTGAACGCGTCACTTTCAACTGGAAGGATTACCGGGCCAGGGTCGACGCCCGCTACAAGCTTCTGACGCTCGACACCGACGAGTTCATCCGCCGCTTCCTCATCCACGTCCTGCCGGACGGTTTCCACCGCATCCGACACTACGGTCTCTTCGCCAACGGCGGGCGCGCCGAGAACATCGCCCGAGCGCGTCAGCTGCTCGACGTACCGGCACCACAGAATGCGCCCGGTGATGCTGACAGCTCTGGCGACGGTGAGCCGCAGCCACTCTCGCACCCTTGTCCTTGCTGCGGCGGCCGGATGATCATCATTGAGATCTTCGAGCGCGGGTGCGCGCCGCGATATCGTCCGACGACCCCAACTCGGATCGACAGCTCATGACCGCCATCGCCCGGTCGCCCCGCTCCAATGCTGTTCACAATTACCGCTTCTCGTCGATCGGCGACGAGCCTGCTTGACCAATGACCACAGTCGTGCCCCAGCTCACAGCCGCGGCGATGGTATTCGCAACTCGTTCATCGCTTCATGAGGTTCCGCCACCACTTTATCTCGCAGCCGACCCCATCTTCCAGCTACGACGGCCACGCCACAGCCGATCCCCCGCGGCTCTCAAATCCCCATAGCTCCTGCGCGCGGCACCGTTCTACCCTTGCCGGCCCGCGGTTTCCTCCCTCGAGGCTTATCAGACGCCTGCCCACGGAGCGCGCCGCACTGTCAGGTGACGGGCAGGCGTCTGATAACCCTTAACGATCGCTGCCCACGGAGCGCGCCGCACTGTCAGGTGACGGGCAGGCGTCTGATAACCCTTAACAATTCCGGCCGTTCGCCGGGATCGTTACCAAAGTGCGAGGTTCAACCTACAGGGACGGACCTTCGGCGCGAGGAGCTCAAGTTCAAAGAGTACCAAATCGTTTTTCTGCCACGGACAACGTCGGTTAATTCAGCTTGGCGCCAAGCGCGGGCAGGCGTAGTCTCGCTGAGAACCCGCAAAAAATCGCGGTTTCTCGGGCGAGTTCCCACAATAAAAACCACAAATGATTAGACAGGAGGCTTGCAATGCGTGTCTTGATTCGAGTTCGCGTTTCCTGTCAAGGCGGGCAATGCCGCTATCCGCAACGGAAAGGTTGAATAACTAGGGCATAGTTGAAGAAATTCGCTCGCGAGAAATCTCCTGAAAACCTAGGAGTGCAAACGTCATGGCCGTCGTTGGCATAGTTGAAAGTCTTTGGCGCTATCCGGTAAAAAGCATGCGAGGCGAGCAAATCCAACAATCATTCCTGGGTTTCTCGGGTGTTTATGGCGACCGTCTATACGCATTTCACGACACAGCGGGACCACGAGAGTTTCCTTTCCTCACGGGGAGGGAACAGGAGCAAATGCTGTTGTATCAGCCGAGGTTCCGCCATCCGGAGCTTGCAGCGGGCCCGCTAAACCTGGCAGAGGCGGAAAGCGGTGAGTTTGGCCTTACACCCCTCTATCCCAGCGCCGCCGATCTAATCGTGGACATCGAGACGCCCTCGCGGGAGGTGCTCACGATCGATGATCCTGCCTTGCTCGAGAAGCTCTCTGGAGGGCTCGATGCAACCCATGCCCTATCCCTGTTGCGATCCGATCGTTCTTTCACCGACTGCCGGCCGGTCTCGCTCTTTTCGATCCAGACAGTGCGACAGATCGGCGATGAGGTTGGCGTTGCCTTGGACAAACGGCGATTTCGCGCGAACATATACGCCGACCTGACGCCAATGAGCGGCTTTGCCGAGAATACGTTTGTCGCGCGTCGGCTCCAGATCGGCAGTAAAGCAGTAATTGCCGTCACGGATCGTGACCCCCGGTGCAAGATGATCACGCTGGATCCGAGCACAATTCATGCAAGCCCAGAAATCTTGAGAACGGTAAGGGACAATCACGAAGGCAAGGCAGGCCTCTATGGTGCCGTGCTCGTTGAAGGGACTGTTCGACCGGGAGACGAGATCAGGCTTCTGGATTAACAACCACATAGCCATAGTGGGATGCATCAATCGGCAGATCGGAAGGACTTAGCCAATGCAAAGCGCACCGGCTTCTCTCTACACCCGTCTGGGTGGATATGATGCAATAGCCGCCGTTGTCGACGACCTATTGCCGAGACTGCGGGCGGACGAGCTGCTGGGCCGATTTTGGACCGCCCCCCGCAGCGTCGATACCAACAACCGAGAGCGCCAACTGGCGATCGATTTCATAGCTGCAGCCGCCGGAGGGCCGACATTCTACCTGGGCCGCGACATGAGGCAGTCGCACAAAGGAATGGGAATTACCAAGGCCGACTACGCAGCTTTTATGCGCTGTCTATCGGTCACGCTCGACACGTTTGAAGTGCCTGAGCTGGAGCGCAACGAAGTCGCTGCATTTGTTACCAGCTTGGAGCCAGAAATCGTGGAAGCATAGTCGAGTGGTCACCACGCTTGGCCGATCTACTCGGTGAACCGGGCCGAGCAGCGCGCCTAGACCCGCGCCTATGCTCGCTCCGGACAACTCTGCGGAGAGCGTAACGGCGACCTGCTCGGGTGTGTGTCGATCTCTCGGCCAGGGACTTGGATCTGCTGCGCCATCGGCGATCTGAGGCTTGACTGTGTCGGCCTCTGGGCACCTTCCTTGGCGCCACCAACCGGAGTCGACTCACAGATCGAGCTCGACCGAAGTCTGCTATGGGGCAAACCAGTCGTTGAGGAAGGCGACGGTCGCCTTTCGAGGTGGCCACCGCACGCCGACCGCGCGGCACAGAGGAAAGTGGCTCTCCGCGTAGAACCTCGCGCTGCTATGCCTCGATCTTCGAGAACAGCCAGGCGCCGATCGCGAGCAGGATCGCGGCGAGGAGGCCGAGGACCGCGAAGTCGGTCGCGACGCCGAACGCGAAACCGCCGTTGAGCGCGCCGCGCAGGCCGTCGACGCCGTAGCTCAATGGGTTGAGCCGCACGGCGAGCCGCACCGGCCCCGGCAGGTCCGGCACCGGGAAGAGGGCGCTCGAAAAGAAGAAGAGCGGCAGCACGATGAAGTTCATGATCAGCTGAAAGCCCTGCATGTCCTGCAATACCGAGCCGACGGCGGTGCCGATCGCCGTGCACATGATCGCGATCAGCGCCATGAATAACAGCGCCAATGGCAATAGCAGCGGGTGCGCCGGCCGGAAGCCGGCGGCGAGGCAGACGAGAAAGACGATGCTGCCCTGGATCAGCGCGACCGTGGCGCTGCCGAGCGTGCGCCCGAGCACGATCTCGAGCCGCGGCACCGGCGCCACCAAGGTTTCCTTCAGAAAGCCGAACTGGCGGTCCCAGATGATCTCGATGCCGCTGAAGACGGCGGTGAACAGGATGCCCATCGTGACGATGCCCGGCGCCAGGAACTGCACGTAGTCGCCGCGGCCGGCGCGGGCGAAGGTGGGCCCGAGCCCGAAACCGAGCGCCAAGAGGAACAGGGTCGGCTGGCCGAGCGAGCCGATCATGCGGGCGCGCGAGCGGAAATACCGCTTCAATTGCCGCAGCCACAGGATGAAGACGGCGTTCACCGGCGGCCGCGCCACACCTGGCGCATCATGCGCATGCGGTCGACCGGCGCCGCCTCGGCCTCGCGGATGCTGTGCCCGGTCAGCGCGATGAACGCATCCTCCAGGCTGCGGCCGCCGGTCTGTTGCCGCAATGCCGCGGCGGTGCCCTCGGCGACGATCCGGCCGTGGTCGATGACCGCGATCCGGTCGGCGACACGCTCCGCCTCCTCCATGTAGTGCGTCGTGAAAAACACCGTCACGCGCTCGTCGCGGCAGAGCGCGCGGATGAATTCCCAGATCTGGTTGCGGGTCTGCGGGTCGAGCCCGGCAGTCGGCTCGTCGAGAAACAGAATGCGCGGCCGGTGCTGCAAGGCGCGGGCGATTTCGAGCCGGCGCTTCATGCCGCCCGAGAAGCGCTTGACGTAGTCGTCCCGCCGCTCCCACAGGCCGACGAAGCGCAGCAACGCCTCGACGCGCTCGCGGCGCTCTACCCGCGGCACACGGTAGAGGACCCCGTGCAATTCCATATTTTCGGCCGCCGTCAGCTCGTCGTCGAGGCTCGGATCCTGGAAGACGATGCCAAAGGCGCGGCGCACCAAGAGCGGCTCCTTGACCGGGTCGTGGCCGGCGACCCTGAGCCGCCCTTCGCTTGGGCTCAGCACCGTCGTCAGCATCTTGATCGTCGTCGTCTTGCCGGCGCCGTTGGGGCCGAGAAAGCCGAAGATGACGCCCTCCGGCACCGCGAACGAGATGTGGTCGACCGCGGTGAAGCCGTTGAAGCGCTTGACCAGATCGCGGGCCTCGATGATCGCGGCCATCAATGGCTCACTGTCGGCTGCGGCGCCGGTCTTCCAATTCCATCGTCACGAGGCGGGCCACCGTGATGGCGAGATAGAATGGCCCGATAACCGCCTCCAAATTGGCAAGGCTGCGCGCGAACGGATTGAGCGGCACGATATCGCCGTAGCCGGTCGTGGTCAGTGTCGCGAGGCTGAAATAGAGCATCGTGGCGAGTTCGCTCGGGCCGGGCGCTGCGGTCGGGAGATTGGCAAACGCGCCGGGGATCACTTCCCATGCGAGGCTGAAGGCCCTGGCGAAGATTGTCGCCAGGCTCAGATACACGACGATCGCGCCTTGAAGACGATGGAACGTGATGCGGCCGGGGGCGTAGACGGCGTGCGCCACGACCCAAATCAGGGCTGAGAACGCGAGTATGAACCCACCGTTGCTAAGCACGCTCGCGATGATCGGCGACCATTGCCGGCCGAAAGCAAAGCTCGCCGCAGTGGCCGCCAACCCCAGCAGGATGATCACGATGGCGACGCCTCGCTGCGAGAGCATGACGACGAGGGTCAGCACTACCAGCAGCAGCGACCAAGTGACCGGCTCCGCGATCGGCACGCCGGTCGCGTCCAGCGGCAAGGCGACAAACAGCAGAAAGACCTGCAGCACCAGCAGAACGGTCAGGCTCGAATCTCTGGCCCGATCCTGCCACGCATGCAGCGATGCTCGCTTGTTGAGGACAATAGCTCGCAGATGCCCGTGCATAGTGACTGATTTTGCTGACAACACCTCGGGGACAACAGTCTACGGGCCGCGCCTCGATGAACCCATGTCGCTAGTGCGGCTCCGATCCTTTGAAAGACGACGCCGTCGCCAAACCGAAGATGAGTAGGCGCGCAAGGCCGGGCATGACGGATTGCACTAAAGTTCCCGGGTGCGGCGGGCCATTGCGTCCTCCCACAAGTGGTCGCGGTCGTCGTCAAAGAGGAGCTTCGGCTCCTCGGGAGTGGTGAACCAGTCGTGGCGGGCCACCTCGCCCTCGAGCTGGCCGGGTCCCCAGCCGGCATAGCCGAGCGCGAAGAGGCTCTTCTCAGGACCCTGATTGTGGCCGATATCTAGCAGGACCTGACGGCTCGCGGTCATCGCCACACGGCCATCGACATCGACGGTCTCGGCGCGGCGATATTCGGCGCTGTGGACGACAAAGCCGAGCTCCGGCTGCACCGGGCCGCCGGCGAAGACGCGCAGCATGCCCGCTACGTCGGCGTCATCATGACCGGTCGCCTCCAGCAGGGCTGCAATCGAGCGCTCGCCGACCGGGCGGTTTATCACGATCCCCAAGGCGCCCTCCCTGTCGTGCCGCACCATCAGAATGACGGTGTGGGCAAAACGCGGATCGCCGATCGTCGGCGCCGCGATCAGCAGTTGGCCGGCGAGCGAAGTCGTATCCGAATGCTCGGGTGGAGCTGCCCCGACGATGATCAGCGCCGCCACCAGCGACGCGACCGCGGCCAACCTGCGGCGAAGCCAAATGCGGGGAACAAACATGCCCAACTCTACCTCGCCGGCCGGCGGCCCGAAAAGAGCATCGCAGGGCAACAGTTTCCCTGCGCCTTGAGCGCTCCGTCGGCGGTGCTAAGATCGACAACGCAGAGCGGGGGGTCTCGAGCCGATGCCAGAGCAGTCATGGATTATTACGACAGCGGTGGGGACCGGCGAGAAGGGCCATGCCGGCGATGGCGGGCCGGCGTCGCGGGCGCTACTGAACGGCCCGTTCGATGTCGGGTTCGACGCGCACGGCAATCTCTATTTTTCCGACACCTTCAACCACTGCATTCGACGCGTCGATGCGCGCACGAGTGTGATCACGACCTGCGCAGGCTGCGGTGAGGCCGGCTATTCCGGCGATGGCGGCCGGGCCGGCAGTGCCCGTTTCAACGAACCCTACGGCATTGCGGTCGACAATGCCGGAAACGTCTATGTCGCCGACCGGCATAACCATTGTGTCCGCCGGATCGACGGCACCTCGGGCATCGTTACGACTTTTGCCGGCAACGGCTCTTCCGGGTTCGGCGGCGATGACGGACTAGCCGCGGACGCGGGCATGGTCGAGCCGAACGGCTTGGCGCTCGACCCCTCGCAGACCCGGCTGTTCATCGCCGATGTCGCGGACCACCGCGTGCGCGTCGTCGATCTCGCCTCGGCGGTCATCCGGACCTTCGCCGGCACGGGCGCGCCCGAGCACAGCGGCGACGGCGGTCCGGCGTCGGCTGCCGGCATTTTCGGCGCCCGCGCCGTCAAAGTCTCGGCCAACGGCACCGTCTACATCCTCGAGCGGCAGGGCAGCACATTGCGGGCAGTCGATCCGCATAGCGGTGTTATCAGGATTGTCGCAGGCACCGGCGAAAGGGGCTATGGCGGCGATGACGGTCCCGCTGCTGCTGCGGTCTTCGATGCACCAAAGGAATTGGCGATCGACCGCGAAGGCAATCTTTTGGTCGTCGATACCGAAAATCACGTGATCCGCCGCATCGACCTGCGCACCCGAACAGTCGCCACGATCGCCGGCAGCGGCCGGCGAGGCGGCGACGGCGACGGCGGCCCCGCCCGCGCCGCCGCACTCGACCGGCCGCACGGCGCCGCCGTCGCCGCCGACGGCGCGATCTATATCGGCGACACCAACAACCACCGCATTCGCAAACTCGCTAGGGCCTGAAGCCAGGAGGGCGGAAATGCCAGGCAGGAATCCTCGCACCGTGGAAGAGGCGCAGGCATTTGTTTCCCGCGTCGAATCCTTGTTCATGCCATGGGATATCGAGGGCTTGCTCGCCGGCTTCACCGACGATTGCGTTATCCGCTTCGGCGACATGCCGGAGTTCCGCGGCAAGGCGCCGCTCGAAAGGCTGTTTCGCGCCCGCAGCGAGCGGCAGAAGAACTATCGGCTGCGCAAAGAGCTTCGTGCGCTGATGGGCGACACGATCGCCAATTACTGGGAAGGCGAGTGGGAAGACCATTTGACCGGCGCCAAGATGGCCGGGCGCGGGGTCGAGATCTGGATTATGCGCGACGGCAAGATCGCGGTGTGGGAGGCCGCCTTCAACACCAACGAAGCCGGCAAACCGAGCGCAATGGGGTTGACCTGACAACGAGCGTGTTCGCGGCGACAGTGGGCTAGGCCGTGAGCTCCCGGCATTTGACCATACGCAGCGGCGTGTAGGTCAACGCTACCGCGCCGTCCTGTTTGACGACGCGGATGCGGGTGCGCACGAGACCGCGGTCGGTGCGGCTCTCGCTGCGCCGTGCCTCGACGACCTCGCATTCGGCATGGATCGTGTCGCCGGCAAAGACCGGGTTCTCGACATTGAGCTCCATGTGCAGAAAGGCAAACCCGGTGTGCTGCATTGTCGATTGCACGAGCAATCCCTCGGCAAAGGCGTAAACCAGCGCCGCCGGCGCCAGGCGCTGCTTGATGTCGGATTCATGCGCGAGGAATTCGAGGTTGGTGAACAACACCTCGACCATGCCGGTGCAGTTGACGAAATTGGTGATGTCGGCCTCAGTGACGGTGCGCCCGATCGTCTTGAACTGCCGTCCGACCGGCAAATCCTCGAAGCAGAAACCGAGCCCTACCGTCTCCATACTGTCCTCTCGTCTGTCATCGCGAGCGCACGAAGCAATCTCGGGGCCGGGTATCTCGGTCGACCGAGATTGCTTCGTCGCTGCGCTCCTCGCAGTGACCGTCTGCCCCCTTAGCGGTCGGCGACGGGCGGCAGGCCGGCTTCGCGGCGCGTGTCGTTGATGATCTGCAATACGCGCTGCCGGTAGGGCAGATACTGCAGTCCGAATTCCTGGATCAGCCGGGTATTGTCGATCAGGTAGTTGCCGGAGGCCTCCTTGCCGCCGGTCTCGTGCTCGAAGCTGATCTGCGCGTCGGGCAGGAACTCGCGCACGAGATTGGCGAGATCGCCGAGGCTGATGGCGGTGCCGCCGGTATTGTAGACCGCATACCGCGGTTTGTCGGTCAGCAACACCCGGGCGAACACCTCGGCAATATCGTCGACATGGACCGGGCTGCGCATCGCGTCCTTGTACGGGAACGAGATCGCCTCGCCGCGCGCCGGGAAGGTGATGCATTTGACGTGGTCGACCGAGCCGACGATCTTGTCGGGGCCGGTGACGTTGGCGGGGCGGATCGCGGTGATCTCCATGCCGTATTTCTCGCGGTAGTCCTGCGCCTGCCATTCGTTGAAGATCTTGTGCATCGCATATTGGACGTGACCGTGACGGAAATCGTCCTCGGTGACGACGCGGTCGCCGTAGAAGTGCTGTTCGCCGCTGACCGCCAACGAGCTCGCGAAAACCACCCGGTTGACCCCGCAAAGGCGCGCCGCCTCGAAGCAATTGTCCATCCCGACGATATTGAGCTTGGTCGCGACATGCGGGGCGTGCTCGCTGCCGAGAAAATAGGCGAGATTGACGACGCGCGACGGTTTCGCCGCAACGGTGACCGCCATGACGTCATCGAACTGCGTGACATCGCCGCGCACGACCCGGACTCGATTGCCGAGTTGCCCATACGACGCGGTCCCGGGGTTGAGGTCCATGCACACGACTTCTTCACCGCGCTGCGCCAATAGCGGCACGAGACGTCGGCCGATAAAGCCGGTCCCGCCGAGGATCAAAGTCGACATAGGTGTTGCCTCCCTATAGCTGGCCGGATTGCCCGCCCCGACGTTAGCCTGGCCGCCAGCCAATCGGCAACGGTGCTGTAGGTTATGGCCGAGTTGCGCAGCGCCGTATCGGCGGTTACACGGTCGACGTCCTCGGGTACTTCAGCAAACCATGAGCCAAATTACGACCAGCTTCTGGTGGGTGCGGCACGCGCCGGTGGCGCATGGCGGCCGGATCTACGGCCAAATCGACCTTTCCTGCGACTGTTCCGAAACTGCGTTGTTTACCGGCCTCGCGGAAAAACTGCCGCGCAGCGCAATATGGGTGGCGAGCAACTTGCGGCGCACCCACGAGACGGCGGCGGCGATCGTCCGTGCCGGTCTCCCCGGACCGCAGCCGATCCCCGGCCCCGAGGCCATCATGATGCCGGAACTCGCCGAACAGGATTTTGGCGAATGGCAGGGCCTAACCTACGAGGAGCTGCAGGAATCCCGTGCCGGCGATTTCCACCGCTTCTGGCACGCGCCCGCCCACGAAACCCCACCGAGCGGCGAGAGCTTCGTTGCCGTCATCGAGCGGGTGTCGTGGGCAATTCACCGGCTGGTCGAGACCTATTCCGGACACGACATCATCGCCGTCGCGCATGGCGGCACGATCCGCGCGGCCTTGGCATCGGCGCTCGACCTCGACCCCGAAGCCGCGCTCGCCTTCACGATCGAGAATTGCTCGATCACCCGCATCGACCGGATCGACGGCCCCGGCATGGGCCACGGCTGGCGCGTCGTCCGAGTGAACCAGCCGCCGCGCTGAGCTTGCGGGGACGAAGCCGCGGACCGGAAAGAGGTTGACCCGCTCGCCGGGCAAATCCACATTCCTGCCCGACAGAAAAGCGCGCCCGCCGAAGGGCCGCATGACGCTAGAACAGGAAGGAAAACGGCCATGGGAAATGTGAGCCGGCGATCGGTGCTCCGCAGCTCTATCGGGCTGGCGGCGGCTGCGGCATTGGCGCGCCCGTTTATTGCAAATGCCGCAGCGACGACCGCGACCGTGTGGTGGGCGCAGGGCTTCGCTCAGGAAGAGGATATCGCCTTCAAAAAGATCGTCGCCGATTACCAGAAGGCGAGCGGTAATGCGATCGACTACAGCATCATTCCGTTCGCGCCGGAGCGCCAGAAGATCATTTCGGCGATGACGAGCGGCGAAGTCCCGGACCTGTTTCAGAACAATCCGGCTGAAATCATCGCGCTGTTCGCATGGGAGGACAAGCTGGTCGACGTGACGGACGTCATCGACACGCAGCGGGAGGAATACACCGAGACGGCGCTGCTTTCGGCCTATTGCTACAACAACGTTACAAAAAGCGCAGCTACTACGGCGTGCCCTTACACCCAGGCGGTGTTCACGAACCACATCTGGCGGCCGCTGGTCGAAAAGGCGGGCTACAAGATCGAGGACATTCCGAAGACCTGGGACGCCTTCTACGATTTCTTCAAAGGAGTGCAGAAGAAGCTGCGCGAACAGGGCATGCGCAACGTCTATGGCCTCGGGTTGCAGGTGACGACCAATGGCGTCGATCCCAACTTCGTATTCGCCAATTTCCTGATCGCCTATGGCGGCCAGGACATCGTGACGAAAGACGGCAAATTGCACCTCGACGACCCCAAGGTGAAGGAGGCGGCGATCAAGGCGCTGACTTATCCGACCACGGCTTACAAGGAGGGCTTTGTGCCGCCGAGCGCGATCAACTGGAACGACGCGGACGACAACAATGCATTCCACGCCAAGACGACGTCATGGATCTGGACGGCACGATCTCAACCGAGGTCGCGATCTTCACAAGAAGGAGGATTACAACGACATCGTGACGATGGGCCTGGCGCTCAGCAATGACGGCAAGCCGGTGCCGAGCAGTGCGGCCCATGCCTGCGGGCTGGTCCCGAAGGGGGCGAAAAACGTCACGGTCGCCAAGGAATTTCTCAAATATCTGATCCAGCCGAAAGTGTGCAACGAGTATCTGAAGGTCGGCCTCGGCCGCAACGTCCCGTGCATGCCATCGATCGTCAAGAGCGACCCTTGGTGGTTCGACGACCCGCATCGAGCGCCGTACACGAAGCAGGCATTGATCGAGCCCGACGGTGCCGCAATTCTGGGTCTTCAACCCGGCTTATGCCCAGGTCCAGAACGAGCATGTCTGGCAGGCGGGCTGGGCCGACATCATGCAAAACGGGATGGCGCCGCAGGCGGCCGCGGAAAAGGCGATCAAGCGGGTCGAGGAAATCTTCTCGAAATATCCGATCGAGCAGTCCTGATCTGGCGTCGCGAGCCGGCGTTTCGCCGAGGCTCGGCTCGGCGCCTGCGAGCCCGGGCGGCGACCGGCATTTGAGCCGGGCGCGCTGCGGTCTATAGTGCCGATACGCGGTTTGATCGGCGAAGGAACGAACATGACAGGAATGACCAGGCGCTCGGTGCTTCGCGGCTCTGTCGGGCTCGCTGCCGCCGGCACCCTGGCGCGGCCCTATGCTGCGAATGCGGCGGCGACGACCGCGACCGTGTGGTGGGTGCAGGGGTTTGCCCATGAAGAGGACATCGCCTTCAACAAGCTCGTCGCCGATTACCAGAAGGCGAGCGGCAACACGATCGACGCAACGGTCATCCCCTACGCGCCGGGGCGGCAGAAGATCGTCTCGGCGGTAACCAGCGGCGTCGTGCCGGACCTGTTCCAGAACAACCCGCCCGAGATCACCGCGCTGTTCGCCTGGGAGGACAAGCTCGTCGATGTCAGCGACGTCGTCGAGACGCAGCGTGAGGAATACGCCGATACCGCGCTGGCGCTGGTCAACTGCTACAACAATGTCGCGAAAAAGCGCAGCATCTACGGCGTGCCCTATACGATCGACGTGTTCACCAACCACATCTGGCGGCAGCTGGTCGAAAAGGCGGGTTACAAGATCGACGACATCCCGAAGACCTGGGATGCCTTCTACGATTTCTTCAAAGGCGTCCAGAAGAAGTTGCGCGAGGCGCGGGTGCGCAACGTCTACGGCCTCGGTTTCCAGCTGACTACCAATGGCGGCGACCCGAACTCCTTTTTCGACCAGTGGCTGATCGCCTATGGCGGCCAGAACATCGTCAGCAAGGACGGCAAACTGCATCTCGACGACCCGCAGGTCAGAGAGGCGGCTATCAAGGTGCTGACCTATCCGACGACCGCCTACAAGGAAGGCTTTGTGCCGCCCGGCGCGATCAACTGGAACGACGCCGACGACAACAACGCTTTCCACGCCAAGACAATCGTGATGGACCTCGACGGCTCGATCTCCACCGAAGTCGCGATCATCGCGAACAAACAGGATTACGACGATATCGTGACCTGGGGGTTGGCCGACAGCAACGAGGGCAAGCCGGTACCGAGCTGGGCGTTCAGCGTCTGCGGGCTGATCCCGAAAGGCGCGAAGAACGTCGAAACGGCTAAGGACTTCCTCAAATATTTGATCCAGCCGGAAGTCTGCAACGAATACCTGAAAACGGGCCTGGGCCGCCGCGTGCCGGCGATGCCGTCGATCGTCAAGAAGGACCCGTGGTGGATGGCGGACCCGCACCGCAAGGCCTACACGACGCAGGCTCTGTTGCGCCCGACCCTGCCGGTGTTCTGGGCCTACAATCCCGCCTACGCCCATGTCCAGAACGAGCACGTTTGGCAGACGGCGTGGGCCGAGATCATGCAGAACGGAACAAAGCCGCAGGACGCCGCCGACAAAGCCTTCAAGCGGATCGAGGAGATCTTCGCGAAATACCCGATCGAGCAGGGCTGACGAGATTTGACATAGTGTCGGCCGTGGAGCGATCCGAACGACACGCCGTTGGCGCGAACCGAGAAGGAGATGCGAATGAGCCATTTAACAAGGCGCTCAGTGCTCGCAGGTTCGGCGGGCTTGGTCGCGGCCGGAAGCCTTCGCGCGGCCCTATATCGCCAATGCGGCGGCCACGACCGCGGAAGTGTGGTGGACGCAGGGCTTCGTCCCGGAAGAGGACAGCGCGGTCAAAAAACTCGTCGCCGATTACGAAAAGGCGAGCGGCAACACGATCGAGCTCAGCATCATCCCGTTTGCGCCGCTGCGCCAGAAGATCATCTCGGCGGTGACGAGCGGCGTCGTCCCCGATCTGTTCCAGCCAGAGCCCGAACGAACTCATTGCGCTGTTGGCGTGGGACGACAAGCTGGTCGACGTGACCGACGTCGTCGAGACGCAAAAGGAGGAGTACACCGAGACCGCGCTGCTCAACGCCTATTGCTACAACAATGTCGAGAAGAGGCGCAGCTTTTACGGCGCGCCCGACATAACCGCGGCATCGCCCAACCATGTCTGGCGGCCGCTGGTCGAGAAGGCCGGGTACAAGATCGAGGATATCCCGAAGACGTGGGACGCCTATTACGATTTCTTCAAGGACGTGCAAAAGAAATTGCGCGCGCAGGGGGTGCGCAACGTCTACGGCCTCGGTTTCCAGGTGACGACCAACGGCAACGATCCCAATGAGCTGTTCAACTATTTCCTGATCGCCTATGGCGGCCAGGGCATCGTCACGAAAGACGGCAAGCTGCATCTCGACGACCCGAAGGTGCGCGAGGCGGCGATCAAGGCGCTGACCTATTGTTCCACCGCGTACAAGGACGGTTTCGTGCCGCCGGGGGCGGTCAACTGGAACGACGCCGACGACAACAACGCCTTCCACGCCAAGCAGATCGTCATGGACCTCGACGGCACGATCTCGACCGAGGTCGCGGTGCTGTCACAAGGCAAAAAGAGCGACTACGACGACATCCTGACGATGGGTTTGCCGCTCAGCAACGACGGCAAGCCGGTGCCGAGCAAAGTTACCAACCCCAGCGGCCTGATCCCCAAGGGCGCGAAGAATGTCGCGGTCGCCAAGGACTTCCTCAAATATTCGATCCAGCCGAAGGTCGCCAACGAGCGGCTGAAGACAGGGCTCGGCCGCAGCATTCCGGCGATGCCGTCGATCGTCAAAAGCGACCCGTGGTGGTCCGCGGACCCGCACCGGGAGGCTTACGTCCAGCAAGGACTGCTCGGCCCGACCCTGCCGGAATTCTGGGCCTTCAACCCGGCCTATGCCCACGTCCAGAACGAGCATGCCTGGAGCACAGGCTGGATCGACATCATGCAGGGCGGGATGGCGCCGCAGGCGGCCGCGGAAAAGGCGTTCAAGCGGGTCGAGGAGATCTTCGCAAAATATCCGATCGCGCAGGGCTGAGCGAACCAGTGGCGGCGCGGTCCCGGCGTTGAAGAACGACTGAATACAAGGATAACCGCGGGCCGCATGGCGGTCCGCGGGAAAGGGAGGAGAAGATGGGAATGACAAATCCGACCAGGCGGTCGGTGCTTCGCGGCTCCTTGGCGCTGGCTTCGGCCGGGGCCCTGGCGCGCCCCTATATCGCCAATGCGGCGGCGACGACCGCGACGGTGTGGTGGGTCCAGGGCTTCGCCGAGGAGGAGGACATCTCGTTCAAGAAGATCGTCGCCGATTACGAGAAGGCGAGCGGCAACACGATCGACTACACGCATCATGCCCTATGCGCCGATGCGCCAGAAGATCGTCTCGGCGATGACCAGCGGCGTCGTCCCGGATCTGTTCCAGAACAACCCCGTCGAGATCATCGCGCTCTATGCCTGGGACGACAAGCTGGTCGACGTGACCGATGTCGTCGAGACCCAAAAATCGCAATACACCGAAACCGCGCTGCTCACCGCCAATTGCTACAACAGCGTCGAGAAGCGGCGCAGCTATTACGGCGTGCCTTATACCGTGCGCGGTGCGACCGAACCATATCTGGCGGCCGCTGGTCGAGAAGGCCGGCTACACGATCGAAGATCTTCCCAAGACTTGGGATGCGTTCTACGATTTCTTCAAGGAAGTGCAGAAGAAGTTGCGCGCCCAGGGCGATGCGCAATGTCTAGGCCATCGGTTTCCAGATGAACACGACCGGCAACGATTCGCAACGCTTTGTTCAATTATTTCCTGATCGCCTATGGCGGGCAGGACATCGTCACCAAGGACGGCAAATTGCATCTCGACGATCCGCAAGGTGCGCGAGGCGGCGATCAAGGCGCTGACCTATCCCGACCACCGCCTACAAGGAAGGCTTCGTGCCGCCGGGCGCGATCAACTGGAACGACGCCGACGACAACAACGCCTTCCACGCCAAGCAGATCGTGATGGATCTCGACGGCACGATCTCGACCGAGGTCGCGATCATCAAGAACAAGCAGGACTACAACGACATCGTGACGATGGGCCTGCCGCTCGGCAATGACGGCAAGCCGGTGCCGAGCCAGGCCGGCAGTCCTTGCGGCCTGATCCCGAAAGGGGCAAAAAACGTCGAAGTGGCCAAGGATTTTCTCAAATATTTGATCCAGCCGCAGGTCCTCAACGAGTATCTGAAGGCCGGGCTCGGCCGCAAATTCCGTGCATGCCGGCGATCGTGAAGAGACGACCCGTGGTGGCTCGACCCCGCGGACCCGCACCGGGCGGCTTACGTGCAGCAGGGCGCTGCTCGGCCCGACCGTGCCGACTTTCTGGACCTTCAACCCGGCCTACGCCCAGGTGCAGAACGAGCATGTCTGGGCCACGGCCTGGGCCGACATCATGACCGGCGGGATGACGCCGCAGGCGGCCGCGGACAAGGCGTTCAAGCGGGTCGAGGAGATCTTCGCGAAATATCCGATCGCGCAGGGCTGAGCGGGCCGGGATAAGCCTATATCATGGATCCCAACCCCCGTTCGGCCATTCGGGTCCAGCGCCGCGGCGAACATGGGAAACCAGCCTTGATCACGGTATCGCGAGTTCGGGGCGGCGGCAGCGATTAACATTTGAGTATACCTGGGCGGCGTTCTATAGTGGCCTGGGAGACAGCAACCAGAACGTGTCCGCTCAGGATTCGCGGCGAGAAACGGGGAAGGAAAGGCGGGCATGGCGATCTTCACCAGGCGCTCGGTGCTCCGCGGCTCTCTGGGGCTTGCTGCCGCCGGGACCCTGGCGCGGCCCCATATCGCCAATGCGGCGGCGACAACCGTCGAGGTGTGGTGGACCCAGGGCTTCGTCCCCGAAGAGGACATCGCGTTCCAAGCAAGTGGTCGCCGATTACGAGAAGGCGAGCGGCAACAAGATCGACTACAGCATCATCCCGTACGCGCCGCTGCGCCAGAAGAGCGATCTCGGCGATCACCAGCGGCGCCGTCCCCGACATGATCGAGATCGCCGACTTCGCGCTCGCGCCGCTCCAGTGCGTGGGACGACAAGCTGATCGACGTCAACGACGTCGTCGAGCCCGCAAAAAGCGCAATTCATCCGACACCGCGCTGCCCTGCTGCCTATTTCTACAACAACGTCACGAAAAAGCGCGCTTATTACGTCGTGCCGGTGAGGATCGCGGCGGTCCCGTTCCACATCTGGAAGTCGCTGGTCGAAAAGGGCGGTTCCAAGATCTCCGATCTGCCGAAGACCTGGGACGCCTTCATGGATTTCTTCAAGCCGGTGCAGAAGGGGCTGCGGGCGGCCGGGCAAGCGCAACGTCTACGGGCTCGGCTACCAGCTGACCACCAACGGGGTCGACCCGATCAACACCTTCAACGCTTGGATGATCGCCTATGGCGGCCAGGACCTCGTCACGCCGGACGGCAAGCTGCATACCGACGACCCGCAAGGTCAAGGCAGCGGCGGTCAAGGCGATCAACGAGCCTGACCACCGCGTTCAAGGACGGCTACGTGCCGCCGAGCTGCGTCAACTGGAACGACGCCGACGACAACAACGCGTTCCACTCGAAACTGATGGTGATGGATTTCGACGGCACGATCTCGACCGAGGTCGCGCTCTATCACGAACAAGGAGCAATACGACGATATCCTGACCCGCGGCCTGCCGCTCAGCAACGACGGCAAGGAGATGCCGAGCCAAGTCGCGGTGTTTGGCCCCGTCATCCCGAAGGGGGCGAAAAATGTCGCGGTGGCCAAGGAATTCGTCAAATACATCGATTCAGCCGAAGGTGCTGAACCAGTATCTGAAAGCCGGGCTCGGCCGCTGGGCCCTGCCGATCCCCGAAATCGTCAAGAGCGACCCGTTCTGGCTCAAGGAGGACCCGCACCGCACGGCCTACATGACGCAGATCGGTGATCGGCCCGACCTTCCCGATCTACGAGGCGTACAACCCGGCCATGGCGCAGGTCGGCGCCGAGCATGTCATCATGACCGCGGCGTTTGACTGTCATGAACAGCGGCGCCGCGCCGGAGCAGGCGATCGACAAGGCGTTCAAGCGGATCGAGGAGATCTTCGCGAAATATCCGATCGCATCGAGCTGAGAGGCGATCATGACCACCGCATCGGCTATCGAGTTCGGCCGCCCGGCAGTCCGGCGGCAATCGCTTTGGCGTTATTGGCGGGGCGGTCTGCGAGGCTCGGAGTTCGCCTGGGCGCTCGCCTTTCTCGTGCCCTATATCGGGGTGTTTCTGGCCTTCGTGGTCTATCCCGTCTTCTACGGGCTGCGGATGGGCAGCGAGCCGAGCTTTGTATACCGACGTGTTCTCCGACCCGATCTATCAGCAGACCGTGGTCAACACCCTGGTCTTTGTTGCTTTCGGGGTGAACCTCAAGCTGTTTCTTGCGCTTATGTTGTCGGGCTTTTTCATGCGCCCGGGCTGGTGGGTCAAGGGGCTGCTGATGATCTTCGTCCTGCCCTGGGCGGTGCCGGCATTGCCCAGCTTCATCTCGATCCACTGGATGTTGAACGGCGAGTGGGGCCTGCTCAACAACGCTGCTTTACATCCTCTTCGGTGTCGACGGCCCGTCCTGGCTCAATTCGCGCTGGCTCGCCCTCGGCTCGGCCGATCTGCTCCCACGTCTGGAAGTGGCTGCCGTTCTGGACCGTGATCCTGCTCGCCGGCAGGATGTCGATCCCGCAGGAGATCTATGACGCGGCCAAAGTGGACGGCGCGACCGGGCTGCGCAGCTTCGTCCACGTAACTTTTCCGCTGCTCGCCAACCTCTATCTGGTGCTGACCCTGCTCGCGACGATCTTTTTGCTCGGCGACTTCAACACGATCACTTTCATCACCGGCGGCGGGCCGGCGAACTCGACGCATCTGCTGGCGACGCTCGGCATCCGCGACGCCTTCGACCTCGCCAACCCGCGGCTCGGCGTGGCGGCGGTCATGTCGGCATTGCCGCTGCTGATCCCGCTGGTGATCATCCTGATGCGCAAGCTGAAAGCCGCGGAGGTGCAGCTGTGAGCACGATCACGGTCGACACGAGGCTGGCGTCAGCCGCGGCGCGCCCCGCGGAGCGGATGCGCCGCGCGGCGCGGCGCCGCCGCTATCTGACCAACGCCGGCGCCGCAGTGCTCAGCGCCGTCCTGTTGGTGTGGACGCTCACGCCGATCTACAACATCGTGATGGTGTCCTTCGAGGCCGAAGGCGACGTGTTCAGCGATCATCTCTGGCCGCCGAAAGCCTCCGCCGACAGCTTCTGGATCGTCTTGACCCAGGGCTACTGGTATCTCGAATATTTCTGGCACCAGTTCGGCAACAGCGTCTATATCGGCGCGATGGTGACGTTCTTTGTGCTGGCTGATCGGCTCGCTGACCAGCTTCTCGGTCATCGCGGATGCGCATCCGCAACGGCTGGCTGATCACCAACGCGGCGCTGTTGACCTATGTGATCCCGGCATCGTTCCTGGCGATCCCATTCTATCTGATCATGCAGCACTACGGGCTGCAAAACAACCTGTGGTCGGTGATCGCCGCGATAGTGACCTTCGCGACGCCATACGCGATCTTCATCTTCCAGGAATACGGCAGGAGCATCCCGATCGAGCTCGATGAATCGGCGCGGATCGACGGCGCCTCGCCGATCCAGATCTATTTCCGGATCTACCTGCCGCTGATGGCGCCGGCATTGGTCGCGGTCGGCACCTATGCGCTGCTGCTGGCGTGGAACGAATACCTGTACCAATTCCTGTTGCTGTCGAACAAGGAAAGCATGACCGTGCCGGTGGCGCTCGCCCAGTTCCTCAACAGCGACGTGGCGCCGTGGAACTACATGATGGCGACCGCCATCATCTATGCCCTGCCGCCGATCGCCACCTATTACGCGTTCCGCAACCGCATGTCCTCCGGCCTGACGATGGGCGGCGTCAAGGGCTGAGCTGTCGATCCCTGAGCTTCCCCGCCTGTGAAGAGCCGCGGCCTCGCCGCGGCTCTTTTCATTTCTGCCTCGGCACTGGCGGCCGACTTCGCTGACTTCTAACGATCCCGATTCGAGGAACGATCTTCTCCCGGTGCCGTTTTGCGGAGTGCAGAAGAACACTACACCCGCGATGCTAGTTCCGCGGGCGCCAGGGAAGGAGTTGCAAATGGGATATCTCACCCGTCGTTCCGTCCTCCGCGGTTCTTTGGGCCTCGCCGCGGCAGGCGTGTTGGCGCGGCCTTACATCGCCAATGCGGCGGCCAAGACCGCGACCGCATGGTGGACCCAGGGGTTCATCCCCGAGGAAGATGCCGGGTTCAAACGTATGGTCGCCGATTACGAGAAGGCCAGCGGCGACAAGATCGATTACAGCATTACGCCATTTGCCCCGCTGGGACAGAAAATCGTTTCGGCGATGACAACCGGCGATGTCCCGGATGTCATTTCATACGACGCCGCCGACGCCACGATTATCCCGCAGAATGCCTGGGACGACAAAATCCTCGACTTGACCGAGATCGTCGACACTCAGAAGTCGGAATATGCCAAGACCGTACTCGTCGCCGCTCAATACTATAACAACGTAACGAAAAAGCGCGGCTTTTACATGGCGCCATACAAAACCGCCTGTGTGCCGTTCCACGTCTGGGGATCGCTGGTCGAGAAGGCGGGCTACAAGGTATCGGATGCACCAAAGACCTGGGATGCCTTTTGGGATTTCTTCAAGCCGATGCAACCGAAGCTGCGCGAAACGATGCGCAACGTCTACGCTTTGGGCTTGCAGATGACCAGCATCGGCCCGGCCGATGGCAACAATCTGTTCTACGCCTTTGTGCTCGCGAATGGCGGCGAGAACTTCATGACCCCGGACGGCAAGGCGCATTTCGACGACCCGCAGGTCAGGGAGGCGGTGATCAAGACCCTGACCTACACGACCACAGCCTACAAGGACGGGTATGTGCCGAAGGGGGTTCTCAGCTGGAACGACGCCGACGACAACAATGCCTTCCACGCCAAAGAAATCGTCATGGATTTTGACGGGACGATTTCGACAGAGGTCGCGCTCTATCACGACAAAGAGGAATACCACGACGTGGTGACGATCGGCCTGCCGGATGGCAATGACGGCAAGCCGGTACCGGCTCAGCTTGGCGCGGGCGGCTGCTTCATCCCGAAGGGGGCAAAGAACGTCGAAGCGGCGAAGGAATTTGTCAAATACGCTATCCAGCCGAAGGTCGTGGACGCTTATCTGAAGGAGGGGCTCGGCCGCTGGCTGCCGGCCTACCCCTCGCTCGTCAAAAGTGATCCGTTCTGGCTTGATCCGAGCGATCCGCACCGGCCGGTGTATGTGCGGGAAGGGCTGTTAGGGCCGACAATTCCCTATTTCTTTGCCTTCAACCCCGGGATTGCGGTCGCCAATGCCGAACAGATCTGGGGGTTGGCGGAGGCCGACGTCATCAGAAACGGAATGACGCCAAAAGACGCCGCCAACAAGGCGTTTAACACGATAGAGAAGATCCTCGCGAAATATCCGATTGCCCAAGCTTGAAGACGGTAACGGGATCTCATCCACCGTTATTCGTCTTTCTCGTGATAAACCAAGGCGCTAGTCCCGAGGCCTGGACATTTCCCCTGGACCTTGGTTTCCGCGAGGATCATAGTATTGGGCAATCTTGACCCTAGGAACCGGGGGGTGGAGACTGACTGAGAGGCTATCGTGGCAAGTGTATCGGCAGTTGAAGTTGGTCGCCCTGCACTAGGACGGCGTTCCGGTCTGCGCGCGTGGCGCGGCGAGCTGCAGGGCTCGGAATACACCTGGGCCATCGCCTTCTGCATCCCCTACATCGCGCTGTTCCTGGCGTTTGTCGTCTACCCGTCGCCTACGGGTTGTGGATGGGGCACCAGCCGAGCCTTTACGCTCAGCTATTCTCCGATCCGATCTATCTGAGTTCGGTCGTCAATACCGTGATCTACCTCGCGGTCGGCGTGAACTTGAAGATGTTTCTGGCGCTGTTGCTTTCCGGGTTCTTCATGCGCCGACGGTGGTGGATCAAGGGTCTTTTACTGATTTACGTGCTGCCCTGGGCGGTGCCCGCGCTCCCGACCTTTCTGTCGATCCATTGGATGCTGAATAGCCAATGGGGCTTCATCAACAATTTCCTGTGGGAGGCCTTTAACATCAACGGTCCAGGCTGGCTCGACAACTCGCGGTGGCTGGCGCTCGGCGCGGTCATCGGCGTCATACATATGGAAATGGATGCCGTTTTGGACCGTGATCCTGCTCGCCGGCAGGATGGCGATCCCGCAGGAACTGTACGAGGCGGCCGATGTCGACGGCGCCACCGGGGTCAAGCGGTTTGTCCACGTCTCCTTCCCGCTCCTCGCCAACCTCTATCTCGTCTCCACCTTGCTCTCGACGATCTGGACCCTCGGCGACTTCACCACGGTGTTTTTCGTCTCGGGCGGCGGGCCGGCTTTGTCAACGCATGTGTTGGCGACGCTTGGCATCCGCGACGCGTTCACGATCGCGCAACCGCAGCTCGGGGTGGCGGCGGTGATGTCGGCCCTGCCGTTGCTGATACCGCTGGTGATCATCTTGATGCGCAAGCTGCGCACCGCGGAGGTTCAGCTGTGAGCGCGGAGGTTATGGCCGGCCGGCCGGCGCGGCGGCGGCCGAATTACCGGCTGCGGTCGTACCTGGTCGAAGCGGCCTCGATCGTTCTCGGCATCGTGCTGGTGATCTGGTCGATGACGCCGATCTACAACATGGTGATGGTCGCGCTCGAACGGCATGGCGACGTCTTCACCAGCCGGATCTGGCCGGCGCACCCGTCGCTCGAGAGTTTCTGGATCGTCGTTACCGAAGGCTACTGGTATCTCGAGAATTTCTGGCACCAGTTCGGCAACAGCGTCTACATGGGCGTGATGACGGTCTTCTTCACATTGCTGATCGGTTCGCTGACCAGCTTTGCGATCGGCCGGATGCGCATCCGCCATGGCTGGCTCCTAACCAACGCGGCGCTGCTGACCTATGTGATCCCGGCCTCTTTCCTGGCGATTCCGTTCTACCGGATCATGCAGATCTACGGTCTGGCGGACAATCTCTGGGCGGTGATTGCGGCATTGGTAACCTTCGCCACCCCTATGCGATCTTCATCTTCCAGAATTACGGCGCGAGCATTCCAATCGAGCTCGACGAGGCGGCACGGATCGACGGCGCATCGCCGTTCCAAGTCTATTGGCGCATCTACCTGCCGCTGATGGCGCCGGCCCTCGTCGCGGTCGGCACCTATGCGCTGCTGCTCTCGTGGAACGAATTTCTCTACCAGTTCTTGCTGCTGTCGTCGACGCGGAGCATGACCGTGGCGGTGGCGCTCGCCCAGTTTCTCAACAGCGACGAGTCGCCGTGGAATTACATGATGGCGACCGCCGTCATCTACGCGCTGCCGCCGGTTGCGATCTATTACGCCTTCCGCCGCCGCATGGCCTCCGGCCTGACGATGGGCGGCGTCAAGGGCTGAGCTTTGCGATAGCTGGTCTCCGCACAAGCGGGCGCAACCCGACCTCGGGGAATACGCCGCAGTAGGCCGCGCTGCCCGGGTGCGATCAGAACGGGTCGAGTTCGGTGTCCCAGTAGAGGTAGTCGCGCCAGCTTTCGTGCAGGTAGTTGGGCGGGAACGCGCGGCCGTTTTCCTGCAGCATATAGGTCGTCGGCTGCACCGGGCGATGCCGCGGATACATCCCGCTCTCGCGCGGCAGGCGGTTGCCCTTCCACAGATTGCAGGTGGCGCAGGCGGTCACGACGTTGGTCCAGATCGTGCGGCCGCCGCGGGAGCGCGGCACCAGGTGGTCGAAGGTCAGATCGTGCGAGGGATAAGGCTCGCCGCAATACTGGCAGGTAAACCGGTCGCGCAGAAAGACGTTGAACCGGGTGAACGCCGGGTGGCGGGCGGCGGGCACGTATTCCTTCAGACGAGACGACGCTCGGCAGCTGCATCTCCAGCGAGGGGCTGCGCACGCAGACGTCGTAATGATCGATGATGTTGACGCGATCGAGGAATACCGCCTTGACCGCATCCTGCCACGACCACAGTGACAGCGGAAAATAGCTCAGCGGCCGAAAATCCGCGTTCAGCACCAAAGCCGGGCAATTGTCCAGACTAACCGTCACGAAACACCCGTCCCGCTAACAGACGCTCGCGGGCCGGAATAGCACGCGATTGTGACGGCTTGATAACGAATTCACCCAGTCTGGGCAAGATTTCGCGGCGAGTATTGGAGTTCACCGGGTCGGGACCGGCTTTTCCCCGTGATAGTCGTAGAAACCGCGGCTCGCCTTGCGGCCGAGCCAGCCGGCCTCGACATATTTGACGAGCAGCGGGCAGGGCCGATACTTGCTGTCGGCGAGCCCCTCATAGAGCACCTGCATGACCGAGAGGCAGGTGTCGAGCCCGATGAAATCGGCGAGCTCGAGCGGCCCCATCGGGTGATTGGCGCCGAGCTTCATCGCCGTATCGATCGCCTCGACCGAGCCGACGCCCTCGTAGAGCGTGTAGACCGCCTCGTTGATCATCGGCAGCAGGATGCGGTTGACGATGAACGCCGGAAAATCCTCGGCCGCGACCGGGGTCTTGCCGAGCCTCAACGGCGAGCTCGCGCGTCGCCGCAAAGGTCTCTTCGTCGGTGGCGATGCCGCGAATCAGCTCGACGAGGCTCATCGCCGGCACCGGGTTCATGAAATGCATGCCGATGAACTTGCCGGGCCGGTCGGTCGCGGAGGCGAGCCTGGTAATCGAGATCGACGAGGTGTTGGTGGCGATCAGCGCATCGGGCTTCAAGTGCGGGCATCAGCTTCTTGAAGATCTCGCGCTTGACCTCTTCTTTCTCGGTCGCCGCCTCGATCACCATGTCGCAATCGGCGAACAGCGCGTAATCGAGCCCCATTTGAATTCGAGCGAGCGCGGCAGCCTTGTCTTCTTCCCGAATCGTGCCGCGGGCGACCTGACGCGACAGGTTGCGCTCGATCGCCTGCCGGCCGCGCTGCAGCGCCTCCTCGTTGATGTCGGTCACCACCACATCGATCCCGGCGAGCGCGCAGACATGGGCGATGCCGCCGCCCATCTGCCCGGCGCCGATAATGCCGATGCGGCGCAGCGGTTCGAGCGAAACCTTGGCCGTGGAGACTGGGGCCGCGCTCACTTGCGGCGCTCGAGCTCGTCGGCGAGCTCGGGAAGGATCTTGAACAAATCGCCGACCAGGCCGTAATCGGCGATCTGAAATATCGGCGCTTCCTCGTCTTTGTTGATCGCGACGATGACTTTCGAATCCTTCATCCCGGCGAGGTGCTGGATGGCGCCGGAAATGCCGACCGCGACGTAGAGTTCGGGCGCGACGATCTTGCCGGTCTGGCCGACCTGGTAGTCATTGGGCACAAAACCGGCATCGACGGCGGCGCGCGAGGCGCCGACCGCGGCGCCGAGCTTGTCGGCGACCTTCTCCAAGAGATGGAAATTCTCGCCCGGATTGCATGCCGCGGCCGCCCGAGATGATGATCCGGGCGCTGGTCAGCTCGGGCCGCTCCGATTTCGACAACTCCGCTCCGACAAACTCCGACAGCCCCGCCGCACCGGTCGTCGTCGACCGGCTCGATCGCCGCCGAGCCGCCCGTCGCCTCGACCGGCGGGAAGGCGGTGCCGCGCACCGTGATGACCTTGACCGGGTCCTTGGATTGCACCGTCGCCAGCGCATTGCCGGCATAGATCGGCCGCACGAAAGTGTCCGGCGAAACAACCGCGCTGATGTCCGACACCTGCATCACATCGAGCAGCGCCGCGACCCTCGGCATCAAGTTCTTGCCGGAGGTCGTCGCCGTGGCCAGCAGATGCGAGTAATGCTCGGCGAGCTTGACGACGAGCGGCGCCACATTCTCGGCGAGCCCGTGCTCGTAGGCGGCGTCGTCGGCGAGCAGCACCTTTCTCGACTCCGGCGATCTTGGCGGCGGCCTCGGCGACGGCGCGGCAATCCTTGCCGGCCACCAGGATGTCGACCTCACCGGCGGCGATTTCGGTTGCGGCCGCAACCGCGTTGAGGGTCGCGGGCTTCAGCGCCCTGTTGTCATGTTCGGCGACGACCAGCGCAGCCATCAGATCACCCGCGCCTCGGTCTTCAGCTTGTCGACGAGCTCGGCGACCGAGCCGACCTTGTGGCCGCCCTGGCGCTTTGCCGGCTCCTCGACCTTGAGCACGACGAGGCGCGGCGTCGACGTCGACGCCGAGCGCCTCGGGCGTCGTCGTCGCGATCGGCTTCTTCTTCGCCCTCATGATATTGGGCAGCGAGGCGTAGCGCGGCTCGTTGAGCCGCAGATCCGTGGTGATCACCGCCGGCAGTTTGATCGAGACCGTCTCGAGCCCGCCATCGACCTCGCGCGTGACCTCGGCGTGGCCGTCGCTGATCTTGACCTTCGAGGCGAAGGTCGCCTGCGGCCAGCCGAGCAGCGCCGACAGCATCTGGCCGGTCTGGTTGCAGTCGTCGTCGATCGCCTGCTTGCCGATGATGACGATCTCGGGGTTTTCCTGCAGGATCACGGCTTTCAACAGCTTGGCGACGGCGAGCGGCTGCAGTTCGGCGTCGGTCTGCACGAGGATGCCGCGGTCGGCGCCCATCGCCAGCGCGGTGCGGATCGTCTCCTGGCACTGCGCGACGCCGAGCGACACCGCGATGATCTCGCTGACGATCCCGGCCTCGCGCAGGCGCAGCGCCTCCTCGACGGCGATCTCGTCGAACGGGTTCATCGACATCTTGACGTTGGCGGTCTCGACCCCGGTCTTGTCCGCCTTGACGCGGATCTTGACGTTGTAGTCGATGACCCGCTTGACCGCGACCAGCGCTTTCATCTCGTCCTCGCCGTTGCGCCGCCGGCACGCATGATCCCGCCGGCCGGATCATGATTTGTGCACGGGCCCAGGGCGAAGGCAAGGCCCTCCTCGATCTGGTCGTCCCGCTGCGATGATGCTCAGCGGTTGGCGCCGGGGCGCCAGAGGACGTCGCGGGCGCCGCCGTCGTTGACCCGGCGGCCGAGCACGAAGAGGTGGTCGGAGAGGCGGTTCAGGTATTTGAGCGCCTCGGGGTTGACCGGCTCGCCGGCGGCGAGCTCGCTGACCAGGCGCTCGGCTCGCCGCGTGATCGTCCGCGCGAGATGGAGGTAGGCCGCAGCCGGCGTGCCGCCGGGCAGGATGAACGAGTCGAGCGGCCGCAAACTCGCATTCATCGCGTCGATCTCGCGCTCGAGACGCTCGACCTGGGGCGCGGTGATGCGCAATGCGCCGGCCGCGCGCCGGCCATCCTCCGGCGTGCAGAGATCCGCGCCGAGGTCGAAGAGATCGTTCTGGATGCGGTCGAGCATCTCGTCGGCCGCCGCGTCGGCATGCAGCCGGGCGATCCCGATCGCCGCATTGGCCTCGTCGACAGTGCCATAGGCGGCGACGCGCAACGCATGCTTCGGCACGCGCGTGCCGTCGCCGAGCGAGGTCTCGCCGCCATCGCCGCCGCGCGTATAGATCCGGGTCAGCCGAACCATCTTCGATACCCGGGGCTTAATGCCGCGCCAGCAGCATCAGCATTGCCAGCAGCACCAGCGCCAACGCCTGCATGATGACGCGCGACTGCATCAGCTTGTTCGAGCGGCGCGGGTCGCCGCCGCGCAGCAAGCTCGCGACGCCAAAGCCGAGCACGGTCAAGGTGCCGAGCATCGCGAGAACGAGCAGGATCGTCAGAAAAACCGTCATTCGGGGAATATGGCTCGTTAAATTTTTGTCGCAAGCAACTCGCCCAGGTGCTTGTCGAGCTGACCGATCGCATTGGGATCGGCGCCGAACAGCGCGAGATGCCCATCGATGGTTTGGATCGGCCGGAACTCGGCATCGGGTATGAGCCGCCACTCGGCCTGGCAATCAGCCGGCGGGAAAAACATATCCGAAGACATCGGCATGACAAAGGTCTTGGCTTTGATTCGGCCCAGCGCGGCCCGCAAATCGCCGCCGGTGTGGCGGCTGACGTCGCCGCGCTGCCATTTCCACGCCATGCACAGCAGATCGTTCGGATCCATCACGCTGAAATAGCCGTACATGAAGTTGATGATGAAATCGTCCATCGACGAAAAGCCCAACGCCTTATGCCGATTTTCCTGGAAAAACTCCGTGCTCCAACCCATCACCGCCCACATTTTGGCGTGCCGCAACAGACCTTCTCGGACGTCCGCCGAGGATGCATAGAAACCCTTGTTGAAACCGGGGTCGGACGTGATCGCCTCGACCAGCGTTTCGGTGAAAAGGAAATCGTGGATCGTATTTCTCGCTGTGCCGGCGATGGGCGCGGCGCGCTTCACCATATCGGGGTAGCGTACGGCCCATTCGTAGGTCTGCTGCGCGCCCATCGAGCCGCCGACTACCAGCGCGAAACTCTTCAGGCCGAACTTTTCAGTGACGAATTTGTGCTGCGCGCGCACGTCATCGCCGATCCGCACATGCGGGAAATTCCCCATCCCGGCCGGCGCCGGCGTGTTGTGCGGCGAGGTGGAAAGACCGTTGCCGATCTGATTGACGATGATGATGAAATACTTGTCGGGGTCGAGCGCGCGGCCCTTACCGATATACACCTGCTCCATGATCTTGTTGGTGCCGGAGTACCAGGTGGGAATGAGGATGGCGTTATCTTTGGCGGCATTGAGCGTGCCGAAAGTAGCGTAGGCGAGTTGGCAATTGCGGATGGTGCCGCCTTCTTCCAATTCGAGATTGCCGATGTCGTGCAAGCTCGTACGGACCGTGCACCTCCTGCGAGTAGTAGCTGTTATTGATCATCGTCTCCTCCGATACTGTTTGGCTGGCGCGAACGTTGCCCGTTATCGCTGATCTCAATTCTTCGAAGCGACGATGGATCTCGAATGTCATTAGTCTATTGTCATTCCCGCGAAAGCGGGATCCAGGCCCCAGGACCGAAGCGGTTGCCCTGTTCAGGCCAGGGGCAGCTAGCTCTGGACCCCTCCCTTTGCGGGTGACAGATAACCTATTCAAACACGCGCGCCATTTTCGCCGGACATGAGGTCGGCTACGCCAATTCAAATCCCTCGTAGCCTTTGGCCGCGACCTCGTCGCATTTCTTCCGGTAACCGCCGACACCTTCCGGCCCCAAATAGGGCAAGAAGGCGCGTGGTTTGCCGGCGATGTTGGCGCTCATGTACCAGGAGTTGGCGCCGGTCATCAGCGTCTTGTTGACGATCTCGTTGACATGGGCAACCCACTGATCCTGCGCCTGGGGCGTCGCCTCGATCGTGGTCTTGCCGGTCTTGCGCATGTTGTCGATGCAGTCGGTGACCCACTCCACATGCTGCTCGATCGATACCGGCATATTCGACAGTACCGACGGGCTTTGCGGGCCGGTAATGGTGAACAAATTGGGGAAGCCGGCGACCGAGATCCCGAGATAGGTGTGCGGACCATCCGCCCATTGCTCATCCAGTGTGCGGCCGCCGCGGCCTCTCAGGTTCAAGGCCTTCAGCGGACCGGTCATCGCATCGAAACCGGTGGCGAACACGATGATGTCGAATTCGTATTCCTTGCCGCCTGCCCGGATGCCCTTTTCGGTAATTTCTTCAATAGCGCCGTCGGTATTGGCATCGACCAGCAGCACATTATCCTTGTTGAAGGTCTCGTAGTAGTTGGTGTCCAGCGGTTGGCGCTTGGTGCCGTAGGCGTAGCCCTTGGGTATGAGCTTTTCGGCTACGACCGGGTCTTTCACGGTCTTGCGGATCTTACGCTTGATGTAGTCGGCGCACAGGTCATTGGCCTCCTGATTGAAGAACATGTCCTGGTAGTTGGCCAGCCAGAAGGCGAAGCCACCGGCATCCCACATCCTGTCGAACTCACGCTCGCGCTCCTCGGGCGTGGCTTCCAGCACCGACTTCGGAATGAAGTCATACTCAAAGCCGAAGAACGATTCCTGATGCGCTTGACGACGCCGTCATAGTCCGCCTTTCGCGCCTCGACCACTTCGGGGTCCACTCTTGCCATTGCGCGCCGGCACACAGTAGTTCGCAGTGCGCTGGAACACGGTGAGTTGCTTGGCCTGCTGCGCAATTTCCGGAATCGCCTGCACCGCGGTGGCGCCGGTACCGACGACGCCCACGCGCTTGTTGGTGAAGTCGACGCCGGTGTGAGGGAAGCGGCTGGTGTGGTACCACTTGCCCTTGAATTTCTCCAGGCCCTTGAACTGCGGCATGTTTGTGTGCGACAGGCTTCCCACGGCCGCGATGAGGTAACGCGCCGTGACCTCTTCGCCCTTGTCGGTGCGCACCATCCACAAATTGGTGGTCTCGTCGAATTCGCGCACCGGTCACGCGCGTATTGAACTGCATGTCGCGTTTCAAGTCGTGACGTTTGGCCACATGCTCGAGATAGCGAAGGATTTCGGGCTGCTCGGGATAGCGTTCGGACCATTCCCACTCTTGCAACAGCTGCTTGTCCCAGGTGAAGCAATAGATGTAGGAGTCGGAATCGCAACGCGCGCCAGGGTAGCGGTTCCAGTACCAGGTGCCGCCAACGGTTTCGCCGGCTTCATAAACCCGCACCTTCAGCCCCAATTTGTCGCGCAGCGACTTCAGCATGTGCATGCCGGAAAAGCCGGCGCCGATCACGACAGCGTCAAAATTTTGAGTTGCGCTGGCCATTGGTTCCTCCGATCTGGTTTGGTTGTTTGGACGACAGACTAACTTGATCCGCGTGCCTTGGCGAACAATTCACTGCGTCCTTCGACGCCAATACCGGGAGGTCGGCAATTTGCCACCTTGTCCGCCCGATCCCGAACCGATTATGATGCTCCTCGCAGAAGTCTGGACACTGGCGATCCGGACAAGGAAGAGAGGTCGTGATGCTGACGCGAAGAGGGCTTTGCCGGTCTTGCGTCCTGCGCGGCTTGCGGGCTCACCGGGTTGATTGCGACAGACGCTTCGGCGCAGGGCGCACCGACCGGAACAGCAACCCCCGGGCGTCACGTGAAAGATTTGTCGCAGACGGACGGTCCGGTACCGGGTTATGTGACGCTAAATGTGGAGGCCGAAATAGAACCGGGGGCGCTGGTCGCGCGGCACACGCATCCGGGAATCGAGTCCGGCTATGTCCTCGAAGGCGGCTTTGATCTTCCCATACAAGGTCAACCGACCCGCACGCTGAAACCGGGCGACGGCTTCCAGGTGCCGCCCGAAACGCCCCATGCCGGCAGCAAGAACGGCGACAAAACGACGAGGGTCGCCATCACCTATGTCGTGGAGAAGGGTAAGCCGCTCGCATCGTCCGCCTGATCCACATAAATCGGCATCGTAAATTTGCCGAATTCACATTGCAGACTCCGGTCGTGGCAGGTGCGGGGATGCCCGACTGCGCGGGCCGGCACGACGTGCGCCGGGCTCGGCAGAGACTACAACCGCTAGGCGAGATTTTGCTGCTGATTTGCTGCAGGTGCAGCTACGTTCGATCGCCGATGCAATTTCTGATTACTGCTCCGTGCTCGCCCTAATTACGGCCGGCGACGAGGCCGCGGGCGATGATCTGCGCCTGGATTTCGGCCGCGCCCTCGAAGATGTTGAGGATGTGGGCGTCGCCCAGGACCCGGCTGAGCGCCTGGCTCCGCGCTCACCGAAGCGATGCGCACGCACCGGCATCGCGCTGAGCCCCAACCGGAACCCCTTCTGCAGTCCAATGTTTGCCGGGTTGATTGTTGCTAACCACGATAGGGCCTTTGCCGGAGCCTTTGGAGCGCCTGATGGTTTGGCGGGTATCGAAAATCGATCCGACGACGAATGTCGCCGCCGACGGCGGTGCTGAGGGCGTTCGAAGTCGGCGCGCCGCTCCGGACGCCCCTCGGTGGAATGTTACCGGGCGGGTGTCGAGGCGTGGCGGCGCCAGCATCCGGATCAATCCGCCGAATACACCGCAAAGCAGGCGGTCGCGGTGATCCTCGCGACGCATGCGAAGATCCGGATCGAGGAATAGCTTCTGCTTGACATGACGGACGCTCTCGCCTTTGCATCGCGGGATGACGCAGCCCTTACACCCCGGCGCAAAACACAACACTGAACGCGCAGCGCGGGAGGAGCGCTTGGCCAAGGCGTTGCGCGACAATCTGCGGCGGCGCAAGGAGCAGGCCCGGCCAGCAGCGGCGCGCCGCGCCGCTGTCCAAAAAAGGCGACGGAGGCGACGGCGAGCCGCTGGCTTGAGCGGCGCTTCGCTGTCAAGTAAAAGCAGCCGGACGGCGGCGTGACCGCCGATAGATAGGCTGCTGGCTGCCCGCCGGTCTGGGTGGCGGCGCGCGTACAACCGAGGCGATGGACAAGATCTGCATCAAGGGCGGCGTGCCGCTCGAAGGCGTAATTCCGATCGGCGGCGCCAAGAACGCCGCCTTGCCGCTGATGGCCGCGTCCCTGCTGACGCCGGAGACCTTGACCCTGAAGAACGTCCCCGTTCTCGCCGATATCGCGACGATGGCGAACCTATTGGTGCAGCACGGGGTGTCGGTCATCCGAGGCGAGGAAGGCGCAGATTCGGGACACGTCGTCGAATTGTCGGCGGGGCACATCACCTCGAGCACCGCGCCCTATGACCTCGTCCGCAAGATGCGGGCTTCGGTCCTCGTGCTCGGGCCGCTGGTCGCGCGCTGCGGGCGGGCGCGCGTCTCGCTGCCGGGCGGCTGCGCGATCGGCACCCGGCCGGTCGACCTGCACATCAAGGGGTTGCAGCGGCTCGGCGCCGAGGTCGAGCTGCGCGAGGGCTATATCGACGCGCGCGCGCCCAAGGGATTGCGCGGCGCGGAGATCGCATTTCCGGCGGTCTCGGTCGGCGCTACCGAGAATCTGCTGATGGCGGCCAGCCTGGCCGAGGGCGAGACCCTGCTGATCAACGCCGCGCGCGAGCCGGAGATCACCGATCTGGCCGACTGCCTCATCGCGATGGGCGCGCGCATCGAGGGGATCGGCACCGACCGCCTGAGCATCCTCGGCGTGCCGCGGCTGCACGGGGCGACGCATTCGATCATCCCGGACCGGATCGAAACCGGCACCTACATCATGGCCGCCGCGGCGACGGATGGCGAGGTCAGGCTGACCGGGACCCGCCTCGATCTCGTCGCGGCAGTCGCGCGCATTCTCGAAGGCGCCGGTGTCGAAGTCGCGGAAACCGCCGACGGGCTGACGGTGCGGCGAAATGCCGAACGCCTCGAAGGCGTCGACGTGATGACCGAGCCCTATCCCGGGTTTCCGACCGATCTGCAGGCGCAGATCATGGCGCTGATGACGATCGCCAATGGCGCCTCGATGATCACCGAGACGATCTTCGAGAACCGCTTCATGCATGTCCCGGAGCTGGCGCGGATGGGCGCCAACATCAACGTCCATGGCGCCTCCGCGCTGGTGCGCGGCGTGCCGCGGCTGACGGGGGCGCCGGTCATGGCGACCGATCTGCGGGCCTCGGTGTCGCTGGTCGTGGCCGGCCTCGCCGCGGCGGGGGAAACCGTGATCAACCGCGTCTATCACCTCGACCGCGGCTACGAGCGGCTCGAGGAAAAGCTCGCCGCCTGCGGCGCCCGGATCGAGAGGCTGCGGGATGGCGCCTGACGAAGGCGCGGCGCTGAAGCTGCGCGCCGAGGATGCCGAGGACCTGGCGGTGATCTCGGCCTGTCTGCAGGACGCGCTCGTCGCCGTTCGCGATCTCGCTTATGCGCCGGAGGAGCGCAGCTTTCTGTTCGTCGCCAACCGATTTCGCTGGGAAAACGGGCTCCGCCCGGCGCCCGGCGAGGTTCCCTATGAGCGGGTCTTGTGCGGCATCACGTTCAGCGAGGTGGCGGCGGTGTCCTACAGCGGGTTCCGCCGCAGCGATGACGACCGGATACTGTCGTTGCTGGCGATCCGGCCGGAAGATGGCGCAGTCGCATCTCGAATTTTCCGGCGGCGCGGCGATCCGGCTCGACGTCGCGCGAATCCTCTGCCACGCCAGGGACCTCGGCGAGCCATGGCCGACGCCATGGCAGCCCCGCCACGATTTGGATGAAGCTTCGTGACCGTCGAGACCCGTGCCCGTCCGCGGCGATACCTTGATCATGGCACTGCCGAACGGGCGGATCCTCGGCGAGGTGATGCCGCTGCTGCGCGCGGATCGGCATCGAGCCGGAGCCGGCCTTCGACGATCCCGCCTCGCGCCAGCTCCGCTTCACGACCAGCGAGCCGGGTCTCGACCTGATCCGCGTGCGCAGCTTCGACGTCGCGACCTTTGTCGCCTTCGGCGCGGCGCAGCTCGGCATCGCCGGCAACGACGTGCTGATGGAATTCGACTATTCGGAGATCTACGCGCCGCTCGACCTCGATGTCGGCCATTGCCGGCTCGCCGTCGCGGCGCCGGCGGACGCGCTCGGGCAGGCCGACGTCAGACGATGGAGCCATGTGCGCGTCGCGACGAAGTACCCGGAAGTCACCCGCCGGCATTTCGCGGCGCGCGGCGTCCAGGCGGAATGCATCAAGCTCAACGGCGCGATCGAGCTGGCGCCGCGGCTCGGGCTGTGCCGGCACATCGTCGATCTCGTGCAGACCGGCGCCACCCTCGAGGCCAACGGCTTGGTCGAGATCGAGCACATCGCCGAGGTCAGCTCGCGGCTGATCGTCAACCGCCCGGCGCTGAAGACCCGCCCCGAAGAGGTCGGCGGCTGGATCGAGCGCTTTCGCGAAGCGGTCGGCCGCCAGGCCCGAACCCGCGCCCGCGCCGGCGCAGCACGGTAGCGGCGGCGCTGATGCCGGTCACGCTCTCGCACCGCGCGACCCCGGTTTCGAGGCGGGGTTCCGACAGCTGCTCGCGGCGAAGCGCGAGAGCGCGGCCGATGTCGACGCCGCGGTCGCCGAGATCATCGAGGATGTCGCCGCCCGCGGCGATGCGGCGCTGATCGAGTACACGCGCCGCTTCGACGGGCTGGATCTCGCGGCCGGCGGCCTGCGGCTGACGCGCGCGGGAGATCGCCGATGGCGCCGCCGCGGCGCACGCCGAGACCGTCGCCGCGCTGCGCGTCGCGGCGGAGCGGATCGAGAGCTTCCATCGCCGCCAGCTGCCCGCCGCGATCGACTATGTCGACGAGCTAGGCGTGCGGCTCGCCGCGCGCTGGCGCCCGGTCGCCGCGGCCGGGCTCTACGTGCCGGGCGGCACCGCCGCCTATCCCTCCTCGGTGCTGATGAACGCCATCCCGGCGAAGGTCGCCGGGGTCGAGCGGCTGGTCATGACCGTGCCGACCCCGGCGGCGTGCTGAACCCGCTGGTTCTCGCCGCCGCCCAGATGGTCGGGATCGACGAGATCTACCGGGTCGGCGGCGCGCAGGCGATCGCGGCGCTCGCCTACGGCACGGCGACGATCGCGCCGGTCGACAAGATCGTCGGTCCGGGCAACGCCTATGTCGCCGCGGCCAAGCGGCGGGTCTTCGGCAAGGTCGGGATCGACATGATCGCCGGCCCGTCCGAGATCCTGGTCGTCGCCGACCGGCACAACGACCCGGAATGGATCGCCGCCGATCTGCTGTCGCAGGCGGAGCACGACGCGCGCGGCGCAGGCGATCCTCATCACCGACGACGCCGATTTTGCCGCCGCGGTCGAGGCGGCGGTCGAGCGCCATCTGGCGCAGCTGCCGCGGGCGCAGATCGCGCGCGCCAGCTGGCAGGCGCACGGCGCCATTCTGATCGTCGCCGATTGGGACGAGGCGCCGGCGCTGATCGACCGGATCGCGCCCGAGCATCTCGAGCTCGCGCTCGACGAGGCCGACGCGTTGGCCGAGCGGGTCGCATCATGCCGGGGCGATCTTTCTCGGCCGCCACACGCCCGAGGCGATCGGCGACTATATCGCCGGACCCAACCACGTCCTGCCGACGGCGCGCAGCGCGCGCTTCGCCTCGGGTCTCGGCGTTCTCGATTTCCTGAAGCGCACCTCGCTCGTCCGCTGCGACGCGGCGAGCCTCGCGGCGCTCGCCCCGTCGGCGATCCGCCTCGCCGAGGCGGAGGGGCTGGACGCGCACGCGTTGTCGTTGTCGATCCGGCTCGATCGGGCGCGCGCGGGGTAACTCGACAAGCCATGGGCGAGCAGGACGCCTCGCGAATCGCCGGCATCACTCTCGACGAGCATACGGTCGTCCGCCGCAGCCCCGATATCGAGCACGAGCGCGCGGTGGCGATCTTCGATCTCCTCGAAGAGAACCATTTCGCGCCGGTCTCCGGCTGCAACGGGCCTTACCATCTGCATTTGGCGATCGAGGAGAACCGGCTGCAGCATCGAAATCCGCTCGATGGCGAACGGCTCGAACGAAACGATCATTCTGCCGCTGGCGCCGTTTCGCGGCATCGTCAAAGATTATTTCATGGTCTGCGACAGCTATTACGAAGCGATCCGCCGTTCGAGCCTCGCGCAGATCGAGGCGATCGACATGGGCCGGCGGTCCTTGCACAACGAGGGGTCCGCGCTGCTGATCGAGCGGCTCGCCGACAAGGTCGCGATCGATCTCGACACGGCCCGGCGCCTCTTCACCCTGATTTGCGTGCTGCATCTGCGGGGGTGACTGTGTGACGGGGCCGCCCCTTGTGCTCGCCTCCGCCTCGCCGCGCCGCCTCGAACTGCTGCGCCAGGTGGGCCTCATGCCCGACTGCATCGATCCGGCCGACATTGACGAGACCCCCCGCCGCGGCGAGTTGCCGCCGGCGCATGCGATGCGCCTCGCGCAGGAAAAGGCGCAGGCGGTAGTCCCGCGCCATCCCGGCGCCTATGTCCTGGCCGCCGACACCGTCGTCGCCTGCGGCCGGCGCATCCTGCCGAAAACCGAGGACGAGGCGAGCGCGCGGTCCTGCCTCGAACTGTTGTCGGGGCGCCGCCACCGGGTTCATGGCGGCATCGCACTGGTGAGCCCCGACGGTGGATTGGTGACGCGCCGGGTCGACAGCCAGGTCGCGTTCAAACGGCTGAGCGAGGCCGAGATCGGGGCCTATCTGCGCACCGGCGAGTGGCAGGGCAAGGCCGGCGGGTACGCGATCCAGGGGCGGGCGGCGGCGCTGATCCGCTGGGTCAGCGGCTCCTATTCGAACGTCGTCGGGCTGCCGCTTTTCGAGACCATGCAGCTGCTCGCCGGCCGCGGCTATCGACCGAGTTGGCTCGCGAGCTGCTGATCTCGGCCGGCCCCGGCGAGTGGCGCGCGGCGCTGCTCGAAGACGGGCGTGCCCGTCGAGCTCTACGTCGAGCGCGGCGACCGCAGTGAAGCCGGGCAGCATTCATCTCGGCCGAGTCGTGCGGCTCTTGCCGGCGCTCGGCGCGGCGCTCGTCGATATCGGCGGCGACAGGCCCGCCTTCCTGCCGCAGAGCGAGGTTTTCCCGCGCGGCAAGCGGCTGCACGAAGGCGAGCGCGTAGTCGTGCAAATCCGCCGCGAGGCCCAGGCCGGCAAAGCCGCAAGGGTGACGATGGCCGCCGCCTTGCGCGGCCGGCTCGTCGAACTGATCGTCGGCCGCCCCGGCTTCAAAGGCGGGGAGGCGTTCGCGCCCGACGAACGCAACCAACTTCTCTCCTCGCTCAACACCCTCACCTACCCATCCCGGAGCCTGTCCTGGGCCGCGCTCGCGCGGACCCGTGGGGCTGGGTCCCCCTCTCCCGCATGCGGGAGAGGGTGCCGAGCGCAGTGAGGCGGGTGAGGGTGCGGCGGGGGTGAGGCTTCTCGAACCTGCGCCGTTTGACGCGCTCGCCGATGAGGCGGCGGTTTTGGCGCGGCGCTGGTATGATATCCTCGATCGCGCTTCACGGCTGGAGCCGCCGGCCCGGCTCGACCCGGCGGCGTCCTTTGCCGCTGCGCTCGCCAGGTCACTGCCGGGGGCGCCCGACGAGATTCTCGTGGACGACCCCGCGGCGATTCCCGAACTTCGCGCCGCTTTTCCGGACGCCGCCGTCGCACACCTTGCCGGAAACGCGAGTGGCCGATCGATCTCGACGCGGTATTCGACGAGGCGTTGTCCGCTACGCTCGCCCTCCCGGGCGGCGGTTCCGTGCATTTCGAGGCGACCCGGGCCGGCATGCTGATCGACGTCGATACCGGAACCCCGGAAACCGGGTCGCCGGAGCGCACCGGCCTTATGGCGAACCTCGCCGCCGCCGGGACCATCGCCCGGCAGATCCGGTTGCGCAATTTGGGCGGCGGCATCGTCGATCGATTTTGTCGGGATGGACAGCCGGTCGGCGCGCGAAAAGTTGCGCGCGGCGCTCGCCGAGGCCGCTCGCCCCCGATCCGGCGGTCCCTCAGCTCCTCGGCTGGACGCGGCTCGGACATTTCGAGCTGGTGCGGCCGCGCCGCAGCCGCCCGCTCGCCGAGGCATTGCTCGAGCCGCGCTCGGGCGGCGCTCTCGTCAAGACTGCGGTCACGGTCGCGCACGAGGCGCTGCGCGCACTGCGCCGTGCAGCGCGGGCGCAGCCCGGCCGGCGATGGCGCATCACTGTCGCTCCCGAGGTCGCAGCTGCATTGGCGGGGGCCGCGGCCGACGCCGTGCGGCAAGCCGAGCAGCAATTCGCCCGCAGCATCGCGATCGAGGCCGACCCCGGCTATGACCGCGAACGTTTTCAAATCTCGGCGCTTTGATTATATCCGCTCGGCCATGGCCTCCATCTCGTCGATCGAGCGACCCGCACCGCGCCCGTGCCCGATCTGCGGCAAGCCGCCGATGCCGCAGTATCGGCCATTCTGCTCGGCGCGCTGCGCGCAGATCGATCTCGGCCGCTGGCTCAAGGGCAATTACAGCATCCCGACCGAGGAGGGACCCGACGAAGGCGACGGCGAGGAAGCCGGTTGACCACGCGGCGGGAGCCCGCGAGCATGCGCCGATGAGCGCCTCTCCGCAGTCCAAACATTACAGGGTCATCTACGCCGACCCGCCCTGGACCTTCGCCACTTATTCGCGCAAGGGCAAAGGCCGGAGCCCCGAAGCCTATTACGACTGCATGTCTCTCGCCGACATCAAGGCGTTGCCGGTTGCCGGAATGGGCGGCCGACGACTGCGTGTTGTTGCTGTGGGCGACCGATCCTCTGCTGGAAAAGGCGTTCGAAATAATTCATGCCTGGGGATTCACTTATAAGACTGTCGGGTTTTACTGGGCTAAGCTGCGGAAACCTGAGACTTTTTTACAATGACCGCAGCTTTTTTACGGGGCTCGGCTTCTGGACGCGGGCCAACCCGGAGACTTGCCTGCTCGCGACGCGCGGCAAGCCGCATCGCAGCCGAGCCGATGTCCGCAAACTGATCGTGTCGCCGCGGCGCGAGCACAGCCGCAAACCGGACGAGGCTTACGAGCGCATCGAAGCGCTATGCGAAGGGCCTTATCTCGAAATGTTCGCCCGTGCCGCCGGCCCGGCTGGGACAGATGGGGCTACGAAGCCGACGCGTCCGAAACCGGGCAGCGCCGCTGGCGGGCAAACAGCTATCCCGACGCGCCCCAGGCCGCAGAGTAGAGCGCACCGAAAGAACCCTCACCCGCCTCGCTGCGCTCGGCACCCTCTCCCGCGGTGCAGGAGAGGGGCGAAACGGGTGCACTGTTCAAGCTCCTCTCCCGCATCGCGGGAGGGGGGACCAGCCGCGGGCTGGGTGGGTGAGGGCCTTCACCAAGGCTTAAGCGCCGTCTCGCAGAGTGCGACAGGCGAAAATTGGGACCGGGGCGGGTATCGTGATCGGCTGGGCATTGCGTTGGGTATTGCTGTGCTGCGGTATCGTCCTCCTCGGTGTCGGGCTGCTGGACCACGGCGCAGCGCTGTTGCCGGACATTGCCTCACCATCCCGGCCGGAGGGGCAGGCCGCCATGTCGGCCCCGCGCGCCTCTGGCCCGCCCTCCAACACGATCGTCTATACAGGGCAAACGAACGGGGCCACGTCGTGCTCGACACCGCCGTCAACGGTGCTCCGGTCCGCATGCTCGTCGACACCGGCGCCAGCCTGGTGACGCTCACCCCGGCGGATGCCCGCGCCGCCGGCATCAATCCCGCCAGCCTGGCGTTCAGCGGGCATGTCCAAACCGCCAACGGCACCGCGCGCATGGCGCCGGTGACCCTGCGCGAAATCCGCATCGGCCAGTTGTCGATTTATGATGTGCCCGCCTCCGTGCTCGAACACCTTGACGTTTCGCTGCTCGGCATGAGCTTTCTCAGCCGGCTGCAAGGCTACGAAATGCGCGACGGCAAGCTCACGATCACTTGGTAGATGCCGATCCCCATCGGCAGAGGCTGATCCGACGGGCGTTCCGGCTGGAGTGGCTGAGCGTCGGGTGGATGGCGGTCGAGGCCGCCGTCGCTGTCGCCTCCGGCATCCTTGCGCACAGCATCACGCTGATCGCGTTCGGTCTGGACAGCGTAATCGAACTGGCTTCGGCGGGCGTCCTGATCTGGCGGCTGTCGAGCGAGTTGAGGTTCGGCCGCGAAGTCTCCGAGACGGCGGAAAGAATTGCACGGCGGATCGCCGGCGCCTTGCTGTTTGCCCTGGCCGCCTATGTCATCGTAGCGGCCGGCTGGAGCTTGTGGCGCGGCGGGGGCGAGGCGTTCTCCTGGCCGGGCTTGGCCATTGCGCTGCTGTCGATCCCGATCATGCTCGTGCTGGCACGCCGCAAGCTCGCTCTCGCCGATCAGCTCGGCAGCCGCGCCCTGCGCGCCGATGCCGCCGAGTCGGTGGCGTGCCTCTGGCTCTCCCTCGTCGTCGTGGTCGGCCTCGTCGCCCAACTCGCCTTAGGCATCTGGTGGATCGACGCCGTCACCTCGCTCGCCATCGTCTATTTCCTCGTCAAGGAAGGACGCGAGGCCTGGGAGGCTGCGGCGGGCGACTGACAGCCCGCGGCTTTGGGGAGAGAGTGTGACCAGCTACGACTTGGAAGGCGGGGTCCAGGGCAACCACTACGGTCCTTGCCGCCCCTGAATTCCCGCCTTCGCGCCAGTCGGTGTGGTTAGATGAGGTCAAATCGGATGGAGGATCAGACGGCGTCGGCGACTTTCTGGCCGTTGGGGCTGCCGAGCCCGGTGCAGGCATCCCACCCCGTGGAGGCCGCGAAATCCCCGTTGTTGCCCTGCGTTATATCATGCAGGGCTGTCGCATTTACATAGAGGTGGGGGTTGATGAACCCGGCGCGCTGGGCCTTCGTCGCATTGATAAGGGCGAGCAGACCCGCCCATAGCGGGGCTACCGCGCTCGTTCCACCAATGACGGTGTTTTGCCCGTCGACCCGCACGTCGTAGCCGGTTTGCGGGTCGGCGTCGCCGCAAACGTCGGGTACGCCCCGCATGGCCAG
Source organism: uncultured Alphaproteobacteria bacterium (assembly GCA_963730745.1). Lineage (GTDB taxonomy): Bacteria > Pseudomonadota > Alphaproteobacteria > ATCC43930 > CGMCC-115725 > AP-15. The sequence continues at coordinate 133,425 of CAVSTA010000020.1, forward strand.
CGGCTCCGCTCCACCCTGGGTACGCGTGACCTGCAGCCCCTCCTGGTATGGCGGCAGCGCAAAAAAACCGCTGACCCCGCCGCCGGTCGCTCCGTTGTGGGGGCCCTCGTTCCACACCGTCTCCTGCGTGATGGCGGTGCCGGGGCCTGCAAACTGGTGCCGCCGCAAGCCAGGGCATACGGGCTCGACGCCGGGAAATCGACGTGATCGGCACCATCGCCGACACCGTCATCCGACCCGTTGTCGCCTGCTGCCACGCACACCGTTATTCCCATCGTGGCGGCGCCTTGGAACGCCTGGTCGTATGCGGTCATCGCCTGCTGGGTCCAGGACGATTCCGGGCCGCCCCAGCTGATCGAAATGACCGAGGGCTTATTCGTCGTATCGTGGATTGCCGACGGTGATCGCGTCGAGGAACCCGGCGTCGGTGTTCGGCGCGAAATAGACGACGATCTTGGCGTCGGGCGCGATTGCCCCGGCGACCTCGATGTCCAGCATGACCTCGCCATCCGGTCCGTCGGCGTCGCCCGTGGCATGGTTTTTGGCATGGTCGACCGACACCGCGAGCACCTTCGGCTGGCTGACCTGCAGTCCCGAGAAATACCGTTGCAGGTCGGCAGTACGGTAGCCGCCGCCGAGCTCGATGATGGCGATGCACTCGCCTTGCCCGGTGCCGGCAGGAAACCCGTACAGTCAGCCAGCTCGGTCGGCGTAAAGGATATGGACGCCGCAGCGGCGGCATTCCACTGCACATTGCCGTGCGTGGGGCGGGCGCGAAAACGCGGGCGCGCCTGGGGCCGATTGTCGAGGCCGAGCACCGCAGTAACCACTCCATGCAGCTCGTCGGGCAGATGGATCGCTCCGGTCCTGCCGCGATAGGAGCCGCCGGCATGCTCGAACTGCTGCAGGTCCACGCCAAAAGCGTCATTGAACTGGGCGACTGTGCCGGAGAGCACGACCGACCGTCTGCCCTGGTGCTCCTGGACGACGGCCAGACCGTGCTGGTTTGCGAATTGTTCGACAGCCTGGATGTCGGTCGGGTCCGCCCCGAATTGACGGTCGTATTCCTCATGGGTCAGGTGACGCTCGGAATTGTCGCCGGCGGCTATCTTTCTGACCCTCTCCTCTAATGCGTCATGCTGACGGTGCCGCAGCACCAAGGTGACTTCCAACCGTTCCGTCGGACGAACGCGCGCCGGGCAGTGGTTTCCTTTCACTGCCAATCAAAGAATTCTTTGGCATAGCTCCACATTCCTTAATTTGTTAAAACATTTGACGCGCAGGATGTGCGTAACAGCTCTGCAACGGCACGAAGCGGCAGCCGGACCGAAGTCCGAGTTTTCGATAACGTCGGTTAATTAAAGGTCGAGATCACCAAAAGAACCAAAAATTAAGGGTACCACAAATGTTCGCCAAAATCAAGCGCAATCGCTGTAGACGGCGCTTGGCGCGACGCTGAACAGCGTTACGGTGACCGGATAAGGGGGCGACCATGCGCCGGCGGCGGCCCAGTGGCCAATGCTCGCCGATCAACGCCAGCGACGACGGTCAGCAGCATGAAGACGACACTGGCGCCGAACACCCAACGCGGCGCGCCGCGGTCCATGATCCAGCCGAACAGCATCGGCCCGATCATGCCGCCGATGCTGAACCCGGTCGTGACGATGCCGAACGCGCGACCGACAGCGCCGGGCGGCGCGGCAGCCCGCACCAGCATGTCGCGAGACGGCATGATCATGCCCGAGAGAAACCCGGCGAGGCCCATCGCCACGATCAGCACCGGCGGCGCGAAGCCGACGGTCGCGATCAGCAGCATGATCAGCGCGGTCACCGCAAAGCCTGCGGCGGCGACGTCGCCGTGCCGGTGCGTCAGATCGGCGACGAACCCGCCGCCCAACACGCCAAAGGCGCTGGCACCCAGAAACGCAGTCAGCGCCAGATTTGCCGCCGAGAACGGAACCCGTAGGCGCTCATCAGCGCGACAACCGAAAAATTGCTGATCCCGCTGGTGGAGAGGCTGAGGAGAACGAAGAAGACGGTGAGGCCGAGAATGGCCGGGCTGAACACGCCGGCGCTGCCGCGCGGCCGGATGGCGCCGCGCGGGCCGCGACGGGCGGCGACACGATCGCAGTTCCAGCCGCGAGCAGCAGCGGCACGGCGACCCAGAGCCGACCAGCCCGGCGGCGATCAGAGCGACTTTCATTCCAACAGTCGTTGCCAGAACCAGCATCGTCGCCGGAGCGATCGCGCCGCCGAACATGCCGGCGAAGGTATGCACCGAGAACGCCCGGCCGATGCGGGATGGGGCGATCCGCGCGGAAAGAATCGCGTAGTCGGCCGGATGATAGACAGCGTTTGCGACGCCGAGCAGAGCAGCGGCCACGAGCAGCCAGGCATAGGAATCGACCAGGCCAACCGAGGCGATGGCAAAGCCGCCGAGGCACAGCCCGGCAATCAACAGCCGCCGCGAACCCAGCCGATCGGCGAGATAGCCCATCGGCAGCTGGGTGGCGACCGAGGCGACGGAGCCGACGGTCAGCGCGAGGCCGAGCTCGACAAACCCGACGCCGAAATGCTGCTTCAGAAACGAAAACAACGGCGGCAACACCAGCATATGAAAATGAGACACGAAATGCGCGGCCGATACCAGCCCGATCGCCTGGGACTCGCCACGCTGGCGGTGCGGCCGGCGGCGATCGCTTCGGTTGTCATGCTGCCAGCCTACTCCGACGGCGAAAACCCATCAGCACTATCCCGGCTGCCGAGGATCGACAATCTCTACTTTGGCGAACGCGATATGCGCTCACGCGGCGGCGGCAAGCGCGGCTTTGAGGCGGTCGTATTCGGCGCGAACAAGCTCGGGGCCATAGACGCGTTCCAGCCGGCGCACGGTGAAATGGCCGCGCGCCAGGTCCTGAAAATGCTCGACGAAAGCAAGATTGATGGCCGCTCCGCCCACGGCGCCGATCACCGCGACCGTCTGCGCCGCGATTTTCTGCGAGACGACGATCCCGAAACGCGAGGCGATCTGCGACAGGAAACGGACGAAAGAGCGGCGCCCGTCGCGGATTGCGCCTTTGTCGAGGGCGAGATCGGCAATTTCGACCAGCCCGCGGGCGAGCAGCGCGCGAATGGCGAAGTAATCGGTCTTCGGCGGCCGCTCGCTCCGGAGGCCGGGCTGCCCAGGGCGAAGACTTCGAGGCAGGCGAGCCGGGCGCGGGGATCGCCGAGATCTTCGCCCTCCTGTCGTGCGATCGCCGCGATCGCGCGCAGCATGATCGTGGTCGAGATCGGCAGCTCGACGCCAGAGCCGGCAGGCCGAAGACGCCGCCGACCGCGCCCGAGGTGCAGGCGAGCCCCGAATGGAGCTTGCGGCCGCCGATCAGGTGCTCGGCCCGCAGGCTGAACAGGGCGGCATCGAGGGCGCGTTCGAGGGCATGCCTGGTCGCCTTGGCGACCGCCATCGAGGCGGCGGCGGGCAGGGCTCGTTGCACGAGCCCGACCGGCTTGCCGGCCAGGGCCGCAAGGCGTCCGGCAAGGCTCGGCTGCTCGAGCCGGCGCACCGCCGCGGCGAGCGCTTCGCGATCAGCTTCAGACAAATACATACCTCAATAACCCATGAGTAGATCATGGATCACGGGAGTGGCACTGCAGAGATGCGGGGAGCGATCGACTTTCGCAACACGGCGATCCGTCATCTCGCCTAAAGTTCCGTTAGGAACTCCGCCAATTCGCTGTCGTTTCAGGATTAGCAAATAGGTTAACGCGTGGAGTTGGCGATGGCTGCGGCAGATCGCACAAGACAAAGAATACTCGATGAGCTGGTTCGTCGAGTGATCAACTGGGGTCTGGTTCCCGGTGATTGGTGCCGGTCCGCGTTCGACAAACGCGGGCGTCGCCGCTGACCGGTCGGCCGGATAGACGAGGACATGGGTGGACTTCTCCCGAGATGGAGTGAGCGAAGATGAACGAGGTAGTGATCGAGAAAAATCGCGAAGGCCTGGAGCGCGAGACTTGGACAAAGGCGGGGCCGGTCGTCACCCGCATGCCGGACGACGAAATCCTTGCTCTCGAAGAGAGGGCGATGGCGACGGTCGGTGACCCTCGACGCTGGGGTTGTGGGCCTTTGCGACCGGCACCTGGATAATGGGGACGGTAATCGGCGGCGCTTTCGGCGCTCCCGCCGCTGCCATGGCGCAGGCAGGTGGTGCCCCCGTCGTCAACCTCTTCACGGGGGTCGTGCCGGTTATGTTGTTCTTCACCGGCATAGCCCAGTTCATCGCCGGGCTGTTCGCCTATCGCCGCGCCAGTCCGCTGATGGCGACCGCCTTTTGCTGTTTCGGCGCCTTTGCAGTGTCGGCAGCTTTTGCCTTCCTGCTGCAGGCCTGGGGATTGCTGCCCACGCCGATGAGCGGCAGCGCGCAGGTACTCCTCGGCTTCCTGTATGAAAGCTTCGGCTTTATCGCCTTCGCGCTGGCCGTTGCGGCAATGGGCATGAATTCGACGGCGGTGGCGTGGCTCGGCACGCTGTGCATCGGCTTTGTGCTCGCCGGGATCCCCAACCTCGCGAATGCGCAGACCGGCGGGTGGATGGTTCTCGGCAATATCGGCGGCTGGTTCCTGGTGGCCTCGGCCTTCTTTGCCTATTATCTCGGTATGGCGATAGTCGTGAACAGCTGCTCGATGCGCCCGGTCATGCCGATCGGCGGCAAGCCCTGCTGACCGGAAGTTGGACCTCGGCGGCAGGCGCTGCCCGCGCTTGCCTCCGCCGCCGGGATCGGGCTACGCGGCCGACGAGCCGAGGGGCCGCCCCCGCACCCGGTTCCGCAGTTCGGGTTTATGATCACGACGGCGCAGTTCGAGAAGATCTCGCCGTGGCCGATGCCCAACTGCCAGAGCCTCGACGTTCTCGTCCACCCGCTGACCGATACCTACGACGACCACTCGCACTACGTGGTATGGCTCGGCTCTCCGGTGCCGTTGAAGCTCAACACAATGAGCCGCACCTACCGCGCCGAGCAGTACCCGAGACCACCCCGAGCGAGGCCGCGCGGACGCGGCAGGCGAGTATTTGTAGGAGGGGGTGAGCCCAGCGAAACCCATCGTCGCTCTCCGAAGCTGCCCTCCAGCTTCTCCGCGCCGCCTGCCCAGTGCTCGGGGTAGAAGCCACGCCGCACCATTCGGCGGAACGAAAACCCAATCCTGCACTCGCCTGCAACATCCGCGTGGCAACCAACCCACCTCATCTATTGTTTAATTAAATGCAGCGCAGACAAAAACCGCCCTTGAGCTGAGGTTCAAAATGCCTGATTCAAAATTTACCGAAAAAGATAAATTACCTGACTTGAAAATTTGACCTAAGCACGGGTACGCGGCTTGTGATACGGAAGGTGCAACGAGCTGTCCTCGCAGAGGATTTGCACTCCCGGGATCTCTCTTCGAAGATGTCAGGCCACCTTCATTATTTGTTTGCGATGCTGCTCGATGCGCACTAGTCGGAAAGAACGCCGATAGCGGCGATCGGGCGGCGGGTTTTATACGATGGGCCGACATTATTTGCGTTTTCAACTATGCGCCGTATACGAGCCTGGGACAGGCGACCCCTTGCCCCACGCCGTCGCCATCGCGCTACTCGTTCCTTCGGCCGAATCCGGCGGAGGGAACGAGATGATCGCGGGCGAATACGATGTCGTCGTCGTCGGGGCGGGCAATGCCGGGATGTGCGCGGCGCTGGCGGCGCGCGGAGAAGGGGCGCGGGTGCTGGTGCTGGAAGCGGCGCCGTTCGACGAGCGCGGCGGCAACAGCCGCTATACCGCGGGCGCGCTGCGCTTTGTCTATAACGGCGTCGACGATCTCCTGAAGCTCTGCGACCTCTCGCGAGACCGAGCTCGCGACCAGCGATTTCGGCACCTACACGCAGGACAAATATTACGACGACCTCGGCCGGCTGACCGATTACCGCAGCAACCCCGACATGGCCGAGCTGCTGATCACCAAGAGCCAGGAGACGCTGCTGTGGATGCGCGGCAAGGGCATCCGCTTCGCGCCGATGTATTCGCGCCAGGCCTTCAAGCACGACGGGCAAGTTCGTGTTCTGGGGCGGGCTCGCGCTCGAAGCCTGGGGCGGCGGGCCGGGGCTCGTCGAGGGCCTCTTCAAGTCCGCCGAGGAACGCGGCAGATCGCAGGTCGCCTACGAGGCGCGCGGCGAGCGCGCTGATCGCCGACGATGACGGCGTGCACGGCGTCGTCGCCAATGTCGAGGGCAAGACCACGCGACATCCGCGGCCAAGGCGGTCGTGCTGGCCTGCGGCGGGTTCGAGGCCAATGCCGAGATGCGCACCCGCTATCTCGGCCCCGGCTGGGACCTCGCCAAGGTGCGCGGCACCCGCTTCAACACCGGCGACGGCATCAAGATGGCGCTGGAGATCGGCGCGATGCCCTACGGCAACTGGTCGGGCTGCCACGCGGTCGGCTGGGACTACAACGCGCCGGAATTCGGCGACCTCGCGGTCGGCGACAATTTCCAGAAGCACTCCTACCCGTTCGCCATCATGGTCAACGCCGACGGCGAGCGGTTCTGCGACGAGGGCGCCGATTTCCGCAACTACACCTACGCCAAATACGGCCGCGAAATCCTCGAACCAGCCGCACCAGTTCGCCTGGCAGATCTTCGACCAGCAGGTCGTGCATCTGCAGCGCGACGAATACCGCATCCGCCAGGTGACCAAGGTCACCGCCGACACGATCGAGGAGCTGGCCGACAAGATGGCGGAGTACGCGCCGGTCGACAAGGCGCGCGTTTCTCGAAGACGATCGCGCGACTACAACGCCGCGGTGCAGCGCGACATCCCCTACAACCCGACGGTCAAGGACGGGCGCACCACCAAGGGCCTCGCGATCGACAAGACCAACTGGGCGATGCCGCTCGAAAAGCCGCCCTACGAGGCCTACTGCACGACCTGCGGCGTGACCTTCACCTTCGGCGGCGTGCGCATCGACACCGACGGCCGCGTGCTCGACACCGCGCAAAAGCCGATCGCCGGGCTTTACGCCGCCGGCGAGCTGGTCGGCGGGCTGTTCTACTTCAATTATCCGGGCGGCACCGGCCTGGTCTCGGGCTCGGTGTTCGGCAAGATCGCCGGCACCACCGCCGGCGCCTCGGCGGTTGGCCGCTGAGCCGGACCGCAATTGCGGCGCCGGCTGTTATGCCCGGCGCCGCTTCAGGTCGTTCAACGATAATAGGCGTAGTGATGGTGCCACCAATGGGGACCGTAGCCCCACCCATAGCGCCACGGATGATGATACCGCCACCAAACGTGATGATGCGGCCAGCAATGCCAAGCAAAACCGTTCCACCAGCACGCGGCGTCTGCCGGTTGCGCCAAGGCGGCGGTGCCGATCGTCAAGGCGGCGAGCGTCGCCAGGATTAATTTCCTCATCGCTTCACCTCCGCAATGCTTCACTCCTGGTGCACAAAACGAGGAGGAGAGTTACTTTACTCCCTTTAACCAAGAATTTTTTGGCGGGGACTGTCGGAAATCGCGCAGACAAGTGCCGCGACCGTGGCTTGCGGGTCGGCAGCGCGCATGACTTCGCCCATAACGGCGACACCCTCGCTCCGGCCGCCAGGCACAGCGCGGCATTCTCGGCAGTGACGCCGCCGAGCGCGACGACGGGGCCCGATGCGTGCGCCACGACCTTGGCCAAGCCGTCGAGCCCGAGCGCCGGGCCGTACCCCGGCTTGCTGGCAGTGAGGAAGACAGGGCTCACGGTAACGTAATCGGCGCCGGCGCCCAGCAGTGCCGAGGCTTCTTCGGCGCCATGCGCCGAGGCGCCGATCAGCGCGCCGGGAAATCGAGCGCGCGCTGCGGCGGGGTTGTTCCGCTCGGCAGGTGGACACCGGCCGCGCCCTCTTCGATCGCCGCGTCGAGATCCTCATGCACCATGACGGTTGCGCCGCGCGCCGGCCGAGCGCCACCAGAGCGCGCAGCATCGCCCGGCGCTCGGCTGACCGCAGATCCTTCTCGCGCAGGCTGAACCAGCGAGACCCTCCTGCAAATGCCGCCTCGGCGAGCGCCTCGAGAGGCCGGTGCGCCTGGCGGCGGTCCGATATGACCAGCAGCGGCGGAACGGGAAGCCTCACGCCAGGCCTCTCTTACGGCCGCGGCGGAGCAAGAAGCAGCTCGGCCTCGATCGTCACCCGGACCGTCGCTTCGCCGGGCTCGGCGACGGGGGCTGCCATCGCCATCGCGGCGAGACGCGGCACCGGCCTGCCGCCGGTTTCGGCATTGCCGACTCGCACATCACGGAACCGAACCACGGTAAGATGCATCCGGTCGGCGATCGATGCGGCACGATGGTCGAGCGCGGCGAGCGCTTCGGCGGTCAGATCCTCCTCGGCCCCGCGGACCGTCTCGGGCGAGATCTCGTAGGTCAGGGACGAGGTCGACAGACCATCGGATTGCAGCGCACCGGCGAGCTTCAGCAGCAATCCGCGTCTTTCCCGGTCAAAATCACCGATTGGCCGCCACGCCAGCGGGCGGGCCGTTCTGCGGCGCTCCTCGCCGACATTGTAGGAGCCGGTCTCGACCCGCACGCCCTGACTGCCGCGCCCGGTCGAGCGCCGCGGCCATCCGCCGATTGATTGCCGCCTGGACCGAGCGGCATCGCCCCGGTCTCCTCGACCCTCAGCTCGATGCGCAAGAGGTCGCGGATTACCGAGCGCTCCGCCGTCTGGCTGAGGTGGAGCACGGTCATGTGTTGCTCCCGTCCTGTGCCAGCGCCTGGGCCGATGCGAAGCGCGACGGTATCGCGAGAAGTGCCCTCAGCCGCCCCGCTCCACTCGGCACCCTCTCCCGCATTCCTACTATGATCCCAGCTATCCGGAACGTGATTATGGATCAGTTAGTCGCGCGCGGCTATTACCAAGGGTAAGTGGCTACGGTGGGTAGGCGGGAGTGGATGGCCAAGCTGGGTTTGCGTGCGCTGGTTACACGGCCTCGCGAAGAAGCGAAGAGTTTGATCGCGGCGTTGGCAATCCGTGCCCTCGAGGCGCTTGTCGAACCCTTGATGGAGATCCATTGGCGGACACCGGAGACCTTCGACCTGGACGGGGTACAAGCCATCCTATGCACCAGCGCAAACGGTGTTCGAGCCCTGGCGCGAGTGAGTGGCGAGCGCCGGGCGCCGCTGTTCGCGGTCGGCGACGCGACGGCTGCGTTGCGCGCGCCGAAGGTTTCGACTATGTTGAGAGCGCCGCGGGGGACGTCGGCGATCTCGCCCGCTTGGCAGCGGCACGGCTGCGGCCGCAAGAGGGACTGCTGTTGCATGTGGCAGGAAACGTCGTTGCAGGCGATCTTGTCGGCTTGTTGCGCGCACAAGGATTTACCGTCGAGAGACGTGTTCTCGACCGAGGCCCGGGCGGCTGTGGCGCTGAGCCCGGCGGCAGTGGACAGCTTGCGCGCCGGTGATATTGCCTTTGCGCTGTTTTTCTCTCCGCGCACTGCGGCGATTTTTGCTAGGCTTGCCGATGTCGCGGGGGTCACCGAGTGCTGCGCAAAGGTTATCGCGCTATCGATTAGCGTGGGTGCTGATGCTGCCCTCGCCAAGCCTGCCGTGGCGTCAGAGGCGCATAGCCGAGCGCCCTAATCAGCCGGCGTTGCTTGATGCGCTCGACCAAGTACTCGGTCGTCGTCGCGA
>CAVSTA010000021.1:0-38596 GCA_963730745.1 uncultured Alphaproteobacteria bacterium
ACTGGCCGCGAACTGCGCCGCCGACGGCCCGACCGCTCGAACCTGTCCGTCGCTCTTGGTATCGGGGAAATGAACATAGCCTTGATCGCCGTGCAGCCAGTCTCGCTGAAGGCCTTGGGCTTCCGAGATCCGGAAGCCTGTCAGCAGCATGAGGCGCACGGCAGCAAGGGCGACAGGGTGCTCCCCGTTCCGCTCGGCGGCGCGCATCGTCTCGCCGAGCCTTTTGATTTCGGCCACGCTGAGGCGGCGCTCCTTCTTCTTCCCGGCGATCTTTCGAACGCCCACGGCTGGGTTGGATGCGATAACATCGAGCCGGTTAGCGTGAGCGAGGAGGCTCTGGAGCGTCGAAACGGTGCGCGCAGCGACGCCTTCGCCGCCCGTGGTCACGCCGCCGCGGCCGGGTTCCCGCGGCTTGGCCGTCTTTCCTGCAGCGATGTCCGCCTGCATACCGGAAATGTCGGCCGCCTTGAGCGCGCGGACCTGCCGTCGGCCGAGCAACGGCTTGATATGCGTTTCGATGCGGCTCCGGTCCATGGCCAGGGTCGACGGCTTGATCGGGCGGTTGCGGCGTCCGAGGATGCGGCCAGCCTCGGCTTCGACGAGATACCACTCGCAAATCTCAGCCACTGTGATTGTTTCCCGCGGCCCATCGACCTCTTCCGCCGGATCACCGCCATCCGCGATGGCCAACAGGATGTTGGATCGTGGAATAGGCGCGGATAGCGCCGGATAGGCCAAGCAGGACCTTGCCAAGGTTGGGGTCGGGGGTTCGAATCCCCTCGCCCGCTCCATTATCCAAATGCGAAAGCCGCGGGAAACCGCGGCTTTTCGTATTTGCAAAGCCTCTCTATAAGTAAAGACGAGACCTTCTGGGAAGGAAAGATCGATGAGCCTGACACTGGAAGAAGCCAATCGCATCATTCGCGGCGCCCTGGCTAAGGCGCAGGAGCTCAACATCAAGATCAGCGCCGCGGTTTGCGACGGCGGCGGCCGGCTGATCGCATTACAGCGCATGGACAACGCGATCTGGGCGAGCGCCTATGGCAGCCAGGGCAAGGCCGTCGCTTCGGCGGCTTTTGGGCGGCCGAGCGGCGAGATGGCCGAACGTGCCGACCAGCCCACCCCGCGCGGAATTGCCGCCGCGTCGGGCGGGCACATGATCATGGGGCAGGGAGCGGTCCCGATCATCCGCAACGGCATCGTCGAGGGCGCCTGCGGTGTCGGCGGCGGCACCTCACAGCAGGACGAGGACTGCGCCCGGGCAGGCATCGCGCAGTTGTAGAGAGCCATCGCCTTCCCCCGCTACCATCAAAGCGCCCAGCCGGCAAAAGCGCCCAGCCGGGCGCGATAGTGGCCGCAGAACCTCGGTTACGAGGTTGGTTTGGCCAAAGAATCCTGCTTCCGACAATGGCCCACCGCGGCAAGGCTCAGCAGCCAGGTGCCGAGCAATGCGAGCGTACCGGGCTCGGGCACGACGACTTGCGCAGTGGCGTCCCAGCCGATGGCCTCCTCCATCAAAAACTCAGGAGAATTGGTGGTATAGGCCTCGTCCTGGCCGGTGCTGTTGAACGCGTTCTGAATGAGCTGACCGGCTCCGGTACCCGGCGGGGCAAAATCGGCGTAATCGCCGCGCGAATTCTGATTGAAGTCGACGACATCGGTTACGCCGCCATTGATGGATAAATATGCGTTTGCGGTTGCGGACGTCGTGAAGCTTGGGGTACCCGGGGCGGAATAACGATAGAGGTCAGTCGGCCCGAATTTACCGCAAAAGAAGTCCGTCGGATTGGTTGTACAATTATTGAGGATCTCATTGAGAGTCGATCCGGCACCACCGCCGCCGAGGACTTCATCCAGTTCGTGCTCTAGGCCGCCGATGGCATCGTACTGGTTCGATGGAACGGGACGCGTAAAATCGAAGGGCTGGTTACTGTTGATGTTGATACTCGCATTGATGACAAAGGCGGGCGTCGCCAGGCCATAATTTGCCAGCAGCAGCGCTTGGGCGTAAGCGATGGCCATGCGACTAGCGCCGTTCGAGTCATTACCCTCCGACAAGTTGGCGACAGCGGTAGCGAGGTTGGTATTCGACGGATTCGCAGCCAGTCGGCCTTCAGCGCGGCCGTGTAGCCGCTGTAGCTATAACCATAGAATTCTTCATTCGTTGATAAGAGGTTTCCCGGCGCGCCAGGGAGATAGGAGAAATTAATCGTGATGGAAACATTATTGGGGCTGTACAGCCCATCGATCGTGCCGATGGCGGTGTCGATCGCCCCTTCGATCTGCGCTGCATTGGGGTTAGCGGTTATGGAGGACTCGAAGTCCGGACTTATCGTCAAGGCCTTGAGCGGCGAGCCCAGCGCCGACGACGCCACCGCCGCCAGCACCAGGGGCAGGATGCTCCCAACAGGCAGCCTGAGCGATCGATAAATACCGCACATGGCTTGTTTCCTCGCTAGCGCGTTGAAGGTGCCAAATTAACCTTAACAGCGCAAGTCTCGTGCCACCGTCGAAGCGATGGGAAAGGCTTCGTGCTTTCAAGGGGTCGCGGTCGGTGGGGGTCGGTGATCGGCCGTGGCGACCGGGAGCCTGGGGCGATCGACGGTTATCTGCTAACCTGAAGCGCGTTATCGAGGAGGGTGCCGATGAAGATCGTCAAGGTCGAAGACCTGCACTGCGACGCCGGCTGGCGCGTCAATTCCTTTCTCAAGGTCACCACCGACGAGGGGATCGTCGGCTGGTCCGAATATATGGAGGGCTATGGCGCGCAAGGGCTGACCGGCGTCATCCAGAAGCTCGCCGAGCGGTTTCTGATCGGCCAGGACCCGCGGCCGGTCGAGCGCCACAGCGCCCATCTCTACGCCGCGACACGGCAGGCGGCCGGCGGGATCAACCAGATGGCGATCGCCGCGATCGAGAACGCGCTCGTCGACATCAAGGCCAAGGCGCTGGGCGTGCCGGTCTACGAGATGCTCGGCGGGCCGGTGCGCGACCGACTGCAGCTCTACTGGTCGCATTGCGGCACCTACCGCGCCCGCCATGCCGACCGCATCAGGGAATGGGCCGGGGTCGACCCGGTGCGCTCGCTCGACGACATCGTCGCGCTCGGCGAGGAGGTCAGGCGCAAGGGCTTCAAGGGGCTCAAGACCAACCTGATCCGCTTCGACCGCGACAAGCCCTACATGTACGGCCCCGGCACCGGCAACCCGCCGGGCTTTCCCGAGCTCAATGTCGACCACCGCATCGTCGATGCCGCGGTCGCGCAATTGGAGGCGTTCCGCCGCGGCGCCGGCCGCGATGTCGGCCTCCATCTCGACACCAACTTCAATTACAAGATCGACGGCTACATCAAGCTGGCGCGGGCCCTGGAGCCGCTCGATCTGGTGTGGCTCGAGATCGACCTCTACGACCCGGCCGGCCTGGCGCTGATCCGCCGCTCCGCCCGCACGCCGATCTCGTCCTGCGAATCATTGTACGGCAGGCGCCAGTTCCGGCCGTATTTCGAGAACCAATCGGTCGATTTCGCGATCATCGACGTGGCGTGGAACGGCATTCTCGAATCGCTGAAGATCGCCGCGATGGCCGACGCCTACGAGGTCAATGTCGCGCCGCATAATTTCAACGGCCATCTCGGCTCGCTGATCAGCGCCCATATGTGCGCCGTGGCGCCGAATTTCAAAGTCATGGAGATCGACATCGACGACGTGACGTGGAAGGACGACATCGTCACCGTGCCGCCGGTCATCGAGAACGGCGATCTGCTATTGCCGACCGGACCCGGCTGGGGCGCCGACGTCAACGAGGAGTTCGTCCGCGCCCATCCGCCACGAAGGTGATCCCGTTTTCGCGGCTCCTAAAACTTAGGAACGGGGTTTCCCTCGGCTGCCTAGAGAAGACGGCTACCTCCGCCACCGCCCCAGCGCGCCAAGGCCAAGAATAGAAGTAGCCAGCAGCGCGAGCGTACCGGGCTCGGGCACCGGCGCTACCGGGTTCCAGCCAATCGACTTTTCCATCACGAACTCAGGAGAGGCGGTAGTATAGGCCTCGTAACTGCCGGTGGTAGTGCAGGCGGACTGAATGAGCTGACCGGGCCCCATCCCAGGCGGGACAAAGTCTCCGTAATCGCCGCCGGGACAGCCGGCCGGCGGGGCCGCCCCCTGATTGAGACCGGCGATAGCGGTGGCGCCGCCATCTATCGAGAGATAGGAGGTTGCATTTGATGAAGTCGTGAAACTCGGGATGCCTGGGGCGGAGTAACGATAAAGGTCAGTTGCGCCGAACGTGTTGCAGAAGGGCCCCGGAGAGGGGCCGCTGCATGAGCTTGCGAGAGCCTCGGGCAGGAGCGAGCCGGCGCCGCCGCCGCCCAGGACCTCATCCAGCTCGTGCTCCAGAACGCCGATAGCGTCATATTGAGTGTTCATAACAGTGGTCGTAAAACTGAAAGGCGTGCTCGTGCTCTGCCAGGCACTGTTGAGATTGATAGTCGGTGTAGCGGCAGCAGGAGGCTGAAGGCCGTATTGCGACAGCATCAATGCGTGACCAAAATCGATCACTACGTCGTTGGCCCCGTTGGCGTCATTTCCTTTGCCCAAATTAGCAACGGCGGTAGACAGTGGTGTATTAAACGGATTCGCCGTCGAATCCGCGCCCAACGCGGTAGTATATGCGCCGTAGGTGTAGGCGTAGACCGGTTCGAGGTTGAACCCGAGGTATGTGGGGTTTCCGTTCGCGTCCACTGCCGGTGTGAATGTGAACGTTACCGGAATCGTCACCGGATTGCTGTAGAGGCCGTCGATCGTATTGATCGCGGCGTTGATCGCGGCATCGACTGCGGGGCTGGTTCCGGTGCCGAAAGTCGGGGTAATCGTCAAGGCTCGGGCGGGCGAGTTCGACACCAATGATGCTGCCGCGATCGCCAATAGCGACGCCACACCCCAGACCGTGCGATTGAGCCGGGGTGCCTCAAACCGCACGCATTCTTCCCTATTCATGGCCGTCTCCCGTCAAAGTGCAAATGGCCGCGCTCGATGCGACTCGATAGCGGCAGCTTTGACATTGCCCGTAATCGAGCTGCCAAAGCTCGGAGTTATCACCACCGCCTCGGTCGGGAAGCTCAGCCTTAATCCCCCGCCCGCGAGAAACAACCGATGCCAATATCCCACCGACGCGGCCAAGCGATTCCTCCTTGTCGCTTGCGATTTATGGGCAATTTTCGTGCCAAAATGGCTCGGCAACAGTAAATGGCTTCTTTTCAATAGGTTATTAATTGCCGCTCGGGCCTCGATTTGTCGATCTGTAAAAAATTTCGACACCGTCTATGACAAGCGTTGGGAAAAACATTCTTTGCTTCAATAGGCTACGGTCAGATTGCCCCACTCGGAAGGTGTAAAAATTCCGACACTCTCGCGAGCTGTGTCGACCCTGGGGTCGCGAAAATCAAACTGTCGGGGCGAGCGGCTCGCCGTTGACCATTTAGAGAATTCCGACGTTGCTCCAACGGACGAAGCGGCACGGATGACGCCGCGGGCTGGGAGGATCGCCGGCCGGCTGATAACGTGAAGCGCTATTGAGTAGAGTACCGAGGGCCGAGCGGCACGATCGCTGAGCCCGGCGACCGATTCCTCAGGAGAGGATGCCGGCTCGGAGAGGAGGACTGCGTTCCGCTTATCCGCCTCACGAATGTTTTTCGCAACGCGTTGCGGTGGGGCGCGGGAAGGCGCAGGCTGTCGGCCAGTATCTGCATCCAACGGGAGGAACAAGCGATGAGCGACATCACCCAGGACTTCAATTTTCTGCAGGGCGTCAAGGTGGTGGATTTCACCCAGTTCGAGGCGGGCACGACCTCGACCGAGGTGCTTGGCCTGGTTTGGCGCGGAGGTGGTCAAGATCGAGAACCCGGGGCGGGGCGATCCCGGCCGCCGGCTGCGCCCCGGCAAGCCCGATGACGACCCGTGGTACTTCCACCAGTTCAACGTCAACAAGAAGTCGATAACGTTGAACCTGAAATCGCCGAAGGGGCTCGAAATCGTCAAGGAGATGCTGAAGAAGGCCGACATCATGGCCGAGAACATGGCGCCGGGGACGATCGAGCGCCTCGGCCTCGATTACGAAGTCGGTCAAGAAGATCAACCCCCGCATCATCTATTGCCAGGTCAAGGGCTTTGGCACCGGCAGCCCGCATGAGAAGGGGCTGGCCTTCGACATGATCGCGCAGGCCGCGGGCGGCCCGATCAGCGTCACCGGCGAGCCCGACCGCCCGCCGGTCAAGCCGGGCTTGAGCTTTGGCGACACCGGCACCGGCATGCTGATGGCGGCCACGATCCTCGGCGCCTTGCACGAGCGCAACCGCACCGGCCAGGGCCGGCGGCTGCAGGTGGCGATGCAGGACGCGATGGTCCACTACATGCGCACCTGCTTTGCGACGATGGCCCGCACCGGCAGGGCAGCGCGGCGCAACGGCGCCAAGTCGGGCGGCGGCAACAACGCGCCGTCGGGGCTCTACCCGGCCAAGGGCGGCGGTCCCAACGACTATGTCTACCTGACCACCAGCCGGGCCAACCCCGAGCACTGGTCGCGGCTGATGAAACTGATCGGCCGCGAGGAGTTGATCGACGACCCGCGTTTTGCGACCGGCGACGTCCGCGTCAAGAACGAAAAGGAGCTCGATGCGATCATCGGCGAATGGACCCGCCAGCACGACAAGCGCGAGGCGATGGAAAAACTGATCGCCGTCGGGGTGCCGTCGGGCGCCGTGTTCGACACGATGGAATTGCAGAACGAGCCGAGCTTCGAGGAGCGCGGCATCATGCAGACCGTCCATCACCACAACGGCGACTACAAGATGGCGACCTGGCCGGTGCGGGTCGACGGCAAGACGCGTGCGGCTAAAAGGATCGCCGGCGCTCGGGGCAGACAGCGCCGAGGTTCTGCACAACTGGCTCGGCATCGGCGCGGGAGAGGTCGAGGCGCTGCGCCAGGAAGGCATCCTCTAACCGTAACCAATCGGCCCCCCGTGTCGATCACGCGGGGGCCGCGTTTCTTAGCCGCCGCTGTTTTCGCTGTTATGTACAGGAAAAAAACAGCGAACGGCCGGGGTCCGCTGCGGAAATCCTCGTTATTTCGCAAGGGCGTCGGCCAAATAACAGCGGATAACAGAATAACAGCCAGCTTTGGCTGACCTATGCTCAGAACCATTCAGATGGCTCAGTTTACGCCCCTCCTCGCTTTCCCGGAAGGCCGGGATCCATTTCTGCGGTGGGCACCGGCTTTCGCCGGTGAAGCGGGATTGAGCGAGGTGCTTCATTGCTCGGCGAAATCGTGTGATACTTGAACACTAGCGCATTGGCGCCATAACTTCGACCATTCCTCAAAACAGCATTCAAATTAAACTCTTTCACCTTGAGACAGCCGGTCTGATCATTTGACCAACCATATCACGTCATTGTGGCTAATTTCAGGATTCCGGCGGCAAGCAATTCGTCGTGAATGGACGAACCCTGGCCCTTTGAGTTCGACGGAACCAGCCGGACAGCCATAGTGGCCGCCGCGGCGTCGGCTCACTTGACAGGCGGCGGGGTCTTGGGCACCTGAGCGGGTCATGCACTCTGCCGATTATCTTTCCGCCGGTCTCCTCGGCATCGTCGAGGGGCTGACCGAGTTTCTGCCGGTTTCATCGACCGGGCATCTGATCCTCGCCGACAGTCTGCTCGGGATCGAGGGGCCGGAGAGCAAGCTCTTCGACATCGTAATCCAATTGGGAGCGATCCTCGCGGTGTGCTGGGTCTACCGCGAGCGCTTTACGCATGCCGCGTTGGGGCTGACCTCCGATCCGATCTCGCAGCGGTTTGTCGCGAATGTCGTGATCGCTTTTCTGCCGGCCGCGGTGGCCGGCGTGTTCGCCTATCGGCTGATCAAGGAAGTGCTGTTCTCGCCCTGGGTCGTCGCCATCAGCCTGATCGTCGGCGGCATTTTGATCCTGATCATCGAGCGGGTGCGGCCGCGGCCGCAAATCCTCGATGTCGACCAGATGAAGTTGCGCACGGCGCTCGGGATCGGCTGCTGCCAGATCCTGGCGATGATCCCCGGCGTGTCGCGTGCGGGCGCGACGATCATGGGGGCGATGATGCTGCGCGTCGACCGGGCGGCGGCGACCCAGTTCTCTTTCTTCCTGGCGGTGCCGACGATGCTCGGCGCGACGGTCTACGACCTCTACAAAAACCGCGCGATCCTGACCGTCGAGGGCGGGGAATTGATCGCGATCGGGTTCGTCGTCGCGTTCGTCTGCGCCCTTTTTGTCGTGCGCACGCTCGTCGGCTTTGTCAGCCGCCACGGCTTCGGCGTCTTCGCCTGGTACCGCATCGCAATCGGCAGCGTCGCGCTGCTGCTCCTCGTGATGTCGCGCTGATCGCGGGCCGCGCCGACCTAAAAGAAAATGCTGACGTTTTTGGCGAGGAGGACGTTCTGGTCGAGAGTTATCTTGCGGCTGCTGATGAGCAGCGCGCCACCGACGCGGCGCAGCGCGTCGCGCCGCGCTCCGACGTAGAAGTCCTGCTCGGTCTCCGAGCGGTTGCGGTAGACGATGAAGTTCGAGTAGACCTCGAGTTCCGGCGGAATATGGCCGGAGGCGAGCTCGATATTGGCGATCAGGTGGCGGGTGCGGGACGGCGGGTCCTCCGCCCAGGCCATGCCGGTCTCCAATCGCGCGACGCGGCCCTCTAGCGTCTTTTTGGTCTCGTCCAATATGGCCAGTGCATCCTCCTCGGCGGTTTCGTCGACGTTGCGGCCGGGGTTTAGACTGGCGATGGCCTTGCTGGACCGCGGATAGAGGTTGCTCCTCGTCACCATCCAATAGCGGACGTCGTCGGTGAACAGCTGCCAGCCACTCGTGGAACCGCCGCTCGTCCAAAGATCGGGCTTCCCGGTAGAGGAACTGCTCGACTTCGCGGATCAGCTCGTCCGCCCATGTTCTAGACCTCGGCCCAGCTCTCGGCGTCCATCATCCGGGCCCAGCGCCGATAGAACTGCCGATGGTTGCTCTCGCTGATGCGCAGATCGCTGGCCGAGGCCTTGAGGTCCTCATCGAAGCGCTCGTGGCCCAGCCCCATCTGGTTGTTCAACGCCATGCGCCGCGCCACGACGCCGCGGCAGGTACGGGTGCATTCCTGCCAATTGTCCATGTCGTCCTGCTCGAAGGTGCCCGACGGGCTGAAGCCGCGCACGCCGGCCAGCCGGATCGCCTCCTTGACGTCGCGGCGGGGCCGCCTTGTCGGCAAAGATCCAGGACCACACCTCGGTCTTGTCGGGTCCGCGCGGGTGCCACACGCGGAAGCTGCGCGAGGTCGCGCGCAACATCGAGAAGTTCGGGAACATCGTGCCGACGATCGGGTTGATCAGCTTTGCCCGGGCGCCGAGCCGCTGCTCCACCTCGGGGCGGATCTGCCTTCTCGTATTCCAGAATCTCGGGCATCGGCGGGTCGCCCACATCGTTCGGCCCGACGCAGATCAGAATGTGGCCGTTGCCCGGCGAGACCATGCTGCCGGTTGAAGTGGGCTTGGTCCGCCACCCCGGCGCTGAACGCGGTCTGGATCGCCGAGAGGTGGGTCCACTGCACGTGATAGGCGTCGCCGCCGAAATTTTCTGCCGGGAACTTCCAGTTGCACGGCATGACCCATTTATGCGTGCCGACCACCTCGATCCCGCCCTCGCGGCGGTCGAAGAACGTATCGAGGTACCAGGTCATTTCGCCGAGATATTCGCGCAATGGCGGCGCCTGCGGGTCGAAGGTGGCGAACAGCAATCCCTTGTAGCCGTCCAATTGCGCGACCGGCACCAGACCCCAGTTCTCGCGCTCCAATTCGCCGCGGTAGAATTCCCTCAAATACGGCACCCCGACCAGCCGGCCGTCATTGCGGTAGGTCCAGCCGTGATAGGCGCAGGTAAAGCTCGCGGCGTTGCCGCTGTCGGCGCGGCACAGCCGATTGCCGCGATGCCGGCAGACATTGAGAAAAGCGCGCGCCCGGCCGTCACTGTCGCGCACGACGAGAACCGGGTCCTCGCCCATATAGGTCGTCAGGAAATCGCCGGGCTGCGGGATCTGGCTCTCGTGGCACAGGAACAGCCAACAGCGGGCGAAAATCCGCTCCAGCTCCTGCTCGTAGATCTCCGGCTCGATAAAGATGCGGCGGCTGAGGAGACCGTTGTTGTCATCGACCAGTCGGCTCATTTCAGCGTTCATTCGGATTGCCTCCTCTGCTTCAGGCCCGCCGCGGCATTCTGAGAGTGGCGCCGGCATCGACCGTCAGGATCGTCCCGGTGATGCCTCTGGCATTGGTCCGCGACGACAGAAATACGTAAGCGCCGGCGAGATCGCCTGGCGCCAGCGCGATCTGCAACGGATTGTTGGCCCGCATCCGCTCCTCGATATTAGGATCGGAAAAATGCGAACGGTCGTCCTGCCGCAAAAGCGAAAGCCCGCGCAGATCGGTGATGGTGCCGCCCGGCGCGACCCCGTTCACCCGGATGCGCGGACCCAGCTCGACGGCCAATTGCCGGATCAACCCCACAACCGCGTGCTTCGAGGCGGTGTAGAGCGGCCCGCCGCCGCCCGAATTCGAGCCTGCTACGGAGGCGGTAAAGACCATCGATCCGTCGGTCTTGGCGAGCTCGGGCAATGCCGCCTTGGCGCCGAGGATGCATCCCTTGACGTTGACGCCGAACAGCTCGTCGCACGCCTCGGACAGTGTCTCTTCGGGAAATTCGGCGAGCGAAAGAAAGTTGTCGAACACCCCGGCGTTGCCGATGAAGGCATCGAGCCGGCCCAATGCCGCCACCGTTTCCGCTACGGCGCGCTTGTTGTCGGCGAGTTGGGTGACATCACCGGTAACCGCGACGACAGCGCCGCCAAATTCGGCGCGCAGCTCTTCGGCTCGGCCGGGCACCCGGTCGAGAACTCCGACACGTGCGCCTTCCGCGATAAACCGCGCGACCACCGCCCGGCCGATGCCGGAGCCGCCGCCCGTCACCAATGCCACTTGCCCGTCGAGCCAACCCACGGTTCCATTCTCCTCGTCCGCTCCGATTGCTTTCTATACCTCGCAGAGCACGAAGGTCGATGTCCGACCTCGGGAGGCATCCGATGCAAGATCTCTCTGTCGCTATTGTGGGATGTCGGCGTTTCGCCGGGTGAGGCTTATCTCGAAGAGACCCCGGTGCTGCGGGCGCACGCAGGCACGCAGCCCGATCTGTTCCTCCGTTGGAATGGGATCCCGTTTTCAGCCGCAAGCGCTCGACGTCATCGTTTTCTTGCACGGATTTTCCCAGCAAGCGGGTGAGATGCCGTTGGCCGAAAAAGTCGAGCGCAGCGGCCTGGATCTGTCCGGCAGGGCGCGGCCGACCCTTGCCATGCTGCCCCGCGGAAATTGGATCCGGCATTACTACTACGACTTTCCGGCCCTGCTGTCGGGCGGCATCGATCAGCTGGTGGATTACGGCGTGTCGCAATTCTCCCGCGCGTTAGCATCCGCTGCTCCCGGCGCTCCGCGTGCTTTCGCGGTGGATCGGTTCATTCTCGCGGCTCATTCCGGAGGCGGCATGCCGGCGGTCGATATTATTGCCGAGGCATCCAGGCCACCCGACGAGGTTTACATCTTCGACGGGCTCTACGGCAGGGACCCCGCGAGCGGGAACCCATTGCGAGGGTTGGAAGTGATCGACGTTTGGCTCGGCGACCGGTTGCAGCGGGAGCCGGAGCGCGAGGGCGCGCTGCGGGTGGTCTATATCGAGCAGCAGACGGGCCCTTTCTCGCGCAGAGTGGCGGAGCTGATCGCGCGGCATTTGGCGGGCGCCGAGCCGGCTCGGGCCGAGAGCCTGGCGCGCCGCTACCGGGTCGAAATCTCCGGGGTCCAGCATTCGCAAATCTCGCGTCGCTGCATGCCCGAGCTGCTGGCCGCACCAGACGCGCAGTTCAACTGGCTGGCGTAGGTATGTGCCTTGCCGTTAGCATGGCCGGCCTGTAACGCTGAGGAGACGAGCAAAATGGCGTTTTACGAACTCCGCCAATACAAGGTGATGCCCGGCAAGATGGATGAGTGGGTCCGGATCATGGAGCAGGAGATCATTCCCTTTCAGACCTCGAAAGGGATGGTCATCTGCGGCAGCTTCCGCGGCGAGACCGACAATTCCGTCTACATCTGGCTGCGCCGCTTTGAAAGCGAAGCCGACCGCGAGGCGCAATACAAGGCGGTCTACGAGAGCGACCACTGGAAGAACGAGATTGGGCCGCGCGTTCCGAACTATCTCGATCGCTCTGCGATGGTCGTGACGCGCATCGTGCCCACCGCAGAGTCGAAGATGCGATAGCGACCCCAACATGGCCGCGCAGCTTCCCGCCCTTAATGTTGTCGCCCAACCGGGGCAGCGGCGTGCCACGCTCGATCTCGCTCGCGAGATCGAGCGGCGCGGCTTTGCCGGCATTTCCGTCTCGAGCCAATACAGCAACATGGCGCAGTGTCTCGGGCTGGCGTTCGCGACCGAGCGCATTTCGTTCGCTACCGCGATTGCGCCGATCTATGCGCAGACAACCGAAGAGTTTGCGCAGATGGCGGCCTACCTGCATGAAGTGTCGGGAGCACGCTTTCAGTTCGGCATCGGAGTTGCGCACCCGCCCAGCCATGCCCGGATGGGCGTGACGCCGGGTAAGCCGCTCGCCGACATCCGCGCCTTTGTCGATAAACTGAGGTCTTTCGAAGGCATCGGCGCATTGCCGCCGATCATTCTCGCGGCATTGCGCAGGCGCATGGTCGCGCTCGCAGCGGAGATCGCCGACGGCGTCGTGTTTGCGAACGCGTCTCTCTCGCACATCAGCCACGCGCTCGGCACCATTCCGGCAACCCGGCGCGACGACCCGAATTTCTTTATCGGCAACCGGATCCGCACCTGCATCTGCGACGACGAGGCCGAGGCCAGGGCGATCCTCCGGCGCACCGTAACGAATTACGCGCTGATGCCCTATTACCGCAATTACTGGAAAGAAGCCGGCTACGTCGAAGAGATGAACGCAATCGAAACTGCAGTGGCGGAAGGGCGGACGGAGGACATCGCCAAATACCTGCCGGACCGGTGGCTCGCCGATTGCACATTATTTGGCCCGCCCGCCAGGATACGCGATGGGGTCGAGGCGTGGCGCGCCGCCGGGATCAAAACGCCGGTGCTGGTGCCGCTGTCCGCTGACGGCCATCAGAACACCGCAATCCGGCAGGTGTTCGCGGCATTTAGGCTGCAGGATTAGGCTACTTCTTTGAAGCGTTCCTGCCTCTTCGGATGGAGAATTTAAATGGGTAGAAACCTCATCCTGAGGAGGTCAGCGGCAGCGAAATTCCGTCTAGAAGGACGCACCGCGCTTCTCCCGCTCGTCACCCGAACTGGAAGATGTTGGCGGGTTCTTCGCTGTAGGCGCGGTCGCGGTAGAGGCGACCGGTCATCGCGATGACATAGGGCGCGGCGGCGCACGCCATCTCGAACTGGCGTTCCGACAAGGTCAACCCTGCGGCTCGGCACGCGACTGCCACCCGGTCCCTTGTGGCCGCGTCGATCTCGGCGGGTTGCGGATCGGGGATCGGCGGCAATGCGGTCGAGAATTCGGCGTGGGGGTCGAGTTGGGGTCTCTTGGACCGCCAGGACGTCGCTTTTTCGTAGGCATGCGCCGCCCGCAATACCGTCGCGTCGTCGAAAGGGCGCCCGACGACCTGCATCGACAATGGCAACCCATTGCTGCTGAACCCGATGCACTGCGCCAGCGCCGGACCCGCCGTCACGTTGAATGGCGTCGTGAGTGATGCTCGCTTCCAGAATTCGATGGTGCGCCAGGTTCCGAGCCGCGGCGCGGGTGCGCCGGCAGTCGCGGTTACCAGGATGTCGAAATCGGCATAGATCGGCGCCATTTCGGCGAGCATGCGCCGCCGCTCGCGCTGGGCTTGGACGTAATCCCGGCCGCTGATCAACACGGCTGGCAGCACGCGGCCGAGGAAATCCTCGCCAAAATCACCGGGCCTGGTGCGCAAGGCTTGCTCGTGCACGGCGAGCAGCTCACTTTCGGCGATCGTGACCTTGATGTCGTAATAATCCTGCGCCGGCCGCAGCCGAACCTCGCCGAGCGTGGCGCCCAACGACCGGAGCACGGCAAAAGCCTGCTCCAGAGCCGTGTGCACTTCGGCTGTGAGGGCGCAATCATCCTCGTGCAGATGACGCACGACCCCGATGCGCAGGCCTTTGATGTCGCCGGTCAAACCCGCGCGGTAATCCGGCACTGCGCGCGCGGCGCTCGCCGGGTCGTTCCGGTCATGGCCGGCGATCGCCTGCAGCACGATCGCACAATCCTCGACAGTCCGGGTCATTGGCCCGGCGTGGTCGAAGCTGAACGAGTTCGCGTAGACCCCGCAGCGGCTGACCAGACCGTAGGTCGGCTTCAGCCCGACGATGCCGCACAGCGCCGCGGGACCGCGGATCGAGCCGCCCGTGTCGGAGCCGAGCGCCGCCGGGACGAACCCGGCCGCCACCGCCGCACCCGAGCCGCTGGAGGAGCCGCCGGTGAAGTGCTCGCGGTTCCACGGGTTGCGGGCCGGCGGCCAGGGCAGGTCGAATGACGGGCCGCCATGCGCGAATTCGTGCGTCGCGAGCTTGCCGGTCAGCACCGCTCCCGCCTCGTACAGCTTGCGCACGGTCGTAGCGTCGGCGGAGGGGACCGTGTCGAGGCAGATCCTCGAATGGCCCGTCGTGCGGATTCCGGCGGTCGAATAAATGTCCTTCAGGCCGAACGGGATACCGTGCATCGGGCCGCGATAGCCGCCGGCCATGATTTCTCGCTCCGCCTGGCGGGCCTGATCGAGGGCACGATCGGCGGTCAGCAGCAGGTATGCGTTGAGCTGCGGGTCGAGCGCCTCGATGCGCCGGATCAGCGCGGTCGTCAGCTCGACGGGCGAAAGCCGTTTGTTCTCGATCAGCCGCGCTGCCTCGGCGATCGTCAGAAAGGCGAGTTCATCAGCCATCCCGTGTCGCTCCGCATTGTTCTAGGCTGGAGGGGCAACCGAGAGGCGGCCGATCACCTTGTGGCGCTCGATCAGGCGCGCGACGAGCCCGGATTTCTTCGCTTCTTCGACAAAGTCGCGCAGAAAGGCGGCTCCGGCAGAATTGGTCCGCGCCGTGCCGACCGCCTGCTGCACAGCGGTGAACTGCCCGTCCAGAATGCGCGCACCCGGCAATTTTTCGAGATCCGACAGCAGCCCCGGGCGCAAGCCGGCAAGAGCGTCCATCTTGCCGTCGACAAATTGCTTGAAGGCGGCGCCGCCGCCACCCTCGGAGCGAACGACTTCAGCATGCTTGATATTGCGCGCGAGCCACAAATCATAAGCGCTGCGTGCGCTGACCGCGATGCGCACGCCAGGCTTGTCGACATCGGCAATGCTTTTGAGGGGCGATCCCGCCGGCACCAGATAGGTCGCCTCGATCTCGACATAGGCGGGAGAAAAGGCGATTTTCTCGGCGCGCTGCGGCTCCGCGCCGATCAGCCCGATATCCCAGACGCCGGTCCCGGCCGCATCGGCAAGCTCGCCCGGCCGCGCATAAGGCACATAGGCGACGGGCACGCCGAGACGCGAAGCGATCTCCCGCGCCATGTCGGGCGCCACACCCTCGGGATCGCCCGTCGGCGTGCGTCCGGTTACCAGCAGAAAATTGCCCATATTGATCGCCGCACGCAGGACGCCGGTCGGGGCAAGCTCGGAGACGAGTTCTTGAGACATAGGGAAATCCGGGGTTGGTGGCGTTGAACGTCTCAGTTTGAATTATCGGCGGCCGGTAGGCACGCGAAAACTCGCCTGTGGATAAGTCTGTTGAAAACTTGGCGAAAACCGCGCCGGAAGCCGGGCATGGCTTTGCTTTGCGCAAATTCCCCAACTTGCGCTCTGCTGTCGAGGACTGGGCGTCCACTCCTTTCGTTCAACTTAGACTAGCCTTATCCAACGTCGGGCGGATGTCTTAAGATCGTCACACTGGTTGTGAACAAGTCGTTTCCACACGCCGTCGCCGCACTCAATTCGCCGACAGTGACTTATTTGGGAGGAGTGGTGTGTCCCGGTTGCTCGATGTATTTGCGTTCGTGATTCTCGCCGCCGGCGCGGGGGCGAGTTTTGTCATGCAGCAAGCCGTCAATGCAAATTTGCGCGCGAGTATCGGCTCAGCCGCCTGGGCGGGGTTTGTGAGTTATTCGGGCGGTACCCTCTGTATGATCCTCCTCGCCTTCGCGATGCGGGAGGCGCTTCCCCCAACCGATGTCGTCACAAAAAGCAATTGGTGGGCTTGGAGCGGCGGCTTCTTTGGAGCCGTCTACATAGCCATTTCGATCCTCCTCGTCCCACGGCTCGGAGCTGCGATGTTTGTCGCGCTCCTAGTCGCCGGACAGATGCTCGCATCGCTCGCTTTCGACCACTTTGGCTTGTTCGGAATCCCGCAGCACTCAGTAGATCTTTCCCGGTCGCTCGGCGCGATCCTGTTGGTTGCGGGTGCCGTGCTCGTCCGCTTCTAGTTGGCGGCAGTCGCGAAGCTTGGCTTGGCTCGGCAAGGTTCGCTAGGTTGACGAAACCGGCTGCAACAGGAGCGCCACATGGAATTCGGCATGTTTCACGAGTTTCCGTCGCTTCCGGGGCGAACCGAAAGCGAGGCCTTCGACGAGGCGATGGAACAGGTCGACGCGGCCGAGCGGCTGGGGCTCGATGTGATGTGGCTGGCCGAACTTCATTTCGAGCCGCGGCGGTCAGTATTGTCTGCGCCGCTCAGCATCGCCAGTGCAATCGCGGCGCGCACGCGCCGCATGAAGATCGGCATCGCGGTCCAGGTATTGCCGCTGTGCCACCCGTTGCGACTGGCCGAGGAGGCCGCAACCGTCGATCAGTTGAGCCATGGAAGATTGATCTTCGGGGTCGGGCGCAGCGGGGTGGCGCAGACCTACGAGGCTTATGGGGTCTCCTATGCCGAAAGCCGCGAGCGCTTTCGCGAAATCCTCGACATCGTCGAGCAGGCCTGGACAAAGCCGAGCTTCTCGTACAACGGCCGGTATCACAGCTTCAAAGACGTCGCAGTGGTGCCAAAGCCGTACCAGAAGCCGACGCCGCCGATCCGCATCGCCGCCAGCACCCCCGACACGTTCCCGGCGATCGGCCGGCGCGGCGCGCCGATCTTCGCCTCGGTGCGTCACACGACTTGGGACGACCTCCCCAAGCAGATCCAGACATACCACGACGCCTGGCACGAAGCCGGCCATCCCGGCCGCGGCCAGGTCTTCGTCTCGGCGCCGACCTATATCGCCGAGACCGCGGAGCGCGCCCGCGCCGAACCCAAGGAAAGCATCATCCATTTCTATCACGAGCAGGCGAACCTGCTCGAAGGCGCGGCGCGGCTGGTCGACCCGGAAACCGCCGCCCGGCGCATGCGGCGCGTCGACCAGCTGCGCAGCCTGCGATATGAGGACGGCTTGCGCAATCATGCACTGGTCGGCACCCCCGAGGTGATTGCGGAACGCCTGCAAGCCCTGCGCCGGGAAATCGGCTTGACCGGCATCCTCGCCGAGCTCAATTGCGGCGGCCTCATTCCGCACCAACAGGTGCTGACCGCCTTGCGCCTGCTTTGCGAAGAGGTCAAGCCACAGTTCGCCGATTAGGGTTCCTGGAAACCAGCGCCGGTTCGATCTCGGAACTCCCTCCAATCAGGAGGGTTCACCAGCTAGCGCCCATGTTGCGGCGCACAATAGCGGGTAGATTGGGACCGGCCCGGTTCGGGTATAGCCGCCGCCCGCGCAGGGTAATTTGGACTGCTGCGCGACAGGCTCGGCTCCTGTGGCAGGCCTTCGCCGCAATCGCGCTCGAACCGGCGGTCGTAATTGGGCATTCCTGGGGCACATTGGTGGCATTGGCGCTCGCCTTGGATTATCCCGAGTCGGTTCGCAGCCTCATTCTGTTATCGGGGTATTACTACCCGGCCCTGCGCGCCGACGTAGCGCTGTTCTCGCCTCCGGCAATTCCCGTTATTGGTGATATTATGCGCTACACGGTCTCGCCGCCGTTGGCTGCAGCGATGATGCCGGCGCTCGTCAAGCGCACTTTCGCGCCACTTCCCGTGCCTGATCGCTTTGCCAGGGGATTCCCGGCCGGCCTCGCGCTGCGCCCGTCCCAGATCCGCGCGGAGGCAGAGGACACAGCGATGATGATTTCGGCGGCGGCGGCAATGCATGACCGCTATCGGGAATTGCGCATGCCGGTGACAATTATGGCCGGGACGCAGGACCGCATTGTCGATCACCAGCGCCACGCCGTTCGTCTCAGTGGCGAGGTGCCGCACAGCACACTGCGGCTCGTGCCCAATGCGGGTCACATGATCCACTACGCGGTGCCTAACAAAGTGGTAGAGGCGATCGGCGGCGCACCCGCAGTTCACAGCGGGGCGATTGCCGGCCCTGCTTTGCCTCACCCGGTCAGAAGCTTCGCCACGTATTCCGGCACGATCCGACTGGCCGGACCGTAGATCCGTTCGGCAAAAAGGCTGGCGCTGTGCGACGGCTCGAGGTTGAGCTCGACCGTGTGGGCGCCGGCACGCCGCGCTTCTTCGACAAAGCTTGCCGCCGGCTCGACGGTGCCTGAGGTGCCGATCGAGATGAAGACCTTGCACTGGGTGAGGACCTGATAGATCGCGTCCAGGCCCAATGGCATCTCGCCGAACCAGACGACATGCGGGCGCAGCTGACCCTCGATCGCGCAGCTCGGGCAGCCCTCGTTGCCGGTCAAATCGTCATACCATGGGGTGGTCTTGCCGCAGGCGGTGCAGCGCGCCTTCAACAGCTCGCCGTGCATGTGGATCACGGCGCGCGACCCCGCCCGCTCGTGCAGATCGTCGATATTCTGCGTGGCGATCATCACCTCGCCCGGCCGCACCGCTTCGAGCCGGGCCAATGCCTCGTGCGCGGGATTGGGGGTGACCGACGGGTGCTGCAATTGCCGCCGGCGAGCATCGTAGAACGTCAGCACCCGCGCCGGATCGCGCGCAAAAGCCTGCGGTGTCGCCACCTCTTCGAGCCGCACCGTCGCCCAGATCCCGTCGCCGTCGCGAAACGTCGCGAGCCCGGATTCCTGCGAAATGCCGGCCCCGGTCAGGATCACAATGCTGGGCGCCTCGGGCCAGGGATCGCGCATGCTCCTCATGGTGTCCTCAAGCGAGTGTTCTCGGTTACTGGTCTATTCCGGCACCTGTGATATACCCAAGAGGCTTTAAGCGAGCCCGTGAGATCGGCTCGTTAGAGCGGATTTCGATCAGATTGGCGCTCTCATTGCGAGTTCCCCACCAGCTGGCAGCCTTCCCGCCTTGGATGAAACCGCCACTGGAGCGCTTTCCCGGCGAAAGCCGGGATCCATTTATCGGCCTCCGAGCGCTCGAAGGGTGGTCCCCGGCTTTCGCCGGGGAAGCGTTTTTACCGTCTGGTAAGCCTGAGCCTGAACCACTTGTTTCTTTGCTAGGCGCGCTTTGCGCGACGAAGCGATCTCGACCTATCGAGCGTTCGGCGGCCCGAAATTGCTTCACCGCGGGTCGCAATGACGATCGGAGTGAGTAATGCAGCCTGATCGGAATCTTCTCTAGCCTCCGTTATGCTGCGTCAACACGTCTTTATCGTCTACCCTGTAATATACCCAGAGCAGGTTTGCCAACAGCACGGCCGCCGTGACGAGGAACACCCAGCGCAGGCCGAAGGCGGCGGCGACGGCGCCGCCGGTTAGAGGCCCAAGCGAATTGCCGAGAAACGTCGCCGACGCGGTGATGCCGTAGATGGTGCCGCGCTCGGCTCGCGGCACCAGGCGGCCGACCAGCGCATTGGCGGTCGGCAATAAGCCGCCGATGAAGAGGCCGACGCCGAACCGCTGAGCGGTGAACAGCCAGTAATTCTCGGTGAAGGCCTGCGGCAGTGTCGTCAGGGTCGCGCCGCAGAGGCAGATCAGCAATACTCGGCGGTAGCCGATCCGATCGCTGCGATTGCCGAGAAACGGCGCCGCGACGACGTTGGCGAGCCCGGTTACCGAAAAGGCGATGCCGCTCAGCGTGGCCAGGTCGGGGCGCGGGCCGACCATTTCCTGAACATACAAGGTCACGATCGGCTGCACGGTGCGAACTCCGAATTGCGCCATCATCAGCACGAAAAATAGCGCCAACAGGACCGGCGTGCCCGCGACCGCGATCAGGCCGCTGAGGATCGATCGTCTGCCGCGCGCCTTCGGCGGCGCCACAAAGCGCTCATCAACAGCGAACCAGACGAGAACCAGGGACAGCAGGATCGTTGCCGAAGTGCAGTAGAACGGAATGCGGTAGCTGCCGGTCAGATCGGCCAACGCCCCGCCGATCAGCGGACCCACGAGGGACCCGACGAGCTGGCCGGTGCTGAGCCAGCCGAGGGCATAGCCGAGCCGGCCCTCCGGGACTTGGCTCGCCACCAGCGCGATTGCCGCACTGGAAAATCCGGCGAACACGCCCATCAGCGCGCGAAACGCAAAGAACTGCCAGACATTCGCCGCCACGCCCATCAGCGCGGTGAACAGGCCGATTGCGAGGCTCGAGCGCAACAGCATCAGCTTGCGGCCGCGGCGGTCGGCGACGCGTCCCCACACCGGTGACGCGAAGGCCGCGACAAAGGACGTGACGCCGTTGAGGATGCCGGCCCAGAGATCGACCGCGCCCGCGGTCTCGACCCCGAGCTCGGGCAGCAGCAGCGGCATGATCGGGCTCAGCATCGAGAACGCCCCCGTCATGATGAATTGAATGCCGACCATGACCCAGAGCGTGCGCCGCCATTGCACCGCGGCGGCGTCATCCGCCGCGGCGGTGGCCGATCTCTGCATGGTGGCGCCCTGACCGATCATTTGCCTGCCGTTCGCGCCAATCGGCGTCAAATGTGTGGAAGGTAAAAAACTGAAAGACTTTTTCGCATTGCTGGTCTAACTTTTCTGCAAGGCTCCACTATAGGGGCCGCTGATCCGGGAGGGTGTCATGGCGGCAGTCGAGAGGGAAACCGTAAACAGGATCCCCTGGTGGAAGGAGCCGACCAAGGATCAATGGCTGGCCTGGTCCGCCGCCTGGCTCGGTTGGACGCTGGACGCCTTCGATTTCACGATTTTCCTCTTGATCATGCTGCCGATCTCGCAGGAGTTCAACGTCCCGCTGACTGCGGTAACCGCGGTTTTCACCTTGACCCTCTGGATGCGGCTGGTGGGCGCCACCGCCTCGGGATGGCTGGCCGATCGGATCGGGCGCAAGAAACCGCTGATGATCTCGATCGCGTGGTATTCGGTGTGCAACTTCATTGCCGCGTTTTCTCCGGCTTTCTGGTTTCTGTTTCTGTTTCGCGCCTTGCTCGGCATCGGCATGGGTGCGGAATGGCCCTGCGGCGCGGCGCTGGCGATGGAAACCTGGCCGATCCGCTCGCGCGGGTACATGGCCGGCGTGCTGCAAGCCTCGTGGGGCATCGGCGCGCTGCTGTCGAGCGCGGCCTATGGCCTGCTCTATACTTCGATCGGCTGGCGCGGTCTCTTGATGATCGGCGTCTTGCCGGCATTGTCGATCGTCTATGTTCGCCGCTTTGTCAAAGAGCCGCCGGTCTGGGTCGAGAACCGCCGGTTGCAGCGCGCCCAGCAACGCGAGGTGCGTGTGCCGCTGCTCAAAGTCTTCAAGCGGGGCCTGCTCGGCAACACGCTGACAGCATGCTGGTGGATGGCCAGCGCCTTTGTCGTCGGCTACTCGGTCGGCGGGTTGTTCCCGACATATCTCCAAAAAGATTTGCAGCTCAGCCCCGGGCTGGTCGCGTTGCCGGTCATGTTGCAGAGCGCAGTGTTCTTTTTGTCAGGGTCGCTCTGGGGCTGGTTCGCGGACCGGGTCGGCAGGCGCATGGCGATCATCCTTCCCGCCCTGCTGACGATCCCGATCACGCCGCTCTATCTGATGACCGGCGACTACACGATGATCGTCGTGTTTTTCACGATACAGGGCGCCTTCGGCGGCGGCGGCATGCACGTCCTCTACCCGGCTTATCTCGCCGAGAGATTCCCGACCGAGGTGCGCGCAACTGCCAGCGGCTTCGTCTATCACCAGGGCGCGATCTTTGGCGGCCTGACGGCTCCGATCATCACCTATTTTGCCATCAACTGGCATCTGGGGTTCGCCGTCCCGATGGCGATCGGCACTATTCTCGGCTGCATCAGCGTCGCCCTGGCGGTATTCGCCGGCCCGGAAACTCGCGGCAAGCAACTCGTCGCCGAGCTCTCGGTGGCCTGATCATGAGGTGGCTACGAGCCGCGGACGGCGCGCAACTCATGCTGCGCTATGGCGCAGGCTGCACGTCCAATTGAACCGACTGGAGATTAATCACAAAAAACAAGAGACAATTGCGCAACGCTCTACTACAGTTCTTGCAAGGCTCGGTTTCACGAGCCGGCATCAACGGAGAGGTGGAGCATGGCGGCGGCGGAGACGGTAAGGGCGATCCCGTGGTGGAGGGAACCGACCAAGGATCAATGGTACGCGTTCGGCGCCGCGTGGCTGGGTTGGACGCTCGACGCCTTCGATTTCACGATCTTTCTTTTGATCATGGTGCCGATCGCCGAGGAGTTCAAAGTCCCGCTGACGGACGTGGCGATCGTCTTCACCTTGACTCTGTGGATGCGGCTCGTCGGCGCGACCGCCTCGGGGTGGATGGCCGACCGGATGGGCCGCAAGGGGCCGCTGATGATCTCGATCCTCGGCTACTCCTTGTGCAATTTCATTGCCGGGTTCTCGCCGGCCTTCTGGTTCTTGCTGTTGTTCCGCGCGCTGCTCGGTTTCTTCATGGGCGCCGAATGGCCGGCTGGCGCCTCGTTGGCGATGGAGACCTGGCCGATGCGCTCGCGCGGGTTTATGAGCGGCGTTTTGCAAGGCTCTTGGGGTCTCGGCTTTCTGCTGTCGAGCCTGGTGTACGGCCTCTTTTACAATCACATCGGCTGGCGCGGCATGTTGTGGGTCGGCATCGCGCCGGCGCTGGCGCTCGTCTATATTCGCTACTTTGTCAAGGAGCCCGCGGTCTGGGTCGAGAACCGCCGGCGTCAGCGCGCCGAGCAGCGCGAGGTCAAGGTGCCGCTGCTCAAGATCTTCAAGCCCGGCATGCTCGGCAATACGTTGACCACGTGCTGGTTCCAGGCGGCCGGGTTTGTCACCTATTATTCGATCAATGCGCTGTTCGCGACGCATCTGCAAAAAGATCTGGGCCTCAGCCCGGCATTGATCGCGACGCCGATCGCGTTCGCGAATATTCTGGTCTTTCTCGCGCAGCTGCGGCTGGGGCTGGGTCTCGGACCGCCTCGGCCGGCGCTGGGCGATGCTGATCCCGGCGTTTTGCGCGATCCCGCTTGTTCCGATCTATCTGTTCTCCGGCAATTTCACTTGGGTGGTAATCGCCTTCGTCGCGCAAGGGTTGTTCGCGGGCGGCGGCATGTATGGACAGGTCCCGAGCTACTTGACCGAGCGGTTCCCCACCGAAATCCGCGGCACTGCGACCGGCTTCTGCTATCACGTCGGCGCCATCCCCGGCGCGATGGTGCCGCCGATCCTGACCTTTTTCGCGATTACCTGGAATTTGGGGTTCGCGATCCCGATGCTCATCGGCACCCTGTTCGGGCTGACCAATTTCATCCTGTCGGTTGGGTTCGGCCCGGAGACAAAAGGCACCGAGATGGTGCCCGATCTCGTCGTCGCTTAAAGGATGCTGCGCAGCGGCTGTCTCGAAAAACGCACTGCGGGATCCAGCTTATCTTGTACGACGTTAGCCAGCTTACGCAAACTTGGCACTAGGCCGCCACCCAACCCTGGTAGTCCTTGACTATCGCGGCGACCGCGGCCTCGTAGAGGCGGCGACCGGCTTCGGGGGTCGCCAGAGCCGGGTTGGATCCGATGCGTCCATCCGGGAATTTGCGCCGGTAGTCGGCCGCATCGGCGAAGTCGCCGCGCGGTGCTACCGGCGGGTCGAGAACGGTCTGATTTGATCGCGCTCGGATAAGCGAATTGGGTGATTGCGACCTCGCTCGGGGTTGCGTGGCTGCCCTCGGCATCGCCATAGAGCTCTTTGGCCAGATCGTGCACTTCCTGGTTCTGCCACCAATTCTTCAGCCGGCATTTGATGGACGGAGTATTGGCCGCAGAGCCCAGACTGCGCGTCGCGTAGATCTCCGAAAAGGCGGCGGCCAGGGTGGCGATGTTCCCGCCATGGCCATTGAGAAAGTAGAAGCGCTCGAACCCGTGTACCGCCAAGGAGTCGACCATATCCTTGAGGACAGCGATCAAGGTGCTTGGCCGCAATGTCATCGAGCCGGCAAAGCCGAGATGGTGTTGCGCCATGCCGACCGAGATGGTCGGCGCGACGAGGGCCCCGGCGGCCTCACCGACCCCTCGCGCGATCACCTCGGCGCAGATCGCATCGGTGCCGATCAGGCCGCTTGGCCCGTGCTGCTCGGTCGAGCCGATCGGCAGGATGATCCCCCGGCTGGTCTGAAGATAAGCCTCGACTTCCTGCCAGGTGTGCAACTGAAGCTGCATTCGCGATCCTTTCGCCGCGGGTTTGACGTCGCCAAAGCGGGCGACATTCCGATACTAGCATGCTTGCTTGTCCGGCACGCCTAGGATTGACGACGGTTTGGATTCGCCGTTCGTTGTGATAGGTTTTGCCGCTTTGGTTGGTAACGCCGAAACAATGAAGCTTGCGGTATTCCTCTTCTCTTTGGCTGCCCTGTCGGTTGGCGGATGCTCTTGGATCCCGAGGGCTGGACCATCGACGAGCGATATTCTCGAGCAAGGGCAGGCTGGCGGCGAGATCCTTTTCGACGTCGTCCAGGTCGACGACCGAGTGGTCAACGCCCTGATCGCCGAGCCAAAGGAGAGGTTTGCGCTTCGCTTCAAAAAGGATGCCCCGCCTCCGGAGGTCAAGATCGCGATCGGCGATACGGTCTCGGTGACGATTTGGGAAAGCGCTGCAGGCGGGTTGTTCAACGCAGCGCCGCCGGCTCCAGCTCCGACTGGCGGACGGTCGGGGATCGAGCCGCTTGCCCCGGAGTTCGCCGCCGCCGGCTGGGCGAATTCGGGATCCCGCGCCGGCCAACGGAAACGGGCCGCCCACAGGAGGAGCAGCGGCCGAGCGCCGGCGAGTCGTTTTCGCCCGAGACGATCGGCGCCGCCGGTGGGCGGCAGGCTGCCACGATCCCGGACCAGGAGGTCGGAGCTGATGGTGCGATCAGCGTGCCCTATGCCGGGCGCGTCCCGGCAGCCGGCCGGTTGCCGGCGGAGGTGCAGCAGGCGATCGAGGCGCGGCTCGCCGAAAAGGCGCTGGGGCCGCAGGCCCTGGTAGTCGTCAAGAAAAGCGCGGCCAATGCCGTGACCGTGCTCCTAAACGAGTCTGGGCAGGTAAGCTCCGGCTGGGTTCGGTGAACCTTCCACCGAGAATCTGATTGGCAATGTATCGACCCCAATCGAGGCCCAGAACGCGGTAGCGGCTGGTGCGGGAGTGTCTGCGAACCCCATTCAGCCTGCGTCCGTGGCTGGTGCGAGAGTGTCCCTCTCGCCCGGCGGAGACCGGTTGCTGCAAATCATCGGCGCGGCGGGTGGTGCGAGGGCTCCGGTCCACGAAACCTTCGTCCGATTGTCCCGTGGCGGGGTGACCGCGACGATCCCGTTGGAACAACTGGTCTCGGACCCGGCTGAAGACCTCTATGCGCAACCCGGCGACGTGGTCACTCTCGTGCGGGTGCCGCAAACCTTCAGCGTCTTCGGCGCGACGGGCCTGAACGCCCAAATCGCGTTCGAGGCGCGCAACATTACGCTCGGAGAGGCGCTTGCGAAATCGCAGGGATTGCGCGATGACCTCGCCAAGCCGGAAGGGGTGTTTCTGTTCCGCTACGAGCCAAACTCGGTGCTCCAGGCACTCGATCAGCCGGTCGCCGCCGGCGCCCGAGAAGGCGTCTCGCCGGTGGTCTACCGCTTCGATCTCCGGGACGGTAAAACCTATTCACTCGCACAAGAATTCCCGGTCCATGACAAGGACGTCATCTTTGTCGCCGACGCGCCGGCCGCACAGGTCTACAAATTCTTCACCGCGCTCAATCAAGTCACCGGTCCGATCGTGACCGGGTTGGTGACCTGTCATTACGCGAAATGCTGAGTGAGAGTTGAGTTAGATGGGGGCCGCTAGCGCTCGAGCCCGCCGAGCCGGTTGGCGTGGAAGCGCGCGATATCCTCGGGCCCGAGATAATTGATGTCTCCCGGCGTCGCCAGCCCCATTGCCGCGGCAAAGCCGGCGATGCGGATCGCCAGATCGAGGTCACCGTCGAGCAGCCCATGGATCAGCCCGGCAACGAACGAATCGCCGGCGCCGATCCGGTCGACGACTTCCACCTTCAGGCGGGGTGCGTAACGGAACTCGCCGCGCGCGAGCAACAGGGTACCGGGCTCGGCATCGGGCGGGCGGGTCAGCGCGACGAGCGGGACGGCATAGCGTGCCGCGATCGCGGTGGCGAGATCCTCGCCAGCCTGAGCGAACCCCAGCACATTCTGGGCGTCCCGCTCGGCGAGAACGAGCAAGTGCAGATGTGGCGCCGCCTCTTCCAGCGCGGCTCTTGCATCCGCTGGGTATGTCAGGGTGGCGCGATAGTTCAGATCGTAGGACACCGGCTTGCCGGCGGCCGCGGCGAGCGCGGCGAGATGCAGGACCAGCCCCCGGCAACTCGGACCGAGCGCCGGGGTGATGCCGGAGAGATGCAGCCAAGCGCTCGCTTGAACCAGCGACTCCCACGGCGCATCCTCGAAGGCGAGCTCCGAGGCCGCCGAATGCTTGCGGTCATAGATGACGCTGCTGGTTCGCGGCAGAGGTCCGGGTTCATAGAACATCAGCCCTAAGCGCGCATTTTCGATCCATTGTACCCAGCGAGTGTCGACCCCGTGCCGCCGCGCCTCGCCATCGACGATACGGCCGAGCGGCCCGGCGGGCAGTCTCGACACCCAGGCGACACGACGTCCCAGCCGCGCGAGCAGGCAGCCGACATTGAGTTCGCTGCCGCCAACCCCGATCTCGAAAAGCCGCGCCTGATCGAGCCGTTGCCGGCCGGGCGGCGACAGCCGCAACAGCGTCTCGCCCATCGTCAGCAGATCATAGCTGCCCTCAAACGGAACGTTCATCCACGCAGGCCGAAAGCTGTCGGCTTAAAGCACCGAGCGGGTGCCGAATAGCCGCGGCTACGCCAAGCTTTTCGATACCATCTCATATGTGTTTTTGCTGAGGTCTGGGGTGGCGAGGATGCGCTCGAGTTCACGGCGCATCTGGGCTTGGCGAGCAGGCTCGTGGCGGCGCCACGACCCGAGGGGCTGAACGAGACGCGCAGCCGTAGTCGGGTTGAGCGGGTCGAGGGCGATGACCTCGTCGGCGAGCAAGCGATACCCGGCGCCGCTCGCATCGTGAAAGCGCAGCTGGTTGGCCTGCGCGAAGGTGCCGACAAGGGCGCGAACCCGGTTCGGATTTTTGCGTTCGAAAGCCGGGTGGCGCGTCAGCTCGCGCACGCGATCCGGGGTCTGCGGCAATGACGAGCGCGCCTGCAAGGCGAACCACTTGTCGGTCACCAGATTGTCATGCGACCACAATTCGTAGAAACGGGCGAGCGCGGCGGCACGCTCGGGCCGATCGAGGTCGACGAGCACGGTCAGCGCTGCGAGCACATCGGTCATATTTTGCCCGGCCTCGAACTGCGCCATGGCGAGCGCCGCACCCTTTTCCGGATCGGCGGCGGTGAGATAGGCGAGGCAGGCGTTGCGCAACGCGCGCCGGCCGATCGAGGTGCCGTCGATGCTGTAGGGGCCCGCATCGGCGAGATCTCGGTAAGCCGCGGCAAACTCCGCCGCCAAGGCTTCACCGAGCGCGGCGTGGGCGCCTTGGCGGGAGGTGTGAATGGCCTCGACATCCACGATGGCGAGCTGGTCGGCGAGAAATGCCTCGCTCGGCAAAGTCAGACCCTCGGCGGCGAAGGCCGGATCACGGTCGGCATCGGCGAGGATCTGCCGCATCGCCGCGATAAGGTCCGGGTCGAGCGGTGCAGGGGCCTCACCGCGCTGATGATCGGCAATCCGGTCGAGCAGAATTTTGCTCGCAACCTGCTGGCCAGCTTCCCATCGCGCGAACGGATCGGTGTCGTGCAGGGCAAGAAATTTTAGCCGGTCAATCGGGACGTCCTTCAGCTTGACCGGCGCCGAGAAACCGCGCAGCAACGATGGCACCGGTGGGGCCGGCACATCGGCGAACACAAAACTCTGCCGCGCTTCGGCTAGCGGCAGGACGCGCGTCCCCGTCCGGCTCGCAGCTTCGTGCTCCAGCCGGGTCGGCAATTCCGCGCCCTCCGGTCCGATCAGTCCCATCGCCAATGGGATCAGCATCGGCGATTTATCCGGTTGCCCCGGCGTCGGCGGCACCTTCTGGTGCGCAGTCAGCTCGTAGCTGCGCGTAGCTGCATCCCAGCGGTCCTCGATCGTGACTTCCGGGGTGCCCGCCTGTTCGTACCAGCGCTTGAATTGGCTGAGATCGACGCCCCCAGCATCCTGCATAGCCGCGACAAAATCCTCGATCGTCGCGGCATGGTTGTCGTGCCGCCGGATGTAGAGATCCATGCCGCGGCGAAACCCCGTCTTTCCGATCAAGGTGTGGATCATGCGCACCAGCTCGGCGCCCTTGTTGTAGACGGTCGGCGTGTAGAAATTGTCGATCCTGATATAGCTGTCCGGCCGCACCGGGTGGGCGAGCGGGCCGTCATCCTCAGGAAATTGGATGGCGCGCAAGGTGCGCACCTCGGCGATGCGCCGCACCGCGCGGCTGCCCTGATCGGCGGAAAACTCCTGGTCGCGGAAGACGGTCAGCCCTTCCTTCAGCGAGAGCTGGAACCAGTCGCGGCAAGTCACCCGGTTGCCGGTCCAGTTGTGGAAATACTCGTGCGCAATCACCGCTTCGATGTTCTGGTAATCGGTGTCGGTCGCCGTGTCGGGCTTGGCCAGCACGTAACGCGTGTTGAAGATGTTGAGGCTCTTGTTCTCCATGGCCCCCATGTTGAAGTCGCTGACCGCGACGATATTGAAGACGTCGAGATCGTATTCGAGGCCGAAGACCTCCTCGTCCCAGCGCATTGCCTTTTTCAGCGAAGCCATCGCGTGGCCGCATTTGTCCTCGTCGCCGCGGCGCACCCAAATGGCGAGTGCTACCTCCTTGCCCGAGCGTGTCGTAAATCGGTCCGGCACGGCGACCAGATCGCCGGCGACGAGCGCGAACAGGTATGAGGGTTTGGGATGAGGATCGACCCACTTTGCCCAGTGGCGGCCGTCGCCTATTTCGCCATGCTCGATCGGGTTGCCGTTCGACAGCAGCACCGGGAAGCGCGCCTTCTCGGCGATGATCGTCGTGGTGTAGCGGGCCATCACATCCGGCCGGTCGACGAAATAGGTGATGCGGCGAAAGCCTTCCGGCTCGCACTGGGTGCAGAAATTGCCGCCCGACATATAGAGGCCGGAGAGCGCGGTGTTGGTCTCGGGTGAAATGCGGGTTTCAGTGTCGAGGGCGAACGCGTCGGGCACATCGGCCAAGATCAGTCCGCCTTCGGCCGTAAGCTCATAGCGATTGGGGCCGAGCGGCTCGCCATCGAGCGCGAGCGAGATAAGGGCGAGCTCCTCGCCATCGAGATGCAGCGCCGTCGAGCGATCGGAACCCTCGGGATTGCGCCGGATCCGCAGGCGCGATTTGACCCGCGTATCGCTGCCGCCGAGCTCGAACACCAGATCGACGGTATCGATCAAAAAGGCCGGTGGCCGATATTCGGCGAGCCGCACCGGCCGGGGCGGGGCGACATCTGCCGCGATGTCGAGCATCAGCGGTCACGCTGGAGCAGCGATGGATCGTGCAAGGTCGTGTCCTGGCCGCGCGCCGGGTCGGCAATCGCATCCGCCAAGCTGCGGGCGCCCTTCCATTCGCTCGCCGGGCGGACATGGCCGTCGCTGCCGATTTGATCGATGCCCCAGTAAATCTCGAGCCGGTGATTGTCGGGATCGCGGAATTCGACAGCGATCTGACAACCGGCGCGGCGCCGGCCGGCAAAGTCGATCTCGACCCCGTGCCGGCGCAAATAGTCGTGCGCCCGCAAGACTTCATCGAGCGTCGCCACCTCGAAGGCGATATGGTTGAGGTCGGCATTCGCCGCCGGCTCCTCCAGCGAACCGACCAGCGCGATCCCATGGTGGTCGGGATTGCAGCGCAGAAAAACCATGCCGCCCGGCACCATCTCCTCGGGGTAGACGTCCGAGATCTCGAAACCGAGAACCTCGGTGTAGAACCGGGCCGATCGCTCCACGTCGCGCACGTTGAGCACGGCATGCCCCAGCTTGCCGATACGGAAAGGGTGGCCCTGCAGCCGCCGCAACTGCCTCACCCGGTTCGGATCATACATTTTGTCCTCCATTAGCGGCCACGCGTAAACATTTTAGGCGAGATTACGTTTTCTTTATCACCACAAGGCCATACTTCCGCCGAATTTTTTTCATGCTGAGCGGTTACCTTCACTCTGCTGAAGGGGTGGGTATGACCGGGGGGCTAGCGGTCTTATGCAAGATTGGATTTCCGACTGGAAACGATGGAGCCGGGCCGAACGCTGTTTTGCGATCGTGCTCGTCATTTTGTCGCTGGTCATCCCGCTCGGCCTGTTGATCGGCGGCCGCATAATGGGTACCTAGTGTTCTGATCCATTCAGGCGATTTATTGGTCGACGCGGGACCAATGCTACCCCAAAAAACTGCGTCACACCGGCGAAGCCTGCCTCTGGCGGGGAACAGGGGGCCGGTGCCGATCGCGGAAATGGATCCCGACCTTCTCCACGGAACAAGTCCGTGGGCTGAAGGCCCACTCACGCAGGTCAAAAAAACCCTGTAGCCTCCGCACCCCGAATGGTGAGATCGCGGTCAAGCCCGACATCGAGCGCTATTTGACCGCGCACGGCAAACGGGACGAGCATGGCCGCTATGGCGAGTATCCGGTATCGGAGCTAAAGACGGCGATCGAGTGGGTGCGCAACCCACTCAAACTCCGCGCCTGAGTTGACATGCCCCCGTCATGGCCATAACCACCTGCCCAAGTAGGCGAGGGCGAAAAAACCCGCTACCTTGCAAATAGCAGTGGCTATGGGGCGCGTTGTGTGTCGCCGCGTCCTCCAGCCTTGAACCGCCGAGCCAAGGGCGACTGCCCATACCCAAATGGATAAACCATACCACACGATGTTCATGACAAGGGCTCGATGTTCGTCTGCGTCCTTTGCAGGGTAGGTAAACAAGCTGGACAAAAGATTGCAGTCGCCGCTGCGTCGGATAGCATTCCTCAGAATTGCTTAACGCCAAGCAGGCATAATACCGATTGTCGAGAGGCATAGGACTTGGCGCAGGCAAACTGAACTCATGCGGACTGAGCGATACGTTCTGATCATGAGCGGCATTTTTGATCTAGCCGTGGTGCTCGGCATTTTGCTCTTCTGGTCGCCCGAGTTTGGCGCTTTTGGTCGTGGGTGCGAGGCGGATTGTTCGCTCTTTTTGCCTATATGGGGATAGGTTCCCGAAGCGCGGCCTTTTTGCTTCAGACACCGAGATAGCTCGGATGGTCGCAGGGGAATACGATGCCAAAGACTAGGGACAACCATGTGTTCCGCTAAACGCGATTTAGATCAATCTTGATCCCAATCCTGATGCACCCCTGAGGGAAACGGATTGTCGCATCTGAGTAGGAGACTAGGGTTGAGACAAAGGCACGTTGCAGCCTCAACCAAAGAGACTGCGTTTAATTGCCCGCATTGCGGCGCTTTCACTTCTCAAACTTGGTATCGGGCGCATGCTGATCAACTTAAGGAGGGAAACACACCGTTCATTCCAGGACAAGAGTTTATTGATACTCTCCTAAGCGACTAGAGATACCACAGGAAGTGCTACATGAATGGGCTGAGAACGCACGCAAGATCAAGAATGGGGACGTTTTCTTTGAGAGATCGATCGAGAGCCGCCCATATTATGGCCTCCTACAAATTGCGAATGTTCATTTTAGCCAGTGCTTCAACTGTAAAAAAATATCGGTATGGGTCCACAACAGATTACTGTTCCCCCCCGAACTTCATGGCGAAGAACCAAATGAAGATCTGCCCCCTGATATCCTAGCCGATTATCAGGAAGCCCGTAGTATCGTAACTTTGTCTCCACGCGGTGCCGCCGCTCTGCTCAGGTTGGCCATTCAAAAGCTGTGTAGCCATCTTGGCGAGAGTGGCAAGAACCTGAATGCCGACATAGCCAGTCTCGTGGAGAAAGGTCTGAGCCCGATCGTCCAAAAATCCCTTGATGTGGTGCGAGTAGTGGGCAATGAGGCAGTGCACCCCGGAACGCTAGACCTTCGAGACGATCAGGATACAGCGTCTAAACTTTTTCGATTGATCAATATTATTGCAGAACGGATGATCAGCCATACTAAACATATCGATGCAATGTATGAGAGTTTTCCCGAAATGCAAGAAGAAGGAAATTGAGAGGCGAGACGGATGACCCCCAGAGGCTCCCGTTTTTTTGATTCCGGGTGTATCACAGGACAAGCGTTACGCGAAGGCTGGCGGCTCTCTGTTGGCGGGAGCTGGATTTCAGCCCTTAATATCGCCTTCGAACCAGCTATAGTATAGCTGGTTCTCATCGGCTCACCGGCTGCCCCCAGAGGCCCGCCGTCAACGCGCGAGCCTGTTCGTCGGGGATCATTTGCTGGTTCGGTGAGAAATACATGTCACCGCTGCGCTGGTTGTAGAGGGCGTTGGCGAGCTTATCCGGGTAGTCGAGACGGCCGCCATATCGGTCGTATTGCGGGCCGGTGAGGAATGACGCCAGCGAGAGCGCGGCAGCGGGTGTATGAGATATTGCCTAAATTAGCCAGCCTCGGACCTCTTAGCCGCCGTTGTAGGATGCTTTCACGCCACCAGCCCAACCGGCGCCTGTCAATGCATACAACGCCAGGAAAAATCCCACATTCCCCCAGTCACCATGCAACAGATAAATTAGTGGTGCTAATGGCAGCGGCGCGACAATGCCCACCCAAACTCCGATTATCCAAGGCATGGCTGTGCCTGTCCAACTGCTGATCACCGTGTCTGCGGCAAGTAGCCAGACTGTAGCTCCGAGCAGGATCGCTGAGATCATTAAACCCATGCCGGCAAATTTCCGAACGCGCCGGAACACTGTCAGCATGCCCATCAAGACCCCAAAAGAAATCGGTAGAATCGCAATACCTAAAATCCAACTGTCAAACGTCGTCAGACCATTATCCATTCGCCAATGTTCCTGGGGTCGCGAAGGGTTTGCGCACCCTCGGTTCTTATAGGGAACAACTAAACGAAAGCTTAGCGATCGACCCTAACAACCTTCCCGCCTTGACGGGATTCCGATCTTCGTCGTCCATTATGCAGTTCGTTTCATCGCTCCAAGGTGCTTGAAAAAGAGATAAACGCTCGAGTCGAAAGGGTCGCGGTGGGCTGAAGGCCCACGGGAAGACGAAGGAGGGAGGCGCGGCATCGAAACATCTGAATTGTCGGCATCTAGCAGCAAAAGCCTTGCCGATCGGCGGACGTTCCCAATTAAAGGCTGACTCCGACGAAGATGCTCGGAGGACATGCGATGCCCCGCTTGCCGG
Source organism: uncultured Alphaproteobacteria bacterium (assembly GCA_963730745.1). Taxonomy (GTDB): domain Bacteria; phylum Pseudomonadota; class Alphaproteobacteria; order ATCC43930; family CGMCC-115725; genus AP-15. Next base: position 33,819 of record CAVSTA010000021.1, read on the forward strand.
ACCACGCCGATCTTGAAGCTCTGAGGGCGTTCGACACGCCGACTATCTGCAATGCGCTCGAACTCGTTGCTCCGGCGCGCCGTGCCGTAGGGTTCACGCGCAGACCGCTGTTCGCCGCCTTTCCCGAGATGAAGCCGGTCGTCGCTTTTGCCCGCACCGCGATCATTCGCTCGCGCGAACCGCATCCTCGCGGCCGCGAGGAGGCAAAAGAAGTGCGGCTCGGCTATTACCAGCATATCGCCGACGAGCCTTTGCCGAGCATCGCGGTGATCCAGGACATCGACGCGCCCGACACCGGTTTCGGGGCGTTCTGGGGCGAGGTCCAGACCCATGTCCACAAGGGCCTCGGCTGCGCCGGCGTCATCACCGACGGCTCCGTCCGCGACCTCGACGCGATGGCGCCCGATTTCCTGGTGCTCGCCGGCTCGGTCATGCCGTCACATGCCCATGTTCATCTGGTCGATTATGGCGGCACCGTCAGCGTCGCCGGAATGGCCGTATCACTGAACGACGTCATTCACGCCGACCGCCACGGCGCCGTCGTGATCCCGCCCGAGGCAGTCAAGGAAATCCCGGCTGCCGTCGCGCTGATCGCGCGGCGCGAAAAGGTCATCATCGACGCCTCGAAGGCCCCCGGCTTCTCGGTCGCCCGCCTGCGCCAAGCCTTCGACGAGCAAGAAGACATTCACTGAAGGCGGCGCCTTGATCTTGGCCGCCGCCGAGCGCGCTTGCGACTTCCCGCAAAGCTTGCCCCTGGCGTGAACAGGGGGCCGGCGAGAGTGTCGAGACGCCGAGCGTCAGCCGCACCGTCATTCTTGTGAAAGCAGGAATCCAGGAGCCGCCAGGTGCCCTGTTCAAGCCAGAGGCAAGCTCTGGACCCCCGCTTTCGCGTTAGGGCATGCACAGATCTCACAGCCCGAATATCCCCTCTCCGCCCCTGTGGCGGAGAGGGTCGAGGTGAGATGGGGGACCCAGGGTTCGGAACAGCCGCGCCCGGCCTGTGCCGGCAAACTCTGCGGTGCTTTGCCATGCGAGGCCCGAAGGATGCACAGCGTTGATTCAGCGATGGCGACCAGACTTGCTCAGCCTCTCCGCTTCGCCCGCCCCACCCGTCCAGAAACCCCCGCCGAGGTTGCCGCGGCTCACATCGGGTGGCTGGGTTTGGCGTCGCGCAAGGGGGTGCCGGCTCTCGGCGAGCTGGCGCAATAACGCGGACGGGGCCCAGCGCTCGCCGTATTGCTGGTGCCAGGCCTGGATCTGGCGGTAGACCTCGGCGACGCCGATCGTGTCGGCCCAGTACATCAGGCCGCCGCGGTAGCGCGGGAAGCCGAAGCCGTCGAGCCACATCACGTCGATGTCGCTGGCGCGGTAGGCCTTGCCCTCTTCGAGGATCTTGCAGGCCTCGTTGACCGAGGCGAACAGCAGCCGGCGCAGGATCTCCTCGTCGGTGAAGCTGCGCTGCTCGACCCCGATCTCGGCCGCCTTCTCCTTGATGATGCGGGCGACCTCGGGGTCGGGATGCGGCGTGCGGTCGCCCTTCTCGTAGCGGAACCAGCCGGCCCCGGTCTTCTGGCCCAGGCGCCCCGCTTCGACGATCGCGTCGGCGATCGGCATCTTGCGGTAGTTCGGGTTCTGCTGCGGCGCGCCGCTGGCGGCTGTCATAGCCGATGTCGAGCCCCGACAGATCGGCGGTCGCAAACGGGCCGATCGGATAGCCGAAATCGACCATGACCTTGTCGACCTGCTCGGGCAACGCGCCTTCTTCGACCATGATGTTCATCTCGGTGCCGAACGGGCGTGCGGCTGCGGTTGGCGACAAAGCCGTCGCCATTGCCGGCCATCGCGCTGATCTTGCCGATCTTGCGGCCGAGATCCATCGCCGTCGCCAACGTGTCGGGCGCGCTCTTCGCTCCCTTCACGACCTCGAACAGTTTCATGACATTGGCCGGGGCGAAGAAATGCGTGCCGGCCACGTCCTGCGGCCGCTTCGTCGCATTGGCCATGATGTCGATGTCGATGCCCGAGGTGTTCGTGTACAGCAGCGCGCCCGGCTTCATGACCTCGTCGAGCTTTTTGAACACCTCCTCCTTGACCGGGATGCGCTCGAACACCGCCTCGATCACGACATCGCATTGGCCGATGTCGTCATAGCTGGTGACCGGCTCGATCAGCGCCATCCGGCGGTTCATCTCGGCCTCGGTGAGGCTGCCGCGCTTGACGCTGGTCTCGTAATTGCCGCGGATGCGCTGCGATGCCGCGGTCGAGCGCCTCCTGGCTCGCTTCGAGGATCTTCACCGGAAAGCCGAAATCGGCAAAGCTCATCGCGATGCCGCCGCCCATCGTGCCGGCGCCGACGATCGCCGCGGTCTTGATCGGGCGCAGCGGGGTGTCGCGCGGGATGTCCGGCAATTTGGCGACCTCGCGCTCGGCGAAGAAGGCGTAGCGCAGGGCGCGCGCCTCGGCGGAATTTTCGAGCTCGTCGAACAGTTCGCGCTCGCGCCTGATGCCCTCGTCGAACGGCAGAGTGCACGCCGCCTCGACCGCGGCGATGCAATTGTAGGGCGCCTTCTGGTTGCGGGCGCGCCGGGCGATCGACTTGCGCATCGCGTCGAAAATGCCGGGATCGGCCTTGGCTTCGGCGAGCTTGTCGTCGCGGTCGCGGATGCGCGGCAACGGCCGGATGTCGGCGACGCGGCGCGCCATCGCGATCGCCGCCTGGCGCAGATCGCCGCCTTCCGGGACCAGCTCGTCGATGATGCCGAGCCGGTTCGCCTCTTCGGCCGGGACATGGCGGCCCGAGATGATCATCTCCATCGCCGCCTTCGGGCCGATCAGCCGCGGCAGCCGCTGGGTGCCGCCGCTGCCGGGCAGTATGCCGATCAGCACCTCGGGCAGACCGACCTTGGCGCTCGGCACGGCGATGCGGTAATGCGAGGCGAGCGCGATCTCCAGCCCGCCGCCCAGCGCATAGCCGTGGATCGCCGCGACGACCGGCTTGGCGCTCGCATCGAGGATCTGGTGCGGACGCCGGCCCGGGACGGCGGCGGACGGTTCGTGCCGAACTGGCGGATGTCGGCGCCGGCGATAAAGCTGCGGCCGGCGCCGATCAGCACCATCGCCTTGATCGCCGGGTCGGCATTGCCGCGCTCGACATTCTCGACGATGCCCTCGGGCACCCCCGGGCTCAGCGCATTGACCGGCGGGTTGTCGACCGTGATGACCCCGATCCCGTCCACATTCTCGAAGCGAACCAATCCGCCTTCGGCCATATCGTCTCCTCCCTCGCACACATTCCAGCTTGCGATACGCCGGATATTCGATGCATAGCGCTACCTGGGCCGGTTCTGTGGCACTCAATTCGGCACCAAGTGAAGCAATATCGGCTTGAAGGTATCCGCAACGCAAGCGGCATCAATTCACCGAGCATGCAAATCGGCAAGATCGGTGAGGTTTGCGGCCGGGTCAGCCACTCCGTCTCAAAGCGCCCAAGCCGGGCCGGCATCGGGACGAGCATGCAACCAGTAGCTTCGGCCGCCCAGGCACCCGTCTTCCGCGGAGCTGGTTGCCAGCGACGCCCAAAACCAAGACGATGGCGCCGCGCCGCCGGTAGGCGACCCTGGGATATGTCGGTGTAGACCAATGACGGGACGAGTAAAACATCGTGTTCCGCTATTGATGTACGGGATGCTGCTGGTATGCCTCGGTATAACGATGTATCTATTCGGCGTGCTGATGGCGCTGCCGCGCCACTTGCTGGGCGGCGGCGAACGATTTCTCGCTTTCAACGAATGGATTGTCTGGTACAGCGGGATGCCGCTGATGCTCGGCCTAGGCTTGGCCATAGTGGACTTGTTCTTGCTGTTTAACCACAAGCGTTCACCTCAGCTGGAGGTGAGGCACGACCCGATCGCCGACGCTCGTCTAGTCGTTGCGCTCACCGCCTATGACGATGAGGTCAGCATCGCGGATGCAGTTCGAGATTTCCGGTCGCATCCGCTCGTCGACGAGGTAATCGTTGTCAGCAACAATAGTCGGGACAATACGTTGGAGCGCGCGCGAGAGGCCGGGGCAACCGCAGTCAATGAGCCCCAGCAGGGCTATGGCCGGTGTGTCTGCCGGTGCTTGCAGGAGGCAATCGCGCGCGGCAATGAATTAATCGTGCTCTGCGAGGGCGACCGAACTTCGGGCGTATGACCTCGACAAATTCTTGGCTTACGCACCGCACGCCGATATCGTAAACGGTACTCGCACAGTGGAGCGCCTGCGCGCACGAGCAACCCAGCTCAGCACGTTTATTTACTATGGCAACCTGTTCGTTGGGGAGCTGCTCGAGGCAAAGCACCGACGCGGAGCACGATCACCGACGTGGGCACGACCTACAAACTTTGCCGCCGCGAGGCTCTCATTCCGCTGATGTTGCACTTGAACCCGCTATAAGCCTCGAATTTAACGCTCATTTCCTGGATCAGCCTCGACAACGACTGCGATATCGTCGAATGTCCGATCACCTTTCATCCGCGCGTCGGCGTCAGCAAAGGCGGAAACGTCAGCAATGGACGGGCACTCTGTGTGGGATTGAGCATGCTCATCGGCATTGTCTGGGGTTGGAGGGCCATCCCGGGGATGACGGTAATCGACTACCATGGCTCTCGCCTGTTCGCGGACGACTGCCGGGACATGGTGTGGCAGAGCCTGTGGCGTTACCGCTTCAGCGCCATGGTCCGGCCGGATGATTGTGTATTGGACCTGGGCGCCGGCTATTGTAATTTCATCAACTC
>CAVSTA010000022.1:0-37313 GCA_963730745.1 uncultured Alphaproteobacteria bacterium
CTTGTCGCGCTCCAGGAGCAGCTTCCCACTGCCGGGATCGACGAAGTCATTACCGTAGGATTGGAACACCATAATGTAGTCTGGGCCCTTGTTCGGTCGGTGCAAGATGCCGTATTGGGCCTTTGTCGTGTCCTTTACCCGCTTCGCGATATCGATAAGCTCATCCATTGTCAGCTCGCCAGACAGCGTTCGCGCCAGCATCGCCTCGATGAACGCATTATCATAGCCGGCCTCGCGCAAAAGTTTTTTATTGTAAAAGAACATGCGCGCCTCGGCGTCCTGCGGAATGCCGTAGGTCCCGTCCGGACATCTCGCCGATTTCCAGAGCAACGGAAAAATCGTGCCGAAATGCTGGGGGTATGTCGGGATGTAGCCGTCGAGCTTGAGAACGATGCTTCCTGCTGGAACGCACAGGATCCATTCATGCGCTGCGATCGGACATGTCCCGGCCCTTGGCCGATGCCGAAGACCTTGAGGAGTTCCGGCGCTACGGTTTATTCGTTATCCTGGCGCGGGACTTTGGTGGACTGCCCACCCCCCCCACACGCTTGTCGGAGCCTTCGGCCGAGAGTTCCTTTGTTTAGCCGTTCCGCCCCCTTGACCACATTTCCTGCGCGTACGGGTCTCGACGGGTCCTGGCGCGACCAAAGCTCGAGCTTCAGATTGTTCTTGTGCTGATACTGGCATGGATATAGCGATTGCCGCGAGAGCGGCGTGCAGCAGCGCCACCTGTACCCGGCTTCTGGGCTCTCATCGCGTTCCCCTCGATCCTGCGACGTGTTGCCCATGGCATCGTCGTAATTATTGCCCGCAATACGGTACGGCGCGATCATGAATGGCTTTGGCGCGGGTGGTCGAAATTTCAAGCCAATGGACGCGAATCAAGACGATGTCCTTTAGCCTTTTTCGCCCGCGCAGTGGGCGGGCGCGTTCATGTCTGCGGCCACCGGGCCGCTAGCCCGCCAGTGCCATCCGGAGAAACACGCTGCCGGCCTTCCATTCGACATAGCTGCTGACCTCGACTACCTTATTTGCGTACTGCACTGGAATGGATGTGCGTGTGAATGATGCGCCTCGCCTTCGACTACCGGTTATTCGGCGCGGCCGCCGCCGCCTCGGGCCGCAGCGTTTCAAGAACTGATCAGATAAGGCTTCCAGATCGCCGCGTAGTAATGCGAGAAATGGCCGTGCGTTCCTTGCCGTACGGGGTCAGCACGTATTGGCCGTCCTTGAATTTGCCATGCCGCGCTCGACCGTGCCGAGATCGGGCGGGTCGGCGAAGTCCTCGGCGTTGTTGACCAGCAGAACGTGCGCCTTGATCTTGGGCAGGTCGGCCTCGGGGCTGTAATCCTCGATCGATTCGATGCTCGTACAGCGTGTCGTTGGCGTCGCCCTTGGCATCCGCGCCACTCGCTCGTCGAAGAGTGCTTCGGCCGCCGCGCGGGTCGGCGCCATTTCCTGGATGCGCGCCGGGCTCTCGGTCATGACCGGTCCCGCCGCGGCGCCGTAGATCCAGTGGGTCGGGTTCTTTTCGTAATTGCCGTTATTCCAGTCCGGGTCGTGGCGGATCGCCTCGGCCGCGGCGCGGCGCATGATCCAGTTGCGGCCGCTGATCTCGACCGGCTGGCAGGAGAGCCCGACCATGCCGTCCATCAGGTCGGGATACATCTCGGCCCACATGAAACTGTGCATGCAGCCGAGCGAACTGCCGATGACCAGCCGCAAATGCGCGACCTTGAGCCCATCGGTCACCATCCGGTGCGCCAGATCGACCATGTCGTGATAGCGGTAATGCGGGAAATTGCCCTTCAGCCCGTCGGAGGGCTTGCTCGAGCCGCCGCGGCCGAGCGCGTCGGGAATGATGATAAAGTATCGCCCGGCATCCAGCGGCTGGCCTTATTTGAACAGCTCGTCGGCGAGGGTCGGGCGCAGCCAGTTGGCGCCGGTGCCGGTATTGCCCTGCAACAGCAGAACGCCGTTGACGATTTCGCCGGCCGCGTTGCGCTTGGCGGTGCCGAGGGTGCGATAATGCAGCATCAGCTGCGGCATGGTCTCGCCGCTGGCGAATTTGTAGTCCCCGATGATGAAATCGCCCTCCTGGTAGTTGGGCCAGTTGGTGTTTTCGGGCTCGGCGAGCGCGAGTGCAGCGATGCAAATGAGGGCGGCGGCAACAGGGGCACGAATAGACATGACGAAGGCTACACCCATGCAGAATCCGGATCAGGGCGCGGTAAGGCGATACACCCGTGCCGCAGTGCCGCTGTAGAGCGCGGTCTTTTCGCCGCGCCGACGCGCCCGCGGTGATGCGTTTGAACGCGTTCCACAGCTCGGTGTAGCCGCCGGACTGCTTGTCCGGCGGGAAGTTGCTCTCGAACATGCAGCGGTTGACCCCGAACGCCTCGATGCAGGGCTCGATATACTGCCGCCACGCGGCGGCGAGGTCTTCCGACGACGGCGGCACGTCGCGTTCGTGGAAGTCGAAGCCGAACGAGATCATGCCGATGCCGCCAAGCTTGACGTTGACGTTCGGGCATTTGGCGAGTTCGCTGATATCTTTGCGCCAACCGGCAAGAATCTCCTGCCGGCGGCCCGCATAGGGCCCGACCCCGAGCACGCCGCCGACATGGTTGAGGATGATGGTGGTGTCGGGGAACGCTCGGGCGAGATCGATCGCGTCCGGTAGTTGCGGATGATACTGCCAGGATTCGAAACTGAGGCCGAGCTGGCGAGTTGCGCGAAGCCTTCGCGGAATTTGGGCTCGCGGGCCAGATGCGGCGGCACAACGCGGGAGGCGAAACTGCCTGATCGCCTCGCTGCGTCCCACGACACGCCGTAGCGGATGCCGCGGAAGCGCCCGCCGCCGACCGTGATTTCGGCCTCCAGCACCTCACGCACCGGGCGCCGAGCGTGAGGTCGGCGTGGCCAATGATCGCCTCGGCGACGCGGCAGGGGCCATAATTGCCCGATGCGCTCATGGCGGCGATGCCGTTGACGAACTCGACCTCGCCGACCGGCGCCATCTCGCGCGGGGCCGTCCTTGCGGTACATGGCGCGGCATTCGAGGAAGACCGTGGCGACGATGTTGTGGCCGCCGCCGATATCGGCCAGCAGGTCGGGCAGGAAGTAGCGGCCGCGTTGCGGCGTGTCCCAGAAATGGTGGTGCGGGTCGATGATCGGCAGATCCGGCTCCAGCGCGGCCTCGGGGGGCCGCTTTGCCAGCCAGCTTTCAGGTCGGCGTCGTTACGGTATGCGAGCCCGCGATATTCGCCTTTCGAATCCCCCATCATGTCACCTTTTTCCTGCGTAGCTCTCGAATACGCCCTGCTGCCCATACTGCTATCCCGCCTCGGCGTGTGCAACGCATAGGGGGGCCAGCCCTGCCGATGACCATGCGGTGATCCGCGAGGCGTTCTCGACGTCGCTCTTCGGCCTCTCCCCGAGGAGCGAGATCTCCGGTGAGTTCGATAATCGGTGATTTCGATCCCCGTGGGGCTGGGAATTGATCGCAACAGCGGATGTTTGCCGGCCAGGGTGCTTTATCGAAGGAAACTTGGCATGGACAAAGACGACCTCATAGAGACGCTAAACAACCTGATCGAAACCAGCCGTGATGGCGAAGAGGGCTTTCGCACCTGTGCAGAGGGCGTGAAGAACGCCGAATAAAACAAATGTTCGAGCACGCAGCCACCCGGTGCGGGCAGGCGGTGAGCGAGTTGCAAACCAAGGTGCGCAGCCTCGGTGGAGACCCGGAAAAAAGCGGCTCGGTTTCCGGCGGGCTGCATCGCGCTTGGGTCGACATCGAATTGACGATCACCGGGATGGATGAAGCCGCCGTTCTGGCCGAGTGCGAACGTGGCGAGGATGTTGCCAGAAAAACTTACGAGGCAAGCGCTCGCGAAGATCTGCCGCCTGACACTCGGTCCGTTGTGGCTCGCCAGTACGAAGGAGTTAGACAGCACCAGGATCGCGTGCGTCAATTACGGAATGCTCTGTCCTGAGCGGATCTTGTCTCGCTTCTCGATTCTGACCGCCTGATCCCCCTATCTTGCCGACCGCGGCGGCCGACAGCCGGAGGAGGACCAAAGTTTCGAAGCCGTCTTTCGGTTCTCTCGGCGCATCCAAAATATTAGTAATCAGTCATACTGAGGAGGCAACGTGGCATCCGATCGGGCGTCGCGCCGGGTTGGCCATATTGGCGACTTCTGCGCTGGGGTACGCGCGGCTGTGCTTTGTCGTTTCCGAAAGCCACAATTAACCTCGAATATTATCGGCTTAACTATCAAATTTTGAAGAAAATTTGCTTTTCAGGGCTAATCTCAGTGCTCGACGCGGAGATCGGACTGAGAAAATGTGGCTCATGCCGCTGCATCGCTGTCGATGCAGACTGTAAAGCCATAGCAGCGATGAGCTCGGCAACATTGGTATGTTTTAAATTAAATACTTGTTGGCGATCTTGGCAGATGATCAGTGGTGCGTGATGGATTGGCCGAACGGCATTGGATACTGCTGAGAGGAAGCGCCATGCAAATCGTTGTTGGACCTGTTCTGACGAGGAAGGGTGGCTATGGCTTTCGACCGCTGGACGCCCGAGCAAGGGCTTACCCCGGGGTACACGTACGGCCGCGTCGAAGACGCCCATTACGCGCGCAAAGTCGAAATTAGATCCCCTAAACAGGACTGCTTACATCAGACAATTGCCTGCAGCACAGTCGATGAGTTCATGCGGCTAATGACCTGACCTCATAGATGAAGGGTAAGCTACACTTACGGCTCCCCAGGGACGCTCAAGCGAATAACCCAGCGAGTTAACGAAAGGTATTTTAAAGGACGGGCCGGCCCCGCTGTTTTTCCCGGCCCCAATCAAACGTAGTCATGAGCTGCAATAGCCGCTTTGTAGCAAACCCGATTGAGATGCTACCTTTAAGCCCGCTAGTGGCGGAAGACTTCACACGCTTCAATGGGGCACCTCGTTCAATCCCGCTTCACCGGCGAAAGCCGGTGCCCACGGTAGAATTGGATCCGGCCTTCGCCGGGATAGCGAAGAGGGGGCGTCAGCTGGATCATTTGAATGGACCGAGCGCTAGCTAGTGCCTGCGGAACAAGACCCGTCCGATAACGACCACCGCAGCAGCACATAATGCCGTTCTTGTCGATCACAATCCGCGGCTGGCGCTCGCGGAATGCAGCTCCATGTACTCCTCTCAGAACGAGCACGGTTCGAGGACTGACCATCGGCATCGGTGACGTTTCAGTGAGAGCCATGCCCCTCCTTTCGGATGCGTGCAGTGCGAAGATCCAAAAAGATCCTAACGGGCACGCGCGGCTCAGCTGCGCCCGACGGCCGTGCGCGGAGGATACGCGACCCCGCCAGGCGCTTCGGGCTCAAGGCTCGCGATCGCGCGGCCGCGTGTTTCCGGGAGCAGCAGCAGCATTATGATCATCAGCGCGTGAGCCAAAGTTGAGAACAGCGCTATCGCCGTGCCAAGCGGCATCACCGCCGTCGCAAAGCCGATCGCCGTCATGAAAACCGAGCCGATCGCCCGGCCGGCATTGTAGCAGAAGCCCTGGCCGGTGCCGCGGATGTCGGTCGGGTAGAGCTCTGTCATATACGGCCCCATCGGCGCGAACTTCATCAGGATCGAAGCGTTGAGCGGGATCCCGAGGAGCAGGAGACCGGTGTCGCCGATCGGCACGTACAGGTAGACGAGCACCATGATGATCGTCGCGACGGCCGAGATCATGAACGTCCATTTGCGGCCGATCGCGTCGGCGAGGTAGGCGCCGATAAGAAAGCCGATCAGCGCCCCGCACGCTTGAACCGCAACGTAAAGCCCGGTGCCGGAAGCGGACAGATGGCGAACCGTGCGCAAATAGGTCGGCATCCAGAAATTGACGGCCCAGACGCCCCCTTGCGCGCCCATGACCATCAGCGAGACTTTGATTGTCAGCCACAAATACCGTCCGCGAAACGCCGAGAGAAGGTGGGAGAGCCCGGGCTGCGCGCGGCTGTCGCGCCGCCCCTCGAACGCTTCGGATTCCGGAATGCTGCGGCGGATCCACAGTACAAGCAGCGCGGGCAAGATGCCGACCGCGAACAGTGCCCGCCACGCGATCGCTTCGGGCAGAATGGCATATAGGCCGGCATAGACGAGCGCCGCCAGGCCGGGGCCGACGGCTGCGCCGGTCTGCACGAAGCCGACGCCGCGGCCGCGATACTTGTCGCGGATGACCTCGCCCATCAGGACCGCGCCGGTGGCCCACTCGCCACCGAACCCGAGCCCGTGCAAGCCGCGCAGGATGAACAGCTGCTCGAAGCTCTGGGCAAATGCGCACAGGAAGGTGAAGACCGAATACCACAGGATCGCGATCTGCAGCACGCGCACGCGGCCGAAACGGTCGGCGAGCGCGCCGGCAAACCAGCCGCCGAACGACGAGGTCACGACGGTGACGGTGCCGATCGTGCCGGCGGCGCCGGTCGACATCCCCCATACCGCAATGACCGTGGGCACGACATAGCTGTACAGCTGCTGATCGAAGCCGTCCAAGGTCCAGCCGCCCCAGCAGGCCAGCATCGTCCGGCGCTCCCGCGAGGTCAGATCACGCAGCCAGGCCAACATCGCGTTCCCCCGTTTGGATGATTGTTGATTACTCGCGATCTGATCTTAACCGGCCATGCATGCCGTCGCACCCTGTTGCGCCGCTCACAGCAGGTGCTCGCTCCCTCGCCGCCGCAAGCGAGCGGCGCCGCGCTCGGCGACATCGATTGCATGCACAGTCGCGTGGCCGCCACGTCCGGCGATCTCGCCTGCAACTCTCTCGGCGGCCTCCGCGGCGCGATCGATGACTGCAATCCGCGCTCCCGCAGCCGCGAAAGCGCGGCAGGTTGCAGCGCCGATCCCGTTCCCGCCCCCGGTGACGACAGGGACTGTTCCGGCAAACTCCTGGGCCATTTATTTCACCTCCATTATCGCAACTCGTCGAGCAGCGCCTTTGCCTCTTTCAGATCGGCGGTGTCGAAGCCCTCGGTGAACCAGCCGTAGACCGGGGCGAGGAGGTCGCGGGCTTCGGCGCGGCGGCCCTGCTCGCCCCAGAGCCGAGCGAGATCGCGGGCGGCGCGCAATTCCAGCGATTTCGCTTGTTGGGCTTGGGCGATACGGATCGCTTGCTGAAGGGAGGCCTGGCCCTCGTCGAGCTTGTTTTCGGCGAGCAGCACAGTCCCGGTAAGGCGGTGCAGTTCCGCATCCCACAAATGCTCGCCGGTGGCGTCCGCTATATCCAATCCCTCCCGTAGTGCGGCCAGTGCCGCCGCCCGATCGCCGTGCCGGGCCAAACCCTCGGCCAGGAACGCCAAACCATAAGGCAAATAGATAGTGCGCCCAAGCCGGGTCCATTTCGTTACGCCCTCGCGAATGCGGGCGATCGCTTCGTCGACTGCACCTTGTCCGAGCAATGCCGCGCCGCGCAATATGCCAGGTTCGTAGACCAACGAGAGCCGTTGCTCTGCAGCCAGCATCTCGGCGGCGTCGAGGTGGCGCAGGGCTCGCTCGGGCTCGCCGCGATTGAGGTAAAGCACTGACGAATGGGTGAGAGCAACACTCAGCGTGAACGGGTGGGCGATTCGCTCCGCCAGCGCCAGACAATCAGCGATGCTTGCGAGCGCCGTCTCGGGATATCCGATCAACCATTCGGCCAGCGCGCCCATGAATCCGGCGCAGACACCGGGATCATGGCCGCTATAGACAAAACGATGGGACGCATGCTTCTGCGGATCATAGAGAAGGCGCCCGGCGTCAGCGTGCTCGCGCGCTTTTGCTGGATCCCCGGCCCAATACCACGTCGACCAGCCGCTATGACGCGCCTGGAGCCGCAACCCATCATCTCCCTCACGTTCGGCCATCCTCAGCAATCTGTCCGAGAGCGGGCCGGCCGCGGCTATTCGACCGGACAGCGCATTTGAATGCCACACCCCATAGAGCGCCTCAAACCGTTGCTGCGGCTCCCCGCTGTTCTCGGCAAGCTCGTTCGCCCGCGTATAGGCCGGCTTCGCTTCGACGGCGCCTTTGGCGGTAAAAAGACAGAGCCCCAAAGCCAGTTGCAGCTCGATTTCGCGGCCGTTCCGGACCGGGCTCTCCGGCAGCGAATGCAGCAGGGCGAGACCCCGCTCGAAATGGGCAATCGCTTCGAGGTAAGCCAATCGCGCTGCAGCATGCCGGCCCGCCTTCAGCCATTGATCGACCGCGCGTTCGGTGGTGCCGGCCGCGGTCAGATGATGCGCCAACAGCTCAGGCTGGCGCTCGACGAGATCGGCGAAATGCGCCTCCAGCGCCGCCGCCACGCGCGCGTGCAATTCCTGCCGTCGCCCGCGCAACAAAGTAGAGTAGGCAGCGTCCTGCACCAGCGCATGCTTGAACAGGTAGGAGGCGTGCGGTGCGGTACCGCGGCAAAATAGGAGCCCCGCCTCGCCGAGCTGATCCAATGCGGCTTGCAGCTCGTTCTCAGGACGCTGCGCCACCGGCTCGATCAGTTCATAGGCAAACTCGCGGCCGAGCACCGCGCCGATCTGCGCGACCTCCTTGGCCGCCGGCCCGAGTCGGTCGAGCCGCGCCATCAGCGAGGCATGCAAGGTCGCCGGCACCGACAGCGCGGCGAGCGATGCCGTCTCCAGCACCGTCGCAACCCGGTCTCCCTGCGCGGCGCTTTCCAGCACCGCCTTGGTCAGCTCCTCGACAAACAGCGGCACGCCGTCGGTGCGCTCGACGATCTCGGCGACGATTTCGGCGGTGAGCGCGGCATTGCCGGCCAGCTTTTGCACCAGCGTTCGCCGTCGCGTTCGCCGAGCCGATTGAGCGCCAAAGTCGTCACATGGGCGCGGCCGGCCCAGGGCGGCTGGAACTCGGGGCGAAAGGTGATCGACCAGCAGCACCGGCAGCTGCCGCACCCGGTCGACGGTCAGATCCAGCAATTCGCGCGAGGTCGGGTCGATCCAGTGGGCGTCCTCGAACACCATCAGCACCGGCCGCTGCCGCGCCTCGGCTTCGAGCTGGTTGAGCAGCGCCTCACAGTTTCTCCGTTTGCGCTGCGGGCTGAGGTTGAGGTCAGCGGCGGAACACGGCAACGACAGCAGCTCGGTCAACAGCGCGATATCGTCGTCATCCCGCGCAGCCCGGGGCGAGCAGTGCCCGAATTTGCCGAGCTTGGCTTCGACCGCGTCGTCGCGAGCAAACCCGGCCGCGCGTTCGAGCTGCCCAATGAACGGGATAGAGCGCGCTGTCCTGGTGATAGCGGCGAGCAGAAATAGCGCAGCGGATATGTGGCTCGGTTCCGATGCGCTCTGAAAGTGCCGCCGTGAGCCGCGACTTGCCGATGCCCGGCTCGCCGGAGACCAGCACCACCCGTCCTTCGCCGCTTTCGCCTGTTGCCAGCGGCGGAGCAGCAGCTCGATTTCCTCCTCACGCCCGACGAGCGGCGTCGCCCCCGAGCGCAACGCCTCAAAGCGGCTCGGCATGCCGCTCTCGCCAAGCACCTGCCAGGCCGGCTGCGGCTCGGCAAAGCCCTGGCAGCGCCTGCGGCCCGAGATCGGCGAGGTCGAACAGCCCGCCGACCTGCCGGCGCGTCGCTTCGGCGATGACCAGCGTGTTCGGCTCGGCCAGGGCCTGCAGCCGCGCGGCAAGGTTCGGCGTCTCGCCGACGACGCCGCGCTCCTGCGCGGCACCCTCGCCGATCAGATCGCCAACGACGACGAGCCCGGTGGCGATGCCGAGCCGCACGCTCAGATCCTGTCGCGCCGGCAATCGGCCGACCGCCTCGATCACCGCCAGCCCGGCGCGCACCGCCCGCTCGGCATCGTCCTCATGCGCCTGCGGATAGCCGAAATAAATCAGCACACCGTCGCCCATGTATTTGGCGACAAACCCGTCGAAGCGGCCGACCGTCTCGGCGACGGCGCGGTGATAGGCGCCGATGATCTCGCGCAGATCCTCAGGGTCATGCGGGTCGACAGCGCCGTCGAGCCGACGAGATCGCAGAACATCACCGTCAACTGCCGGCGTTCGGCCTCGGCGTGGTCTGCCGGCGCAATGTCGGTGGCAATGCCGCGGCGGGCGCCGTGGTGCCGAGCGCGGCAATGGCATCGAGCAGCCGCCGGCGATGCCCGACCAGGGTGACGCCGAGATCTTTCAGATCCTCGGCCGTCAGGCTCGGCAATACCTTTTCGTCGATCTCGTTCTCGCGGAACGCCGGCTCATATTGCTCGAGCCCGAGCTTCCGCAGCCAATCCGCGACATCCATCGCCGACACGCGCCAGTGACATGGAGATCGCAGTGTCTTACGCTTTCGCGGGAATTGCCAGAGTGTCTACCCGCTTGCGAAAGCGGCATTGACATAATCGCTCGATGATGGTATGCGCAATTGCGGGAGAAGATCCGCGGCGCGATACGAAGGGCTATCTTCCGTGCCTTGCGTCGAAGGCGGTGACCTGATCTCGACCTGATAAAACAGGCGAAACAGGAGCATCGGCTCCGAGATTTACCGGGACCCCGGCGCAATTGGCATGGGCGTTGCTGGTGTGCAATGAAGCGATGAACGACAGGACGGCGCTAATGACCCGTGACCAACTGACCCGCAAGATCCTTGCCGCCAAACGCGCCAAGAGCCTGAGCTGGAAGGCGATCGTGGCCGAGATCGGCGGCGGATCGGCGGTTTATCTGACCGCGGCGCTGATGGGCCAAATGAAGCTCCGCCCCGAGCAAGCCGAGCGCGCCGCCAAGCTGTTTGATCTCGGCGAAGAGGAATCCTCTCTGCTGCAAGAGATCCCTTATCGCGGCTCGTTGCCGACCGTGGTGCCGACCGATCCATTGATCTACCGCTTCTATGAGCTCGTCCAGGTTTACGGGACGACTTGGAAGGAATTGATCCAGGAGGAGTTCGGCGACGGCATCATGAGCGCGATCGATTTCGACATGTCGATCGAGCGCCAGCCCGACCCGAAAGGCGACCGCGTCAAGCTCACCCTCAGCGGCAAATTCCTCCCATATAAGGAGTACTGAAGGACCCGAGGAAGACTCCGATGGATGTGATCGACCTCAACTGCGACATGGGCGAAAGCTTTGGCGCCTGGACGATGGGCAGCGACGCCGAGATGCTGAAGATCGTCTCTTCGGCGAATGTCGCCTGCGGTTTTCACGGCGGCGATCCGCTCGTCATGTTCGAGACGGTGAGCCGGGCCAAGGAAAACCGTGTCGGGATCGGCGCCCATCCGAGCTTTTTCGATGTCTGGGGCTTCGGCCGGCGCCAGATTCAGGGCGAGAAGCCCGAGGACATCGAAAAGATGGTGGTGTACCAGATCGGCGCGCTGGCGGGTGTGGCGCGGGCGGTCGGGCACCGCTTGGGTCATGTCAAGGCGCACGGCACATTGGCCAACCTCGCCGCGGTCGACCGCCCGACGGCGCTCGCGATCGGCCGTGCAATCGCCGCGGTCGACCGCGAGCTGATCTATGTCGTGATGGCCGGCACCGAGCTCGAACGCGCGGCGCTTGAGCTAAACCTCAGAATGGCGCGCGAAATCTATGCCGACCGCGCCTATGACGACACCGGCAACCTGGTCTCGCGCAAGCATCCCGGGGCGGTGTTGCACGATCCCGAGGAAGCTGCCGCCCGCGTCTCGGCGATGGTGCGCGAAAGAGCGATCATCAGCAATTCGGGCAAGCGCATCCCGGTCTCGATCGACACGGTCTGCGTGCACGGCGACAACCCGGCGGCGGTGGCGATGGCGGCCCTCGTCAGGGAGCGGCTCGAAGATGCCGGGATCGCGGTGCGGCCGATGGCCGAGACGATCGCGTCATCGATCGCTCCCGAGTGAGGGTGATCGACGCCCGCGCCTGACTCTCTCGATCTACGTAGATCGGCGGAGGGCTGTAAACCCGGGCGCCGTCGCCGTCAGCTGGCGCGACCGCAACGGCCGCAACACGAAGAGAGCGAGCGCGACCACCAGGAAATTCATCGCGGCAGTGATGACAAACACCATGTGCCAGCTGCCGGTCGATGCCTTGATCAGGTTCGCCACCGGGACGAGAAACGCCGAGGCGCCCTTGGCAGTGTAGAGAAGGCTCAGGTTTGTGGTCGCGTATTTGGAGCCCAAAGCTGTCCGTGCAGGTAGAGGGGAACAGGCTAAAAATCTCGCCCCAGGTCAAAAAGATCAACCCCGCGAAGATCACGAACGCCCAGGGTGCGGTGCCGAGCGAGCCGAGTAGCCAATAGCTGATCCCGCCGACCCCGAATGCGATCGCCATCGTGTATTCACGGCCGATGTGGTCGGAGACCCAGCCGAAGAGCGGACGCGCTGCGCCGTTGGCGACGCTGTCGACCATCAATGCAATGGTCAAGGTCGTGCCGCCCCACAACAACACGATGTTGGCGACGTTGTAATCGCGGGCGATCAGCGCAATCTGAGCCGTCGCCATGAGCCCGCTCGCGGAAACCAGCACAAACATTGCATAGAGGACCCAGAACACTGGCGAGACGAGCACCTCCCGCGGCGTATAGCTTCGCGATGTCTGGATGACCCTGACCGACGCTGTAGTCGGGGTCTCGCCTGGGGCTGGAGCGCGCAACAGCCATCCCAAAACGAACACGATCGCGCCCTGGATCAGCCCGAACCAGAAAAACGCCGCCGCATAACCATCGGCGGCAATGACCGCGCGGATCGGAATGACGGTCAGCACGGCACCCGCGCCGAAGCCGGCCGCGGTGAGGCCCACCGCGAGACCGCGGCGGTCAGGAAACCATTTCACCGAATTGCCGACACACGTCGCATAGACGGCGCCGGCGCCGGTTCCGGTGATGCAGGCCCCGAGATACAATATCCACAACTCGTCGGCGTAGGCAGTTGAGGATCCAGCCGATCGCGACCAGCATGCCGCCGGCAGCCACCAAGAGCTTCGGTCCGAGCCAGTCTGCCAGCCAGCCCTCGATCGGGGTGAGCCAGGTTTCCAGCGCGACAAACAGGCTGAAGGCGAGCTGGATGTCCACGACCGCCCATCCATGCGTTTGTTTGATGGGGTTGACAAACAAGGTCCAGCCATATTGCAGATTGGCGATCATCACCATGCAGATGATGCCCGCTATCAGCTGCATCCATCGGATTGAGGCGGGCCGGCTTGCAGCCGGAACGCTGGCGTATGCCATATCGGGTTCCTCCCTCTAGTGGGTCTGTTCTTGGGTCCGAGATTGTACCATAGGTTGATACTGTGCTAGATGCTGTCGAACGGATTGTTTTCGCCTCCGTTTACCAACTTCCTCCGAGCGCGTCGATTCTCATGAGCTTTGTTGGCCGCATCATTGCCGGCGCCCGAGACTTGTCGTTTGGCGGCCCGCTCGGCAATCTGCTGGCGGGCGCAGCGCGTCTGATCCCGAACTGGCTGCCGCCGCACGGCCACGGCGAGGACGCGAATGGCGACCCCCGCCGCCGCATCGCGTTCACGATCGCCGTGATTGCGCTCGGCGCCAAGATGGCCAAGGCCGACGGCGCGGTGACCCGCGACGAGGTCGCCGCCTTCGGCGAGGTCTTTCAGGTGCCGCCGGGCGAAGAGGAGCATGTCCGGCTCGTCTTCGATCTTGCCCGGAAGAGCACCGCCGGGTTCGAAAGCTACGCTCGACAAGTCGGCCGGCTGTTTGCAGATGATCGGGCGGTGCTCGAAGACCTTCTCGGCGGTCTTTTTCACATCGCCCTCGCCGATGGCCTCGTCTGCTCCGCCGAGGACGATTATCTGCGCGAAGTCGCCCGGCATTTCGGCTTCGACGCTGCGGATTATGCCCGCATTCGGGCCCTCCATGTCGGTCCGCAACCGGATGCCGCCGAAGATCCCTACGCAATTCTCGGCGTGTTGCCCGGGACCTCCCTCGGCGCAATCCGCGAGGCTTACCATCGTCTGGTCCGTGAAAGTCATCCCGATCTCGTGATCGCGCAAGGGCTGCCACCGGAATGCGTCGCGCTGGCGACGGCCCGGATCGCGCGGATCAACGCCGCTTATGACCAAATCGCCAAGAGCGAAGCGCGCCCGGAGTGAACCAACTGCAGCCAATCGAGCGCTTCTCGCCAAACCACGGTCCCCGTCCCGAACCGGCGCGGATCGACATGCTGGTACTCCATTATACCGGCATGAATACAGCGGCGGCGGCGTTGGAGCGGCTGTGCGATCCCGATGCCCGCGTCAGCGCCCATTATGTTATCGAAGAAAACGGCGTGATCTGGCGGCTCGTTCCCGAGAACCGGCGCGCATTTCATGCCGGGGTTTCCTGTTGGGAGGGCGAGAGAGACCTCAACGCCGTTTCTCTCGGGATCGAAATCGTCAATCCCGGCCACGAATGGGGATATCGCGCGTTTCCCGAGGCGCAGATGGCATCGGTCGAACGTTTGTGCCGGGACCTGATCGCCCGCTATCCGATCCCGCCCCATCGGGTGGTCGGCCATTCGGACATAGCGCCGGAGCGCAAGAGCGATCCCGGCGAGTTGTTCGACTGGGCCAGACTCGCCCGCGCCGGCATCGGGATCTGGCCACCAGCAATGCCGACATCTCGTGGGTTCGCCATCAATCCCGCCGAGGCGCTAGGCGACCTCTCATCTATCGGATACTGCACTAAGGTGGAGTTGCAAACGCCTGCGCTCGTCGCCTTTCAACGCCGCTTTCGACAAAGGTGCTGCGACGGCCGGCTCGACACCGAAACCGCCGCCCGCCTCTCGGAAGTGAGGCAGGCTTTCGCGCGGTCGAGGGCGGCGGCAGCCCGCGCCGCTCACCCGTCGAGCCTCAGAGGCTTCCTGCAGCCCCTGCAAATAAATCGAGCTGTCCCACGCCCTCGCCAAAGCAAGGGCCACGACAAGCAGTGACATGGCAATCAATGTCGTGGCCCACGCCCGGACGAGCGCAGAAATAACCGTCTCCATCATCATTTCAGACAGACCTGATCCGGATTCAGCAAAGCACCAACAAGGAGCCGCTATTCTCGCTACTTTTCCGGCGCTCGCTTGTGAACCGGATCACACAACCGAATTAAAATGTCCGGCCACTGCCCGGGGCAGGACGTCTTGAGACCTGTGATTAGGCCTCAGTTCAGCCGGGAGGGGCGGCGTTGTTCGGTCTGCCGCCGGACAATCTGGCCAGCTTGGTGGTGGGCGATCCGCCACACCCCGTCTTCGCGGACAAAAAAGTTGCTCGCGGCGAGAGTGCCGCCTTCGAGTTCCTCCTCGCACAGCACCAATGCCACATCGCCATAGAGAAAAGCGTGCTCGTCAAAACAGGCGATGCGCGGCGCGTCGGGGTTCGAGAGGATCCCGGCCCAGCTCTCGATGATCGCGTCGCGGTCCTTGAGTGCGGTCCATCCCGGGTGAAGGCAGGCGACCGGTGCCCGTCGCGCCCAGATCGCGTCCATAGCCGTGAGATCACGCGCGGCAAACGCCCGGTAGAACTCTAGATTGGCCGCAAGCACGGCATCCTGGTCGGTCATCGCGATCCCCGAAACTGTTGCCGAAACATACGATGGTGGCGCGCATGTCGCCAGTCGATCGACGGTACTGCCCATTGTTTAGGCATTGGAGACTTCACCAGCCCCTTGCCTAGGGTTACCGACGCGCTGACGGTGATTGGCCTCGATTTTGCTCTCTCGGTGGGGCCGGCCCCCGGGCCGACGACATGCAAATGAGGGAGGCACCAGGTGCTGAACAGAATTTGGCACGCCGCAGTCGCGGCAGCCGTCATCGCGGGTGCGCCAATGGCAGCAACCGCCCAGAGTGGGGGCACGATCAAGATCGGCGTCTTGCATTCGCTGTCGGGCACGATGGCGATCAGCGAAACGACCTTGAAGGACACCATCCTGATGATGGTCGACGACGTGAACAAGAAGGGCGGGCTGCTCGGCAAAAAGGTCGAGGCGGTCGTCGTCGATCCGGCTTCCAACTGGCCGCTCTTCGCCGAGAAGGCGCGCGACCTGTTGTCCAAGGACAAGGTCGCGGCCGTGTTCGGATGCTGGACCTCCGTATCGCGGAAATCGGTGCTGCCGGTATTCGAGGAACTCAACGGCCTGTTGTTCTATCCGGTGCAATACGAGGGCGAAGAGAGCTCGAACAACGTCTTCTATACCGGCGCGGCGCCAAACCAGCAGGCAATTCCTGCGGTCGAATATCTGATGAGCCCCGAAGGCGGCTCGGTGAAGCGCTGGGTTCTGGAGGGCACCGACTACGTCTATCCCCGCACCACGAACAAGATCCTCGAGGCTTTCCTCAAATCGAAGGGGGTGGCGCCGGAAGACATCAAGATCAACTACACGCCCTTTGGGCACTCCGACTGGCAGACCGAGGTCGCTGCGATCAAGAGCTTCGCCTCGGCCGGCAAGAAGACCGCGGTGGTCTCGACGATCAACGGCGACGCCAACGTGCCGTTCTACAAGGAACTCGCCAATGCCGGCATCAAGGCGTCCGACATTCCGGTCGTCGCGTTCTCGGTCGGTGAAGAGGAACTGGCTGGCATCGACACGAAAAACCTGGTTGGGCATCTGGCGGCCTGGAACTACTTCCAATCGGTGAAAAACCCGACCAACGAGGCGTTCATCAAGCAGTGGCACGATTACATCAAGAACCCGAAGCGCGTCACCAACGACCCGATGGAAGCCCACTATATCGGGTTCAAGATGTGGAAGCAGGCGGTCGAGCAGGCGGGCACGACCGATGTCGATGCGGTTCGGCAAGCGATGTACGGCCAGAAGGTCAAGGCGCCGAGCGGCTTTGTCGAGGTCATGAACACCAACCATCACCTCTCAAAGCCGGTCATGATCGGCGAAATCCAGGGGAACGGGCAGTTCGACGTCGTTTGGCAGACCAAGGAGACGATCAAGGCAGATGCCTGGAGCCCGTACCTCGCGGAGGATAAGGGCAAGATCGCCGACTGGACCTATCCCTGGGTCTGCGGCAACTGCACCGCGCCCAAGTACACGGACTAAGCGGACCCAGGGAGTGCGGTGTCACCCTCACCCGCCATCGCTGGCGCAATGGTCCCTCTCGCGCGCTGCGGCCTCTGCGGCGCACGCCTGCGAGCCCCTGCCGGATGGCCCAGTCTTCGATGCGCCACGGGTGGTGACCCTCGGCTCACAGTCCGGGAGGAAGCGGGTGAAGGCGTTTGCGCCCTAGGGCTCGTCGCGATCTTCCTTATCTTGCTCGCCGCAGCATTACCGGCGCGCGCGGACGAGTTCGCAACGCTCGTCTCCGCTCTCGGGGCTGACAGATTTGCCGAGAAGGAGCAGGCGGTTGTCGCGCTCGGTAAGCTCGGCGACGCGCGGGCCGTTGCAGTCCTTACGGCTCTGAACGACGGCCGCCTGCTCAAGGCGCCGGACGGCCGCGTTCTGGTCTCCGAAGCGGCGAAAGCTCATCGACCCGCTGACTGGAGCCGAGGTCCCCGATCTGAAGGCGGACGCGCTCGACCGAATTCGGGTCAACAACCGCCTGCGTGGCGTGATCGAGGGAGCGCTCGGCGAGCTGACCTTGTTTAGCGCCGATCCCGCTGCCCGGCTTGCGGCGGCGCAGGATGCGCTGCGCTATCCGTCGGCCGACGAGGCGGCCCTGCTCGAAAAAGCCATCGCCGTCGAAAAGGACCCCGAGATCCGCGCGGCGATGGAGCAGAGCCTCTCGGCGGCGCGGCTCGTCGTCGGGCACAAAGCAGGAAAGGCTCGCCGCCGCGCGTGCGCTCGGCACAACGACCGACCCGCAAATCAAGAACCTGCTCGACGAGGTCCGCGCTGCACCGGATATCGACCGCGAGGTGCGCCAGGCGGCAGAGGCCGCGCTTGCCTCGATCAACAACCGCCTGCGGCTGGTTGGCCTCGCCGCCAATCTGTTTCAGGGCATCAGCCTCGGCAGCGTCTTGCTGCTCGCCGCGATCGGTCTTGCGATCACGTTCGGCGTCATGGGCGTCATCAACATGGCGCATGGCGAAATGATCATGCTCGGCGCCTATGCGGCCTATGTCTGCCAGCAATTTTTCCGCGACTTTCTGCCGCCCGGGTGGATCGACGCCTACCTCGTAGTCGCGGTGCCGGTGGCGTTTCTGTTTGCCGGGGCGCTCGGTGTCGTGCTCGAACGCAGCGTGATCCGCTTTCTCTACGGCCGCGCCCTCGAAACCTTGCTCGCCACCTGGGGGGTCAGCCTGATCCTGCAGCAGGCGGTGCGCTCGATTTTCGGCTCGCCGAACAAGGAGGTCTCGAACCCGAGCTGGATGACCGGCGGGTTCGACCTGGTCGGCGGCTTCACGGTCACCTGGAACCGGCTCTTCATCATTGTTTTCTGCTTTGTCGTCCTCGGCGTGCTGGTGCTGATACTCAACCGCACCAGCTTTGGGCTGCAGATGCGCGCGGTGACGCAGAACCGCGCCATGGCTGCGGTCATGGGCATTCGCACCGCGCGGGTCGATGCGCTGACCTTTGGCCTCGGCTCGGGCATCGCCGGGATGGCCGGGGTGGCGCTTAGCCAGATCGGCAATGTCAGCCCCAATCTCGGCACGATCTACATCGTCGACAGCTTTCTCGTCGTCGTGTTCGGCGGGGTCGGCAATCTGATGGGGACGCTGGTCGGCGCGCTGTCGCTCGGCATCGTCAACAAATTTCTCGAACCGGTGGCCGGGGCGATCCTCGGCAAGATCGTCGTACTGGTCGCGATCATCCTGTTCATTCAGCGGCGGCCGCGCGGCTTGTTCGCGCTCAAGGGCCGCACCGCGGAGGCGGCTGAGCGGTGTCGGCATACCATGCCGCGGACCAAGCAGGGCGCGCATGGGGCCTGGGCGTTCTGGGCTGGCTTTGCCGCTTGCGCCGTGGTCCTCGCCTTGGCGTGCCGATGCTCAATCTTTGGGTGCCGCCGAACTCGGCTGTCGCGGTGCCCGATTACCTCGTGCCGCTGCTCGGCAAGTATCTCTGCTACGCAATCCTGGCGCTGAGCCTCGATCTGATCTGGGGCTATGCCGGGATATTGAGCCTCGGTCACGGCGCCTTCTTCGCGCTCGGCGGCTACTGCATGGGCATGTACCTGATGCGGCAGATCGGCACGCGCGGCGTTTACGGCAATCCGCTGCTGCCCGATTTCATGGTGTTCCTCAACTAGAAGGAGCTGCCCTGGTTCTGGTGGGGCTTCGACCATTTCGCCTGGGCTGCGGCGATGATCATGCTGGTGCCCGGCATTGCTCGCTCTGGTGTTCGGCTGGCTGGCCTTTCGCTCGCGCGTCACCGGCGTCTATCTGTCGATCATCACCCAGGCGATGACCTATGCGCTGATGCTCGCCTTTTTCCGCAACGACATGGGCTTTGGCGGCAATAACGGGATGACCGACTACAAGGACATCCTCGGCTGGGACGTGCACCTGCCGAGGACCCGGATCGGCCTTTACATCGCGTCGGTGACGGCGCTCGGGGCCGGCTATCTGTTGTGCCGCTTCATCACGACTTCGAAGCTCGGCCGGGTGCTGCTGGCATTGCGCGACGCCGAAAGCCGGGTGCGCTTTCTCGGCTATTCGGTGACCAACGCCAAACTGTTCGTCTTCACCGTGTCGGCGGTGCTCGCCGGCATTGCCGGCGCGCTTTATGTGCCGCAGGTCGGCATCATCAACCCGAGCGAGTTCTCTCCCGGCAATTCGATCGAGATTGCGATCTGGGTCTCGGTCGGCGGCCGCGGCACGTTATCGGCGCGATCATCGGCGCGGTCCTGGTCAACCTGGCCAAGACCTGGTTGACCGGCGCGGCTCCGGAAATCTGGCTGTTCTTCCTCGGCGCCTTGTTCGTCGCTGACGACCCTGGTCGTTCCCGCGCGGCATCGTCGGCCTGCTTCGACAGCGCCCGCTGGGTCCGGCCGCGTGCCGGCGGCTCCGCTTCCTGCCGGAGAAGCAGGCATGAACACTTCGGGCACCGGCGGTCGACACGTCCTGCTCTATCTCAACGGCGTCACGGTCAGCTTCGACGGGTTCAAGGCGTTGAACGAGCTGTCGCTGGTCGTCGATGAAGGCGAATTGCGCACGATCATCGGCCCCAACGGCGCCGGCAAGACGACGATGATGGATGTCATCACCGGCAAGACACGGCCCGATGCCGGCGAGGTGTTCTTCCGGGGCACGACGGATCTGACGCCGCCTCGACGAGGCGGAGATCGCCAATCTCGGCATCGGCCGCAAATTTCAGCGGCCGACGGTGTTCGAAAACCTGACCGTGCTGGAGAACCTCGAACTCGCGCTGGACCGACAGCCGCGGCACCTGGCGGACCCTGTTCGCCCGCCTGACCCCGGAGCACCGCGACCGCATCGCCGCGACCCTTGACCGGATCGGCCTGACCGAGCAGAGCGCGCAACCGGCCGGCGCGCTCAGCCATGGCCAGAAGCAATGGCTCGAAATCGGCATGCTGCTGATCCACGACCGCTCGCTATTGCTCCTCGACGAGCCGGTCGCCGGCTTGACCGACCGCGAGACCGAGGAGACCGCCGAACTGATCCTCGATCTTGCCAAGGACCGCACGATCGTCGTCGTCGAACACGACATGGCCTTTGTCCGCAGCCTCGGCGCCAAGGTGACCGTCCTGCACGAAGGATCGGTCCTGGCCGAAGGCTCGATCGACCATGTGCAGAACACCCCCGCGTCATCGAAGTCTATCTCGGCCGTTGACGCTATGAGTTGTGACGTCCCCAATTTTTGGTCGTCCGCGAAGGCGGGGACCCAGAGCCTGCCGCCTGGCTTGAACGAGGGGGCGGCCGGCAGATTGGCCGCGATCGCCCTGGATCCGCCGCTTTCGCGGGGGAGACGAAGTGCGGCGGCAGGCGTCGAACCATGCTGTCGGTCGAAGCGATCGATCTCTATTACGGCGCCAGCCACACGCTGCGCCGCGTCAGCCTGACCGCGAAAAAGGGCGAGGTGACCTGCGTGCTCGGCCGCAACGGCGTCGGCAAAACCAGCCTGCTGCGCGCGATCTTCGGTCTGCAACCGATCCGCTCCGGCCGATCCGCTGGGAGGACCGGAACTTGAACGATCTGCCGCCACACGAACGGGCGCGCGCCGGGCTGGCGCTGGTGCCGCAAGGCCGCGAGATCTTTCCCGCGCCTGACGGTGCTCGAAAACCTCGAAACCGGCTTTGCGCCGCTGCCGCGCAGCCTGCGCAACATCCCGGACGAAATTTTCGCCCTGTTCCCGGTGCTGAAGGACATGCTGCGCCGCCGCGGCGGCGATCTGTCGGGCGGCCAGCAGCAGCAACTGGCGATCGCCCGCGCCCTCGTCATCCGCCCGCGCCTGTTGATCCTCGACGAGCCGACCGAGGGCATCCAGCCCTCGATCATCAAGGATATCGGCCGCGTCATCGCGCGCGCTTGCCGCGCGCGGCGACATGGCGATCCTGCTGGTCGAGCAGTATTTCGAATTCGCCCGCGACCTCGCCGCCTCCTATGTCGTCATGCAGCGCGGCGAGGTCGTGCTGTCCGGCCGCCGCGAAGAAATGGACGAGGTGGCGGTGCGCAGCTACCTGACGATCTGATCGGCTAGATCACTTCGACCGGCGGCGTAAAGATATAACCGG
Source organism: uncultured Alphaproteobacteria bacterium (assembly GCA_963730745.1). GTDB lineage: Bacteria > Pseudomonadota > Alphaproteobacteria > ATCC43930 > CGMCC-115725 > AP-15. The sequence continues at coordinate 21,578 of CAVSTA010000022.1, forward strand.
TGCCGCGCACGGTTTTGATCATCATCGGCCTTTGCGGGTCGTCCTCCAGCTTGCGCCGCAGCCGTCCGACCTGGACGTCGATCGTCCGGTCGAAGGGTCCGGCCTCACGATTGCGCGCGAGGTCCAACAGCCGATCCCGGGTCAGCACCTGATTGGCGTTGTTGACAAACGCTGCGAGCAGATCGAACTCTCCGGTGGTAAGTCTGACCTCCTTGCGGGCGTGTACGGCAATCCGCTGCTGCCCGATTTCATGGTGTTCCTCAACTGGAAGGAGCTGCCCTGGTTCTGGTGGGAGTTCGACCATTTCGCCTGGGCTGCGGCGATGATTGTGCTGGTGCCCGGATTGCTCGCTCTGGTGTTCGGCTGGCTCGCCTTTCGCTCGCGCGTCACCGGCGTCTATCTATCGATCATAACGCAGGCAATGACTTATGCGCTGATGCTCGCTTTTTTCCGGAACGACATGGGCTTTGGCGGCAACAACGGGATGACCGACTACAAGGACATCCTCGGCTGGGACTTGCACCAGCCGAGGACCCGGTTCGGCCTTTATCTCGCGTCTGTGACGGCGCTCGGGGCCGGGTATTTGTTGTGCCGGTTCGTCACGACTTCAAAGCTCGGCTGGGTGCTGCTGGCATTGCGCGATGCCGAAAGCCGGGTGCGCTTTCTCGGCTATTCGGTCACCAATGCGAAGCTGTTTGTCTTCACGCTGTCGGCTGTGCTCGCCGGCATTGCCGGCGCGCTTTATGTCCCACAGGTCGGGATCATCAACCCGAGCGAGTTCTCTCCTGGGCAGATTCGATCGAGATAGCGATCTGTCCGGAACCATCGTGAAAAGGCGCTCAACGCGTAGACTCCCAACAGGTCCGAGAACTCGCTCAACAAGTCGGCTGTGGCGAACTCGGATCCTGCGACAGCGGCCTATCCCGCGACTTACTTAGGGCTCCTCGCGGGCCGCCCTAAACACCGAACTGTTAAGAAGCAGGTTTCCGGATTGAGCTTCCGCGCGCTTAGCGGCACTATCCATCAACCAATCAGGGGATGAAGAAATGACATATGGTCTGAAGCGTGGCGTCTTGATGTTCCCGCTCATGGCGTCTGTTGTCCTCTCCGCCTGCGTTTCGCAGAGCAGCTACGACGCGCTGCAGGCGCAATATCAGCAGGCGCAGCAGCAAAATGCGGCGTTGTCGAATCAGGTTGCCGCCGATAAGGCCCAGATCTGCCGGCTGCAAGGAGCGATCAGATACACCGTCAACAGCGACCTGCTGTTCCCATCGGGCGGCTATCAGATGAGCGAGCGGGGGAAGCAGATTATTTCTGGCTTCGCGGCGAAGTTGGCGCCGACGCAGCAGAACAAGATCCTGGTGAGCGGCTATACCGATAATGCCCCGATCGGTCCGGCGCTGCAGCGGCAGGGCATCACCTCAAACGAGGTCCTGTCGCAAAAGCGGGCTGAAGACGTCATGGCGTACCTGATCTCGCAGGGCGTTAAGCCGGACCTCGTCTCGGCGCAGGGATTTGGCGACGCCAATCCGGTTGCTCCGAACGATACGGCACAGGGCCGCGCGCAGAATCGTCGTGTCGAGCTGTCGCTCGCCGGGTCCAACTGCTGATATTGCGGACTTAGGTGACGGGGGCTTGCACGACATCGCACTGGCCCTCTCCCCGCGCTCCCTTTGGGCGGTGCGGCTGTAAAATCAGTAAACCACTCAAGGAAGCAGCGGACCTGATCGGGAGCCACCTTGGTCCTCTCCGAGTCGCGGGACCGCATTCGGCTGGACAGCAATGCGGTCGTCAATGCGACGGTCGAGAATTGCAGCCTTCACGCGGCGCGCCGCCCGCGTTTCTGGTGGAAATCACCTATAGCACCCTACGCGAAAAAGCTTGCCGAGGGTATAAAGCAGCTTATCGCCAATCGTGAGTTCTCGACGCTGCGGCCCTCGGGCTATTCCGCTGCCGCCGCGGGATGAGTTAGCTCGAAACCGCGCTGCGCTACCGCAACGGTCGCCGCTTCGCCTTCGCCGGCGACCTGTACGGTCGGGAAGGCGAATTTGATGCCGTTCTCGTCGAACGCCTTCTTGATCATCGCGTAGGCCTGCCGCCGGATCACGAACTGCTCGCCTGGCAAGGTCATCATCTTCGCCCGGATCTGAACTGCAAAATCGCCGAGGTTGTCGACCCCCTGCATCTTCAGCGGCTCGAGGATCAGCGGCGCGAATTCGGGGTCCTTGGCGAGGTCCAGCCCGATTTGCTTGATCAGCTTCTTGGCGAGGGTGAGGTCGCTATCATAGGTGATGCCGATCGCGATCTTGTCGATGACCCAATCGCGGCTCTGGTTCTGCACGGCGCCCAATAAACTGAACGGTACCGTGTACACGGGGCCGCGGTGGTGCCGCAACCTGACCGAGCGAATGCTGAAGCTTTCGACGGTGCCCTTGTAATTGCCCGCCTGGATGTACTCGCCTATCCGGAACGCGTCGTCCATGAGATAGAACATGCCGGCGATAACGTCGCGAACAAAGCTCTGTGCGCCAAAGCCGACGGCGACGCCGAGAACGCCCGCGCCGGCGATCAGCGGCCCAATTTGAACCCCCAAAGCCGCCAGCGCCATCATAGCCGCGACGACGATGACGAGGACGAACAGGATGTTGCGAAATATTGGCAACAGAGTTCGCAGGCGCGCCCGTCGCCGCGCCTCGTCGGTGTTTGGCTGGCCGATATCCGCGGACTCGGCGAGCTTGCGGTCGATCGCCGTCTTGATCGCCTGCCACAGGAAATCGGCGATGAGCAGGATAACGACGGTGCTCAGCACCCCGTCGGCGAGGCGGGCGACCAATGTCTCCTCCCCGCGGAAGTGGGCGAGATCGATGCCCCAGCCCCATGCCAGGACCGCAACGGCGCCGAGGATCAGGAGAGCCCGGATACCGCGCTCGATGCATACGGCGAGCACGCTCGGCGGACCGTCCGCCACCTGCGGCGAACCCAGGGGGCGAAGCAGATTGTCGACCGCGCGCCGGGTGACGCTGATCGCGAGCGGCAGCGTGATAGCGACCAGGACGAGCCAGAAGCTCGCCATCGCGTGGATTACCCAGAACACCCACAACAGCACGATTCCGACCGTTAGCGCCGCGTTGGCCGCGCCCCGCCCGAAACGACGCGTGACCGGCAACGGTGCTTCACTGCCCCCGTGGAGCGCGGCTGGCCGGCGCCAGACCGCGTCCACCGCAATCGCGAGGAGAACGAGCCCTAGCGCATAGGCGACCAGCTGGCGTGCCTCCAGCGTGTAGCCGAGAGTGACCCCGAACCCGACAAACACCCAACCGAAGGCAAACCAGCCGACGAACGCGACAAGCCGACGATGCCAGAAACGCGCGGCCGCCGTATCCATTGGGATAATGCGGAACCGCTCGTGATGCGGCGCCAGCAGGAAGTGGCCGACGACGTTCGCGATCCGCACGACGAGAAAAGCGACGAGCAGGCCGAACAACATCTCGCGCAGCAGCGGCGGCCAATCGAGGGCGAGGAAAGGGCCGATGCTGCCGAGGGCAAACGCCACCACCAAACCCACCGCCAAAGCAAAGCGAAGGCCGACCAGATGCAGGCGGCCTCTCACAGTCTCCAAAGGGAAGGTATCGACGTGGCCGCGGGCGCGCTGCGTCGCCTTGCGAAAAAGCCATTCGACGCCGATGCCCAAACCGACAAACACCGCGAGGAGCAGCAGGGCCCTGACCCTCCCGTTTTCGCCCAGGTCTGCGGTGACGCGGGTGCGAGCTTGCCAGAACTGGTTCGGCAGATCGGGAACCGTGCGGGCGAGTTCGACGATATGCTCGCGGATCGCCGCGAGACGGGTATCGAGGGCCCGCGAAACCGACTTCTCCGCGACGGCCTGTTCCGATTTGGCTTCGGCCTTGCTTTCTTGCTCGAGCCAATTGCGCACCTTCGGATCGGCGAGCAACGTCATCAGCTCTTGGATCTGCTTCGGTGTCGCTTCTGCGCCGGCGACAGGCGGCCGGTTCGCAGCCGCGGCCGATGCAGCGGCAGCCCCCGACAGCACGGCCGCGAACAGGATGATTGTTGCGAGGCAGCCCCTCACGGTCCGCAAGATACTCACTCCCACAGTCGAGCCGACCACCTCACGATATTCGAAGGCACATCGTTCGGCCACTGCGGCCGGGGCCAATCGGTCGACTTGCGACGACCCGGCTCACCACGCTCGCCCCTCGTTTCTAGGCTCGGCAGGTGAGGTCGAGCTCATTAATCAGATCTCTTTAACACCGAAAGAGCGCACATTCAAGTTGCGCGGCCTCCTTGGTTGAGCGCATTTCTTTAAAACTTCGCACGCCTTTGCGGATCAGACCCCAGCAAACCGGGGGGAAAACATGCGGTAGGCCGCCCACGGCACGTGGTCTACTTCGAAGACTTCGTTAATCCGGCGACACAGGATATCGGAGTAGCGGTTGGCGCGGGCGCAGGCGTCGGTTGTGCCGACGATTTCGAGCGCCGCGACACCGGCGGCGGCCGACAGCGGGTTGGCGTTGAACGTACCCTGATGGGAGATCTTCTCGCGGTCGGAAGCCTTGGCGACCTGGAAGTCGAGCAGGTCGAGGATGTCCTTGCGGCCGGCAACCACGCCGCCCGGCAACCCGCCGGCGAGGATCTTCGCCAATGTCGTCAGATCGGGCCGGATGCCGTATTCGGCCTGTGCCCCGCCCGGCGAGACGCGGCAGCCGGTGACGATCTCGTCGAAGATCAACAACACACCGTGTTGCCGGGTCAATTCACGCAAGGCGGTCAGGAATTTCGGGTCGATCGGCAGCCGTCCACCGTGGGTGCCGGCCAGCTCGATGATCGCGGCAGCAATGTCAGCGAAATCCGGCCTTTTTCAGCCCTTCGAGCATATGGTCGCGCGCCTCCTGCGTGCCGAATTGTGCGGCGAAGGTTCGAGGGTCGAAGAACGGCCATAGGCGCGCGACAATTGCGCGCTCCCGCTCGGCATCCTGCGGATGTCCGGTCTGCCCGTAGGCGGCCGCCAGGGTCGGATGGGTGAGCATCTGAGTATTGCGTCCCGGGTTGCGGGAAAGGGCGCGATCGCAAGCATCGACCGACTCGCTGTAGCGGCGGAGAAAATAATACGCCATGCAGAGTCTCGCCGCGGCGAAGCCGTTGGCGCGGTCAAAACGGAGCGCTCCTTCCAGCCAAGGCAATCCTTTCTCGGCTCTGCCCGCCCACACCAAGATACTCCCGCGGTGGGCATAGTTGTCAACATCGCTCGGATTGATTTCGAGCGCGCGGTCGAGTTGCCCGAGAGCAAGATCATAACGTTTGCGAAACAGATCGATATCGGCGAGAAGGCGGTACGCGCGCGTGGTAGCCGGGTCCAGCGCCAATGCCTTCCGCGCGAGCGCTTCCGCCTCCTCGAGCTCCTGCTCGCGGAATTGCGACCACCCCGAGATGACCGCCTCGTAATGCGAGCCGCCGAGCGCTGCATAGGCGTCGGCGTAGTTGGGATCGAGGTCGATCGCGTGCTGAAACAGTTCGCTTGCCTCGTCGTTGTCGTCGCGTGTTGCATGCGAAAAGAAATCCCGACCGCGCAGCACATATTCGTATGCTGCCAGGCTGTTCGTCGGCTTTGCCAGGGCGAGCTGCTGCTCGAAGCGGGTGAGCTTTACGGCCGCCGCGCCGACGACACGCTTGGCGATGTCGTCCTGGACTGAGAAGATGTCGTCGCCCTCGGCATCGTAAGTTTCGGACCAGATCTGGCGCCCGGTCGCGGCTTCGGTCAACGCGGCAGTGACCCGAATGCGGTTGCCGGCGCGGCGGATGCTGCCGTCGAGCAGATAACGCGCATCCAGAAGCCGCCCGATCTCGGCAGGCGCGGCATTCGACCCCTTGAACGGGAAAGTCGCCGATTTGGCAATGACGAGCAGGTTCGAGAAGCGGCCGAGCGCGGTGATGACGTCCTCGGTGATCCCGTCGCTGAAGAAATCCTGACCGGCATCCCCCGACAGGTTCTTGAACGGCAGCACCGCGACGGAAAGCCGGTTGGCGAGGGGAGTCGGCGCCGCAAGGCTTGCGACCTCGACCGGCTTGGGTGCGGCGCCGAGCCTGAAGAACTCACGGCCCGCGCCTACATGCAGCGCCCACCCGACGAGGCCAGCCACCACGAGCGCAGCGGCCCCGATGGCCGCCACCAGGGCTCCCCGGCCTCTCCTCGGGCGCCGCGCCACAGCTGCCGTGCCGACCGCATAGGCGCGGACCGGCTCGGCGATATTCTTGACGCGATGGGTGCCGATTGGCCGGTAGGCGAGATCGAGCTTGTTCCGGACGTGATCGTATACCGTCTGCGAAACGCAAACGGTGCCGGGCTGGGCGAGAGCCTCGAGGCGGGCCGCGATGTTGACGCCGTCGCCGAAAATGTCGTCGCCGTCGACGATGACGTCTCCGAGATTAACGCCGATCCGGAGCTCGAGCCGGCGCTCGGGCGGGATCGGGTCGTTGATGGCGCGCACCGCTGTTTGCATTTCGAGGGCGCAGGTCAATGCGTCGACGACACTGGAGAAATCCGCCAGCAAGCTGTCCCCGGCGGTGCCGACAATACGCCCGCCATGCGCCGTGATCAGCGGGTCGACCGCGCGGCGCAGCTCCCCTAACGCCCGATGCGTGCCCGCCTCGTCTTCGCCCATTAGGCGGCTGAAGCCGACGACATCCGCATGCAAAATGGCGGCAAGCTTCCGTCTCCGCGACGCGGATTCGCCCGGAGAAGGAGGCGAATTATCGAGCAGGGCGCCCATCGCGGATGCGTTTGACCTCGCCGCAGACAACCGGCATTATAGTAAACTCAGTAGGCGCTTGCCATGGAAAGAACTGGGCGCAAGCTGTGCCACAGGGAGAAAGGCCATGCGGAGGAGTTCCTTTGGAACAAGCGCGACGGTCCTCAGCATTTTGCTGACGGCGCCTCTCGGATACAGCGCTCGCGGCGACGAAACCAGGCTCTCGATCAGCGGCTATGACCCGGTGGCTTATTTCACCGACGGGAAACCCGTTCCAGGGCAAGTCCGAATTCGAGTATTTATGGCACAAATTACGTTGGCGCTTTGCCAATGACGAGCACCGCCAGTCGTTCGCCAAGGATCCGGACCATTACGCTCCGCAATATGACGGCTACTGCGCGATGGGCGTGTCAAACGACGATGCGGCGCACAAAGACACTGTCGATCCCGAGGCTTGGGCCATCGTCGACGGCAAGCTCTATTTAGTGCACAACCAATATTGGCTGGGGGTATGGCGGGAAAACTCCGACGAATACATCAAGCGAGCCAATGCCAGCTGGCAAGCCCTTGCGGACCTGGCAGAACCTGCCGATCGTCGGGCCGCCCTGCCCCGCTCCCCCGCCGACGACCAAGGTTGCACTACGAGATGGCGGGCATTGGGTCGTTGTCGGCGGGCAGGTCGCCCGGGACGAGGCCGGCAGTGTCGTCGGCAAAGGCAATCTGCAGCAGCAGATCGAGCAGGTCGGCAAGAATGTCGCCGCGTGCCTTGAAGCCGGAGGTGCGACGGTCAAGGACATCGTCTTTACGGTCAGCTACGTTAAACAGCCCGCTGAGTTCGACAAATATACGGAACTGCGCCAGCGTTACTTCGGCCCGCCTTCACCGGAAAGCACGGTTGTCCCGATGCCACAATCGATCAACTCCGATCTGCTAGTGCAAGTCGAGGCCTTCGCCAAGACCCAATAGCTTGACTGAAACGGACGGCCGGATTCGTTGTTCGCCCGCTAAATCTCGCCTTCCTGCTTCAGCATCCGCACCGCGTTGCGCAGCGCCTTCGCCGTGTCTTCTAGTTCGGCCTCGCCATGAGTCGCCGAGGTAACGCCGCCGGGGCTGCCGCTGAAGTCGACCCCGCCGTTCATCATTGCCAGCCGGAATTTGTGCACGACCCCGGCCTGACGCTTGTCGGAGAAGGCCTCTGCCGGCACTGCTTTCGGGTCGAAACGGGTCGGGTGATGGCGCCGCGGTCGGGATTGGTGAAGATGTGGAAGTTCGAAAACATGCCGTAGGCCGCCCACGGCACGTGCTCTTCCTCGAACACCTCGTTGATCCGCCGGCGAATTGTATCGGCGTAGCGGTTGGCCCGAGCGCAGGCGTCGGTCGTGCCGACGATCTTCGAGCGCGGCGACGCCGGCCGCGGCCGAGAGCGGGTTGGCGTTGAACGTGCCCTGATGCGTAATCTTCTCGCGGTCGGCGGCCTTCGTGACCTGGAAGTCGAGCAGGTCGAGGATGTCTTTGCGGCCGGCGACCGCGCCGCCCGGCAACCCGCCGGCGAGGATCTTCGCCAGGGTCGTCAGATCGGGCCGGATGCCGTATTCGGCCTGCGCGCCGCCCGGCGAGACGCGGAAGCCGGTGACGACCTCGTCGAAAATCAGCACGACGCCGTGCTGGCGGGTCAGCTCGCGCAATTCGGTCAGAAATTTGGGGTCGATCGGCAACTGCGCACCGTGGGCGCCGGTCGGCTCGATGATCGCCGCCGCGACATCGTCGTTTTCGGCTCAGCAGGCGGGCGAGCCCCTCGGCGTCGTTCTGTTCCGCCAACAACAGACCGCCGGCGACCCCCGACAGGACGCCGGGTGTCGGGCTGCCGTCGAAATGGCTCGCATAGCCCGAGGTCATGTGATCGTGCCAGCCGTGAAAGTGGTGCTTGAAGCGGATCAGCTTCGCCTTGCCGGTGAAGGCGCGGGCGAGCCGCACCGCCATCAGCGTGGCCTCGGTGCCCGAGGAGGTGAAACGCACGCGCTCGGCCGAGGGGACGAGCTTCAACACCCATTCCGCCCAAGCGATCTCGGTCTCGTGCGAGGCGCCAAAATGGGTGCCGCGCTCGATCTGGCGATTGACCGCCTCGACGACTTTCGGATGGCAGTGGCCGAGCAAGAGCGCGCCGTGGCCGCCGAAATAGTCGACGTAGCAATTGCCGTCGACATCCCATTTGCGCGGCCCTTGTGCGCGGGTGATGTAGAGCCCGTAGGGTTCGATATAGCGCGAATCATGAGTGACGCCGCTCGGGAACAGCCGGCTCGCCTTCTCGGAGGCGGCCGCCGAACCCGGAGTGGCGGCGCGATAGGCGGCGATGATCGGCGAATTCGTCGTCAGGGTGTCGGGCATGGCGGTCACACTCTTCGATCGCAAGAGGGATTGACGATGTTAGGCCCAATGCCGACCCGGGGCCAATGAGAAAGGCCGCCCCGAGAGGCGGCCTTTCCGTTAACCGATAACCGGCGGCCAATCACGGCCGCGAGCCGTCGCCCTCAGGCGAGGACCTCCAGCTGAGTGGGGATCCTGGTCGCGGCAGCGAATGACCGCGGTTGATGACTAGACACAGGATCACCTCCTTTCAGTTGTTGCGACGAAGGAGTGAAACCTACAAAAAACACCGCGACACAACAAGCGCTCTTATTCTCAATCGCAGCATTCGCTGCGCGCCGCTTTCGCGCTACACTCAAGAAAATCGAGGAATTCAGCCAAAAAGGAGTGACAATGCGCCGCAGCGAAGACCGCATCCTGACGACCCATACCGGCAGCCTGCCGCGCCCGCCGCAGCTGACGCGTCTCTATGTGCGCCGAGCGAAAGGAGAATCGGTCGACGCCGTCGAGCTCGAAACACTGGGCCAGGAAGCGTTGCGCTCAGTCCTCCGCAAGCAGGCCGAAGCCGAGATCGACATCGGCAACAACGGCGAGCAGCAGCGCGAGGGCTTCTTCCTCCACATCCGCCACCGGATGAGCGGGTTTGGCGGATCGTGGCAGCGCCGGACGCGCGCCGACGCGCTGCGCTATCCGGTCTTCAAGCGAATGATGGAGGAGCAGCTCGCCGCCAGGGAGGCGGTCAGCAATATGGGGCCGCCCAAGGCCATCGCCGAGGTGCGCTATCTCGGGACCGCCGCGATCGACGCCGAATGCACCGATTTCCGGGCCGCGCTGGGTGAGACCGGCAGCCATTTCGTCGAGCCGTTCGTGACCGCGCCGTCGCCGGGAATCATCGCTGGAGCGATGAAGAACGAGCATTACGACACCGAGGAGGCGTATCTCGACGCGCTCGGTGCGGCGCTCAAGCCGGAGTACGAGGCGGTCGTCCGCCACGGATTCCTGTTGCAGCTCGACTGCCCCGATCTGGCGCTCGAGCGCCACCTCTCCTACCAGGACCGGCCGCTCGGCGATTTTCTCGGGTTTGTCGAGCGGGTCGTCGCGACGATCAACAAGGCGTTGGAAAACATCCCGCGCGACCGGGTCCGGCTGCATGTCTGCTGGGGCAATTACGAGGGCCCGCACGATTGCGATGTGCCGCTCGCCGACATACTGCCGGTCATCAATCAGGCCAATGTAGGCGCCTTCTTCTTCCCCTTCGCCAATCCGCGGCACGCCCATGAATACCGCGTGTTGGAGAAAATGCCGCTCGCCGACGACCAGATCATCATCGCCGGGGTCATCGACAGCCTGACCAATTTCGTCGAGCACCCCGAGGCCGTCGCCGATCGGTTGGAACGCATCGCGGCGGCGGTGGGCGATCCGCACCGCGTCATCGCCGGCACCGATTGCGGGTTCGACACCTCCGCGGGAATGGGCCGCGTCGCCGAGGATGTCGTCTGGGCCAAGCTCAAATCATTAGCCGAAGGCGCCCGCCTCGCCTCGCAGCGGCTGGGGATGCATTGAGATATGTATGCGCTGAGCGGCCGGGCCGGGCTGGTCACCGGCGCGGGCGGCGGCATCGGACGCGAAATCGCGCGGCGCTTGGCGCGCGAGGGTATGGCGATTGCCGTGCTCGACCGCGACGGCGCAGCCGGTGAGGCCATTGCTGCTGAAATCGGCGGTCTCGCTGTGGCGGCCGATGTGACCTCCGAAGACGAGGTGGGTCGCGCCGTCGAGGCCGTTCTCGCAGGTCTCGGGCAGATCGATCTGCTGGTCAACAATGCCGGCGTTGCCTGGATGGGGCCGGCGCTCGAGATGCCGCTCGAGGCGTTGCAGTCGATGCTACGGGTCAATGTCGAAGGCGTTTTTATTGTCAGCCGCGCCGTGCTGCCGCACATGATCACGCGGCGCTCGGGATCGGTCGTCAACCTCGCCTCCTGGGCCGGCAAGACCGGCAATGCCTATTTCGCGGGCTACAGCGCCAGCAAATTCGCGGTGATCGGCTTGACGCAGGCTTTGGCGCGCGAGATGGCGCCGCACCGCATCCGGGTCAACGCGATTTGCCCTGGGATCGTCGTCGACACTGCGATGCGCACCGCGATCGAGGCACAGCAGCGGCAATACGGGCTTCCGGAAACCAGCGAGCGGGAGAAGTCGATCCCGATCGGGCGCGTTTCAGTGCCGGAAGACGTGGCCCGCATTGCCGCCTTTCTCGCCTCCGATAAATCGTCCTACATAACCGGTGAGTCGATCAACCTCTCCGGCGGCTTGCTAATGGATTGAGGTGCGACGGAGGCCGTGACTGATGCCCGAAGGCAGTGATCTTTACGACCAGGATTTTTTCCTCTGGACCAAAGAGCAGGCGACGGCTCTGCGCCGTGCCAAAGGTTCGAATCTGCCCCTCGATTGGGAGAACCTGGCGGAGGAGATCGAGAGCTTGGGAAAATCCGACCGGCGCCAGCTGAGGTCCCAGATCAGGCGCATCCTGCGGCATCTCTTCAAGCTCGAAGCCTCTCCGGCGCCAGAGCCTCGAGCCGGATGGTGCTCGACGATCAACGACGGCCGAGGCGATATCGAGGATGTGCTGCGCGACAGCCCGAGCCTTCGCCGCGAGATCGATGCCTTTATTGCGGAAGAAGCCGATTTGGCCGCAAAGTTAGCGGCTGCAGATCTTGCCCAACACGGCGAACCCGCCGATGTCGTCCGGGCGCGGCTCGAGAAGGGCGGATTTACGGTGGAGCAAGTCCTCGGCGATTGGTTTCCCGAGACGCCGAGCTGAAATCTCGTTTAGCCGTTGCGTTCGGCAGAACCGGGCGGGCGACCATGGATGTGCACGTGACGTCCGCCTGCTTCTTCGAGAATGCGCGTCGCCGTCAGCTCGCGATCGGGATCTTCGCAGCGTACCCATAGGAGCGCCGCGCCGGCTCGAGCGCCGCCCTGAAATCCTCACTGTGCCGGGCGCGGTGTAATCGTCGAAGAGTTCCTTCAAGTGCCGCGCCGCCGAGCCCAGCGCCGACGATTGCGGCGATCGTGACGGCGATCGGCCCGCCGGAGAGCACGACGATGCCGGCAACGGTCAAGCGGCGCGATGTATTTGATCTCGTCGGCGAGGCCGGCCGGCAGGAGTTTCGGCTCGCGCGCGGGCGGCTCGCCCGCGGCGGCGAGCGAATCGTGCGAGGCCAGCACCGAGAGGTCGCTTGTCGTCGAAGCCGGCGGCGAGCAGGTTCGCGACGGCGCGGTGGAAATGCTCGCGGTCGGGAAACGAGGCGACCGCCTCGCGAATGACCGGAAAAGACGGCGAACTCTCGGCCATGCCGATCCTCTCTTTCGTGCTCGGGCCTTCTCCTATGGTACCGTCAAACACCCGCAAGCGTCGCCTCCTCGCCGATGAACGAACATTCCCCTCCGGCGCCGTCGCCGGTCATGGCCCAATACCACGAGATCAAGGAGGCGAACCCCGGCTGCCTGTTGTTCTTCCGGATGGGCGATTTTTTCGAGTTGTTCTTCGACGACGCGGCCGCCGCGGCGCAGGCGCTCGACATCGCGCTGACCAAGCGCGGCCGGCACGACGGCGCCGACATCCCGATGTGCGGCGTCCCGGTCCACACCGCCGAAGCCTATCTCGCGCGCCTGATCCGCGCCGGCTTCAAGGTCGCGATCTGCGACCAGATCGAGGATCCCGCCGAGGCGCGGCGGCGCGGCGGCAAGGGTCCGGTGCGGCGGGCGGTCATCCGCGTCGTCACCGCCGGCACCCTGACCGAGGAGGGCCTCCTCGACGCGCGCCGGCACAATTATCTCGCCGGCATCGCCGAGGCGGGCGGCGAGATCGGGCTCGCCTGGCTCGATCTGTCGACCGGCGCTTTCGCGCTGGCGCCGACCGGCGAGGCGGCGCTCGCGGGCGATCTCGCCCGCCTGATGCCGGGCGAGATCCTGCTGCCCGAGCGGCTGCTGACCCGCCCGGCGCTGTTCGAGCTGTTCGCCGAATGGAAGCCGGCGCTGACGCCGCTGCCCAATCCCCGCTTCGAGAGCGAGGCCGCACGCCGCCGCCTGCAGGAATTCTACGGCGTCGGCGCGCTCGACGGGTTTGGCGGTTTCGGCCGCGCCGAGCTCGCGGCCGCCGGCGCGCTGGTCGATTACGTCGCGCTGACCCAGCAGGGGCGGGCGCCGCATCTGCAGCCGCCGCGGCAAGTCATGCCGGCTTCGGTCATGCAGATCGACGCGGCGACCCGGCGCAATCTCGAACTGGCGGCAACCCTTGCCGGCGAGCGCAAGGGCAGCCTCGTCGCGACGATCGACCGGACCGTTACCGGCTGCCGGCGCGCGGCTGCTGGCCGATCATCTCGCGGCGCCGCTGACCGAGCCTGCCGCGATCGCGGCGCGGCTCGATGCCGTCGAGTTCTTTGTCGACCGCCCGGAACTGCGCGAGGCCTTGCGCGCGCGGCTGAAGGGCTGCCCGGACATCGAGCGGGCGTTGACCCGCCTCAGCCTCGGCCGCGGCGGCCCGCGCGACCTCGCGGCATGCGCGAGGCGCTCGGCGAGACCGCCGCGTTGCGCGAGATGCTGGCCGAGCCGGGTCTGGTGCCGTTGCCCGAGCGGCTCGCCGCGGCGCAGCGAGGGCTCGGCGAGCACGGCGCCCTGGTCGAGCGCCTCCGCCGCGCGCTCGCGGCCGAATTGCCGCTCTTCGCCCGCGACGGCGGGTTCATCGCCGCCGGGATACGCGGCCGAGCTCGACGAGTGGCGCGGCCTGCGCGACGAGAGCCGCCGGATGATCGCGGCATTGCAGGCGCGCTATGCCGGCGAGACCGCGATCGGCGCGCTGAAGATCCGCCACAACAACGTCATCGGCTATTACATCGAGGTGTCGGCGAACCATGCCGGCAAGCTCGGGCCCGAATTTATCCATCGCCAGACGATGGCGGGCGCGCAGCGCTACACGACGGCCGAGCTCGCCGACCTCGAAACCAAGATCGCCAGCGCCGCCGAGCGGGCTTTGGCATTGGAATTGCGGCTGTTCGAGGATCTCGTCGGCGAGGTCATGGCCCGCCGCGCCGAGATCGCCGCCGCCGCGGCGGCGCTCGCCACGCTCGATCTTGCCGCGGCCCTTGCCGAAATCGCAGCCGAGGCTGTTGTGGGTGCGGCCGATCGTCGAGGAGGGCACCGGCTTCGAGATCCGCGGCGGGCGCCACCCGACGGTCGAGGCGGCGCTGGCCGGGGAGGGCAGGGGAGGGGGGTTCGTCGCCAACGACTGCGTCTTGGGCGACGACCGGATCTGGCTCGTCACCGGCCCCAACATGGCCGGCAAGAGCACCTTTCTGCGGCAGAACGCGCTGATCGCCATCCTGGCGCAGATGGGCTCCTATGTGCCGGCGCGCTCGGCCCGGATCGGCATCGTCGACCGGCTGTTCAGCCGGGTCGGCGCGGCCGACGATCTGGCGCGCGGCCGCTCGACCTTCATGGTCGAGATGGTCGAGACCGCGGCGATCCTGAACCAGGCGGGCCCGCGTCCTTTGTGATCCTCGACGAGATCGGCCGCGGCACCGCGACCTTCGACGGACTGTCGATCGCCTGGGCCGCGCTCGAGCATCTGCACGAGGTCAACCGCTGCCGCGCCCTCTTCGCGACGCATTACCACGAGCTGACCGCGCTCGCCGCCAAGCTGCCGGCGCTCGCCTGCCACACGATGCGGGTCAAGGAATGGAAGGGCGACGTCGTCTTTCTGCACGAGGTCGGCCCCGGCACCGCCGACCGCTCCTACGGCATCCATGTCGCCAAGCTCGCCGGCCTGCCGACGGGCGTCACGGCCCGCGCCGAGGAGGTGCTCTCGCTTCTCGAAAAGGGCGAGCAGGGCGGCGCGCTCGCCCGCCTCGCCGACGACCTGCCGCTCTTCAGCGCCGCCCGCCGCCGCGCCGAGCCGCCGCCGCCCGAATCCGCCGCCGAAGCCTTGCTGCGCGAGACCCGCCCCGACGAACTGACCCCGCGCGAGGCGCTCGACCTCGTCTACCGGCTGAAGGCGCTGGCGCCGGAATAGGCCGGTACGCATCCGCAATCATCAGTGGTGTCGATTATTTCACTCCGCTGCATCTGCAGCAAATCTACAGCGAACCCTCTCCTATAGGTTGTAGTATCCGCTTCGCCGGCCGCCAATCGACCCAGGGCAACTCCCGACCCTTCATCACCGCGAATTATGCAATGGGAAAACGGCGATTTTAGGATCGGCATCATCGAGGGGCACGGTGGTTGTTGCGGCGATCCGGATCGGACATGCGGTGCTGTTCGGTTTCGTGGGCGCGCGGCAGTCGCGCGAAGCTCAGTCAAACAGAGTATGGGTGGGTCGGACGCGCAGACTGAAAGGTTGGGATTCAGATTAGTGTCCCCCACGGTCGTGATACCAGCATTTCGGTCGCCGTCCCAAAGGCGTTGCTGCCGCAATTCAGGCCGATTTTGGCTTTCGGATGAGCGCAGCCATGAAAGACGCGCCTGATTTGCTTTCGCTGGTGACCTTAGCAGTTGGGAGCGAGGCGAACGACCCGGCCTTTCTGATCCAGATTGCTGTCTCGTCCCACTGA
>CAVSTA010000023.1:0-111386 GCA_963730745.1 uncultured Alphaproteobacteria bacterium
GCGCCGCCGTCACTGGCGATTACCGAGCATTGGAACTACGCCTATACCGGAAGGATTTCCCGGGCGGGTACGCCTATATGAGCCAGGGCCCGTTGCCGATCGAGTATGCCGATACAGTCACTGGGTAGTGCGGCCTGTGGGGTATGGAATTGCGCGACGAGATGGCGAGGTACAATCATCAAGCCGGTTTGAAGATCGTCGGCGAGGTATTGCCGCAGGAGAAAAATCGGGTCGAGTTGGCCGACGAAACCGACGAATACGGTCTGCGCATTCCCCGCATCACATTCTCCTATGGCGAGGAGGACAGAAAGCTGTACCAGCATGCGATACGCTTCATGTCCGCAGCTCTGGAGGCAGCCGGCGGCAAGGGCATCTGGTCTGCGGACGACACGGCCCATCTCGGCGGCACCTGCCGGATGGGTACCGATCCGAAGCAGAGCGTCACCAACGCCGACGGACGCTGTTGGGACATTCCCAATCTATGGATTTGCGACGGTTCGCTGTTTCCGACGGTTGCCGGCGTCAATCCGTCGTTGACGATCCAGGCGCTCGCCTGGCGCATCGGCGACCGTATCGGCGAGCTGGCGCGTCGCGGCGAGCTGTGAGGGCCTAGTGATGGATCAGATCGAGCATTTGCCGACGAGCGATACTGCCCCGGCCCAGTCGCCGAGCCACTCGGTACGCGCCGACGGCAGGGCCAAGACTGCATGGCGTAGTGGCGCCGCAGTCGCGGCGTTCGGAGTGGCTGCTGGTGCGCTGGCATTGGCGGCGACGCGGCGCGGTACTCGCGGTGCCGGTCGCGCCCCCCCGGCTTTGCCCCGGCAGACAGAACCTTGGGCTGGACATCGCCTGCCGTTTTGGGGATCAGCCCGCAGCGGCGGTTTTACGCCGGCACCAATCTCGACCAAGCCGTGACGGTCGAGGACCTGCGGGCAATGGCGCATCGGCGATTGCCCGGCTTTGTCTTGGAATATCTCGAAGCGGGTGGCGAGGACGAGGCCGCGCTCGCGCGCAACATAGCTGCGCTCGCCGAATGGCGTTTTCTTCACCGCTCATTGGTCGACGTGTCACATCGCGACGTCTCGACGATGCTGTTCGGCCGAAAGGCGACGATCCCCGTCATTGTGGCGCCAACCGGTCTCAACGGGTTGTTCTGGCCGCACGCCGATTTGCGGCTTGCCGAGGCCGCCGCTGAAGCCGGTGTTCCGTTTGCGCAGAGCACGATGTCAAACGATGCGATGTCGCAGGTCGCTCGCGTGCCGGGGTTGCGTTACTGGTGGCAGCTCTATGTCTTTGGGCCGCCCGAGGTGCGGGAAACTTTAATCGAGCGGGCGCGCAATGCCGGCTGCGAAGCACTGGTCGTCACTGTCGATGCGCAGATCTATGGCAACAGGGAATGGCATAAGCGCACGACCGCGGGTCCGAAATCATTGAGCTGGAGCTCGAAATTCGATGCGCTACTGCACCCGCGGTGGTTTGCTCGCGGGATTCTGACCCATGGCATGCCGCGTTTCGAGAATGTCATCGACTTCGTCCCAAAGAACAGGCGCGGATTTTTCGACAGCGCCCGCTGGATCCGCTCACAGATGGATCGCGCGCTCTCCTGGGACACCATTGCCCGGATACGCGAGCGGTGGCCGCGGAAGCTTATTATCAAGGGTCTCCTCAACGTCGAAGACGTCGTGCGCGCCGCCGAAATTGGCGCAGATGCGGTCGCGATCTCCAATCACGGGGGGCGCCAGCTGGATTGGGCGGTCGCCCCGCTCGACTTGCTCCCGGCGGCGCGCCAGGCGGTCGGTGACCGAATCACGATTCTGGTGGATGGCGGGTTCCGTCGCGGCACCGACGTGATCAAAGCGCTGGCGCTCGGCGCCGACGCGGTGTTGGCCGGGCGTGCGGCGCTGTACGGCGTCGCCGCCGCCGGCAAAGACGGCGCCAGCCGGGCCCTCGACATTCTGCGTGAGGAAATCCTGCGCGATCTCGGGCTGCTGGGAGTGCCATCGATCGCGGAGCTGAACCCCCGCCTGCTCGTCCGTCTCGACGGCCGGGGAGCATAAGGACCCTGAGCATGAGGAACCTGAACCGGTTCCGGCCCAGGCCGTCGCGGCTGATCACCTATGAGGGGCACGCCTTTCTGATTACCGATCTGGAAGGCTTTATCGGCAGCGGGATCGAAGGACTTTATTATCGGCAGACCCGGTTTTTGTCGAAGATGCGACTGGCCGTCGAGGGTTCGGAGCCAAGCATCGTCTCGGCCAATGTCGTCGATGATTATTCCTCGATCGCCTATTACGTTGCGGCATCCCCTGCCGGTGCCAAAGGCGGCCCGCAACCGGAAAGCGGCCAAGGCGACGGCGAAATGGTCCGGCATGGTATCGAGTTGCAGGTCAATGGCTTTGTCGGCGGCGGTCTGCATCTCGATGTCCACGTCTCGAACCATGCTCTTGCCCTGACCAAAATCGCGGTGAGCTGGAATTTTGATGCCGATTTCGCGGACCGGGCCGAAGCCGAGCAAGGCGAGCGCCAGCAGAATGCGCCAGTAGAGCGCCGCTGGAATTTGGAGGCAGGTCAAGGGACGCTCAGTTTCATTTACCGGCATCCGAAGCTATCACACGGCACCGAGATCCGCTTTTCCGGCGCGCAAGATTTGACCGAGCGCGACGGCACCGTGTCCGTGAGCCTGGGGCTGCAGCCGCAGCAGCAGGTGAGCTTCAGCATCGATGTCGTGCCAATATTCTGCGGCGAACCGGTCGCCCTACAGCACGCCCGGGATGCGTTTGGCGATCCGCCGATCGACATAACACGCGACGGCGGCGTGCAAATGAGCGCCGGCAATGAGCAGGTGCAGCACGCATGGGATCGGGCCGTGTCCGACCTCGCCTGCCTGGCGCTGCTCGAGGGCGACGGCGAAGAGCGGCTGACCCCGGCCGCAGGCGTGCCGAACTACCTGGCACTGTTCGGCAGAGATGTGCTGATGACCGGGTTTCAGGCCGGCCTTGTCGCACCCGCGATGCTGCGCGGCAGCTTGCGCCAAATTGCGCAATGGAATGCCAAGGAATACGACGAGCGCTACGATCAGGAGCCCGGACGGGTAATTCACCAGCGTGAGCTCGGCCCCTTGTCGCTTCTCGAAAAGAACCCGTTTCTCCACTACTATGGCGATTACTCCGCGCCCGGCTTGTTCCTGATCGACATGGCCTGGGATCTGGCGCTGACCGGCGACAAGGAGTTTTTCCTGTCGATGCAGGCCAAGATACTCGCAACCCTGAAGTGGATGGATCGGGACGGCGATGGCGACGGGGACGGATTTTACGAGTACGAAACCAAGGCGGGGTCCTGGGGCGAAAAGAACCAGGGATGGAAGGATTCGCGCGAGGCGATCCTTTACGAGGACGGCCGGCTCGTCGAAGACCCGATCGCGCTGGTCGAGATCCAGGGGTGCTACTACGCGGCAAAACAGCTTGTGGGGCTCGCCTTCGCCTCGCTCGGCGATGATCGCCGGGCAGCTGACCTGCTCGCCGAGGCCGAGCGTCTGAAGCGCCGGTTCAACGAAACCTTTTGGATGCCGGAGGCGCAATATTTCGCTCTAGCGCTCGATCCGGCAAAAAATCTCGTAAAAACCATCGCTGGCGATGCCGGGCAGTGCCTTGCTTATGGGATTATCGACGATGACAAAGCGCAAGCGGTCGCCGCGCGGTTGATGAGCTCCGAGATGTTCAGCGGCTGGGGGATTCGAACATTGTCCAACCGCCATCCGGCATTCAATCCGTTTGCTTACCATCTCGGCTCGGTATGGCCCGCGAGCAACTCGGTCATCGGTTTCGGATTGAAGCGGTACGGCTTCAATGAAAAACTGCATCGCCTGGCCAAAGGAATGTTCGACGCGGCGGAGCTGTTCGACTTCGATCGATTGCCGGAGGTGTTCGGGGGCAATGCCCGCGACCGTCGCCATCCGCACCCCGGTATTTATCCGGACGCCAATTCGCCGCAGGCCTGGTCCGCCGGCGCCGTCGTCCTCCTCGTCCATTCGATGCTGGGCCTGATCCCGGTTGCGCCGCGGCAAACCTTGATCATCGACCCCGATCTGCCCGAATGGCTGCCCGCGCTCACCTTGTCGAACATCCGGGTCGGCAACGCCCGGGCAAGTCTCCGCTTTTGGCGCGATACGGCGGGGTCTACCCAGCATGAGGTCGTCGAACAGGAGGGTGAGCTGCGCATCCACCGCCCGCTTGCGTGCGACAAGGGGGTCGACCGGTTCGCTCGTTGCCTAACGGAGGTGGCCTCCCGCTGATCTATGTCAGTATTGACAGCTGGAAGGCGGCGCTACCCTCACCCACCAAGCCCGCAGCCTGTTCGCGGGCCGTGCTCCGCGCGGACTCGTGGGGCTTAGTCCCGCCTCTCCCGCATGTGCGGGAGAGGGTGGTGGCGAGCGCAGCGAGACGGTTGAGGGGCTTTCGAAGTACGAGGACAAATGAAACCCGCAAACCTGCTGTTTATCCTGTGCGACGAGCACAACCCGCGCGTGCTCGGCTGCTCGGGGCATGCGACGATCCGCACGCCGAACCTCGACCGCCTCGCGGCGAGGGGCGTGCGCTTTAGCGACGCCTACTGCAACTCGCCGATCTGCGTGCCGTCGCGCGCCGCGCTGGCGACCGGGCGCTACGTCCATCGCATCCGCTTTTGGGACAACGCAATCCCGTATGACGGCAGCGTGCCGAGCTGGCACCACCGGTTGAGAGAGGCCGGGCATGAGGTCACCGCGATCGGCAAATTGCATTTCAGGAGCGCCGAGGACGACAACGGCTTCACCCGGGAGATCATGCCGCTGCACGTCGTCGACGGGATCGGCGACCCGCTCGGCTGGCTGCGCGATCCGTTGCCGGTGCGCAAGGCGGCGTTGCGTCTGGCCAACGACGCCGGGCGCGGCAATTCGAGCTACCAGGATTACGACGATAAGATTACCGCGGCGGCGGTCGATTGGCTAAAGGCGCGAGCCTCAGCGCCGTCCGCCAAGCCGTGGGTGCTCTTCGTCTCGCTGGTCTGCCCGCATTTCCCGCTGATCGCGCGGCCGCAATGGTACGACCTCTATCCCGAGGCCGAGCTGCCTCTGCCGGCGCTCTATGACGCGGCGGAGCGGGCGCCGGATCACCCCTATATTGCGGCGATCCGGGAATGCCAGATCTATGACAAGGCATTCGACGACGTGAAATTGCGGCGTGCGCTGGCCGCCTATTTCGGGCTTGTCAGCTTTGTCGACTATAATGTCGGCAGGCTCATCGGCGCGCTCGCCGCGACGGGTCTGGCCGACGATACGCGGGTGCTCTATTCGAGCGACCATGGCGACAATCTCGGCACCCGGCGCCTCTGGGGCAAATCGACGATGTACCAGGAATTGGCCGGGGTGCCGATGATCCTCGCCGGGCCGCAGGTGCCGGAGGGCTTGGTCTGCCATGAGCCGGTGTCGCTGGTCGATTGCTTCCCTACCGTCGTCGATTGCGTCGGCGCCTCGCCGCATCCCGATGATGGCGACCTGCCGGGAGCATCGCTGTTCGACGTCGCGCGGGGCACTGTGCCGCGCCGGACGATCCTGTCGGAGTACCATGCGGCCGGCGCCGCGACGGGCGCGTTCATGATCCGCAAGGGCCCGTTCAAATATATCCATTTCGCAGGCATGCCGCCGCAGCTTTTCGACCTCGACACGGACCCCCAGGAGACGCGCGACCTCGCGCGGGAGCCGGGCTATCAGAGTCTCCTCGCCGATTGCGAGGCGGCGCTGCGCCGCGTCGTCGATCCCGATGCCGCCGATGCATTGGCAAAGGCCGATCAGCGGGCGCGCATCGCCGCGATGGGCGGGCGCGAGGCGATCATCGCCCGCGGCAGCTTCGGCTATTCACCGACGCCGGGCACCAAGCCGGTATACAATTGACTTGTTCCGTCCCGCCAGATCAAGACGGCCAGCCGCGGCGCGTTGCGTAATCGGTCATGCTGAGCCCGTACAGAAACAATAACCAGAAGAAGCCGCCGCCGGCAAAAAGCCATTTCAGCGATGGCGGGCCTTTGAGGCGCATGAACAGGATGAAGATGATGGCCGCCTGGGTCGCCGCAATGCCGAACTGGATGATCGGCGCATACCTGCCGAGCCCGAGAAACGCGCTCCCTATACTGACGCCGGTGAGCAGCACCAGCACCAGCCAGGCGATGACGTAGAGCAATGCCGGTTCGTGCCTGGCCCCGGATTTCATGAGCGGCCCACGAGGTAGATGCACGGAAATAGGAAGATCCAGACCGTGTCGACAAAGCTCCAGTAGAGGCCGACCACCTCCAGCGGCGCGTAATAGGCGGGGGTAAGATCGCCGCGGCGCACCCGCCACAGCATGTAAAAAATCAGGCTGATGCCGATCAACAGATGCAACGCGTGCAGCGGCGTGGCGATGAAGTAGAACACCCAGAACAGCTCGCCGGCCGGCGCCTCCGCCGGCTTCATGACGAAATTGATCGACGGCACGTCCCGATGGGCGAAATCCAAGTACCATTCAAAGCCTTTAACGCAGACGAAGGCGATGCCGAGACCTGCGGTGGCGAGCAGCCAATTCCGCAAATGGCGGCGGCGCCCATCGGCCGCCGCGTCGATCGCGAGAACCATCGTCAAGCTGCTGGTCAACAAGAGCCCGATATTGACGCTGCCGCACCACAGCACAGTATCCTTTCCGGCCTCGGCGAATTCTTTGGGATAAGCGTTTCGGTAGACGAAATAGGTGAAGATCAGCGCGCCGAAAAACAATGTCTCGGTCGCGATGAACACCCACATGCCGAGCTGGGCCGTCTCGCCCTGCTGAGACAGCGTCGCATATTGTATCTCAGGGTGAAGGCTACGCATTCACCGCGCCGTTCTGCGCCGTGAAGCCGCCGTCTTCGGGGTCGTATTGGTAGGGCCGCTCGGTCACGACGGGGGTGCGCTCGAAATTGTCTTTGGGGGGCGGTGACGAAGTCTGCCATTCCAGGCCGGTGGCGCGCCACGGATTGGGGCCTGCCCGTTCGCCGCGCAATAGCGACCAGCCGAGATAGCCGAGCGGCAGGACGTAGGCCACGGCAAGGATCGAGGCGCCGGCGGAGGACAGAACATTCCACGACTGCCATTCCGGCGGGTAGGTGTAATACCGCCGGGGCATGCCGAGATAGCCCAGGATGAATTGCGGGAAGAAGGTGAGATTGAAGCCGACAAAGGTGAGGATCGCGGCCATTCGCGCCCACATCTCCGGGTAGAGTCGGCCGGTTATCTTTGGCCACCAATAATGCAATCCGCCGAAAAAGGCGCTCACCGTACCGCCGACCATGATGTAGTGGAAATGCGCAATGACGAAGTACGTGTCCTGGAGGTGCACGTCGAGCGCAACGGTCGCAACGATCAGCCCGGTCAATCCGCCGATCGTGAACAACAGCACAAAGCCGAGCGCATAAAGCATCGGCGCATCGAACGTAATCGAGCCCTTGTGCAGGCTCGCCGTCCAGTTGAACACTTTTATCGCCGACGGCACCGCGACAAAAAACGTCATCAACGAGAACACCACGGCGGAATAGATCGAGATTCCCGCCGTGAACATATGATGACCCCAGACAAAGAAGCTGATGATCGCGATTGCCATAAGCGCATAGGTCATCCCGGTGTAACCGAAGATCGGCCGGCGCGCGAAACAGGCGATGAGCTCGCTGACGAGGCCCATTGCCGGTAGAATCATGATGTAAACCGCGGGATGCGAATAGAACCAGAACATGTGCTGAAACAGTATCGGATCGCCGCCGCGCGTCGGGTCAAAGATGCCGACGCCCATGAAGCGCTCCATCGCCACCAAAAGGACCGTCATCGCCAACACCGGGGTGGCGAGCAACATGACGAGGCTGACCGAATAAATCCCCCAGACGAACAGCGGCAGCCGCATCCAGGTCATGCCGGGAGCGCGCAGGCGATGGATCGTCACGACGAAATTCAGCCCGGTCATTATCGAAGAAAACCCGTTAATGAACACCGCCAGTGTCGCGGCGATGACGTATCCGTTCGCAAAGAGCGTCGAGTATGGGGTGTAAAAGGTCCAGCCGGTGTCGATGCCACCCATGATCAACGCGTACAGAAGCACGAGACCCGACAAATTGAATACATACCAGCTGGCGAGATTGATCCGCGGAAACGCCAAATCATGGGCGCCAATCGCCAACGGCACTATGAAATTGCCGAGCGTGGTCGGGATCGAGGGGATCAGGAAGAACCACACCATGACGATGCCGTGCATCGTGAACATGCGGTTGTAGACGTCGGGCTGCAGCAGGCCCTCCGGCGTCGCCAGATGCAGCCGAATCAATGTCGCCGCGAATCCGCCAATGAAAAAGAAGAATGTGATCGAGGCGAAGAACAACAGCGCGATGCGCTTGTGGTCCTTGGTCAGCAGCCACGAGCTGATCGTGTTATCGGAGGCTACATAGCTGGTCGGGAGGTCGGCGGTGATCGTCGCCATCGCGCGCGTTCCTATCGGGCAAGGGATTTGATGTAGGCGATCAGCTTGACGAGATCGTCCTCGCCGAGTTGGCCCGCGAAGTCGGGCATCACCGGCGGATAGCCGGCGACGGTGAAGGTCCGCGGCAGCAGGATGCAGTCCCGGATATAACGCTCGTCGGCCCGCACCGCGGAGCCGTCCTGCAAATGCACTAGACTGCCGTAGACGCCGACCAAGGTGGGGGCATGCACCGTGCTGTTCTCCCCATGACAGCCGCTGCAGCCGTATTCGCGGAACAGTGCTTCGCCCTGCTGGGCGAGCGACTCGTGGACGCCCTGGTCCCTGAGCCAGCGCGCAAAAGCTGCGGGCTCCATAACGACCACTTCGCCCCGCATATGGGCGTGCTGCGTGCCGCAGTATTCGGAACATTCGATCTGGTAGGTTCCCGGCTGGGTCGCCTTGAACCACACCGTCTCGTATTGGCCGGGCACAACGTCGTGCTTGATGCGGAATGCCGGTATGAAGAAGCTGTGAATGACGTCCTGCGATGCCAGAACCAGCCGCACCGTCTTGTCGACCGGGACGTGCAACGCATCGATTTCGCGCTGGCCGCCCGGATGCTCCATCTTCCACATCCACTGCTTGCCGACGACGTAGACTTCGAGGTCGCCGGGCGGTGATTGGTAAAGCCAGATATAGACCGCGGCCCCCCAGACAAAGCCGATCAGAAAGAGCACGAGCGTGGCGGTGGTCCAGCCGATCTCCCAATGCCAGGTTTTTTCCGTCAGGTTGGCGCGAGATGCGGTGGTGCCGGCGCGATAGCGCATGCAAAACCCGAACATCATGCCTACGACGGTCATCAGGATCAGGCCGCAGACTGCCAGTTCCGCGATGTAGAGCGCGTTGACCACGTCGCCGTTGACGGCGGCTGTACGCGGCCAGAACGGGACCCAATTGTACATCGCCGCCTCAGCCGTGGCGCCGGCGCCGAATTGCGGCGAAGACGGTGACGCCGGCTATCATCACCATAAGATTGGCAAGTACGAACCCCGCCTCGATCGCCAGACTGTAACGGCCGAGCTGCGGGGTATCCCCGTGGCACAGCAGCAACAGCCGCGTCACCAAGCTGACCGCTCGCCCTTCTGCCGCGTCGGCGAGCGCCGCCCGCAGATCCGAGGGTTGCATGCCGACGCCGAGCATGTACCGGCTGATGGCGCCGTCGGGAGCGGCGACGATGAAGCCGGCAGGATGAATGTATTGATCGAGTGCCGTCTCGTAATGAAAGGGGAACCCGACGGTTTCCGCGACACCTCGCACTGCCGCCTGCGACCCGGTCAGGAAATGCCAGCCCTTCCCGCCCGTGGCGTGGTGGTAAGCGGTCAGGTGTTCGACCTTGAACGCCTCGACATCGGCCGGAGTGTCGCGCGGGTCGATGCTGACCACGACGACTTGGAAGTCGCGGCCAGCGTCGAGCGGGAGCGCGTCAAGCGCGGTGATCAGATTATCGAGGGTCAGCCCGCACAATGTCTTGCAACGCAGATAATCGAGCACCACGACCACCGGCTTCCCGGCAAAAAATTCCCCGAGGGTCACTGCGCGGCCGTGCTCGCCGACAAACTGGGAGGCGAGCGGCAACCGCGCGCCCGGGTGGGGCTGGAACGCAAAATCAGAAAGATCGTCGCTCGCCAGCGCACCGCCCGCCAAGTCCGACGCCACGAGCAGTGCCAATATAATTGCGGACAGCGTGGCGCTCACGGCTTACCTCGCGGGAAGCCGTCGATCCCTTTATCGGCGAGCTCATGCATCGCCTGCTCGATCGGGATGTGGACGATGCCATTCTTTTTGTCGATCCAATAGTAAGTGTTGAGGCGCTTGTCCTCGAGGACGAGAAACTGAGCAAGATCCTCTGACGGATCGGTCTGCAGGCGCGGTTGCGGCGGTTCGACCGTCAATGCACGGCTGGCGTCCGAGACGGCTCGCGAGAAGGCGCCCATCAGCACAAACGGCGCGATCACCAGGAATATGAATGTCCCGAGCAATACCAAGCCGATCGCGCCGAGCCGCCAATCCGACTTCTCGTAATCGGTCTGCGCATTGTCTTCGACGCGTTCGGCGATCTCACCCATGGTAGGTCTTCCAGGAGTGGATCGCTCCGAGCCCCACCGCACCTGGATAACGCAGCCCCCAAAAGAACAGCAGCAGCACGAGCCCACCGAGGGCGACGATTGCGGCGGCGTCGAGCCAGAACGGGCCGGCCCGGCGAAACTCGGGCAGCACCAGCCACCACTTGTCGGCAATGCGGCTGATCAGCATCACCAGACATGCGGTCGCGACAACACCGCGGCTCCGCTTGCCGGGGTGCGTCAGCAATGCGAAGAACGGCAAAAAAAATCCGAACCCAACGGAAACGAAGAGGGCTGCCGACCAAGGGCTGCTGATTCGGATCAAATACCAGGGGATCTCCGATTTGAGATTTTCTTCCCAAATGATCAGAAATTGCATGAAATCGACATAAGCCCAGAAGATCGTCGTCGCGAGGAGGATGGCGGCAAGATCGGCCATCTGTTCGCGACGTCTGCCTCCGAGAGCAGAGGTCACGGCGACCGCGAGCAGCACCAATGCGAGCCCCGTATTGAACCAGCCGGAGCCGGCGATCATCGGGAAAATCGACGACCAGAACGTCGGCTCCAATGACAGGATCCAGTCGATCGAGGCGAAGGCTGCGGAGAAAGCCAGCAGGATCAGCCCGACGCCGCTCAACCAGGACAGCGCAGGCGCAATCGGTTCCGCCCCCTGCCGCGGTCCCCACAGCGCAAAGGCCGCGAGAAGGTTCCACAGCACAATATAGATTGCATAGCGCAGCAGGAAGGCGTCGGGATTGAGGTAGAACGTGTTGCCGAGGCTCGGCGCGGGATGCGTCCAGCTGTAGAGCTCGTGCAACCCGATGAAGGCCGGGATGCCGGCGAGGCTGGCGATCGGCATCGTCGCGATCGCCGCGTTGACCACGGGTCGCGCAGTCGCCATCCAATCGCCGCCGCTCAGGTCGTGGACCAACACCAGGGTCACCCCGGCCAACGGTACGCCGAGCCAGAACAGAAACGTGCAGAGCCAGGCGCGGAAGAAGCCCGTCACATCGATTGCGGCGCCAACCGCGCAGCCGACCACGCCGAAAACGAGCGCGCCGAGTGCGGCAAGGTTCAGCCGGGCCCAGGCACGGTCCGTGGTCATTGCAGAGCCTGCCGCTGATCGGGCGGAACATCGGCGATCTGGCCGCTGGCGCTCGCTTGCAATGCCCGAATATAGGCGGTGATCGCCCAGCGATCCTCCGCCCCAACGCGATCGGCGTACGAATACATCGCGCCGTACCCGTTGGTGATGACGTCGTAGAAATGCTGGTTCGGCGCGTCGCGCAGCCGCGCGATGTAATAGGAGGGCGGCTGCGGAAACCCACGCTCTACGATCATGCCGTGGCCGTCGCCGACCTTGCTGTGGCACGGCGAGCAATAGATGTCGAAGCGCTGCTGTCCGCGCTCGAGGAGCGCCATCGTGACCGGCGGGATAGGCACCGGCTTCTCGTTGCGGGCGACGATATCCAGCGGCGGCAGCGCCGGCCAATTCGCCTCGGCGCCATAGGGCAGCTCGTAAGGCAGCCGTTTCGGCTGATTGGCCATGTTGTCGCAAGCGGCCAACGCAATGGCCGGGATTGCGACAGCAATGAGGGGCGTCAGCTTCACGCCGAGACGTCGGCGACGCTCTCGGCGCCGTACCGCTCGAAGATCCGGCGGATGCGCTGCGGCTCGAAGCTCGGGTCGTGCGCCTCGACGCACAGAACGAAACGGTCCACCGAGGCCCGCTCGAACTCCATGGCAGAAAAGATCGGATGATAAAGACGCGGCAAGCGGCAGAACGCCAGCAAACCAAAAAAGCCGGCGGCAATCGCACAGAGCACCATGAACTCGAAGGTTCCGACCGTAAAGGCCGGCCAGCTATTGGGCGGCCGCCCGCCGACGTTGATCGGGTAGTTGAGCGCTTCATCCCAGTACTGGATGAAATAGCCCCAGACCGCGCCGAAAACGGCGCCAAGAAAGATCACCAGCGGCAGCCACATCCGGCGGCCCGGGCGCAGAACCTGATCGAGGCCCTCGACAGGGTAAGGGGTATACGCTTCGACCGCGCGGAAGCCGATGGAGCGGAGTTGCCGCGCCGCCGCCGTCAGAGCCTCGGAGGAGGTGAAGCTGCCAACCAGACCGAACAGCCCGCGCTCGCTCACTTCGTCTCCCCTTTTGCGATGATCTCGCGCACTTCCGATATCGAGACCATCGGCAAGAAGCGCATCATCAGGAAGAACAGGGTCAGGAACAGGCCGATCGAGCCCGCCAAGGTCGCCCAGTCCCACAATGTCGGGTAGAACACCCCCCAATAGGACGGCATCCAATCGCGGGCAAGGTTCGGTATGACGATGTCAAAGCGTTCCAGCCACATGCCGACGATGACGCCGAGCGAGATCAGGAACAGCAGGATTTCGCTGCGGCGCACGATCGGTAGCCACAGAAGCTGCGGGATTATGATGTTGAGGCTGACCCTCGCCCAATAGGTCGGGGCGTAAGTGCCGAAGACGGTGTCGAGAAACGCAGTGCGGTCGGAAATATTGTTGCCGTAGATCGGTCCCCATCCCTCCCAAAAATAGGCAAAGCCGAGCATCACGCTGCCGGTCAGCATGACTTTGCCCATGGCATTGAGGTGATAGGCAGTAATGATGTTCTGGAACCCGTAGCCGTGGCGCGCCATGATCGTCAGCATGATGATGAGCGCGAGCCCGGAGATGACGGCGCCAAAAAAGAAGTAAGGGGGAAATTGCGTGGAGTGCCAGCCAGTGGTCAGCCCGCCGGCGAAATCCAGGCCAACGACGCTGTGCACCGAGATGACCATCGGCGCCATGATCGCGCACATGATCAAATAGACGCTCCGGTGGTTGCGCCAGTGGCGCGCCGAGCCGCGCCAGCCGAGCGCCAAAATACCGTAAAGCATCTGCTTTCGGCGATGTTGCGCCAGGTCTCGAACAGTGGCGAGGTCGGGCAGCAATCCGGTGTAATAGAACATTATCGACATCAGGATGTAACAGAGCAGGCAGATGAAATCCCACCACAGCGGACTGCGGACCTGCGGCCACACTCCCATCACATTCGAATACGGGAACAACCAGTAGAAGAACCCCTGTCGGCCCAAATGCATGATCGGCATGATGCCGGCAGACGCCGCCGCGCTCAGCATCATCGTCTCGGCAATCCGGTTGGTCGCCGAGCGCCACGGCGAGCGGGTCAAATAAAAGAGCGCCGAGACGATTGTGCCGCCGCTCGCCAGCGCGATCCACCAGACATATTCGGCGATCGCAAAGCCCCAGGCGACCGGAATATCGACCCCCCAGACGCCGATCCCGTTGATGAACAACCACGCCATCGCTACGACGAGCGTCATAAACAGGGCCAACGAGACGCCGAAGCCGATCCACCACCAGCGCGGCGCCTGCGGGCGCAGCACGCGCTCGCTGACCTCCTCGCTCAGCGAGCGCAACGTCACGCCCGGCTCGACGATCGGCGCGTCGCTCGAGAGATCGACGACGTTCATGCCTTGTCGCTCTCGATCGCCGGGTTGGGATTGCGGATCACTGCGGCATAGCTGGTGCGCGGCCGCGTGTTGAGCTCTTCGAGCAGCACGTAATCGAGCGGGCTCGCCTTGCGATGAGCCACCGCGCTTTGCGGATCATTGCGATTTCCGAAGATGATCGCCTGGGTCGGGCAGCTCTGCTGGCAGGCGGTCTGGATCTCGCCGTCGCGGACCGGGCGATCTTCACGGTCGGCATCGATTTGCGTCGTGCGGATGCGCTGGATGCAGTAGGTGCATTTCTCCATGACGCCGCGGCCACGCACGCTCACTTCCGGGTTCCACGACTCCGCCGGCCGCTCGTTTTTGATCGTGTAGTCGAAGAAATTGAACCGGCGCACCTTGTACGGGCAGTTGTTCGAGCAGAACCGCGTGCCGACGCAGCGGTTGTAGACCATCAGGTTGAGGCCTTCGTGGTCGTGCACCGTGGCGTGCACCGGGCAGACCACTTCGCACGGCGCGTTCTCGCAATGCATACACGGCATCGGCTCGAACGCGGTGTCCGGATTGTCCACTGACCCGGAATAATACCGGTCGATGCGCAGCCAATGCATGACCCGCTGATCGAGCACCAGGTCCTTGCCGACGACCGGTATATTGTTTTCGGCTTGGCAGGCGACGACACACGCCTGGCAGCCGATGCAGGAATTCAGATCGATCGCCATTGCCCAGGCGTAATTCGGGTAGCTGTAGCTGGGATAAAGCGATTCCTCGTTTCTCTGCTGCTCGAGAAAATGCGGGTTCTTCTGATATTCGGCGAGCGTGCCCTCATGGATCAGATCGCGCCCGGCGACGCGGTCATGCCCTTGCGTCGTGGCGAGGCGCAATGTATCGCCGGTCTTGCTGAGAGTGGCCTGCGCGAGCCACGGCGACTCGATGCTGCGTAATGGATATGCGTCGAAGCCGACATCGACGCCGAGCCCGCCGGCTCGCCGGCCGAAGCCGAGCGGCAGGGTGATGCAGTCCAGCGCCTGCCCCGGCAGTACAAAAAACGGCGCGCGCACGCTGTGCCCGTTGGCCCCGATGGTCAGCACGTCCTCGGTCTTGATGCCGAGCCGATCTGCCGTCGCCGGCGCGATCAGCGCCGCATTGTCCCAGGTCAGGCGGGTGAACGGGCGCGGCATCTCCAAAAGCCAGGCGTTGTCGGCAAACCGGCCGTCCCAAACGAGCAGGTCGGGACGGAAAAGCACGGTGATTGCGGTTTCGGCCGGCACTGACGGCGCCGAGGTGGCCGTAACATCGAATTTCGGAGCGGCCGTGACCGGCGCGGCTGCGCTGTCCTTTACGACGCCACTGCGGAGGGATTCGTGCCAGAACTCCTCGAAGTCGCCGCGCCCTTTTTGTTGCGCCTCCTGCTGCCAATAACCGCGCACCAACGCGTAATCGTCCGGTGACGTGTCGGCCAACATCACCGCCAAGAGCTCCTGCGCCGAATGGCCGCCGTAGAGCCTGCGTACCTGCGGCTGCTGGATCGTAACCGTGCCGTCGAACGCGCGGGCATCGCTCCAGGCCTCGTATTCGTGCGTCGCCGGGATCAGCCAGGTGCTCGCCTCGGCCGTTTCATCGGCGTAGAGCGCGAGGCTGACCGACATTGGCACGCGCTTCAGCGCAGCCGCGAAATCGAGATCGACGGGTGCGCTGTAGAGCGGGTTCGTCTCCAGCATCAGCAACGTGTCGACCCGGCCGGCTGTCATGTCGGCGACGAGCTCCTGCAGCGATTGCTGGTGCTGCATTGGCGACGCCACAACCGGCTCGATCGGCCGGATCGTCTTTCCGAACGCTCCGAGGGAGCCGTTGATGGCATCGGCGAGGAGATGCACCTCGACCGGCTGCTCGCGCCCGGCATGGACCAGAGCGCGGCCTTTGTGTTGCGTGAGGTCCTGCGCCGCCGCGGTGAGCCAGGATGCGTCCTTTGTCTGCGATTGGGCCCATTCCTGCGGCCCGGCGCCGACCGCGCCGGCGAGATGGCGCATCCCGTCCAGGATCTCTTCCGGCCGCATCGGCAGCCGATGGTCGGCCTTGGCGCCGATCAGGGTCGGCGTGCTCTCGATCGCGTAAACCCGGCTCATCTGGCCGCCGGCTTCGTCCGGGCGGCGCCGCGCGGCAAATTGACGAGCGTAGGCAAGCCAGCCCGGCACGGCAGAGATCAGATCGCTCTCGACCGCAAAGATCACGTCGGCGGCGCCGACATCGAAGACGCGCTCGACCGGGCGGCCGAACGCACGCTGAGACGCAGCAAACTCGTTGTCACGATGCAACGGCTCCCATTGATGCCACCGCATTGCCGGAAATTGCTTCTGCAACGCCGCAATTTGTGCGGCGAGCGAGGGAGAAGTGACATTGCCGGTCAAGCAGGCGCAGGCCCTCGCCGCCCCGCGCCAGGAGCCGGTCGCGGCGCCCATAGAGCGCCGTAATGAAACTCTCCCAGGTATCGATCTGCCCGTTGCCGACGATCGACTGCGCGCGGCGCGGATCATAAAGCGTCAGGATCGACGCCTGCATGGTGCCGCTCGCGGCGCCGAGGCTGGCGGGATGGTCGGGATTGCCTTCGACCTTGACCGGCCGCGCCATCTGATGGGCGACCAAGACGCCGCTCGCATAGCCGTCGTGCGTCGTCGCCGTCGCGTAATAGCGCGAGCGACCCGGCACGATCCCGGGCGGCTGCTCGACATAGGGGAGCAGCTGACGCGGATTGGGCTCGGGACCGCAGGCCGACAGCCCGCCCAATGCCATGGACGCCGCCATCAGCTGCAGAAATCGCCGCCGGTCGAAAGCGCCGAGCACGTCTCGGAAACGCGGCACCTCGCGTTCGACTGTTGCCGCGAACTCCGGCGTCTGCGCCAGCTCCTCGAGGGTGCGCCAATAATTACGGCCGGACCTGCTCATCGGTGGCACACGCCGCAATCCGACAATGTCTCGGGATGGATGTGGTACGCCGCCATCAATTTCTCGCCGGAGGGGGTATCGGCGGTGCGCTGCCAGTGCGGGTTGAACACCTGATCCTTTGGGCGCAGATGCGGCGCCGGATCGCGGTGACAGGACAGACACCAGCTCATGTAGAGCGTCGTGGCCTTCCGGGTCAGCGGCATGTCGCCTATCGGCCCGTGGCATTCGGTGCAGCCGACGCCCTTCGCGATATGAATGCTGTGGTCGAAGTAGACGTAGTCCGGCAGGGTATAGACGCGGGTCCAGCGCAGCGGCTTGCCCTCGGCGAGGCTCTGCCGCACCGGCGCCAGCATTTCCGCATTGGTCCAAATCTGCGAATGGCAGGTCATGCAAGTATGGGTCGGCGGGATGCCGGCGTTCTGGGACACCTCGACAGTTGTATGGCAGTAGCGGCAATCGAGGCCTAGCCCGCTGACGTGGTGCTTATGGCTGAACGGCACCGGCTGCGGCGGGATGTATCTTACCTGACTGTTGTAGCCCATCACCGGCACGACCCAGATAAGGATCAACAGAAATACTGCGACGCCGGCCGCCCCGAGCAGGGCCATGTTCATGAACATGTTGGCCCTCGGGCCGAAGATCGCCACCAGCTGCTCCGTAAACCAACGCTCCGCTCAACGCGGGCAAACCTCCTTGGTTCCCGAGCACTCAGTCAATTTGCTCTGGCACGCCCTGGTGCAGCGCCCGGCGTCGTTGATCCGGACTAATGGCCAGGCTGATCAAGCCGAGCTCCTCCGTTCGACGTTTGATAAACTCTGGCCAGTGGCTTGCCTCCCGCAATCATCGTGGTGATGAACGCCGCAATGGCGAGGGTGCCCGCAATAAGCGCACCCCGGTGCTCGGTCGCCCACAGCTGCAAGCTGTAACTGGCGGCACGACCGTCAAAGCGCCCATGGGTACCGGGGTCGTCCGGCACCGGATCGAACAGGTTGTCTGGTTTTCCGGGATCGGCCGGTTCGTCGGTCAACTGCCCGCTGTAACCCTTCTTGGCAAGATAACCGTCGAGCAATCCGGGGATGAGTTTGTTCGCCACGATCGCCTGCACCGCGGAGCCGCCGACCCAGACCTCGCGGCGCCGCGAATGCGCGGCATAAACGATCGCGTCAGCAGCGACTTCGGGCTGAAAGATCGGCGGCACCGGCTGCGGCCGGCGGCTCATCTTGTTGCGCGCCCAATCGAACTGCGGCGTATTGAGCGCCGGCATTTGGACCATCACCAAGTTCACATCGACCCCGTCATGCATCAATTCCGTCCGCAGGCTGTCGGTGAAGCCGCGGATCGCGAATTTGGCGCCGCAATAAGCCGATTGCAGCGGTATAGCCCGATAGGCCAGGGCGGAGCCGACCTGGACGATCGTGCCGCGGTTGCGCGGCCGCATTCGCTTCAAGGCGGCCATCGTGCCATAGACAAAACCGAGATAGGTCACCTCGGTGGTGCGGCGATACTCTTCGGGCGAGATGCGGTGAAACGGCGCGAAGATCGTCGCCATCGCGCAATTGACCCAGATGTCGATCGGGCCGAACTGGTTCTCGACGCTCTCGGCGGCCGCTTCGACGGCATCCGGATCGGCGACGTCGAGAGGCAGCGCCAGCGCTTTCCCGCCGCGCTTTTCGACCTCCGCCGCTGCGGCCTGCAGCCCCTGGGTGCCGCGTGCGATCAGCGCAATCTGCGCCCCTTGCGCCGCAAAGGCATGCGTCGTGGCACGCCCGACCCCCGCCGACGCCCCGGTGATTACGACAGTTTCCGGCATTATGATCTCCTGTGCGCGGGGGCGGCCGACTGCGGCAACGCACGGACAACACTCGCAATTGTTGATTGTTCCGGTGCGGCTGGCCTCACCGAGCTGGCCGAAACCGGTATTGTCTTCGTGGCATCGCTACCCTAATCCAGAGGTGTGACAGGGTAACGGGCAGAAGGAGCTAGGCAGGTGCAGGATCAGATCGAAAATGCGCTGGCCGCGATCAGGTTTGGCGCCGACGGCCTCGTGCCGGCCATCGCTCAGCAATACAATACCGGAGAGATCCTGATGCTGGCCTGGATGAACTGCGAGGCGGTGCGGGTTAGCCTCGACGAGGGCCGCGCCTGCTATTGGTCACGGTCGCGCGCGAAGCTCTGGCGAAAGGGTGAGGCTTCCGGACAGGTTCAGCTGCTGCGCGAACTGCGCCTCGATTGCGACGGCGATACGGTGCTGCTGCTGGTCGATCAGCAGGGCGTCGCATGCCACACCGGGCGTCGCAGCTGTTTTTTCCGCGCCTGGCGGGATGGGGGCTGGGCCCCTATCGCCGAGCCCGAAATACCGCCGGAAGTTCTTTACGCCGCGAGGACGGAAGGGTGAGGGGCAACAGGCGACCGCTGTGATAGGAGAGAATTATGTCACACGCTGCACAGAACTATTCGCTCGAGGAAATGGATCGGCAGAGCTTGATCCACCCGGCGACCTCGATCGCCGATCACCTCAAACACGGCCCGACGATCATCGCCGGGGGCTCCGGGGTCAGGGTCAAGGACCGGCACGGCCGGGAGTTGATCGATTGCGGCGCCGGATTGTGGTGCGTCAACATCGGCTACGGCCGCGCCGAACTCGGCGAAGCGGCGGCGCAGGCGATGCGCGATCTGGGCTATTACCACACCTTCGCATCGCACTCGAACGAGCCGATCATCCGGCTCGCCGACCGCGTGCTGAGCCTCTTCCGCGAGAAGGCGGGCGCCGGGCATCTGTCGAAGATGTTCTTCGGCACTTCGGGTTCGGACGCCAACGATACCAATTTCAAGCTGGTGCGCTATTACAACAATCTGCGCGGCCGGCCGCAGAAGAAGAAGGTGATCTCGCGGCTCGGCAGCTATCACGGCTTGACCTATGCCGCCGGAAGCCTGACCGGCATTGCGGCCTTTCACAAAGCCTTCGATCTGCCGATCGAGGGGGTTTTTCACACCTCCTGCCCGCATTTCTACCGTTTTGCCGAGAAGGGCGAAGACGAGGAGGCCTTCACCGCACGCATGGTGCACGATCTCGAGACGCTGATCGCCCGCGAGGGCGCCGAGACCATCGCCGCCTTTATCGCCGAGCCCATCATGGGCACGGGCGGGGTCTTCCTGCCGCCCAAAGGCTATTTCGAACGGGTTCAGGAGCTTCTCGCCGAGCACGATATCCTGTTCATCGCCGACGAGGTGATCACCGGCTTCGGCCGCACCGGCTCGTGGTTTGCGACGGGTCTGTTCGATCTGAAGCCCGACATCGTCACGCTCGCCAAAGGCATCACCAGCGCCTACTTCCCGCTCTCGGCATCGGTGATCTCCGAGAAGATCTGGGAGGTATTGCGCGACGCCTCGCCGGAAATGGGGCCGCTGATGCACGGCTTCACCTATTCGGGGCACCCGGTCGGCGGGGCCGTCGGATTGGCCAACCTCGACATCATGGAGCGCGAGGGCCTCATCGAGAATTCCGCTGAGATGGGCAGGTACCTGCGCGACCAATTGCGCGAGCGGCTCGCAAACAATCCCTTTGTCGGTGATGTGCGCGGCGCCGGCCTGATGGTCGCGGTCGAATTCGCCGCCGACAAAGAGGCTCGCCGGTTTTTCGACGCGCAAACCCAACCCCATCGCATCGTCTCCCGCAAAGTGCTTGAAGAGGGTGTGCTGGTGCGCGCCCTGCCCTATGGCGAGATCACCTCGTTCTCGCCGCCGCTCAGCATCACGCGCAGCGAGATCGACGAGGTCGTCCGGCGCTTCGCGCGCGGTCTGGAACGCGCGATGCCAGAGCTGCGCCAGCTGGCCCAGTGATTACCCGGCCTGATGGAACTCCCATATAGACATTGCCATATTGCTATTCGCATGTTAAATATGTAACGCAACGTTTGGGCCCCCCGCAAGCGCGCCGCTGTGGCGATAGCGAAAGTCTGGCTGATATCTTCTCGAGAGCAGCCAGGAACAGCGAGAGTTCATGCTGTTTTTATTTGATACGACATTGCCCGAGTCGAGGATTTCCGCGGCGAAGAAGAGATGGATGAGTGACGATTCCCTTGCCGAAACAGCAAAAACAGCCGTCCCGGTCCTTGCAGCAGCATTGTCAGGAGCGGCGACACTGTCCTTCAACTTTCCGCAGACAGCCCCGCCGCTCGCGGGGAGAGGGATGGGGTGAGGAGCCTTTGTACCGGCACTACAGCCCGAAACATTCGGCGTATTTCTTTTTGATCTCGTCTGCGGCCTTTTCCTGGGCGGCGGGATCGGCCTTTAGGATCCTGATTTCCGAGAGCGGCTTCATCCCGGCTTTGAGCTTCACGTCGGGGTGAAAGGAGCGCAGCCAATCTGCATCGACAAGCAACTGTTGCCCGGCGCGCGACAACAACCAGCTGATGAAGAGCCGGGCGGCATTGGGGTGAGGAGCGTCGACGATGATGCCGGCGCCGCCGGGGATCGATGGTGTGCCTTCGCTTGGATAGACCGGCTCGATCGCGCCGCCACGGTCGCGGATCTGCAGAACGGAATATTCGTCACCATCCGCCCCGACCGGGCGCTCACCCTGTGCCACCTTTTTGGGCGGCTCCCACGCCGCCTGCACCTGCATCACGCGCTGCTGACCGAGTTTCTTGAGATAGTCCCAGCCGAGATCGCGGCTCAGCTCGAAGGTTACCGTCTCGATCGTGCCGCTATAGCCGGGATGGGCCTTGACGATCTTGCCGGTCCATTTCTTGTCGAGCAAGTCGGCATAGCTCGTTGGCGCATCCTCGGCCTTGACGAGCTTGGTATTGTACGAGATCGGCGACAGGGTAAACCGCTCGGTCGCGAAATAGCCGTCGGAATCGCGCTGATCGGCCGGCCATTTCTCCGCCACTTCCACCGGCACAAAGGGCGCCAGCCAACCCTGCCCCTTCCAACGGAAAAGCGCCGTCATATCCGAGCACTCGATTGCGTCGGCAACGCGGATATTGCTGCCGCGTTCCGCGGCGAGCCGCTCGAACAGGCGCTCGCAGCCGTTGCGCTCGACCTGCACGGAGATGTCGGGATAGGCTGCCTCGAAGGCCTTGCCGATCTTCTCGGCGGTCCGCCGCTCGAGCGAGGTATAGAAAACTACCTTGCCTTCGTGCCTCGCGGCATCGACGAGCTGTGCCGTGATAGGGGTCGGGCTCGGGGCGGCCGACGCTGCTGCCGACAGCGCGGCAATCCACATGAAGAATGCCGACAAGTATCGACCTGCACTCATGCCTGCTCTACAGCATCGAGCCGAGAACACGGTCGGGCGGGCGGTGGCCGTCGGCGAAAGTCTTGATGTTGATGATGACCTTCTCACCCATTGCGAGCCGCCCTTCGATCGTCGCCGAGCCCATATGCGGCAATAGCACGACATTGTTGAGGGCGCGCAGCCGCGGGTCGATCGCCGGCTCGTGCTCGAACACATCGAGACCGGCGCCGGCGATTGCGCGGATCTCGAGCAGACGGAGGAGCTCCTCCTCATCGACGATCTCGCCGCGCGCGGTGTTGACGAGGATCGCCTGCGGCTGCAGCAGACGCAGGCGACGCGCCGAGAGCAGGTGGTAGGTGGCCGGCGTGTGGGGACAATTGACCGAAAGGATGTCCATATGGGCGAGCATCTGGTCGAGGCTCTCCCAGTGCGTCGCCTCGAGCGCGTTCTCGACCTCCTCCGGGACCGGCCGCCGGTTG
Source organism: uncultured Alphaproteobacteria bacterium (assembly GCA_963730745.1). Classification (GTDB taxonomy): domain Bacteria; phylum Pseudomonadota; class Alphaproteobacteria; order ATCC43930; family CGMCC-115725; genus AP-15. The sequence goes on from CAVSTA010000023.1 coordinate 22,752, forward strand.
TGATAATGCACCGATAGGCCGAACCCCTTGGCGCGCCGCGCCAGCGCCATGCCGATCCGGCCCATGCCGACGATGCCGAGCCGCTTGCCCCAGATCCGGTGGCCGAGCATCGAGGTCGGGCCCCAGCCGGTCCAGCCGCCGCTGCGGATCAGTCTTTCCCCTTCCGCGAGCCGGCGCGACACCGCGAGGATCAACGCCATCGTCATGTCCGCGGTGTCCTCGGTCAGGACGCCGGGCGTGTTGGTCACGACGATGCCTTGCCGCTGCGCCGCCGCGAGGTCGACATGATCGACCCCGGTACCGAACGAGGCGATCAGCTTGAGGGAGGGACCGGCTGCGGCCAGCACATCGGCATCGATTCGGTCGGTGACGGTCGGCACCAGGACATCGGCCCTCTCCACGGCGGCGATCAGCTCAGGCTTTGAAAGGGGTGTGTCGTCCAGGTTGAGCCGGCAGGCGAACAGCTCCATCATCCGGGTCTCGATCGGGTCCGGAAGCTTGCGGGTGACGATGACGAATGGCCGTTTCGAGCGCATGACGACGAGTTCCGCAAAAGGCGCGGTCCGCCATTAGCAACAGCGGGGACGGGATGTCCAGGCGGCAGATGCGGCGTCGGTTTGCGGCGGGTCTGCTCGGGGTGCTGGCGGTGGCGTTTATCGTCGCGGCGCCGCCCGTTGCGGCCGCAGAGAGCGAGGCGGGGCAGAAGCTGCCGCGCTTTGTCAGCCTGCGCTCGGACCAGGTGAATTTGCGGGTCGGGCCGGGCGAGAATTACCCGATCGACTGGGTGCTGACCCGCAAGGAGATGCCGGTCGAGATCGTCAAGGAATTCGAGAACTGGCGGATGATCCGCGATTGGCAGGGCACCGAGGGATGGGTGCACGAGAGAATGCTGACCGGCAAGCGGGCCGTAATCATCAAGGGCGGCATCCGCACGTTGCATCGCCAGCCCGATCCGGCGTCGCCGCCGGTTGCCCGCGCACAGCCCGGTGTAATTGCGCGGTTGCTCGAATGCCGCAGCGACTGGTGCCGCATCGATGCCGCTGACCATGCCGGCTGGGTTCAGCGCGGCGACCTCTGGGGCGTCTACCCCGACGAAATCGTGCAGTGACCCGCCATCCTCGTGATACTGCGGTCACCGAAATGTGAGATGCCGTCCGCGCGATCTGACGGCATGTTGGGGCGCGGTCATCAATGAAGTTGCAGGGAGGAATTTGGCATGCGCTCGCAATCGTTTCTCGCCGCCGTCTTCGTCGCAGTGCTTGCGTTTCCTGCGATCGCCCAAAACCCGCCGGCGAACCCGCCGGTGAGAATCCGCGGCACCGTCGAGAAGCTCGACGACCATGCCCTGACGGTCAAGTCGCGCGACGGTCAGCCAGTTACCGTCACCCTCGCCCCGAACGTCGCCGTCGCCTATCTCGTCAAGAAGAGCCTCGGCGACATCAAGGCCGGCGACTTTGTCGCCTCGACTTCGATGAAGGGGACCGACGGCAAGAACCACTCTGTCGAGCTGCGCATCTTCCCCGAGGCGATGCGGGGCGCGGGCGAGGGACAATATGCCTGGGATCTCGCCCCGGAGAGCCTGATGACCAATGCCACCGTGTCCGGCGTCACCGGCGCCCCGCAGGGCCAAACCCTGAAGGTCACCTACAAGGGGGGCGAGTCGGACCTCGTCGTCGGACCCGATACGCCGATTTTCGGCTATGGCTCGGGGGACGTGAGCCTGTTGAAACCCGGCGCGGCAGTATTCATCGTCGCTCAGAAGCAGCCGGACGGCTCTCTGACCGCCGCCCGGGTGACGGCCGAGAAGGATGGCGTCAAGCCGCCGATGTAGCTTTACTCGACGCCGTTCAGCGCGAAGTCGAAGATGTCGTAGTTGCGCAGCCGGCCGGTCTCGGCGATGTGCCGGTATTCCGCGGCCAGCGGCCGCGACAGGATGAACGGCACCGGCTGCTCGCCGAGCCCGCCATGCGAGCGCAGGCGGTGGCCGGCGAGCCCCGAAAGGTCGTGCTCCTCACGTGACGCGCCGATCGCGGTATTGGCGTCGCCGAGCACGATGAAATCGCCCTCCCGGTCGAGCGGTAATTCGAACCGCCGTGCGGCATCTGCCGCGCCGAGCACCAGAGCCACTCCCGGTAATTGCGCGCTCGCCGCCATCAGAGCGGGAATGTCCGCGGCGCCTCGCGCATAGACGCGGACAAACGACCCGAGGGCGCCGTGATGGCGCACGAACGGGTCGGTAATCGGACAGATCACCCGCACCGCCTCGGGGCCGAAACAGCGGTTGAGTTCGTCTTCGAGGAAAATCACATTGGGCTCGCCATTCGGGCGCGCCTTGTCGTTCATGCCGTGATCGGCCACGAGGCCGACGACGGCGCCCAATTCGACAAAGCGCCGCACACGATCGTCGATCGCCCGGTTGAATGCATTCGCTTCGGGCGCACCCGGGGCATGCGCGTGCTGCACATAGTCCGATAGCGACAGGTACAGCAGCCGGGCCATGCCGCGCTCGAGAAGCGCAATACCGGCATCGAGTACGAACAGCGACAGATCGGCCGAGTACATGTCGGGCCTGGGGCGCCCGACCAGCGCCTCCACCTCGGCGTCGGCGCACTCGGACGAAACGCAAATGCCGTCGAGGTTGCGCCCGAGCAGCTTGCGTAATTTGTCCTTGGCGGTGACCGCCGCCGTCTTGATACCGGCACGCGCCATCAGCGCGAGGATCGTCTCGCTGCGCATCAGGCCCTCGTCGGTCATCATGATCTCGCGTCCGCTCTCGCGATCGAGGTAGTAGTTGCCGGCGATGCCGTGCACCGAAGGCGGCGCCCCGGTGACGATCGAGACATTGTTCGGGTTGGTGAAGGTCGGCACCACGGCATCCGCCGTGCCGACGTAACCCACCCGGCGGAAAGAGCCTATGGTCGGAAAGATGCCCTCCGGAATGCCGCACTCGAGATATTCGGGGTCGCACCCGTCGACGCAGATGACTACCGTCCGCCGCCGGGGGTTCCGGTATCTCCTGCCGTTCAGCTCGATTGTCTCGGACATCGCCGGATTGCCCTCCGTTGCGGGAGTCTACTCCCCCGCCCCGCGTACGGGTAGAGGCGAGAGGCGACGCGATGACTAGCTCATTCTCCTCAACCTACCGCGCGAGCGACGGGGCCGCCTATGAGCGATTTCTCGGGCGGTGGTCGCGGCTGCTCGCCGGTCCTTTTGCAGAGTTCGTGCGGCCGGCGGATCATGGCCGAGTGCTTGATGTCGGGTGCGGCACTGGGAGCCTCGCACTCGCTTTGGCCGATCGCAGAGACCCGGAAGAGGTCATCGGCCTCGATATCGCCGCTCCCTACATCACATTCGCGCGGTCTCGCCCGGGCGCCGCTGGCATCGGTTTTGCGGTCGGCAATGCTTGCCGCCTGCCCTACGCCGACGGCAGTTTTGCGGCAGCTTTGGCGCAGCTTTCGCTGAATTTCGTCCCGGACGCGGCGCAGGCCGTGCGCGAAATGCGACGGGTGGTGCAGCCGGGCGGCGTCGCTGCGGCGGCAGTATGGGATTTTCGCGGTGGGCTCGTGTTCCAGCGCCTCTTCTGGGACACCGCGGCCGGGCTTGACCCGGGCGCCGAGGCGGCGCGCGATCGGCTGTTCTCGGGACCGCTCGCTGTGCCTGACGGGCTGCCGGCGCTTTGGCATCATGCCGGATTGGCCGCAGTCGAGCGCGGCTCGATCACGACCCGCATGGAATACGCCGATTTCGCCGATTACTGGGACCCGCTGCTTGGCGGCCAGGGCCCGGTCGGCACCTATGTCGAGGGCCTGCAGCACGAACGGCGCCGGCTGATCGAGGAGCGCGTCCGCGCCGCCTTTCTCTCAGGCGCACCCGACGGTCCGCGCTCGCTGACCGCGACAGCATGGGCGGTGCGCGGAATCGTCCCCTGAGGCTGGCGCAATTTCGTCCGTGCGGCGAAGGCCAACCTGCTATCGTTGCCGCTTTGCTACAGAAGGAGACATTGGCATGAGCTCGAACGGAAAAGTCGCCCTCGTCACCGGCGGAGGCAGCGGGATCGGCAAAGCAGCCGCAATCGCCCTCGCCAAAGAAGGTTTTGCCGCGGTTATCGCCGGCCGGCGGCAGGACCGGCTGGAAGAAGTGGCGCGCGAAATCGAAGGCTCCGGCGGCCAAGTAGTGGCGGTGCCGACCGACGTCACCGATCAGGCCTCGATCAGGAATCTATTCGCCAAAACCAAGGAGCGGTTCGGGCGGCTCGACGTGCTGTTCAACAATGCCGGCTTCGGCGCGGCGGCGCCGATCGAAGAATTGCCGTTCGAGCGCTGGAAGGCGGTCATCGACACGATCCTGACCGGCTCGTTCCTGTGCACGCAGGAGGCCTTCCGGATCATGAAGGACCAGCAGCCCATGGGCGGACGGATAATCAACAACGGCTCGATCTCGGCGCATGCGCCGCGGCCCAACTCGGCCGCCTATACCTCGGCCAAGCACGCGATAACGGGCCTCACGAAATCGACCTCGCTCGACGGCCGCAAATACGACATCGCGTGCGGCCAGATCGACATCGGCAATGCACTGACGGAGATGACCCAGCGCATGCAGCGCGGTGTGCCGCAGGCCAACGGTACGGTCATCGAAGAGCCGACAATGGATGTGCAGAACGTCGCTCGTGCGGTCGTTTTCATGGCCACCGTCACGCCAGAAGCGAACGTCCAATTCCTGACCGTGATGGCCACAAAGATGCCGTTTGTCGGGCGCGGCTGAGGCCTTATTCCTCCTCTTCCTTGATTGCGCTTTCGTGCCAATGGCGCAGCAATAGGCGCGAGAGGAGATCGAGCAAGAGGTAGATCACGATCCCGGTCACCGAGAGCAGGAAGAGGGCGGCGAAGAGGCGCGGAATGGCGAGACGGTAGCCCGCTTCGAGAATGCGGAAGGCGAGGCCAGTCTCGGCGCCGCCGGTGCCGGCCACGAACTCCGCGACAACCGCGCCGATCAATGCGAGGCCGCCGCTGATCCGCAGCCCCGTGAGGAAATAGGGCAGCGCCGTCGGCAGCTTCAGGTAGCGCAATGTCTTGCCGGTCGAGGCGCCATAGAGCCGGAAGAGCGCCAGCAAGTTGCGGTCGGCGCTGTTGAGCCCGACGGTCGTGTTCGCGACAACCGGGAAGAACGCGACGATCCACGCGCAGACGAGGAGGGCCAGAAACGGCTCGCGAACCCAGATGATGATCAGCGGCGCGATCGCGACGATCGGCGTCACCTGCAGGATCACCGCGTAGGGAAAAAGGCTGAGCGCGAGAATGCGCGACAGCGAGAACAACAGCGCGATCCCGCTGCCCAAAATTGCCGCCGCCGCCAATGCCGCTATGGTAATACGCAGGGTCACCAGCAGCGAGCCCATAAGGCTCGGCCCGTCGGTCCACAAGGTCGCCGCAATCAGCAGCGGGCCCGGGAGAATGTAAGGCGGTACGCCCTCGGCCCGAACGATCATCTCCCACAAGAGCAGCAGAACCGCTCCCACAGCGAGCGGCGCGGCGAGGCGCCATAGACCTAATCGGAGCCGCCTCATCACGGCCTTGCGCTACCCTCACCCACCAAGCCCTTCGGGCTTGGTCCTCCCTCTCCCGCGGTGCGGGAGAGGAGCTTTAATTCGGAGGGGTCCTAGCCCCTCGCCCGCATCGCGGGAGAGGGTGCCGAGCGGAGCGAGGCGGGTGAGGGTGACGCGCGCAGTCATTTCGGTCCGGCCGGCTCAGCAGCCATCGCCTTTACGAGTTGGTCCGATACCTGCGCGCAAAGCGCGGCGTACCGCGGTGAGGTGCGCAGCGTGCGCTCGCGCGGCTGCGGGAAGTCGATAGGCAACTCGGCGACGATGTGGCCGGGCCGCGGCGTCATGACGGCGATGCGGGTCGACAGATAGACCGATTCGAAGACACTGTGGGTGACGAACACGACAGTCGGCCGGCGGCTCTCCCAAAGGCGCATGAGATCGTCGTTGAGCGCCATCCGGGTGATCTCATCCAGCGCGGCAAAGGGCTCGTCGAGGAGCAGCAGGTCGGGATCGGTGACGAGCGCCCGGGCGATCGAGACGCGCATCCGCATGCCGCCGGAAAGCTGCCGCGGATAGGCCCGTTCGAACCCGGCGAGGCCGACCGATTGGATCTCGGCGCCAACCCTCTCGCGCTCGCTGGACCCGATGCGTCCGGCCAGACGGAACGGCAGCAGCACATTGTCGACCACAGTGCTCCACGGCATCAGGGTCGGATCCTGGAACACGAAGCCGATCCGCCCAGTTGGGATATGCCTAGGGGGGACGTGCCCGGTGCGGTCTGTCTCGAGCAACAGGTTGCGGACGCCGGAACTCGGCTCGCTGAGTCCGGCAATGATGCGCAACAACGTGCTCTTACCGCAGCCGGAGGGGCCCAGCAGGCTCAAAAACTCGCCCCGATGAATATCGAGATCGATCCCGTCGAGCGCTGTCACTCCCGTCGCGAAGCGCTTGCCGACGGCGCGCAAGGCGACGAGCGAACTCGTTGCCTGCGATTGCGTCAGGAGGCCCGGCGACAGCCTTTCCGTCAGGGCTTCATACCCACTTTCTTATTGACGAACTGCAGGCTGAAGGCCCTGCGGAAGTCGAGATCCTTGGGGTAGATGCCGGCATTCGCCATCGTGTCGAAGAACTCGCGCCAGCGCGTCTCCGTCATTGCCCCAATGCCGTTGGTCTTCGCGTCCCCACTGTCGACAATGCCGTATTCCTTGATCTTGGCGATGCCATAGGCCAGCAATGCGTCGGTCATCTCCGGATTGTCTCGCTTGATCAGTGCGTTGGCCGGCGCCGGATCGCCGTAGAGATAGCCGTACCAGCCCTCGATGCTGGCGTCGACAAAGCGCTGCACGAGATCGGGCTTTTCCCGCGCCAGCTTGTCGGAGGTCTGGATTAGCGATCCATAGCTCGAATAGCCGGCATCGGCGAGCAACAGGACCACCGGCTTTACCCCTTGAGCTTCGATTGTGAACGGCTCGCTCGAAAGATAGCCCTGCTGGACCGCTTTGGGATCGGCGAGGAAAGGCGCGGCACTGAACGTGTAGGGCCTGATCTGATCGTCGGTGTAGCCAAACTTGCTCTTGAGGAAAACCCAGCTGGTGATGCGGGTGTCCGAGCCGATCATGATCGGCTTGCCTTTGAGTGCGGCGAGGCTGTCATTGCCCTGCCCGGGATGGGCGATCAGCACAGAAGGGTCCTTCTGGAAGATCGCCGCGACCGCGGCCAGTGGGATGTTTTGCTGCACGAAATTTAGCGGAATGAAGGAGTTTGGCGCGAGATTGAAGTCGAGCCGTCCGGCGGCCAGCAGTTGCGCGTGGTTGACCTGCGGTCCGCCCTGCCGCAACGTCACTTCGAGGCCGTGCTGTCGGTAGATCCCCGTGGCGACGGCCTGGTAGTAGCCACCGTGCTCGGCCTCAGCTTTCCAATCCGTGCCAAAGGTGATCGTTTCCGCGGCTGTCGCGCCGCACGCCAAGGCCAGACCGGCCGCCACCCAAATAAAGACCCCGATCGGAACCCGCATTCCTACCAACTCCGATTGCCGCGCGCCCGCAAGTCTAGACCGAGGCACGCCGGCCGTCACCCGGCTGCTCTCGCAAAGCATGATACAATCGTGTATCGTTCGCTAAAGACCCCGCTCCGATCGGGGCGGGCGAGGGCAGTGGAGCGCGCGATGAAGAATTTGCTAACCGTGGTCGGCGACGGCAATGCCGGGCCGGTTCTCGACACCGCTTTTATGGCGGCGCAACGCTTCAACAGCCATGTCGTCGGGTTGCACAGCCTCACGACCGAATACGCTGTGGTATTCGGTGGCGAAATGGGGTTTTCGATCTCGTCGGAGGTCGATCGCACCCTCGAGCGTGAGGGCCATGAGCGCCGCGACCAGGCGCGCCGGCTGTTCCGCGACTTCATGAATGCAAAAGGCGTCCCGCTCGATCCGGTGCCGGTGGGACACAATGGCCCGAGCGCCTCCTGGCGCGAGGAGGACGGGCGGCAGAACGCCGTTGTCGGGATGATCGGCCGGGTCTTCGACCTGATCGTGGTCGAGCAGCCCGAAAAGCTCGCCTCGATCGCCGAGGCCACCCTCGAAGATGCCTTGTTCGAGAGCGGCCGGCCGGTGATGATGGTGCCAAAGCGCAGCCTGCCGACCCTCGGCGAGGTCGTCGCGATCGCGTGGAACGGCAGCACCGAGACCGCCGTCACGGTGGCGATGGGGATGCCGTTCATCAAGCAGGCGCGCAAGGTCGTCATCGTTACGGTAGGTCCGCAACATATGCCTGAGCCGGGCCCTGAAGGCGAAGAACTGGCGCGAACGCTCGAACGGTACGGCATGGATGTCACCGTCCGGACAGCCTATGGCCGGCAGAAGGCCCAAGGTGAGTCGTTTCTGAAGGAAGCGATGGCGGCTGGTGCCGATCTCTTGCTGAAGGGCGCATACACGCAGAGCCGCATCCGCCAGATGATTTTCGGCGGCGGCACTCGGCACATCATCATGGAAGCGCAGCTCCCGGTTTTAATGGCGCGCTGAGCCACCGAACCGTCCCGAGCAGCAAGCGCTCGGGAGCCGGAGCTAACGTGGCCGAAGCGGCTCACTTGATCGGCTTGGCGGACCGCGGCGAGGCGAGAATTGGCGAAGACCTCGCCGACTGCGTCGAGCGTCTTTGCGGTTCCGGCTGGATCCCGAAATGCGCCATGTATCTCGCGTAACGCTCGCGCTCGAGCGCGGCGTCGAGGCCGTATTCCTCGAGCCGAGAGCCGTGTGCGCGGTAGCCGCCGTTCGGCTTGGCCTCGACCAAGCGGCCGATCCGGGCCGCGGCGTCGGGGCGCAGCGTCTCGCCGAAATGACCGTAAAGGGCCGCCACCGTACCGACCGGGTCGCGAACCAGATCCAGGTATTGCACGTGAAAAATCGGCTCCGCGAAACGTTGCTTCTGCGCGGCGGCAATCATCAGCTCGGTCGCCGCCAGCCAGCGATCGCTGTCCTGACGGCCGATCTCGGCCTTCTCGATGCTGCGGGTGAATGGCCGCCTCAGGGTCTCGGTCAGCCTTGCAACCGACAAGAGGACCGCCAGCGGGTCGCGATGCACAAAGACCAGGCGCGCGTCCGGATAGACCGCCCTTATCGCGTCTAGTGCGAATACATGGTCGGGGCATTTGAGCACCCAGCGCCCGCCATTCTGGCCGTCTGATGCTGAAGGTGCTGCAGAAAGCGTTTGTGAAAGCGATAGGCCTCGAGATGTCCGGTTTTGTCGAGCCAGCGCCGGTAGCTCGGAATACGGTAAGTCGTGTCGAAGCGCAGGCTGGAGAAAACATGCGCGGTGATCTCGGAACATTCCTGGGGCGAGCCCGCGTCGATCGGGTGCATACGGCGGAAATCCGGCGCCAGCAGACCGAAGAGCCGCAGCTGGCGGGCGACCCGCATCGCCCGGCGGTCGCGCCCGGATTTGGAATTTCTCGACGGATAGGGGTGGATCAGCTGCCACACGCGCGGCACCAAATTGGCCGGATCCTCGGCCAGCAAGCTGTGCAGAAACGTCGTGCCGGAGCGAGGCAGCCCCGAAATAAAAATTGGCCGGTCTACCGGTCGAGCAAGGATTTCCGGCGCCCTCTGCTCTTCGTCAAACAGGCGAAGCAAGTTCGACAGGAACCGCACGACATCCCAGCGGGTCGCGATCCGCCCGACGAGACTTAAATTTGCCTCCTCGTAACAGGCGCGCAGAAGCTTCTGCAGCGGATCGAGGAAGCCCGTTCCGCCAAATTCTGTCAGCCCGGTGCGGCGGCGCGCCAGAGCGATCAGCTGATCGGCGCTCAGCGGTTCGCGCAACGGCGTAAACGCATCGCCCAGCCTATCGGCGGCCTGAAAGATAGCGGAAATTGGCAGCATCGGGGACCTTTCCGAACACGCCTAAACGATGCCGGATTTGCGAGAGTTCCAGCTATGTATGTGATTCCACGACGATAGCGATGCGACCGAAACCCGCGGCAGACCTGCTGCTAACGACGGGGATGGTGCGTCCTGTCCAGCGCGATCATGTCCGCGGGACGCTGCTACACAAGCACGGCAGCCAAGCCGCTACGTAAAACCGATCTCGACACGCCTGTTCTGCGGCTCGCGCACGCCCTTCGGGGTCGGCACGCGCGGGTCGTTCTCGCCGCGGCCGGCGACTGCCATATCGCTGCGCGCGACACCCAAATTCGCCAGGGCGTTGGCGACATTGTTGGCGCGTCTCTCCGAAAGCCGCTGATTGTAGCCGGCGGAGCCCGAAAGATCGGTGTACCCGGTTACCTGGAGGCGTACCGAACCGCCGGCCTTGTAGGCGTTCGCCGCCAGCCGCACGACTTCCATCCCGGCGGGGGTCACATCGGCCCGATCCCAGTCGAAAAACACCAGGAATACCTGAGGCGCCGGCGGGGTTGGCGCCGGCGCTTCGACCGGAACAGGGGGCGGGGGCGGCGGTGGCGCGAATCGGTAAACCAGGCTGGCGACAAAGTTGTTCGTGTCGTAAGCGGTGCGATAACGCAGATTGGTCTTCGGGATACTGAACGTCGGCCGGGTAATGGCGAAATAGCGGTAGTCGAGGTCGAGGGTGAAGGTCGGGCTGAGATTGTATCGGATCCCGGCTATCCCCTGATAACCGAATTGCCAGCTGCTGTCGTTGAAGAGCTGACCGATACCCCGGACCTTCAGCCCATCGAAGACGTCGACAGCGCCGACGCCAAACCCGAAATGCGGCGTAATCGGATGGCCGAGAGTGACGTCGTAGAGCACATTGGTCATGATCGAATTGGTGTGCCGGTCGCCGCTGACCCCTTTGATTGTGAAGTTGCTGCCAACGAGGTCCCGCGCGCCGTTCTGGCGATAGCTGTATTCTTCTTCAAAGCGCCAGGGGCCCCACTCGTAGCCGCCGCGAACCCCGGCGTTAAAGCCGCCGTCGAAGCGCGCCTTGACCGAAGTCACATTAAGGACGTCGTCGGTCCGATCGGGCAGACCGGTCCATCCGCTTTCCGCGCCGATGTAAATCTGCGCCCGCGAATCAGCGGGGAGCAGCATCGCGAGCAACGCGAGGCATGCGCCCATAATTGCCGACCGCAGGATTACGCTCGACCTTCTAATGCGCGGTGTCTGCATTTCCCCCCACCAAAACCTAAGCGTCCTATGCCACACTCGCAATTCTATCTAACAGCGACGATTGCTGCGTGCAAGGACACCTCCGAAAGATATGGGCCAAAGTAAATCGGTCCCCGAGCGTAGACGGTTTGCAGGGTGATGATTATGGTGAACACAACGATACCGAGTTAGGGGAAGTTTCGTGCAGCTCAGATATGTCGTCCTCCTGGAGGCCTTGTTCGCCGGCGGCCTCATCAGCATTCTCCCGCTAACCGCGCCCGCATCGCACGCCGCCACTCAGCAAAAAAAGCCGGCGATCAGCGAGGAGGCGAGTGCGGCGCTGATGCGCATGGGCCAGAGTTTGCGCGCCGAGCAATTCTCGTTTCAGGCGCGGACGATCCGCGACCATTCGGACGCGAACGGTTACCCCCTTCATATCTTCCACACCCTCAAGGTCACCGTGCACCGGCCGAACCGTCTGCTTGTCGATAGGACCGGAGACGATGGGGCGAGCAAGCTCGTTTTTGACGGCAAGACCGCGATCGCGTACTCGGCAACCGCGAAAAAATACGCGAGCATTCCGGTGCCGGAGGGCACCATCGAGGGAATGCTGAAGGAGGCGGTGGGGCGCCTCGGCATCGATTTCCCGCTAGCCGATTTCCTGACCGACGATCCTGACAAGGCCTTTCTGACGGGTGTGACCGAGGGCACAGTGGTCGATACCGTGACGATCGACGGCGTCCCCTGCCTTCATATGTTCTTCTCCCAACCGCCCGGCATCGAGCTCGAGCTCTGGGTGGAGAAGAACGATCAGTCGCTGCCGCGCCGGCTGATCGTGACCTACCGAACATTGCCGGGCGAACCAAACTTCATCGCCGAGTTCTCGGATTGGAACTTCAATATGCACCCGTCCGACGCGGATTTCACCTTTCAGCCGCCGGCGGACGCGACGGAGGTGCAATTGAAGCCGGTTGCGGCGACGGCGCCGCCGGTCAAGGGCAAGGCCAAGGGGCAAGGGAGGTAAGCGATGAAGCGGCTGAGCGTCGTCTGTCTGAGTGTGATGTTGGCTTCGTCGATGGCGCCGGACGCGTTCGGCTGGGGCGCGGTTCACGGCGCCTATGGCGGCGCTGCCTATCGCGGTCCGATGGGCGGCGCTGCCGTTCGTGGTCCCGGCGGAGCTGCAGCTTACCGTGGTCCGGCGGGCGGCGCCGCCGTCCGTGGGCCCTATGGCGGCGCCGCCGCTCGCGGACCCTATGGCGGGACCGCCTATCGCGCGCCAGGCGGCGCCTACTATGGCGGCGCTTACCGCGGTCCCACCACGGTTTACCGCGGGGGCACCTACTATGGCGGCACCGCCGTCGGAGTTGGCGCCGGCGTCGCGGCGGGTGTGGCGGTCGGCGCTGCAGCCGGCGCCGCGGCCGCATCCTCACCCTACTATTATCCGCCGCCTTATTATCAGCCGCCGCCGTGGTAACGCGGTACGCGTTAGAGGCCTGAAATGAGCGCCCTGCTGGAAACGACCGAAGGCGGGATCGCGTGGTTGACCCTCAATCGCCCCAATCGGCTCAACGCGTTCTCGCCGGCGATGCTGTTGGCCTTGGGCGAAGCACTGCAGCGTCTGGGCGGCGATTCCGAAGTCGGCGTGATCGTCGTCACCGGCGCCGGACGCGGCTTTTGCGCCGGGGGCGACGTGAAGACGATGGAGACGCGAGCCAGCCAGAGTTTTGAGGAGCGTGTCGAGGGGCTGCGGCGAATGCATCAGCTTCCGCTGCTGCTGCGGACGATCCCGAAGGTCGTTATCGCGATGGTCAACGGCCCGGCGGTCGGCGCCGGATTAGGGCTGGCCATGGCGTGCGACCTGCGCGTCGCCGGCCGCTCCGCGCGCTTCGGGACCGGCTTCGCCGGGGTCGGCTATTCCGGCGATTTCGGCGGGTCGTGGAGCCTGACGCGGCTGGTCGGCACATCAAAGGCGCGCGAGCTCTACTTTCTCGGCGACATCATCGACGCCGGGGCGGCGGCCGCTTTCGGCCTTGTGAACCGCGTCGTCGATGATGAAGCGCTGCGGCGCGAAACCACCGCCCTTGCCCGCCGCATTGCCGATGGGCCACGGATCGCCTACGGCTACATGAAGCGCAATTTGTTCGCGGCAGAAACCGAGCCATTGATCGCGGTGCTCGAAATGGAGGCCGTGCATCAGGCACGCGCCGCAATGACCGAGGACCATTTGGAGGCGAGCCGAGCTTTCGTCGAGAAACGCCGGCCGGTCTTCAGGGGCAAGTGAGCGTGATCGGCAGGCCCGCTGCTGTTTTGCGGTTAACCCCGCGTCGCGGGCGTGCGATCATATAGGCCCCAACCAACCAATCGAAGGTCGCCATGGCAAAATACATGCTGGTCAGTTTTAAGACCTGCCCCTGGGTGCAGCGTTCGGCGATCGTGCTGCGCGAGAAGGACACCGAGTTTGAGCTCCGCCATATCGAACCGGACAACCGGCCCGATTGGTTCCTCGCGATTTCGCCGCATAAGAAAGTCCCGGTGCTGCGCATTGACGATAAGGTGTCGTTGTTCGAATCGAACGCGATTAACGAATACCTCGACGAAACCATTGCCCCGCGCCTGCATCCCGAAGACCCGATCGAGCGCGCCATTAACCGCGCCTGGACCGATTATGTGCCGACCTTTGCGAGCGCGGTGACGGCGACCGCCTACGCCGACACGGAGGCCGATTACAACAAGGCGGCCGAGCAGATCCCGGTACCGTTCGAGCGCCTCGAAAAGGCTCTGGAGAAGCAAGGCGGCAGCCCGTTCTTCAACGGGGCCAAGTATTCGCTGGTGGACGCGGCCTACACCCCCTTCCTGCAGCGTTATGTCTTTCTCGACCGGGTCAAAAGCCTCGGCCATCTCGAAAAGTTCCCGCGGCTCAAAACATGGTGCGAAGCGCTGCTCCATCGCGCCTCGACGCACTCCTTTCCGCCTGCCGAGTTCGAGGCGATGTATCGGGAGAACTTGAAGCGGCGCAACAAGTGGATCGCACAGTTTATCAAGCCGGTTAGAGCCGCCGCGGAATAACTGGGCGATCGCCGCCTCAGGCAAGGCGGTGGAGGTTGCGCGAGGATGAGGCGAGAGACGCTCGTCGCATTGCATTTTGCTGCCGCTGCCTCCGCCCTCTCGGCCTGTCAAGGCGGCGGAACAATCGCTGCGGCGCGCAATGAGCCGCGCGGCACGCTGCCCGCGGATTTTTGCGCTGCGCCGGAACCAAGGCGAATTCTCCGAGCGGACCCCTCCAATTATCGGAGAATTATCCCCGGCCTCGCGGCCGGCGATACGCTGGTCCTGGCGGCGGGAGAGTACCCCCGCCTCACTATAGCGAACCTCGCGGGCGCGCCCGGCCGCTGCGTGACCATCACGGGACCGGCCGGAGACCGGCCCGCCGTCATTTTCGGAGAGATCGGAAACAAGACCGTCGAGATCATCGATTCGAGCTATATCGTCGTCAGCAACCTGGTAATCGACGGCCGCGGGCTTCCTGGCGCGGACGGCATCAAGGCCCTGGCCTCGCCGCATCCCGCCACGCATCACATCGTTCTCGACGGCAACCTGATCATTGGCACCGGGGCGACTCAGCAGACCGACGGCATTACGACCAAGACCCCGACCTGGAACTGGATGATCCGGCGAAATACGATCCTTTCAGCCGGCACTGCGCTTTATCTCGGAGACTCCGACGGCAGCGCTCCGTTTATCGCAGGATTGATCGAGAACAATCTCGTCGTGGACCCGATCGGCTACGGAATGCAAATCAAATACCAGCTCGCGCGTCCGGAGCTCCCTGGCATGCCGGAAGGAGCACAGGCCACCATCATCAGATACAATGTACTCAGGAAAAGCGGGCGCCCGTCACCCGACGGCAATCGGCCGAACTTGTTGGTGGGGGGCTTTCCTGAAAAGGGCGCGGGCTCGAACGATCTCTACCAGATCTACGGCAATCTGTTGGTCGACAACCCGCGCGAAGCCCTTTTCCAGGGCTCCGGCCGCATCAGCTTCCATGACAACGTTCTGATCGGCGGAGAGCCGGCTGCTGCGGTGTTTCGCGATCACGATTTGCCGCTGAAACTGGCCGAGGTGTTTGACAATAAGATCTATTCGCCGCATATCGGCATCGAATTCGACAGCCCAGCGCGGCAAGGTCGGTCGGTTTTTGGCAACGTCATCTTCGCGGAAACACCGATTGCGGGCCTCGGCCACAGCGAAAATGGCAATATCGTATTCGAGCCGCTCCGAGCTGTTGAGCGATCTGCATCGCCCCAGTTATCCAGTGCCGATTAACGGCGGCCAAAGCCAATCGGTCCGCCCGCCTCGACATCATCGTCCATCAATTGCTCGAATTGGCCGGGTGCCGACAACGACCGCCGCAGCGAGTTGAATTCGAAGCCCGGCACAGTTCGCCCCAACGCCCGCAGCAGACGCGTGATCATGGGAAAGTCTCTCACGCCGTAGTGGGCAATGTCAGCCGCGAGATCTATTTCGTGCTCGATGGCGACGTCGAGCAAGGCGAGGTGGTCGTGCAGCGTGATCGCCGGCGCCTCGCGAATCTCGGCCACGACTGCACTGATGTGGAGCAACAAGTGGGCTTGCCGATCGCGCAGCAGCGTCACATCGGCGCCGCCGTTACGTGCCTCCTCTATTATAATGGCGAGCTGATGGCACTCATTCTCGAGGCTCGCCCACAACTCGTGCAGCTCGGAGATTGTAGTGTGCGCGCCGTGGGTCACCGCCCGATCTTTCTCGCTGACGCCTCCGAATCAAGATTAGTCTTCGGTACTGCAACTTCAGTCCAAAATGCGTCAAAACAAACCGAGGCGCAACGCCCATCATGGTTGCGGATCTGCAGTGTTTGATCGACGGTTGCGTACCCGAAGGCGAGTGGCGCGCAGTCCGTGCAGGCCATGGGCCTCGAACGCACGCTGCCAGGCGAGCAGTTCCTCCTCGGAAAGTGCGTACCGGCGGCAAGCCTCCTTCATCGTAATGGCGCCGCTGCCCAGGGCTGCAAGGACGGCAGCCTTGCGGCGAGCCACCCATCTTTTGGTATTCGACGGCGGCAGATCAACCATCGATTGAGGCTGCCCGCTTGCACGGCCGTGTGCAGGCCACCCGCCGCATCGAGCTCGGCTGCCTATTGGTCGCAAACATGTCCTTCTCGGCGAGCCGCAGCGGGCTCATCATCGCATAGTACCAGCAATATTACTAAACCCTTGCCCGTGTGTAGAAGTGAGAGCTAATTTGTGACTAAACGTGGTTAACTCAACAACAATTTGGTGGGACCGACCGGAACCGTCTTGATCGGAGCGGGCGTGCTCCTCAGCCACGGGATCGGAATACGGCGGAGCGTCGGCCTCGTTCTGACGCCCATGATGTGCGACTTAGCGATGACAGCGGGTGATTTCCGTTGGCCGTCGCGGTCCAGAATATTCGGCTGGAGCTTGTCACAAGCTCCAGCCGGCGCGATTCCCGCTCGTCTCGCCCTATGCAGGAAGATTAAATGGCGGCCGCGATGACGGCTTCTCGGCCTCGGTGATCTACGGTCTCGAATCCTACGGTTTCTGCAGGAAAGACGCGGCGCTCGATTACATCCAGGACGGGCGGATCGAACTCGACGGCGAATTGCCGCTCAACACCTTTGGCGGCAGCCTCGGCACCGGACGCATCCACGGCCTCTGGCAGATCATCGAAGGGGGCTTCAGGCATCGGGCCGCGCCGGCTCACGCGAAGTCGAGGACCAACGTATCGTTCGTCGGTCCAGCGCCCCGATCGTGACCGGCACGACCTTTATTTTCGTCCGCGACCCTTACTGACGGCTTCTTGTAGCCTAACGGGCCGGGTAGCAGGCTCCGTTGTAGTACGTGTAACCGGCAGCGCAGACCGGCGCCGGCGGTGCGCCCGTAAGCATATTGGCGGTGCCGCTAACAGCGCCGCCAGCGGCGCCAAGCGCTCCGCCGACGACCGCACCGACGGGACCAGCGGCTGCAGCGCCGTTGGCGGCCCCCGCCGCCTCCCCGGACACCGTGCCGGATACCGGGTTCCCATACCCCGGCGACTGCACCGGCTGGCAGACGCCGTTGATGTATGTGTACCCCGGTGCACAGGCGGCATATTGAGCCATCGCCGCGCTCGACGTGCCCGCCGCCAGAGCGGCGGCGATCGCAAAAACCTTGAACCTTGTTGGCATCGCTACCTCCGCGAAGCGTGAAAAGCGCGGCAGAGCGCCGCTACCGAGGTAGTCAACGCCGTAAAAACGAAGCGCGTTCCGCGCGTACCGGAGCCCCCTTTCTTACCTGGGCCAATACGATATTCTGCCGCAGTAAGCGGCGGAGGAGAGTCCGTCTTCATTTTCCAGGAGGAGACAGCCATGACGCAACTTGGCGCCGGCGAATACACCTACGAGCTGATCCCCGATTTCTGCAAATTGCCCGCGGGACAATCTTTCGGGCTGGTCAGCCGGGTGGCGGCCGATGCGCAGGACCGCATTTACGTGTTTCAGCGCAAGGATCCCCCGGTCGTCGTCTTCGACCGCGACGGGAAATATCTCGGCGCCTGGGGCAGCGGCGAGGTCACGGACCCGCACGGCCTGAAAATCGTCGGCGACACCGTCTACACGACCGATCGCTCCAACTCGGTCGCGAAGTCGTTCACCTTGGACGGCAAGGTACTGTTGGAGCTCGGCACGCGCGGCCAGCATTCGGATACCGGCAATGTTACCAACTGGCTGGCGGAGCGCGCGGCGGGGCCGTTCAACCACCCGACCGAGATGATCGCCCATCCCAATGGCGACATTTACGTGACCGACGGCTACCGCAACGCCCGCGTGCACCGCTTCACGCGCGACGGCCGGCTCGTCAAATCGTGGGGCACGCCGGGCCGTGGCGAGGGCCAGTTCCACCTGCCGCACAGCATCGCCTTCGACGATGACGGCAAGCTCTACGTCGCCGACCGCTCGAACAAGCGCATCCAGATCTTCACGCCCGAGGGCGATTACCTCAGCCAGTGGACCGGCATGGGCGGCCCCAACGACATCACCCGCGGCAAGGACGGCAATTTCTACATCGCCGAGCAGGAAGACGACGGCAAGCCCGCCTACATCTGCGTCCGCGACGGACAAGGAAATGTGCTCGCCCGCATGGAGAGCCGCCACGTCCACGGCGTCGGTGTTGACTCGCGCGGCGACATCTACGCCGGCCTGACCCAGGACCGCAGCGTCGACAAATTCGTGCGTACAAGCTGAGCCTCGTTCGTCGGCGCGGCGCGACCGCGACTGACACCGACGGCTCCGGTGGCGGAGCGCTCCGTCGAACGGAGTCCAGGTGCATGCCGAAACGTGCTCCAGAGGCGTTTCGCCCCCCGGCGCGGTACCCCGGCGTCGTCGGCATCATTCGCCCCAAGGGGCTGCGGCTCTTCCCAGGCCCCGAAACCTAGTGCCCCAAAAGCATATTGGAGGTGCCGGTAGCTGCACCGCTGGCGGTGCCGAGCGCCCCGCCTACGACCGCACCCACGGGACCGGCGCTCGCAGCCCCTCTCGCAGCCTCCGGCCTCCATACCAGAGACTGCGCCGGATACCGGGTTTCCATAGCCCGGTGACCGCGCCGGTGCGGATGCCGAGTTTCCATGCCCCGACGGCCGCACCGCATGGCAGCCGTGGTTATAATACTTGTAGCCCGCCGCACAGTAAGACTTCGCCATTGCCCCACTCGACGTGCCAGCCGCCAGGACGGCCGAGGTGATCGCCAGAACCTTGAACGTTGTTCCCATCGCTCGCTCCGCCAAACATGCAAAAGAGCCGAAACGCCAATGAGGTAAACGCTCCGCAAGCAAATCGCGTTCCGCGCGCGGCTGTGAAGCCCCCGGGGCAAGCCCGCGGGCCACGCAAAGGGTAAGCTATTGCGCGGCGGCAGCCAGCGGTTGCTGCGCCGCACTCGCCGGCCGATTTGCTTTGAGGAACGCGCGCACGTGGCGCAGCGCGAGCTGGATCTGCTCCGGGTTCGCCTTCCACGGATAGATGCTGACCTGCGCATTGGGCGCGAGATGCGCGCTCTCCAACGCCACCGCGTAGGGGTGGGCCGGCACATCGTCCGGCAGTATCAGGACCGGCGTCTCGCAGCTCTTTACGAAATCGCGGCGTCACGGTGAACACGAAATCGGCGTTGCTGCGGTACATCTTGTTCAGGAACGCGTCGACCTGGGCCATCGTGACGTCGGGGCGGCGCTCGCACAGCGGCGGCCCCCAGCCCTTGATGTTGTTCTGGTAGAAGAGGTCGGGCATCGTCGGGCGGAAGCCGCTCGGCTGCGCCAGCACGCCGGCGACCACGCGGCCGGGCGCCCGCTTCAGCAGGTTCCAGATGAACGGGCCGCCGATGCAGAAGCCCAGCACCATGAACTCGCCGGATCCCGAGGTGGTCCATCAGGCCGATATGGTCGTCGGTATAGGCGTCCCACGGCCGGTCGATCTCGAGCGGCCCCGTGGACTGGCCGCCATTGGCGTTGCGCAGATCCGCCGCGATGACGCGGTACTCGTTCTTGAACTCGTCCATCGGGTTGAAGGGATGGTTCGCGAGACCCGCCACCGTCGAGTTCAGCCCGCCGCCCGGGATGACCATCAGCGGGAAGCCGGAGCCGACCTCTTCGTAATGAATGCGAACATCGCCTTTTTCGTAGAACGGCATTGGGGGGTTCTCCTTCGTGGGGCGGATATTGGCGGAATGCGCTTCCGCTCTTCCGCCCTACAGTACTGCATCCCTTGGGTAATGCATCACCAAATCCCCATCTAAACACCAGGGAACCGCTCGCGAGCAGTGGCCGTCTGAGACAGAGTCCGAGGCCGCGCTCCAGATTGCAGGAGGCAGCCATGTTTATTTCCGATGTCTTGCGGACCAAGGGCCATCACGTCGAGAGGATACACCCCGCGGATAGCGTCGAGCTTGCGGTCCGCAAGCTGGCTGAGCATCGCATCGGCGCCCTCGTGGTGGAGGACCGGTGGATGAAACCGGTCGGCATCTTCTCGGAGCGGGACTTCATCAAGGCGATAGCCCGTGACGGCGCCGCCGTGCTCGGCTTTGAGGTCCAACAACTGATGTCGACGCCCATCCTCACCTGTCGCCCCTCCGATCGCATCGATGCCGTGCTTGCGACGATGACGACGGCGCGAATCCGTCATTTCCCGGTGGTCGAGGGCAACGAGCTGAAGGGCATCGTCAGCATCGGCGACCTGGTGAAGCACCGCCTCGACGAGAAGGAACTGGAAGCGAGCGTTCTTCGCGATATCTCGCGCATGCGCGCCTGAGCCGTTGCTCCCCCGCCATTCGTCGCAACTAAACTTCGCCTAAAAGCAAAAGCCCGGAGGGAGCGCGGAACATGCAGGCGGATTACATCATCATCGGGGCGGGCTCGGCCGGCTGCGTGCTGGCCAACCGGCTGACCGAGGACCCCGGCACGAAAGTCTTGCTGATCGAGGCGGGCGGGCGCGACTGGAACCCGCTGATCCACGTCCCGGCCGGCTTCTTCAAGATGCTCGACCACGACACCCTGACGTGGAAATTCCGCGCCGAGCCCGACCCCGGCACCAACGGCCGCGCGATCGTCTACACGCGCGGCCGGGTGATCGGCGGCTCCTCGTCGATCAACGGGATGATCTACATCCGCGGCCAACCCGAGGATTACGACCACTGGGCGCAGCTCGGCAATCGCGGCTGGTCGTGGGACGATTGCCTGCCCTTTTTCCGCAAGGCCGAGCGCTGGGAGGGCGAGGGCAGCGAGGTGCGCGGCAAGGAGGGGCCGCTCTTCACCTCGAAGACCGACCGGCCGGCGATCTGCGCGACCGTGCTCGAGGCCGGCAAGGAGATCGGGCTCGAATACCGCGAGGACGTCAACGACCTGCCGCCCGGCCATACGGACTGCATCGGCTGGTGCCAGCAGACCCGCGGCGGCCGCCGCCGCGCCTCGACCGCCCGCACCTATCTGCACCCGGCATTGAAGCGGCCGAACCTGCAGCTCGTCACGAACGCGCTGGTCCACCGCGTCCTGTTCGACGGCAAGCGCGCGACCGGCGTCGAATTCTCGCGCGGCGGCCGCATCGAGCGGGCCGATGCGGCGCGCGAGGTGATCCTGTCGGCCGGCGCGATCGGCTCGCCGCACATCCTGCAATTGTCGGGGGTCGGCGATCCCGAGCATCTCGGCCGGATCGGCGTGCCGGTCGTGCACGAATTGCGCGGCGTCGGCAAGAACATGCAGGACCACTATGTCGCGCGCGTCTCCTACCCGGTCGTCGGCGCGCAGACCGCCAACGAGCGCTCGCGCGGCCTGCCCTTGGCCGGCGAGGTCATGCGCTGGCTCTTCACCGGCAAAGGCATGCTGACCTACAGCCCCTCGATCGTCGCCGCCTCGGTCAAGGTATTGGAGGAATCGGCGACCCCCGACGTGCAAGTCACCTTCGCGCCGGGCAGCTTCAAGGGACGGCCAGATCGGCGAACTGGAGGAAACGCCCGGCCTCAGCGCCGGCGCCTGGCAGATGCGGCCGCTGTCGCGCGGCTATGTCGAGGCCAAGTCGAACCGGCCGGGCGACGCGCCGGCGATCAACCCGCGCTATCTGTCGGAAGAAAGCGACCGCCGCGCCATCATCGGCGGCCTGCGCTTGGCGCGGCGGCTCTTCGCCGCCCCCGCATTGCAGCGCTTCGTCCGCGAAGAGACCCTGCCCGGCGCCCAAATCCAGACCGACGACGAACTCCTCGACTACGCGCGGCGCAACGGCGGCACCTGCTATCACGCCAGCTGCACCTGCCTGATGGGCTCGCACCCGATGAGCGTCGTCGACAGCGAATTGCGCGTGCACGGCCTCGACGGCCTGCGCGTCATCGACGCCTCGGTAATGCCGGCGGTCACCTCGACCAACACCAACGCGCCGACAATCATGATCGCCGAGAAGGGCGCGGCGATGATCAAAGGCGCCGCGCGGCAAAGACTGGCGGCGTAGAAAGGCGGCCGCACCGCCGGTTCTGCCGCCCTGATGTTCGTCAGCTAACTCGCTGCTGATATGTAAGCCCTCATTTTCGCGCTACTTCACCATAGCGCCCAGCGCAGGCCGGCACCGAGAGCTGCCCGGGTGGCTCACGTAGTGAGCTGGCGGCGCATACCTAGCCGATGTTCGACCCATTAATGCGGGCTGCAAAGGAAAGTCCGGAGAAGTGTGACCTATCTCACACCTCTCGATCGACCAGCGGGTTAACTATACGGCTAGGAAGGAACTTGGGAGAGATACCATGCCGCAGAGTGCGTCCTACGCGACTGACCCGACAGCCGCCGCGCCCGGTGAGGACATGGGCCAGAATCGAGCTGCCTGGAGCGCACGTTTTTTGCAGCCCCAAACTGGGCCCCGTCATACGCAACACGATCACGATCTACGTCCGAAACTGGGGCACCAATTGCCTCATCTACATCTTGCCGCTGTTGCCCCTCGCGATGCTCGCGCCGTGCTAGCGGTAAAGGGATATTCCGGGTGGGCATTGAGCGTCTATCTGATCCAGATGGCTGTCAACATCTTGGTCTCCGCCGCCCTGATCGTCGCCGTCTCTGATATCTGCCTCGAACTAAAACCGAACCTCCGGCGCGCCTACCGTCGTGGCTTCGCCAATGGCCGACTACTTAGCACCTATTTCATAGTTTTGCTCGTCTGGGTCTCGGGTTAGCGCTTACTCGTGATTCCGGGCCTCGTGTTCATCATATGGTACATGTTCGCCCTGTCGGCTACCGTCCTGGAGCAGACGAGCGGCCGTGCTGCGCTGCGGCGCAGCCGTGAATTGGGCCGCGGTTTCTACTGGCGGAATGCCGGTATTATCACAGTCCTCGGGCTTCTGCTTACCGTCGTGCTTTTCGTCACAGGGGCCTTATTGGGCCTGTTCGAGCACTTCACCTTCGGCCGCGGCTATCCGGTATTGGAGAGGACACTTAGCGAGGCACTTTCGATCGTGATTTTCGGCCCGCTCGCTTCCATTCCAGGCATCCTGCTCTACTACGATATGCGCGCACGCAAGGAGGGCTATGGCGCCGCCCAGCTCATAGAAGACCTGCGCATCTGAGCGGGGTCCTTCTCGGCGGGCAGTTTCTCACATTCGGCCAGTTCGTTGGAGGTCACACTATGATAGGAAACCCCTGGGTCTGGATAGCCGCTCTCATCGTGATCGGTCTGGTAGTCGGTCTGGCCTTGTGGCGCGGTCGCGGCGCCGAGGTAAGCATTGGAGGTGGTGGACTGCGGCTGCGCACGCCGCAACCCGAACCGATCGACACGATCAGCATCGGCGAGGCGGCAGACATCAGCGGAAAAGTCGGGAAAGTCCAAGGCCGCGTGACCGAAGGGGTTCCGCGGGCCAGCCGCTCGAGCAATATCGACGTGGCGAGGGGAATGGTCGTAAGGTCCGGCGGCACAGTCGGGGAAGTAACGGGCGAGAAGATCACCGGCGTCGGTGCTGCTGAGCCTAAGCGGAAAGCCGGTGGATGAGCCTCAACGTCGCCCCAATCCAACAGCGGCGGCTGCGCCGCTTTGTTGACCGCGACGCCGAAATGCGCGTTTTTCGCGCCATGCTGGATCAGACGCCGACCGACCAGCCGGTTACTGTGGTTTGGGCGACGGAGGAATTGGAAAGTCAAGCCTGCTGGACCGCATGGAGGAAGAATGCTCGCTGCGGGGAATGGCGCAAGCGAAAGTAACCTGGAGCGAGACACGAAACCATGACTATCTCGGCGTCATGCGCAAAATCAAAAACGACGTCGGCGCCGACAGGTTCAGCGGGTTCAATGACCTCGTAAACTTCTTCACTGTACCTCAATACAAGCTGGAACTGGTAGTCACCGGCGCCCTATCTGTCGCCGATAACCTGCAGAACGAAGGCACCATCGGCTCGATCGCCGGCGTCGTCGTGCAAGATGCCAACTTTGCAGTACCACGTGCCGATCTTGGTATTCCCGAAACGGAACGTATGAACCGGCTGACCGATGTTTTCCTTCAAGAACTGAACGCCGCTGCGGCTGAGCGCAACACTATCATCTTTCTCGACGCCTTCGAGAAGGCCAGCACCGTCACGCACAGCTGGGTATCGAACGAGCTGGTGGGCGCGCTGTTCGATGGCCGACTGAGCCAGTTCCGGATCGTGCTGTGCGGTCGCCTTCGTCCGAACTGGGAAGACGACCACTGGCTGATTGCCAACGAGATGCACCTCACCCCGCTCGGCCGCGATCACGTCATCGAGTACATCGACAAGAGCCAACTCAACATCCCGCACGAGGCGATCGCATACGTCGCGGACGCTTTGCTCGCCACCACCAACGGTGTTCCATCCAGCCTGGCGAACGCCGTCAGCATGGTCGCCAAGCAATGGCAGCTTCGCGCGGCATGACCAGCGACGCGACGGCGTCCTTGCAGCAGATCCTGGCCGCCCTGGCCGGGGCCGAGACGCAGGACGCGGATCTGGTATTGATGCAGCTCGATCCACAGCCTGCGCGCCTACTGGACCTTTGCGCTATCCCTCATCTGTTCGACTTAGAACTGGTGCAGGTGCTTGATCCGCAGGCGTCACCGGAGCTGATCGAAACATTCATGGACGAGATCCAGTCGCTGCCGTCCGTGCGCCAGCTCGGCGACTGCTTTGCCTTGCACGACACTGTCCGCGGTCAGTTATTTGAACGCTGGTTACAGCCCTCGCGCCACGCCGATTTTGTCACTGCCTCGCTCCGCCTCGCGGAGCATTACGAGGGCGTGAGCCGGAGCGGCGGTCAGGCGGAAGCCGAAGCGAACGAGCCGGTGGTGATTTTCCACCGCATCGGCGCGGATCTGGAAGCGGGCTTCGGCTCGTTCCAAAACCTGTATTGCAAGTATCGCGAGTCCGCGCGGTACAGCGCGTGCGAGGGCTTGGTCCGAACTCGTCGCGGAATACCGCCCCGTGCTATCGGAGCATCAGCGCAGCTGGCTTACCTTTTATGATGCCGAGACAGCCAAGGACGGCTACGATCTCGGGCGCGCGGTCTTACTTCTGACAGGATTGACGCGCCAGGAACTGGAACCTGCGCTGGCAATCCGCGCGCATGTGCATCTCAGCGCGGCGCTGCGAGGCCTGCGGCGTCTGGAAGCAGCGAATAAAAAGGCGCAGCGGGCGTTGCAACTCGCTTCCGCCAGTCCGGAAGGCAGCGCACTGCTTCATCTTGTGCATCAGGAACTCGGGCTGATCGCGCGTGACGAGGGCGATGTCGAGAGAGCAAGCTATCACCTGCGCCGCACGATAGAGCTGGGCACCGCCGTCGGCGATCGGCTGGTAGTTGCCAGCGCCTTCAACGGCCTCGGCACTGTGTTGCAAAAGCTCGACCCGCGCCAGGCCATTACGGTGCTGGAGGCCGGCGCCGCCCGACTTGAGGGGGACGCGGTTCGTCGGGCGCAGGTGCTGAACAATCTAGGCCTCGCCTATGCCAATGTCGGGGACTGGGCGAGATCACAACAGTCCTTTGAGCGGAGCCTGGAGATCAAGCGCGCCGCAGCAGACCTACACGGTCAGGCGCTAAGCCTTCTCAATGTTGCCCGCGTATATCAGACGCGCCAGCAGCCGTTCGCCGCACGCAACGCCCTTCCAAGTGCGCAGCGCTTTTCGAGACGGTGCGCGATCCCGGCTCCGCCGCGGCGGCACGCAGGGAGCTTGCGCGCGTGTTACGTCTGGCCGGCGAGATGGAACAGGCAAAAGACGAGGCAGCTGCCGCTGTTAGACTGTTCCAACAAATCGGCCACGGCGTCGAGGCGCAAGCGTTACAGCGGGAATTCGCCCTCAAGCGACAGGCAGCGGCCCAAAAAAAGACGTCCATGCAAAACCGCCAATAATGCTGCCCATGGCTCCGCAAATCCACGCGCGGGATGGGCTGCGCTGTCGGGTGAGATAGGGAGCGGCGCCGAGTCATCATCGGCAAATCGCTTTGAGGCTGGAGTACGTCGTACAATGCCCGCCGCTCGTCATCGACGGGCTAGTCCACCGCACCCTGTTTGACGGCACGCGCGCGACAGGCGTCGAATTCCCTCGGCGCGGCGCGCCTATGGGCGCGCGAGGCGATCCTGTGGGCAGGCGCGATCGGCTCGCCGCACCGAGAAGGCAACTCCTGAGCAACTTCAGGCCGCGCTTGGAGAGATTGAAGAATTGACAAAACCGGCCATCGCGCCGCAGCGTTTATGCGAGCATGGGCAGCATTAGAAACACTTGCACGTCTGGCCAGCGCGAACGGCGAAGCCAAAGGCTTACCGCCTATGCAAGTAGTTCAAACATTGGCCGAAGAAGGATATGTTGAAAACGAAGCTGCCGACCGCCTTCGTAATCTGGTGAAGCTGCGCAATGCGGTAGTCCATGGTGACTTCTCGGTCGATGTGCCAGCGGAGCAGCTTCAAGATCTGCTCAGGCAATTGCAGGCAATTGCCTCCGACATTATGAGCACGAGGGCGGAGCCGAAGATTTAAGCCTGGCAATTCTGGATCGGCGCGCGATAGAGAGATGGAGCCGCGACCCGCGGTGACGGGGCGTCGGTACTTCGCCGCACTGACAGAAAACTGCACGGAATGGTCGCCGATCGCCGGATCCACTCGGAAACCGTAGCGCTAAAATTGCCATGATCGCGTGGTATGTCGGAGCGAAACCGGGCGCGTGAAGTGAAACCGAACATGACGACAAATCCTGCACCTTTGGGTGAGAACTCATCTCGGCCTCATCGTACCGACAACTGTTTCGGGAATTTCGACCTGCTCTCGTCCTGAAGAAACAGGTGGATCAGGGGAACGCGCTCAACGAAAAGTTGTCCGCAGCGGGCCTTCCTAGCGCGTCATCTGGCCGTCCTTCAAGATGCCCCGCTGCGATGCAGCTCACTCCTCTGATGTGGGTCTGGATCACCAAGGCTGCTCGCCCTTACGGGAGCGGAAGGGCCGCGCCTGGGCCAGCTATTGCAGCCCTGTCATGAGCAATCGTCATACGCGACGACCGCCAAAAGACCGGACGATAACCCTCGCGGACCGTAGAAGCCGCGGAATATCGCTGAGAGAAAGCCCATGAAATATGACGTGGTAATCGTCGGCGGGGGAGCGGCTGGATGTGTGTTGTCCGGCCGATTGGCGGCAAACGGGCAGACTTCCGTGCTGTTGCTGGAAGCGGGGCCGGACTACCCGGATCCCGATAACCTTCCCGCGGACATCAAGTTCGGCCATACACGCTTTGCCGAAGCCCAAGCCTCAAAACATAACTGGGCTCTGCACGGCACGATCACCGAGGAACAAGGCGAGATCCACGTCGCGCAGGGCAAGGTGATCGGCGGCGGGTCATCGATCAACGGTCAGGCTATGCAGCGGGGCTTCCCGGAGGATTTCAACTCCTGGGCGGCTCTCGGCAATGATGAATGGTCGTACGACAAGGTCGTGCCGTATTTTCGCAAATCGGAGCGCGATCTCGATATTCAGGATAATTATTGCCACGGCTCGGACGGACCAATGCCCGTCAGACGGCGCCAGTCGGGCCCCTGGCCTGCCCTCCAGCAGGCGTTTCATGCGGCTTGTCTGCAAGCCGGGTTTGCCGCCACGGAGGACAAGAACGGGCTCCATCCCGCTGGCCTCGGCGTGACACCGTCGAACAATATCGACGGCGTGCGAATGAGCACGGCCATGACGTATCTGAACCCCGTTCGCCATTATCTGAACCTCACAGTGCGGTGCGAGGCATTCGTCCGGAAAATTGTGATCAAGGACGGAAAAGCCGTCGGCCTATTGCCCGTAGGGGCTGACCCGCACGATGACGAGGCTCGGGTCGACCGCCAGCGCCCGCTCGGATAGCAGATCGCACAAAGGGGTTGAGCAGCTGCCCAAATTGGGCTGAACTCTCGGATCGAAAGACTTTCGAAAATTCTGTGGGTTTGGCTTAGAACCCGCAGGTCCGCAGGCGTCTGGTCGAGACGCATAGGCGCGAGACAACACACTGGAAGGAGAGACTGCCATGCCGTTCTACGAAAAGGGCGACGTTCGCATCCGCTACGAGGAGACCGGCTCCGGCTTCCCGCTGCTGGTCACCCCCGGCGGGGGCTTGAACTCGCGGGTCAGCAATTGGCCGACCGCCGTGTTCAACGCTCCGGAGGCGTTCAAGAACGACTTCCATTGCATCACGATGGATCAGCGCAACGCGAACGGCGGCGAGTCAACCGGTCCGGTTCCGGTCGAGAACGCGTGGGACGCGTTCGCCGACGACCAGCTCGGGCTGATGGACCATCTCGGCATCCGCGAATTCTTTTATATGGGCTACTGCATCGGCGGCTGCTTCGCCGGCAAGCTGCTGCAGCGGGCGCCCGACCGGGTCGTCGCGGCGGTATTCTGCCAGACCGTCGGGCATCGGCCGGAAGATCGGGATGTCATGTGGCGGCACAGCCACGACAATTGGCTGACCGAGTTCCGCACCCGCCGGCCGGAAGTGCCGATGGACACGATCGAGAAATATTTCCACAGCTTGTGGCGCGTGCAGCCGGATTTTCTCTACAGCGTGCCGCGCGATTTCATCAAGAACTGCCGTAAACCGATCCTCGTCTTGCCGGACGACACGCCGTCACATCCGCTGCAGACCTCGATCGATGTCGCCTCGCTCGCGCCCAACGCCGAGATCACGGTCTTCCCGTGGAGGGAGCCGCCGGAATTGAGGGAACGCACGATCGACCGGGTGCGGAATTTCCTGCGGGCGCATGTACCGATGAGAGCCGCCGCCCAATAAACAGGCTTGCTTACTTCTCCTTATCGGCGTTGCGGACCGCGGCGATGCGCTCGGGGTCGGCGGCCAGCGGCTCGATGCCGGCGCGCTCGACCTGCAGCAGTTGCCCGACGGTGCTGTTGCGAGTGCCCCAGCCGCGGTTCATCGCTTCGGTCAATTCCTCGTAGACCAAATTGGCGAGACGCATCGGCACGCCGACCTCGCGCCCAAGACCGACGGCGAGCCCGACATCCTTATGCAACAGGCGCAACGCGAAATCGGCCGGGTCGTGTTTGCCGGGCAGGAATTTGTCGCCGAGCCGGTCGAAGGTGCGCACCCGGCCGGTCGCGCCCTGGCGCACCGCCGCCCACAGATCGACCGGGTCGACCCCGGCCTTGACGCCCATCGTGAAGACTTCGGCAAGTGCGGCCCCGAGAACTGCGCTGGTGCAGTTGTGCACGAGCTTGGCGATCGAGCCGGCGCCGATCGGGCCGATATAGGCGGCCTGGTCGCCCATCGCGTCGAGCACGCTTTTGTGGCGGTTGAACTGCTGCTCGTCGCCGCCGACCCATATCGCCATCTTGCCGCTCGCGGCGCCGGAGGGTCCGCCGCTGACCGGCGCATCGAGCATGTAGAGGTTTTTCTCGGCGAAGGCGGCGTGGATCTTGCGCACCGTCGCCACCGAATTGGTCGACATGTCGAAAAAAGCGGCGTCCGGGCGCATGCCCTCGATCAGCCCATTCGGGCCCAGCGACACCTGCTCGACATCGGCCGGCACCGGAAGCGACGTGAAGACGACCTCGGTCTGCTCGCCGACCTGCTTCGGCGAATTGGCCCACACCGCCCCTTTCGCGAGAAACGGTTCGGCCGCGGCGCGGCTCAGATCGTGCACGACCAGCTCGTGCCCGCCGTTCTGCAAATTGGCCGCCATGCCTTTGCCCATCATGCCCAGCCCGATGAATCCGACGCGCATCTCGCCCTCCAACTTTCGCCAAACTGTCGCTGGACGAGTTTTGCGCCGCGCCGCGCCCGAGCGCAAGGAGACGCCCTCACCCACCTGGCTATACTCGGCACCTCCCGGAATGCGGGAGTGTGTGAGGGGCTACGCCGCCAATCTTTGCCGCGCGGCGCCTTTGATCATTGCCGCCCCTTTTCGGCGATCATGATCGTCGGCGCATTGGTTTTGGTCGAGGTGACGGCCGGCATTACCGAGGCGTCGATGACCCGCAGCGCGTCGACGCCGTGCCCGCGCAATTCGCTGTCGATGACGCTCATCGGGTGCGGGCCCATCGCCGGCTCTGAGGCGCGGGATCCCGTTGAGCTCACCCAGCTCGACGGTGACCGCGACGCAGCAGCGGGCACCATCCGGCCAGCGGATCTCCGAATCCGCGAGGCTCCTCTCGTCAGAGATCGTGTAACCTTGCTTCCACGGCATCGTCGTCCTTCCGTCTTCAGTGCGCGCCCGCGCGCGGCGGATAGCGGTCGATGCAGTAGCGCGCGACCTGCTCGCAGGTGGGGAACCACAGGCCGGGCAGGGTTTTCATCCGGGTGATCATCCGATCGAGCATCGCGATGCGCAGCGCGCGGCCGGACTGGAATGGGTGCATGCAGACGTTGAGATAGCCGCCCACATTGTATTGCTGGCGGAACGCGGCCCACCAGATCTCGCAGACCCGCTCCGGGTCGGTGATCCGCTGTGCCGATGGATCGCTGCCGAGCCAGTTGAAGTTGAAGTACATCGCGTCGTCGATGACGTAATGCATGGGCAAGTTGACCAGGCTGTTGCCTCCGCCCCCGTCGAACTCGTAATGCGGCCGCTGATCGGCTGAGCCCTCGGAGCGGTAAGATGTATCCGTATTTCCGGAGCAGCGCAGCGCTATGGCTGCTGCGTGTGCCCGCCGGACGGCGGCCGGCGACGCGTTCGAGCGCGGCGACGGTCTTTGCCAGATGATTTTCTTCGAGCGCCGGCTCCTTCGGCACCCGGTGTTCCCACATGTGATCGGCGATCTCGTGGCCGCTCTTGACAACCGCACGCAGCGCCTGAGGGTAGAATTCGCAGATCCGCCCAGGTGTGAAGATCGTCGCCTTAACGCCGTGCGCATCGAACAGCTCGATGAGCCGCCAGACCCCGACGCGTCCGCCGAATTCGCCCTTGGCGAGCTGCATCGGCGGTTCATGGAGCAGCCGGCGCAGCAACATCGCGTCGAAATCGCAGGTGAAGTTGACCGCAATGCGGACCCCTTCTGGCCAGGTGAAGTCCGGGATGAACTGGTGTCGTGCGGCGTAAGCGTCCGCCGCGCTCCGCAATTCCGCGAGCGTTTGGTCGAGGTCTGTCGCCGTCATTGCGCTCACTCCGATCTTTGGGAGCTTCGTTTGCATCGGTTCGGGCGTCCTAGCTCAGCGAAGGGAAGAGGGAGCGGAGCACGTCATTGCGCGGCGCTCGACTGACATAGGCTGTCGTCCGCCTTGCCATGGGGTTCGCTGCCGTCAAGCCGCAGTGATCTGCGTTGCGGAGGCGTAGAGCTGCCGGATCTGGCGGGCGGCGCCGACCAGGTCGGCGCCGTCCAGCTGCGCCGCGATAGCGTCTTCGTCGGCCTGGGAGAGTAGCCCGCGGAAGCGCAGGGGCTTTTCGAAGAGCGCCAGGGCGACATCGAGCGGCCTTTGCCCATCTTCTACCCAAAGCGGAATCTGTCGGCCGCGCCGACTCGGGCGGATGTGATAGTGGCTTCCGACGCTGAACGGATCGAAGCGGAGCGCCTGCTCCCGCTTGCCCGCGACGGCGACCAAGATCGAGGGTCGCTCGATTTCGTCCGGCTGTCGCCCGAGCGGTTGCCGGTTGGGATTGAACATAATGTGCAGATGTGGCCCGGCGTTAACGCGATGCCATCCATTGCCCTCCTCAGGCATCGTCTGCTGCATCCGCTGGGGCTGTGGCTGTTCCGACATTTTAGAGGCCTCCTCCAAGGAATTCGGCGCTCCGTCTGCGCATGACTAGCTCCGAGCGGACGGGGTCCGATCGCCGAGATGATAATCCGTTCCCTCCATTGCGCCGAGCGCGCCGTTCGGCTCGGCTCATTTACGGCCGGGGACCGTCGCCAACCTCACGGTCTTCTTGCCGTCATGTAACAAGCCGCGAAAACTCGGCCAAACCTTTGCCCAATCGTCACCTAGAAACCGCCGAAATGCGCGACAAATCCTGCGCGTTGCAAAACCGACCATCAGAGGAGCGTTGCCCATGTGGAAAGCACCCGCCGCTGTGCTCTGTGGCTGCCTAGCTGCGCTGCCGCTAATCGGCTGCGCAGGGGACGTTGCCACCCCCTCGCAAGCAACCGCAGTAACGCCGGCCGCGATCGCCGAACCCGCGCCGAATTACGTCGCCACTCCGCCCGTTTACGCCGTCGGCCCGGCAGCGCCGGCTGCGGTTCTGGTGTTGTGGCCGGGTGACGACACCCTGCCCCGTGATCCCGCGCTGTGGACCGCTCAAGGGTTTGACGTCGTGATGCCGCGACCGGCCGACATTTACCGGCTGGTCGCCGACCAGCAGGCTGCGTTGGCGCAGCTGGTCGTTTCTGCGCACGCGCTGGCAGACGCGCCGATCTGGGTCGTGGGTCCCGGCCCGGTGATCGATGCCGCTCTGGCTGCACCGCAGCTCGGGCGCGGAGTGTCCGGTGTCGTGATGACCTCCGTCGCCTCGGATAGCGGCAGTTGCAGCGAGAGCTTCTCCTACTCCGACCCCGGCACCGGCGCGCCGCCAAAAGTTCAGGTCAAACGGTCCGGGGATTGCGGGACGGACACGCCCACGATTACCGGGCGGCAGCCATCGGTGCTGCCGGCGCCCCCAGTACCCCGGCCGAACCAGCCGCGCCTCATCGAGGCATCGGCGGTCGGGAAGAATTTACCGCCTACCGCAAAGGTGGGGCGCCTCGCAGAGCTGATCAAAGCAGCGCCCCCGAGCTGAGATAGACGCCCCAAACGCTAGTATGAGGGGTAAGGAGATGGTGCTGCAGGCGGGTACCCGTAGCCGCTCGGAGCGGGCGCGGGTGGATAGCCATAGCCGCTTGGCGCGGGCGGATAGCCGTAGCCCTGGCCATAAGCGCCCGGCGGCGGTGGCGGAGGCGGTGTCGTAGCTGCGCCGGTTACGGCGCCGGTGGCGCCCCCGATCGCTGCGCCAAGAGCGGCGCCGTGTCCGCCGCCCACCGCACCGCCAATGGCTGCCCCCGCACCGGCGCCGAGCAGGCCGCCACCCACCGCGCGCTGCCCGGGGTCGTAGGGGTTGGTACAACCAGCCAACCCCAAGACGAGGGCCGCCGCAACAATGCCGGGAGCGCAGTCGATACATCATCGCTTCCTTTCACAAAGCACGGCGCAACAACGAGTTGAACGCAAAAATAGTTCCTGTAGACATTTGTGCTCTTCTTTATGTGATCGCGCCTTTCGATTGACGATCCAGTTTTCGGCTAAGGGAGATCTTATTGAACAACGCGTCGCAATCGTCACCGGCGGCTTGCGCGGGCTTGGCCGCGCTACGGTGTTCGGCCTCGCACGGGAGGGACGCCATGTCGTCGCGGTCGGCCATATAGACGGATATTGCGGAGGTTGAAATAGCCGGTCGGAAACTCACGGTGATGCGGCCGACGCCAACGGACCACATTGTTGCCATCGACACTCCGGGACCTCTTCGGGTCGGTGAGCCAGAAATGCCTCGTCCAGGAGGTATTGAGAGCGGCGACGCTTCCGACTTTGAAATTGCCACTTTCACATTGCATATTTCGACCAAGGCGAGTTCGGAACGGACCGGCGGTGGGATTATTGTACCGCCTGCGCGCAACATCGATCGATTTCTCGCCGTCGCGCTCGCCTCATGGACACGTTGATGGAACAAGGCGGGAACTTGCCGCAGCGCTCCTCGTCGATGTTGCGGGACCTGACCGTAGCAAGACACCGGCAACAACCCTGATGCTTAATAGAAATTGAAGATGCTTGGATCGCCCGCTACGTCATCGGCGAGTTTCGCGTTCCGACGGGTCAGAGGACATCATGTTTTGGGGATCGAAAGAGTATTCGCTCGACGAGCTGCTCGAACATCCGGTGCTCGGGGTCCAGATCACGAGCGAAGGCATCGATCGCCGCTGCCTCGATCTGATGTTTGATACGGCGAGCGCCCAGCGCCGTTTCGCCGAAGCGGAGTATCGCGAACGATTTGCCGGTTCATTAATACCTCAAAGCTGAGTTCTTCTGTTCGATAACTCCGGAACGCCGCGCCCGGCGGGGGTGTTGGCAGGGACCGACCCCTGCCCATCCCTCGCCGAGAGAATTGAGTTGGCCGCCCGGAACCAGGCTTGCGATACGTCACCGACCCTAAAACGGAATAACGGGGCTGCCGCGTTTGAGGCGGCGCTCGACCCGGCGGCCGCGGCAAAACTCGCCAAGCTGCGGCATGTCAGCGACGATATGCCCGGGATCACCCGGCACAAGGCGCGAAACGGCTTCGACTACCGCCTGCCCGACGGGGAGCTGGTACGTGATCTCGATACCCAAAAGCGCATTCGTTCGCTGGTGATCCCGCCCGCCTGGACCGCGGTGTGGATCTGTCCCCATCCAAACGGCCATATCCAAGCGATCGGACGAGACAAGCGCGGCCGCAAGCAATATCGCTATCACCCGCGTTGGCGCGAGGTCCGCGACGAGTCGAAATACGGCAAGATGCTGATTTTCGGCCGTGTTCTTCCGGCGATCAGGGAGCGCGTCGAGGCCGATCTGAGGCGGCGCGGTTTGCCGCGGGAGCGGGTGCTCGCCGCGGTCGTGCGCCTGATGGAGACGACCCTCTTTCGCATTGGCAACATCGAATACGCCAAGGCGAACAAGAGCTATGGCCTGACTACGTTGCGCGATCGGCATGTCGCGATCGACGGGAGTCACATCCATTTGAACTTCCGCGGCAAGCACGGCATCCGGCACGAAACGGACATCAATGATCGCCGGCTGGCGCGCATCATCAAGGATTGCCGCGACCTGCCCGGCTACGAATTGTTCCAATACCTCGACGAGGAGGGAAACCGCCATACGATCGACTCGGCCGACGTCAATGATTACTTACGCGAGATCAGCGGCGAGGAGATTACGGCGAAGGACTTTCGGACCTGGGCCGCGACCAATCTCGCCGCTCTCGCCCTGCAGGAATTCGAGCTGTTCGATACCGAAGCGAAGAGAAAACGAGCCGTCGTCCGCGCCGTCGAAAAAGTGGCGAAACATCTGGGCAATACACCGGCGATTTGCCGGCGCTGTTATATTCACCCGGCCATATTCGACGGCTATCTCGACGGCACCCTGCTGACGACCTTGAAGGACCAAACGCAGACCTATCTGGCCGAAAACTTGGCCGGGATGAGCGCCGAGGAGGCGGCGGTGGCGGCCTTCCTGCGCTTGCGTCTGGGCGAGTTGGAGAAGCAACAAAAGGAGACCGGCAGCTCCCCTGGGAATGGGAGAAAAGGCCGCAATCGCTCGCCGCATGCCGATCCGGCCCGATCATCGGAATTGTTGCAAAACCAGTTGAACTGATTGCGTTCTGCGTTGTTCGCCTCCTGACGCCGGTGCGCCTCTCGGTTGCGTGCGGCACGAGAAGGAGGAGCACGTGGCGAAGATCAGGGTCGCGATCGTCGGCGTCGGAAATTGCGCCTCCTCTCTCGTCCAAGGGGTCGAATTCTATCGCCGCGCCGCCGGGCACTCTGCGATTCCGGGGGTGATGCATCTCGAGCTCGGCGGCTATCACATCGGTGACATCGAGTTCGTCGCTGCTTTCGATATCGCCATCGGCAAGGTGGGCTGCGATCTGGCCCAAGCTATTCTTGCCCCTCCGAACAACACCGAGCGGTTTTCGAGCGTCCCCTCCACCGGAGTGGAAGTACGCCGCGGCCCGACTTATGACGGCATCGGCCGATACTTGAACGGCGTCGTCGTCGAGTTGCCGGCAGCGCCCGACGATGTGGCGAAAACCCTTCGCGCGACCGGCGCCGAAATCGTCGTCTCCTATCTGCCGGTCGGGGCCGAGATCGCCTCGCGGTGGTACGCCGAGCAGGCACTGGCGGCGGGCTGCGCCCTAGTCAACTGCATTCCGGTATTCATTGCCAAAGACCCGGGGTGGCGTCGCCGGTTCGAGGAGCGCGGACTGCCGCTGGTCGGTGACGATGTCAAAAGTCAGGTCGGCGCCACCATCGTTCATCGCGTGCTGGCCAATCTGTTCCGGGAACGGGGTGTTCGGGTCGACCGCACCTACCAGCTGAACTTTGGCGGCAACAGTGACTTCCGGAATATGCTGGAGCGCGAAAGGCTCGAGGTCGAAAAAGCGTTCGAAGACCGACTCGCTGACGAGCCAACTCGATGAGAAGCTTTCCGACGCCGAGGCTCATATCGGGCCGAGCGACTTCGTTCCTTGGCTGACCGATCGAAAATGGGCCTACATCCGGATCGAGGGGACCGGCTTCGGCAATCTGCCGTTGAACTGCGAGCTGAAGCTCGAAGTCTGGGATTCACCGAATTCCGCCGGGGTGGTCATCGACGCGATCCGCTGCGCCAAGCTGGCTCTGGACCGGCGAATTGGCGGCGCTCTGATCGGCCCGTCCAGCTACTTTATGAAGAGCCCTCCGGAGCAATTCACCGATTACGAGGCGCGCGCCAGGACCGAGGCTTTCATTCGCGGTGAGCCGGAAGGGTCAGCAAGAAGGTCAGCCCGTCCCACAGAGTAAAATCCCGGGTTCCGGCGCGTCGGATCGTGAACCCGTCGACGCCGGCCAGCCGCTCGATGTCGTGGCGATCGGCCTCCTCGTCACCGCGGTAGGAAAAATTCAAGATGACGACGGCTCCCTCCGGCCGAAGAATCCGGGCGGCGTCTCGCAAGTGTTGCGCGGCGATCTCGGGATCCGCGGCGAACAGATACGGAAACGAGTTCGACCGCCAGCACCAGATCGAAAGATCTGTCGCCGAACCCGGCGAGATCACGCCCGTCGCATTGCTCGAAGGCGACATTCGCCAGATCTCGGCACCGCCGCCGCGCCTCCTCGATCATGCCGTACGAAACATCGATGCGCAGTGATCGCGCCGACTTGCGGCGCCAGAGCGCGCTCGATGCGCCCGATGCCGCAACCGATGTCGAGCACGGTCGCATCAGGTCGCAACAGACCCCATTCGGCCAGACGGCTCACGATCTCGCTGGTCGCGCGGTCCAGAATATCGGCGGAGCCGAGGGAATAGAGCGCAACCGAGGCTTCCGGCGCGACAGCTACTGCCCTGTCGAATTGGCCGCGGATTGCGGCAACCCCATCGCCGTCCCCGGCGGGGATGCCCACCAGCCCGTCGTTACCGAGAGCCGTGACTTGCGCGAGGTGATCGATGCTCGTCGCGGCAAGCCGGCAGAAGATCGGCCAGCTCTTCCCGCTCCGGCGCCGCGCCGCTGAGGTCCTCCAATAAGGGGCCCAGCAAACCGGCGTCACCGAGCCGCAAAGCAAAATTCATCAGCGTGATCTCGCCGGAAGCCTCGCCGGCGAGATAACGGGCCAGCGGCGCACGCAACGACTGGGGGACACCTGGCTATGAGCCGAGCCGTCAGCACTTACGTCTCAGGGTAAGGGCCGTGTTCGGCCGGTCTACGGCGCCCCAGGCATATTTGTAGGCTTCGCCGCCGCGCAGGAAATGGAATTCGCGCGCGCCCTCCCGGATTGCCTCTTCGATGGCATGAGCGACGATCTGCGTGCCCGGGCTCAACTCCGCGTATTCGGGATCGAACCCGCTCAGATAGGCATAGGCGGTGTGCTTTGCAGTGAACCCGTAATAGGCGGCTGCAGTCGAATTTCCGACCCGCAGCAAATAGAGGCGGAGCATGCCGGCATCGAGCATTCTTTGCGCCGCGGTCAGGTGGAAGTCCCGGACCACTGGATCTGCGCAGACGCCATGCCCAGCGATGGGCTGCCAGCGGACCTCATGCAGCCGGAAAAAATCCTGCATGAACCCCGAAACCGTGCTCGCGTCCGCCCGGACGGCCGCGACCGCGCCGGCGGCAGCGGCGCGGCGACGCGCTTGCCGCAAATCCCGCAATGTCTTGCGGGAAACCACCTCGGGCAACCCTGCTACCGCGCTGGGCA
Source organism: uncultured Alphaproteobacteria bacterium (assembly GCA_963730745.1). Classification (GTDB taxonomy): domain Bacteria; phylum Pseudomonadota; class Alphaproteobacteria; order ATCC43930; family CGMCC-115725; genus AP-15. The sequence goes on from CAVSTA010000023.1 coordinate 60,801, forward strand.
GAGCGAGAACGGGGCAGGTCTCGCCCGCGCCCTGTTGCTCGATGAGCTGCGCTGGACATTGGGCTGCGAGCAAGGCTGCGCACGGAGGAAGATCGGGAATGCAGCATTCCCTCCAGCCCGGCACATCGACGAGCGAGCCAACAATGCCTCCGCCGCCCCGGAATGATCCCAATCCACCAACGCGTCGAAATAATCGGAGAGGCTGATGCCGATTGGCAGCAGCTTGCGGCCCCCTGCCTCGTCGAACAGATACAGTGGCAGTAACGCCAATCAGCTGCCCGTCGTCGCGGGCGGTCAGCACCAATGGCGCGCCGTTGCCGAAACAACCCCACCAGGACAACAGCCACTCCGGTGACTGGAACGGAGTCGCATCGGAAATCCTCTGCCACAGGACCTGCCACTCCGGCACGAGCCGGCCGATGGCAGCCTCTGATGTGACTTGCTCTACCCGCACCATCACGCGATTGCCGCATAGCGCGGTGTGACAGCCAATCTCCGGTAATATCCAAAATAGCCCTCGACCATTCGCTTCAGCGAAAACCTCCGTCGAGCCATCTCCCGGCAACGATCGCGATCGATACTGCCGCTGGCTCGAATTGCCTCGGCCATTTGCTGAGCATCATCGACGAGAAAACCGGTAACGCCCGGCTCGATGAGGTCGGGCAGAGCACCCACTGGGAACGCCACCACCGGGGTCCCGCAGGCGATCGCTTCCATCGCTACCAGCGAGCTCGTCTCGGCGATCAGGCTCGGCATCAGTAGACACCGCGCTGCCGTCAGGAAACGGCGCTTGCGGGCAAAATCGAGGTTGCCGAGAAAACGCGCTTGCGGTCCGAGTCGCGGCTGGATGCTTTTCGGCAAAATATTGCTCGTGGTCCGGATAGGGAAAGACCCGCCCGGCAATCAACAAAGGCATCTGGGCCAGAGCCGCCGCGTCGAGGGCAAGGTGAAAGCCCTTCTCGGGGCAGATCCGCCCCAAGGCCAGCGCAAATTTCCGCTTGGCGTGGCAAGCCTGCAACTTCGCGACAGGCACGCCGTTCGGGATTTCCGGCAGCATTGCCTCATTCGCCGGGAAGCTGCGCCGATGCGAGGCTGAAACGCAGTTGAAGTATCGCCCCGGACGGCGCTCCGACAGCGCCTCGGGCGGATAATGGTCGACCGGCAGATGCAGCGTCACCAGGGTCGGGACGCCGGGCGGCGGCAAATACTCGGCGAAGTCGTGGCCATGGCAGTGCACAAGGTCGACCAGCCGTTGCTGCAGTGTCTGCTCGATCCGCTGCCGGTGCTCCTGTTGAGCCCGGTGCCGGAGCCCTTCGGTGAACTTCGCCGGAAGCGGACCGGTGGCAATCAGTTCACCGGCCGTCTTGGAGCCCGCACAGGCGATGACCACGGAGCGGTGGCCCTGCGCAACCAAAGCTCGGTCGAGCGCCGAAAGCACCTGTTCCGCGCCTCCGGCAGTATCGGGACCCACCGGCGCAAAAACATAGGCGACGTTGAGAATTGTCAGACCCATCGCGGTGCGCACAAGCCGAGCGCCTCGAGCGCCCCCTGGGCGTGACGCCGCCAAATTTCACCGGTGATGCCCCACCCCAGTCTCTCGTAATGGAGTTCCCCTAGATGTGGCGGCCGCAAAAAATCATAGTCCGGCGCCTCCCGGAAGCGCTCTACCTCCGAAGCGAACCCTGCCAGCAAGTCGTGTTGCGAAGTGAAACGGTCGATCATCCCGCGTTTTCGCAAGCGATCCGCTGAGTCCAGCTCTATCGTTGTGACAGGGCGGTCGGCCGGCAGGAATGTTCCGGTCGCAAGCCCCGGCCCGTCGGCGTGGTATGCGGTCATCTCGATTATTACCGGGGGCGATCTACCATCGGAGGCGATCAGCCGGCCGGCCGCCTGCACGACAAAAGCAACCGCGTCGTGATCGGGATGCCCGCCCTCATAAGGTTGGACGAAAATTGCTTCAGGGGCCTCCTGCTGTAGTCGCGGGAGGATGCGCCTGGTCAGCATTACGAGACTGAGACAAGCCTCCTGGTCGGGGATGCCGACGAATTCGGTTCTGACCCCGCCCGCTCGCCCCGCTTCGAGCGCCTCGCGCAGCTCGACCCGACGCGCAAAAGCATAGTCCGTGATAGTCGCAAAGCCGTGCGCCATTGCATCATGCCCGTCGCGCGGCGCACCGTCAGTGACTTGCATCAACAAAGCATCGCGGAACCGGTACAGCTGCGCGCCCATACCGATTGTTTCGTCGTCGGGATGCGCCGCGACAATGATTACTCGTTCCTCGAGCGCACAGCCTTCGGCGAGAATTTCGAGGATCGCATCGGCTCGCCCGGTCATCCCGGTGCCTTCGACGAGCCGAGCGGGGCAAACGCGCAACCCGCTCGCCAATAACGCCGCAGCATGCGGCAGCAGAATTCCGCAAATTCTTCTTCGACCAACGGCGGGCTCGTGTGATGCGGCTGCAAGCCGCGGTGCTCGGGCGTGAAGCAAAATGTGACCGTGACGTCGAAATCTTCGAGCGCCCGCATCTGACGATCGAACCATGCGTCGGCATTGGGACGAAAGCTGTCCGCCCAGCTGAGCCCGGTGCGCAGGTAGCGAACACCTAACCGCTTCAGCCATCGGGCCGCGTCATCCAGCCGATGATCGTCGAAATGAAACCACTGGCAGATGCCCAACTCCGGCGCGTAATCCGTAAATCGAGCGGCGGCCCGTTTCGGTGTGCCGTCCTCGCGCAGCAAACCCATGTAAAAGTGGCGGTAGTAGGATGAACCCTCGGCCTCGCGGTGTCGCGTCGTCGCAGGCCAGGCCTTCGGCAGATCGTAGAGGCTGTACCAGTGGATGCGGGGTGTTCTGCCGATCAGCAGCTCGGCAGTGCGTTGCAGACCGAATTCCTGCACCTCCTCCGCCCCGAAACTCGATGCCCCAACCTCGGAAACCCATACGGGAAGCCCCCCGGCGGTGGTGATCTCAGCGAGCTTCGCCGGCCATTCGTCGATCATCCAAAGGTTCCAGTCGAGAGGGAACCCGTGTACTGCCACGACATCGAGGTGCTCCAATGCGCGCTTGCCGGTGAGATTGACGATGAACTGCGGGTCGATCGGCGAAATACCTCCCAATACACGCGGCAGACCAGGGGCCTCTGCCGCAATGGCGTCGCCGGCTAATCGCGTCATTCTGGCAAAGCGCTCCCAGTCTGAAATCCAGCTCGAGATCCCAATGCGATTTGTTGTTCGGCTCGTTCCACAGCATTGCAGCTTCGATCATGCCGCGATGGTTCCTTCGGTCTGTGACTGAGCCTTGACCGGATAGACGGCACCGAAGGCGGTCGGGGGTCGGGCCGGCCGGCATACGAATACCTCTTCCTCCGGATTGGCCTCGATCAGAAAACCGGCGCTGCGCAGCATCGCCGCCGTGCAAGCGCGGTTCGGGACCCACCAATTCGTGTTGTCCCCGGCGTACCGGTGCTCGATGAAAAACAAGCGCGGAAAGCTCGGCCGATCGAAGATCGCTCTCTCCGAGAACGCGTAGTCCTCCTCGAGCGGATCTTCGCCGGATTGGCCGCGCTGCATCGACTGGCACACAAAAATATCGCGGACCACGTGCTCGCGGATCAGATCGAGCGCAAGAAGCGGGTGCCGGAGATGATAGAGAACGCCCAGAAAAAGCACGATGTCGAACCGCTCGCCGAGCAACCCGACGTCATAGGCTGACATTTCGGCAAATTCGATGTTTACGCCGATCGTCTCGGCAGCGAACTGCGCCTGCCGCAAGTAATCGGCATCGAGATCGATCGCGAAAACGCGAGCCGCGTTGCGCAATTTCATTTGGATCGAGTAGAAGCCGGCATTGCAGCCGATATCGAGGACCGTCTTGCCGCTGAGATCGGCGGGGATCGCATCGGCAAACCGCCGCCATTTGACCGCCGGGTAGTCCCCGAGGAAATGGTCCGGCGCGGTCATGACCCCGCCCAGATCGATGTTGTGAAACCAAGGTCCCAGGGCTGCTGCGGCATCCCGCAATTCATCGAGGTTTTTTTTGCCGCTCATCGCGCCCTCCTCGCGGCAAACCTCATTGGCGTAACCGTAGAGGGAGCCTGATTCTTGACATCTCCAAGAAGTCGCATCGCCTCGCGATAGCCGCCCAAAGTCCCGACATCGACATAGGCCGTGCCGGACGGCACCGCGAACGCATCGCCACCCGAGGCCAAATACGCATTCACCAGCGCCCCGACATATTCGTCCCGCGGGTCGCGCTCGGACCATAATCGATGAAGGTCATGCAAAACGGCACCCGGCAGCTTGAAGGCGCCCCACACCCAGCACGATGCCGCGCTTCGTCGCTTTACTTGAATTTCGCGAACACGGCCCTCGGCGTCGCTGACGACCGCGTCGAACAGCTCCGGCCGATCGACGGGAAAGGTCAGAAAGGCGAGCCGGTCATCGGGAAGGCGCGCCAGCGCGTCCTCCGGCAACCAGATCGTATCGGGCAGACCGACCAGCACCAGATCATCGCGCTGGATCAGCGGCAGCGCGCGGAAGATCGCGTCGCACAGGCCGGCGGGCTCGGGCTGCACGACATAAGCGATTGCGGCCGGGCCAATCACGCCGCCGTAGTACTGCAGAATATCGGATTTCCAGGGCGAAATGACAAAACAGATCTTGTCGGCGCCGGCTTTCAGCATTCGCTCAATGAGATACTCGCTGACGGCACGCGGGCGCTCAGTCGTACCATCAAAGCGGCTGCCGACAGGCAGCAGCTCTTTGGAGAAGGCCAGCGGCTGAATGCGTGTGCCGCTGCCTGCGGCAGGCACAATGCCCCACATCGCAATTATTCCTCCAACTGCAACAGCAGCATCTCGAGCTCGGCGGCGCGCCGTGCGGCGGTGTGTGCGGTGAGCACCCGCTCCAGCGCCGCGGCGCCGATCCGGGACAGCTCGGTGTCACTGCGCTCAAAAGCTGCCAATACATCTTCGGTCGTACGAGCGATGATGATCTCACGTTCAGGCGCGAAAAACTCGTCGAGGCCCTCCCACCAATCGCTGACAATCGGCGTGCCGCAAGCGGCCGCCTCGAAAAGACGCCCTGAGGGACACCAGCCGAGCGCGGCCATTGCTTGCCGCGTCACGTTGAGTGTCGATCGGGCAGAGGCATAAAACCTCGGATGCTCTCGTGCAGCTACGTGGCGCCAAAAAAATATATTGGCGCCCCACGGAAAATCGGCGGGGTATTGTGCCCCGCCAATGATGAAACGGTCATGCGGGCGGCGCCGCGCGGGCTCGACGAACAGCGTTTCGAGGGCCCTCTGACGATCGGCAGCATAGGTCCCCAGATAGGACAATGCGGCGCGCGGTCCCTCCGGCGCAGCCGGGCGATAGTGACTCGGATCGACGCTGCCATACAAGGGCGCTACTCTCTTCGCGCCGAGCCGGTTGCGCAGTCCTGTCAGCGCTGCACCTCCCGTATAGCTCAGCACGAGGTCGAACGGCGCGAGGCCGTCGGGTCCGATATAGGTGACTGCCCGGCCTTCAGCGAGCTGCGACAAGGTCACCGGCGTGTCGAGGTCGTAAAACAGATGAAGTATCGGCGCCCCGAGAACCACCTCGGTAGCGGCGAGCGCATCGGGGCAATACGAGGTGACGATACTCGCGTCGGCTCCAGCCAATTCTCGTTTCGCCTCGGGCAGCACCGACTCCCAGTCATCGTACAAAACCAGCCGGCCTCCCTCGAGAACTGCGAGGTCGCGGTTCTGGGCGTAATAAGGCACGTCACGCTCGAAGAACACGGTGTGGTGGCCAATTGCGCCAAATGCGCGGATCAGGGCCCGCCACAATACGGCGTGGCCGTTTCCCCAGGAGGAGCTGACCGCCAGGCCGAAAATCACCAGTTTCATCGCCACCCCGGCAAGCTATCCCGCGGCGGCGATCCGGCGCGGCTCACGACGCCCGAGCAGCTCCTCGACATAGAATTCGAGAGCCATGGCACGGTGAGCTGCCGTGTGCTGCGCCAGTAGATGTTCGCGCGCTCGGATCGCGAGCTGCCGCCGTTCGCGGTCGGGAAATCCGCGGAGATAGGAGAGCACCTCGTCCGACGATCGTGCGACGAGAATATGCTTTTCCGGAACGAAAATCGTTTCGAGACCTGGCCACCAATCGGAGATGATCGGGACGCCGCACGCGGCCGCTTCGAACAGCCGCACACTCGGCGAATAGCCCATGCGGATCATGTCGGCGCGAGTGACGTTGAGGGTAAAGCGCTGACGCGAGTAAAACCACCCGTGCCGGTCGGGACCGACATGCTCTATGCGCTCTACATTGGCGGGCCACGAGATTTCGGCTGGATAGAGGGGGCCGGCCACTGCGAAAAGCTGCTTCGGACAGCGGCGGGCGGGGCCGCACATCAACTCTTCGAGGGCCGGCTGGCGGTCGGCACTGTAGGTGCCGAGATATCCCATATCCCAGACCGGTTCCGCGGCCATCGGAGTGTGGCGGCCTGGATCGACCGAGCAATAGAGCACCCGCGTTGCGCGCGCGCCGTACCGACGTTCGAGTACCTGCAGGGCACCGCCGCCGGTAAAGGAAAGGTAGAGATCGAAGCCGGCCACCAGCTCGCGGTTGATGTAAGTGCAATCACCCTTTGCAAGGCTCGCCAGAGTGACTGGGGTATCGATGTCGTAAAAGGCGACGATCCCGGAGCCGATCGATTGGACGAGCGCGCCGACCGCAATGCCTTCGGGAACATAGGAGCCGATGATGACAACGTCGGCATCCGCCAATGCACTGCGCCAGCGCCCGCGGAGCTCGTCGATGCTGTGATATAGATGAACGGATCGGGGTGGGAGATCGACCGCATCGCGGTTGGCCCGGTACCAAGGCGTGTCGCGTTCAAGGAACAGCACATCGTGGCCGCGTTGCGAAAGAGCCCGCACGAGACTGCGGTAGGTCGTCGCGTGGCCGTTGCCCCAGGACGAGGTAATCGAAAGACCGAGAATGACAATGCGAAGCCGCCGCATCGGCGGCGGCAGTGCTGCGGAAATCACGCCGATCCACCCTCCAACGCCAATTCCAACATGTCGACGCGCCGTTCATAAGTATGTTCGGCAAGAGCGCGGGCTAGCGCGGCCTCGCCGATCCGCCGCGCCTCCCGCGGCGTGAGCTTGGCCAGCATCTCCGCGACAGCGGGACCGTTGGGAGCCACGAGAATCTCTCGGCCCGGCTCGAAGAATTGGCTGATCCCCTCCCACACATCAGTGATGATGCAGGCGCCGGCTCCGGCTGCCTCGAACACCCGGGTCGCGGGGCTGTAGCCATAAGCCGCCATACTGTCACGGCTGACGTTCAGTACCGCGCGCGCGGAAGCATTGAAGGCGTTGTGATCACGCGTATAGACATGGCCGACATAAGTGATATTGGGCGGCAGAGGCTTGTCCGACCAGCCATTGCCGCCGAGCATGAACCGCTGCCGCGGCAGGTCTGCCGCCACCGCCAAAAAGAACTCCTCGATGCGCCGCTCACGATCCGGCAAGCGGTTGGCGAGCAATCCGAGATCACAGGCAAATCGCGGCTTCGGCGGCGCCAGATGGTGGGTCGCCGGGTCGAGGCCGTTGTATATCGGCACGCAAACTCGCGCACCCAAGCGCAGATAGGCCACTACCACCGGCGGTCCGCCGCCATAGGTCAGAATCAAGTCATAAGCCGAGATCAGCTTGCGAAAGGGATCGTCGCGATCCCCGGCGACCCGATCCAGCGTGGCCGGTGCATCGACATCCCAGAACACGGCAAGCGCGCCTGGCCGCTTGGCCGCCGGTACTCGCGCGTCCAGCAATCCGTCGAAGGCGCCGACCCCGCTGGCCTTCACAAGAAGGTCACAGCGTTGGGCCTCATCCAAAGCGCGGAGCACGCCATCGGTGCCGTCGACCGGATAGATCACCACCCGCGCCCAACTCGGGTCGGGAATGTCCCGATGCGCCTGGCGGTCGAACGCGTCGGGCTCGTAGAATGTAATGCGATGGCCGCGAGCGGCAAGCGCCCGCAATATGCCCCGGTAATAGGTCGCCGCGCCGTTCCAATAGGCCGACACCAGGCTCGAGCCAAAGAATGCGATCGACAGTGGTCTCATTGCGCCGCAACGGTCTGTGGCGGACAGAGATCACGGCCGAGCGCCCGGCAGATGGCCAGCAGCTCGTCGACCCGGTGGGCGCAGCTGTGACGCGCCTCGATGGTCGCGCGCGCCATGTTCGGAGAGTGCTGCGGCAGAGCTCCGGATCGCGGCGGAGTGCGTCGAGATGACCGCCCATTTCGATGCCGTTGCGGGCGACCAGAAAGTCTTCGCCAGGCGTGAACAGCTCCTCGGCATCGTCCCACGGCGCGCAGACCAGCGGGATCCCGCAAGCCAGAGCCTCGAACACCCGTATCGTCGGGATGCCGGGCAGCATCCGAACATATGGCCGCCGCGGTATGTGGACGGTTGCGGCGGCTGCGGCAAACGCATCGGGGACCCGGAAGTTCGGCAAGTAGCCGGCGAATTCCGCCCCTGCTTCGGCAAGCGCCCGCCGCGCGTCAGGGGGATAGCGTACCCCGTGCACGCGTGCCGAGAGACCTAGCGAAGCGACTGGCTCAATCAGGAATTCCTCCACCTCTGCGGTCCGCTCGTCGTCGCCCCAATTGCCGATCCAGACCAGATCGCGTTGCCGCGCAAACCCCGGCCGCGACCGAAACATTCGAAGGTCCGCGGCCTCGTGCCAAGTGAAAGCGCGTCGTACCCAGCCCCGCCGGATATAAGCTTCGCGCAGGACCTCCCCGAAGGCCAGCACCCCATCGAAACCGTCGAGATGCATAGCCGCCATGGAAGCCGGCGCACTCACCATACGGTGGTGCGTATCGTGGAACAGCAGCAAGTAGGAGGTGCTGGACTTCCGGTGCGCGGCGATGCGGGCGACAAGCTCAGGCTCGTTCCACTCGTGCACCATAACGAGATCCGCACCCTCCAGCACGCGATCGAGATCGAGCCGAGCCGGGTCATAGACCACCAATGGCAGCGGCGGGTAGACCTCGCGCCAGGCTTCGAGAGCGGCCGGACCGTGATCCTCCAACAGGTTTCGCGCGCTCCAATTATTGGCCGGCTCCAATGCCAGGACGTCAAAACCCCGGTGCCAGCACTCGCTCAGCACCCCGCGCAGGAAATGCGCGTTGCCGTGGTTCCAGTCGGAGCGCAACGAATGACAGAACACAACGATTTTCGGCATCAAGCGGTCTCCACACGTGTGGAGTTCCGCATCATGTCGCGGTAGAGCGCTGCATATGACTGCGCCATCCGATCCAGCGTAAAGCGGCGGGCGCGGTCTTGCGCTGCGGCCGCCAGCCGAGTTCGCTCTTTCGGATTGGCGATCAGCGTGTTCATGGCGGCGCGGAGCGCAGCCGAATTTTCGGGGTCGACGAAGAGGGCCGCTCCGCTCCAATTCTCACGCAACGAGGGAATGTCGCCAAGTACCATCGCGCATCCGGCTGCGGCCGCTTCGAGGACCGCGAGGCCAAACGGCTCGTATCGAGCCGGCGCTGCAAAAATCTGCGCGGTGCCAAGACGGCGTGCCATTTCCGCAGGCGTAAGGCGGTCGAGCAGCTCCACATTGGCGAAGCTCGCCACACCGCCATCGGGATGTTCTATATCTCCGGCGATTTCGACTGGCCAGGCGAGCCCCGACGCCGCAGCGTCCAGAACGGCGAGGTTTTTTGCGGCGTCCCACAGCCTGCCCGCGGCCAGCACGACAGGTCGTTTATCGAGTGCGGAGAAGGCCGCGGGCTCGATCCCGTTCGGGATCACTGCGGCGCGGCTCGCCAGCGGCATATAATGGTGTTCGAGATCGTCAAAAACCGCCGCGGTAGGCGCGATAATGCGGGCGGCCGCGGCGAGCCCGGCCATTACTTGTTTGCGATATCCAGCCCATTCCGGCGGCGCGGCGGATTTGTGAACCGCTGCCCACCAGGAGAGCACGTCCGAGTGTGCGACGACGACCACAGGGCAGCCAACGCCAACCCGGGCATGCGCATATCCGTTCACGTGAACGATGTCGACTTCGTGTCGTTGGATCAGGTCAATGAGCCACTCGCGGCTCTCCTCCAAGTCAGTTTCTGCGTCCGCCATCCATTCGAGGCGATAGTCACTCTCCACGAGCGTCACGTTTTCGAGCCCGCGGATGGCGTCACGTTGAGCTTGACGCGGACGCGGCCCCATTGTGGCAAGGACGAACCGGGTTTCGGGCAGGGACCGGCACAAGCTCACCGCATATGACCAGACCCCGCCGACCGCATCCGCCGTCATCAACACCGTCGGCTGCCGATTGCTGGTCTTGGACCTTTTGATCATTATCCGGAATGCGCCTCGAGAGCGGCGAGCGGGCGCGGACGCGAATCCTGGATCTCACTGAAGGTGGCATACCGGTCGAGATAGTAATCGACCGCACGTTCCCACGCATTGTCGTCGGGCACGCCCCAAAGGCGACGGTAGTCCGGTGAGCCGGGATACGGGAACAGCGGCACCGGATCGTTCGCCCATACGCCAGCATCACGCAACTTGTCGCGCCAGCGCTGCACCAGCTCACTATCGTCGCCGCTCGCGATCAGATTGGCCTGGACAAACGGCACCGTTCGTTTGGCGTAAACCAGCAGATCGGTGAGGGCTTCGGTAGAGAGCTTGCAATGCTTTTCCAGCCAATCGCGCCCGGAGTGGGTCAAACTCTCGACACCCGCCTCGATGGAAACGCAGCCGGCGGCGCCGAGCAGATCGAGCATCTCGCGGCTCCACAAGTCGATGCGCGTCTGCACCCCGAACCGCACCGGGCGCATCGCGACAGCCTCGAGCAATTGGCGCCATGGAAGAAAGATCTCGTCGATGAAATAGACGTAGGTGCCCCCGGCAGCGATCAACCCGTCGAGCTCGGCCAGAATCGTGGCGAGGGGGCGGCGCCGATATCTGTCGCGAAAATTCTCTTTTGCGCAAAAGGTGCAGTGGTATGGACAACCGCGCGACGCCTCGAGTTCGGCGCCCGCGCCTGACGGCACCGCATCGAACCGGTGGTGGTGATGTCGGTGTCTGCCGAGGGTCTCGGCCGGCCAACTGAGCGGCGGCAAGTTCGCCAAATCCGCGGCCTGAGGGCCGCCCTGCACGATGATCTCGCCATGATCGGCATAGCAAAGACCAGCGACTTCGTGCCACCGATCACGCGGCAATTGGGCGAGACGGACCAGGGTTTCCTCACATTCGCCCATCACGACGGCGTCCACGCCGAGCTTGCGCAAGCTCGCCCGGGGAGTGGTGGAGCCATGCGGTCCGACCGCAACCTTGGTTCCGGCAACCGTTTCGAGCGCCGCCAGGGTTTGCTGCGGCACTCGTAACTCGGGGGGCGCGCAGCGCCAGAACAGATAGCTGGGAGCGGTCGTGACCACAGTCATCTCAGGGGCAAAATCAACCACCCGATCCGCGAGAATCCTCGTGCCGATCGCTTGCGCATGCGCGTCAAAAATTTTTGCGGTGTGGCCGGCGCGCTTCAGCAAGGCCTTTGCGTAGCCGTATTCCAGTGGCAGATGCGGCTCACGGCACCCGAAATAGATACTGCCCTCGAATGACCAGTTCGGATTTATCAGCGCTACCTTCATGATCCGACCACCCGCGCCGCCGGAGCCACCCGCCGATTGATCGAAATCCACTGGTGCAGCTGCCGAATGCCCTGTTCGACGTTGATCTTGGGCTGCCATCCCGTCGCGCGTTCGAACTTGCGGAGGTCTGACACGTACCAACGCTGGTCGCCGGCCCGCCAAGGGCCATAGGCGATTTCGGGCGGGCCGCTGTTCAGCGTGGAAATTCGTTCGACCAGCTCGCAAAGGCTGATCGTATTATCCGGGCCTCCGCCAATGTTGAACGGTTCGCCGGCGATCTCCGGCAGGTGATCTTCCGCCAGCAGGAACGCCTCAATCAGATCGTCCACGTAGAGCAGATCGCGAACCTGCCGGCCGTCGCCAAAGATCGTGATCGGCAATTCCTGCTGTGCTCGAATTAGGAAGTGCGCCACCCAGCCCTGATCTTCGGTACCGTATTGATGCGGCCCATAAATGCAACTCATGCGGAAAACCGTCGCGTCGACGCCATAGCCGCGAGCATAGTCCAGGACATATTGATCGGCGGTGCCTTTCGAGCAGCCATATGGACTATGGAAGCTGAGGGGACGGGTCTCGTCGATGCCGCTTAGATCGACTGTGGGATGGTAACGCGTCGCGAATGGCACGAGCGGTACGTCGTCAAGCGCGCCATAGACTTTGTTGGTCGAAGTGAAGACGAGAGCGACGCGGCGGCCCGTCTCCCGAATCAGCTCCAGGAGGTTCAACGTCCCAGCGGCATTGACGGCGAAATCGTCGCGCGGATCAGCGAGACTGGTCGTGACGGCAACTTGAGCGGCGAGGTGAAACACCGTTCCGATGTCCGCGAGGGCCTCGCGCAAACGCGCGGTGGATTGCACCTCTCCTTGCTCGACCTGCATCCGTGAACCATGCGCCGCACGCAGCCAGCGCAGGTTATGCTCGGCTCCCGGCCGGCTGAGATTATCGTAAATCCGCACCGGACGCCCACTTCGCAAGAGCCGGTGCGCCAGATTGGTTCCGATGAAACCGGCGCCGCCGGTGATCAAGACAGGCCCGCGGCTTGCTGGACGGACGAGCGAAACGCTCATAACGTGAGACCCCGAGCGGCCAGTGCCGCTCGCGCCTCGCCCACTCGATCGACGGCAACGCGCCCCTTCAGCCAATTCACAAGTTCGGCCAAACCGGCATCTAGCTGTGTTCTCGGCCGGTAGCCGAGCACCGAGCGCGCTGCGCCGATATCCGGGAAACAATGCCGGACATCGCCGACGCGGCACTCTCCGCTGATCTCGGGCTCGATCGAAACGGCCAATGTGTCGGCGAGGAGCCGGGCCACTTCCTTGATGGTGACCGGCCGGCCGCTGCCGATGTTGAAGGCGCGGCCGACCGCTCCCTCGACCTCCAATGCCAGGCGGCAGGCCTCGGCGACGTCGCCGGCGTAGACGAAATCGCGCCGTTGCTCCCCATCCTCGAAAATTAGAGGAGGGCGCTCATTGAGCAGCCGCGCAGCGAAAATGGCCAGAACCCCGCTGTAGGGGTTCGACAGCGCCTGATGCGGGCCATAGACGTTGAAGAACCGCAACGCGACAGTCGGGATCTCGTAGGCCCCGCCGACCATCAGGCAGAGACATTCCTGATCGTATTTCGATAAGGCATAGACCGAAAGCGTCGACGGGGTTTTGCTCTCATCCGTCGGTACCGCCTCGATCGGCCGTCCGCAGCTGTCGGTCGGCTCCCAATAACCTTGCTTCAGCCGGATCGGGCTGCGCTCGACATTGGCCAATAACCGTCCGTCGCTTGCTCGGTAACGCCCCTCGCCGTAGATGCTCATGCTCGAGGCCACGACCAGCCGGTCGAAAGGGCGGCGTTTTGCCCTCTCGATCATCGCTTCAAGCAATACCGCCGTCCCGCGGCTGTTCACGTCGGTATAATCGGCCACCTCGTACATGCTTTGCCCGACCCCGACGCGTGCCGCGAGGTGCAGGACCACATCCGTATCGGTCAATGCCCGACGCACCGCCTTCGGCGAACGGATATCGCCGACGAGCAACTCGACCCGGCGGTCCAGATAATTGGGTGGCTCACGCTCCGCCCCATGGATCTGCGGGTCCAAATTATCAAGCGCGCGAACGTGGTAACCGTGTCGGAGCAACGCAGCGGCACAGTGAGAAGCGATGAAACCGGCTCCCCCCGTGATCAGAACGGTTTTTGCCATCTGAGGTTGCGAAAGTTGTTGTTTTCTCGCGGGTTTAACACCGCTGACCACAAAAGGTTCAAACGTTTGACGAGAATCTTTACCATCTATGGAAACTTCCAGTGAGCGCCAACCCCCGTGTCGAGACACTATGGTGTTGCCCTGCTGTATTCGCGGTCAGGTTACACTGGCGGGTGCCCTCTCCACCGCCAGCATAGAAGTCGATAGCAGCAACGGCCTCGCGCAACGAGAATGCCACAGCCTGGGCGGAAGCCGCGCGCGCTATCTCCTCGGCCCCAACTTCTCTCGAGGGCGATCCCAAAAATCCGATCAATATTTGCGCCCGAGGAGCGCGCCGGCGAATACGTCTTACGAGGAGACGCGCCCGCGCCGGTGAACTGGTGCTGATCAGCGACAGACACACCACGGAGGCATCCTTAAAAAGCGGCAAATAGGCCGTGTTAGCCGACAGAGCATCCGCCGACAGCGGCGCTCCGATGCCAATGTGGCGCTCCAGACGCAGCACATTCACTAGCAACAGAGGCTGCGGCTTCGTCGAGTTCGTTGCGGCCGGCCACACAGACGATACCGGACGAACGCCTCCGGTCTTGGGCGTGCTGCGTGCTCCGGCGCGGCAGTGGCATCTTCATCTTCCAACAGGTTTTCAACCATGGATGCGATCGCGCGCTGGAATGTGGCGCGGTCTTCGAAAGGCAGCACGCCGCGGTCGCTGTCGGCCTGCGCTCTCGCCAAAGCGGGTATCGCAACCTCGTCGAAAAATTCGGTCAGCGAACTGTTCTTCGCGAACTCTTCGGCTTGTTCCGTCGCTTCCTCGGGATCGTTCGCCAGAATGCGCTGGTAAAACGTTTCCACTGGCGTCAGCACCGGTTCGTTTCCGAGCATCACATTGAGGAATTGGAGCTGCGGCACGTGTCGGCCGAGGACCACCAGACAAACCGTCATCGGGGTCGAAAGGAGCAGCCCGATCGGTCCCCAGAGCCAAGTCCAGAACGTAGCCGCGGCAATCAGCGCCACCGAAGAGAGACCGGTCGAGCCGCCATAGACCAGCGGTTCCACGAGGTTCGCGACCACGAGCTCGATACCGACAAACAGCAGGGCGGTCCAAACGAACAGCATCCAGTCGGGAGCAACGGCGATAGCTAATGCCAGCGGGAACGCCGCGGCGATGACAATCCCCAGATAGGGGATGAACCGCAGCAGCACCACCAGAATGCCCCACAGCGCCGCGTTCGGGATGCCGATCAGTGTCAGCCCGAGCCCGATCGGCAACCCGCAACTGATGTTTACGACGAGCTGAGATAACAGGTAACGGCTGATCCGTTGAGCCGCATCGTTCATCGCTTCGGTGGTGCGGTGCAGGTCACGCCTTCCGGCGAGCCGCAGCAGCCGGTCCCGAAGATCCTCCCGCTCGAGCAGGATCATGATGACGAAGACGATGACCAATCCGCCGGCCGCCATTGGTTGGAGCAGCGGCTCGACGATGCTTTGAACGATCTGCAGCGGTCCGGGTTCAGGCTCTACTACTTGGACAGGTATCGGTTTGGCCGGTTGCGGCCCGGAAGCGCCGGTAGCTGAAGGGGTGCTCTCCGCCGCACCCTGAGTTTCCGCCCTCGAAAGCTCCTTACCGAGCTCGTGCAGCGTCTTTGACGCCCGACGGAAAATTCCTCCGCCGGGAACCATTCCGGGAAACGAACGAATTTTGGTGTCGAGATTGTATTGGTATTCCGGAAGCTGCTGCGCCAATGACGATACTTCCCCGACGATAACCGCCGCGAACCCAGCGATTGTCAGGAAGGCCACCACCACTGTGAGGACGACCGCGGTAATTCGGCCCACTCGCCATCGGCGAAGCCATCGCACTGCGGGCGCCAGCAGAAAGCTCAGCAGGACTGACAGTGTAATCGGGACAAAAACTTCGCGGGCGAAGTAGAGAATGGCTGACAACGGTAGCCGCTACCAGAACGGCGATCATCCCGAACAGGCCCGGCGGAAGTTCGGGGCGGGTGCGGCCGTCGACCTCAGCTGCTTGATCGGCCATTTCCGCCCCCGAAACTAGATTACCGCGGCGGCACGGCTGCCCGCCCCGGCATCTCCTTCAGCCGCCGCCCAATCGTACCAATATCGGAGCTCGATCACATCCTCGCCGCCGTGCTAACCGAGGACCGGCGGGCAGAGCAGTTCAGCGGCGGTGGATCAGATACGCGAGCCCGTAACCTATTGCGCCGGCGACGAGCAAAGCGGTGACCGGTTGCTCCGCCGCATATTGGGTGATGAAATCACCGGCTCGGGAACTCTGCTGATAGAGGTTTGTCGCCGCTTGCGTCGCTTGGTTGCCGGCTTCACGCGCGGCACCTTGCACCAACTCCCCGGCTTGAGCCATCGCTTGTCTGCCTGCGTCGGAAGCCTGGCGGGCCAATGCGGCGGCGTTGGTCTGGGCATCTTGGATCATCGTCTTGCCCTGATCGAGCTTGCCTTGCATACTCGCGCCGGCCTGCTTCGCGGCATCGCTCGCCATCGCGCCGACTTTCTCCGTAGCCTCGGATACCCGGTCCTTAACTGGCTGCTCGTCCATTCTCTCCTCCAACGCGCATGACATCATCGCACTATACAACACTGGGCGCGGCCAAACGCTCCCCGGCTCAAACTGGTTCGGGGCCAAATTTATTCGGGGCCGAACTTATCGGTGCAGGGCGCGCTCGAGCTCGTGCTTGTTCATTTTCGATCGCCCGGGAATATCGCGACGCTTTGCCTCCTCATAGAGCTGCGCTCGCGTAGGCTCCCGCTCGCTTCCATGCTCGTTGCGGTCCTTCTCGGTTGCACCGCGCCGCTCGCGAGCCTTGGTACGGCTTAGATTTTGGCGGTTCTTCTCCTTACTCTCGTATCTGGAGGCGCCTGCCTCGTGCAGCCCGATCGCGATCGCCTGTTTCGGGTTTTTGACCTTTTTGCCGCGACTGCTTTTGAGCTCTCCATGCTTGAACTCGTGCATGACGCGCTCGACGGTTTCCTTTTGTGCCTTCGATTGATGAGTGGCCATCGGCCGACCTCGCTCCATTAGATCCTTTGTGGAAATCGCTATCCGATAATCCTTAGTTCCAGAATTCATTGGAAACGATCGACGCTGATCGGGAACCGTCGCGCAATACGGTTGTTGTTCAAAACGTTAATCAACGTTAAAGGAGTAATGCCGTGTCGAAAATCCATTTAACTGCAGCGGTGGCGTTGGCCCTGGCCGCCGCGGCCCCTGTAGCGCACGCACAAACTGCCGCAAGTCTTCACAGTATCCAGACGGACGAGATCCGCGCCACCAAAATGATCGGCAGCGGGGTCTACGACGTACAGAACCGCAAGATCGGCAGCGTCTCCGATTTGATCCTCAACAAGGACGGCAAAGTCGACGCGGTCGTCGTCGATGTCGGCTCCTTTCTCGGAATGGGGGGCAAGGACGTCGCGGTCCTACCCAGTGACATCAAGACCGACAACAACCGGCTGACGCTCGATCGAACGAAAGAGCAGTTGCAGCAGATGGCAAGTTATAATCTTGCGAATCAGAATACCGGCGCCGGTACTACCACGTCCCCAGTGGAGGGCGGAAAGCTTCACAACGGTAACTCCACCGGTCGTTAACGTCTGTACGCATCGCGTGGACCGGGCGGATCGACTGCCCGGTCCACGGCTTTTTCAGAGGCAGGGGAACCGGTGCAGGTTGGCCGCGTTATCGCCTCGGACAATTAGCAACGGGCGGTAGAACGAGATATGTCGAGCGAGAACCTGCACGCACCGCGCGAGCGTCTGTCGCAACAGACGCTCAATTTGCATTTCGCGATTGTCTCGTTGATGGAAGAGCTCGATGCGATCGACTGGTATCGCCAGCGCGCCGACGATGCCGAGGACGAGACGTTGAAGGAGTTGCTGCTTCATAATATGCGCGAGGAGATGGAGCACGCCTCGATGCTGCTCGAATGGATCCGTCGCCGCGACACCGATTTCGAACGGTTTCTGAAAACCTATCTTTTCACCGAAGGCTCGATTCTTCAGGAGGAAAAAGCCGCGACCGCCGAAGGCGTCGGCAAGGGCGGGTCTGAGACGAGCCGAAGCGGCCGCCACCCCGGCTTCACGATCGGGTCGCTGAGGGACGCGTAGCCGATGGATTACCTCAATCGCGGTCAGTCGCATCTGCCGGACGCAATCTGGCGAGAGATCGACAAGAATGCGGCCGAGGCCGCGCGCGACCGGCTCACCGGCCGGCGATTTCTCGAGCTGCAGGGGCCTTTCGGCGTCGGCCTCACCTCGATCGAAGCTGGAAACGACGACTATTGCCGCCAGCCATCGGCCGACGAAGCCGGCGCGGTCATGGGGCGCGCCATTTCGGTGCCGATGTTGCGGCGAGCCTTTCGTCTCAGCGTGCGGCGGATTGCCGGGTATCTGGAAAATGGTCAACCGCTCGATTTGACGCCGGCGCAGGACGCGGCCGAGGCGGTTGCCAATCGCGAGGAGGAGTTCGTCTACCGCGGCCAACCCGATTTCCAGCTTCCTGGGCTCTTGACGCATGAAGGCCGTCAGCAACTCGAAGGCGGCGATTGGGCAGCCGTGGAGCAGGCGCTCGGCGACGTGCTCGCCGCGGTGACTCAGCTCGATGACGCGGGCTATCGCGGGCCCTATGCCTTGGCATTGGCGCCGCCGCTCTACAATGGGCTCTTTCGGCTGTATCCCGGGACCGACGTCTCGCAGATCCAGCATCTGCGACATCTCTGCACCCGCGGTATCTACAAGGCGCCGATCGAGGGAGGCGTGCTGGTAGATCCCCGCGTCGGTTCCCTGGTGCTGGGGCAGGATTTGCAGGCTGGCTATATCGGCCAGGACGGGGTCCATTACCAGCTTTATCTGACCGAGAGCATCGTATTACGGATCGACGAGCCGAGGGCGATCTGCACGATTTCCGTGGCCTCGAGCAGCTTGCGCGCCGGCACCACCTCAACGCCAACCTCCAGCTGAGTTGCGAGGGCGACATGCGTTCGAAATTGCTCAATGCCGATCCTCCGATCACCTATGCGGTCGTCCTCGACACCGGTGACGAGGTCATCGGTGAACTCGGCAAATTCGTGCGGGAACAGGAGGTCGAGGCCGCCTCGCTCACTGCGATCGGCGCATTCAGCCGCGCCGTGCTCGGGTATTTCCAGTGGGAAACCAAGCAATACAAAAAAATCCCCGTCGGCGAGCAAGTCGAGGTCTTGTCGTTGCTCGGCGATGCCGCGGTCGGCGATCAGGGCCCGACCCTGCATCTCCATGCGGTTCTCGGCAAAGCCGACGGCAGTGTGGTCGGCGGTCACCTGATCGAGGCATATGTCCGGCCGACCCTGGAAGTGATCTTGATCCAGCCGCCGAGCTATCTGCGCAAGCGCAAGGATCCCGAAACCGGCCTCGCGCTGATCGACATCGCCTGAGCCGTCGCAACAGGAGTTGTTGCGCGTCCTGCCCGTGATAAGCTTTCTCGAACCGAGCTGCGGCAGGACGAAGGAGTGCGGCAATGGCAAAAACGCGCGGAACGGGGCTGCTGATGGTATGGACCGATATCGATCCGGAGTTCGAGGCCGAGTTCAACCATTGGTATGACGAGGAGCATCTGCCGCGCCTGCTGGAGGTGCCGGGCTTTCTCAGTGCCGGGCGGTACGTCGCGGTCAAGGGCGCGCCCAAATACCTCGCCATGTACGAGCTCGAGGACCACAATGTGCTGCGCAGCACGGCTTACCTCGACACAGTGAAGTATCAGCCCTCGCCACAGCGGAGCAGGATCGGGACGAGCCGCGTCGGACGCAATTTTCTGCGCAACCTCTACCGGCAGATCTTCCCGGTGCACACCGACCCGATCGAGCAGACCGTCGAGATGGCGCCGTTCCTGCAGATGGGGCGGATCGATGTGTCGTCCGCCATCGAGGAAGAATTCAACGCCTGGTACAACACGGCTTACATTCCCGGATATCTGGCGGTGCCGGGCTGCCTCGGCGCCCGGCGGTTCGTCGCGGTCGAGGGCCAACCCAAATACCTGACCGTCTATGAATTCGAGCACGCCCGCGTGTCGGAGAGCGACACCTGGAGCCGCGCCCGCGTCAGCAACCCGTGGACGAGGCGGGTGCAGCCCCATTTGCGGCACGACGAAGGGTCACCCGGCGTCTATCAGCGCGTGTACCCGAAATAGCCGCCGGCAAAGATCAGTGTACGGTCTGGCGGATCAGCTCGGCCCAGCGGTCGAGCACCGGGAGGGTTTCGTCGCGGTTTGCCGAAGGCAGGCTGACCACCACGCGGGAGATCCCCTGATCGCGGTAGCGCTTTAGGCGATCCAAATTTTCCGGGACGCCCCATATGGTCACAGAAATCGACGCCGGGTCGCGCCCGGCCGCGGTGGCCATCTCCCGGAACTCCGGCAAAAACTCGGTCACATCGGCATAGTGCGCCCGGCTGGCATTGGGAATCCAACCGTTGCCGTAGCGGATCGCGCGGCGCGCGCTGTGCGGGAAGGCGCCCCCAACGATGACCGGAGGGTGCGGCTTTTGCACCGGCTTCGGCCAGGTCCGCATCCTTGGGACGTTCACGATGTCCCCGTGATATTCGGGCTCGGATTTGGCCCAGATCTCCTTCATCGCCTCGACCTGCTCGCGCATTTTCTTGAAGCGGCCGGTGAATTCGGTGCCGTGGCTCTCGATCTCGTCCTGGTTCCAGCCGCCGCCGATGCCGAACAGAAACCTGCCGCCCGAGACGTGATCGATCGAGGCGACGAGCTTCGCGGTCTGGATCGTGTCGCGCTGAATAACCAGGCACACCCCGGTCCCGACCTTCAACGTCTTGGTGGCCATTGCCGCCGCCGTCAATGTGACGAACGGGTCCATTACGTCATAGTACTGCTTGCCGAGCTCGCCGCCGCCGGCCGGCGGCGTTTTGCGCGTGCTGGGAATATGCGAATGCTCGGGCGCCCAGACCAACTCGAAGCCGCGCGCCTCCAGCGCCTGGCCGAGCTCGGCCGCGGTCATCGAGTAATCGGTGAAAAACATCGCCGCGCCAAAATCCATCATCCCTCTCCCGTAACGGTGATGTTGCGAAGCTTACCCGCTATCCCTCCCCTGCGGCCAGCATCACCTCGCCCCGTTGCGAGGATACAACCATCACTAGGCTCGAAAATTGCCGTCCGCTGCACCTGCAGCAAATCTGCAGCGAGATCTCTCCTTAGGGTTGAACACTTTCAGCCCATGGCCGGTGGGGCGATCTGCCGATAGGGGTCAGTACAACACGATTACGGCGATTTTATATCGAGCAAAGCGAGGGTGGAAAGCGGCATACACGACTTAGTCGACTGAGAGGTCGCCCCAGCTCGTCACGCGCTCGATGCGGATGGCGATGACCGGGAGGCGGGCGAGCTCCATCCCCTGATACTGGGAGTAGCGCGACCGAAGCAACTCCTGCGCCCGGTCGTGTTCGGCACCGTCGGCCAGGATCTCGGCCGGGCCGCGCAGCATGACCCAGCCGAGCCGGGTCCAATCCTCGTCCCAGCGATCGGCGACAAAAGCGGCTACGGGATTTTCGGCGATGTTCCGCAGGCGCTTCAATGCCCCGGCGTCGCCCTTCGGCTTCTGGTCGATCGTGATGTAGAGCGCGTCCTCGCTCACGACAAAACAAACCGGCACGAGATGCGGCAATGCCCGTGCGTCGGCGGTCGCCAGATGACCGACCCGGCAACCGGCCAGAAAGCGGGCTTCGCGTTCGGACAACATCGCGAAATTCTGGCCCGATGCTCTACGTCGTGGCAAGCTCTGGATCTCTCAAATTGAGGAGGCCGCCCCATGAAGATCGAGCGCATAGACCACCTGAACCTGACCGTCGCAGATATCGACCGCAGCGTGGAGTTCTACCAGCGCGTGCTCGGCATGAAGGCCGAGAGCATGGGCGAGGGCCGCGCGGCACTCTATTTCGGCCAGCAGAAGATCCATCTCGACGCCGCCAAGGGCCTTGATGCCACTGGGGCTGCTATGGCGATGAGCGGCGAAAAACGGATGCCGGCGCATATCTGTTTCGTGACCGAGGCGCCGATCGGCGAGGTGGCGGCCCATCTCGAAACCTGCGGCGTGCCGGTCCGAATGCAAGGCCCGCGCGCCGGCGCGATCGGCACGATCCAATCGGTCTACATCGACGACCCGGACCAGAACTCGATCGAGATTTCCAGCTACTGAGCCGCCCTCACTCGCCGCGCTGCGCTCAACGCATACAGCCTGAAAGCCTCTCTCTCGCACCGTGTAAAGGCTGGGGAGAGGGGGGACCCAGCCCGCAAGGGCGGGGTGGGTGAAGGTCTGTGAGGAATTGCCGCATGAACGTCCGGCAACCCATCCGCACAGCGCCTCGAACCGACGCTTGGTCTGCCGCGCCGCAGCGTGCGTCTTGACACGGAAGCGGCATTACGTGCTAAATTGACAACACCAAAGCTTTGTGATAAAGTTACCGAGTGCGTATTCAGAAGCGATTTGCCAAGCTGCCGACTTTAGCGAAAAAGGGCGACAGAACAGCCAGCAGCTGGCTGTTCTGTCGTTCACCTGGAGCACCGGCAACCGAGGATTTCCGCCGAAACCACGACGATTCGCTGGCTGTTGATTCGCGGCAGAAACAGCCAAAACAGCCAGCCCTAACCATCCGAATTGCGGCAACCTACTGCTGGTCGCCCGCTCTCCGACGCTCGGTTGGCGGCTTCGGTTTTTGCGCCCATATGCACGCCGTGACAGCGATCGGGAGAGCGGCGATGAATGTGCCAGCAGCGGCGGCGGAACCGGCATTGGCAGAGCGGGAAGCGGCGCTCGGCGCGCTGCCGGAATGGGATTTGTCCGACCTCTATCCCGGCCGCGACAGCGAGGCTCTCGCGCGATGACCTTTCGGCACTCGCCGAGGAGGCCGAAGCTTTTCGCAGGCGCTACGAGGGGCATCTGGCTGCGCTCTCCGGGAGCCGAGCTCGGCGCGGCGGTCGAGACCTATGAGCGGCTGCAGGAGAAGATCGGCCGGATCATGAGCTATGCCTCGCTCGTCCATGCCGGGAATCTCAGCGATCCGGAAATCGGCCGGTTCTACCAGACGATGCAGGAGCGGACGAACGCGATCTCGACGGCGCTGCTGTTCTTCACCCTCGAACTCAACCGCCTCGACGACGCCGACCTCGAGGCGAAGCTCGCCGATCCGGCGCTCGCCCATTATCGGCCCTGGCTGCGTGACACCCGCGCCTTCCGCCCGCACCAGCTCAGCGACGAGATCGAAAAGCTGCTGCACGAGAAATATGTCGCCGGCCGAGCCGCCTGGACGCGGCTGTTCGACGAGACGATCGCCGAGCTCCGGTTCCCGTTTCGCGGGCAAGGAATTGACCGAGCCCGAAGCGCTCGATCTGTTGTCCGACAAGGATCCGGAAATCCGGCGCGAGGCGGCGCAGACGATCGGCGAGGTGCTGGGGAAGAACACGCGCATCTTTGCGCTGATCACCAACACGCTCGCCAAGGACAAGGAAATCGAGGACCGCTGGCGCCGCTTCCCGCGCCCGATCTCGTCGCGCAATCTGGCGAACTTTGTCGAGGACGAGGTCGTCGATGCGCTGATCGCGGCGGTGCGCGACAGCTATCCGCGCCTGTCGCACCGCTACTACAGGCTGAAGGCGCGTTGGTTCGGGGTCGAGGAATTGCCGTTTTGGGACCGCAACGCGCCTCTGCCCGAGGAGGAAGAGCGCACGATTTCCTGGTCCGAGGCGGAGGAGACCGTGCTTCAAGGCCTACGGCGTCTTCTCGCCCGAGATGGCCGCGGTCGGCGGGCGTTTCTTCGCCGGGCGGTGGATCGATGCGCCGCTGAGGCCCGGCAAGGCATCAGGCGCCTTTGCCCATCCGACGGTGCCGAGCGCGCATCCCTATCTGCTGCTGAACTACCAGGGCAAGATCGCGCGATGTGATGACGTTGGCGCACGAGCTCGGCCACGGCGTCCATCAATTGCTCGCCAACCGCCAGGGCTATCTGATGGCCGACACGCCGTTGACCCTGGCCGAAACCGCCTCGGTGTTTGGCGAGATGCTGACGTTCCGGGCATTGCTCGCCCGCGAAACCGATCCGCGGCGGCGCAAGATCATGCTCGCCGGCAAAGTCGAGGACATGCTGAACACGGTGGTGCGCCAGATCGCCTTTGTGAGTTTCGAGCAGAAGGTGCACGAGGAGCGGCGCGAGGCCGAGCTGACCCCCGATCGCCTTGGCGAGATCTGGCTCGACGTGCAGCGCGATAGCCTCGGCCCGGCATTGCGCCTCGACGGCGTCTACCGCCATTACTGGTCCTACATCCCGCATTTCATCCACACGCCGTTCTACGTCTACGCCTATGCCTTCGGCGATTGCCTGGTGAACTCACTCTACGCGGTCTACGAGGACGCGCACCGAGGTTTCGCCGAGCGCTATCTCGAAATGCTGCGGGCGGGCGGCACGATGCGGCATCGCGAGCTGCTCGCCCCGTTCGGCCTCGATGCCGCCGACCCCTCCTTCTGGTCCCGAGGCCTGTCGATAATCGCCGGCTTCATCGACGAGCTCGAAAAACTGAGCTGAATCCCTGGCATGCAGAATCATGCGGCGAAGCGCGTCTATTCGCCGCATTTCGCATGGGTAGGCCGGTTTTGCGGTGCTACACTCCCATTCGAGTAAGCGGTCGGTTGTGACCTGAACCGAGAAAGGGGTAGCGATGGCATATGATCTGCTGATCAAGAACGGCCGGATCGTCGACGGCTCCGGAATGCCGGCGTTTCGCGGAGATGTCGGCATCAAAAACGGCAAGATCGCCGAGATCGGCAAGCTGAGCGGGCCGGCCAAGCGCACGATCGACGCCGCCGGGCAAGTCGTCGCGCCCGGTTTTGTCGACAATCACTGTCACTACGACGCGCAGGTCACGTGGGACCCGCTGTGCTCGTTCTCGCCCGACCACGGCTGCACGACTGTCGTCTTCGGGAACTGCTCGCTGGCATTGGCGCCAGTCCGCCCCGGCTCCGCAAAGCGAGTCGCCGAGTTCCTGTCCTATGTCGAGGCGATCCCGATGGACGTCCTCAACACCGTCGAGGTCGATTGGGAGACGATCCCGCAATACATGGACCGGCTCGACCAGAATCTCGGCGTCAATATCGGCAATCTGATCGGGCATTCGACGGTGCGCTATTACGTGATGGGTGACGAGGCCCAGGGCCGCACCGCCAGCGACGACGAGATCAAGAAGATGCAGGACGTCGTGCGCGACGGCATCAAGGGCGGCGCGCTTGGCCTGTCGGTGTCGCGCAACAAGGGCCATTACGACCCGCAGGGCGTTCACATCCCGGCTCTTTGGGCCGACGAGAAGGAGATTTTCGCGCTCGGCGATGTGTTGCGCGAGATGGGCACCGGGATCATCCAGTCGGGCGGCGGCCGCGCCGCCGAGTTGAAGGATGGCTTGATGGCGCGCTTGTCGGAAGCGACCGGCCGCACTGTCATTTACAATAATCTCGGCCAGACCGTGCGTGAGCCGGATGCGTGGAAGAGGCACATGGCGCGGGTCGAAGAAACCTCGAAGGCCGGGATCCGGGCGTATCCGCTGTGCAGCCCGAACCGCGTCACGCAGAGTTTCACGATGCGCAACTGCCAGGTATTCCGCGGGTCGCCGACGTGGCACCCGATCCTGTTGTCTTCCGATGAAGAGAAGCTGCGCGCCTATGCCGATCCGGCGATCCGCCAGAAATTGCATGACGAAGTCGTCGAGCACAAAGTGAATGTGCCGGCGGCCGGGTATTCGCGTGAGTGGTACAACTATATGTGGGTAGAGACGCCGGTTCTCGAAGAGAACCAGGCGCTCAAGGGCAAGACGATCGGTCAGATCGCCAAGGAGCAGAACAAGCGCGTCATCGACGCCTTCCTCGACCTCGTCGTCGAAGAGAACCTCGACACCGGCTTCATGCAGTCGGAAAACAATGTCGACGACGAAGCGATGGCGAAGATCCTGACCTATCCCAACGCCATCGTCGGCCTCTCGGATGGCGGCGCGCATGTGCAGTTCCATGGCGGCTACGGCTACAGCACGCGCCTCCTCAGCGAGTGGGTGCGCGAAAAGCAGGTTATGACGCTCGAACACGCAGTCCGGCGGCTGACCTTCAACTCCGCCTCGGCGCTAGGGTTGTACGATCGCGGCCTGCTGCGGCCCGGCATGGCGGCGGACATCGTGATCTTCGATCCCGACACGGTGCGGCCGTTGCCCGAGACGGTCGTCCATGACTTTCCCGCCGGCGGCTGGCGCATGAAGGAACCGGCAGCCGGCATCATGGCGACCATCGTCAACGGCGAGGTGCTGATGGAACACGGCAAGCACACGGGGGCTTTGCCTGGCCGCGTGCTGCGCAACACCTACTACCACGACCACGCCTGAGCCCACCAACCCCATGGCCGGGGAGGCCCGGCCATGGGCGGTTCCCACCTCAGCTGGCTAGCGCGACGATCTTGTTCTCCTGCAGCCGGCACATCTGGTCGAATGCCCCACGGTGCCGCCTTAGTTCGGCAGGGGGGCCGTCCTCGACGATGCGGCCCTCTTCAAGCACGACAACCCGATCGAATTTCGCGACAGTCGACAGGCGATGCGCGATCGCCAGCACGGTGCGGCCGCGCATCAGGATTGCGAGTGCGCTCTGAATGTCGACTTCGGAGGCGCTGTCGAGGGCCGAAGTCGCCTCGTCAAGCACAATAATAGGGGCATTCTTCAACAGGGCTCGAGCAATGCCGAGCCGTTGCCGCTGGCCGCCCGATAGCTTGGTGCCGCGCTCCCCGACGATCGTGTCGTAGCCCTGCGGCAGCCCTCGAATAAAATCGTCGCAGAGCGCGGCGCGCGCCGCCGCCCGGACATCCTCGTCGGAGGCCTCGGGCCGTGCATAGCGGATGTTCTCCTGAACTGAGCGATGAAAGAGCGAAATGTCTTGCGGCACCGCAGCTATCGCGGCCCGAAGACTGTCCTGCCGCATTGTGCGAATATCCTGGTCATCGATCAGGACCCGTCCGGCGTCGACATCGACCAGCCGCTGCAACAGGCTGATCAGCGTCGATTTGCCGGCGCCCGACGGTCCGACCAACGCCACATGCTGGCCTGGCGCAATCTCCAGGTTGAGGCCGCGAAATACCGGTTCTCCTTCCGGATATGCGAAATCGACGTATTCGAAGACGACGCTGCCGCCGACCGGGATTAGCTGGCCGGCGCCCGGCAGGTCGACCACCCGGTGATTTTCGCCAATGACCTGGATTGCATCGGCGATACGGGCGACAAACTGCGTCGCGTTGACGAGCCCAAACGCAAGGTCGCGCGAGCCGTGCAGAATCCGGAAGGCGATCGCCACGGTCAAGATCACGTCACCGGGGCTGACTTTTCCTTCGCTCCACAGAAGCAAGGTCCAGCTCAGCATGGCCGCCGCCATCAGCCACAGAGCCAGGTCGTGCAGCACGCGCAGGCGTTCGACATACATCAAGCTGTCTCGGTGAGCGCTTTCCTCGCTCTTCAATAACCGCTCGAAGCGGCTGCGCTCACGCGCTCGGGCCGAGAAAGCCTTGACCACCCAGATGTTCGAGAGAATATCGACCAGTTCGCCGCCGACCTCGGCAGCACGATCGGCATGGAACCGGTGCCGCGGCGTGCCGCGGTCGCTGAAGCGCGTCAGCGCGCCAGCGGCCAGCAGCACGAAAGCCCCGAGGGCGGCCACCAGGTGCCATTCTACCATCGCAAGCATCACCACGGCGGCGCAGAAATCCGCGCAAACGGGGGCAATCGTAAACAGCACGATCGAGAAGATCTGCTGCACCGCATCGCCGGTTCCGGAGATGCGGTTGGCGAGCGCCCCGCCCAGCCGATCGGAAAAATAACTGCCGCAATGGCCGCTCAGATGATTGAACAGGTCGAGTTTGGCTTCCGCCTTGTCGGCGAGCATCGCGCGGTAACCCAACCAGCTGCCGCAGCGCCACAAAATGCTCTCACCACCAACCAGCGCCGCGAACACGGCGAGGGCCCACCAAACCCCTGCGATGTGAGCGGGCCCCCCTTCCATCGCATCGACAATCAGCTTCAAGCCATATTGCGATAGGGACGCGAATGCTGCTGCGCTGAGTACCGCGGCTAGAGCGGCGAGGTGCAGTAACGGCCGCCGCCCGATGTAGTGCCAGAGAAACGCCAGCGGCCGCCGAGGGAATGCTGCCGCGCCTGCTTCCTGCGCGCCCCTTCCACGCGCCAGGTGTGGATCTACGGCTTTCAGCCGAGAGGCTGGTCGAAGATCGGGAAGGTGCGCAACTGTCATCAGCCGTTTCTCTCGGTTTTCCTCATAGTAGAATAAGATTTGATTATCAGCTAAAGACGCGACCCGTCGTACGAAGCACCTTGTTCAGCATGCAATGCTCCATTTTTAGGCACGCGACGATTGTACAGTGGCGGTCCTTCTCGCCTACAAACGTCGACGCCTCGATAATATTCCCGGAGCGATATTCGATCGTTGCAGTTCTCCTGTGCAATTGTTCGGCTTCGGAGGTGAGGTGCGTTGTCGCACCGATCGCATGCAACCATTTATGCGACTCCACGATTAGCGATGAGCGCCGAGGGCGCGGCGTCTGAACCCGGAGCGAGCATGCGAATTGCCCAAATTGCGCCGCTGATGGAAGCTGTGCCGCCAAAGCTTTATGGCGGTACGGAGCGGATAGTTGCTTATTTGACCGACGAGCTGGTGGCGATGGGCCACGAGGTGAGCTTGTTCGCCAGCGGCGACAGTTCAACCTCGGCGCATCTCGAAGCGGGTTGGCCTCGGGCGCTGCGGCTGGATCCGTCAATTCGCGACTCTGTCGCGCCCTTGATAGTCATGCTCGAAAACGTCGCGCTGCGGTCGCGGGACTTCGACGTCATCCATCTTCATTGCGATTATCTCGCTTACCCGATTTTATCGCGGGCGGACGTGCCGTTTCTCGCCACGCTGCACGGCCGGCTGGATCTGCGGGAACTGAACTGGCTCTACTCGGCTTATCCGAAAGTACCCGTAGTTTCGATCTCCGACGCGCAGCGCGCGCCGTTGCCGCAAGCCTCCTATCTGGCCACGGTGCATCACGGGCTGCCCGAGCGGCTTCTGCTCCCTGGTACCGGAAGCGGCGGGTATCTCGCCTTTCTCGGCCGGATTTCGCCGGAGAAGGCGCCGGACCGCGCGATCCGCATCGCCGCGCGCGCCGGCATGCGGTTGAAAATCGCGGCCAAGATCGACCGCGTCGACCTCGACTACTTCAAAACGGAAGTCGAGCCGTTGCTGGCGCAGCCGCATGTCGAGTTCATCGGCGAGATCGGCGAGCACCAGAAGGCCGAATTCCTTGGCGAGGCCGCCGCTCTGTTGTTCCCGATAGCCTGGCCGGAGCCGTTCGGGCTCGTGATGATCGAAGCCATGGCTTGCGGGACGCCGGTCATAGCAATGCGTGGCGGTTCCGTGTCCGAGGTCATCGATGAAGGCGTCACCGGGTTTGTCGTCGAGGACGAAATCGCCGCGGCCAGCGCCGCTCAGAGGATTAGCTTGTTGGACCGCACGACAATCCGGACGGTTTTCGAGCAGCGTTTCACTGCGCGCCGAATGGCGGAAGATTATACCCGTCTTTACCAGCGTCTTACTTACGGCTGAATTTAAAATGCTTGAGCTTCGCGACCTGCTAACGTTAAAGCCGTTGGTCCGGGCGGTGGGCATCGGATTGGTTGCTGCCGCGTTGGCGCAACTGCCGAACGCGGGTTTTGGTGATGAGGCGTCGGGCTCTGCGATGCGTTACGGTGCGGATCTCGAGCATATTCCGCCCGATCAAGTCCTCCGCATTCTCGGCAGGGACATAATGAGCGCCGACGGCCAGAATATGGGCCGGATCGTCGATGTCCTGTTTGATCATTCCGGGAAACCATGTGCAGCTGTGATCGATTTTGGCGGGTTCCTTGGTGTCGGCACCCGAAAGATCGCAATCGACTGGAGCGCGTTGCGTTTCGATTTAGGTGAAAAGAAAAATGTCATCGCCCTCGACCTCGGGCGCGAACAATTGAAGGCGGCACCTGAGTACCGGGAATCGGACAAGCCCATTGCTGTGTTGACCTTGCCTCGAATCGGCACCAGCCAGACCTCTTCGGGCTCTGTCCAGTGACCCTCTAGGGGCAACCGCCCGATGCTGCGGATCGGGTCTCCGCCGCAGATTTCTGCAAGGACCCGCAGCCTGCGCGGGCTGGATTGGCTGAATTTTTTCGTCGCTGATTTTCAGACCGGGTTTGGGCCGTTCATTTCGGTTTATTTGACTGGCGTCGGCTGGACGCAGACCGCGATCGGCGCCTCGTTGAGCATCGGCACGATCGCCGGAATGGCAAGCCAAGTGCCCGGTGGAGCATTGGCGGATGCGGTGCGCGACAAACGCGCAGCTATTGCCGCGGCGATCCTCGCGACCGTGGTGAGCGCTCTCCTGATCGCCTTGTGGCCCACCCTGCTGTCGATCGGTTCGGCCGAGGTGCTGCATGCCTTTGCCGGTTCCGTGATCGGCCCGGCGATAGCGGCGCTGACCCTCGCTTTGGTTCACCCCAGCCTCTTCGGCGAGAGGCTCGGCCGCAACGCGCGTTATGCGGCGATCGGCAATGCGTTCGCCGCCGGGCTGATGGGAGCCTGCGGCTCTTATTTCTCGGATCGCGCCGTCTTCTTTTTGACCGCAGCGTTCTGTTTACCCGCGTTAGCGGCACTGGCGATGATACGCCGGCAGGATCTCGCGCCGCTGCAGCGACAACGCGCCCCGGTTCGGCCGGCGGCCTCGCCGCCTATCGGCCGGTCGTGGCGGTTTCTCAAGGACCGCAGCCTTCTCGTCTATTTCGCCTGCGCTTGTCTGTTTCACCTCGCTAACGCCGCGATGCTGCCGATTGCCGCCGGGATGGTGACCAAGCGGGCGGGAAGCGGGGCTTCGGCGCTGATCGCCGCCTGTATCGTCGGGCCGCAGATCGTCACCGCGCTGATTTCGCCGTGGGCCGGGCGAGCCGCCGAAAAATGGGGCCGCCGGCCGATACTCCTCCTCGGTTACAGCGCCTTGCCGATCCGCGGTGCGCTGCTCGCCGCCACCACGGATCCCTATGTGATCATTCTGATCCAGCTGTTCGACGGTCTCGGTGCCGCGGTGTTCGGGGTCCTGACACCCTTGATCGTCGCCGACATCACCCGCGACACCGGCCATTACACGACATGTCTCGGCATCATCGGCCTTGCAGTCGGCAGCGGCGCGACATTGAGCACCGCCGCGGCCGGCTTGGTCGCCGATCATTTCGGCGGCGGGGCGGCGTTTCTCGGCCTCGCCGCCGTCGGGCTCTGCGCCACCCTTCTCGTCGGGACCGTGATGCCGGAGACCCGGGACAACCCGGTATCGGGCGCAGGGTAGGGAAGGCGCACCGCATCTCGGCCTGGGAAGCCGCTGAGGGGGGCTTCTGACGCATATCCCTGATGCGTCCTTCGGCGTTGACAGTGTGTCAATCGGGCAGGACGATTATCTTGAGAGTAAAGAAGACCGCCTCTTGGCCCCTCTTTCCCGTTGAGAGCCGAGGGACGCTTGTCAATTGGAAAGAGTAGAGCCACCGAAGCCGACACAACCGCATCAAGGAGAAACTCATCATGCCCCTGCCGCAACGCGTCCAGTATTCCGACGCCATCGAGCCGTTGGTCCAGTTTATCGAGGATACGCCCCCCTCGGAAATTCTGGATCGCACCTTGGACAAGCTGCGGGCCGGGGTATCCACCGAGACCATGCTGACAGCCTCTGCCCTCGCGGTGACCCGCTCGACCGAAATGCCGCCAGGCCATCACGGCGGCCCGCTGCACCCGTTGGCCGGCCTCTATGCGATCTCGAAGACGGTCGAGCGCCTCGAGGGTGAGCAGCGTTTTGTCCCGGTATTGCAACACGTGGCGCTCACCAACAAACACATCAATCATCCGGCGATGGGACCGTACGCCCTCTTCGAATTCGCGCCGGAGGACGCCGGCGGCGTCGAAGCGACCAAAGCGGCGTTCCTCACTGCGGTCGGTCGCGGCGAGTGGAACAAGGCGGACCATCTCTATCAGTGGCTGTGGGATCATGCGCCGCGGATCGAGGCCTTCGATCTGCTGCTCAGCGTCGCGATCCCGAAGAATTTCAACGACGACCATTACTTCATGTTCCCCGGCACGGTGTGGCGCGCCTTCGAGACCGGGGTGCTCGACAAGGAGTTCTTCAAGACTGTGATGCGCCCGGTGGTGCGCTTCGTGACCCGTTCGCCGGTTGCCCCGAACAATCCGATGCCCTCGCCTCTGCCGCAGATCGAGGGTCTGATCGAGGAATATCATTTGCTGCAGCGCATCTACCGCCAGCGCACCGGCGAGGACGAAACCGCGGTGATCGGCGAGCTGGGCGAGGCGATCTCGGCCGTCGACGTCTTTGCCGATATTCCGGTGCTGATGGCAAAGGCCTTGGCCGGGGGGATTTCGCTGGAGGGCGCGGGTGAGGCGCTGTCGATCGGCGCCGCCGGTCTCTTCCTGCGCTCGCTCGGCGGCAACCCGATGGATGTGCACCTGCATACCAGCGTCAATCTGCGGCGTTACCTGCTGCGGCTCGACGGGATCAGCCTGAAGAACAAACTGATGCTGTTGCTGACGTGGCAGTCGGGCCCGGAGATCCGTTCGACCGCGACGCGCATGGAGCCGTACCCGCAACCCGACATGACCGCGGTCGCCGCCCTGCCGGTGCGGAGCCAGGACGAGCTGCTCGACGCAATCAAGCACAGCATCTACACCCAGCCGCCGACCGATTGGTCGAAGGTCACCAATCTCGGCGTGATGCGGGCGGTGCCGGAGGTCAAGGAGACGGTGAACCTGGCGACGCAATACATGAAGAGCGGCTACGACCCGCAGGCATTCATCGCGCGGCTCGCCGAGATCGTGTGCCACGACAATTTCACCGAGATGCACGCCTTCAAGCACCACCAGTCGATCGTCGAGGAGTACAACACGACGCGCGAGCCGTGGCGTTGGATGCACCTCGTCTGCGGCGCGCAGGCCGCGGCAATCTCCTTCGGCAAGAACATGACGATCTACGAGGAGTATCTCGAACTCCTCCACGCCGCGTAGCCCTGGTTAGAAAGCAAGTCTCCCCAATTTGTGCCGACGGCATGAGGGAGGCCAAGTACTGCATTTAACGGGTTTTCGATAGCGGCTAGAAATCGCATGGCCCGTTCCTGCTCCCTGGTAATCTTGCAGGATTACCAGGGACAGAGAGCGCGCGGGACGTATATTTTGGCTACGGGCCGGCCGGGACAAACGCCCTTGAAATCTCAGAGACCGGTGTAACTGCCGTGCGCTCGTCTGCCGCCGTAGCCGCGCTTATTTTGGCCCTCGCTTTGATCGGCGCGCCAGCGACGGCGGGCGACGGCACTGTGGTCGTGGCGTCCAAGATCGACACCGAAGGCGCCTTGCTCGGCAATATGATCTTGGCGCTGCTCCGGGCGCGTAACGTTGCGGTGGAAAATAAGCTCCAGCTCGGGCCGACCAACATCGTGCGCGCCGCCATTCTCGCGGGACAGGTCGATATCTATCCTGAATATACCGGGAACGGCGCACTGTTCTTTCACCAGGAGCAGGATCCGGCATGGAAGAATTGGCAGCGCGGTTATGCGATGGTCGAGGCGCTCTGCCGCGAAAAGAACCATCTGGTGTGGCTGACCCCGGCACCGGCGAACAACACTTGGGTGATCGCGGTGCGGAGGGATTTGGCGGAACGCCAGCACCTTGCCTCGATGGACGATTTCGCGAACTACGTAAACGAGGGCGGCAGGATCAAGCTCGCCGCCTCGGCGGAGTTTGTCGAGAGCCCGTCGGCCCTGCCGGCTTTCGAGGCGACCTACGGCTTCCGGTTGTCGGACGAGCAGTTGCTGACGTTATCGGGCGGCAATACCGCGGCCACCTTGCGCGCGGCGGCCGAAGAGATGTCCGGCGTCAACGCGGCGATGGCCTATGGCACGGACGGCGCCCTGGCGGCGCTCGGTCTCGTCACGCTTAAGGACGACAAGGGCGCACAAATCGTCTACGCGCCGGCTCCGGTCGTCCGCGAGCCGGTGCTGCAGGAGCATCCTGAAATCCGCACATTGCTCGACCCGGTGTTCGCCACCCTGACGCTCGAGACGCTGCAAAAGCTCAATGCCGAGATTGCTGTCGATGGAGAGGAGGCGGGGGCGGTCGCGGCCTCCTATCTCCGATCAAAGAATTTCCTGCCGTGACCGTCCAGCGCGATCTGGCCGGCCGGCGCCCTGCCCTCCGCGTTTCGAGCGGCATTCGCAACCAGGTGCTGTTTGTACTGGTGATCGTTGCGGTGGCTGCGGTTGCGCTGTCGGGCTTTGTCGGTGAAGCGCCGAACCGGCTCGTTTCGGGCAAGCCGGTTGCATTGTGGGTGGCAGCCGGCTCTCTGCCGACCGCCGGCATTGCAGTACTGGGCGCGGCATTGGCGGGGGCCTGCCTGATACGGCCGAGCAGCGCGCTCCACTGCGCCGTCGCCGTGTTCGCCGCTGCGCTGCTGCTGCTCGTCCTGGCCGCCGCGGGGCAGGCGGCCAGCCTTCTGGCGCAGAGCGCCACACCCGCGTCCCGCATTTCACTGGGTCCCGCGTTCTGGGTCCTCGGCGCATGCGCCTCGCTCGCTGTGGGCGATGCGCTGCAACGCCTCGGCGCCGGCATCGTTGCGCAGCTGGTCACAGTGGTGGGGATCGCTTCGGGGATGCTGCTGATGGCGGCGAGCGGCACATTCGACGCGCTTTCCCTGACCAAGGAATACCAAATCCATCGCCAGATCTTTGCCCAAGCGATGGCGCGTCATATGACATTGGTTGGAGCATCGGTCGGGGCCGCGACGGCGATCGGCTTCCCTCTCGGCGTCGCCATTGCCCGCCGTCCGGGGTTGCAAGGGCCGGTATTCGCCGTCTTGAACATCCTGCAGACAATTCCGTCGATCGCACTGTTCGGATTGCTGATCGTGCCATTGTCGACACTGGTTGCGGCATTACCGCGGCTCGCCGCCTACGGTATCGGCGGCATCGGGGTGACCCCGGCGATTATCGCGCTGGTGCTCTATGCGCTGCTGCCGGTCGTTCGCAGCACATCGGTCGGGTTGACGGGGGTCGACAGTGCCGCGATCGAGGCCGGGCGGGGCATGGGGATGAGCCCGGGACAGATCTTCCGAGAGATCGAACTGCCGCTCGCTTTGCCGGTGTTGCTCGCCGGGCTGCGCATCGTTACCGTGCAGGCGATCGGCTTGGCGGTGGTCGCGGCGCTGATCGGCGCGGGCGGTCTCGGAACCTTTGTCTTTGAGGGCCTCGGCCAATATGCCGTCGATCTCGTCCTGCTCGGCGCTCTGCCGGCCATATTTCTCGCGCTCGCGCGCCGACTTTATGCTGCAGATCCTAACTGCCGCGCTGCGCCGGCGATTTGCGCATGATCGAGATCGACGAAGTCACAAAATATTATGGCGAGCGTCGGGTCGTCGACCGGCTTTCATTGACCGTTCCGGCCGGCGATTTCTGCGTGCTGCTGGGCTCCTCTGGTTGCGGCAAATCGACGACCTTGAAGATGATCAACCGGTTGATCGCGGCCGATGCCGGGCAAATCCGGGTCGCCGGCGAGGACATCGCGACCGTGCCGGCCGAGCAGTTGCGGCGGCGTATCGGTTATGCAATCCAGTCGATCGGTCTCTTTCCGCATTGGACGGTCGAGGACAACATCGCCACTGTCCCGCACCTCCTCAAATGGCCGCGGGCGCGCCGGGGCGACCGGGTCACCGAGCTGCTCGAGATGTTTCGGCTCGAGCCGGAGACTTATCGCGGGAAATACCCGCACCAGCTTTCGGGGGGCGAGCAGCAGCGCGTCGGGGTCGCCCGTGCACTCGCCGCCGATCCCGAATTGCTGCTGATGGATGAGCCGTTCGGCGCGGTCGATCCGCTGACCCGCGACGATTTGCAGGCGGAATTGTTGCGCATCCACCGGGCGATGAAGAAAACCATCGTGTTCGTGACCCACGACATCGAAGAGGCGCTGCGCCTCGCCACCCATATCGCGGTGATGCAAGAAGGCCGGATCGCCCAGCTCGGCTCGCCGCTCGACATCCTGGAGCACCCGGCGAGCGAGTTCGTGGCCGACTTTGTCGGACGGCAGGGCATCGGCCTCAAGCTCCTCTCGGTGCGGAAGATCGCCGACCGCATGCGCCCCGGCGAAACCGCCGAAGGCGAGCCGCTCTCTCTCGACACATCGCTGCGCGACGCGCTCTCGGCGATGACCACGCGCCGCACCGACCGGCTGCCGGTGTGCGACGCCGCGGGCCGCAAGGTCGGGGCAATCGTGCTCGCCGATCTCGTGCGGTAAGCGTCATAGGAGCGGCAGAGAATGGATCGCACTGTGCATTTTCGCTCCGACGGCTTGGCCTTGTCGCCTGCCGAATATGCCCGGTTGCTGGTTCAGCTGGCCGAGGAACGCGGCATCGCCGCCGACGAATTCTCGCGGGAGGGGGTCGTCGTCGAGCTCGAGCAACGGATGGCGGCGCTGCTCGGCAAGGAGATGGCGCTCTTTCTGCCGAGCGGAACGCTCGCCAACCATCTGGCGCTGCGTCTTCTCGCGACGCGCGGCCGCCGGGTGCTCGTGCAGCGCGAAAGCCATATCTACAACGATACCGGTGACTGCGCGCAGGAGCTGAGCGGTCTGACCCTGATCCCGCTCGCTCCGCAGCGCGCGACCTTTACCCTCGCCGAGGTCGAGGGCGAGATCGCCCGCCTTCCGGAAGCCCGCGTGTCGACCCCGGTCGGCGTGATCTCGATAGAATCCCCGGTGCGCCGGCTCCAGGGCGAGGTCTTCGACTTTGCCGAGATGCAGCGGATTACCGCCTTTGCGCGGGAGCACCGGATCGGCCTCCACCTCGATGGCGCCCGCATCTTTCTCGCCTCGGCCTATACGGGAATAACGCCGGCGAGTTACGCCGCGTTGTTCGACACCGTTTACGTCTCGCTCTACAAATACTTCAATGCCGCGGCCGGCGCCGTGCTCGCCGGGCCGCGGGAGCTGATCGACAACCTCTACCATCAGCGGCGCATGTTCGGCGGCAGCCTTCGCCAAGCCTGGCCTTATGCGGCGGTGGCATTGCATTACCTCGACGGCTTCGGCGAACGCTTCGAGCGGGCCGTCGCTGCTGCCGAGACCCTGTTTCAGGCTTTGCACCGGCACCCCGGCTGCGAGGTTCGGCGCCCCGCAGCGGCGACCAATGTCACGCGCCTGCGGGTCTTCGGGGCCGATGCCGAGAGCCTGCCCGAGCGGCTGCTCGCGCGCGGGATCGCAATCCGGCCTGCCCTGCACGCCTCACCCGAGGGCGCCGAGTTCGAGCTGTTTACCAACGAGACGATCCTGCGCCGCCCGGCAAACGAGATCGCCGAAACGTTCATCGAAGCTCTGGAATCGCTAGCCCGCCCGTCCAGTATTGACGCTGAGCGGCCTGCCGCTTAACTACTTGGCATGGCGCAACTTCCGATCATTACGGCTCCCGACCCTCGGCTCAAGATCAAGGCGCGGCCGGTGCCTGCGGTCGACGACAAGATCAGGCGCCTGATGGACGACATGCTCGACACGATGTACGGGGCGATCGGCATCGGCCTCGCCGCCCCGCAGGTCGGACAATCGAGCCGGGTCATTGTCCTCGATGTCGCCCGGGAGGGCGAGAAGCCGCAGCCGCTGCAGCTGGCCAATCCGGAAATCCTCTGGCGCTCGCCCGAGCTGACGACCGGTAATGAAGGCTGCCTGTCCCTGCCGGAACACTACGCCGAGGTCACGCGCCCGGCGAAGATCCGCTTGCGCTACCTCGATTACCAGAACGAAATCCGGGAGATCGAGGCCTCGGGGCTGCTCGCGATGTGCCTGCAGCACGAGATCGATCACCTCGACGGCGTACTCTTTGTCGATCATATCTCCTCGCTGAAGCGCGGGATGATCCTGCGCAAGCTCGCCAAGGCCAAGCGCAGCCGGGTGCCTGCGACCGCCGCCTGACCCCAGAGGCTGAGCCCGGAGGGGGCGAAGGATAAACACCATCGG
Organism: uncultured Alphaproteobacteria bacterium; assembly: GCA_963730745.1. Classification (GTDB taxonomy): domain Bacteria; phylum Pseudomonadota; class Alphaproteobacteria; order ATCC43930; family CGMCC-115725; genus AP-15. Next base: position 98,788 of record CAVSTA010000023.1, read on the forward strand.
TCCGCGACGAGCGCTCGACCTCGTCTTCATGGGCACGCCGGCTTTCGCCGCGACGATCCTCGGCGCGCTGATCGAGGCCGGGCACCGGATCCTTGCGGTTTACACGCAGCCGCCGCGCCCCGCCGGCCGCGGACACCGGCCGCAACCTTCGCCGGTTCAATTGCTGGCGGCAGAGCACGGCCTCCCGGTCCGCTGTCCCGCGACCCTGCGGAACGAAGCGGAGCAAGCCGCCTTCGCCGCGCTCGGCGCCGATGCCGCGGTGGTCGCCGCGTATGGCCTGATTTTGCCGGGGCCGATCCTGACCGCGCCGCGGCTCGGCTGTCTCAACGTGCATGCCTCGCTGTTGCCGCGCTGGCGCGGCGCCGCCCCGATCCAGCGGGCATTGCTCGCCGGTGACCGGGAGACCGGGATCACGATCATGCAGATGGAGGAAGGGCTCGATACCGGCCCGATCCTGCTGCAGGAAACGGTGCCGATCGCGCCGGATGCGACATCCGCCGGCCTCTCGGCCGAGCTCGCAATTCTCGGCGGACGACTGATGCTGGCGGCGCTCGACGGGGTCGCCGAAGGCCGGCTCGTCGGCACGCCGCAGCCGCAGCAGGGCGTCACCTATGCGCCCAAGATTGGCCGCGAGGAAGGCCGGCTCGATTGGCGGCTGCATTCGACCGATCTGGAGCGGCGGGTCCGGGCATTCGATCCTTGGCCGGGGTCTTTTTTCGAGATCGGCGGCGAGAGGATCCGGGTGCACGCCGCGGTCGATCTGCCGGGTCCGGCCGGGGGCATACCGGGCACCGTGCTCGACGAGCGCTTGACCGTTGCCTGCGGCGAGGGCGTCTTGCGCCTGCTTGCGGCTGCAGCGGCCCGGCCGCGCCGTGCTCGACGCCCCGGCCTTCCTGCGCGGATTTCCAATCCCTCCCGGGACGAGGCTGCCGTGCCCCGCTACAAGCTGACCATCGAATATGACGGCAGCGGGCTCGTCGGCTGGCAGCGCCAGGCGAACGGCCTTTCGGTTCAAGAAGCGCTCGAAACCGCTATCCACAAATTCTGCGGGGAGACGGTCACCGTCCACGGGGCGGGGCGGACCGACGCCGGGGTGCATGCACTGGCGCAGACCGCGCATCTCGATCTCGCCCGCGCGGCGGAGCCGGAGGTGCTGCGCGGCGCCGTCAATCACTATCTGCGGCCAAATGCGATCAGCGTCCTTTCCGCCGAGCGTGTTTGCGACGAGTTCGACGCCCGGCTGTCGGCGGTCGGCCGGGTTTATCTCTATCGCATCCTGAACCGCCGCGCTCCGCCGGCGCTCGAACGCGGCCGGGTGTGGCAGGTCGCTCCGGCGCTCGACGTCGAGGCGATGCGCGCCGGCGCCCATCACCTCGTCGGGCATCACGATTTTTCGACTTTTCGCAACTCGCTGTGCCAGGCGCGGTCGCCGCTGAAGACGCTCGATGCGCTGGAAGTCGGCCGCGCCGGCGACGAGATCCATATCACGGCTCGTGCCCGCTCGTTTCTGCATCACCAGGTGCGCAACATGGCCGGCACATTGAAGCTGGTCGGTCTCGGACGGTGGCGTCCCGACGATGTGGCCCGCGCGCTCGCGGCCCGCGACCGCCGCGCCGGCGGCCCGACCGCGCCGCCCGAAGGCCTCTATTTGGTCGAAATCCGCTATCCGCCGCGCTGAGACGCCGTCAGCGGAAGAATTCGATCTTCGCCTCGCGGAACCAGAGGAAATTGGCCGGTGCGGCCGAAATCGGCCCGTTGATCGCGAAGACCGCGATCTCGAACTTGTCGCCCGGGGCGACGGGATTGGCGAGCACGAGGCGATGGGGCATGTTGAACCCCTGGATCGTGCCGGGGCTCGGCCGGCCGGCAGCCCGCGGCAGCTCGCCATTGACCCAGATTTCCGCGTAATCGTCGACATTCACCCGCAGCACCGTCATCGCGCCGGAGGTGTCGAAACCCGCGGCATTTGCCGGGATCGTCAGCTTTGTGCGGTACCAGAAGAACGACACCATGCCGCCGCCCCGCCTGGCGCCCAGGTCGTCGGCGGCAACCACCGGCCACGCCGAATCGTCAAACCCGCTCACCCCGGCATATGGCTCTATATCGTAGGTCGTCCTGAATTCGGGCATCGCGTCCGTCAGCGCCGGGCACTCGACGATCTTCGCCTCCATCGCCTTCCACTGCGCGTCGAATACCGCCGATCCTTCGACGGTCATCAAATCGACGACATGCGCCGGCGGCAGCAACGGCGCGCTCGGCGGGTGAGGCACGAGCAAGGGCGGTTTTGGCGGTGCGACGGAAGCGGTGGGCCTGATCCGTTTGTTCTCGGGCATTTCTGTCTCCCTTTCCGCAGATCGCCGAGTATAAGCAGGCGCCTTGCCCGCCTCCCCGGACTATGGTCCGGGGATCGGCAGCCTATCCTGCAATCCGGGAGAGGGGCTACTGCGACGCGTTCTGCTCAAAGCTCTACCGGATCTCGGGGGAGCTTACGCCGGGGCGGGGATGGCGCGCTGGTTGTACATGATCTTGCGCATCTGCGCCCGCTCCTCGTCGCTCAATGTGGCGGGGTCGACGCGCAGATTATTGCCGGTCTCCATCCCGCGCTTGACCGCCGGGCGGTTGCCGACCTCGTCGAACCAGCGTTTGAAGTGTTTGAACTCGCTGATGTCCTGCCCTTGGGCCTCGGCGTTGACGGTCCACGGATAGGAAATCATGTCGGCGATCGTGTATTCGTCGCCGGCGAGATAGCGCCGGTCGTAGAGCCGGTTGTTCATCACGCCGTAGAGCCGGTTGGCCTCGTCGGTGAAGCGGCGGATCGCATAGGTCAGGTCGCCGGCGTCGGGGCCGGCGCGGCGGAAATGTCCGCATTCGCCGAGCTTCGGGCCCTGATTGGCCATCTGCCATATGACCCACTGGGTGACTTCGTATTTCCCGCGAAGGTCCTGCGGGAAAAAGCGGCCTTCCTTTTCCGCGAGATACATCATGATCGCGCCTGATTCGAAAATGCTGATCGGCGCCCCGCCGCCCTTGGGGTTGTGGTCGACCAAGACCGGCATGCGGTGATTGGGATTGATCTTCAGGAATTCGGGCTTGAACTGGTCGCCGCGCCCGATATTGCAGGGGACCAAATTGTAGTCGAGACCCAATTCTTCGAGCAGGATCGTGACCTTCTTCCCGTTCGGCGTCGGCCAAAAGTGGAGATCGAGCATCGCAAGCTCCCTTTCTGATTTGCTGAGTGGAGGGCCGTCGCGGGGACGATAGCGTCAGGCCCACTCGCTGTCACCAGTTCGCCGCGACACCGCGGCTATTCCCGGCGGAACGTCACCACCAGGACGTCGCGGTAGGCCGGGCGCGCGGGATCGAGCGGCACGACCGGGGTCACGCCGTGATAGACGCGGCTGTCGTCGACCAGCGCCGAGTCGAGCGGGGCGGTCAGGGTGAAGCTGCCGAGCGGGCGCTTGACGAGGTCGTAGATCGTGGTTTCGCCGCTCGCGACATTCTCTCGGCGGACCATCAGCACCAATACCCAGTCGACCCCGTCGCGGTGCATGCCTTCCGGGGTCGGCCGGCCCTCCTGGCCGGGCCGCGTCTCGATGCGGAACTGGTGGATCTCGACGTGCCAGGCCTCGGGCCGCAGCTCGGCCGGGGTCAGCCGGTCGAACAGCGACTGGCAGGTGCGCAGGATCGCGGTCAGGGCCGGGTGGCGCGCGACCGCGTCGGTGACCGGCTCGAACCAGCGCTCTACGCCGCCATTGAGCGGATTGTAGTCGCGGCTTTGATAGTGCGGCTGATGCGGCTTCCTGCGTGATCCCGGCCGGTGCGGCGCGAAAGACCCCGAACCGGCGGCGGCGGTAGCGTCCGCCATCGGCCATGTAGGCGTCGACGCCGAGATCGCCCCAGGTCGCGGCGAAACCTTCCCAATCGGCAAGGCCAGCCTCTTCCAGCAGCCGCCCCATTTCCGGCGCGCGCACAAAGGCAAAGCCGTCGCGCTCGATTGTGTCAGCGAGAGGAGCGAGCGAGTTCGTCATCGGGAATCCTCCGAGTCACAAGACGGCTTCGGCGACGACCCGCAGCGCTTCCGGTGTCGCGCCGACCAGCAGCAATGTGCCGACCCGGTGATCCTTGGCGACCTCCTTCCAGGCTTCGAGACGATCCCTGATCCGGTCCTTCGGCCCGACCAGCGAGGTTTCGTCGATCAGCGCGTCGGGCACCGCCGCCTCGGCCTCCTTGCGCCGGCCGGCGAGGAAGTGGTCCTGGATCTCGACCGCCGCGGCTTCGTAGCCGAGCCGCTTGGCCAAGTCGTTGTAGTAATTCTTCGATCGCGCCCCCATGCCGCCGATATAGAGGGCGAGCTGCGGCCTGATCTTATCGCGGCAGGCCGCGAGATCGTCGCCGATCGCCACCCGGACATAGGGCGCGATGTCGAAATCGGCGAGGGTCTTGCCATTGCCGGCCTTGGCGATCCCCTCCAGCACCGGAGCGGTGATCGCCTCGGCCTTCTCCGGCGACATGAAGAACGGCAACGTGCCGTCCGCCACTTCGCCGGCGGTGCGCAGCCCGGCCGGCGCGAACGAGGCGGTATAGATCTTCAGGCTCGGGTCGCCGTGGATGATGCTGCGCAGCGGCTTGCCGAGCCCGGTCGCGCCCGGCCCGGTATAGGGGATCTGATAATGCTCGCCGTGATATTCGAGCGGCGCCTTGCGCTCCAGTATCTGGCGGATGATCGCGATGTATTCGCGGGTGCGCAGCAGCGGCTTGCCGAACGGCACGCCGTGCCAGCCCTCGACGACCTGCGGGCCGGACGGGCCGATGCCGCAGAGAAACCGGTTGCCGGAAAGCGCCTGCAAGGTCATCGCCGTCATCGCCGCGCAGGCCGGCGTGCGCGCCGGCATCTGCATGATGCTGGTGCCGGCCTTGATCTTCTTGGTCTGCGCCAAGACCCAGGCGACCGGCGTCACCGCGTCGGTGCCGTAGGCCTCGCCGCACCACACCGCCTCGTAGCCGAGCCGCTCGGCCTCCCACACCGTCTCCATGTCGACGCCGGCTGGTCGGCGAGCACCCGCGAAGGGTCGATGGCCAAGTTTCATTGGTTCTGATCCCCTCTCTGCCGCGCGCGGCGACGCGCTCGACGGCGCGCAGCCAATCCTCGAGCGCGCGCTCGGCCGGCTCGACCAGAACATGCTCGACGCCGGCTGCGCCATAGGCGGCCAGCCGGGCGCGGAGTGCGCCGTCGTCCTTGCCGTCCCACCCGTAGCGCAGCGAGATCGCGAATTCCGGCTCGGGCCGCCGCTCGCGCAACCGGCGCACGATCGGCGCGGCCTCTTCGGGCGACAGCCGCGAGCCGTGCCAGCCGTCGGCAAGCTTTACGGCGCGGGCGAGCGCCGCCTCGGAGCTGCCGCCGATCCAGATCGGGATCGGCTTGACCGGCTTCGGCAGCATGCGCATGTCCTCGATCACCGCCGGGATGTGGCGCGCCGGAAAGCTGACCGGGTCCTCGCTCCACACCGCCCGCATCATCGCGATGCCCTCGTCCATGCGCCGGCCGCGCTCGCGGAACGGCGCGCCGAGCGCGGCGAACTCGGCCTCCATCCAGCCGACCCCGGCGCCGAGGATCAGCCGGCCCTCGCGACAGGTTCTGCAACGTCGCCAATTCCTTGGCGAGCGGCAGCGGGTGGCGCATCGGCAAGACCAGCACGCTGGTGCCGAGCCCGACCCTTCTCGTGAAGGCCGCCGCCCAGGTCAGGGTCAGCACCGGGTCGTAGAAGACCGCCGAAGGCGGATAGGGCGCGCCCTTCGGAATGATGATGTGCTCGCTCGTCCAGACATCGGCAAAGCCGAGCTCCTCGGCCTGGATCGCCGCGCGCCGGATCGCCTCCGGCCCGGCCTTGCGCCCGATATGCGGCAGATGAATCCCGACCCGCATGACTCATCCTCCCAGCGTTGCGTCAGGGCAGAGCGCTCGTCGTCAGCCCGAGCACCTTCGTTTTATAGCCCGGCGGCAAGCGGCTTGGCGCTCAAGCTTGCGGTCGGCCGTTACCAGATCGCACGACAGAGTTCTCCGCCAGCGCCAGATAAGTGCAGTCGTAAGCAGGATGGTCGCATCGCGATCGCAAGCTCGGTCGCTGGCTCGAGCAAGGCGCGCATCGGCGCCAGCTCGACATCGGCGCGCTGAAGCAGTCTGGCAGCGAGCCGCGCCTCCTCCGCGGTCAGCTCGTTCCGCCGAGTCTTCTTCCACAGCGACATTGGCGCATTCGGCCACCAGCAGCTCTGGTGCGAACAGTCTGATGCCGCCGCAGCGACAGTGCCTCCGGCGTGCCGTGCTTCCTCAATCACCCATTTGATGGCAACGCTGGCATCGATCACCAGATCGGTCACCGCTCATCCCGCCCTTCGCGAAGCAGGTCTTCAGCCGGCGTGTGCCGCCGCCCGGAAGTGAGCGCCCGCAATTCGGCGGCGAGGGTATCGAAGTCGGTATCAGCCTCGCCGCTTAACGTCCGGCGCAGGATATCCCGCACTTCAGCTTCCGCGGAACGTCCGTGCCGTGCGGCACGGCGCTTGAGCCGGGCGAGCAGATCGTCATCGAGATTTCGCACGCTCAAACTAGCCATTGCATACGCCCAGGGTTGCCATCGATGCCGGCAATGATAGCATGGCCTTGCGCGCCGGCAATGAGGCGTCGGCTAGTGCTTGTTGCCGGCTGCGGCGCACCGTTCATTGTGGCGCCAGGCAGCCGGGAGGAGGAGCGATGGCGGAGGAGCTTCCGCGTGACGGTTTGGTGGCGGTCGTCAAGCGCGACTGCCCGACCTGCGTGTGACCGCGCCGGTGCTCGGCGAACTGGCGCGGCAGGGCGGGTTGACCGTCTACACCCAGGACGATCCGTCCTTTCCCGAGACCGTGCCGCGAGCGGATCGACGACACCGGCGCTCGACGTGTCGCATCGGCTCAAGATCGAGATCGTGCCGACCTTGATCCGCTTCGAGGGCGGTCGCGAGGTCGGGCGCACCTATGGCTGGGACCGCGGCGAATGGGAGCGGCTCAGCGGCGTCGCCGGGCTCGGCCGCGGATCTGCCGGAGGCGCGGCCCGGCTGCGGCGCCAAGAATATCGAGCCGGGTGTCTCGAGCGCCTCAAGATCCGCTTCAACGAGACCGGCCTCAAATCGCGCCGCGTCGAGATCGGCGAGCGACGAGGACGAGCAGGAGGCGATGTTCGCGCGCGGCTGGTCGGATGGGCTGCCGTTGGTGCCGCCGACCGAGGAGCGCGTGTTGCGCATGCTCGACGGCACGGCGCGCGACCCGCAGGAGGTGATCGGCCTGGTGCCGCCCGACCTCGCCCCGGCGACGGTCGAGAAGATCGCGATCAACGCGGTGATGGCCGGCTGCAAGCCGGAATATCTGCCGGTCGTGCTGGCGGCGGTCGAGGCGGTGCTCGACGAGCAGTTCGCGATGCACGGCGTGCTGGCGACGACGATGTTCGTCGGGCCGGTCGTCGATCGTCAACGGCCCGATCCGCCGCCGGATCGGCATGAACGCCAAGGGCAATGCGCTGGGCCAAGGCAACCGCGCCAATGCCGCGATCGGCCGCGCCCTGCAACTGGTGATCCGCAATATCGGCGGGGGCCGGCCGCAGGAGGTCGACCGCGCGACATTGGGCAATCCCGGCAAGTACACCTATTGCTTTGCCGAGGACGAGGAGGGGTCGAGCTGGGAGCCGCTGTCGGTCGAGCGCGGCTAAGCCGGGCCAGTCGGCGGTGACGGTATTCGCCGGGTACGGTCTGCAGGGGATCGTCGACCAGAAATCGCGCGACCCCGAGAGCCTGGCGACGCAGCTTTGCCGGATCGCTGAAGGCGATCAGCAACGTCAAGCATCGGCGCCGTCCTGCGACGCGCTGCTGGTGGTCTGCCCCGAGCACCACCGCACCTTCAGGAACGCCGGCTGGTCGAAGGCGCGGCTCTATGAAGAGCTGTACCGGCTGTGCGAGATCCCCGGCGACGAGATCGTCGCCGGGGCCAAGGGCATCGCCGAAGGCGGGCCGCCCTCGCTCGCCGGCAAGATCGTCAACAAATTCCGTCCGGGCGGGTTGATGATCGTCCGCGCCGGCGGCGATGCCGGGATGTTCTCCGGCATCATCGGCGGCTGGTCGGCGGGCGGCCCCCGCGGCAGCCTGCCCGTAACCAAGGAGGTCGAAATATGACCGTACTTCTCGACCCGACCTCGGAGCGAAGTCCGACGATCCGGCCGCGCCTGCCGCGGCCGGAGCGGCTCGACGGGCTGACGATCGGCATTCTCGACATCGCCAAGCCGCGCGGCGACGTGTTTCTGCACCGGCTCGGCGAGCGGCTCGCCGAGCGCGGCATCGCCGTCAAGCATTACGCCAAGCCGACCAATACGCGGCCGGCGCCGTTGCCGTTGCGGCAGCAGATCGCCGCCGAAGTCAATGTCGTCATCGAAGGATTGTCCGACTGAGGGTCCTGCATTTCGTGCTGTACGCATGACATGGCGGATCTCGAGGCGCGCGGCATTCCGACCGTCGGCGTGGCGACGACCGAGTTCATCGAAGGCGCGGCGGCCCGAGCCAAGGCGCTCGGCACCGACCCGGCGCTGGTGTTCGTTCCCCACCCGGTGCAGGACCGCACCGACGACGAGCTGAAGAAGCTCGCCGACGAGCACCTCGAACCGATCCTGGCGCTGCTGGTGAAGGGCTGAGCGGGTCCGCGCTCAGCTCGGCACAACAGATTATCGCTCTCGCACGCACGAAATATTAGCTGAAATCAGCTGCGCGTGCGAGAGCAGTTAAATTCGGTTCTTGTCAATACTTACTAAAACGTGATTTAAATACACGATCTCCTGTCAAAAACTCGGCTGCAACGCCGTCATCGAGTAGTCCAATCAGCTTCGATGCGTCCGTTATCAACCGAGATGGCAACGGTCCGCGTTGCGCTACAATCGCCGGTAGGCCTTTGACCTCGGAGGAGCAAATGGAAACGACTCGGCTGACCCGGCGGACCCTCATGCAGAGCGCGGCGGCGGCCGCAACCCTGGCCGGCGCGCCGTTTGTGCGCGGCGCCCGCGCCGCGGGCAAGCTGAGCGTTGCGGTCTGGGACCATTGGGTGCCCGGCGCCAACGACGTGATGGCCAAGCTGTGCCAGGAATGGGCCGCAAAGGAGAAGGTCGACCTCCCATCGATTTCGTGACCAGCCAGGGCGACAAGCTGATGCTGATGGGCGCCGCGGAGGGTCAGGCCCGCTCCGGGCACGATGTCGTTGGCAGCCGAGCTGGTACGCCGCGGCAGAGGCGGATATGTGGGAGCCGGCCGACGATCTGATGGCGACATTGATCGGCAAATAGGCAAGCCGAGCGCCGCGGTCGAATACCTCGGAAAGCAGAACGGCCATTGGATCGCCGTGCCGTCGATCCCGAATACCTTGACCCTGCCTTCGGTCGGGCGCATCGACCTGTTCAAGCAGTATGTCGGGCTCGATCTGACCAAGATGTACCCGGCCGGCGCACCGCCCGATAAAGAGCTGACCGACAATTGGACCTGGGATTTCTGGCTGAAAGGCCGCCGAGAAATGTTCACAAGGCCGGCTTCCCATTTGGCATGCCGATAGGCCAGACCGGCGACTCGATGAACTGGGTGGGGCGATATTCGCCGCTCACGGCGCCGAAATGGTCGACAAGGACGGCAACATCACGGTCAAGTCCGACGCGACCAAGCACATGCTCGACTTCTTCAAAAAGCTGGTGCCGTTACTGCCGGATGGCGTGTTCGCCTGGAATGATTCGAGCAACAACAAGGCGCTGATCTCCGGCGAGAGCGCGCTGATCATGAACCCGCCCTCGGCCTGGGCGGTGGCGGTGCGCGACGCACCGAAGGTCGCCGAGCAGTGCTGGCATTTCCCGTCGCCGAAGGGGCCAAAGGGCCGCTTCGACCCGGCGCAGCCCTCCTATTGGGGCATCTGGAATTTTTCGCCGAACAAGTCGGCTGGAAAAGCCTGCTGCTGCATCTGTGGGAGAAGGACTCGGTCGAGCGGCTCGTCGCCGGCAGCAAGGGCTACGACATCCCGGCGTTCGGGACCCTGCGCGATTTCAAGACCTGGGCCGAGGAAGGTCCGCCAAAGGGCGGGATTTGGAACTACCCGCCGCGCGGCGACGTCATCGAGTTGGTGTCCGGCTCGCCGGCGCCGATGCGGATCGGCAACCAGATCTTCGCACAGGCGACGACGACCAAGATGATCGCCCAATACACCCAACAGGGGAAGACCATGGACCAGGCGATCGATTGGGCCGCCGGCGAACTCGAGGGCTTCAGCCGGAGCTAAATCCCCGCTGCAAGTTAATGCTGCGGCTCTCCGCCACAATTGGGCTGCGCGGTTTGGCTCGCCTTCCCACCGGACTAGTTCTTCCTTTCCGAAGAGTTGGAGGGAGCTGCGCGCAATGATCGTCGAACAGATCTGGACCGCGAATCCCGGCCGCAATTGCGATTATTTGATTGCTTGCGGTGAGACCGGCGAGTTGTTGGCGGTCGATCCGCGTCACCGTTACCACGTCCCCCCGGGCCAGCCGCCGAGCATCCGGTTAAGCTAGCGCCGGTCGGCGCGCGCGCCGGTGCCCTTCTCGCGGTAAATGTTCCGGCTGCTGCGTCCGGCCTTGCGAAGCTGGTCAAGCTGGCTGTCGAGGGTCTGCCCGTAGCGGTGAGCCCCGACGGCAGCACAATTTATGTCGCGAACAACGGCCCCAACAAACGTTTCGGTGATGGATACCGCGACCAGTAAGGTGACCGCCACGATCCCTGTCGGCACACACAGGTTGGTTCGAGCTGCGCGAGTTCCTTTCGTTCGCTCCGTTTCGGAATTAGCAACGCGAAAATTGCCATAATCTCGGTGTCTCATATTGTTCAGGGAAGCGCTGATGACCGGCGCGGTTAGTGAACGAGATCGAGTGAACTGCACCCTATGAGTGAGACAGGGAAAATGAGGACAGGGTTGACCGGCGTTGGATTGTGCCGGAATGGTTGATGGACGTACACTGGCGCGGCCGGCGAAGCGGAGGCGGGCTCTGCTGGGGAGCAACCCGCCGAGGAATAGCCGGCCGGAAACTCACGGTGATGCGGCCGACGCCGGCGGGCGATGCTCGCCGGCGTCGCCGTTCATGGCATCGGGTTGGGCATCGGGCATCACCGTAGATTTCCGTATCCCTTGAAAACCCACCGTGGTGAGAGGCGCGGTGGCGAGGGAGCGCGCTCGGTGCTCGGCCTCGAACGCGACGGGCGTCTGATAGTCGAGCGCCGAGTGCAGGCGCTGGCGGTTGTAGACCTGGTCGATAAAGGCGCCGAGATGGCCCGCCGCGTCGCGGTGATCGCGGTACCGTGTGCCGTCGATCTCTTCGCTCTTGAGCGTCCTGATGAAACGCTCGGCCTTGGCATTGTCATAGGGATTGCCGACCCGGCTCATGCTGGCGGCAATCCCGTGGGCATCGAGCAGGCCGGTGTACTCGGCACAGGCGTACTGCACGCCGCGATCGGAATGGTGGACCAGGCTGCCCCAGGGCGGGCGGCGCGCCGTCAGCGCCATGGTCAGCGCCGCCACCGCCAGGCTGGCGCCGAGATGATCGGCCATCGCCCAGCCGACGACGCGGCGGCTAAAGGCATCGAGGATGATTGCCAGATAGGCGAATTCCTCCTGCAGCCGGATATAAGTGATGTCAGCGACCCACAGCTGGTCCAGATCGCTGAGCTGCATATCGCGCGCCCGGTTCGGCACCACCGGCCAGGGGTGCCGCCGATCGGTCGTCAGCGGCACGAACGGCCGCCGCCGCAGACCCAGCAGATTGTCCTCGCGCATCAGGCGCAGCACGCGCTTGTGATTGACGATCAGGCCTTCGCGGCGCAGCTGTTGGGTGATGTAGCGGTAGCCGCGACGATAGCGGCCGTTGGCCAGCACCAGCCGCTGGATCGTGTCGCGCGCCGCGGTGTCGTGCTGACGCGGCGCGCTGGTCTGCCAAAGCGGTAATAGCCGGCGCGGCTGACGCGCGCCAGCCGGCACAGGCGCTCGATCGTGACTTGGCCTTGCGGCATCGCGCTCGTCATCATCTGGATGACTTCGTAGACCGCACGACGCCAGGCACGACGCTGGGTCGCACCCTCTCCCTCACATGCCGCAAGGCTCGCCGAAAAAAATCCAGATCGACCTGCTGCTGGCCGATCTTGCGCTCCAGCGCGGCGACCCGCCGTTGCGCCCGCGCCAGCTCGTCCTCGCCCGTCTCGCCCGCCTCACATGCCGCCGGGCCCGCCACCGCCGCCGCTCGCTTACGCGGGCGGCCCAGCCCGCGCAACGCCGCCGGCCCACCCTTGCGAACCTTGTCCCGCCACGCATACAAAAGCCGGCCCCGAAGCTGCAGATCGCGCGCAACCGCGGCGACGCTCTCCCCTGCCGCCAGGCGCGCCAGCGCGGCCTGCTTCAATGCCGTCGCATACTCCCGGTGCTTCATCAGTTCCTCTCCTCGAGAAACTGTCCCCTATTTTCCATGTCTCACTTTTGGGGTGCACTACACTGGCGCTGGCTGTTCTTGCTGTTATTTGCACCAAAATATCAGCCATCGA
>CAVSTA010000024.1:0-20703 GCA_963730745.1 uncultured Alphaproteobacteria bacterium
GCATTCGCCGCCGGCTCCTCCAGCGAACCGACCAGCGCGATCCCATGGTGGTCGGGATTGCAGCGCAGAAAAACCATGCCGCCCGGCACCATCTCCTCGGGGTAGACGTCCGAGATCTCGAAACCGAGAACCTCGGTGTAGAACCGGGCCGATCGCTCCACGTCGCGCACGTTGAGCACGGCATGCCCCAGCTTGCCGATACGGAAAGGGTGGCCCTGCAGCCGCCGCAACTGTCTCACCCGGCTCGGATCATACATTTTGTCCTCCATTAGCGGCCACGCGTAAACATTTTAGGCGAGATTACGTTTTCTTTATCACCACAAGGCCATACTTCCGCCGAATTTTTTTCATGCTGAGCGGTTACCTTCTCTCTGCTGAAGGGGTGGGTATGACCGGGGGGCTAGCGGTCTTATGCAAGATTGGATTTCCGACTGGAAACGATGGAGCCGGGCCGAACGCTGTTTTGCGATCGTGCTCGTCATCTTGTCGCTGGTTATCCCGCTCGGGTTGTTGATCGGACGCTGGATAGCGGGTACCTAGTGTTCTGATCCATTCAGGCGATTTATTGGTCGACGCGGGACCAATGCTACCCCAAAAAACTGCGTCACACCGGCGAAGCCTGCCTCTGGCGGGGAACAGGGGGCCGGTGCCGATCGCGGAAATGGATCCCGACCTTTTCCACGGAACAAGTCCGTGGGCTGAAGGCCCACTCACGCAGGTCAAAAAAACCCTGTAGCCTCCGCACCCCGAATGGTGAGATCGCGGTCAAGCCCGACATCGAGCGCTATTTGACCGCGCACGGCAAACGGGACGAGCATGGCCGCTATGGCGAGTATCCGGTATCGGAGCTAAAGACGGCGATCGAGTGGGTGCGCAACCCACTCAAACTCCGCGCCTGAGTTGACGTGCCCCCGTCATGGCCATAACCACCTGCCCAAGTAGGCGAGGGCGAAAAAACCCGCTACCTTGCAAATAGCAGTGGCTATGGGGCGCGTTGTGTGTCGCCGCGTCTTCCAGCCTTGAACCGCCGAGCCAAGGGCGACTGCCCATACCCAAATGGATAAACCATACCACACGATGTTCATGACAGGGGCTCGATGTTCGTCTGCGTCCTTTGCAGGGTAGGTAAACAAGCTGGACAAAAGATTGCAGTCGCCGCTGCGTCGGATAGCATTCCTCGAGAATTGCTTAACGCCAAGCAGGCATAATACCGATTGTCGGGAGGCATAGGACTTGGCGCAGGCAAACTGAACTCATGCGGACTCAGCGATACGTCCAAATCATGAGCGGCATTTTTGATCTAGTCGTCGTGCTCGGTATTTTGCTCTTCTGGTCGCCCGAGTTTGGCGGCTTGGTGGTGGTGCGAGGTGGATTGTTCGCCTTTTTGCCTATATGGGGATAGGTTCCCTGAAGCGCGGCCTTTTTGCTTCATACACCCAGATAGGTCGGATGGTCGCAGGGGAATACGATGCCAAAGACTAGGGACAACCATGTGTTCCGCTAAACGCGATTTCAGATCAATCTTGATCCCAATCCTGATGCACCCCTGAGGGAAACGGATTGTCGCATCTGAGTAGGAGACTAGGGTTGAGACAAAGGCACGTTGCAGCCTCAACCAAAGAGACTGCGTTTAATTGCCCGCATTGCGGCGCTTTCACTTCTCTCAAACTTGGTATCGGGCGCATGCTGATCAACTTAAGGAGGGAAACACACCGTTCATTCCAGGACAAGAGTTTATTGATACTCTCCTAAGCGACTAAGAGATACCACAGGAAATGCTACATGAATGGGCTGAGAACGCACGCAAGATCAAGAATGGGGACGTTTTCTTTGAGAGATCGATCGAGAGCCGCCCATATTATGGCCTCCTACAAATTGCGAATGTTCATTTTAGCCAGTGCTTCAACTGTAAAAAAATATCGGTATGGGTCCACAACAGATTACTGTTCCCCCCCGAACTTCATGGCGAAGAACCAAGTGAAGACCTGCCCTCTGATATCCTAGCCGATTATCAGGAAGCCCGTAGTATCGTAACTTTGTCTCCACGCGGTGCCGCCGCTCTGCTCAGGTTGGCCATTCAAAAGCTGTGTAGCCATCTTGGCGAGAGTGGCAAGAACCTGAATGCCGACATAGCCAGTCTCGTGGAGAAAGGTCTGAGCCCGATCGTCCAAAAATCCCTTGATGTGGTGCGAGTAGTGGGCAATGAGGCAGTGCACCCCGGAACGCTAGACCTTCGAGACGATCAGGATACAGCGTCTAAACCTTTTCGATTGATCAATATTATTGCAGAACGGATGATCAGCCATACTAAAGCATGTCGTGATGCAAGTATGAGAGTCTTTCCGAATTTGAAAGAAGAAGGAAATTGAGAGGCGAGACGGATGACCCCCAGAGGCTCCCGTTTTTTTGATTCCGGGTGTATCACAGGACAAGCGTTACGCGAAGGCTGGCGGCTCTCTGTTGGCGGGAGCTGGATTTTCTCAGCCCTTAATATCTGCCTTCGAACCAGCTATAGTATAGCTGGTTCTCATCGGCTCACCGGCTGCCCCCAGAGGCCCGCCGTCAACGCGCGAGCCTGTTCGTCGGGGATCATTTGCTGGTTCGGTGAGAAATACATGTCACCGCTGCGCTGGCTGTAGAGGGCGTCGGCGAGTTTATCCGGGTAGTCGAGACGGCCGCCATATCGGTCGTATTGCGGGCCGGTGAGGAATGACGCCAGCGAGAGCGCGGCAGCGGGTGTATGAGATATTGCCTAAATTAGCCAGCCTCGGACCTCTTAGCCGCCGTTGTAGGGGATGCTTTCACGCCACCAGCCCAACCGGCGCCTGTCAATGCATACAACGCCAGGAAAAATCCCACATTCCCCCAGTCACCATGCAACAGATAAATTAGTGGTGCTAATGGCAGCGGCGCGACAATGCCCACCCAAACTCCGATTATCCAAGGCATGGCTGTGCCTGTCCAACTGCTGATCACCGTGTCTGCGGCAAGTAGCCAGACTGTAAGCTCCGAGCAGGATCGCTGAGATCATTAAACCCATGCCGGCAAATTTCCGAACGCGCCGGAACACTGTCAGCATGCCCATCAAGACCCCAAAAGAAATCAGTAAGATCGCAATACCTAAAATCCAACTGTCAAACGTCGTCAGACCATTATCCATTCGCCAATGTTCCTGGGGTCGCGAAGGGTTTGCGCACCCTCGGTTCTTATAGGGAACAACTAAACGAAAGCTTAGCGATCGACCCTAACAACCTTCCCGCCTTGACGGGATTTCGATCTTCGTCGTCCATTATGGAGTCCGTTTCATCGCTCCAAGGTGCTTGAAAAGGGCAGAAACGCTCGAGTCGGAAAGGGTCGCGGTGGGCTGAAGGCCCACGGGAAGACGAAGGAGGGAGGCGCGGCATCGAAACATCTGAATCTGTCCGAGCACTAGCAGCAAAGGCCTTGCCGATCGCGGACGTTCCCAATTAAACGCTGGCCTCCGACGAAGATGCCCGGAGGACATGCCATGCCCCGCTTGCCGGACCACGCCGATCTTGAAGCTCTGAGGGCGTTCGACACGCCGACTATCTGCAATGCGCTCGAACTGGTTGCTCCGGCGCGCCGTGCCGTAGGGTTCACGCGCAGACCGCTGTTCGCCGCCTTTCCCGAGATGAAGCCGGTCGTCGCTTTTGCCCGCACCGCGATCATTCGCTCGCGCGAACCGCATCCTCGCGGCCGCGAGGA
The DNA here is from genome assembly GCA_963730745.1 of uncultured Alphaproteobacteria bacterium. Lineage (GTDB taxonomy): Bacteria > Pseudomonadota > Alphaproteobacteria > ATCC43930 > CGMCC-115725 > AP-15. The sequence goes on from CAVSTA010000024.1 coordinate 3,727, forward strand.
GGCAAAAGAAGTGCGGCTCGGCTATTACCAGCATATCGCCGACGAGCCTTTGCCGAGCATCGCGGTGATCCAGGACATCGACGCGCCCGACACCGGTTTCGGGGCGTTCTGGGGCGAGGTCCAGACCCACGTCCACAAGGGCCTCGGCTGCGCCGGCGTCATCACCGACGGCTCCGTCCGCGACCTCGACGCGATGGCGTCCGATTTCCTGGTGCTCGCCGGCTCGGTCATGCCGTCACATGCCCATGTTCATCTGGTCGATTATGGCGGCACCGTCAGCGTCGCCGGAATGGCCGTATCACTGAACGACGTCATTCACGCCGACCGCCACGGCGCCGTCGTGATCCCGCCCGAGGCAGTCAAGGAAATCCCGGCTGCCGTCGCGCTGATCGCGCGGCGCGAAAAGGTCATCATCGACGCCTCGAAGGCCCCCGGCTTCTCGGTCGCCCGCCTGCGCCAAGCCTTCGACGAGCAAGAAGACATTCACTGAAGGCGGCGCCTTGATCTTGGTCGCCGCCGAGCGCGCCTGCGACTTCCTGCAAGCTTGCCCTTGGCGTGAACAGGGGGCCGGCGAGAGTGTCGAGACGCCGAGCGTCAGCCGCACCGTCATTCTTGCGAAAGCAGGAATCCAGGAGCCGCCAGGCGCCCTGTTCAAGCCAGAGGCAAGCTCTGGACCCCCGCTTTCGCGTTAGGGCATGCACAGATCTCACAGCCCGAATATCCCCTCTCCGCCCCTGTGGCGGAGAGGGTCGAGGTGAGATGGGGGACCCAGGGTTCGGAACAGCCGCGCCCGGCCTGTGCCGGCAGACTTTGCGGTGCTTTGCCAAGCGAGGCCCGAAGGACGCACAGCGTTGATTCAGCGATGGCGACCAGACTTGCTCAGCCTCTCCGCTTCGCCCGCCCCACCCGTCCAGAAACCCCCGCCGAGGTTGCCGCGGCTCACATCGGGTGGCTGGGTTTGGCGTCGCGCAAGGGGGTGCCGGCCTCGGCCAGCTGGCGCAATAACGCGGACGGGGCCCAGCGCTCGCCGTATTGCTGGTGCCAGGCCTGGATCTGGCGGTAGACCTCGGCGACGCCGATCGTGTCGGCCCAGTACATCAGGCCGCCGCGGTAGCGCGGAAAGCCAAAGCCGCCCAGCCACATCACGTCGATGTCGCTGGCACGGTAGGCCTTGCCCTCTTCGAGGATCTTGCAGGCCTCGTTGACCGAGGCGAACAGCAGCCGGCGCAGGATCTCCTCGTCGGTGAAGCTGCGCTGCTCGACCCCGATCTCGGCCGCCTTCTCCTTGATGATGCGGGCGACCTCGGGGTCGGGATGCGGCGTGCGGTCGCCCTTCTCGTAGCGGAACCAGCCGGCCCCGGTCTTCTGACCCAAACGCCCCGCTTCGACGATCGCGTCGGCGATCGGCATCTTGCGGTAGTTCGGGATCTGTTGGGCGCGCCGCTGGCGGCTGTCATACCCGATGTCGAGCCCCGATAGATCGGCGGTCGCAAACGGGCCGATCGGATAGCCGAAATCGACCATCACCTTGTCGACCTGCTCGGGCAATGCCCCTTCCTCGACCATGATGTTCATCTCGGTGCCGAAGGGCGTGCGGCTGCGATTGGCGACAAAGCCGTCGCCATTGCCGGCCATCGCGCTGATCTTGCCGATCTTGCGGCCGAGATCCATCGCCGTAGCCAAAGTGGCGGGCGCGCTCTTCGCTCCCTTCACGACCTCAAATAGTTTCATGACATTGGCCGGGGCGAAGAAATGCGTGCCGGCCACGTCCTGCGGCCGCTTCGTCGCATTGGCCATGATGTCGATGTCGATGCCCGAGGTATTCGTGTACAGCAGCGCGCCCGGCTTCATGACCTCGTCGAGTTTTTGGAAAACCTCCTCCTTCACCGGGATGCGCTCGAACACCGCCTCGATCACGACGTCGCATTGGCCGATATCATCGTAGCTGGTCACCGGCTCGATCAATGCCATGCGGCGGTTCATTTCGGCCTCGGTCAGGCTGCCGCGCCTGACGCTGGTCTCGTAATTGCTGCGGATGCGCTGGAGGCCGCGGTCGAGCGCTTCCTGGCTCGCTTCGAGGAGTCTCACCGGAAAGCCGAATTCGGCAAAGCTCATCGCGATGCCGCCGCCCATCGTGCCGGCGCCGACGATCGCCGCGGTCTTGATCGGGCGAAGCGGGGTATCGCGCGGGATGTCCGGCAATTTGGCGACCTCGCGTTCGGCGAAAAAGGCATAACGAAGGGCGCGCGCCTCGGCGGAATTTTCGAGCTCGTCGAAGAGTTCACGCTCCCTCCTGATCCCCTCGTCGAACGGCAGATTGCACGCCGCCTCGACCGCCGCGATGCAATTGTAGGGCGCCTTTTGGTTGCGGGCGCGCCGGGCGATCGATTTGCGCATCGCCTCGAAAACACCGGGATCGGCCTTGGCTTCGGCCAATTTGTCGTCGCGGTCGCGAATGCGCGGCAGCGGCCTAACATTGGCAACGCGGCGGGCAAACGCGATCGCCGCCTCGCGCAGATTGCCGCCCTCCGCGACCAGCTCATCGATGATGCCGAGCCGGTGCGCCTCTTCGGCCGGGACATGGCGGCCCGAGGTGATCATCTCCATCGCCGCCTTCGGACCGATCAGCCGCGGCAAACGCTGCGTCCCACCGCTGCCGGGCAATATGCCGATCAATACCTCGGGCAGACCGACCTTGGCGCTCGGCACGGCGATGCGGTAATGCGAGGCGAGCGCGATCTCCAGCCCGCCGCCCAGCGCATAGCCGTGGATTGCCGCGACGACGGGCTTGGCGCTCGCATCGAGGATCTGGTGCGGACGCCGGCCCGGGACCGGCGGCGGACGGTTCGTGCCGAACTGGCGGATGTCGGCGCCGGCGATAAAGCTGCGGCCGGCGCCGATCAGCACCATCGCCTTGATGGCGGGGTCGGCATTGCCGCGCTCGACATTCTCGACGATGCCCTCGGGCACCCCCGGGCTCAGCGCATTGACCGGCGGGTTCTCGACCGTGATGACCCCGATCCCATCCACATTCTCGAAGCGAACCAATCCGCCTTCGGCCATATCGTCTCCTCCCTCGCACACATTCCAGCTTGCGATACGCCGGATATTCAATGCATAGCGCTACCTGGGCCGGTTCTGTGGCACTCAATTCGGCACCAAGTGAAGCAATATCGGCGTGAAGGTATCCGCAACGCAAGCGGCATCAATTCACCGAGCATGCAAATCGGCAAGATCGGTGAGGTTTGCAGGCCGGGTCAGCCACTCCGTCTCAAAGCGCCCCAAGCCGGGCCGGCATCAGGACGAGCATGCAACCAGTCGCTTCGGCCGCCCAGGCACCCGTCTTCCGCGGAGCTGGTTGCCAGCGACGCCCAAAACCAAGACGATGGCGCCGCGCCGCCCGTAGGCGACCCTGGGATATGTCGGTGTAGACCAATGACGGGACCAGTGAATCATCGTGTTCCGCTATTGATGTACGGGATGCTGCTGGTATGCCTCGGTATAACGATGTATCTATTCGGCGTTATGTTGGCGCTACCGCGCCACTTGCTGGACGGCGGTGAACGATTTCTCGCTTTCAACGAATGGATTGTCTGGTACAGCGGCATGCCGTTGATGCTCGGCCTAGGCTTGGCCGTAGTTGACTTGTTCTTGCTGTTTAACGACAAGCGTTCACCTCAGCTGGAGGTGAGGCACGACCCGATCGCCGACGCTCGTCTAGTCGTTGCGCTCACCGCCTATGACGATGAGGTCAGCATCGCAGATGCGGTTCGAGATTTCCGGTCGCATCCGCTCGTCGACGAGGTAATCGTTGTCAGCAACAATAGTCGGGACAATACGTTGGAGCGCGCGCGAGAGGCCGGGGCGACCGCAGTCAATGAGCCCCAGCAGGGCTATGGCCGGTGTGTCTACCGGTGCTTGCAGGAGGCAATCGCGCGCGGCAATGAATTAATCGTGCTGTGCGAGGGCGACCGGACGTTCCGGGCGTATGACCTTGACAAATTCCTGGCCTACGCGCCGCACGCCGATATCGTAAACGGTACGCGCACGGTGGAGCGCCTGCGCGCACGCGCAACGCAGCTCAGCACGTTTATATACTATGGCAACCTGTTCGTTGGAAAGCTGCTCGAGGCAAAGCACCTTGGCCGGAGCACGATCACCGACGTGGGCACGACCTACAAACTTTGCCGCCGCGAGACTTAATTCCGCTGATGTTGCACTTGGAACCCGCTGTAAACCTCGAATTTAACGCTCATTTCCTGGATACAGCACTCGACCACGGCTGCGATATCGTCGAATGTCCGATCACCTTTCATCCGCGCGTTGGCATCAGCAAAGGTGGAAACGTCAGCAATGGACGGGCACTCTGTGTGGGATTGAGCATGGTCATCGGCATTGTCTGGGGTTGGAGGGCCATCCGGGGATGACGGTAATCGACTACCATGGCTCTCGCCTGGTCGCGGACGACCGCCGGGACGTGGTATGGCAGAGCCTGTGGCGCTACCGCTTCAGCGCCATGGTCCGGCCAGATGATTGTGTGTTGGACCTGGGTGCCGGCTATTGTAATTTCATCAACTCTGTTGCCGCTCGCCGCCGCATCGCGATCAATTCATGGGACGGCTTTCCGGCGTACCTGGCGCCGGGGATTGAGCACAAGGTGGGCAGCGTCACCAGCCTGGATTTCCTGGACGATGGTGCGGTCGATTTCGCCTTCGCCAGTAATCTGTTCGAACACTTAACAAGGGACGAGTTCTCGACCACGCTCGACGCACTGCGAGGCAAGCTTTCGGAGCGCGGTACCCTGACCATTATGCAGCCGAATTACCGCTATGCCTTCCGTGAATATTTCGACGATTTCGATCACAAGAGCGTCTACTCGCATATAAGTCTGCCGGATTACCTCACCGCCAACGGCTACGCGGTGTTCCTGGTTGAACCCCGGTTTATGCCGCTTTCCGTGAAGGGTCGCCTGCCGGTCAGGCGATTCCTCATTCGGGCCTGGCTGGCCGCGCCGTTCAAACCGATTGGCAAGCAGATGTTGGTATGCGCCCGGCCGAGGCGTTGAACCTGCGCGGGCGAGATGTCGTGAAGCTTAGCGACTCACGCCTGGCATGCGGGATCGGGGGCCGGATCGGTCTTGTGCTGCTGGGGGCGCTCCTGGCGTTGCTGTCGGTACACGCGGCGGGCGTCTTGCTTGATTTCATGGCGTCCATTCGCTACCCGTTCCAATGGGACTACGGGGAGGGGATCGTGTGGCAGCAGGCCGTGCTGATCCCAGGGCCTCGTATGTACAGCAACTCACAGGGCCTGCCGTTCATCGTCTTTCATTACCCGCCTCTGTTTTATCTGCTCGCCCGGACGGCGCTGTCGATACAACCGGACTTCCTCTCGGCCGGCCGTCTTGTTTCATCGCTTTCTGCGGTGCTGATCGCTATCTCGGTCGCCGGACTCGTTTGGCTCTCGGCTCGTTGCCCCAGCCGGCCGATCGCTAGGGCCGAGTTCGCAATCGCACTGGCAGCCGGGCTGTTAGTACTTTGCCTGCATGCCGTGCATAATTGGGGCATGCAGATGCGGGTCGACATGGCGGCTATCGCATTCGGCATGATGGGACTGGTCGTGGGCGCCTGGGCCAATGGGCGGTTCTGGGGCACCGCCATGGCATTGCTGATCTGCATGGCCTCGGTATTCACTAAACAGACGCAATTGCCGGTCGGCATTGCCGTGTTCGTGGTCGCGCTGCTGCGCAATCCACGCGGCGCGCTGTGCGGCGCGGCGCTCGCTGGGATATTCGGCCTGGGGGCGCTCGGAATGATGCAGGGATTGACCGAGGGCGGGTTCCTGCACCACATCATCGGCTACAACATCAACGGCTTTTCCCCGCGGCATGCCTATTGGGTGTTCTGGCCCGAGCGGAGCAGCTTTCTGTTTATGACGCTGATGCTGCTGGCTGGCGGCGCGACCCTGTTCGGTTTATTCCATCAACGCCCGTCCGACCCAAGGCTGCCCGCCATAGGTCAACTCCTTTTGCTCCTTCGCCTCGCGGACCGGGCGACGACGGCGCGAGCCATGGTGCTGCTGCACTTCGCCCTAGCCAGCCTTATGCTGTTCACCGCGCTCAAGTCCGGGGCCTCTTTCGCCTACCTACTCGACTGGCTCTGCGTCGGCTGCGTGCTGATCGGCGTCCTATTATGCGACTTGGTCGGCACCGGGTGGCGCTTCTCGCTTGTCACGGCACTGCTGATCCTGGGCGTGCTGAACCTGCCGTTCCGGGAAATCCCGGAACGGATTCCACAAGAGCAACTCGACCGGCAGGCAGCGCTCGTGCGTCGCATCGCTGCGGCCGAGAAGCCGGTAGCCTCCGAGGACATGACCCTGCTGATGAGGGCGGGGAAACCGGTGATCTTCGAGCCGGCGATCGTCACAGAATTAGCGTCGCTCGGACGATGGGATCAGGGGCCTCTTGTGAACATGATCCGCTCGGGTGGCTTTGCCTTCATGATCACTACCGAAAACACGCCGGGCGGCAGCCCCCGCCGGACGCCGGCCGTGGATGCCGCGATGCGAGCCGCCTATCCTGAAGTGGAGCGGTTTGGCCCTGGGCTGTGGTTGCATCTTCCACCGCGCTGAAGAAGAACGAGACCTCGGTTAATGTCCGCAATTGTCTCGACGATGGTTCATCTGCGTCGTATTCGAAACTTGAAAAGATAAACCATGCCTTGAGCCCATGGGTCCAGTTGATCTTTTTTCCTTCATCGTAAGTGCGGCCAAAATAGCTGATCCCCACCTCGTAGATTCGCCATAGCCGCGCGCGCGATCTTCGCAGTTATTTCAATCTCGATGCCAAAACCATCGGAGGTAAGTCTCTTATAATTCTGGGCTGAACATTTTATAACACGCTTCGATATCAGATAACATTTGATTGTATATCAAGTTAAATAAAAACGAGATGAGCCGGTTGCCGAGGTAATGATGGAAAGACAGCGAACGATGCGGCCGGCCATAAAACCGTGAGCCGTAGACGACGTCGGCCACCTTGCGCGCGGCGATCAGCGAAGCATGCGAGACCAGTCGCTCGGATCGTATTCGAGGTCGGCGTCTTGGATGACGACGACATCACCGGAGGCGTTTGTCAGGCCGGTTCTGACGCCGGCGCCTTTGCCTCGGTTGCGCTCGTGGAACAGGATGGTAAACGAAATCCCTGCATGATCTTGCGGGGCTATCGGCGGAGAGCTCGAGCCCGCCGCCGGCGTTCAGCGACAGGCGGCGCCAGGTTCTCCCTACCTGGCCGAGGTTTTTCCTCAACCAGTCGGAGGTTCCATTGCTCGATCCGTCATCAACAATCACGATCTGCTTGGGTACTTCGGGGAGCGCCTTGACCACTTCGATCAGAATGCGCCCAATTGTCGGTAATTCATTGTAGACCGGGATTACGACGGAAAGAACAGGCACCGGCTCCCAATCGGCAGGATCCTCGGTTACTGCCGCGCCGGATGAAATCTCGTTCACTCCCGCGGGCGGAAACGGTGGGTCTGCGTCATTGGCCGGCTCGCCTGTCGTCAGCTTGCCGCCTCGCCAAAATCGTATACAGCGCGCTCCCCGAGCCGTGAACTAGAATGCCGGCGGCGATCAACGCAAGGGGGAGAAGCAGGCAAAGCTGTGCCAGAGTTGCCGCGGCGATGCCAAGCGCCCGAGTGCCGCCGGCGAATTCGACCGCAAGCGCGTAGGCGAATTGCAATGTGCCGAGAAAGGCGGGGCCGGACGGCACAAGCGTGCTCAGGCTCGCTGCGCCGAGGAGGACCAAGGTGTCGGAAAACCCGAGCGTCAGCCCCACCGCCTTGACCAGAAACCACAGCGTGAGCGCATCCGGCACGTATATAATTAGAGTTATCGCAACGACTTCCAATGTCCGCCACGTCCGCAGAATTTCGAACCCTTGCTGCACCATTGCCAGCTGGGCCGATAATCCGGGAAATCGCCCGATAATGCGGGACATCATAGAGCCGGAAAGGGAGAAAGCGGCAAGCAAAATGGCGCCGAACAGAGCGCTGCCCGTCAGCAGCCCGTTTATCAGCAGCCCTGCATTCGGCTTCGCTGCGGTGGCCAGCAGCAGGCCGACGCCGAGGCAGCAGATGACCATAATCCCGTCGAACAGCCGCTCGATAACAATCGAGGTCAGGCCCCATACCCTTGACAGTCCGAAGGTTGTCTTGAAGAACTCTGCGCGAAAGAGTTCGCCCAGCCGCGCCGGCATGATGGCATTCAACCCGTAGCCGAGGAGGAGCGCGCGCGCCACGATCGGGTAAGGAATTGCCGCAACCGGGCGCAGGATGACCTGCCACCGCCAGGCTCGAACCGACAAGTTCGCGGCATATATCAACATCGCCGCCGCAACCCAGACGGGACTGGCACCCGCAAGAGCCGCACTGACCGCTCCCAGCTGCACTCGATAGAAGGCGATCGCCAGAAAGAACAACGTGCAGGCGAGGCCAATTGCAACCTGGAAAACGCGCAGGTGCTTGCCGGCTGGCCAAAAAATAAATTTCACGATAAACCTCAGGATTTCCCGACAAGTATATGGAGACCCAGGCGTTATTCGGTCATTGACGCTGGCCTATCGTCTCTGCTGCCGTCAACTACCGACCTGCGCTCGTCACTTGCTGCCATTTAGCCCATAAATCTTAATATGTTGGCCATCATACAATGGTCGGAAAAGTGGGGTGTTCCGGATCGCGAAATCTCTTCGCCCGACAAAGGCTATGAACTCGTAATCGCGCAATGCCGCGACAAGTCCCGGGTTTGGCGGAGCCGGTTCGTCAGTGTCGGCGCCGGCGACAAAGGCACGCCACAGCGAGCCTGGCGGCGTTGCGGCCGCCAAGGCCTCATATTTGGGTGTAAGGACCAGCGGCTGCTGGGTTGGAGAGGCGAACAGCGTCTGAGTAAAGCCGCCGCGCGACACAATCCCCCATACCGGAAGATAGCAAATCGCTACCGCCCGGACCGAGAAATCGTCGAAACTGTCGGGAGGGAAGGCACTCGCCACCCGCGCCCCGGCCGGGAGCACGGAAAGCCCCCGCCAGACATCGGCATAGACCGGCTGATCTGAAAGCCAGCGTGCCTCGACATCGATAATGCGGAACCCGAACACCACGCCGGTGGCTAAAATGAAACACAGCCGCTGTCTCCGCGCGTTCGTCCTCAAATCCGTCGCACCGATCGCGAGCAGCATCATGGGCAGCGGGATGCGGCGGTCGCCCCCTTCCGCCGTCATGATCACATTCGGCATGCAAAACTGCAGGACGAAGAGGACAAATACACAGATGGTCAGCCGCCCGTCGAATTTCAGCGACTTGGTAACCACCGCCCACCCAAACAGCCCCAAAATGAGCAAATAACAGGCCCCATCGATGCGCCAGTCGTAGAGTATCGGTACAGCGAACCCCGCGATACGCGTCGCTATACCACGGTATCTAATGGCATCCGAGCTGCTGCTGTGCGGTGACAAGAAAGCAGCGATCAAAACGGGTGGCAAAAACGGAATAGCAAGAAGCAAGAGATCGCCAATTTTTGTCTGCCACCGCTGAGTGCCGGATCCGAATCCTGCGAGTTCATAAACGGCAATTGTCGCCACCAGAAGTCCGAAGGCGGCTAGATGGGTGAAGAATATGATGAGGGCGGCTATCGATAGAACCGGAATGCGAAGCGCGGCACGCGCTCCGCGAAGGCAAACCCAGAATGAAAGTGCATACAACCACAGTGCCGCGCCAAACAGAAAATTGAGGTAACCGGTCAAAAGCAGGCGATTGTATAGCAGCAAAAGCGCGAGGAACGGCCAAAGAGACCATTTCTCGAATATGCATCGGTGGAGGAAAATGACGCCGCTGAGGAGAAGGGCAAAGGTGGCGGCGACAAAGAGTTTGCCGGCGACGGCGACCGGAAGAATCCGGCCGAGCCCGAAAATCCAGATATCGAACGCCAGGTTAGGTAGGGGTTTCCAGTTCGGAAGAAAGTACGACGAAAATGTGGGATCATCATAGTACCACAACAATGTGGCAGCGCGGGATAAATGATTGAAATAATCATTTATCGACGGGTATTCACAGCTGAAGATTGGAATGCTCGAAATTCCGAAACTCACAACGAATAGAAATGCCACGAGGCCGCCGCGGACGCCCGACCGTGATTCAGTGGCTTCTACAATGCCGCAGACATTTTCCTTTACCCGCAGGTGCGTCCAAAAGGGCATAACAGCGCTTCAAGGGTTAACATTGCTTATCATCGGCCCTAAGGCGAAGAGCTCGCAGGGACCGGGAAAGATGTCCGTCGAGTTCAAATCGTCGCCTGTGTTCCGAGGATGACCGTGCTCTGCGACGACAGCACGCCGCCGTTGCCGTGCGCGATCGCGGTCTCGCAATCGGCGATCTGGCGGGCGCCGCATTCGCGGCGCAACTGGCGTGTCGCCTCGATCAGCAAGAACAATCCATACATGCCGGGGTGGCAATAGGAGAGGCCGCCGCCATTGGTGTTGACCGGCAGACTGCCACCCGGCGCAATATTGCCGTTGGATACGAAATTGCCGCCCTCGCCTTTCGGGCAGAAGCCGAGATCCTCCAGAAAAAAGATCGTGTTGATCGTGAAGGCGTCGTACAGCTCGATGACGTCGATGTCGCCGGGAGAGAGCCGCGCCATCTCGTATGCCGCACGCCCCGACTGAAGGGCCCCGGTCACCGTCAGATCCGGCATGCTCGAAATATTGGCATGCGTGATCGCCTGGCCGCAGCCGAGGACATAGACCGGCGGTTTATTCAGCGATCGGGCGCGCTCGGCGGTGGTCATGATCACCGCGCCGCCGCCATCGGTAATCAGGCAACAATCACGCACGGTCAAGGGATAGCTCACCATGCGCGCCGACAATACTTCGTCGATCGTCAGTGGCTTCTTTTCCCAGGCCTGCGGGTTGAGCAATGCCCATTCCCGCGCCGCCACCGCGACCGCCGCCAATTGCTCGCGGGTCGTGCCGTATTGGTGCATATGGCGCGAGGCCGCCAGCGCATAGGCAGTCGCGGGCAGAAACGGCCGGAACGGGGTTTCGTAGGGGTTGTATTCCCGCACCGAGGCGTGGCGGCGGCCGACCGTCCGCTGGGTGCTGCCATAGGCGATGACCGCGAGCTTGCACAGGCCCAGCTGGAGTGCCGCCTGCGCATGCGCGACGTGGAACATGAAAGACGAGCCGCCGAGGATCGTCGTATCGACAAAGGCGGGCGAGATGCCGAGATATTCGCTCAATGCGAGGCCCGAGGTACGGCTCTGCGTCGTCGCGCAGAGAAGGCCGTCGACATCGCGCAGGTGGAGACCGCAATCGGCCAGCGCCCGCTGGATGCCTTGCGCCATCAGATCGATCGGGCTCGTCTCCCTGGCGACTGCGCCCAGATCGGATTCGGCGATGCCGACTATCGCGGCGGAGCCGCGCTGCAGGCCGTTCATCACGGTGCGTCCAGTGGCGCGAACACAGGGTAGGGCGGCTCGCCGCCGCCCGGCCGGTGAACGCGGAACCTGACCCGCATGCCGATCTGCACCGCCTCCGGCGCGATGTCCTCGACCCGGCTCATCAGCCGAAAGCCCTCGTCGCAATCGATGAGGGCGACATTATAGGGTGCGCCTTCGCGGGGGTGGGTCACCGTCGTGGCATAAACCGTTCCGAGACCCGCGCTCACCCGCCATTCGAGACGGCTGCTGCCACTGAACGGGCTGATGACGCGCGGGTAAAACACCGCCCTGTTCGCCTCCGGGCTCCATTGGTAAACCAATTCGCCGCGTTCCAGGCCCGCTTGGTAGACCGCCAGAGGTGATTCCGTCATCCGCTCCACCCGCCCCTGCCTTTCGCGGCACCATTCTGTCCGCACAACCTGCCGCTGCCAACCCGAGAAATGGCCATTTGACATCATGTAACCTACCGGTCACGAAATTGCGGTGGAGAAAGTCGACGAGATTCTGACCGCAGTCGGATACCCGATCCGGCGCGAAATTTTGCGCCGGCTCTCCGAGCGCCCCTGCCGCGCCGGCGACCTCGCCCGCGGCTTTTCGGTGAGCCGTCCGGCTATCTGCAAGCATGCGCGGACGTTGCAGCGGGCGGGGCTGATCAGGGCAACCCGCTCGGGACGCGAGCGCGTGTACCGGCTCGCACCCGATGCCGGCGATGGGATGCGGGTGGCGGCAGCGCAGATCGATCCGACCTCGCGCGAGCTGCTCGATCTTACGGTCGAGAAGATCACAGGCCTGCCGCTGCTGCTGATCGTAACCTACCGGCCCGAGTTCCCACCGCCCTGGGTCGGAGCGTCGCAGGTGACGGTGATTGCGCTGAACCGGCTCGGCCGCGGCGAAGGGGCTCGTGCATCGGCTCGCCGGCAATCTCGGGCCATTGCCGCCGGATGTTGTCGACGAGATCGTCGAGCGCACCGACAGGGTGCCGCTCTTTGTCGAGGAATTGACCAAGGCGGTGGTCGAGGCCGGCGCCGATCGCGGCTACGTGTCGATATCCACCGTGCCGCCGTCCTCGCTCGCAGTGCCTGCCACCTTGCACGCCTCGCTGCTGGGGCGCCTCGACCGGCTGGGTCCGGCGGCCAAGACTGTGGCGCGGATCGGCGCCGCCATCGGGCGCAACTTTTCCTATGAGCTGCGAAACCCGGCCGGATATGCTGCTTTGCGCGCTTTGGGTCTCTACTTTGAACAGCGGGACAGTTGCGGCCGCGCTCGATCACGCCACCAATTTCCTGTCGTCAGCCCAATTGCAACCCTCGTCCGGTCCGCTTCTGATCGGCCATCGCACCCTCGGTGCCTCTTTGATCTATAGCGGCGATTACAGTTGAGCCCTGGCGCATCTCGAAACCGCCGCGTCGTTGTATCGGCCTGACGAGCATCGCGATTCCGCCCTCCACTACGGGCTGGACATCGGGGTCAGCGCCTTTGTCATATTGTCCTGGGCGCTTTGGACATGCCCCCACCCGTGCCCACGCCCTTTATCACGCCGGCATGGCCGCTGTCTTCGCCCGAGACGTCGCCACCGTCTACGCCCGCAGCAACGATTGCGTGGCGCTCGCAAGCGAACACGGCTTCGCCCAATGGGCGGCCTGGGGCCGGATCCTTCAGGGCTGGGCCAGCGCCCAAGAGGGGGAAGCGACGACGGGAATTGCCCGCATGCGCGACGGTTTGGCCGCGGCCGAGGCGACCGGCAGCCGCTTGAACAGACCGTTTTTCCGCGCCCTGCTGGCCGAGGCGCTGGCGCAGCCGGAAAAATAGAGGAAGGTCTTGCCGCCGTGGACGCCGCATTGGCAAAGGCGGCCGTCTCCGGCGAGAGGGGCTGGGAGGCGGAAATTCATCGATTGCGCGGCGAACTCACCGGTCGCCTGCCATATCCCGATCCAGCGAAGGCCGAGGAGTTGTTCCGCACTGCCCACGCGATCGCCCGCGACCAGGGCACACGCGGCTACGAATTGCGCGCCGCCACGAGCCTCGCCCGGCTGTGGCGCGAGCAGGGCCGACGGACCGAGGCACGCGACCTGCTCAGGCCCCTCTACGGCTGGTTCACCGAAGGCGTCGACACCCCCGACTTGAAAAAAGCGAAGGCCCTGCTCGACGAGTTGGCGTGATCGTGCAACAGGCTCGCTCAATGCCGAGGCGGCGGCGTGACGGGTGGGTGAGGGCTCTTCGCTGGCATCGCCGGGTTGTTGCGGTGGTAATCGGGTAGCGCCACCTCCATAATTTCTGGCATCGGCCGCGCGATCGAGGTGCAGCAAGGAGCGATGCTCGAATGGCGAACGAGTTCCGGTACGCCGCGGTTTTCGAGCCGGCCGGAGAGGGCGGGTTTATCGTCACCTTCCCGGCCATCCCGGGTCTGGCAACCCAGGGAGAGACGATGGACGAGGCGCGCGCAATGGCGGCCGATTGCTTGCGCGCGTATCTTGAGTCCCTGCGCAAAGACGGCGAACCGTTGCCCTATGAGGCTCCGGAAGGACCGACCACCGAAAGGCTGACCGTCGAACTCGCGAGCGCATGACCGATCTGCCCTTGGTCACTACACGGTTGATCCGGGCATTACAGCGTGCCGGCTTTTTCGTCCACCATGTGACCGGCGGCCATTACGTGTTGAAGCATCCCGATCCGTCCCGCCATACGCATTGTCATCCCGCACCACGGAAGCGCCGACGTAAAGCGCGGCATTCTCCGCTCGATCCTGCGCCAAGCCGGGCTCACCGCCGACGAGCTGGTACGCCTGCTTTGATCGCTTGGTCGCCAACTCGGGGAAACAGTCGGCATCGCATCGCGCCGTCATATGCTACGCTCGCTCTGCCGGGAGATCGGGTGCGGCAATGGAATGCCCGAGCTGCAAGGCTGACATTCCCGAGGGCAACAGGTTTTGCGAAGCCTGCGGCGCGCCGGTGCCGATCCTCTGTCCGTCTTGCGGTGCGCCGGCCCGCTCCGGCGCCAGGTTCTGCGGAAGATGCGGAGCGGCGCTGATGTTCGCCGCGTCCCCGAGCGATAAAGCGCAGATGCGGCCCACGCTGGCTGCGAACCCTGCGAGCGCCCCCGTCGAGGCCGAGCGGCGGCAGCTGACGGTGATGTTCTGCGATTTGGTTGGTTCGACCCCGCTGTCCACGCGCTTCGATCCCGAAGATTTGCGCGAGATCGTCGGCGCGTATCACCGCTGCGTCGCCGATACGGTGGCCCGCTTTGGCGGTTTTGTCGCCAAGTATATGGGCGACGGCGTGCTGATTTATTTCGGCTATCCGGAGGCGCATGAGGACGATGCCGAACGGGCGGTGCGCGCCAGCCTCTCGGTTATCGAGGCGGTCGGTAAGCTTCGCCGCGCCGGAGCGGTTGAATGTGCGGCTCGGCATTGCCAGCGGTCTCGTCGTGGTCGGCGATTGATCGGCACCGGCGCGGCGCAGGAGCACGGCGTTGTCGGCGAAACGCCGAACCTAGCCGCCCGAATACAGGCGCTGGCCCAACGCGGCACCATCGTCATCGCCGACAGCACGCGGCGGCAGATCGGCGCTCAATTCGAGATCGAGGATCTCGGGCTGCAGCCGCTCGCCGGGTTTGCCGAACCGCAGCGCGCCTGGCGCGCCGTCGGAGAAAGCGCCCTCCTGAGCCGCTTCGAAGCGCTGCGGTCGGAGGGGAACTCCGCTCGTCGGCCACGACGAGGAGTCGAATTGCTATTGCGGCGTTGGCGGCAGGCGAAAACCGGCGAGGGCCGGGTGGCGCTGGTCTCGGGCGAGCCCGGTATCGGAAAATCGCGCTTGGCCGCCGCGCTGTCGCAACGCATCGAGAGCGAGCCGCACACACGGCTGCGCTATTTCTGCTCGCCGCACAATCAGGACAGTGCACTTCACCCGTTCATTGTACAGCTCGAGCGCGCCGCGGGCTTCGCGCGTGACGATACAGTCGAGCAGAAGCTCGGAAGCGACGGAAGCTCTCACCCCACTGCGGCGCGGCGATGACAGATCGAACTGTTGGCCGAGCTGCTGTCATTGCCGAGTGCTGCCGCCGAGCTCGTTTCAGCCCACAGCGCAAGCGCGAAAAGCTGCTTGAAGCATTGCTCCATCAACTCGAAACTCGCGCGCGCGGCCGCCCGTCTTGATGGTGTTCGAGGACACGCATTGGGTCGATCCGACCTCGCGCGAACTGCTCGACCTCACGGTCGCTCGGGTCGCACACATTCCTGTCCTGCTCGTGATTACCTTTCGTCCCGAGTTTCAGCACGGTCGGGGCGGCGAGCCTCATGTCGCCCCGCTGAGTTTAACCGGCTCGCCGGACGCGACGGCGTGGAGCTGGTCGAACGGCTTGTGGGCGACGCCGGCCTTTCGCACGAAACCGTCGATGAGATCGTCGAACGCGCCGACGGCGTCCCGCTGTTCGTCAAGGAGGTCACCAAGGCCGTCCTCGAAACGAATGATCGCGTATCCGCGGCGAGTGCGTTGCCGGAGCTCACGATCGCGCGGAGATTCATGCCTCATTGATCGCGCGTCTCGACCGGCTCGGGCCGACGGCGAAGGAGGTCGCGCAGGTCGGTTCGGGTGACCGGCCTGACAGTTCTGCGACCAGCTCATCCAGCGGCTGGCGCAGCCGCATGGCGCGGAGCTGCGCTCGAGATCACCGAGATTCTCCGATCATTAGGAGCGATTCTCGCTGTGGTTTGAGTGCCGCGAGACCGCGTTGCAGCCATTTTTTCATGAATTCGGCATAGGTCGTCAGCCGAGTTAAATACTCTGTGAACAACTGGTTCGACGGCACCGTCCCGACACCGCCGGATAGAGGGTCGAAGGGTGGGTGTGGCGGCCTTCCATCAGGCTGAACATCTCGCGCGTCAGCCGGCTCATGACCAATGTCTCGCGGTAGAATTCGCCGGTGAACGGGTTGAGCGCAGTCATGATATCGCCGATCGTGCGATAGCCGTGATCGGCGGCGTGCGGCGCTTCCGTTTTCTCTGCTTTGGCCCAGACAGAGGGATTGGTCTCCTTGACCATTCGCTCGCAGAAATCCACGCCGACCATATTGTCCTGGAAGATGTTATGGTCGAACATGTACTCGGCCGCTTCGCCGAGATTGATGATCCACTCGCCCATCGGCGGCGTCTTGATGCCGTAGGCCATATTCTGTGGATAGACTGAGCAGGTCGCGTGGTTATCGCCGCAGATGCCGCAGATCCGGCTAGTGATGAAAATGCTCGTCGCGCGGGTCTTTGCCCTTCATAAAGACGCTGTAGCCGCGAAACACCGACGAGGTGCTCTAGCACTCGGCCACTTCGCGGTTCTCGAAATCTATCTTGGTGAAAATGCCGAGATTGCCGACAATGCGGGTAATCGGATCCCAGTGCTTCTCGACCAGCGTGCCGCGCTTCTTTTCCTCGCCCGCGCCAGTCTGCGGAACGGTGGCGATGTCATTCATCTCGGTTCTCCGCGCGGAAGAAGCTTGGAACGCGCT
>CAVSTA010000025.1:0-105491 GCA_963730745.1 uncultured Alphaproteobacteria bacterium
TTTCCATCCCTGACCGGTGGTCGACAGCCCGGTGATGGTGTTCGCCGCTGCCACATGTAGAATACGGGAGAATACGGTTGACTACACAATCTGGCTCGGAGCGGACATGGCGGGAAAGAATGTGCTCACGGTTGGAGTCTCGGCAGAGCTTCAAGACCGTCTCGACGCGATCGCCGCGCCATCGACCGACCAAGATCATGGGTCGTCAACCGAGCACTCGAGGCGTTCGTGGAATCCGAAGCGTGGCGGATCGAGGAAATAAAACGCGGACTCGCCGAAGCGGATGCGGGTGAATTCGCGAGCGATGCAGAGGTCGGCGCGATTTTCGAGAAGTGGCGCCGCGTAGATCGCGATGCGGGTTAGGTGGTTGCGGGCCGGCCTCCGTAACCTCGATCAGCATGCGGACTACATAGCCAGGGATGACCCGATCGCGGCCCAGAATGCCGTGCAGCGCATTCGAGCGGCGGTCGATCAGCTCGCGGATTACCCGAATATGGGTCGTACCGGCGGGGTTCCGCTGACGCGCGAACTGATCGTCGGCGGGACACGCTGGATCACCGTCTATCGCGTCCGCGAAGACGTGGTCGAGATAATCCGCGTGCTGCACGGAGCGCAATTATGGCCGCCGCAGCGGTAATAGCCAGTCCGCTGCATCTTCAGCGGCGCCGTGCTAGATTGACCGGGTGAGTGGCGGAAGAGCCGCCGGCGAACATCTGCGAGGCAACAGCGTGAACCCTCTTCTGGAACAAATCTCTATCGATCCCAGAATTTGCGGTGGCAAGCCCTGCATAAAGGGCACCCGGATTTGGGTTTCGCTCATCCTCGATTTTCTTGCCGACGACATGACCGAGGCTGAACTGCTGGCGGAATATCCGGGGCTCACGCACGAGGACGTCTTGGCGGCGATCGCATATGGCGCCGAAGCAGCCCGGAATGCGTCATCCCTGTCCTCGCCGAAAATGCGGCGTGAAATTCAAGCTCGACGAGAACCTTAGCCGGCGCGCGGCCGATCTGATCCGTGCTGCAGGCCACGACGCCGTCACGGTCGTCGGTCATAGGGCTGCGTGGGGCGGCGGACGAGACGCTGTTCGAAATATGCGGGCGCGAAAGCCGAGTACTTATCAGAGTTGGATCGCGATTTTGGCCAAGTGCTTCGCTACCGGCCCGCTGCCAGCGCCGGCATAGTGATACTCGAAATCGGGCCTCGCGCCACACATGGAGCCCTCCTCGATCGCGTGCGAGAGCTGCTAACCGTACTCGCTACGCGGTCGCCGGAAGGCTCATTGTGGATCGTCGAACCCGGGCGTCTTCGAAATCCACCTCCCGTCGGATGAGGAAACGCAATAAAAGGCGCGCGGCGAGCGGCGGCGGGTGCGCTCGGATTGGATGGCGGTCGAGCGCGAGCGCGGCATCTCGGTCTCCTCGGCGGTGATGAGCTTCGAGCACGGGGGCTCGCCTTCAACCTGCTCGACACGCCGGGCCACCAGGAATTCAGCATTCGAGGACACCTACCGACCCTGACCGCGGTCCCCAGCGCGGTGATGGTGCTGGACCCGCCCATGGCGCCAAGGGCATCGAGGAGCAGACCCGTAAGCTCTTCGAGGTCTGCCGGCTGCGCGACGTGCCGATCATCACCTTCGTCAACAAGCTCGACCGCGAGAGCCGCGACCCGTTCGACCTGTTGGACGAGATCGAGCAGGTCTCTGGGGCTCGACGTGATCCCGGCCTCCTGGCCGATCGGCATGGGGCGCGACTTTCTCGGCACCTACGACCTGTTCGCCGATGCGCTGTTATTGTTCGAGCGCGGCGTCCACGACCGCGTCACCGAGCCGGTCCGTGCAGCGGCCTCGATGACCCGCAATTGCCGCGGCTCCGGCCGAAAGCCGCCCTCGCCAAATTGCGCGAGGAGATCGAGATGGCGAAGGGGTTGTGCCCGCCTTTCGACCCTGAGGCTCATCGCGAGGGCCATTTGACGCCGGTCTATTTCGGCCGGTGCGCTGAACAATTTTGGCGCGCGCGGACTGCTGGCCGGGGTCGGCGAACTGGCTCCGGCGCCGCGCCCACAGCTAGCCGCGCCGCCGGCCAATCTCGCCCGAGGAGCCCGCGGTCACCGGTTTTCGTCTTCAAGGTGCAGGCCAATATCGACCCGCAGTACCGCGACCGCATCGCCTTTGTGCGGATCGCCTCCGGCCGTTTTCAGCGCGGCATGGAATTGAGGAACATCCGCTCCGGGCGGCTATCGGCCCGCTCGGGGCGTCCAACATCAGTTCAAATTGAGCAGCAAGCGCGGGTATGTGTACCTAGAGTCCTACCAAACCTCTCCGATGCAATAACGTAAGATAACATCTGCTCAGCACCTGCACCGCCGGCTCATAGCGCGCATCCTGAGATGGGACATAATCGAAATTATCTTCCAAATTCTTATTCTCAAGAACGTAGTTTTGATTATAGATTTGTAGTTCCGTTACTACCCTTTTCGCGCACTCTGAAGCTAGCTGTTGCGCGTCCACTAGCGCCAATGCGCTCTTAGCGCTTCTTGCGCACAGTTCTCCGAGATATACATCTTTCACCAGCCTCAGAGCCCTTTCACGGACTTCTAATTGGGATATTTCGCACGCGCGTCAAGCAGCCACAGTGCTTCATGAAAGTCAAGGTTAAGATATGATCGCAACGTAAAGCGTCCCACGCGCTACATGCTCTCGCCATGCTATCCGTAATTAGATCATATTGACCCAATGCCAAGTTCGGCTTTCTGCGCAATAAGTTTTGCCACTGTGGGTCAACCATGAGCCACGCACGCAACATGACTGCGACTTCATCTGGAGTAAAAGTATGCAAAATGCCAGAGCTAGCCTTGCTAGCGAGAGTTACCGCGAACCTCGCGTTCGCAACGAGAACTCTGGCTTGCTGAATATACCATTTCTGGTGAATTTGGAAGCTGTTCATCAACCCCAAATTCATCGCTTTGGCTAGTTCCGTAAGACTAGGCGCGGGCATCGTTGTACATCCCCGACGATCGTAATCGGTGGCACCGCGATTAGTAATATGATCGTATATAGCGAATAAGGTAACCAGACGCTCAACAACATTAATGATGGATAAGTAAATATAATGTAAGATCCCGTACAGGCGACGATAATAATAGCAAGAGGAAGCCAATAACAAAGGCGGCGTAGAATATGACATATGGGCGCGCTTCCTTCTCTCATATAGGCAGTATAAACGGAATATAGATTACCAAACACCGATAGAAGCAATGAGCCGCTGGCGATAAGCGCTGAAACCAGGAAGGCTTCTAACTGTGTCTCAGTCAAATCGTTTCAGGCCTGGTAGGGGTAAGGGGATGCGCTACCATACGTCGGGCGTTGCCGAGAAGGCCGGCGCTCATCATGTACTCGGCTCGACCGTAGGCCCAGCGGAACTGCGTCGAGAGACGGCCAGACCCCAGCAACCAGCTGAAGCGGATTGATGAGACGAGACCCTCCGCCGGCGGACGTTTGCGATCATTTCGGACCCCGGAGCCCGCAAGACGACACTGACCGAGAAATCGCTGCTGTTAGGCGTCGCGATCCAGCTCGCGGGCGAGGTGAAGGCGCGCGGGGAGCGACGGCGGGTGCGCTCGGATTGGATGAAGACGAGCGTAAGGGTGGCGATCTCTTTCTCCTCGGCGGTGATGAGCTTCGAGCACGAGGGGCACGCTTATGAACACTGCTCAATACGGTGGGCCACCAGGATTATCGGGAGGACACGTAGCGGTTCCGGCTTGGAGCACTGACCAAAGATTCGGTTGCCATAATCGCATGGTACGTCGGCGCATATCGGCGCCCGAGATCGGCAGGCAGTAGGCTTTTGGAGGGAGTTGGGAATACCTGATCTCAACCTGATAAAACAGGCAAAACAGGTGACGCGGTTAAGGTTGAGAGGTGCTCGATCCCGGGCTCGGCGAACCCTATCTCTATCGCCAGCTGGTCGGCCCCTGGATCCTTAACTTTCCGACGAAGGGTCACTGGCGCGCCGTATCTAACTTTCTGACATCTGGCGGGTATCCAATACCTGGTTGATCATTACAAAGAATGGGGTATTACCTCTATTGCTGTGCCGCCGCTTGGCTGCGGCAATGGGCAGCTTGATTGGAACGTCGTCGGCCCAACCCTATATCGATACCTCGCCGAGCTTAAAATCCCTGTTGAGCTGTACGCCCCGATCGGCGCGCCTGCTGAGCAGTTTCTGACGCGGCCAAATTCTGCCGCGACCTCGGGAGAGCCGCTCCGAGTGGTCGGGGCACGTCTACGGCCAAGTCAGAGCCGAATTGGAGCGAACAGGTCAGCTTGCCGGGCCCCATGATATGTTGATCGGTGCACATGCGCGGAGCGCGGGCCTAATCGTTGTGACCAACAATCTCCGGGAGTTCGAACGTATCCCCGGTTTACGGATCGAGAATTGGGTGTAATTATAGCGGGGAATTGCTCGTAATCGGAGAGTTCAGCGGGGCGGCAGGGGCCCCCCGCGGTTTAAGGAGCATCAGGCTCGCGAATGCTCCATGGGCGGGCGCTCCGAGGCCGATTGGCTCGTGAAGGGCCGCAGTGCCTCCGGCGTGCGCATGTCGCGCGGCGGGGTGAAATCCTTTCTTGCGATGCCGCGCATTTCTTCCGGCGGGCGCGGCATGCCGCGGCGATCGCTGTAATCGGGCGCCGGCCGGCTTGTGCCGGTAAGGGCCTGAGCAGTGATGCAGTCGAGCGCGGTCACGCCCGCCACTGCGGCGAGCGCAATGGCGACATTGCCTTTGCGCGGATTTTGCTCGTCGAGCCCGGTGGCGAGAGTCGCCAGATCGAGCGCATCGCCCGCAACCCGTCCCCAGATCCATGGACCCGGATTGTCGCTCATCAATATGCCGACGCCCGCCGCCATTTCGCGGGCGCCGTAAAACCGCAGCAGCGATTCTTTGCCTTGCATTCCCATTTGCTCGGTCAGCATCCTCGGCGCCAGCATCTCGGCGAGGCCGAGCCCGATGCTGAACCAGCCGAGACCGCGCGCCAGCGCCATTGCCGTGCCGTTCTGTCGATACGCCATGACATTCACCCCTTTTACGGTTTGAGCACGACCTTGACGCAGCCGTCTTCCTTGTCGCGGAACGTCTTGTACATACGCGGACCGTCATCGAGGCTGACCTTGTGGGTGATGACGAACGACGGGTCGATCTGGCCCTCCTCGATGCGGTGCAGCAGATCGTCGGTCCAGCGGTTCACATGCGTCTGCCCGGTGCGCAAGGTCAGGCCCTTGTTCATGAACATCCCCATCGGGATTTTGTCCAACAGCCCGCCATAGACGCCCGGCATCGAGACCGTGCCTGCCGGACGGCAGACGTAAAAGATTTCCCTCAGCACGTGCGGCCTGTCCGTCTCGAGCATCAGCATCTGTTTCGCGCGGTCGTACATCGAGTCGATCGTGGCGGTGGCGTGCGCTTCCAGCCCGACCGCATCGATGCATTTCTCCGGCCCCTTGCCGTCGGTCAGGTCGTTCAGGCGCTCGACGACGCTCTCCTCTTCGAAATTGATCGTGATGGCGCCGCCGGCGCGCGCCATGCTGAGCCGCTCGGGCAGCCGGTCGATCGCAATGACCTGCTTGGCGCCGAGCAGGACGGCGCTGCGGATCGTCATCTGGCCGACCGGGCCGGCGCCCCAGATCGCCACCGTATCGGTCGGCTCGATGTCGCACTGGACCGCCGCCTGCCAGCCGGTCGGGAAGATGTCGCTGAGGAACAGCACCTTCTCGTCGTCGATCCCATCCGGGATCTTGACCGGGCCGACATCGGCGTAGGGAACGCGGACATATTCGGCCTGGCCGCCGGGATAACCGCCCGTCAAATGCGTATAGCCGAAGAGCCCGGCAGTCGTGTGCCCGAAGACCTTGTCGGCGAGATCCTTGTTGCGGTTGGTGCGCTCGCAGACCGAGAAATTGCCGCGCTTGCACTGGTCGCACTCGCCGCAGATGATCGTGAACGGCACGACGACGCGGTCGCCGACTTTCAGCTTCTTGTTCTCCGAGCCGACCTCGACCACCTCGCCCATGAACTCGTGGCCCATGATGTCGCCGGATTTCATACCCGGCATGAAGCCGTCGTAGAGGTGCAGGTCGGAGCCGCAGATCGCGGTGCTCGTGACCTTGACGATGGCATCGCGCGGATGCTCGATCCGCGGGTCAGGAACGCGGTCGCACCGAATGTCCTCTTTGCCGTGCCAGCACAGAGCTCTCATCAGGAATTTCTCCTTCGGATTTGCCGAGCGGCTTGCCGCCCTATGAGGCGAAAACCGGGGCCGGCCGAGTTCGTTCCTGATTAGGCGACTTTCATGGACAGGGCGCCGTCTGCTCGCGTTGGGGTTGACGCACCGCCGATCGTCTCCACGACCGCTGTTCTGCCGGTTGCCTGACTTCGCACAATCCGTGATTAGAGTCGATTATTCCATCTTGCTGCATCTGCAGCAAATCAGCAGCAAAGCCTCGCCCATAGGTTGTTGAGCATGCCCGACCCGGAGCCGCCATCCCCGTCAAAGCAACGCCGCCGCGGCGAGCGTGGATTTCCTGCGCGAGCCGGCCCGCCGACCGGGGGATCCGCCCTTGGCTGCCGCTCGTGCCGGTGCCTCGCTCCCTGTTTCCCCTGTTTTATCTGGTCGAGATCAGGCATCCGCAACTCCTTCAATCGCAATCCCGCACCCGCTCACGGGCTCGAGTGTATAATGCGATTATGGTAATTGCGTGACGTTTATGCCATATTCACCAGACGGGCCGGCGCAATTCGACGCGCTTAGGCCATTTGTCCGATAACGCAAATGGGTTATGCATCCCGCAACTTATGACCGAAACTCACCCGCAAAACCGCCGTTTCGGCTATGCCCGCGTCAGCACTGTCGGCCAGACGCTCGACAGCCAGCTTGAGCAGCTACGCGCCGCAGGATGCGCCGCCAAGATTTACCGCGAGAAGCAGCGCTGGTTGCCGTTTGCGGGCGCGGTCGGGTGGGTCCTCGACGGAGCAAAATTATATTGCTTAGCGCGAGGTGGTCCAACTGGTCGGATCGGCCGGATGCCGTGAAACCGGGCATTGCCTTCTGCGCAAGCAGAACCCTTGAAACGAGCGCGATGGATGGAGCTATGTATATCCCGCTTGGATATACGAGAAGAAGATGGCTCACTCGAGGATTTTTAAGACCAACCGAACCCAGGCGGTGCGCCTGCCGAAAGCGGTGGCATTCCCCGACCACGTACGCGAGGTCGAAATAATCCAGCTCGGCCAGAGCCGACTTATAGTTCCCGTAGGGTTGCGCTGGGACGACTTCTTCCGGAATGGGCCGTCCGTATCCGAGGATTTTATGCAAGACCGGGAGCAGCCCGCCGCCGAGAGGCGAGAGCAGCTTTGATGCTGCAATACATGCTGGATACGAACATCTGCGTCTACGTGCTCAAGAAACGCCCGGAGCAGCTGCGCGAAAGGTTCAACCGCTTGGCCGGGCAGCTTTGCATTTCCACGATCAGCCTAGCCGAGTTGTTGTACGGCGTGGAAAAATCATCCCGTCCGAATGAAAACCGCCAAGCGGTCGAGCAATTCGTCGCTCGGCTCGGTGTCCTGCCATTCTCGGCGTCGGCGGCCTCTCATTACGGGCAAATTAGGGTCGCTCTGGAGGGGGCCG
The DNA here is from genome assembly GCA_963730745.1 of uncultured Alphaproteobacteria bacterium. Lineage (GTDB taxonomy): Bacteria > Pseudomonadota > Alphaproteobacteria > ATCC43930 > CGMCC-115725 > AP-15. The sequence continues at coordinate 7,683 of CAVSTA010000025.1, forward strand.
GTCGACCGATCGGCGCGCACGACATGCTGATCGGGGCCCACGCCCGCAGTGAAGGGATGACCGTCGTGACCAATAACCTCCGCGAGTTCGACCGTATTCCCGAGCTTGGAACGGAGAATTGGGTTTAGTTCACTGATCGGCCATCACCCGCGCCGCCAGCGCGGTCATGACCAGCGACAATCCGAAAAAGAGCATGTTGATGCCGACCAGGAGGCCGATCGCCCAGTCGGCCGAGCTCGGCCATCCTGCCCAGATCAGGTAGGCGAGCAACAGGTCGACAATCCCGCTGAACAGCACCCAAACCCAACTGCGCAGATGCCGGCGATGTTCGATCGCGCCGATGATCGAGGCGATCCCCTCGACGATGAAGAACGCAACCAGCACCATCGTCAATGTCAGCACGCCAGCTAGGGGCCGCAGGATCAGTATCAGGCCCAACGCAACCGACAGCAGGGCTGTCAGCATCGACCAGGCAAAGCCCGGCATCTGCGCGAATGCCACGCCGAGGCGGCGCGGAAGACGCCTGCAATGAAGAACAGCCACCCGGCAAAGAGCGTCACCGCCACTGTGGCGACGTTGGGTTCGGCGACCGCCAGGAACCCCAGCACCATCATGACGATGCCTTGGATCAGAAACAGCTTCCAATGTCTGTGTATCGTCAGCGCCAACTGGCTGCGCAGCCCGTCGATATCCGTTTGATTGCTCATCTCTGGAATTCCCTTACTGCTGCGCTGGCAGGCGAACGCCGCCCGGCCCGATCAGACCGGGATAGGGCGCCTTGAAGCGCCAGAACGTCCCGCTCGTTGCGCCCTCCAGGTAAATGAGCTGATTGTCGGGTCCGCCAAACGCGAAGTTGGTCGTTGCAGCGTCGCCGTTGGGGATCGGCACAAAACCGAGAATGACGCCGCGCGGATTGATTTGGATAATGCCGCCAAGACCGGCCAATGCTGCCCAGAGGTTGCCCTTCACGTCGTAATGCATGCCGTCCGGGCCGCCATTCCCGGGCATGAAGGTTCCGGCCTTCACCGAACTGAAGGTCGAATGCGTCGGATCTTTCGGGCATTGCGGGCAGCCCATAGTCGGGCCGTTTTGGAATGTGCTGTACCAGACCCGGCCGCCCCTGAAATCGCCGACGGCGAGCAGCGCGTCGTCCGGCGACACGGCAATCCCGTTCGGAAACAAGCCGCTGTCCATGATCTTCCGCAGCATGCCGTCGCGTGAGTACAGGTACACGGCGCCTGTTTGGTCTGTCAGGTTCGGCCCCGGGCCGGTCCCCCAAGGGTCGGTGAAGAAAAGGTTGCCCTCGGCGTCGAAATCGAGGTCGTTGGGGCCTTTGAACAGCTGGTTGCGGTAGGTATAGACCAGAGTGCTGACCTGCTTCGTCTGCGGGTCATAGACCAAGATGCCGCGGTGCCGGCTCGTCAGGTAGAGCTTGCCCTCGAACCAGCGGGTACCCTGCGGCTCGCAGGTCTGACCCAGCTCGGGCGGCGGGTTGCAGTTGAAGACCGGGACGAGTTTGCCGTCCGGTGTCAGGTACGACACCCAGCCACTGCCGATCGCGACAAACCAGATATTGCCCTGGGTATCGAACGCGCCGCCTTCGAGAAACTGGCCCTGCGGCGTGCCGCTGACATCGGCGAATTTTTCGACCGGGCCAACCCCCGCCGGCAACGGCGGCAACCCCCAGGGCTGCACCGGGCCCGGGGCCTGCGCGTTCGCCGCTGCAAACGCCAAGGAAGCCCAGAGTAGCGCGATCCCCACGCTCCGGATCAAGGTACGAAATAAACTCATTGAATACCCCCTGGAGCAAGTCACACGACCCCGTCACTGCGCAGCCGCGCGATATCCGAAGCGCTCATCCCGAGCCACTCCCGGAATACGTCGGCGGTGTGCTCGCCGAGCAGCGGCGCCGGCTCGACCGGGGCCATAGCGCCGTCGAAGCGCACCGGGAAAGTCGGCATGCGCAACTCCCCATTGGGGTGCCGCATGGTCTGGATGATGCCGCGTTTCTCGAAGCTGGGTTCACCCAGCAAGTCGCCGCTGTCGAGCACCGCGCCGGCCGGCACGCCGGCGCCGCCGATCAGGCGCATCGCCTCGTGCTTGTCGTGCCGCTGCGTCCAGTCAGTGATAATCCGGTCGATTTCGGCTTCGTTCTGGCCGCGCGCCTCGCGGGTCGCAAAGCGCGGATCCGCGATCAGATCCTCCTGCCCGATGACCTTCAGCAGCCGCTGCCAGTGCTCGGGGTTGGCGGGGCTGGTGAAGACGTAGACATAGTCGTTGGGGCCGCCGGGCTTGCACGGATAGATGCCGGCAGGCGCCATGCCGCCGGCCAGTGACTTGGCGCCGTTGCGCATTGCCGGCTCGCCGCTCCTCGCATGCTGCACAAAGGCGCTGCGGGTGTATTGCAATTGGGCGTCCTGCATCGCGATCTGCAATCGGCGTCCCTGGCCGGTGGTATGCCGCTGATAGAGCGCGCCCAGGATGCCGATCGCCAACAGCATGCCGGTGCCGGTGTCGCCCAATGTCGGCCCCGGCTTGCACGGCCGCCCATCGCGCTCGCCGGTGATCGCCATCGTGCCGCCGCAGGCCTGCGCGATCATATCGAAGGCGAGGTTGTTCTCGTAGGGGCTGCCCTCGCCGAAACCCTTTACCTGCGCGTAGACGAGGCGGGGGTTGAGGGCGTGCAATACTTCCCAGCCGAGCCCCAGCCGCTCGATCGCGCCGGGGGCGAAATTCTCGACAAAAACATCCGCGTGCTTTGCCATTTCCTTGACGAGCCGCAGGCCGCGCTCGGATTTGAGGTCGACCGTGGCGGATTTTTTGTTCGCGTTGTAGATCATGAAATAATAAGCGTCGGCGCCGGGCTGCGGCCCCGAGCCGAGCACGCGGCCGGGCTCGCCGCCCTTCGGGTTCTCGACTTTGACGACCTCGGCGCCGAGCCAGGCCAGAGCCTCGGTGCAGGACGGCCCGGCCTCGAATTGCGAAAGGTCGAGAACCCGGACACCGTCGAGACAATTCGGCGCTGCGCCTGCTCCATCCATCACTCATTGTTCCTTCTCAAAACCGCGGAGCGTCACGATAGTGCAGACCGGCTTCCGGTTGAAACGCCTTTCGCCGGCATCAGCGTTTCGGAGAACCAAATGAACGACCCTTTCGACCTGCAACGATTTGTCGATGCCCAGAACCCGGTTTACGAGGAGGTCTGCTCCGAATTGCGGGCCGGCCAAAAAAAAACCCACTGGATGTGGTTCGTCTTCCCGCAGATCGAGGGTTTAGGTTCTAGTCCTCTGGCCCGCAAATTCGCCATTTCATCTCTGGCGGAAGCCGCCGCCTATGTGGCGCACCCGATCCTCGGCCCGCGGCTCGCGGAATGCACCGGGCTAGTAAATCTCGTCGAGGGGCGTCCGATCGAACAGATCTTCGGCTACCCGGATGATCTGAAGTTCCGGTCTTCGATGACCCTGTTCGCCCGCGCCGCACCCGACAATGGGGTCTTCATCGACGCGCTAAAAAAGTATTTCAGCGGCCAATTCGATCCGGCGACACTCGCGCGACTGCAGGCTCTTCAGAACTCATAATCGCCGCAGGCATCAAATGACACGGCATCAACTCCGCATCAAACGCGTCTATAAGCCTCCCGACGATGAGGACGGCATGCGCGTGTTGGTGGACCGCCTGTGGCCGCGCGGACTGTCGCGGGAGCGGGCGCGGATCGATCTATGGCTGAAGGAAGCCGCACCGAGCGATGCCCTGCGTCGCCGGTTCCACGGTCAGCCGGAGGGTTGGGAAGACTTCAAGACCGCGTATTACGCCGAACTTGAACGGGAGCCGGCGCAGTCAGCGGCTCACGACCTTCTCGATCGGCTGACACGTGAGCCCGTAACCCTCCTCTTCGCGGCCCGCGACGAAACCCACAACAACGCGGTCGCGCTAAAGGAATGGCTCAACTCGCAAAATTGACAGGATCATCGATTGCAGCGTTAGGTGTGGCTCACCTTTATCACGCAAATTCAGGGAGAATGACAGTGAAGCTGCAGAAGACCGGCGCCCCGATCCGCGTAGTCTGCGTCGTCCTCTCGATGATGGCATTCGGCGGCTCGGCCCGGGCCGACGCCGGTGCCGACATCAAGGCGCTCGAGGAGCGCTTTGTCGCTGCGATCAAGGCAAAGGACGTCGACGCAATCATGAAGGTGTACGCCCCCGGCCAAACGCTGGTCGTCTTCGATGTAGTCCCGCCGCGGCAATATGTCGGCGCCGCAGCCTACCGCAAGGACTGGCAAACGTTCCTCGACACAGTCGAGGGCCCGGTCACCTTCGAGCTGACCGACCTCGATGTCGCCGCCGACCGCAATCTTGCTTATAGTCACAGCATCCAGCGCATCGCCGGCACCGACAAGCAGGGCAAGAAACTCGATCTCACGGTGCGAGTGACCGATGTGTACAAAAAGGCCCGGGGCCGGTGGCTCATCATCCACGAGCACGTCTCGGTGCCCGTCGACCTCGATACCGGCAAGCCGGATCTCAGTTCGAAACCCTAGCTCGACGGCGAAAGCGCTTGACGACAACGGTAAGTCTACGCTAACGTAAGTTATGGCTTACGAAGCGGCGTTGGCGGCGCTCTCCGATCCGACACGGCGGCTGGTTTTCGAGCGCATCCTCGCCGCGCCACGGCCGGTCGCGGCGATTGCCGAGGGCTTGCCGGTCAGCCGTCCGGCCGTCTCGCAGCACCTGAAAATATTGCGGGAGGCAGGGCTGGTCACCGAGCGGCGCAATGGCACGCGGCGGCTTTATGCGGCCAACCCGCAGGCCCTGGGTGAGCTGCGCGCAGCCATCGAGGCGATGTGGCACGAGGCGCTCGGCGGAATGGCCGCCGTGATCGACGAGGATCAGCAGGGATGACGATCGCCCGGTTCGCGGTCCCGCCGATCGTTAAGACAGTGACGGTTCGCGCAGCGCCGGAGCGGGCGTTCGCGCTGTTTGCGGATGATTTCGCGCGCTGGTGGCCATTGGCGCGGGTCCACACGAGCCCCGACCCGGTGGATTGTGCGATCGAGCCGCGAGTCGGCGGGCGCGTCTTCGAACGCGCGGCCGATGGGCGCGAAACTCCGTGGGGAACGGTGCTGGCATATGACCCGCCGCATCGTCTCGCATTTTCCTGGATCGTCGAGCTGTCGCCCGAACAGGAGCAATTGGTCGAGATCCGCTTCACAGCCGAGGATCGCGGCACCAGGGTCGAGCTTACCCACTCGGGCTGGGAGAAATTAGGCGACGCCGCTGCGAGCCAGCGCGAACGCTACGACCGCGGTTGGGGCACGGTCTTCGAGCGCCATTTCGTCGAGTACGTCAATTCCGCTGCAATGTGAGGAGAGGAGGAAATCATGGCGTCAAAGATGATCGTTCACGGCATTCCCGGCAGCCCCTATGTGCGGGCCGCGCTGCTGACGCTGGAAGAAAAAGGCGCGGACTACGAATTGGCCGCGATGGCCTTCGGTACACTGAAACAGGAGCCGCATCTGTCGCGCCACCCGTTCGGCCGCATTCCGGCTTTCGAGCATGACGGCTGGATTCTATACGAGACGCAGGCGATCATGCGCTATGTCGATGAGGTCGTGCCCGGTCCGCGATTGCAGCCGCAGGAGCCACGCGCGGCGGCGCGGATGAACCAACTGATGGGTATCGCCGACTGGTATGTCATGCCGCAGGTTTCGATGACGATCACGTTCAATCGCGTCGTCGCGCCGCGCTTTAACCGGCCGATCGATGAAGAAAAGATCGCGCAGGCCATCCCCAACGCGCGGATCTGCATGGCCGAGATCAGCCGTCTGCTGGACGGCCATCCATGGATGGCGGGGGAGGCAGCTCAGCCTCGCCGATCTGCTGCTCGCGCCGCATTTGTCGATGTTCGCGCAGGCGCCCGAAGGCGCGCAGATATTGCAAGACCACAAGAATCTGACGGGCTGGCTCGCGCGCATCGAAGCGCGCCCGAGCATGCAAGCGACCACCTGGGACAGGCTGCTCGAACGGGTGGCGGCTGCCGCCTAAGTCGGGGGCCGAGCGATGCTCATCAGAGCTTTAGTGGCGGCCACTCTGACACTGGCCGGCGCTGGTCCGGCCTCGGCCGAGGTCAAATCCGTGACACCGAACGGTTTCGAGGTCGCGACCGCGGCCGAGATCGCGGCGCCTCCCGATCGGGTCTATGCCGCACTCGGCGAGGTCGGCCGTTGGTGGAGCTCCTCGCACACTTACTCGCGCGACGCCGCCAACCTTAGCATCGAGCTGCGGGCCGGCGGCTGCTTTTGCGAGCGGTTGAAGGATGGCGGCTCGGTTCAGCATCTGCAGGTCGTCTATGCCGCGCCGGGCCAGGGATTGCGCCTGCGCGGCGCGCTCGGCCCGTTGCAGACGGAGGGCGTCGACGGCACGCTCAGCTGGACGCTGAAACCGGGAGAGGGCGGCACCAATGTCACCTCGAGCTATGTTCTCGGCGGCTACATCCGCAGCGGCATGGAGCAATGGGCGCCCCGGGTCGACCGGGTGCTCGACGCGCAGGTGCAGCGCCTGAAAAGCTTCGTCGAAGGCAAAGCCCTGCCGCAATAGCATCTCACAATGAGGCGGTGAGGCAGCGAGAGGAATTCCTTGCGCGCAAAGCGTGCTTTTGGATCATCTCACCGCCTCACTGCCTCATTGTTCACGCCGCGCGACCCGCTCTACCGGGTGAGAAGGCGGTGTGATAGCCTCGCTCATCGTGGCATTCGGAGAGGGAAACGCGCGATGGAGAAGAGATTTGGCGTCGTGTCCGCGGATGGGCATTGCCGGCTGATGCACCTCCCCTTCGACCTGTGGACGAAGCGTCTGCCGCGAAAATTCCAGGATGACGGGCCGCGGGTCGTGAAGGGGCCAGACGGCACCCGCCAGTGGGTCGTCGAGGGACGCAACTGGAGCGGGGTCGGCTGGGCCGGCGTGGGCCGGGGGCCGGTCAACTGCTATACGCGGGCGGGCTTGGCGGAGGAGCCGGAGCCCGGCATCTTCCGCGCCGCCAATGCCAAATATCGCTGCGAAGACATGGACCGCGACGGGGTCGATGCCGAGCTCGTCAACGGTCCCTATGAGCAGATATCCGCCATCAAGGACCCGGAACTGCGGGCCGCCTGCGTTCGCGCCGTCAACGACTGGGCGCGCGAATTGTACGAGGAGTCGAACGGCAGGTTCATCATGCTGCTCCCGTTGCCCTGCCAGACGCCGGAGGAGGCCGTCGCGGAGCTGATGCGGGTGGCGGAGTTCGGCCTGCCCACCGGGGTCATCTTCGACTGGGTCGGCGCTCCCGAGCCCGTATTGCACCAGATTTGGGAGCCGGTCTGGGCGGCAGCGGCGGAGACGGGCTTGCCGATCAACTTGCACGCCAACCCGCGCGGCGGGTCGCGCCAAATCGGCGTGGGGGTCCCAGGCCTGGAACCGCGCAATCAGTCGCTGATGACAGTTGCGAACTTTCCGATGGGGCTCATGGCGGAGCTGATGAGCGCCGTCGTCTTCTCGGGCATCTGCGACCGTCATCCCGGGGTGCGCTTCGTGCTCGAAGAGGCAGGGGTCGGTTGGGTCCCGTTTCTGTTCTGGCGCTTCGACCGCGAGTACGATTTCGGCGGGCCGTCCACCCCGGTCTTCAAGCCGGACATTCCGCTTTCCGACAAGCCGACCGAGTTCGTCAAGCGCCAGGTCTTCTTCACCTTCGAGGTGGAAGAAGAGGGCGGTTTCCGGCGCGTGCCCGAAATTGGCTTGCGCAATTTCCTGTGGGCCAGCGATTTCCCGGGCCTCGACAGCCCGTGGCCGCATTCCAAGGCGATGGGACACGCTCCAGCGGAGGCGGCTCTCGGAAAAGCGGCGCTCGACCAACTGGTCTTCGAAAACGCGGTCAGCCTCTATAAAATCCCAGTCACCTTCCCGCAAGCGCGAGCGTTCGCGTAACGCGAGGCTCGGATATTGCGTCCCATCCGTTCGAAGCCTCCGCCAGCGGCAGCGCTGCCTTGACCCAGCTTTGAGTGGGTTGTAGCCCCTCTCCTGCACTGCGGGAGAGGGGCGGCGAGCGTAGCGAGACGGGGTGAGGGCCTTCCCGCGTCACAAGGCGATCGACGGCGCATCGAGCAGCTTTTCCAGCCGGATCGGCAGCTCGCGGATCCTCACGCCGGTCGCGTGATAGACGGCGTTGGCGACTGCCGCGTTGGTGCCGACATTGCCGAGCTCGCCCAGCCCCTTGATGCCGAGCTCGTTGACCAGGTGATCTTCCTCGGGGATCAGGATCACCTCGGCCTCGTCGATGTCGGCATTGACCGGGATCAGATATTCGGCGAGGTCGGTGTTGTAGTAGCGGGCGCTCCGGCGATCGATCTCGGTCGCCTCGTGCAGCGCCGAGGAGACGCCCCAGATCAAGCCGCCCATCAGCTGGCTCTTGGCGGTCGTCGGGTTGACGATGCGGCCGGCGGCGAAGGCGCCGACGACGCGCGGACAGCGGATCTCGCGCGTTCGTGCGTGCACCCGCACCTCGACGAATTCGGCGCCGAAGGCGAATTGGATGCGGTCCTTCATCTTGGCGCCGCCGGCCAGCACGGCATGCCCTGGTAGAGCTTGCTCAACCCCTCCGGCGGAACGCCGTGCGGGATGTTCTCGGCATAGGCCTCGATCGCGCCGTTCGATACCCGGCGGATCGCCGCCTCGAGCGGCTCGGAACCGCCGTCAGGGTCCTTGCAGCGTGCCGCCGGTCAGCACCAGGCGGCCTGCATCCTTGCCGGCGAAGGCGCCGTTCGCGGCGGCGACGGCCGCTTGCGGCGATGCGCGAGCGGATCTGCTCGCAGGCCTTGGCGACGACATTGCAGACGCTGGCCGTGGTGTTGGAGCCGCCCGCGACCGGGGCCGGCGGCAGGTCGGAATCGCCGAGCTCGACGGTGATCTTGTCGAGCGCGACGCCGAGCCGGTCGGACGCGGTCAGCGCGACCACGGTGTAGGCGCCGGTGCCGATATCGTGCGCCGCGGTCTGCACCTTGACCGCGCCCTGCGGCGTTATCGTCACGCGCGCCGTCGCCGGGCCCATTTGCGTCGGATACATCGTCGTGGCGCAGCCCCAGCCGACCAGCCAGTCGCCGTCGCGCATCGATCCGGGCTTCGGATTGCGCCGGTCCCAGCCGAACGCTCTGGCGGCGGCATCGAAGCACGGGATCAGGGTGCGGCTGGTATAGGGCAGGCCCTTGATCGGCTCGCGCATCGTGTCGTTGCGCCGGCGCAGCTCGACCGGGTCCATGTTCAGCGCGACCGCCAGCTCGTCCATCGCGCATTCGAGCGCGAACAGATACGGCACCTCGGGCGGCGAGCGCATGAAGCCCGGCGTGTTGCGGTCGGCATGGACGATCGACACTTTCGAGGCGACGTTGGGGCAGGCGTAGAGCCGGGTCGAGGCGTCGGTGCCGGCGACCTTGTAATTGTCGGGCCGGCTGGTGACCTCCTCGCCCTCGTGGATCAGCGCCACGAGCTTGCCGTCACGGTCGGCGCCGAGCCTGACGTGATGGCGCGTCTCGGCGCGGTAGGTGGCGATCGTGAAGCCCTGGTCGCGGGTGGCGACCAGCTTGACCGGCCGGTTCAGCCGGCGCGCCGCGACCGCGATCAGCGCGGTGCGCTGGGTCAGCGAGCCGCGCGAGCCGAAGGCGCCGCCGATGAAGGGCGAGACGACATGGATCTTCTCGGGATCGATGCCGAGCTGCTCGGCGAGGCCGTTCTTGAGGCCGGTGACGTTCTGGCTGGCTTCCCAGACCGTCAGCTTGCCGCCGGCCCAGGCGCAGCTGGTGGTGAACAGCTCGATCGGATTGTGGTGCTGGGTCGGCGTCGCGTAATGCGCATCGACCTTCACCGGCGCGCCGGCGAAGGCGGCCTCGGCATCGCCGACCGCCGGGTCCTCGTAGTTGCTCGAGGCGTCCTTCGCGGCGACCGTCGTCGCGCCGGCGCTGTCGAAGCCGGCCGAGGGCTGCTCCGCGGCGTAGGTGACGTTGAGCCGATGGGCCGCTTCGCGCGCCGCCTCGAAAGTCTCGGCGAGGACCACGGCGACGATCTGGCCGCCATGCCAGATCCGGTCGGAGGCCAGCGGCATGATGGTCGAGCCGACATAGCCGCCGTCGCTGAACAGCTTGGTCGGCTTGATCGCGTTGCCGATGTTGCGGTGGGTCAGGATGTCGAGCACGCCCGGCACGGCGCGGCTGGCGCTCTCGTCGATGGCGGCGATGCGGCCGCGGGCGATCGCGCTGGTCGCAAGGAAGGCATAGACCGGGTCGGCGAGCGGCGTGTCGGAGCCATAGCGGGCTTCGCCGGTGACCTTCAGGCGGCCGTCGATGCGCGGCGCCGGCGGTGCCGATCTTGGCTGTTTGCTCCATGAGTCAGATGCTCAATTGGGCGTGCTTGCAGGAGGGCGCGGACCAGGGTCCGCCTGCCGAGCTCGGGCTTGTAGTCGTTGTCGCCATGGGTTTGCGCGGCGGCAAAGGCAGCTTCGGCGGCGCGCCGGGCAGCGGCTTCGTCGATCAGCGCTTGGCCCTTCAGCGCGGCTTCGGCCTCGCGCGCCCGCCACGGCTTGGTCGCGACGCCGCCGAGCGCGATCCGCGCCTCATTGACGATGCCGTCGGCGAGGTCGAGCGCGACCGCGGCGGACGCCAAGCGCGAACTCGTAGGATTGCCGGTCGCGGATCTTCAGATAGAGCGAGCGCCGCGTCCACGGCGCCGCCGGCAGCCGGAAGCCGGTGATCAGCTCGCCCGGCGCGAGCATCGTCTCGATATGCGGGGTGTCGCCCGGCAGACGGTGCAATTGCTCGAACGGCATGACCCGCGGCCCGCCCGGGCCGGCGATCTCGACCGCGGCGTCGAGCGCGACCAGCGCCTGCGCGAAATCGCCCGGATAGGTGGCGATGCAATGGTCGCTGACCCCGAGCACCGCATGCTTGCGGTTGACGCCGTCGAGCGCGGCGCAGCCGGTGCCCGGCTCGCGCTTGTTGCAGGCGCCCCAGGACGGATCGCGGAAATAATTGCAGCGCGTCCGCTGCAGCACATTGCCGCCGAGCGTCGCCATGTTGCGGAGCTGCGGGCTGGCGGCGAGATCGAGGGATTGGGCGATGACCGGATAATTCCGCCTGATCTCGGGATGCTCGGCCGCGGCGGCCATCGTCACGAGGGCGCCGAGATGGAGCCCGTCGGCGCGACGTTCGATGCGGGTGCCCGCTGGGTCGAGGGCGTTGATGTCGACCAACACCTCGGGCCGCATCACGTCGAGCTTCATCAGGTCGAGCAGGGTCGTGCCGCCGGCCAGAAATTGCACCGCCGCCATGGTCGGCGGGAGACCGCTGCCGTCGTGGCTCGCCGCCGCCTGGACCGCCGCGGCAAGACCGCCGGCGCGCTGGTAGAGGAAGGGGCGCATCTCGTCAGCTCCGCATCTCGCCTTTGGCCTGGTTGATCGCCGTCGACGATGTGCGGGTAGGCGGCGCAGCGGCAGAGATTGCCGCTCATATATTCGCGGATCTCGGCGTCGCTGCCGGCATGCCCTTCCTTGACGCAGGCGATCGCCGACATGATCTGCCCCGGCGTGCAATAGCCGCACTGGAATGCGTCCTGATCGATGAAGGCCTGCTGCATCGGGTGGAGCGCGCCGCCCGGCTCGGCGAGCCCCTCGATCGTCGTCACCGGGCCGCGCACCGCGACGGCCAGGGTCAGGCAGCCGAGCACCCGCGTGCCGTCGACCAGCACCGTGCAGGCGCCGCACTGGCCGTGGTCGCAGCCCTTCTTCGCGCCGGTCAGGCCGAGATGCTCGCGCAAGCGCGTCGAGCAGCGTCGTGCGCGGATCGACCGTCAATTGCCGCGCGCGCCCATTGACGACGAGGTCGAACGAGACGACAGCGCGCGGATCGACGACTTGTCCGGGCATTTCCGCCGATGCTCGACCCTGAGCTACCGCGGCAATCGGCGCGAGCGCGGCGGCCGAAGCGCCAGAGGTTAGAAGCGAGCGCCGGCTGACCCCGCCGCAACGCACGCCGGGGGCGCCCTGAGAAAGCGCCTTTGTTGTCACGTGCCACCTTTATTCGTTTAACGGTTCGCCGCACCACCGCCGTCGCCCGGACCACAAGGCTACGGTTCGGATTACGATACCCAGGGCGGTGCGCTGTCTGGTAAAGGTCCTCCGGTGTGCGATGGTTCCGCTCGCCGCGGAAGGAAGCGGCCGTTGGCGCAGACTGAGACACCAGACGCGCTCGCGCGCGCCGGTGCGGCGACAAGGCGCGGCCGAAGCCCAGCGGCGTCGCGCCTTGCCGTTATCCGATACGCCGGCCGGCATCTCGGCTTTTTGGCCGGGCTGCTCATCCTCGCGGTCGCGATTGGCATCACCTATCGCTACCTGTTCGATCCGCTCGAAGAGCGGACGCTGCCGTTTTACATCCGCAGCTGCATCCATGCGATGGGCCTGACTTTCGCCGGCTGGGCCATCCATCTGACCTTCGCGGCGGTCCCGCGATCGCGGCTCGGCGGCGTGTTGCGGCGATTGCCGCTGAGCGCCGAATTCGCGATCAAGGCGCTCACGATGACGGCGGCCCTGACGATCGTCGCCGTCGGGCTCCAATTCGTGCTCTACCCCTTTCCGCTGTCGCGATACTGGCTCGCCGATGAGCTGCCGCTGATCGTCGGCATTACTTTTTCTGCGTCGCTGGTTGTTGGCGCGATGTTCGAGTTCCGCCGGATGATCGGTGGCCGTGTCCTCGGCAGCTTTTTGCTCGGAACCTATCATCGGCCGAGACGCGAACAGCGCATCGTCATGTTTCTGGACATTGCCGACTCGACCGCGCTCGCCGAGCAGTTCGGCGAGCTGCGCGTGCACGATCTGATCACCAGGTTCTTTTTCGACATCGACGAACCGATCGCCGACCAAGACGGGGAAGTCCACGCCTATGTCGGCGACGAGGTCATCGTCACCTGGCCGCTGAGCGAGAACCCCGGGCGCAACGCCCGGTCACTGCGCTGCTTCTTCGCCATCGAAGAGAAGATGGTTGATCTCGCCCCGTCCTACGCCCAGGAATTCGGCGTCGTGCCGCGCTTCCGTGCCGGCCTTCATGCCGGTCCCGTCGTCGTCAGCGAGTGCGGCGACGCGAAGCGGCAGATCGCCTATTTCGGCGACACGATGAATGTCGCCGCGCGGCTTTGCGAGCACTGCAAGGCCGCCGGAGAAACCCTGGTCGCCTCGGCCGACATGCTGCGCAGCGCCGCGGTCCCGCATGGACTCGCCGTGGGGCGGCACGTCAGCCTCATGCTGCGCGGACGACGAACCCCGGTCGAGGCGCACGCGGTGCATCGCCACGAGCCCGCCGAAGCGGTGCAGCGGTGAGCGGTGACCGCGCCGGCGCACTGATCAGTCCCGGGCGCTCCTCTCCAGCCGGATGGCGGCATCAATGAGTGATGACCATGTCGGCCGTCACGGCGAGCGATGGCGCCTCGACTTCTCGACCGGCCTCATTGCCTGCACCGGAATGCGGTTGGCGCAGCCGCAGGTCTGGCCGCGTTGGCTGCGGCGATCGCTCCCTTGACCGTCATCTCGGATTTGTCGCATGGGAGACGAGCCCGGAATTTCGCAGGACGAATTTTCACGCGCTTCGCGGAGGGCACTATCGGGAGGGGATCCGATGACCACGGGAGCGGCGGGTGGTTTGAGCGCCATCCCGCAACCGGTAACCGCGGCTCTGACGCGCGCGGCAATCTTTCTGGTCGCGGCGGTGAACCCGGGTGCCGACAATCGCGCCGCCGTGAGATCGCTTTGCGGAGACCTCGCCGCGCTTTTGCGTGCGGTCGGTTTTCGCGACCCGGAGGGAAGCCTCTCCTGCGTGATGGCGATTGGGTCCGACGCGTGGGACCGGCTCTTCGGGCAGCCGCGGCCGGCGGAGTTGCATGAGTTTCGAGAGATCCGCGCGGGACCGCGCCAAGCCGTCTCCACAGCCGGCGATCTGCATTTCCACATCCGCGCGGAGCGTATGGATCTCTGCTTCGAATTGGCCACGCAAATCATGGCGCGGCTCGGGAATGCCGTTTCAGCGGTCGACGAGGTGCACGGCTTTCGGTCCTTCGATACCCGCGATCTTCTCGGGTTCGTCGACGGGACGGAGAACCCCAGCGGCCGGGCAGCAATTGACGCCACGTTGATCGGCGACGAGGACATCGCGTTCGCGGGCGGCAGCTACGTAATCACGCAGAAATACCTGCACGATCTGACCAGCTGGAATGCGCTGCCTATAGAAGCGCAGGAGCACATCATCGGCCGCACAAAACTGTCCGGCATCGAGCTGGATGCGGCGATCAAGCCGAGTTCGGCGCACAGTGCGCTCACCACGATCGTGGAGAACGGGAAGGAGATCAAGATCCTGCGCGACAACATGCCTTTCGGCCGTGCCGGGCAGGGTGAGTTCGGCACGTACTTCATCGGCTACAGCCGTTCGCCGCGCACGATCGAGCAGATGCTCGAAAACATGTTCGTGGGTCGCCCGCCGGGCAACTACGACCGGCTGCTGGACTTCAGCAGGGCCGTTACCGGCCACCTCTTCTTCGCGCCGTCTGCGACGTTTCTGGAAAACGTGACAGCCGACGAAGCCCAGCCGGTCGCGCCCGCACAATCCGTTCAGCCCGTGCCGGATGGTTCACCCCTGGCCGATGGTTCGCCCCGGCTCGATGGTTCGTTGGGCATCGGCTCGCTCAAAGGAGACCCCGGTATGAATAATCTGCATCGCGAGCTTGCGCCGATATCCGAGGCGGCGTGGGCGCAGATCGAGGAGGAGGCCTCGCGCACCCTCAAACGCTACCTCGCCGGGCGCTGCGTGGTCGATGTGCAAGGGCCGAGCGGCACCGCCCTCTCGGCGGTCGGCACCGGTCATCTGCGGGCTATCGCGGCGCCAGCGGAAAGCATCATCGCCCGGCAGCGCGAGGTGAAACCGTTGGTCGAGTTGCGCGTGCCGTTCGAGTTGGACCGCCAGATGATCGACGATGTCGAGCGCGGCGCAAACAATTCCGATTGGCAGCCCGCAAAGGATGCCGCGCGACGGATCGCTTTTGCCGAGGACGGCGCCATTTTCGAGGGCTATCCTGCGGCCGGTATCGAAGGCATCCGCCAGGGGACCAGCAATCCGATTACGACATTGCCGAGCGACGTGCGTAATTACCCCGACGCGATCGCCCAGGCGTTGAACCAGCTGCGTCTGGTCGGGGTCAACGGTCCTTACTCGGTGCTGCTGGGCGCCGACGCCTATACCGCCCTCGCCGAGACCAGTGACAACGGGTATCCGGTGCTGCAGCACATCAGGCGTCTCGTCGATAGCGAAATCATCTGGGCCGCGGCCATTGCGGGCGCTTTTGTCGTCACCACCCGCGGCGGCGATTTCGACCTGCACATCGGCCAGGACATCTCGATCGGCTATCTGAGCCACACCGATGCCGCCGTTCGCCTGTACCTGCAGGAGACGTTCACCTTCCTCCTGCTGACCACAGAGGCCGCCGTGGCGCTGGCGCCTGCGTCGGCATCCTGACGGTTGCTTGCGGAAGGCATCCTTGCTGGGGCTCGGCTACGCCGACCATGGTCGGATCAACTCGTCCCGATCCGGCCTGGCAAACGGGGCGATTTCGCCACCGGCTTTGGCGAGATGATGCCCTCGTTGATGCCGACGATGCCGTATTCGAGCTCCTCGGCGACGCGCCAGATGCGGCCGCATGTCGCGGCTGTAGCCCTCCCTTCCCTCCCCGGCAAGCGGGGGAGCGCTAGGATGGGGGCATGGTCGGCCATCTCGACCCGCAAAAAACGCCTGCGCCCATCGCGCACCCCCTGTTCCGCCTGTTTTATCAGGTCGAGATCAGGCATCGCCAACTCCTTCAAAAACAAAAGGCCCCGCTCGCGGGGCGCCGATCTCGCAACGATACGATGCGATTATGGCGACTTTACTGTTGCTTACTGATGGCACCGGCGGTCTCGGCGAGGCGCCTGGTGAAGGCGTCGTACACGCCGGCTTGCACCAGGATGCGGTGGGCACAGACGCAGGTCTGGCGGGGCGTCGCGCGGGGCCCAACGCGACGAAAATTCCGCTAGAGCCCGATCAAAGCCACCAATTTCATGCGAACTTCGTGCAGAATTTCTGCGGGAACCGCGGCTCCGGCGTAGCTGATCGGGCGCGCCATGGTATCGATGCTCCGCACATGGCTGGTCAAGATCTCTCCGGAAACCGGCAGCCCCATCGGCAGCACAACGCTGGTGCCAAAGGGACGAACGCGCGAGGTAATCGGGCAGACGATCGCGAACTCCGTTGCCCGGCAAAAGTCGGCAGGTGAAACGACCAGCGCGGGGCGTCGACCGCTCTGCTCGCGACCGACGCGAGGATCAAAATCGGCCCAGATAAGGTCACCCGCCTCCGGTGCGTAAGCCATCACCTCATTCGACGATCTCGCGACCCTTGTCAGGTCCCCAATCGAAGGCCTGGCGCATCGCCTCTGGAGTCATCCCCCGCAACAAGTCGGCGAGGACATAGCGCGGGCGAGCCGGAGAAATGATGATCCGGTCGCCCTCAGCCTCTACATCGACCCGGGCTCCCTCGCGCAGGCCCGCTCGACGCGCGATCTCCTTGGGAATGCGCAGGCCAAGGCTGTTGCCCCAGCGTGCGACCTGCACTTGCATCGGCTTCTCCACCCGCCAGGATATACATAGGATATCCGATCAATGCCGTCAAGTCAGCGGTCGATGCCGCCCATGCAGAGGTATTTGACCTCGAGGAATTCCTCGATGCCGTATTCGAGGGCCTCGGCGACGCGCCAGATGCGGCCGATGTCGCGGCTGTAGAAACAGGCGATGGCCCCCTCCCTTCCCTCCCCCGCGGGCGGCAGGGCTGTCCGGGGAATCGAACTCGGTTGCACCAGATCCGTGTCGCACAACCGCCATTGGCCAAGAAAAACCCCTCTCCGCCCTTTAGGGGGGAGAGGGAGGGGCCCGCGAAGCGGGAGGGTGAGGTGGGCGGCGCCGCAAACCGGCACGACGGCCCTCCTCACCCTACCCTCTCCCCGGCCGGCGGGGGGAGAGGATATTATTGCGGGTCATCTGCAATGGACTTAACGGCAAAGTTGATCCTATATTTTCCCCGGACAGCCCTGCGCGGGCGGGGGAGGATTAGGGTGGGGGCCTCGTTGGCCGTCTTGAACGCCTCGTCCTCGCTCTTGAAGCGGTAGAGCGGGGCGACGGGCCCTAAGGTCTCCTCCTTGTTGATGACCACGTCGGTCGTCACATCGGTCAGGACCATCGGCTCGAAGAAGCTGCCGCGCCGTCTTCATGTTTGATGGGCGGCGCGCTTGCCGTCGGTGACGACCTCGCCGCCCTTCTTCAAGGCGTCGGCGATGTGCGCCTCGACCTTCTCGACCGCCTTCATGTCGATCAGGGGCCGATCACCGCTCCAGGCTCGGACCCGGTGGCGACCTTCGTCGCTACGGTGATCCGGGCCTGGGGAAGGCATCGCATGACACCGTCCTGCACAGAGATGCGGCTGGCGCCACGCAGGTGTGATCAGCATACGGTAGTAGGCGCGCTTAATTGCTCCCACCCCAATTGCGCTATGCGTTAAAAGGAGTAATGGTTTCTCTCCCACCGCACCTAGCGCGCACTCAAATCCGACCTGGAGGAACGAGGAAACATGCCTACGTTCAGATTCTGATCGCTGCGATTGCTTGTGCGACGCCGGCCATGACGTCCGCCGCGGCTGACTGCCATATTGACGCGAGGTCGGTCGCCGGCACCTACGGCTTAGCGGCACAGGGCGTGGCAACTGACACGAACCCCCTCGTCCCGTTGGACCGTTTGCCCAAGCGGGTACGGTAACCCAGGTCGCGACGTCGCAAACATCAAATACGATCAGCGGCACCTGGATGCTGATATCGGAGAGAACAACGCGAACGGCTACACGCCGGATACACCCCTCAGCGGCACCTTCCAGATCGACCGGGCGAGGTGTGCCGGGGAATTCTACATAACCGGCCTCACGCGCCGGCTTTCCATGTCGTGGTCGTCGCTGGCGGTGACGAAGAGCGAGCGATTTCGGCGCTACCCAACCTGATCGTGGCATACGTCAGCGTCAAGCGCCTGTAACGGTTGCGAGTCGGACCAACCTTGGTGACGCAAACGGCTTAGCACGCCGATAATGCGACCGGCCGAGGACCTGCAATAGCGCCTGAGCTCGCAGGGCGCGACCAGGCCGAAAGTCTCCTCCTTGGTTTATGACCACGTCGGTCGTCACATCGGTCAGGACCGTCGGCTCGAAGAAGCTGCCGCCCTCTTCAGTTGATGGGCGGCGCGCTTGCCGCCGGTGACGACCTCGCCGCCCTTCTTCAAGGCGTCGGCGATGTGCGCCTCGACCTTCTCGACCGCCTTCATGTCGATCAGCGGCCCGATCACCGCACTAGGCTCGAACCCGTCGGCGACCTTCATCGCGCCGGCGGTTTCACCGAGGGCTCGGTGAAGGCGTCGTAGACGCCGTCCTGCACAAGGATGCGGTTGGCGCAGACGCAGGTCCGGACGGCATTGCGATATTTGGGGGCAATTGCGCTCTCGGCCGCGGCCTCGATACAGTTTTTTGACCGGGCCAGCGCACTACTCCGTCTGCAATTGCCGATCTCCCTCGGTCAGCATCAATTAGCACGATCGGGTTCGAGGCCAGCTCGCAGCCGATCCTGGCCCCGCCCGCTACTTCAGGACATTGCGTGCCAACCCGTGGGCGGCCTGCGCCAGCCGATCGTCATTCGTCCATAAGGCAGCGCATTGATGATGCTGGGCGCAAGCGAGGTGCAGCGCATCTGGTGTCCTCAAACCAAAGTGACCGCGGAGCTGGGCGGCTTGCAGGTAAACCGGCTCGGGCATTTCCAACGACGCGAACTGGTCGAAGAGGTCGATATAGGCGCGCTGCAGAACTGGATCCCCACGCTTGATGGGCCCTACCAGACACTCGCATTTGACCAGCGGGGAGATGCCGAAGCGGGCTCCTTCGGCTTGGGCGATCGCGCCTGCGACGGGCTCGCCCCACCGCGCATGATGCTCGGTAAGGTAGATCACCAGGCAGGCGTCGAGATAGATCAATCCCACGAGCTTCTCTCCAGCCGGATGGCGGCATCGATCTCCTCGGCAGAACGTCGCGCGTAGGCGGGCAGGGGATGGCCCTTGAGCCAGTCGAGAATGGCCCGGGCGCTGCCCGCATCTGCTCTTGCCGCCGGCGCCGGTCCCGTAGGCACCAGCCGAACCACCGGTTCGCCGCGGTTGGCGATGACCACCTCCTCGCCGGCCCGAGCGGCTCTTATCAGCTGTGAGAGGCGGTTCTTCGCCTCCAAGATGTTTACTTGCACGAGCCCCTACTCCGACCTTCTCCTGGCTAGAGATGGCTATACTAGCCAGATGTGTAAAGGCATGTCGGTCGATGCCGCCCATGCAGAGGTATTTGACTTCGAGGAATTCCTCGATGCCGTATTTCGAGCCCATGATCGCGGGGCCGATGCCGCTTTCCTTCATGCCGCCGAAGGGGGCGATCTCGGTCGAGATGATGCCTTCGTTGATGCCGACGATGCCGTATTCGAGCGCCTCGGCGACGCGCCAGATGCGGCCGATGTCGCGGCTGTAGAAATAGGCGGCGAGGCCGAATTCGGTGTCGTTGGCCCATCTTTGTGGCGTCGTCATCGGTCTCGAAGGGTCGGCCCACCAAATTTAATCGTACGGGCGCCGGGAGGTGTGGCGGATGTGCACGATCCGGATGGCGTCTTCGGCGACCCGATAGAAGATCTTGTAGCGATAGCTGGGAAGCAGCGCGACGCGGACGCCCGGCCTCCGGACCACAGCGCGGCCGCTCAATGGCGATAGGGCTATCCGTGCGATGACTTGCTGAATGCGCTCTGCGATCCTGTCAGCCGATCGCCGAATTCCCGGACCGAGCGTAATAGGCAGCAATTTGTCGAAGATCGGCGAGGGCCCGCTTCGAATATTCGACCCTCATGCCTTCCGGAACAGGGCGAAGGCCGCGTCGACTTCGTCTTCGCTCGCGGCTTCCCCGGAGAGCCCTTCGTCGATCGCTGCCAATTCGTCCGGCGTCGCCTCGTATTCGGCGCCGGCGAGTTCGGCCTCGATTTCGAGGGCAATCTCGGCCAGCTCCTGCTGCCGGTCTTCCGGCCAGGTCGGGACCCGTTCCAATACTGCCTTAACCTGATCCTTGGTCATGATTTCCTGTCCGATCCTGGCCGGTCCACTCTTGTCCGACGATACCTGGCTTACCGGTCGATGCCGCCCATGCAGAGGTATTTGACTTCGAGGAATTCCTCGATGCCGTATTTCGAGCCTTCGCGGCCGATGCCGCTTTCCTTCATGCCGCCGAAGGGGGCGATCTCGGTCGAGATGATGCCCTCGTTGATGCCGACGATGCCGTATTCGAGGGCCTCGGCGACGCGCCAGATGCGGCCGATGTCGCGGCTGTAGAAATAGGCGGCGAGGCCGAATTCGGTGTCGTTGGCCATCTTGACCGCCTCGTCTTCGGCTTTGAAGCGGTAGAGCGGCGCGACGGGTCCGATCATGACCGCGAACCCGACCGCAACAACGTCCTGGCCCCCTTGCGAAGTTGCTCGAACAGCGCCGCATCCACGGGCTGGTTGAGAAAGCCGTGCGCGACGGCGTTACGAACCGCAAGCCCGCGGCGGAGAACGGAATAATCGTCGTCCTCGATGATGCCCTCGGTCAGCAGCATCTTGATAAGCGCCGATGAGGAAATCCGGCGGGTGGGCGGGATCTTCAGGGGCAAGAGCCGGTGGCGCCCGGCCGCTTCGATAATCGACCATAGCAACAGAAATTCCAGGCGGCGCTGCATCGCCGTCTTCGTCGACCGAGCTCAGGTTTGCCAGGCGCGCCGAAAGATCTGGAACATCGGGCAGCTGCGAGGGCGGCGCCCATTCCGGATCCGGCAAGTCGGCGTACACTACTTGCAGCTTCCAGCCGGCGCGATGCTCCAATGCCCTGGCGAACTGCTGGACTTGTTCGAAGCTCGCCGGCGAAGAGGTCTTGATTTCGACGACGATATTTTCCCCATTGCGATGGGCGATCAGATCCGGCGCCAGCGTGCGCAAAAACTCCGGCAATTCTCGTGGTGAAGGGTCTACCGAAACCTGGTAGCCTTGGCGCGAATACCAATCAGCATACTGTCTGATAGCTTCGCGTTCGCTGGCGACGAGGTCGGTGTCGGCACTCATGGGATCCTGCTGTGGTCGGGCGCCGGATCGGCACGCACGTAAACGAAATCAGAACCTGCCTGCGACATGCGCTCGATTGCGTCCAACAGATATAGGCTCGCTCCGGTCAACGATAACCCAGCGCTGAAGCGGCTTTTGCGGATCAAGATCTCCGAGACCTGCTGGTCGTCCCGAAAAAGTACGCCCTTGAGACCGTCGAGCAAAGATTTCGCTATGTTGTCGACATCAAGCGTGGTTTCGCCCTGATAGAAATAGATGATCAAGACCGCGACATCCTGGTCTGTCGGTTCGCCCTCCTGTTCCAAACGTTCCCGAGCCGCTCGCGACACCCGTTCGCGCCATCGGCGCCGCGAGCGTGCGATTTGCATTCGCGCTGCGGGGCGCGCCGGCAACGATAAACTCCATCCCGGTTCATCGCGCCGACGTGCCGTCGAGCCGGCTAGCGGTCGATGCCGCCCATGCAGAGGTATTTGACTTCGAGGAATTCCTCGATGCCGTATTTCGAGCCTTCGCGGCCGATGCCGCTTTCCTTCATGCCGCCGAACGGGGCGATCTCGGTCGAGATGATGCCTTCGTTGATGCCGACGATGCCGTATTCGAGCGCCTCGGCGACGCGCCAGATGCGGCCGATGTCGCGGCTGTAGAAATAGGCGGCGAGGCCGAATTCGGTGTCGTTGGCCATCTTGATCGCCTCGGCTTCGGTCTTGAAGCGGTAGAGCGGCGCGACCGGGCCGAAGGTCTCCTCCTTGGTGATGACCATGTCGGTCGTCACGTCGGTCAGCACCGTCGGCTCGAAGAAGCTGCCGCCCTGCGCGGCGCGCTTGCCGCCGAGCGACCACCTTGGCGCCCTTCTTGACGGCGTCGGCGATATGCGCCTCGACCTTCTCGACCGCCTTCATGTCGATCAGCGGGCCGATCACCGCGCCCGGCTCGAACCCGTCGGCGACCTTCATCGCGCCGGCGGTCTCGGCGAGGCGCTTGGTAAAGGCGTCGTAGACGCCGTCCTGCACCAGGATGCGGTTGGCGCAGACGCAGGTCTGGCCGGCATTGCGGTATTTCGAGGCGATCGCGCCCTTGACCGCCATCTCGATATCGGCGTCGTCGAAGACGATGAACGGCGCGTTGCCGCCCAATTCCATCGACAGTCTTCTTGACCGTGCCGGCGCACTGCTCCATCAGCAATTTGCCGACCTCGGTCGAGCCGGTGAAGGTCAGCTTGCGCACGATCGGGTTCGAGGTCATCTCGCCGCCGATCTCCTTCGACGTCGCCGGTGACGCAGGAAAAGACGCCCTTCGGCACGCCGGCGCGCTCGGCCAATTCGCACAAGGCCAGCGCCGAATAGGGGGTCGCGGTCGCCGGCTTCACCACCATCGTGCAGCCGGCGGCCAGGGCCGGGCCGCATTTGCGGGTGATCATCGCCGCCGGGAAGTTCCACGGCGTGATCGCGGCGCAGACGCCGATCGGCTCCTTGGTCACGACGATGCGCTTGTCGGAGGCGTGCGCCGGGATCGTGTCGCCGTAGATGCGCTTGCCCTCCTCGCCGAACCATTCGATGAAGGCGGCGGCATAGGCGATCTCGCCCTTCGACTCGGCAAGCGGCTTGCCCTGCTCGGCGGTCATCAGCGCGGCGAGATCCTCCTGGTTCGCCATCATCAGATCGAACCATTTGCGCAGGATCTGCGCGCGCTCCTTGGCGGTCTTGCCGCGCCAGCCCGGCAGGGCGCGGTCGGCCGCCTCGATCGCCTGGCGGGTCTCCTCGGCGCCCATCCGCGGCACCGTGCCCAAGGTCTCGCCGGTCGCCGGGTTGGTGACCGGGATCGTGCCGCGGTTCAACGCGTCGACCCATTCGCCATTGACGTAGCATTGCTGGCGGAACAGCTTCGGATCCTTGAGCTCCATCGCGCACCTCCCTCGGCTCGGTGATTAAGGATAGGTACGGCCCGGCTTCGGCTTTCGCAAGGCGGGCTGCGATCGAGATGCAAAAACCAGTTCGCCGATTTAGTAGGTCGAAGAGGTACGGCGCGTAATGTCGGCGACGAGCACCGTCCGGATCTCGGTCTTCACGGCGAAAATGATGCGCCACGATCCGACCCGGCGCCGAAATGCGCCCTGATGCCTGCCTCGGAGCGGCTTGGTGTCCCCGCTGTAGGGTTCACGCTTCATCTGAAGCAGCGCAGTCTCGATCCGCTCTCGATCGCGAGCCGGTATCCTTTCGAGGGCTCGCTCGGCTCGACTACCTAACCTTACGTCCCAATCCATGAAGTATGTCGTCGAGGCTGCGGGTTTTTCCCTCCGCGAATTCCTGTTCCGCCTCGTCAAGCGCCTCGAGCTCGCCCGGCAGAGGTTCTACGGCCACAGGCGTCAGCACAATCCGACCGCCCTCGCTTGTCACTTCAAGCTCGTCGCCGTCATGCACATCGAGCTTTTCCCGGACATCATCTGAGAGCGGAATGGTTAGTTTGCCGCGGCGCACCGTCGCCTTGGGCATGTGTACTCCTAGGACTTACGGCCTCCGAGCCTATTGATAGGTACTGGCAGGCGGAGGGTTTGACAAGGCGCGCTCGGCTCGTGCGAGATGCACCCACAGGCTGATATAGTGGGCATTACGGAACGAGGCCGAATAAGCGTGACAGGACTGCTGCATGACCGGTGACACAGCCGACCTCAAGGCATTGCTCGCGCATGTCGCGCAGGGGCGCAGCCTCAGCGAGGGCGAGGCGGAGGCGGCGTTCGACATCATCATGAGCGGCGACGCCACGCCGTCGCAGATGGGCGCCTTTCTGATGGCGCTGCGGGTGCGCGGCGAGACCGTCGACGAGATCACCGGCGCGGCGCGGATCATGCGCGCGAAGGCCGTGGCGATCGACGCGCCGCCCGGCACGATCGACACCTGCGGCACCGGCGGGGATGCCTCGGGCAGCTTCAATATCTCGACCGCGAGCGCGCTGGTGGTGGCCGGCTGCGGCGTGCCGGTCGCCAAGCACGGCAACCGCGCGCTCTCCTCGAAATCGGGCTCGGCGGATGTGCTGACCGCGCTCGGCGTCAATATCGACGCCGACCTCGCGATCGTGCGGCAGTGTCTGTGGGAGATCGGCATCGGCTTTCTGATGGCGCCGCGCCACCACAGCGCGACGCGCCATGTCGCGCCGACCCGGGTCGAGCTCGGCACGCGGACGATCTTCAACCTGCTCGGGCCGTTGTCGAGCCCGGCGATGGCGCGCCGCCAGCTGGTCGGCGTGTTCGCGCCCGAATGGGTGCGGCCGATGGCCGAGGTGCTCGGGCGTCTCGGCGCCGAGCACGCCTGGGTCGTGCACGGCGACGGCCTCGACGAGCTGACCACCGCAGGCGTGACGACGGTCGCCGCGTTCGAGGACGGCGAGGTCCGAGATGTTCGAGGTCGTTCCCGAGGATTTCGGGCTGCCGAGAGCGCGGCTCGAAGACATTCGAGGCGGCGAGCCGCAGCACAATGCCGGTCTGATGCGGGACCTGCTCGCCGGCGTCGGCGGACCGTTGCGGGACGTCGTGCTGTTGAACAGCGGCGCCGCCCTGCTCGTCGCCGGCCGGGCGACGACGGTCGAAGCGGGCATCGAGCTCGCGGCCAGAGCGATCGACTCGGGTGCGGCGCGGCGGGTGCTGGACGAGCTGGTCGCCCGCACCAATGAACCCTGCCATTGCGGAGGCGATTGCGCGATGAGGGATGTGCTCGCCGAGATCTGCGCCGAGAAGCGCGCTCATATCGCACGCGCGAAGGCCGTGCGGTCCGAGGCCGCGCTGCTCGCCGGGATTTCCGAGGCGCCGCCGGTGCGGCCGTTTGCGGCGGCGCTCGAGCGCCATCTCGCCGAAGGGCGCTATGGGCTGATCGCCGAAATCAAGAAGGCCTCGCCCAGCGCCGGGCTGATCCGGCAGGATTTCGATCCCGCGGACGCTCGCCAGCGCCTATGCGGCGGGCGGCGCCAGCTGCCTGTCGGTGCTGACCGATGTGCCCTATTTCCAGGGCAGCGACGACGATCTTACCGCGGCGCGCGAGGCGGTCCAGCCTGCCGGTGCTGCGCAAGGATTTCATCCTCGACCCCTATCAGGTCGTGGAAAGCCGGCGTATCGGGGCCGACTGCATCCTGCTGATCATGGCGGCGCTGTCCGATGCGGAGGCCGCAGAGCTGGCGGCGGCCGCCGCCGAGCTCGGTCTCGACGTGCTCGTCGAAATCCACGACGGCGCCGAGCTCGACCGCGCCCTGCGCCTTCCGGTGCGGCTGATCGGCATCAACAACCGCAACCTGAAGACGCTCGAAACCGATCTGCGCACCGCCGAGACCCTGGCGCCGGTGGTGCCGGCGGACCGCATCGTCGTCGCCGAGAGCGGGATCCGCGCGATCCGCGGATCTCGACCGCCTGGCCGCCGCCGGCGCGCGCTGCTTCCTGGTCGGCGAAACCTTGATGCGCGAGCCCGATGTGGCCGCGGCGACCCGCCGGCTGCTGGGCATTTCAACTGACCCCGGTTTCACCCATCTCGACGCCGAGGGCCGGGCGCGGATGGTCGATGTCTCCGACAAGGAGGAGACCGACCGGGTGGCGATCGCCGGCGCCCGCGTCGTGATGCGCCCGGAGACGCTCGAACGCATCCGCTCCGGCGATGTCGCCAAGGGCGATGTGCTCGCCGTCGCCCGACTCGCCGGCATCATGGCCGCGAAGCGCACCGCGGAATTGATCCCGCTGTGCCACCCGCTCGCGCTGACTTCGGTCAAGGTCGATCTCGAATGCGTGCCCGAGCGCTCGGCGGTCGAGATCACCGCGACCTGCAGATTGCGCGGCCGCACCGGGGTCGAAATGGAAGCGCTGACTGCGGCGAGCGTCGCCGCGCTGACCGTCTACGACATGTGCAAGGCGGTCGACCGCGGGATGGTCGTGACCGATCTGCGCCTGTTGCGCAAATCGGGCGGCAAATCCGGGAATTGGGAGGCAGAACCGTGATCTCCGTCGAAGAAGCGCTGTCGCGTCTGCTCGCGCCGCTCGAAAAGCTGCCGCTCGAGCAGATCTCGATCGCCGACGCCATCGGCCGCGTTCTGGCCGAGGATTTGGCCGCCCGCCGGACGCAGCCGCCCTTCGCGGTATCGGCGATGGACGGCTACGCGGTGCGCGCCGAGGATGTGGCCGCGGTCCCGGTCGAATTGCGGATCGTCGCCGAGGTGCCGGCCGGGGCCGGGTTCGGCGGGCATGTCGGCCCCGGCGAAGCCGCCCGCATCTTCACCGGCGCGCCGATGCCGGCGGGCACCGACACGATCGTCATCCAGGAGGACACCGAGCGCGACGGCGACCGGGTCCGGGTGCTCGAAGGCGCCGCGCGCGGCCGCTATGTGCGGCGCGAAGGGCTCGATTTCGGCGAAGGCGACGTGCTGCTGCGGGCCGGGAAGCGGCTCACGGCGCGCGACATCGGCCTCGCCGCGGCAATGAACCGGCCGTGGCTCTTCGTGCATCGCCGGCCGCGCGTCGGCATCCTGTCGACCGGCGACGAGATCGTCATGCCCGGCGACCCGATCGGGCCGCACCAGATCGTCAGCTCGAACAGCCTGGCGCTCGCGGCTTTTGTCGCGGCCTGCGGCGGGATCCCGGTGTCGGTCGGCAACGCCCCCGACGATCCGGCGGCGCTGCGCCAGGTCGCCGCCGCGACGCGCGGCGTCGACCTGCTGGTCACGACCGGCGGCGCTTCGGTCGGCGAGCACGATCTGGTGCGCGACGTGCTCGGCGCCGACGGGCTGGAGCTCGATTTCTGGCAGATCGCGATGCGGCCCGGAAAGCCGCTGATGGTCGGCCGCTACCGCGGAACGCCGATGGTCGGGCTGCCGGGCAACCCGGTCTCGACCCTGGTCTGCGCGCTGCTGTTCCTGCGGCCCGCGCTCGACCGGCTGAGCGGCGCCGTGTCCGCGGAGGAAGCGGCGCCGACGGCGCGGCTCGGCACGGCATTGCCAAAGAACGACCGGCGGCAGGATTATCTGCGGTCGAGGCTCGCCCGGGCCGCGGACGGCACCCTCGAAGTGTTCCCGTTCGAGGTGCAGGACAGCTCGATGATGCGCCTGCTCTCGGCTGCCGACTGCCTGGTGGTCCGTCCGCCGCACGCCCCCGCAATCGCGGCCGGCGCCACCGTGCCGATCGTGCCGTTCCCCGGCGGCGCGCTGCCGATTTGATCAGTAGGGAGGGACCGCAATGAGCTCGTTCGAGGAATACGCCAACAAATACCAGACGGCGCGAATGGAGCGCCGCAACGGCATCCTGCAGGTCACGTTGCACACCGAGGGTCAGTCACTGCGCTGGGGTTTTCTGCCGCACGGCGAACTGCCGGAAGCCTTTCACGACATCGGCGCGGACCGCGAGAACAAGGTCGTGATCCTGACCGGCACGGGCGCGGAGTTCTCCGGGCCCGCGCGCGACTCCCGGAACATCGTCCTTTCCGTCCCGGCCGTCGATCGAGCGCATCGACCGCATCCATTGGGAAGGCCGCCATCTGCTGATGAACCTCCTCAATATCGAGGTGCCGGTGATCAGTGCGATCAACGGCCCCGCCTGGCGCCATTCGGAGATCCCGCTGCTCTGCGACATCGTGCTCGCCGCCGATACCGCGCAGTTCCAGGATTCGGCGCATTTCATGTCGGATGTCGTGCCGGGCGACGGCATGCACATCGTCTACCCGTTGCTGCTGGGCATGAATCGCGGGCGTTATTTTCTGATGACCGGCCAGACATTGGACGCCGCCGAAGCACTGCGGCTGGGCCTCGTCGCCGAAGTATTGCCGCCCGACAAGCTGATGGCGCGCGCCTGGGAACTGGCCGAGGATCTGACCCGCAAACCGACACTGCTATTGCGCTACACCCGGCTGCTCTTCACCGAATACCTCCGGCGGCAAATGCACGATCTGTTGGGCTACGGCCTCGCAATGGAGAGCCTGGCGTTGTTCGAAAAGCCCGAAGCGCCGCAGAGCTGAACCATCACTCTAGGGAGGAAACATGAACGGACGCGCTTTTCTGGCCGCCACGGCGGCCACCGCGACTGACTGCTGCCGTAGAATGTCGGCCAATGGTGCGACCGAGGGTCCGTTTGGCCGAAACTGGGGATTCCGCTGAGAGCCTCCGAAGCGCTTGCCACTGGGTCCGCTGCCCGACTCGCGCTACCCCGACACCCACATCGAAGCTCTCGACAAGCGGTTCAAGGGCAGCGTCCCGGCACCGGTGCCGTAGAACGGGTCGCCACCGGCTTCCGCTGGGCGGAGGGGCCGGCCTATTTCGCGTGCCGGCCAATACGTCATCTTCAGCGACATCCCCAACAACCGGATGATGCGCCTGCTTGGAGGACGACAATCATCTGAGCGTTTTCCGCTAGCCTTCGCTGAACTCGAACGGCAACACGCGACGATCCGCAGGGGCGGCTCGTGACTTGCGAGCACACGTGGCCGGCGCGTCACCCGCACCGAGCTCGACGGCACAATCACCGTCATCGCGGACAGCTACAACGGCAAGAAGCTCAATTCGCCGAACGATGTCGTAGTGGCGTCCAACGGCTCGATCTGGTTCACCGATCCGACCTACGGCATCAGGCGGCAAGTACGAGGGCCTCATGAGGACATCAGAGCAGGACAAGCACAACGTCTTCCGCGTCGACGGCAAGACCGGCGAACATCAAGGTCGATCGTCGATGATTTCGTGCAGCCGAACGGCATTCTTTTCTCGCCCGACGAGAAGAAGCTATACGTCATCGACAGCGGCATCACCGAGGGCGGCAATCCGTCGCATATCCGGGTATTCGACGTCGATATCGAGACCGGCAAGCTGACCAACGGCAAGGTCTTCGCCGAGGGATTCGCGCCCGGCCTCACCGACGGCATGCGCTGCGACGTCGAGGGCAATGTCTGGTGCAGCATGGGCTGGGCCGACCCGAAGGAGGACGGCGTGCGCTGCTACAGCCCGCAGGGCGATCTGCTCGGCAAGATCCACATGCCGGAGACTTGCGCTAATTGTGCATTCGGCGGGCCGCTGCAGCAATCGGCTCTACATCTGCGGCGGCACGTCGCTCTATGCCTGCTATGTCAATACGCAGGGCGCACTGAAGCCGTAATCGTGTCAGCGAGCCGCTTTGGCTTCGGGCGCTGCGGGGCGGGGGCTTCTCTGCGCAATCGGGGCGCGGTAGGGTCCCGCGACGCTCGGGAGGCACATGGCAATTGTCGACGCGCTGCGCGTCCGATGCTTTGTCCGACAAGCGCTCTTTCAGTGTCCGCGGCTCTTGGGCAATTGCCGAGGGCGCCGCGAGCACTATTGCGCAGCCAAGGCCAATATGTGTCGCATCACTCAGAGCGCCTTGCGAAAGGTCAGATTGATGCGGCGATTGCCGGTCAGCCGGATCTTCGCCTTCGTCAAGCGGCGCGACGCCGTGATAGACGAGGCGATCGGGACCGCCCCAAACGACAATATCGCCGCTCTCCAGCAGAATGCGCCGAGGCCGATCGCTGCGGCGATTGCCTCCGAACAGGAACATGGCCGGCAATCCGAGCGACACCGAAACGATCGGCGCGGTCAGATCGCGCTCGTTCTCGTCGCGGTGCAGCGACAGCCGGGTCCCTGGTTCGTAAAGATTGATCAGGCAGGCGTCGGGCTCGAAGCAAGGATACCCGGCAGCCGCCGCGGCGCTCGCGGCGAGACACCGAAAAGATTCCGGCATCGCGGGCCAGGGAGCTGCCGGTGATCGGGTCGATGGGCTCGTAGCGATATCCTTTGCGGTCCGTCACCCAGCCGGCGCGGCCGCAATTGGTCATCCCGACCGACATGCGAAACCCGCCCGGCGTCACCATGTTGCGGAACGGCGCGACAGCAGTGATGCCGTCCACCGCCGCAACCAGCCCAGCGGCCATATCGCGGGCGAACCCGCGCAACACGACCGCTGCTTCGCTGAGCCGCTCGACAGCTCGCGCCGGCTCGAGGCTGCTCAGCAGGTCACCCAATGCTCGATTACCCGAGCGGGATTTCGCGCAATGCCGTCGTGTCCTGGCGCGCGCCGGCGAGCACGTAATTGACGTCGGTGCCGGCGATCACAAAGCGCGCGCCGAGCCGGATCAGCTCGCCCTGCAGTGCGACATTGTGGCGGATGCCGCCGACTCCCAGCACCTTGCCGTGCGTGCGGCAGGCGTCGGCCACGCGTTCATAGGCCTCGCGCAGACGCGGGTGGTCGACCTGGCCCGGGATGCCGTAATCGGTCGTCAGGTCGCCCGAGCCGATCAGCAGCACGTCGATCCCGGGCAATGCGGCGATCGCGCGGCATTGTCGATGCCCTCGGCGGTTTCCAGCATGACGATCAGCGCGGTTTCCGCATTGAGCCGTTCGTTGATCTCGCCGAGCGGCATCGCGCGGTAGCCGAGCGCCGGCCCGAGCCCCATGACCGAGCGCTGGCCGAGCG
The DNA here is from genome assembly GCA_963730745.1 of uncultured Alphaproteobacteria bacterium. GTDB lineage: Bacteria > Pseudomonadota > Alphaproteobacteria > ATCC43930 > CGMCC-115725 > AP-15. The sequence goes on from CAVSTA010000025.1 coordinate 38,401, forward strand.
GCGGGAAGCGGCAATTGCGCACCACCGCCTCGGCTTCGCTGCGGTTGTTGACGTGCGGGACGATGACGCCTTGCGCGCCGCCGTCGAGCACCCGGCTCGACCAGTGCCCGTCATGGCTCGGCACCCGCACCAGCGGGGTGATGCCGATGCCGATCGCCGCGGCGCAGATCGTCGCGGCGGTGTCGATCGAATAGGGGCTGTGCTCCATGTCGACATAGAGCGCGTCATAGCCGCCGGCCTTGGCGACCATCGCGATGTCGACGGTACGCGCGAGCCGCAAATTCATGCACAGCACCAGCTCGCCGGCGGCGAGCTTCTGCTTCATCGAATTGGTCATCCCTCACCCGCCTCGCTACGCTCGGCACCCTCTCCCGCGGTGCGGGAGAGGGGATTAAATGCACTGCTCTTCTAGGCCCCTCGCCCGCACTGCGGGAGAGGGGGGACCCAGCCCGCAGGGCTGGGTGGGTGAGGGTCGCTCAGCCGCAGGCGACCGCGTAAACGTCGCGGACACCCTCGGGCAGCCGGCTCTCGTTCCAGCTGCGCCCGCCGTCCTGCGTTCCGAACACTTGGCCGAAGCGGGAGACGCCATAGACCTGGTTGGGGTCGCGCGGATGCACCGCGACGCCCATCATCGTCGCCTCGGCCTTTACGCCATGGTCGAAGCGCTTCCAGGTCTGGCCGACATCGTCGCTGCGGTAGATCGAGCCGTCGGTGCTGCGCGCCGCCGGGCTGAGGCAAGCGTACATGACCTTGGGGTCGTGCGGCGACACGCGGATGTCGCGGCCATAGGTCAAGGGCGAGAAGCGGTTGATCTCCATGTCCTGCCAATGCTCGCCGCGGTCGTTGCTGCGGAAGAGGCCCATCCGGTTGGCGAGAAACACCGTGCCCGGCGCCGCGGCGCTGCAGGTCAGCGCGTGGCCGTCGAGCATGCCCTCGATCTCGGTCTGGCTGCCGATGCGGCTGCTATATTTCGGCTCTTCGCAGAAGCGGATCAGATCGGCGGTGCAGTCCTCCCAGCTCTCGCCGCCGTTGCGGCTGCGCATCGCGCCGTTGGCTTCCAATGTCGCATACACGTCATCGGGCGAATTGGGATCGACATCGAGCCGCATGACCCGGCACGCGAAACCCATGATCACGCGGTCGGGGAGGCCGGGGTCCGCCATCTTGCGCCACGTGTCGCCGCCGTCGTCGCTGCGATAGACACCCGGGGGCGTCGCACCGGCATAAACGACCCGCGGGTTCTTCGGGTGGATGCAGACCGACCAGATGTCGGCATCCTCGGGAAGGCGGAGCCGCTCCCAGGTGTTGCCCCGATTGGTGCTGCGATAGGCCCCCTTCGTGCTGCCCACGTAGACGACATCGGGGTTTTCCGGATGCACCGTGATCGCGTGGACATCGGCCTCTTCAGGCAAACCGTTGGTCAGATGTTCCCAGCGGTTGTCGCCCGCAGCCTGACGGAAAATACCGCCGGCCGTTGCGCCCATCGACCGGGCCGTACCGGCATACACATGAGTGCTCGCCATCATTCTCCTCCCTCGCCTGGATTGCCGCGGCGATCATACCCCTCTATTAGAGCTTGTCACAAAGCTTTAGCTGGTTGGAGAGAGCGATGCGCAGGAAGCTCGGCAAGACAGGACCAGAGGTGTCCGCGATCGGTCTCGGCTGCATGTCTTTGTCGGGAGTCTACGGCACGAGCGACGATGAGGCCGGGGTCCGACTGATCCATCGGGCCATCGAGCTCGGCGTCGACCATTTCGACAGCTCGGACATGTATGGCTGGGGCCAGAACGAGGAATTGCTCGGCCGGGCATTGAAGGGCCGGCGCAACGACGTCGTGATCGCGACCAAATTCGGCCAGACCCGCCGGCCGGGCGGCGCCAACGGCGTCGACGGCAGCCCCGCCTATGTAACTCAGGCCTGCGAGGCGAGCCTGAAGCGCCTCGGGGTCGATGTCATCGATCTTTATTACCAGCACCGGGTCGACCCGGGGGTGCCGGTCGAGGAGACCGTCGGCGGGATGTCGCGACTCGTCGAACAAGGCAAAGTGCGTTATCTCGGGCTGTGCGAGGCGCGGCCGGAACGCATCCGCCGGGCCCACGCCACCCATCCGATCGCCGCGGTGCAAAGCGAATTCTCGCTCCTCTACCGGGAAGAGGCGACCGAGACGCGCGAGCTCACGCGCGACTTGGGTATCGGCTTTGTCGCTTACGCCCCGCTCGGCCGCGGCCTACTGACCGGCGACGTCCCGGATCTCGGAAATTTGGCCGAAGGCGATACGCGCGGCCGTCACCCCCGGTTCATGGGTGACAATTTCGCCAAGAACCGCGAGCTGGTGCAACGCATCGAAGCAATCGCCCAAGAAAGAGGCTGCACCCCCGCGCAGCTCTGCCTGGCTTGGCTCCTAGCGCAAGGCCCCGATGTGATCCCGATCCCGGGCACCAAGCGTATCGAACGGCTGGAGGAGAATCTCGGCGCGATGCGGGTGCATCTGACCGAGGCCGATATCGATCGCATCTCGACCGCGATTCCGATTGGCGCCGCCGCCGGCACCCGTTATCCCGAAGGCGGGATGCGAGGCGTCTATATCTGAGGTTTGCCCATTACAGGGCGGATCGCATAAACTCCGTGATCAACTAGAGGGAGTGAGGCGAGCATGGCGTCACCGACAAAGCTGTCGCACATCGTGTTGCAGACCAATCGCCGGCGCGAGATGATCGATTGGTACTGCACTGTGCTCGGCGCCGAGATACTTTACGAAGCCGAGCGCATCTCGTTTATCAGTTACGACGACGAGCATCACAGGGTCGCCTTCCTCGACCCCGGGCCGCTGACGGAGCGGCAGCCGGACGCGGCGGGCCTCAATCACGTCGCGTTCACATTTGGCGGTGTCGACGATCTGATCGACAATTACCAGCGACTCAAGGATATCGGCATTCGTCCGCATCGCTGCGTCAATCACGGCGTGACGACGTCGATGTATTACCACGATCCCGACCACAACCAGGTCGAGCTCTTGGTCGACAATTTCGTGACGGCCGAGGAAGGCCAATCGTACATGCGGCGGCGCTCGGCCGCCGACAAGAACCCGGTCGGGGTCGTCTATGATCCGGAAGAGCTGGCCCAGCGCGTCCACGCCGGTCTGCGCGTCGAGGAACTCGCCTCGATTAACTAAAACCGCGACTGACTCAGCTCGCGAGCGGGTGTGGGCGCGGGTTCGAGCCGTCGGTGAACCGGGAGAGGCGGAACGGCGCCGGGTCTACCAGGGTCGGGTCGCCGGCGACCATGTCCGCCGCCAGCTTGCCGGCTCCCGGTCCGATGCCGAAGCCATGACCGGAGAACCCGGTGGCAATAAAGAAGCCGGGCAGGCTCTCGACCGGTGAGATGACCGGTATCGCGTCGGGCATGACGTCGATCATGCCGCCCCAGCTTTCGGCGACCACCGCGTTGCGGAACACCGGGAAGGCTGCGGCCGTGGCGGCGCGTGCCCGATCGACGACGAACTGATCAGGCTCCGGATCGAGCACGCGCATCGCCTCGAACGGCGAGGCCTGGTCCAAGCCCCAATGGCGCGGGATTCGCCATTCCTCAACCCAGCGGCGGCCGACGCGGAACCGCAACTTCTTCCAGTGCAGCCGCGCTGCGGGTAGATAATCGAAGAACAGCCGAAAGTTATCCGGTACGAGGTCGATCGTCCGGACCCCGAGGGTTGCGACGGTGTAGCCGCCATCCATCCGTTTGCGAAACCCGAAGAGGCCTCCAGATGCCGAAATCTCCGGGCCGCCTTCGAGCGGTTGAGTGCGCATGACCGTCGCCAACACTTTGAGCTGCGGCAGCTCAACGCCGAGATTGCCGCAGAACAGCCGGCACCAGGCGCCGCCGGCGAGCACGACCTTGTCGCAAGCGATGCGGCCCTTTTCGGTCACCACCCCCGAGACGCGCCCGCCTTCTGTTTCGATGCCGCGTGCGGCGCATTGGGTCAGGATCCCCGCGCCGTGCCGCCGCGCCGCTTCGGCGATCGCCGGAGCCGCCCGCTGCGGCTCGGCTTTGCCGTCGCTCGCGGTGTAGAGCGCGCCAGTCCAGTTGCCCGTCAAACCAGGCATCAGCTCCGCCGCTTCGGCACGGGTGAGTATGCGGGTGTCGAGCTGATACTGGCGGGCGTGCTCGAGCCAGGTTTCGAGCTGCCCGAGCTCGGCCTGGGTCTCGGCCAGATACATGATGCCGGCTTGGCGGAAACCGGTCTCGGCCTCGACCAATTCGTTCATCCCCTGCCAGAGCCGCAGGCTCTCGATGATCAGCGGCAATTCGCGCGGATCGCGTCCCATCTTGCGGCACCAGCCCCAATTGCGGCTCGACTGCTCGCCGGCAATGTGCCCCTTCTCGCACAGGACTGCCCGGACACCCTTTTGCGCCAGGAACAGCGCCGTGCTGGTGCCGATGATCCCGCCGCCGATGATCACGACGTCGGCGCGCGCCGGCAGCGCTTGGTCGGAACGAACCGGATCGACCCGCGGCGCCATCGGGCTACTTGGGCAAGTGGTCGTCACCCCCGCGAAAGCGGGGGCCCAGGGCAAGCGGTCGAGACTTGCCGCCCTGGGTTCCCGCTTTCGCGGGAAAGACGAAGCAGACAGGGGAAGGTTCTGACTTCATGCCCATTCAATCGATCGCGGCGTGCACGAGGTTGGCCACCCGGTCGAGGCGGGCGGAATGCCACGGGTCGGGCTGACGCGAAATTGGTGATGTAGGTGAACGACACGCCGCTCGTCGGGTCGGCCCACGAATATGAAGTGCCGGCGCCGCCATGACCGAAGGTCTCCGGCGCGCCGATCGTGCCGAGGCCGCGGATGCGGTCGCTGTCGCCGCGGACATGCGGCCCCAGGCCGCGGTGCATCGGAATGCCGCCCATCGCATCGTCGCCGCGGTCGCCGGTGTGACTGCGCGTTACGTAGCTCACCAGCCGCGGCGACAGCAGCCGCACATCCCCGAGCCGGCCGCGCCCCAGCAGCATCTGGTAGAACGCCGCCATCCCGCGTGCGGTCGCATAGCCGCCGCCGCTCGGCATGCCGGCCGCCTTGAACTCGGCCGAGTTGTCCCGGGCCTCCGGCGCATAAGTGTCGGCGCAACGCTCCTGCTCGCTCGGCGGGACGCCGACAAAGATGTCTTTGGCGAGCCCGAGCGGGGCCAGCACCTTTTCCCGGATCACGTCGCGATAGTCCTTTCCGGTAACCGCCTCGATGACCATCGCCTGGGTCAGATGCGCCGCGCGCGGGTGATATTGCAGCCGCGTGCCGGGGGTCCAGTCGAGCGAGAAGTCGCAAACCTCGTCGCGCATCCTCGTGTGATCGGTCCAGGTCGCCTGGGTCACGTCGCCGCTCGGAAAGCCGCCCTGATGGGTCATGACCTGATGCAAAGTGATCTCGCCCTTGCCGCGCTTGGCGAACTCCGGCAGGTGATCGGCAATCCGGTCCATAAAGGAGAGCTTGCCTTCCTCGATCAATGTCCAGACCGCGCAGCTGGTCAGCACCTTGGTCTGGCTGAACAGCAGGAAAAGTGTGTCATCGGTTGCCGGCAGGTTGCGGCCCTCGGTCTTGGCATTGCCGTAGGTGCGGAACAGCGCCAGCTGGCCGTCACGCGCCAGCGCTATCTGCGCGCCGGGATAACGGTCTTCCTCGATATGGCCGCGGATCAGCCGATCGAGATGCTGCAACGGCGTAGCGGCAAAGCCGAGGCTCGCCGGATCGGCGGCGGGCAAGGGATAAGCGTCAGGCATGGCGGTCACCTCAAAAGGTCCTGCTGCGATGCTACATGACCGCGCGCGCTTGTGGGAGGGCAATCGATGCTCTCCGATAGGCGGGACGAGAGGTTTCGGCGTAAGATCGCGCCGCAGCTGCTTTCTCGGGAGGACGAAATGCGCGAAGCCGTTATCGTATCGACCGCCCGCACGCCGATCGGCAGGGCTTATCGCGGTGCCTTCAACGACACGCAGGCGCAGGCTCTCGCCGGGCATGTGGTCGCCGAGGCAGTGCGGCGCGCCGGCGTCGATCCGGCCGAGGTCGAGGATATCGTGCTGGGCGCCGCACTGCAGCAAGGGTCAAGTGGGTATAATGTGGCACGGCAGGCGGCAGTTCGCGCGGGGCTGGCGATTTCGGTTCCGGGGATGACGATCGACCGACAATGTTCCTCGGGGCTAATGGCGATCGCGACCGCTGCGAAACAGATCGTACACGATGGAATGGAAATCGCCGTCGGCGGCGGGGTCGAGTTCGATCTCGCTGGTCCAGAACGAACACCGCAACCAATATCGCGCGCAAGATCCCTGGCTGACCGAGCACCGGCCCGACCTCTACATGACGATGATCGAGACGGCCGAGATCGTCGCCGAGCGCTATCAGGTCACCCGCGACGCGCAGGACGAATACGCCTTGCAATCCCAGCAACGCACCGCGGCAGCGCAGGCGGCCGGACGTTTTGACCGGGAGATCGCTGCGTTGCCCTCGATCATGCGGGCCGAAAACCGCGAAACCGGCGCGATCTCCGACATCCCGGTGACGCTCGAAAAGGATGAAGGCAACCGGCCATCGACCACATTCGCGGGGTTGGCGTCGCTGAAACCGGTATTCCGCGATGGGCAGACCGTCAAAGAGGGCCGGTTCATCACGGCGGGGAACGCTTCTCAGCTGTCCGACGGCGCATCCGCCTCGCTGCTGATGGAGGCGAAGGAGGCGGAACGCCGTGGGCTGCAACCGCTCGGGGCCTATCGCGGCATCGCAGTTGCCGGCTGTGCGCCGGACGAGATGGGGATCGGCCCGGTTTTCGCCGTACCAAAGCTGTTGCGGCAGCACGGGCTCACAGTCGAGGATATCGGGCTCTGGGAGCTCAACGAGGCCTTTGCGGTGCAGGCTCTTTATTGCCGCAACCGGCTCGGCATCGATCCCGAGCGGTACAATGTCGACGGTGGCGCCATTTCCATCGGTCATCCTTACGGAATGTCCGGCGCGCGCATGGTCGGTCACGCGCTGATCGAGGGAAAGCGCCGCGGGGTTCGTCATGTTGTCGTCACGATGTGCGTCGGCGGCGGCATGGGCGCGGCCGGGCTATTCGAGGTCTTGTGAGACCATTTACCGCGCCGAATACCGCCGTTCGCCAGCGAACCCAACAATAAAAAATTAACCACGAATAATGGACTGATGCGAGCCAAAAGCTGCTATTTAAATTGGCCAGCTGTAAGGGGAAAAACCTTTTGGGCTACGCTAAATGGCTAATCACTGCTTTGTTTGCGTCCCAGGTAATTACTCCGGTTGCAATTGGGGGTGAACGGGAGGGCTTGCGCGACGCTCGGGCCGTGCCAGGCAAGCTCGCCCATTCGGGACGTCCAGCGGCCAAGGATGCCAATCCGACGGCGCCCCTCGACCGCGTGGCGAGTGCGGTGGATGGAGCGGAGTCGAGCCACGGCAACGACATGGCCATGTGGCGCCCGGATCCCTCCGGACCGCAGGGGCCGATGCAGGTAAGCGAGGCGGCGGCGGCGGATGTCGGCGGCGGGGACCGATTTGATTCATTGCAGAACCGCACGATAGGAAGGGCGTATTTGGTACAGCTCTACGGGCGATACGGTAATTGGCCCGACGCGATCGCCGCTTATAATTGGGGCATTGGCAAGATGGATGCCTGGGTGAGAGCCGGACGACCTCCCGACCAATTTCTCGTCGGCGTTGCGGTCTATTTGCGGCGCGTTCTCCACGAAAGCGGCCTGTGCATCAGCGCCGAGGCTGGGCGGCACCGGCAACCAAGCGAAGAGGCGAGGGAGCCCGCTTCGGCGCCGCCGGACTCGCTTGTCTACGCCGCTTGTTCCGGACCCGACGCCTGGGCCGGAGCATCGGGTTTTGGGGGCGGACCGACGCGATTTTCCCGAAAACTCGACCAGGCGCTGAAGCTGGCTCTGCAGCGTGCGGCGCAGGGCGGGTGATCGGGTGTCAGGCCGCCAACAGCCAACCCGCGATGCGCAAGGCGATATTCCACAGAAAGAGCGACAACGCGATGTTCGACAGCAGCGCCGTGTCGAGGGGCAGTGGCTCTTGCACCCGTGTTGTTGCCGCGTGCGCCATCGGGCCTCCTCCGCTGGACCTCGCACGGCAAATTCCGCGCTCGATGTTGACCAGCAAACATCGTGCCATGCTGTTATCAGATTGAAACCGCTATGTTCCTTTTCCCGTCTACGGTAGGCTGTAAAAATTTCCGACGTAAAGGCGTTGCCGACCAGGCCGTCCGCATCTGTCTTCCGCGTCAACAAATTTGCAATCAAACTCTGATAAATCTGCGGCCTATCTCCCGTTACGCGCAATACCGGCCCGGCCTAACGACCGTGGAGAGACCGACATGATGGAGATTTTTCTGATACAGCTGCTGGCTGCAGGCCTTGGCGCCCTCAGCACGGCTTGGGCCGACTGGTCGTATAATCGGTCGCGGATTGGTCGGCGCCTTCACGCGTTCTGGGTTGCCGCTTCTATCGCGATGATTTGCCTGCCGGTCGTGTCTTGGACCACGATGGTGTTCCTCGGTTGGGGGCTGCTCGGCGAATTGGTCGCCAGCACATTTGTCGGTGCGATCTTTCTCTGGGTGCATCGAAATCTGCCGAAGTCCCGCCAAATCCGCCAATTTGGGCCGGCCCTCCCCGACGTCCGCGAAGCGGCGCCGTACCCCCCGGTATCCAGACTCGATGGGTAAACGATCCGATTTCGGATCAGCGGCTGCCCTTTGCAGCGACATGCTCGGCTTTTGAAAGGGTTAGCTTCTCGGGGTGGACGATCGTTTTGTTCACTGCAGCGCGCGCCGCGCCGAGATTGGGGAATTCGGCCTCCACGCCTTCTCGTTGCAGCACATAGGACGCAGACATTGCCTTGCCGCTCTTCTGGTCGGCGACCGTGCGCTTGATAATCGTCCAGTGGACGCGGCGGGTGCCCCCTTCGTCTACATCCTCGGTAACATCCTCGAAACCCCGGTCGACCACCGATTCGAGTGCATAGAGCTTCTGCTCCGGCTTTCTCAGCGGAGCTTCCCGACCTCTTCCCGGCGGTCGGCCGCTCGATCGCCTGTCCCGCCGCCCCCGATTGTCCGAGCCCTGTTCCCGCCGATCCGGCCCTCGCGCGCCGGCCTCACCCGGCCTCGCAGCCCGTTCACGCGGCTGGCGCGGACCATCGCGGCGCGGCTCCCCTTCCGGTGCCGCACGGTCGGGTGGCCGCCGGTTGCGCGGACGGCCCGGCCAAGGCCTCCCGACCTTCCGGGGCTCCGACTGTGATCCGCCCTCGGTAATCGCTTCGGACCCGCTCGGGCTTTGCCCGCCGGAAGCCGCCTGCTCGATCGGACCTGGTCTGCCCGCCGGCCGACGGCGCCGGCGGCGCGGGCGGGGTGGCTCACTGGCCATCCCGGGCGCAGGCTGAGCCTGCCTCGACCCCTTCGCCGGGAGTGACCGCCGTCGGGTCCGAGGAGCCGCTCTCGTCGACCGGAACATCGGCGCTCACCGGCAATTGTTGCGACATCTCGCGCGGCGGCCCGCGACGGCGGCGGCGATGACGCCGGGGTTTTGGCGCCTGAGCGTCGCCCGCGGTCTACCTCCCTCGGCATCCCCCTGGGTCTCAACGTGTGCGTCCCGAACCCTATCGCCCGCCAGTGGCGTCCCTTCAAGTGTGGTTTGATCCGCTGCCGCTGCTCCTGGCAACGCTGCCGCCGGCGGGGGTCGGCGGCGGCGTCGCCGGCGCCGGCGGTGCGGCTGCTGGGCTTCGCCGTTCTGCAATGACGGGCCAGCTGGATTGGCACCGTCCGGGGCGTCCGCGATGGTTGCGCCCGGCGTTTCGCTCTCTACACTCGCCGTGGGAGCGCTGGGCGGATCGTCGGAAGAATGCGGCATCGGGGCGTTTCCTCGAGCGGCGATATGATTTCAGGCAACGGTATCACGACCAGCGGGGTGCCGCGATGTCAACCGCGCAAGATCAAAGTCGGAGCTGATGATGCAAGGCCGAGCCGTTAATTCGAGCGTGATCGCCTCGAGCGTCATAGGCGGGGCGATGCTGCCCCACGCCCCGCAATTCTTCACGATGCCCGAAACCGAGGACCGCGACACGGTCGAGCGGGTCAGGACTACGGCGGCCGAAATCGGCGCCAGGCTGAAGGCCTTGACGCCCGATCTCTGGATCATCTTTTCGAACGATCATGCCGAGCAATTTTTCCATCAGGCGGCGCCACCTTTCACCATCCATGTCGGGGACGCGGCCGAGGGCGCGTTCGCGGGCCGGAGTTTCCGCTGGAAAGTTCCCAGCGAGATCGGTCTGGAGCTCGTCCGGCAGCTCTATCGGCAGGGCTTCGACCCGGCCTACACCAGCGTCGCCAAGATCGATTACGCGATGGGCATTCCGCTCACCCATCTCGGCGTCGCGGATCCGGTCCTGCCGATCTATGTCAATGCCTACCTGCCGCCGCAGCCGACGATGGAGCGCTGTTATGCCTTTGGCCAGGCAGTCGCGCGGATCGTTTCCGCAATGGGCCTGAGGACAGCGGTCGTCGCGAGCGGCGGCATGTCGCATTTCCCCGGCACCGCGCGCTATCCTCATCCGGAACTCGCCTGGGACGAGGCGGTCATGGCTCAACTCTGCACCGGCAATCTGAAATCGCTGATCGGCTGGGACGAAGCCGCGCTCGATGAAGCCGGCAATGTCGAGTTGCGCTGCTGGGCGGCGGCCGCCGGCGCGCTCGGCGAGCGCAAGCCCGACATCGCCGCGCTGGAGCCGAGTTGGCATCACAACTACGCTTCGCTCGGATTTTTAGCTCCACCGCCCGACGGACCCGATCCGCATTATCCCTCGATCACACCGGAGCTGGTCGAGCTGACGACCGCTCTGCACGGGTTGGCGCACGACGAAGATAGGCGCGGCCAATATCTCGCCGACGCCGCAGCCTATGCGGGCAATTTTCGGCTGACGCCGCCACAGCAGGCTGCTTTGCTCGCGCTCGACACACAAGCGCTGGTGAAGATGGGCGTCCATCCGCTGGTCGCATTCCTCGCCAACATGCAGGTCGAGCGGCAACGCAAGAGTTGACGGCCACGCCTTACCGGCTCGATACGAGCCCGCTGACGTTGAGCACTGCGATCGGGCGGCTGAGGCCTTTCAACGCAATGTCGCCGAGGGGCTGCAGCTCCGCCAATTTATCGATCGCCGCTGCCACCCGCTGGGTCACCAGGATTTGGCCGTCCTTGGCCTCGGCGCAGAGCCGCGCCGCCACATTGGTGACGGTGCCGATCGCGGTGTAGTCGAAGCGGCCCTCGAAACCGATTCGCCCCAATGTGGCATAGCCTTGGGCGATCCCGACGCCGAAACCGATCTCGTGTCCACGGGCCGTCCATGAGCGAGCGAGCGAGGCAACCCTTTCCCGCATGTCGACGGCAAGCCGAACGGCGCGCAGAACGGGGTCGGGGCAGGGTATCGGATCATTGAAGATCACGATCAGACCATCGCCGGTAAAACTGTCGATCATCCCTTCGTAGCGATGGATCAGCGGTCCAAGCGCGCAATGATATTCGCCCAGAACCGCCATCACGTCTTCCGGCTCGGCGGTTTCGGCCAATGCCGTAAAGCCGCGCATGTCACAGAACAGGACGACAATATCGCGCCGGTGGCTTTCGAGGATCGCCTCGCCACCCGAGGAGACGATCGTCTCGGCAATCTGCGGCGCGAGAAACCGCTTCAGGCGGCCGATACGCTCGATTTCGCCGACCTGCGCCGCAACTCTTTCCTCGAGCGTCTTGTTCCAGGCGGCGAGTTCGGTCGCCTGCTCCCCAAGCCGCCGCGCTTGTGCCTGCACGGTGTCGTGCAGGGCCTTGATGCGCAGCATCGCGCGCACCCTGGCCGACAGAGCGGCATGATCGACCGGCTTCGTCAGGTAATCGTCGCCGCCGCTTTCCAGCCCCGCGACAACGTCCGCGCCGTCCGATTTGGCAGTGACCAGGATCACCGGAATGAAGGGCAGCGAGAGGTCGGCCTTCAGCCGCTTGACGGTCTCGATGCCGTCCATCTTCGGCATCATGATGTCGAGCAATATGAGATCGGGCAGCAGCTCGCGGGTTTTTTCCAACGCCTCGACCCCGTCCGCCGCAGTCACGACCTCGTAGCGCTGGCTTTCCAGGCGAATTTGCAGGATCTCGACATTGTCCGGAACATCATCGACAACCAGGATCAACGGCGGCTCACGCATCTTCGCTCTCCAAAAGAACACTTCACCGCAGTCATTGCAGAGGACGCGCAGTGGACGCGGACATTAGAGGCCATTGGCCATTCTGACGATCCCGTCACGCGTATGTCTTTGCTCGTCATCCCAGCGAAAGCGGGGGTGACGACAACGGCGCGGCGAAAGGGCAGGGCATGATTGCAAACCCGATGCCTTGGCCGGACGGCGCGCGCTGCGCGGTCGCGATGACCTGGGAAATGGATGCCGACAGCGCCTGCAACTGGTACAATCAGGACACCGCCGACAATCTCGTAGCCGCGCAACCCTGGACGCGCTACGACCCGCTGATCGCGATCCCGCGCCTCGTCGAGCAGTTCGCGCGCCTCGACCTGGTATGCGATCACGTGCAGAAGCGGATGGCCGAGGGCCGCTGGACCCCGCGCTACGAGACGTTCCCGATCTACCAGAGCCCGCTCCCGGAGTTCTCGAAGGACCGGGAAGCCGGTTTAGCAAAATAGCCGGGCGGAGCTGGTGTCGAGATTCAATCATGGAACCAGGTATTTGATGCATGAATTGATCAATTGATGGCATGGAACCGCTCCATGAACCGCCGTATCGACGCTCACATCGCCCGTACGCAATTCGGACAGATTATGGACATGGCGACCAAAAACAATGAGCGGTTCATCGTCGACCGCCGCGGCGAGCCGGCTGTCGTTATTATGAGCGTGCAGGATTTCATTCATACGGCGGCACCGCCGCCCGACTGGCTGGAGAAAGCCTGGACCGGCGCCAAACAACGCGGGCTCGGCAAGTTGACGCCGGCCGATATCGATGACGAGATCGCTGCCTACCGGCGCGGGCGCCGGCGGGCCGTCGTGATCCGGGCGGTTATCGACACCGATGTGCTGGTTTCCGGCCGATCGTCGCCCCCGCGAAAGCCGGGGTTCCAGAGCTTGCCCCTGGCTTAAACAGGGGGCCGGCGACGGAGTGTATGGTTCCTAAATTCCCGCTTTCGCGGGAATGACGGTGTAAGCTGCCGAGCGAGCGGCGTCAGTTTGTTTCTAACGGCGGAGCCATTCGTCGAGACCGATATGGCCGAGGCGCGCTTCGCCCAACGGCACGAGCGAGCGCTCCTCGACGCGGCCGCCGAAGTATTGGGCCTCGGCGTCGCGCACGACCTCACGCGGGTCGCTGACCGCCTTCAGATAGCGGGCGACGATTTCGTTGTACGGTGCTCGTTCCGATCACCACCGGCGCGCCGCGCCATGGCCTCTTTGAGCCCCTCGCCGGTGATGCTGTTGACGCCGCTTTTGGGCGAGCCGGCGACGACCTCTTGACCGCCCTGGCGCAGAATGGCGACGGTCTTCGAGCCGATCAGGCCGGTGCCGCCGATGACGACGATCTTCATGCCTCAACTCCTGGTTCGTCGCATGCGAGAATGTGTCCTGGCTCCCTCAAGATGAGGTAGCGCACGGTGATGTGACATGGCTGTGGAAGAATTTTCCGCCCTCGTGTGACTGCTGTGGGGCATATCCTGGCAGCTTGATGAAGCATCGCTAGGGGGCCGATGGTCGCGTTCGCCGGCGAGCGGGCCTCCCGCAATGACCCCGAAATTTCCCGCATTTGGCTCGTAATATGAAAGGGGTCCAGATCGGCGGACTGCGTGGCGGTCCGGGCACGCGGGGCGGAACGGTAAGCCGTTGACCAGACCAGGTTTGTCGAATTCGCGACAACTCATGCGGGTAATTGGCTGTAAATTCTCTGCAGAAAACAGCGAGAACAGCCAAAGCGGCACAAACACAGGTTGCAGGCAACGACTGAGTGCGGCAGCCGGAAAGGAGGCGGGGATGGCGCTTCACTTTACACGCGATGAATTTGCCGCGCGACAGAGGCGCGCCTGCGCAGAGATGGCCAGCGCCGGGCTCGACGGTCTCTTAATCTTCCGCCAGGAGAGCATGTATTGGCTGACCGGGTATGACACCAGCGGCTGCAGCGATGCGGTGCAATTGGACGCCTGCCTTCGTGCATCCGCTCGCGCCCGCGCACGGCAGGCGTCCGAAAACCCTTAGCGTTAGCGGCCGTTCGCCGGCCGTCACCGCTCGATTAAAAATCGACCCAGAAGACATTAGACGGTCACGGAATACAGAGTTGTGTCGGATCGCCGCCCGGGTGATCCTAGTCTCTAGGACGCCAAGGACCAGCGCACTCCAGGGGAGGAACGCATGGGAATGACGCGAAACGCTTCGCGGCGCGAGTGTGCTCACAGTTATCACAATGGCCCCAATCGGCCTGGTTCGCGCCACTTCGAGCTACTGCCGTTCTGCGCAGCAAATGTCCCCACAATCGGCGCGGCGGCTCTTGGACGGCGGGGGCCGTCGTTGCGGATTGATCGCTGCTCAGCCGAGGCCAGCAAAAGTCTGACAATTAGCAACTACGTCGTGTAGGGGGTATCGGGTAGCCTGCGTCCAGCGCCAAGTTCTCCCCATCGGCCACCGGGCAACTCACCGCTGACTACTGAACTAAGGAGTGCGCAAATGTCGGGGCCGTTCCTCCCACATTGAACCATACGAGAGCGGTATGCTCGATGGGGGCGATGGGCATCAGGTCTACTGCGAGTGCTGCGGGAATCCCGCTGGCAAGCCCGCGCTGTACCTGCAAGGTGGTCCCGGTTCAGGCTGCTCGCAGGTCAGCGGCGGTTCTTTGATCCTCACCTCTACCGTGCCGTGCTGGTGGATCAACGCGGGTCAGGGCGCAGCCGACCACTGGCGAATGCACCCGACGCCGACCTCAACAGCAACACCGCTGCCCACCTGATCGCCGACATCGTGGCATTACGTGAGATGCACGGCGTGGATCGCTGGACCATTTTGGGTCTGTCCTGGGGCACCACCCTCGGCCTGGCATATGCCCAGGCTTACTCTCACCGAGTGAACACCCTGGTGCTGGGCTTCGTAACCGCCACCTCCCGCCGCGAGGTGCAATGGATCACCGAGGCTATCTATAGCAGGCTGAATTGTATCGCCGCCACGTCGCGTGAATGTCGCAAATGGGGCACGAGTTGCCATCGTGGCCTACCCAGCGAATAACCGTTTAAAGGGTCGACAACGGTAGTCGTAACTGGGTGCTGAACGTCGGATTTCATCACTTGTTGCCCGGCGACAGGCGGCGGTCCACAATCGGCCGCACCTGACCAAGGGGAGGACGGATGGATGATCGAACAGACCACGCGGCGCCGGCCGCTGTCGCGCCGCGGCCTGCTCGCCGGGACGGCGGGGTTGGCCGGCGCTGCGGCGCTTTCCTCCCGCGGCTCGCGGGCGCAGCAAAACGCGGAGCTCGGGACCCCAGCGACCGTTATCAGCAACCCGCCGCGCGACTTTGCGCGCGGCCATCCGTCGATCTATCCGGACCCCGACGTGATCGTCGTCGACCCGTCGTTTCTGCCGCTGCGGCGCAGTCAGGGGGCGATCTACCGGGTGTGGACCGGCGCGCTGTGGGCGGAGGGACCGGCGTGGTCGAGCCAGGGCCGCTACGTCGTTTTCAGCGATGTCTCGGGCGATGTGCAGTACCGCTACATCTGGGACGACGGAAGAGTCACCGTGTTCCGCCGGCCGTCCTACAACAGCAACGGCAACACGTTCGATTTCCAAGGCCGGCAAATCTCGTGTGAGGACTTCAATCGCCGCGTGATCCGGTGGGAGCATGACGGCTCGGCGACGGTCATTGCCGACTCCTACGACGGCAAGCCATTGAACTCACCAAACGACGTCGTGCCGCATCCCGACGGCAGCATCTGGTTCACCGATCCGCCCTACGGGGGCTCGCTCGCGGAGGGTCATCCGGACGAGCCGGGCGGAGCGAGCAACCCGCAGGGCCTGTTCAATCCGCGGCTCGGCGCCGAGACTGCGTTCGCGCTCGGCGGGCGCCGGCGGGAATTGTCGACGAACGTCTATCGCTGGGACCCGAGCGGTCGGCTGGATGTGGTGATCACAGAGGACCGGCTCGCCGACCCCAACGGCATCTGCTTCTCGCCGGACTACAAGACGCTCTACGTGATCAGCACAGGCAAAGGCCCCGGTGACGCTGGACCGGGCGGCACGCGCTCAATCTATGCTTTTGACGTGCAGGGCACCAAAATCGTGAACATGCGGCTTTTCACCGACATGACTGTCGACGGGGTCAAATGCGGGCCGGACGGCATGCGCGCCGATGTCACCGGCAATCTGTGGTGCAGCTCCAGTGCGCCGCTCGGCTATGCCGGCGTGCTCGTGCTCAACCCGGCAGGCAAGCTGATCGGCCGCATTCGACTTCCCGAAGTGTGCGCCAATCTGTGTTTCGGCGGCCCCAAGCGCGACCGCCTATTCATGGCCGCGAGCCAGTCGCTTTACATGATGCAGGTAGCGACGCAAGGGGCCGCTCCCGGCTGATTGCGAGCCATAAAGCTGCGATTCTCTTCTCTGGATACAGACCGATGCGACGATAAGGCTTATTGAACCAAGGGGATGTTGAATATGTCGGAACGAGTTGTTGCGGCCGCCTGGCTATTTGGCTGTTTGTCGATTGTAGCGAGTCCTCAAATCGCGGCGGCCGGCACGCCGCCGGAGGTTTTGCTGGTACAAGCCCAGCCTCCTGCGCAGCCGCCAAATGTCGAGGCCAATATTGCGAGCCTCCATCAAAGGCTGCAAATCATGCCGGCGCAGGAAGCCCAGTTCAACGCCGTCGCCAATGTCATGCGGCAGAATGCCCGGGCGGAGGCGAGCGCGCCGCAGTCGCCGCCGGCGAACGCGAGTGCTGTCGACCATCTGCGCGCCGAGCTTCAGTACGACGAGGTGGAACTCGCCGGAATGAAACGGTTGCTGCCGGCGCTGGAAGCGCTGTACGCGACCCTGTCGCCCACGCAACGGCAAACCGCCAACGCGATCTTTAGCCAGGGTCCGGGAGGATGACGAAGAATGCGCGGGCATAGCCAGACCGCGCGGTCCCGTGCACTATGGCGGCGGTCGGAGTGGCAGGGGAGCGGGCGGCATGTTTGATCTGATTGTGAGCGGCGGCAAGGCGGTGATGCCGAGCGGCAACGCAGAGCGCGCCGATATCGGCGTCAGCGGCGGAAAAATCGCTGCGGTCGGCGGGCCGGGAAGCCTCTCGGACATCGGCGCCGCACGAGTTGTCGATGCCGCGGGACAGATCGTGATGCCAGGTGGGGTCGACCCGCATATCCATTGCAGCTCGCCGATCCCGTTCCCCGGCCGCAACGAGGATCTCTTGAGCGCGCCGCCGGAGCAGGTCAGTCGCGCCGCTCTCCATGGCGGCACGACCACCCTGCTCGATTTCGCACCGTGCCCGCCGGACCAGCCGCTGCAGCAATCGATCGAGCTGCGCAAGCGCGAATGGGCCGGGGCCTGCTACTGCGACTACGGCTTTCACCTGCTGCTGCACGGCAAACTGTCACAAGGCGTGCTCGACCCGCTGCCGGAGGCGATCCAGGACGGCCACGCCTCGGTCAAAATGTTCACGACCGACATCCGGCCCAACCGGCAAGGGCGGATGGTGCAGTTCGGCGACATCTGGGAGGTGTTCAAGATCCTGGGCGCGGCGGGGGGCCTCGCCGCGATCCATGCCGAGGACAACGACATCGTCATGCACATGTACGAAAAGCTGATCCGCGAGGACCGGGTCGGATTCGAGAACATGGCCGAAGTGCACAACACCTTGTCCGAGGATCTGTCTTTCAACCGCGTCATCCGGCTGGCCGAAAATGTCGAGGGCGCCGCGCTCTACATGGTGCATGTGTCGGCCGCGACCGGGGTCGCCGCGATCGCGGCGTCTCGAGCGCGGGGATTTCCGATCTACGGCGAAACCCTGCACCAATACCTGCTCTACACCGCCGAGGACTACAAGCGCCCGGGCGGCCAGATGTTCCACACATATCCGTCGCTCAAATTCGCGAAGGACCAGGAGGCATTGTGGGCAGCGACCAATCACGGCGCGATCCAGTCGGTCGCGACCGACGAGGTGTGCTGCCCGTTGAGGATCAAATTGCAGGGGCGGCGCATCGACGACACGACCGGCGGCAACTCCGGGGTCGAGCCCCGGCTGTCGCTGATGTACACGCACATGGTCGAGAAGCGCGGCTACACCCTCGCCGATTTCGTCGGGCTGACCTCGGCCAACGCGGCGCGCATCATGGGCCTTTACCCACGCAAAGGCGCATTGGCGGTCGGCTCGGACGCCGACATCGTGCTGCTCGACCCGCGCGCCCGGCGGGTCATACGCAAAGAGGATCTGCACGAGACCGACTACACGCCATGGGAGGGCCACGAAGTCGCCGCCTGGCCGAGCATGACGATCCTGCGCGGCAAAATCGCCGTCGAAGGCGGCCAATTTCACGCCAGCCTCAGCGACGGCCAGTTCCTGCCGCGCAAAATCCCCGACGAAATCCGCTCCCGCCCTGCTGTTTGAAACCAGGCGCGGGTCGCAGATCGCGCTTGACTCAGCCGCGGTCCCCGCAGGTCGGGCAGTCCGGGTCCTTGTTGATGCGGATCGAATGGAAGCGGGCGCGCAGCGCGTCATAGAGAAGAAGGGTGCCGTCGAGGTTCTCGCCGAGCTGCAGGAGCTCCTTCAGCACCTCGACCGCCTGCAAGGTGCCGAGCACGCCGGCGACGGCGCCGAGAATGCCGGCGGTCTCGCAACGCGGCACGAGGTCGGGCGGCGGGGGGTCGCGGAAGAGGCAGCGGTAGCAAGGGTGGCCGGCGCCGAGGTAGGGCTTGAAGGTCGACAGCTGGCCCTCGAAGGGGGACAGCGCCGCCGCCACCAGAGGCTTTTCGAGCCGGCAGCAAATATCCGTCAGCAGGTAGCGCGTCTCGAAATTGTCGCTGCCGTCCGCGACGAGGTCGTAGTCGCGGATCATTGCCTCGGCATTATCCGGGCCGAGTTGCAGCGGGTGGGTTTCGACCTGCACGCCCGGATTGACCGCGGCGAGCGTGTGCCGGGCGCTGTCGACCTTGAACGCGCCGATACGGTCGGTCGCGTGCACGATCTGCCGCTGCAGGTTGGTCAGGTCAACGCGGTCGGCATCGGTAATGCCGAGCGTTCCAACTCCCGCCGCGGCGAGATAGAGCAGCAACGGCGAACCGAGGCCGCCGGCGCCGACGACGAGGACGCGCGCTGACAGCAATCTGATCTGTCCCTCCTCGCCGACCTCGTCGAGGATCAGGTGCCTGGCATAGCGCTGAAACTGCTCCTCAGTAAGCTCCATGGGTGCCTCAGACACCGTCGAAGAGAACCGTCGACAGGTAACGCTCGGCAAAATCGGGCAACACTACGACGATCGTCTTCCCCGCCATATCGGGCCGCGCGCCGACTTCGAGAGCGGCGGCAAGCGCCGCCCCGGACGAGATCCCGACCGCGAGACCTTCGAGCCGGGCGGCGTCCCGTGCGCAGTTCACGGCGGTGTCGTTGCCGATCCGGACAATCTCGTCGATGAGGCTGGTATCGAGAACGTCTGGGATAAAGCCGGCGCCGATCCCTTGGATTCTGTGGGAGCCCGGGGGTCCGCCCGACAGCACCGCACTGTCCTCGGGCTCGACCGCGATCATCTTCAGACCGGGCTTGCGCGGCTTCAGAACCGAGCCGACACCGGTCAAGGTGCCGCCAGTCCCAACTCCGCTGACCACCACGTCCACCGCGCCATCGGTGTCCTTCCAGATCTCCTCGGCCGTGGTGCGGCGATGGATTTCGGGGTTTGCCGGGTTCTGGAATTGCTGTGGGATGAACGCGTCGGGCAGCGATCCCGTGATCTCCTCCGCCTTGGCGATGGCCCCGCGCATTCCCTGCGCCGCAGGCGTAAGCTCGAGCTCGGCGCCGAGCAGCTTCAGCATCTTGCGCCGCTCGACCGACATGCTGTCCGGCATCGTCAAGATCAGCCGATAACCTTTGGCCGCACAGACGAAGGCGAGTGCGATGCCGGTGTTGCCGGAAGTCGGCTCTACCATCACGGTCCCGGGTTTGATGCGACCGGCTGCCTCGGCCGCCGCGATCATCGAAACCCCGATCCGGTCCTTGACCGAGCCGAGCGGGTTGAAGAATTCGCACTTGGCCAGAATATCTGCCTTGGCTCCGGCTTTCTGCGCGAGCCGATGGAGGCGGACGAGCGGGGTCGCCCCGATCGTATCGGCGATGCTGTCATAGACCCGGCCGCGAAACTCGCCGCTCTGCCCTCTGGTGCTGGTCGCGGTGTCCATCAGCCCTCTCCTTCTGCTGGTTGGAAATTGATTTAGCCGATTGCGATTATCTAGGCTGGATCGCTCAAATCTCGAAATCGGTGTGCTCGGTAGTTCGGCCGGTAATGCCGGCGCGGTGAGCGCGACCACAGAGATCCTCCAGAGTTAACGAGTTGAGCCGCTTCATCATCTCGTTCTGGAGATCGAGCCATAGCGGGCGCACGATCCGATGGCCGAGCGCGCTGCCGGCCGGGTCGGCGATCGGATCTTCCGCGGTCTCGAGCCCTTGCAACGTGCGCACGATGTCGCCAAGGCTGATGCGCCGCCGCTCGCGGGCGAGCCTATAGCCGCCGCTGGGGCCGCGGATCCCGAGAAGGATCTGGTGCCGGACCAGCTCCTGCAGAACCGGCTCCAGGTAGCGGCGCGGAATTCCCTGGCGCTCGGTAATCTCGGATGAACGCACCGGTGCGTGACCGCCATTGTAGGCAATGTCGAGCACCGCCTCGATGGCGAAAATCAGTTTCTTAGTTAAACGAATCATCTTCGCCCGAACCGCCACGCCGTGTTTCCGGGTGTGGGTCTGATTGTCACCCCGGAAGCGGATTGGGACAAGCGGCCTCGACGCCGGTCGAACCGAACCCGGCTTCCTGCCGGCCGCCCTCCCCCAAAAACGCCGGCACAATCACGAAGTCCGGCCGCGTAATGCGGGTAAAGACCAGCTGGGCAATGCGGTCCCCGGGCCGGATCTCGATGCTGTCGCCGTGCTGCGCCGGATTGCGGTTCCACGCCGAAATGAGGCAGGGTCCCTCGTAATCGGCGTCGATCACGCCGACCGTGTTGCCGAGAACCAGCCCCCGCTTGTGGCCGAGGCCCGAACGCGGCAGCACCAGCGCGCACCATTCGGGGTCGCCAATACGAAAGGCGATGCCGGCGGAGATCAGGGCGGCGGGCGCTTGCGGCTGCAGGACGAGCGGACCGTCGAGGCAGGCGTGGAGGTCGAGCCCCGCCGCGAGGCGCGACCCTCGGCTCGGGAACCCCCAACCGGGCAGCCGAGGGTCGAGGATTTTCAGCTCGATCTTCACCGCGTCACGCCCGCTGACGCCCGAGCGATCCGGCTATGCGATCGGCCAGCCGAGCGGCGACTTCCCGCTTTGTCATGACGGGCCAGTCTTCCACACCCGCCGCCTCCACCAGGTGGATCGTGTTGCGGTCGCCGCCGAAGGTGCCGGTTCCAAGCGAGACGTCATTGGCGAGAATCCAGTCGCAAAGCTTGCGTTTGAGCTTGAGGCGGGCGTTCTCGACGATCTCGTCGGTCTCCGCCGCAAAGCCGATGACGAGAGCGGGCCGGTCGTTGCCGCGCTGCGCGATGCGGGACAGGATGTCCGGGTTCTCGGCAAGGCGGAGCACCGGCGGGCCGTCCCCGTCCTTTTTCAGCTTATGGAGGGCGGTGCTCTCGATCCGCCAATCGGCGACGGCCGCCGCCATCACCGCCACATCGACCGGGAGCGCGGCTTCGCAGGCGGCGAGCATTTCCGCCGCGGTCTCGACCGGCACAAGCTTGACCCCGGCGGGCGAGGGCTCGCTGCGTCGGTCCGGAAACGAGCACCGTCTCGGCGCCGAGCGCGGCCAAAGCTGCGGCGATGGCATGGCCCTGCTTGCCCGAGGAGTGGTTCGAGATGTAGCGCACCGGATCGATCGGCTCGCGGGTCGGCCCGCTCGTAACGAGCGCCCGCTTTCCGGCTAGCCTTTTATCGCCAACCAGCACGTGCTCGATTGCCGCGATGATCTCCAGCGGCTCAGACATGCGGCCAGACCCGACCTCTCCGCAGGCGAGCTCACCCGAACCGGGGCCGACGCGTACGACGCCGCGCGCATCGAGTGTTGCGAGGTTCGCCTGGGTCGCCGGATGCTCCCACATCATCAGATTCATCGTCGGGGCGATCAGCACCGGCTTGTCGGAGGCGAGCAGAGCGGTCGTCGCGAGATCGTCGGCGAGCCCCGCCGCCATACGGGCGATCAGATCGGCGCTCGCCGGCGCGACCACCACGAGATCGGCTTCGCGCGACAGCCGGATATGACCCATCTCGCTCTCGTCGGTCAGCGACCAGAGGTCGTCATAGACCTTGTCCTCGCTCAGCGAGGCAACCGACAGCGGCGTCACAAAGTGCTTCGCCGCAGCGGTCATGATGCAGCGAACCGCGGCGCCGCGCTCGCGCAGCCGGCGGATCAAGTCGAGGCTCTTATAGGCGGCAATCCCGCCGGAAATGATCAGCAGAATGCGCCGGTCCTGAAGCAAGTCGGCCCTCCGATCCTGTCAGCCGAGGTCAATATGATACTGCCCGGTGGCAAGGGCGAGAGCTATCGCTATCGCCCGAGTAGGAGCGCGACGGCGATCCCGGCTAAAGCCAACGCTGTGATCCACACCGGCACTATTACGATTGCCAGATGCCGGGCACGATGTGCGGCCTGAATCGCCAAAGTTTCGGCGTGCATCACAATCCCTTCGCGCGACCAATCGGCAATCAGTGCATCGAGGCTTCGCACCAGCCGCGGGACGCGCTCGACAAGATCGGCGATCGTCTCCAGTCCGAGCCGAACTCTTGCCTCGGGCCCGCGATTGTCGCGCATCCACTCCTCGATCAGCGGCCGCGCCAGAGCCCAGATGTTGATCTCGGGATCGAGACGGCGCCCGACGCCCTCGATGACGACCATGGTTTTCTGCAGCAACAAAAGCTGCGGCTGGGTTTCCATGTCGAACTGCTCGGTGATCTCGAAGAGCTGCGCGAGCAAGCGGGCGACCGAGATCTCCTGCAACGGTTTGCCGAGGATGGGTTCGCCGATCGACCGGCACGCTTGTGTGAAGGCGTCGATGGACCGGCTTGTCGGTACGTACCCCGCCGCGAAATGGACTTCCGCCACCCGGCGGTAATCTCCCGACAGAAAGCCGATCAGCATATCCGCCAGGTAGAAGCGGGTGTCGCGATCGAGCCGCCCCATGATGCCGAAATCGACGACGGCGATCGCGCCATCGGCATCGACGAACATGTTTCCGGGATGGAGATCGGCGTGGAAAAAGCCGTCGCGGAAGACCTGGTTGAAAAAGGCTGCGGCGGCTTTACGCAATAGATCTTCGATGCAATGCCCGGCAGCGAGCGAGCGCCGCCTTGTCGTCGATGCGGATCCCGGTTATCCGCTCGAGCGTCAAGACGGTTCGGCCGGTGCGCAGCCAATCGACCCGAGGCACATGGAAGTTCGGGTCCCCGGCGAAATTCTCGGCGAGCTCCGCGGCCGCGGCAGCCTCCATTCGCAGGTCCATCTCGAACCTGACCACCTCGGCGAGCGTCTGCACCACCTCGACCGGCTTGAGCCGCCGCAGCGCGGGCTGCAGCCGCTCACCCAAACCGGCGAGCCACAGGAACAGGTCGAGGTCGCGGGCAAACGCAGCGGCGATACCGGGCCGCAGCACCTTGACGGCAACCTCGTGCCCGTCGGTGGTCCGAGCGAAATGGACCTGGGCGATAGAAGCGGCCGCTATCGCCCCCTCGTCAAATGATGCGAACAGATCGTCGAGTGGGCGGGCGAACTCGGCCTCGATCAGTGCCCGCGCCTCGGTGCCCGGGAAAGGCGGGAGCTGGTCCTGCAGGCCGGTGAGATCGGCAGTGATCTCTTCGCCGAGGAGATCGGCTCGGGTGGACAGGAGCTGGCCGAGCTTGATGAAGCTCGGCCCCAATTCTTCGAACGCGGCGGCGAGCCGCTGACCCGGCCGCGGCAAGACCCGGCCGCGGCGGCGTGCAAACAGATGACCAAACCGCACAAATGGCACTGCGGCAGGGACGGCCGTCAACGGCGACAGCGCATCGTGCCGGGCGAGGGTAAGGCAGATCCGGACCAGCCGCACAAAATTGCGGACGCTGCGCAGAAGCCCGAATCTGGGTCGGAGCGGATCAGAGGCGCCAGGCAGAATGGAGCGCAGCGACGCCCCCCGTCAGATTGCGGAATTTGACCTGGTCGAGACCCGCTCCGGCGATCATCTCGGCGAGCTCGCTCTGCCGCGGGAAACGCCGGATGCTTTCGACGAGATAGGCGTAGGCGTCGCGATCACCGGTGACGACCTGGCCCAGGAACGGGACGATCCGGAAGCTGTAGAGGTCGTAGAGCGGCTGAAGAAGCGGGGTTATTTCGGGCGTGAATTCGAGACACATAAAGCGTCCGCCCGGCTTTAGCACGCGGCGCGCCTCGGCGAGCGCCCGATCGATATGGGTGACATTGCGCAACCCGAACCCGACCGTATAGAGATCGACGCTGCGGTCGGCCACCGGAAGCCGTTCGGCATCGGCACACAACCATTCGATCCCGGCGAGAATTCCTTGATCGAGCGCCCGGGCGCGGCCGATCTCCAGCATCGCCGCGCTGGCGTCGCAGACGACGGCGCCGGCGTCCGTGGCCTCGCTCCGTCCCGAGAAGGCGCGGCAAGGCGCGCAGGGCGATGTCGCCGGTTCCGCCGGCGACATCGAGCAGACGTTGGCCCGGACGCGGCTTCAACGCGGCCACCATCTCGCTCTTCCACCAGCGGTGGATCCCGGCGCTCATCAAATCGTTCATCACGTCGTAGCGCACGGCAACGCTGTCGAAAATAGCGCGGACCAGCGGCGCCTTGTCGTGCTCCGGCACCCGGCGGAAGCCGAAATCGGTGCGAGCGCTTGTGTCTTCCTCACTCATCGGGCAGGAACATACATGTAGAGTGGCGTGCGCGCCACGGCGCGTAAATCAAAGCTGGTCGGGACGCGATGTTCTGTTGCGGTCGATCGTGCAAGGAGCCGGGCCGCACGGATGCCCGAACTGCCTGAGGTTGAGACGGTCCGGCGCGGTCTCGCACTGAAGATGAGCGGCCGCCGCATTCTGCAGGCCGAGCTGCGCCGGCCGGATCTGCGGCGGCCGTTTCCGCCGGCCCTTGCCGCGCGGCTCGACGGCGCACGTATCGGCGCGCTCGGCCGGCGTGGGAAGTACATCCTGATCGAGCTCGATTCGGACGGAGTGCTGCTGCTCCATCTCGGCATGTCCGGGCGGGTCACGGCGGGCACCGCCGCTCTGCCGGACGCACCGCACGACCATGTGGTATTGCGGCTCGACGACGGTACCGTCATTCGCTTCAATGATGCCCGCCGCTTCGGGCTGCTCGACTATGTCAAGCGCGGGGAGGAGAAACGGCACCCGCTCTTGGCGGGGCTCGGCCCGGAGCCGCTCGAAGCCGAATTCAACGGCGCCTATCTCGCCGCGGCGCTCGCCGGCAAGATGACGCCGATCAAATCCGCGCTGCTCGATCAAAAGATCATCGCCGGTCTCGGCAACATCTATGTCTGCGAGGCGCTCTTCCGCTCGGGCGTGTCGCCGCGGCGTCTCGCGGCCTCGATCGGCCGGGGGCGCGCCGAGCGGTTGGTCAGCGGGATTCGCACGGTCCTGACCGAGGCGATCGAGGCCGGTGGATCCTCGCTGCGCGATTACGTCCAAGCCGACGGCGAGCTCGGGTATTTCCAACACCGCTGGGCAGTCTATGGCCATGAAGGCGATCCGTGTCCCGGCTGCGATTGCGGCGGCGCCGTGCGCCGGATCGTGCAGTCCGGCCGATCGACCTTTTTCTGTGCGAAACGACAGCGTTAGAGAGGCAAAGGATGAGTGAGCAACCCGGCTATCAGAACATCCTCGTCGAGCGGCGCGGCGCGGTCGGCATCGTCACACTCAACCGGCCGGCGGCGCTGAACGCGCTGAATGCGGCGCTTATCGGCGAGCTCGCCGCAGCGTTGGACGAACTCGAAGACGATGGGGCGATCGGCGCCATCGTCCTGACCGGGAACGAGAAGGCGTTCGCGGCCGGCGCCGACGTCAAGGAGATGGTGTCGAAGAGCTATCCCGAAATCTATTGCGAGGATTTCATCACTCGCGGCTGGGAGCGGGTCGCGCAGTGCCGCAAACCGGTTATTGCGGCGGTCGCCGGGTTTGCGCTCGGCGGCGGGTGCGAGATCGCGATGATGTGCGACATCGTCATCGCCGCCGACACGGCGCGCTTCGGCCAGCCGGAGATCACGCTCGGCACGATCCCGGGGGCGGGCGGGACCCAGCGCCTCACCCGCTTTGTCGGCAAGGCGAAGGCGATGGATTTGTGTCTCACCGGCCGCATGATGGATGCGGCGGAGGCGGAACGCGCCGGGCTCGTCAGCCGCATCGTTCCGACGGCCGAGTTGCTCTCCGAGGCGGTCAAAATCGCCGAGCGGATAGCCGGCATGTCCCGCCCGATCGCGATGATGGTCAAGGAGGCGGTCAATCGCGCCTACGAAACGACCCTCGCCGAAGGAGTGCGTTTCGAGCGGCGCCTGTTCCATTCGACCTTCGGCACCGAGGACCGGAAAGAAGGCATGGAGGCTTTCATCGACAAGCGAAAGGCCGCCTTCCGCAACCGGTGACCGGAGTTATCACGGGCCGTCCTTGTTTGAATGGCGCAGCGGCAAGGGCTGGACGAGCGGCTCCGGGACCGAAGATCCGCGCAGCCCGATCAAGAGTTTGCGCCACGTCGCCCGCACCGGGCGCCATACCGTAAAGCGAATCATCTCCGTGGCGATCGTCCTTCCGGGATCCTCGCGAAGGCTCGCCATCCCGTGCCGACGGAAATCGGTCACCCAGACCTCGACAATCCGCTTCTGCACGCCAAAAGCGGCGGCTACCTCCCCGCTCGTCCAACCATCGACGAGGACGCGCTGGACGATCTGGCCTCGTTGAGCAACGCTGATTGTTCGGTGGCGTAATTCAGTGTTCTTCATGACCCGCGAACGCGCGGATACGTCCGAGAATTCCCGGCAAATCAACCGGTAACGTCGACGACGATCCGCCCGCGGGTCTCACCGCCGAGGATCTTGGGCGCAAGCCCGGGCAGCGCGGAAAGCGGCACGGTCTCGGTCATTCGATCGAGCTTATCGAGCGGCAGGTCGCGCACCAGTCGCTGCCACGCTTCGATCCGCTCGTCGCGCGGGCACATGACCGAGTCGATGCCGAGCAGGTTGACCCCGCGCAGCAAAAACGGGATCACCGTCGCTGGCAGGTCGCTGCCCCCGGCGAGGCCGCAAGCGGCGACGCTGGCGCGGTATTTGAGCTGGGTCAGGATCGCCGCCAGGGTGGTGCCCCCGACCGCGTCGATCGCTCCGGCCCAGCGCTCGGCATCGAGCGGCCGCGACGGCTTCGCTGTGAGCGTCGCGCGATTGATCAGTTCGGCGGCGCCGAGCTCGGTCAGATAATCGCGCAGCTCGGGTCGTCCCGTAGATGCGACAACCCGATGCCCTAGCCGCGAAAGCAGCGCCACCGCGACACTCCCGACGCCGCCGGCGGCGCCGGTGACCAGCACATCGCCCGCGCCGGGTTTGAGCCCGTGCCGCTCCAGAGCGATGACCGCCAGCATTGCGGTGAGCCCGGCGGTGCCGATCGCCATCGCTTGGCGGGCGCCGAGCCCTTCCGGCCGGCGCACCAGGTAGGAGGTCCGGACGCGCGCCTTCTCGGCGTAGCCACCCCATTGCGTCTCGCCGACCCGCCAGCCGGTCAGAATTACCGGATCGCCCGGCTTGAACTCCGGCGAATCCGAGCGCTCGACAGTACCGGCGAAATCGATGCCCGGAACATGCGGGTAATTGCGCACCAGCCGGCCGATCCCCTGCAAGATCATCCCGTCCTTGTAATTGAGCGTCGAGCACTCGACTGCGACAGTGACCTCACCGGGCGGCAACCGATCCTCGTCGACCGCCTCGATACGCGGGATGACCTTGCCGCCCTCCTCGTGCAACACCAGCGCGCGGAACGTGGTCATCATTTGCCTCCTTCACCCGTCTCCCCCGCGAAAGCGGGGGCCCAGGCGCAGCCTCGGGGTCCTGAGGCTCTGGGTTCCCGCTTTCGCGGGAATGACCTTAAGCGCGCAGCGGCTCGAGGATGCTGACGAAATTGGCCACCGCGGCGCCGCCCATGTTGAAGACGCCGGCCAGCCCGGCGTCCGGCACCTGGATGCCGCCGGCCTTGCCGGTCACCTGCATCGCCGCCAGCACGTGCATCGACACGCCGGTCGCGCCGATCGGGTGCCCCTTCGATTTGAGCCCGCCCGACGGGTTGATCGGCAGCTTGCCGTCCTTCTCGGTCCAGCCTTCGAGAATGGCCCGCGCGCCTTCGCCTTTCGGGGTCATCCCCATCGCTTCGTATTCGATCAGCTCGGCGATCGTGAAGCAATCATGGGTCTCGACCAGATCGAGGTCGTCGAGGCTGAGCCGGGCGGCCGCGAAGGCCCGTTTCCATGCAAGCTCCGGCCCTTCGAAGGCGACGATGTCGCGCCGGCTCATCGGCAGAAAGTCGTTGACCTGCTCGGCCGCGCGGAAAATCACCGCCTTCTTCATGCTGAGCGCGGTCGCCGTATCCGCAAGCACGACCGCCGCGGCGCCGTCGGAGACCAGCGAGCAATCGGTGCGCTTCAAGGGGCCGGCGACGATCGGGTTCTTGTCCGAGACTGTGCGGCAGAATTCGTAGCCGAGGTCTTTTTGCATTTGGGCCAGCGGATTGGCGACGCCGTTCTTGTGGTTTTTGGCGGCGATCCGCGCCAGTGCATCGGACTGGTCGCCATAACGCTGGAAATAGCTCTGCGCAATTTTTCCGAATATCCCGGCAAAACCGCCCTCGATCGCGTCCTCCTCCTTGCGGTAGGAGGCGCCGAGCAGGATGTCGCCGACCTGCGCGCCGGACACCTCGGTCATCTTCTCGACGCCGACGATCAGCGCGAGGCGCGCCCGGCCGGCGGCGATCGCGTTCAGACCCTGGTGGATCGCAGCCGAGCCGGTCGCGCAGGCGTCCTCGACCCGCGTCGCCGGCTTGAAGCGAAGCGCGGGGTCGGCCTGAAACACCAGCGAAGCTGGGAACTCCTGGCGGACAAACCCGCCATTCATCGTGCCGAGATAGATCGTGTCGATGTCGGCCGCCGCGACCCCGGCATCGGCCAACGCCGCCTGCGCCACCTCGACGATCAACGCCTCGACGTCGCGCCCCTCGTGCTTGCCGAATTTGCTGTGCGCCCAGCCGACGATGCACCCGCTCATGCCGCCCTCCAAAGTGCCGGCGCCGGACGATAGCAATCCCGCCCGCGCCGCTCCATCTCGATATGGGGCCGCATCACATGGTTTCGAGACAGAGACACTTAGAGCCGAAGGTTATCGGCGCCTCAACGAAGCCAGGAGCTCAGAGGCGACGCTTCGGCCTAGCCCCGGCTCCGGCTTCGAATCTGTGAAGGAAACCTCGCGCCACCTATCAAAACCGCCTCCCCGGCGAAGGCCGGGGTCCATCATCCCGCCGCACGGGCCTATCATCATTCATAAGCCTGTGTTTACCTTCAGAAGTTCGTGGCGACGGCACGATGGGTCCCGGCTTTCGCCGGGAAGGCGATGGTAATTTGCATGCAGCCGCTCCTGGCTGTTTTCGCTGTTTCGGCGGCGCATTATCAGCCAGCTGGGGTCCGTTTTCGGCGGAAATCCTGCGCTCGTGCTGCCTCGGGCAATTACGGAACAGCGAGAATTCTCGCTGTTCCGTCGCGGTTTTTCGCTGTTCCTGTGAGAGGCCAGATCAGCGAAAATGTCACCGGCGTCAGAACTTCGCGCGGCGACACTTGTAGCACAGCATGCGTCCGAGAAGTGTCAGCGGGCGGCTCTCATCATGGGGGTCAAACCGACACCTAGTCAGATCCCACCCGCCTATCGAATTCCGATACGGCGAGACCCGGGTCCGTCGCGACGGCCGTCAGTGCGTCGCCGTCGAGCGCGACGAATATGTCAAAATTCGGCCCGTAAGGTAGTACGGTTTTGGTTCCGGTACAGTCTGATTTGAGTGTGTAAGTCGTCGAAGTGGGCGATGTGACATTCTGGTTAATGCCGTTGACAGTAAATGTGACAAAGTCCGTTCCCGTGCCGTCTCCGTTGTAAATTAAATATCCGGCGGCAGCAGAGACGGATGGCGCCGTCACGCCAAATGCCGGTGCGAACAGCATGCCGTTTGCAGCCACCAGATATTGTCCTTTCAGAGTATCCAAGGTGCACTTGGCCGCACGGTGGTTTTCGCCTGCAGATGCAGGCACCCCCATGAGAGTCCCAAAGCTCACAAGCAGTCCTAGACCGATCGCCCGCCCGAAACGACGCTTACCTTGCCCGACAAGCCGTCGATCGCAGTACTGCCGTTCGCGAACATGAGCGGTGACCCCGCACAGGAGTATTTCGCCGACGGCATGGTCGAGGAGATCATTACCGCGCTTTCACGCCTTCGTTGGCTCTTCGTCATCGCTCGCAATTCGAGCTTCACGTACAAGCGTGAACCGGTCGATGCGAAGCAAGTCGGCCGCGAGCTTGGTGTGCGCTATGTGCTTGAAGGCTCGGTGCGCAAAGCGGGCGCGCGCGTGCGCATCAGCGCGCAGCTGATCGATGCGTTAAACGGAACCCATCTCTGGGCCGATCGCTTCGACGGTTCGCTAGAAGATGTCTTTGACCTTCAAGACAAGGTGGCCTCGACCGTCGCCGGCATCATCGAGCCGACCTTGCAAGCCGCAGAAATGGCTCGTTCCCAAAGCCGTCCCACCACCGATCTGACCGCCTACGACTTGTACTTGCGTGCGCTCGCGCACAGCCTCTCCTATGAGAAGGACCAGCTAACGCAGGCTCTCGACCTGCTCGGGCAAGCAATAACACGTGATCCGCATTACGGTTCTGCTCTCGCGCTGGCGGCCCATTGTCACCAGAGGTTTGAGGTGATGTCCTGGACCGAGGATCCGCAGAGGGTAAGGCTGACCAGTATCGATTTGGCGCGACAGGCACTTCGAGCCGGCCCCGATGAGCCTGACGTCCTCGCACTCGCGGCATTCACGCTCGGATACTTCGGGGAGGATATCGATGTCGCAATCGGGTTGATCGAACGTTGCCTCGTCCTCAACCCGAGCCATGCTCGCGGGTGGCACTGGAGTGGTCTGCTCAGGGTTTTTGCCGGTCAACCTGAGCTCGCGCGCGAGCATTTCGAGACCTATTTGCGCCTCAGCCCGCGCGATCGCTTGGCGCCTTATCTGTCTTCAATCGGCGAAGCCCATTTCTTCAGTCGCCGGTTCGACGAGGCGGCGGCGAGCCTGCTCGCGTCGCTCGAAAGGGCTCCGGGCTTCCCAATAACCTATCGCGTTCTCGCTTCCTGCTATGCGCATATGGGGCGGCTCGACGAAGCGCGTGAAATCGTCGGGCGGCTGCGCGCGATCACTCCTGTCGTGATGGAACGCGGAACGCGGTATCGGAACCCGGAGCACCGCGAGCTGTTTCTTTCAGGCCTGCGGCTAGCGGCCGGCGAGGCGATCTGACCCGAGCGGAACCGAACCCAGAGATTATCGACGCTTTCACGCTGCGCCGTCCGGACGCGCCGGTTACCGCGGGCCGAGTTCGCCTTCGCCGACCATCCGTTCGTGCCCGTCCACCTCATGCTTGATCCGGTAGCGAGGCGCGTTGCCCTCGCCAAGGAACTGGCGAACTATTTTGAAGCGGCCCTTGGCCGTATGCTCGACGCCCCGCTCCGGGAAAAATTCCACCGCCTGGCCGACGCGGTATTTGTGCTCTAGCATGCTGCTCCCTCCGGGCTGAACCACGAACGGCGAATATTATACCATCTACACTGGCAACGCTCCAGTTTCGGCTAACGAGATTGCGAGTTCGCTGCAGGAAAGGAAGGCTGATCGACGATCAGAGGCGGCCTCAGTATCCCGTATGCTACGACACTGATGAATAGCAGGACTGGAATGACGATCGGTGGTACTAGGTATTTCATGAGGTTTCCGGATTAAAGAGAACGCGATTGGCTACACCAGCTGGGCAACGCCGGCGCGTGGGTCTACGCCAGATCACAACATGCTGGAGAGGATTGCGGCGCCGAGGGCAACGCTGGCAAGCACAATCATCGCCCCCCAATATTTCTGCTGCCACGCACCCACCCGCTCCCGACCTTGCAAAGGTGCCGGTCTTTGGTCCGGCAAAAGCTCTACCAGCCGTTGGCTGATGACCAAATCGTCCGATGAGAGCGTTCGACGGATCGGTAACCGAGCAATCAGTGTCGCCAGCGCCTCGGCTGCGCGAGCCTTGGGCAGGGGGGTGAGCCGGGCGGCCTCTTCCCAAGGATCCAAGCCGAGGCGCGTCAACGCCGAGACAACGCTGAGCGTTACCCCATTTTGTTCTTCGCCGACCGAGGCGAAGAGAAAATCGTTCAGATTGGAATGGAGCAGGGAAAATCGAGCGGACAGCGCCATAATCGATCCGATCTCAGATGGCCGCCCGGCGCAGTAATGGTCGACACACCGCCTAGAGGGGGCCGCCGAGTCGTTCTGCGCAAGCGGTAACAACCGCCGTGTTTGGGGCATCGGTTCCCGCCATTGTCGCCCAGCCGCCCTTCTCGATGAACGAGCGCCGGTCCCACGACGAGGACACCTTTTTGAACTCGATCAGTTTTGTCGCGGCATCGGTCTGATGTTGGAATTTTTCGACGCAGATCGGCGCCAGCACATCAACAACCGCTGTCTGAGCTCGCTCTTTCGCCATTCGTTCGGCGGTGCTGCCGAGCGTCCACCCAAAAGATGAAAAACCAACCACCGAAATCGCGGCCGCACCGATCACGGCCCCCCAGATCCCTGGTTTCAAACTCGGAAACTTCTTCATTTGCAGTGCCTCGGTGTCAGGAGGGGACTTCCCTCCTGATCTTGCCGCCGCCAATCGCGGCCCTGAGAGAAAATTCGTCTGCTACCGGACGGGGCACCTAGGACTTCGTCTGATAAACCACACGCCGTTCCGTGGTACAGAATTTTGCGTGGCAGACCAATTCTCTATCGTCTTATATTGTATCTTTTTTCATAAGCGCAAGAAGATTCTTCAATAGATTTTTGAAATCTGCCGGTACGTGGGTGATTTTTATTATTCATACGCTGTTTACTTCGGGACGACGTTGCCGGAGGAGGGGCCGCCACGGGTCCGCCCCAGCCGATCCTTCGCCAGCCTGCCCAGGCGTCAGGAGTGTAGTCAAAATTGACTGGCAATCTATACGGCAGATCGATTTACCGACGAAAAGAAATTCTCTGCCGACGAAAAGAAATTCGTGACATACCTATCCATTAGAGTCGGCATTGGCTGGAAAAATTAAAAATCGTTCCTATCTCCATTGGGCAAGAGATAGCAGGAATCACTTCAATGTATATCTCCTTCGAAGACAGCTGTACCAATGATTTCAGCAAATGGCCTGGCGTTTACCATCCAGAAATCGCCAAAGATGTTCGCGCGGATGAAGCCGACGGGGATGTCGCCGGAAATACTGATCTCGATAACCAGTTGATGACACCACCCGAGCGGCCGCATCGGCCATGGCTCGTGCCCGGTGCGGCTAGGCTCTAAAGCAAATCGCTATCTCGCTCACTCAGCTGCTGGACAACCTGTGGTCGCCCGCGCGCGCGAGCGGCGGTCTAGCTCAATCATGGAAGGCCTTCATGACACCCCGGGAAAGAGACCTGACTACGATCCTTCTCGATCGCTTGAGCAAGACCGAGGGTCAACCCAAGGATACCGAGGCCGAGACGCTGATCCGAGATACGACTGCGGAGTGGCCGGACGCACCCTATTCGCTCGTGCAAACCGTGCTGATCCAGGATTTGAGCCTGCACGATGCGCAGATAAAGATCACTTGTTTGGAGACAAAGCTGACCGAAACAAAGTGCGCTTCATCCGCTCCTCCGAGCTTTCTTGGTGGTCCGAGTTTCCTGGGCGCAGTATTCGGCCGCATTGCACCTTCCGGCGGCGCTCGGATGAGCAACGTGCCGCCCGGGGACGCCGATACCAGTTCGCCTCCGCTCGCTATGACGCCGCAGCCGGGTCATCTCCCGGAAGGCGCCTTTGCGGCACCTCCCTCTCCTGGCGCTCGATTGCTGGGTGGCGGCAGCTTCCTGCGCTCTGCGGCGATGACCGCGGCTGGCATAGCCGGCGGCGCGATGGTCTTCGAGGGCATCCAGTCAATGTTTGGACATCAAGATGCTGTCAGCACTACTGGTGACCAGTCTGCAATGCATCGCCTTGGAGAGACCGTATTGGATAATCATCTTGTTGGAGCCGAGACGAGTGTCTCGGGCGACGGATCCACGGACGAGCACGCCGTCGCCGGTTCTGGTCCGGACCTCTCCGGCTCGGACACCGCCGGCATCGCCACACCAGATTTCGGCGGCAACAATGCTAGTCCATCGTGACCGGTCCAAGGCTATCCAGTCGAGTGCCAGGACAGATGAGCGGCGGTGGTACCGAACCCGATGTTTCACTCGACGCTTCGCAATTCATCGACACCCGCCAACACAGGCGGAACGAATGCTTCTGCTGCCGGGCGACGCTCGACGACCTACTGGCGGACGAGTTCATGGCTCCTGTTCTGCACAGAGCGGGTTACAAACCGGACGAATTTCGAGAGATGATGACAGCGATGGCTTGGCGTAACAGCAAAAGGTTCTTGGCAACAGAATGATGGCTGCAAAACGGCCGCTGGTGGAGGCGCTGGCCAAGGCGCAAGGCGCTGTGCAACCTCGGACGTCAGCAGCCCGTCGGAATACAGGTTTGCTCGCTCCGGAGGAGGGAAAAGATGTTCGTGCGGCTTAAGATAGAAGACACGCGTGAGGGGTTGGTAGCGACTATTTCTCAACGCGATGATGACGGCAAGGTGAGCGGCCGCCCTTCGATTTTTCTGGTTGGTGGCAAGGCAGAGGCAAAAGAAAGGGCAAAGGCTGTGGCGCGAGCCTTGGGGTTGAAAACCTACCGCGTCCTCGACAGGACCAGCAGTCGCATGTCACCGCCGATCCATCGCGCCTGATCGATCTCAACCGAGTTCAGCCTAGTGAAAAACACGACGGTCATGTTTCGACCTCGGTGCCGAGTTCGATGACGCGGTCCGGCGGGATGCGGAAAAAATCGGGTGATCGCGTCGCAACTCGTGCGAGGGCGGCCGGTCCCAGACGATCGCCGGCGCACAACCGCACGAAGCTGTGAGATACGCTCCCGCAAGGACGCTGATCTTTATCAAGGTTCCCCCCTCCCTCTCCTTAAGAATTCTTCACCACATTATCAGGGCACGCCGCTCGGCCCCTGCGAGACCCGATCGCCGTTCCGCGGGGCCGAGCGTCGCCCCGAGAGATCGGCGGTTCGAATCCCGATACAGCTCGTGGCATCCCCCGAGGCAACCAGGATCGGGCGCAATGCGGACGTTCGATCGACGGCCGACGCCTGAAGGTTGACCGGTGTCGCGATCTCGGCACAATCAGGTGCTGCTCGGGCACGCTTCTTTCGGGAGAACGCCATGATCAATCGGACTGCGACCTTGCGCCGGCTCCTCGCCGAGGGGCGCTTCATCGACATGCCCGTGGCCTATGACCCGCTCGGCGGCCGGCTGATCGAGAGCCTCGGGTTCAAGACCGTCTACAATGGCGGGTTCGTGACCGGCGGATCGCGCTGCACCTCCGAGCCGCTATTGACGATGGACGAGCAGGTGCGCACCGCCGGCGATATCGCCAAGGCGGTCAACGTGCCGGTCGTCGCCGATGGCGGCGCCGGCTTCGGCGAGCCGCTGCACACGATGCGCACGGTCAAGGAATTCATCCATGCCGGGATCAGCGGCATCCATATCGAAGACCAGCTTTTTCCCAAGCGGGCGCATTACCACAAATATGTCGCGCACGTGATCCCGCGTAACGACTTCGTCGACAAGATCAAATTCGCCTGCCGCCAGCGCGACGAGACAGACAAGGATTTCGTAATCATTGCGCGCAGCGATTCCTGCCGCTTCGAAGGGCTCGAAGAAGCGGTGGCCCGGATCAACCTGGCAGCCGATGTCGGCGCCGACATGGGCATGATTTTCCCGCGCACGCCGGAGGAACTGCAGCAGGCGACAAAGCTCGCGAAGGTTCCGCTGGTCTATGTCCGCAGCCTCGGCAACCGCGACAACCGTCCGACCCCGAGCTCGAAGCAATTGGCCGAGATCGGCTACAAGGCGTGCATCGACGCGCTGTTGTATTTGCTGGTCAGCTTCCATCACGCGAAGCGGGCATTGACGGAGCTGAAGGAGAACGGCGAGTACGGCGGCCTCAGCCAGGAGGACTGCGTTTCCGCCCGGCACGAAATCGAGACATTGGTCGGCCTCGACCAGTTCTATCAGGTCGAAGAGCAGACGGTTGAAGACAAGAAATGGGGTGACCGGTAATGAACTGGACCGAACGGCGCGAGCGCTTTCGCGCGATCCTTTCGGGAAACCGGTGCGTCCATCCGGGATCCGTATACGACGCGATCTCGGCGCGCATCGCCGAGGATCTCGGCTTCGAGGTCGGGATGTTTTCGGGCTCCATCGGGTCGATGTCGGTGCTCGGCGCCCCTGATCTGGTCGTCCTAACCTTGACCGAATTCGCCGGTCAGGCCTATCGCATCTGCCGCGCCGGCAAATTGGCTCTGCTTGTCGACGCCGACCATGGCTACGGGAATGCGCTCAACGTGCGCCGCACCGTCGAGGAGCTGGAGACGGCCGGCATTTGCGCAATGTCGATCGAGGATACGGTATTGCCGCGGCCCTATGGATCGGGCGGCAAGCCGAGCTTGAGCTCGGTCGAGGAGGGGGTGGGCAAGATGAAGGCGGCGCTGTCGGCGCGCCAGGACAAGAACCTGGTCATCGCCGGACGCACCAGTGCGCTGGCGATCGCCAACCTCGACGAGGCCCTGAAGCGGGCCAAGGCCTACGAGGCCGCCGGGGTCGACGCGATCTTCCTCGCCGGCGGAGTGACGGTGGAGGCAGTCGAAGCGGTGTCGTCGGCGATCCGGATCCCACTGATCCTCGGCGGTGGCGGAGGTCAGCTCGGCGATCTCGATTGGCTCGGCGCGCATCGAGTCCGGGTTGCCTTACAGACTCACGCCCCGTTCTCGGCCGCGGTGCAGGCGGTCTACGACACACTGAAGGCGCTGCGCGACGGTGTCGCGCCGCGCGATCTCAAGAACATCGCCTCGCCCGAACTCATGCGGCGGGTCACTCGCGCCGACGACTATCAGCAATGGACGAAGGACTTTCTCGCCGGGGGTTGACTGTAACTTCCGCTCAACGCGGCGCGGGGGCGAGCGGGTCGAAGAGGTCCTCAGGCGGCGAAAATTCCGCTCCGTTGAACCCCATCGCGGCGAGAAACGCGTCCCGCACATCCGGCGGCTGGCCGGTCTGAAAGACGTAGCCTTCGAGGCCGCGCCGGCTGAGCGGATCGCGCAGCATTTCGGCGCGGGTCAGGCCATCGATCAGCGGCCGGCGGTCGGCGACCGGCAGGCGGATCGCGCGGTTTCGCGCCGGGTCCCGGATCACCGCCTTTGGGTCTTCGCCCCGCGCGACCGCTTCGAGGTCGCGCAGAAAGCGGCGGCGGATCATAACGATGCCCTGGTCGCTCGGGCCGAGATATTCCTGGCTGCGGTCGGCAATCCGCCCTTGTCCCACCCAGGTGACGAAATCCTGGTTCATCACGTGGCTGGTGATCCAGCGCCCGGTCTTTTCGTCGGCGATCGGCCCCTGCCAGGTCGGAATCAGGTCCTGGACATAGGGCTCGCGCTCTGTCGGCACGCGGCTGAAGGCCCAGTTGATGCTCAGCGTGTTCTCGTCGTCGATCGGCACGCGGTATTCGATGTGGTTCCCGGTGAAGAGAGCATTCGGCCACAGGCACACGCGGCCGATCGTCCAAAGCTCGTCATGCTCGCTGGTATCGGAGCGGATGCGCTTGTATTGGAAGCCGTACTCGAACTCGCTGAAATCGACCTTGACGTGGTGGGGCGCGTACGGGCCGGTCCTGCCCTTCAGCCGCAGGCTCCAATTCGAATGGGTCCATTCGAAATGCACCGGGTCGATCGAGTTCTCCTGGCACTGGAACCAGTTGCACGGGATCTCGGCCTTGACGATCTGGCGAAAACCGTTCGGCCACGAGAAGAATTCCCAATCCGGCAGCAACGGCCGCGGCTCCGGCCCGAGATAGGCCCAGATGAGGCCGCCCAATTCGGCGACCGGGTAGGCCTTGATCTGGATCGCGTCCCTGAGCCGCGCCTCGGGGTGCGCCACGTCCTCGTAGGGTTGCGCGAGGCAGCGCCCCGCCTCGTCATAGAGCCAGCCGTGGTAGTTGCAGCGCAACCCGCGCGCCTCGACGCAGCCGTAGCTGAGATCGGCGCGGCGATGCCGGCAATGCCGGTCGATGAGGCCCCAATGCCCGCCGAGATCCTTGTAGAGCACGAGGTCTTCGCCCAGGAGCCGCACCGGCTTCGTCCCCGGCTGGCCGAGCTCGCTGGCGCCGGCGATCGGCCACCAGTAGCGGCGCAGCAGATCGCCCATCGGCGTCCCGGCGCCGGTCTGCGTCAGCAATTCCCAGCGGCTGGGCGGCCCATTCGTCCGATCTCGCGTCCCTTCTTGCGTCACCGAAGATCTCCGCTGTTCGTTAGACGTCGAGCGTGTGATCACGCTCCCATTCGGTCAAATGGCGCATGTAGTCGGTCCAATGCGCCATCCGCAATTTGACGTAAGCGTCGACAAAGCCCGAACCCAACGCCTCGCGCAGCACTATGGAGGTCTGGAAGGCGCGCAGCGCGTCGAGAAGATTGAGCGGCAGCCGCGGGATGCCGGCGGGGGCGGCGCCGGGCTCGTACATGTTGATGTCGAGCCGTCTACCGGGATCGAGCCGCCGGGCTATCCCGTCGAGACCGCCCGCAAGGATGCCGGCGTGCAGCAGATACGGGTTGGCCGCGCCGTCCATCAGCCGCAATTCGAAGCGGCCCGGCTCGGGGATCCGCACCATATGGGTGCGATTGTTGGCTCCATAGCTGATCGCGTTCGGCGACCAGGTCGCGCCCGACACGGTCGGCGCCGCATTGATCCGCTTGAAGCTGTTGACCGTCGGGGTGAACAGAGCTGTCAACGCCTCGGCATGAGTGAGGATGCCTCCGAGAAAATGGTAAGCGAGCGCGGAGAGACCGAGTTCGCCTGTCGGATCGTGAAACAGATTGATCTCGCCTACACGGTCCCATAATGAAATGTGGGCGTGGCAGCCGCTCCCGGTCAGATGCATGAACGGCTTTGGCATGAAGGTGGCGCGCAGCCCATGCCCTCGAGCGAGCTCCTTGACCATAAATTTGAAGAACACGTGGCGATCGGCCGTGACGAGCGCGTCGTCATAGGTCCAGTTCATCTCGAACTGGCCGTTTGCGTCCTCGTGATCGCTCTGATAAGGCCCCCAGCCGAGCCCGAGCATTGCATCACTAATCGTCCGGATCAGCTCGTAGTGACGCAGCAGCGCCGTCTGGTCGTAGCATGGCTTTGCCTGCCGGTCCTCGCCGTCACCGACTGCCCGCCCATCCGGGCGCAACACGAAAAACTCTGCCTCGACGCCGGTCTTCAGCCGATAGCCCGCGGCCTCGGCCGCGGCGAGCTGGCGCTTCAACACCTGCCGCGGAGCATGCTCGACCGGCTCGCCATCGATGTGCAGATCGGCGGCGAGCCAGCCGATCTCTGGCTTCCACGGCACCTGGATCAGGCTCGCCGGGTCCGGCATTGCGAACATGTCGGGATCGGCAGGGGTCAAATCGAGATGTGTCGCAAAGCCGGCGAACGCAGCGCCGTCACGCTGCATCCGCCCGATAGCGGCGGCTGGCACCAGCTTTGCCCGCAGCACGCCGAAAAGGTCGACAAAGCTGATCAGAAAATAGTTGATGCCGCGATCCGTTGCCTCTTTCGTCAAGTCTTGCGACATCAGTACTTACTCTTTCCCGGGATCCAGTCGGTGCCGGCGAGCGGCACGCCAGCCATCGCCGCCGCTTCGACGGTCAATGCGGCGAGGTCTTCCGGTTCGAGATTGTGGAGGTGCGATTTCCCGCAGGCACGAGCCAACGTCTGAGCCTCCATTGTCAGCACCGTCAGGAAATTGCGGATGCGCCGCGCGCCCTCCGCGACATCGAGCCGGCTCTCCAGTGCCGGGTCTTGCGTCGTGATGCCGACCGGACAGCGCCCGGTATGACAATGATGGCAGGCGCCTGGCTCGGTGCCGAGCGCCTGATAATCCTCGACATGGACCTTGCGGTTACAGCCAAGCGCGATCAGTGCGGCGGTGCCGACCGACACTGCGTCGGCGCCCATCGCCAGTGCTTTGGCGACATCGGCGCCGCTGCGGATGCCGCCCGAAATGATTAGCTGGACTTTCCTGTGCTGGCCCAGTTCCTGGAGAGCCTCGACCGCCTGGCGCAGCGCCGGCAGGGTCGGGATGCCGGCATGCTCGATAAAAACCTCCTGGGTGGCGCCGGTGCCGCCCTGCATGCCATCGAGCACGACGACGTCGGCCCCGGCCTTGACGGCGAGCTGCACGTCGTAGCGAGGCCGTGACGCGCCGATCTTGACAAAGACCGGCTTCTCCCAATCGGTCAGTTCGCGCAATTCGTGGATCTTGATCGTCAGGTCGTCGGGGCCGGTCCAGTCCGGGTGGCGGCAGGCGCTGCGCTGATCGATGCCGGGAGGCAGAGTGCGCATCTCCGCGACCCGCTCGGTAATCTTCTGCCCGAGCAGCATGCCGCCGCCGCCCGGCTTGGCTCCCTGCCCGACGACAATCTCGATTGCCTCGCAGGCGCACAAATGGCTCGGGTCGAATCCGTAGCGCGACGGCAATACCTGGTAGACTAGGATTTTCGACTCGTTACGCTCCTCCTCGCTCATGCCGCCATCACCGGTCGTCGTGCTGGTCCCGACCGCGGTGGCGCCGCGGCCCAGCGCCCGCTTGGCATTGGCGCCCAGCGCGCCAAAGCTCATTCCCGCGATCGTGATCGGGATCTTCAGTTCGATCGGCTTTTTCGCAAAACGGGTGCCGAGCGTCACGTCGGTGGCGCAGCGCTCGCGATAGCCTTCGAGCGGGTAGCGCGAGATAGAGGCCCCGAGCAATACGAGATCGTCGAAACTCGGCAACGGGCGCAAAGTGCCGAAGCCGCGGATCTTGTAGATACCCTCATCGGCAGCACGCTCGATCTCCGCGACGACCTCGGGAGAAAAGGTGGCAGAGCGGCGTAGCGAAGGAATCGTCATCGTCAATATTCGGCGGCGTGGTCGATGCGGAAGTTATAGAGCCGCCGCGCCGAGCCGTAACGCCGGAAACGGGTCGCATCGGCGGCGATGCCGGCGCGACCGAGGAGGCCAGCAAGCTGCTCGACATCGCCCTGCGTCATCTCCTTCTCGATGCAGTCGGCGCCGAGACTGGCGACGGCGCCGGCGACAAAAATTTCGGCCTCGTAGAGCGAGTCGCCGAGGTCGTTGCCGGCGTCGCCACAGACGACCAGCCTCCCGGCTTGGCCCATGAACGCGCTCATATGCCCGACCGAACCGCCGACTACCACGTCGACGCCCTTCATCGAAATGCCGCAGCGGGCGCTGGCGTCGCCCTCGATGACGACGAGCCCGCCGCGGCCCGAGGCGGCGACGGATTGCGAAGCATCGCCGCGCACGCGAACAAGCCCGCTCATGATGTTCTCGGCGAGCCCGGTGCCGGCATGCCCGTCTACCACCACGGTCGCCGCTGCGTTCATGCCGGCGCAGTAGTAGCCGACATGACCTTTAATCTCGATTTGCACCGGCTCAGTGATGCCGACTGCAACGGCGTGAGCGCCATTCGGGTTCAGCACTCGCCAATAGACCTCGTTTGTCTGCGGAGTGAGCCGGTGCAGTCGTTCGTTCAGTGCACGGACCGAGCTGCTCGCCAGGTCGACCTCGATCACTGGCGCTGCCAGGAATAGACCGTCGCCGGCCTTGGCTCCCAGATCTCGGCACCGGCCGCGCCGGGCAGGGTTGCAATCGCCCGGTATTCGGTCGCCATCGCGACCCAGTCGTCGGTTTCGGCGAGGACTGCGGGCTTGCAGGCGATCGGATCCCGCAAGATTGCAAAACCGTCGGTGGTGCCGACGGCAAAGGTATAGAACCCGTCGAGGTCGGCGAGCGCGGCTTCGAGAGCCTGAGGCAGGCTCATTCCCTGACCCAAGCGCCAAGTCAGATAGCCGGCTGCAACCTCGGTGTCGTTGTCGGTGGCGAAGCGGATGCCCGCGCGGTGCAGCGATTGCCGCAGCCTGTTATGGTTCGACAGCGACCCGTTATGCACGAGACAAAGATCACGGCCGGTCGAGAACGGATGAGAGTGCTCCGTCGTCACGGCGCTTTCGGTTGCCATTCGTGTGTGGCCGAGCGCATGCGTGCCGGAACGATGCGCGAGGTCGAAGCGCCGCGCGACCGCGTCCGGCAGACCGACATCCTTGAACACCTCGATGCGCTCGCCAAATCCGAAAGTGCCGAGTTCGGGATGACGACACGTGAGCCAATCAAAGAATTCTTGCTGACTTGCACCCAAAGTGAAGACCGCGTGGCTGCAATAATGCCGCGCCGCTTCGGCGGGCGGAAAGGCAGCGCCGAGTTCGGCTTCGAACGCCGGCCAATCGTATTTGTCATCGGGCGCGTGCAGTGTCACCCTGAACGCCCCTGCCGGCGCCGGGTCGCCATAGAGCGCAAAACCAGTGCTGTCGGGCCCGCGTTCGGCCATCTGCGACAGCATGCCGGCCAGCAGCGGGCCGAGGACCGGTGTTGCTGCGCCGCGCTTGAAGAACAGCCCGACAATCCCGCACATCAATGCATTCCCAAACGAGAACGCGTTACCCTATCTCGCAGCGCAGCGCGCGGCAACGGCTGTC
Organism: uncultured Alphaproteobacteria bacterium; assembly: GCA_963730745.1. GTDB lineage: Bacteria > Pseudomonadota > Alphaproteobacteria > ATCC43930 > CGMCC-115725 > AP-15. Next base: position 81,644 of record CAVSTA010000025.1, read on the forward strand.
GCGTGGCCTTGGCTACGTCCGACACCCGGAAATCGTTCGTCGGCTGTTGCCATCCCAATAGTGAGGTCCGCCCGGGTGTTCGAGGAGCGCCTTCATCGCGGCGGCCTGGGGACGCATGATGACTCCTTAATTTGGGGGTGGTCAGATCACCTGATTGCGCAACGGCTCTTCGCCGCGACAGAGGCGCCCTAGATTGTCGCGCAGGATCTCGATCACATTGTCCTCGTAACGCCGAGTCTCACCAGCGGTGTGTGGGCTGAGGAGCACATGCTCCATTCCCCAAAGCGGCGAGTTCGGCGAAAGTGGCTCCTCTACCGTTACGTCGATGCCGGCGCCGGCGATGCGCCGTGCGGCGAGCGCCTCGACAAGGGCGGCTTCGTCGACGACCCGTCCGCGAGCAATATTGACGAGATAGGCGGAGGATTTCATCCGGGCGAGCGCCTCGGCGTCGACGAGTTTCTCGGTCTCCGTGGTCAGCGGACAGGTGAGGGCGATAAAATCGGCCTTGGGCAAGAGCGACTTGAACTCGCCCATCGCGTGCACCGCGTCCGCCGCGCCGCGGCCGGCGGCCGGATCGCGCCGCAGCCCGACAACGCGCATATCGAAGGCTTTGGCGAGCTCGGCGAGACGCCCGCCGATCTGCCCCAAGCCGACGACAAGGAGGGTCTTGCCGCCGAGCTCGTCCTCCCGCCGGGAGAGATCGCCGATCATGCCGCGCCAGACGCGCTTTGCCTGATTATCCCGCGCCTCGGGAAGCCGGCGGCTCAGTGCGAGAATGAGAGCCATCGCGTGCTCCGCGACCGCGCGGTAGTTGACGCCGCGCGCGCTGGCAAGGCGGATGCCGCGCTTCTTCAGTTCTTCAAGCGGAAACTGGTCGGTGCCGGCGCCAATCGCTTGAATGAAGCGAAGCTTGCCTGCGCGCTCGAGAAGGCCGTCGTGCCACAACCCCGAGATTACCAGTACATCGGCGTCAGCCACCCGGTTCTCCAGGGTCTCGGAACCGCGAACGGCGAAGCTGTTGATGCCGGTATTGAGGGTCGAAAATTGCTCATGCAGCTGATATGCGACATGGGCGAAGCAGATCGCGAGCTTGTCATTGGGCGGAAGCATAACCGCTCTCCGGGAGAAGCGCCCCTAGTCAGACCGATGGGTGCACGTCTACCCTTACCAGCCTTTACAGCCTGGCTCAAAATGAAGTGGTCCTCGATCGCTCGCGTTAAATTGTGCAGACCACCCTGAGGCCGATGCGGCCCTGCCAGCCTGAGAAGTCCTGGGGGGCGTTGCTGTCGCGGTAGGCAGAGCGGCAGATCGCGGGGTTGTGCGACCACGAGCCGCCGCGCAATATCCTCTGGCTGTCCGCGGGGCCCGAGAGGTTGGCGCTGCCGTCAACGGGGACATCGGCGTAGTTGGCGCTTGCCTTGTCTAAGCAATACTCCCAGACGTTGCCGTGCATGTCGTAGAGGCCAAACCGGTTCGGTGGGAATGTCCCCGCCGGCGTCGTCTTGCCTCGGAAAACCCCAGTGGGGCCCTGGCCGTAGGCGCCCAATTCATACTTCTTGTCGTTATAGACGTCAGAGGCGACGCTCTTGCCATCGCTGTCGCCGCATACCGCACCGCCGGTTCCACAATAATTCGCCAGCTCGGGGGTGATGGTCGGCCCGAAGTGAAAGGGCCCCATCGTGCCCGCGCGGCAGGCATATTCCCATTCGGCTTCGCTCGGCAGCCGATACGCCCGCCCGGTGATCGCGGTGAGGCGCAGGCAAAATTCTTCCGCCTGGTTCCAAGTGATGCTCTCGATGGGAAGATCGATGCCCTTGAAGAACGACGAGTTCGGATCGAGGTTTCGGCGGATTTGGTCGGGGTGCGCCAATACTGCCGCAGACCACTGGGCCTGAGTGACCGGTGAGGCGCTGATAAAAAACGCAGCGAGCGTGACATGGTGCTGCGGACCTTCATTGCCCTGTCGCTCCGGCTCATCGACCGGCGAACCCATCGTGAAACTGCCCTCCGGGATCGAGACCATATCGAGCCCGCCGGCGGGACCGAGCCCCTCTGTGAATACCGCGGCGGTGTATTTTTCCGGCGGGTTCCGGACCCCTTTTAAATCGACGGTTACAACGTCGAAAGCAATCGTCCGCAACGACGGTTTTGATAACAGCCTGCGGATGGAAGGTGCGGCAATGACGGCGCCGGTCCCAGCGGCAGCGAGCGCGGCAACTCCCAGTGCCTGCCGCCGGGTCACCCTGAGTGGCCGAACTCGAGAATTGCCGACCTGGGATCGCTGGTCGCGCGGCGAGCGCAATAGAGGCATTGGGTGCGGCGGCAGAGGAGGCGGATTGCTCGAACTCGCCTGCCCTCTTTGGAAATGTCGAGATTGAGACGCCTGATCATTTCCACAACATCGGATTCCCAACGGTTGTGGCTCAACTCAAATCCATTGCGATAAACCAGGTCTCTGATCTCGGCGGGTAAATGCTCAGGGGCGGGCATATGCGCCCCTTGCACCAGGATCGGCGTGACAACGATGTCGCGCTTGAGCGCTGCTTCGATCTCCAGGCGCACGAAATCACCGGGATTCTGTAAGCGTGGTCGTCCCTCTTCGTCTTTAACGTCGGCCCAGTCCTTGCCGATCAGCACCAGCATCAGGTCGCAAGATTCGAGTGTTTTTTGCAGTGCGCCGCGGAAATCACGGCCCAAAGCGATGCTGTCCACGTCCATGAATACGGAGTTCTTCCCGAGCTTCTCTAAAAGTTCGTTGAACAAAGCCCTGGCCTCACCGGCGGTGATCTCCCTTCTGTAACTAATGAAGACTGTATTCATGTACTCTCAATCCCACAGTTCTGTGCGAGCGTTTAAGGCTGGTCGACGCACGGCCGGCGTGCTTGCTCATCTCCGATAAGGTCCGCGACGTCCTTGGCAGTGAGCTTGGGGCCTGCGGTGCGGCACGCAATGGCGACGAGATCGGACAACCCGACGTGCCAGAGCATGATCGTCTCGTCGGCGCTGCGGGTGACCAGCAAGCGGCTGTCGGGACTGAAGGCGACCGAAAGGACCCTGCTGTAACCCCGGAAAACTGCTCGGGCCTGGACGAGCCTGCGTCGCGGAGATCGAGGACCTTCACCGAAACATCCCAAGCGCCGAACGCCACCTAGCGGTGGTCCGCGGCTTAAGCTCGACTCCATCGCAGTTGCGCCGAACGGCATTTCGGCGCCGAGTTTCGGTTCGGCATCGGTGTGCAGATCCCACAGCCTGCCTCTTGCATCGGGTGTGAAATTGGCGGTCGCAGCCCACCTCACGTCGGAGCTGATCGCGAATTCGCGCAAGGATCGGCCGCGCCGAGATCCCACAATAGCGCCCTGACCCGAAACTCCTTTAGTGAGCACATGGCTGTTGCGCACGCTCATCTCCGAGAAACGTCCGAGCCTCCGCCGGGGTGAGGTCCCGCCCTGCGGTTTGACAGGCGACGCCGACGAGATCGTCCAGCGTCAAGCGCCACAGTCTTACCGTCCCGTCGTAACCACCGGTAATAACCCAGCGACCGTCTTTCGAAAAACCGACATGCTGCACGCTCGCCTCGTGCCCCCGCAATACAACGGGCGGTGCAGTCGGATCCAGCGGATCCCAGAGAAGGATCGTGCGATCCTCGCTGGCCGACACCAACCACCTGCCGTCGGGGCTGAACGATACAGCTGCGATTCTCCCTGCATGCCCGATGAGTTCTATCGGTTTCGATGTGCCGGGATTCGTCAGTTCGAGCAGCTTCAGCGTCTGGTCCCAGGAGCCGAACGCCACCCAGCGGTTATCGGGGGTGAAAGCCGCCTGAAGGACGCGATCCTTGAATGTCAGTTCAGCTACCAATTTCGGTTCAGAACCGCCGAGATCCCATAACTTGCCCTTTTGATCGTAACCCGCGGTCGCAGCCCATCGCGAATCGGGACTGATTACGACCTGGTACACGACATTGCCGTGCGGCAGGATACGCGGGCCCGTACAAGGATTCGGCGACGCCAAGTCCCACAAGCGCGCTGAGGACCCTTGAGCCGCCGTCGCCATAAAGCGTCCGTCCGCACTGAAAGCCGGTTCCCGCACCCCCTCGCCTTGACGGCAGCGGTGGCGCGGCTCCAAGGCAGGACGCTCCCCCGAAACGTCCCAGATATTCAGAATGCCGCTCCTCGTCCCACTCACCAGCCAGCGATTGTCCGGACTGAACCGCAAGGTCCGGACGTCTCCCCACTCGTTCTCAAGCAGCTTCAGGGGCGACTTCGACAAATCCGCGAGACTCCAAAGGGTGATCACGCCCTTATCCTGGCTCTTGGCCGCAAGCCAGCGCCCATCCGCGCTGAACGCGATGGCGTGCGAGGGGCTGGGTATCGGCAGTTCGCGTTGCGGCTGACGTGGATCCTTGGTGGACCAGAGCACAAGCTTCGTGTCGTCGACACTCGACGTTGCAATCCAGTTGCCATCGGAACTGACGGCCATCCCGATGATGGTTGGCTTGACCTGCCCACGCATCACGACAGGATCAACCAGCGGGTCGGGGATGTTCCAGAGCCGCGCATCCGGCCCATCTCCCATCGTGACGAGGTGGCGCGGCGCCAAGCCGGGGCTGAAAACGACCTTCGTTACTGGCAAATCCTGGCCGCGCAGCAACACGGAAGGCAGGGCCGGATCGGCCAGATCCCACAAGCGCGCCGTCGCGTCGGCCGAGCCGCTCCCAAGCCACCGGCCGTCGTCGCTGAAAACTACAGAGTTCACTGCAGCGCTATGCCCTTTCAAAGCAATCGGTTCCTTGCGTGATCCTGTGAGGTCCCACAATAAGACGTTCGACCCCGAGCCACTTCCTATCGCCAGCCAGTGGTTGTCGGGGCTCAGGCCTAGCGTACCGATCCATCCGCCATTGCCGCTATACGTCCCAAGGACATGCTGCGGCGGATCCCCTTGCGTCAAATCCCACACTTCCGCGACGTAGCCGTATGCGACCGCGAGGCGCGTTTCATCCGCATTGAAGGCGATGGCCAGCAGGGAAGCCTCGACGAGAGGGGTCGTATGAGAAAGGCGCCTGGGGTCCTGACGCGGAAAATCGGCCGACAAATCCCACAGGCGAACCGGAGCGTCATAATCCTTGCACGCACCGGTGCAGCTGGTCGCAAGCCAGCGCCCTCTGGCACTGAACAAGACCTGCATGACTGGGACGTCATCCTTCCACGCCTCGCAGGGTTCTTCCTGCGGCCCGTCGACGGACATCTTCCAGAAGCAGACGTTCCCTCCCTGCGTGCCGAAGACAAGCCAGTCGCCGTTCGGGCTGAGCGCAAGGGACTGTATGGCTCCATACCGGCCTTCGCCGAATACGCGGTCGGGCTTTGCCCCCTCCGCCGTCAAACGCCAGAGTCGAACCGCGCCGTCGGCAGCGCCGCTGACCAGCCAACGACCGTCGGCGCTGAACGCAAGCCCATGAACCGGTCCCTTGTGTCCGTCGAGCGCCAGTACTCGGCTGGTCGGGTCCACGGGGCTGAGATCCCAGAGTTGAATTGCGCCTTCCTCGCTGCCGGTGGCGAGCCAACGCCGGTCGGGCGAAAACGCAGCTGAGCGGGTAGCCGTCTCGTGCCCGTGCAATGGTCGCCCTCCGATCGTGCGCAACTGCTGCCGGAGCCCATCGATTGCAGTCAGCGTGCCGTCCCGTCTATTCTTGCCCAGAGAGGCCGCATACACGCTCAACAGCAGGCTGCGCTGGGGCCTGGTGCCGATGTCGCTGGTGTGCCGGCCGAGCCGCTGAACCACGCCCACCGTTTTGTTTGCTGTTTGAGCCTCCCGTTGCTCGTACCAACCGGCCGCTGCAAGAGCCGCTGCCACGAATAGCAGCACGGCGAGGGTTGCGGTGACTGCACGCCGTATTCGCATCCTGCGGCGGTCAGCCTCCCGCGCCGCCTCCACCGATGCCTCGACGAAGGTGACGAGCGCAGGATCGAGCTCGCCGCGGCGGCGCGCCAGCAAGTCTTCACCCTCTGCCAGACGCCGGCCGCGCGGGAGGAGCAAACCGTCTCGGTCTTGCAGCTGGGCCTCGCGCCAGCGCGCCTCGTCCATTTCGAGCCTGGCCCGCACCCTGAGATCTCGGCGATCCGCTGCGATCTGCAGACGCGCGCGCTCCCAATGCGTCAGCAGCGCCTCGTGTGCTATACGCACGCGGGCTGGCGACCCATCGCCATCCGCCACCAGGATGCGGGCCTGAGGATGAATCAGGGCCTCGACCAGCGACCGCTGGGGACTTTCCTTTGGAAACGTCGTGAGGGACACGAGACGGGCGGTCGGCGCTGCCGTTTCGCTTTCGCCTACAGTCACCAGTGCGCGCAAGACCGTAGGGAATGCCTCCCGCACGGCGTCAGGCAAACCCCGCAAAACTTGCTCGGCCCGCTCGCCGATTGCGCCTTCCAGCCCTTTCAGCGCCTGATAGGATTGGAACGTCAGCATGCCGTCGGCGCTGCGCTGATGCCAGAGCTGGTCGAGCAGGTATTCAAGGAGCGGTAGCGAAGCTGGATCCTTCGCCGCTGCTTCACGGATCACTTCGTCGAGGCTGTGCCCGGCCCGCTCGTCAGTCTCGAAGCGCAGCCCGGCCTCGCGTGCCGGAAGACGAATTATCTGGCCGATATCCGCTGCGTCAGGAGGCGCCAGCAGGTAGGTGCCCTCACCGGCGCTCAAGGCGGCGAGCGATGGAAGCGTCGGGATGCGGTCGAAAAAATCGCTGCGCATCGTCGCGATAATCCAGACAAGGCCCGACCGAGCCAATGCGTCGAGCGCGGCGATATAGCGCTCGCGCAGTTCTTGAGTGATGCCGGCCGTGAACAGCTCTTCCAGTTGATCGATAATGAGCACGAGCCGCGCCTCGCCGCGCTCGGTCAGCCGTGCCTTTTGACCTGCCGCCGAAAGTCCTTGCCGTATGGGCTGTGCGGACTGAGTGGGAGCCTTGTCGAACAGCTCACACAGCCTGCCGGCGGTATATTCGAGGGGCGCTTGCGCGAGCTCTGGGACCGCAGTCTCGGCAAAGAACGCTTGGGCCAGCGCAGCGAGCACGCCTGTCGAGGACTCCGCAGTCGTAGCCCCGGGGCGGGTAACGACATAGCGGCAAAGCGCGACGTCGCCGACCATGCCGGGCAGCAGCAGATCCGGGAGAACGCCCGCCTTTACCAGGCTCGACTTGCCGGAACCCGATGCGCCGGTGACGAGTACAAAACCGCGGCCGCGCTCGATCTGACGGGCCAATATCTCGCGAACTTCGTTGCGGGCTCGCATTCGGCCGAAAAAAATTGGGGTGTGCTCGATTTCGAAGGACTCGAGACCTCGATAAGGAGAGCCCTGATGCCATGTGATCGTGGCGGGCGTTTCGACGTCCTCGGGTTTGGTCAGACGCTTGCGCAACAGCCCGCGCAAATGCTCTTCGAGCAGGCTTTCAAATTCGCTTGCGTCGACGAATTCGCGCGAGGCGGCGACGAAGGACTTGCCGTCGAGGCTGCGGAACCAGCGCCGCATGAACTCCTCGACCAGCTCCGACTGATGCTGGTGCTCTTCCAATACGGCGCGATCGCCAAGCTCGACAGTGATCGTTGCCCGTTTCCGATAAAGCAGGAGCTCCGGGAGACCGCGTTGTTGGTAGCTTGCCGCCGCATCCTCAAACTCCCACTCGGTGCCAGTGACGGGCGTTTTGGAAATAGCCCCGAGATACTTGGCCTGCGGCAAGGGAACACCGAGGCGGGACCACAGCACGACCACGACGATATCGGTCTCGTGCGGCGGGACGATGAGGTCTTGGAAGTGGTGAGTGGCGAGCAACGGCTCACGTTCCCATAGCACCGCCTCGACGCGAAAGTGATAGCTGAACTCGCGCGCGAGCCGCCTCACCGCGCGCTCCGCAATGAGACGCTCCGGGCGTACATCCGATGGCGAGGATACAAACACGCGGATGGTCGGATTGTCTGTCATCTCTTCTCCCCACTACGCCGTCGACCCCCGGAACCCGAGGCCTCATACCGACATGCATAGCCCGAAAGTTCACCCCGCGAGTGTGAAGCAGGTAACACCGATAACATTGCTGGTTGAACCGTGCGAGGGTAGGATCTCGGAGTGTCGAGAGAGAAAGAGAGAGGAGCGGCGTGGCTCACTCTATGACGGATTCCTCCGTTGTCCCGATTGATGTTGGGGCTGGAGCCGGGGAGCAAGCCTCACCGCCGAAAAACGCCGGCGAACTCAAACAAACAGCCGACCCAGTCGTCACTCGAAGCTCCAAAGGCGGTAGACAATGCTGTAGAGGACCTCACGGCGAAGGAACGAGATGCATTGGCTGAACGATATTTCAAAAATGACTTGGCCGATCAGCGCAGGTGGTACAGCGAAAAAGCCGGCTTGTTTAAGACGCGTTCTGAGTTGCTGGCTCTCCTTACCATAGCGTTGGGCGCATTGATTACCTTTATCCAGGTCTTTGGGGCTGCACCGTGGGTGCCGATTGTCTCGGGGTCGATCGGCGCCATCGTCGCAATCGCGGCGGGTTGGCAACGCATCGCCCGCTATAGTGAGACTTGGGTATCGTATCGGACTGCTTCAGAGCGGATGAAGCGCGAGCGTCGCCTGTATACGCACGGCGCCGGTTCCTACAGAGGATTGCCCGAGCGAGAGGCTTACCTAACGTTCGTGGAAGCCATCGAGGGTATCATTGCCGAGGAACAGAACATATTTTGGCGAGAGCGTGGAAACAACCCGCCGAACCCTCGCCGGCGCGTCCGACACCAGGACTGCGGAAGAGCCGCGAGGACCTTCAGCCAGCCAATAAGAGACGGGCGATCCGAACCGATCGCAATCTGGCCCCGGCACGCCGTCCTTCTCGGCGCCTAGGCGCGCCCGCGGGTCAGAGTATCAGCAACCCCGCCGGCGTCAGTAGTACGCCGCGCCGCCGTTGACGTGGATGGTCTGGCCGGTGATGAAGCCGCCGTCATCGCTGACCAGAAAGAGGCAGGTGGCGGCGATCTCGTCGACATGCCCCTGACGGCCCAGCGGGATGCCGGCGGCGCTCGGCACCCGCCCCTGATACCATTCGGGATTATCCCGCCGGGTATCGATGCTGCCCGGCGAGACGACGTTGGCCCGGATGTTCTGCGCGGCGAATTCGGAGGCCAGAGGCCGCGCCAGCCCGACCAGGCCCATCTTGGCCGCCGAGACGTGGGCGCGTCCGCTGCCGCCGGTCATAGGCGCCTTCGCCGGTGAAGAACAGGATGCGGCCGTAGCTGGTTCTTGACCATCGAGCCGATGGCCGCGCGCGTCAGGTACAGCGCGCCATCGAGAACGACGCCCCTGACCGTGCTCCCAGTCTCTGTGTCGTCAGCTCGGTGAAGGGCTTGTGCGGGCGGATCGCGGCATTGTTGATCAGGATGTCGATGCGGCCGAACTCGGACATCGCCCGCGCCGCCATCGCGTCGACCTGATCTTTCTTGGCGACATCGGCGATGACGGCGAGCGCCTTGACCCCGCGCTCTCGGGCCTCGCGCGCGACAGCGTCGGCCTCGGCCTGGTTGGAGCGGGCGTTGACGACGACGTGAGCCCCCTCCCCGGCCAGCTTCAACACCGTCGCGCGGCCGATATTGCGGCCCGAGCCGGTTACCAGAGCGACTTTCCCGTCGAGCTTACCCATCAGTGCATCTCCATTGAAGTGTTGGCGCAGGACGTTCGCCTAAGCGTGCTCCTGCGAGATGTCGCGGTTCGTGAGATCCGGCATCAGCGCCGTCGCGGCGATCGAGACGACCGCGCAGAAGAGGATGTAGACGGCGATCACATAGCCCGATCCGATCGCCGCGAGGAGCGCCGTCGCGATCAGCGGCGCGGGGCCGCCGGCGATGACCGAAGCGAGCTGATAGCCGATCGAGCAGCCGCTGTAGCGCAGCCGCGGCGTGAAGCATTCCGCGATCAGCGCGGCCTGCGGGCCGTACATCAGGTCGTGCGGTATAAAGGACAGGATGATGCCGAGAAAGATCCAGGCCGGCACCATCGTGTTCAGCATCGCGAAGTAGATGAAGCCGAATATCCCGGTCGCGACCGAGCCGATAATGTAGATGCGCTTGCGGCCGAACCGATCCGACAGATGCCCGGCGAGCGGGATCGTGACAAACGATACCAGCCCCGCGGCAATCAGCGCCGTCAGAAGAAAATCGCGCGAGGTGTGCAGAACCTGCGTGCCATAGGTAAAGACGAAGGCGAGATAGATGTAAGCGGGGGCCTGCTCGGCCATCCGGGCGAAGGCCGACAGGATGATCTGCTTTGGCTGGCGCTTGATGACTTCGAGCACGGGGACCCGTTCGATCCGCTCTTCGGCGACCAGGCGCCGGAAGACCGGCGTCTCGAGGATGCCGAGCCGGATGTAGAGCCCGACCGCGACCATGACGATGCTCAGCATGAACGGGATGCGCCAGCCCCAGACGAGGAACTGGTCGCCGGAAATCGCGCTGAATACGAATACCGCCAAATTCGCCAACAGCAGCCCGGCCGGTCCGCCGAATTGCGGCCAAGAGGTGATAAAGCCGCGATGGCGGTTGGTGCGCGCCCATTCCATCGACAACAGCACCGAGCCGCCCCATTCGCCGCCGACCCCGATCCCCTGGATAAAGCGGATGATCGTCAGGATGACGGCGCCCCAGATGCCGATCGTTTCGTAGGTCGGGACAAAGCCCACCGCGAAAGTCGCCAATCCGGTCGTCAAGAGGGTTGCGATCAGCGTCCCCTTGCGCCCGATGCGGTCGCCGAAATGACCAAAGAACGCCGCCCCGATCGGCCGGGCGATAAAACCGACGGTATAAATGGCGAAAGCCTCCAGCACCCCGACCAGCGGGTCGGATTTCGGGAAGAAGAGCTTCCCGAAGGCGAGGCCGGTGACGATGCTGTAGAGCAGGAAATCATACCACTCGATCGTCGTGCCGACCGTGCTCGCGATCACCGCCCGCCGCAATTGCGCGCGATGATCGGCCTCGGACAGTAAGGTTGACGCATTGTCGACTGTTGTCATCGCGGCGCTTCCCCAGGATCCGTTTTTCCCGGATTACCGTGTTCTTATCGCATCACGACCATCCGGTCGAGCCTCCGCAGCACTGGCGCTTGTCGGGCGTTGGCCCGATCGGGATCACTTACCCGCCCCCCAATTCAATGGCGATGCCATGAGGCTCGTTGAGGGAGACATGAAGATTGTCGTCCCGGTCGATGGCAATGACGTTTGGGAGGACGAACATCTGGCGGCGAAGCACCAATTTCTCCGACCGGCCCGCCAATTCTGCCCGTCGGTGCTGACGTGGGTAAATTGCCAGACGGCAGCTTTACGCGTGTGGTTTCGGTCATATCTTATGCAAACCGTAACCTGCTGGCGAAACAAGCGCGAGTGGCATTCGCTAGGTTTCGCGACTCTGTTCAGATAAGAGCAATTAAACAAATTTGCAATTTTCGCGAATTTAATCTAAGGTTGGTTACATTGAGTTGCAGCCGTCAAGGGCGAGATCTGCATTGCCGCAATCGCATGATGTCATTAGCGAACAGAAGAAGCCTTGGATTCCCTGCTCGCGACAAAGCCGACATTCATTTAAACGGGGTAATTCCAAATCACCGATGCGAAGTCACTGATCGGGGAAACCGATCCGCCGCAATCCGAGGTTCAGCGTTTTGTCCTGCAATTCCCAATATCGGGGGTTGCCGAGCCACGGATTTTCAGCCTGCATCCGGGCCAATGTTTTGATTGCTGGCTTCCATCTCAGCGACTTCGCGAGGGACTCTCTCGCTTTGTCGAGATCACCCTTCAGACCGTATGCTCCGGCCAGATAGAGGTGGGACACCCAGAAGTGATCGTTAGCGGCACGTGCCGTTTGCAGCAGTTCGATTGCCTGATCCAGATTACCCAACAACAGATGACACGTCCCAAACGCCCAATTGGTAACGGCAGCAATGGAATAATCACTCGGGCTGAGACGGACCACTTCTTCGAATTGCCGACATGTCGGATTGCCGAGATACAACGAGGTCTCTCCGAGATGTAGGTGAGCACGAGCGTTATTAGGATCGAGCGCCACGCTAAATCCGAATTCCCTATGAGCCTCGGGTAATCGGTTCTGCATTTGCAGAACCACCCCCAATGCAAAATGCGCCGTCGACATCCGGTTCGCCGTATCTCCCTTTTCCAACACTTCGATCAGTAACCGTTCAGCCTGTTTTGGGTCCTCCTGTAGGACTGGCGACCATTCGTCCGCCATTTTGCCACCGAGCACGGAAGCCAAGCCAATCCGGGCCTCATTAGACTTTTCATCCAGCCGCAAAGCTTTCTCGAAATTTTGACGAGCTTCCTGCCATCGGGTTGCGGAATAAGGCGTGGCGACCAAGGCCCAGCCACGGTCGAGCAAATCTCGAACCGCAGGATCTGGAGGAGGTTTCTCGGCCTCATTCGCAAGAGGATGATCGGCTGGCGGTTGAGGTTCCGGTTCGGGGGGTGGTGAAGGTTTCTCCGACACCGTCGGAGGCGGAGGCGGGGGTTTTTCCGCTACTACAGGAGGCGGAGGCGGGGGTTTTTCCGTCAACACAGGAGGTGCAGAAGGTGCAGGCGGAGCCGAAAAAAAACGTAACGACTATCGAGACGGCGAACAATCCGACCCCTGAGCAGAGAAGCACGGTGGAAAGCAGCTTTTCTGCACGCGATAGTGCTGCGTCGCCTGCACCATTTTGCCCTGTGATATTTCCCACCTAGCTTTCCTCCGCATGCGCGACGAGCACATCTACTCGGCCTCATTAGGCGAGATCCGTGCGACCATCGCCTGGACGGCCTCTGGCCGGTGACATCCACCTCGACTCCCAAAGAGATGCCGCCGATACCTCAATCCCGCAACCCAGGTATCGGCGGTTCTCTGCTATGCCAGGCAGGAAAACGCTGAACCCTGGATTGGGTCGCCGGGTTGCACGATCAATGCTCGCCGGTGGTCTGGTGGTAAGCGATAATCATCCGTTGGTGTTTCTGATATTCGGCAAACTCCCGGAACAACGCTTCGCCAGCACGCGGATTCTCGTGGTTAGGAATGACCGTTTGTAGCTGTGTGCGATATTCGGCAAAGTCCCGGAACAGGGCTTCGCGCTCTCCCCTACCGAGAGGAACTCGCGCTTCCGCGGTTGCTTCGCCCACCACGAGATTCCGCGAAGCGGAAGCTTTATTGGGCTCGAGGATTGGTCCGGCCTGTTTTAACCACTGCTCGGCAGCCGGAAATCGGGTCCATCCCGAAACTGGGGTATTTACATCAAAATCTCGCCATTTTGGACGGCGGGCTTTTATGTCCTTGAGGTTTCCAAAGAAAGCTTGCACGAAGCGATGTACTCGGGAATAGCGCTCCGACTTAATAGGCCAATTGTATGCCACCAGAACGGTTCCGACTGCGACAGTGTTGACCGCGGCATCTGTCGAAACTAGATCAGGGTAATCCTCAGAATTTATAGTGGTTGTCATATAGTTTGGGAGCGTATCAGCCCTGATCGGCAGGAAGTGGAGGTGTTCGTCCGGTCTAATGTCTTGGAAAACCCGTGATGGCTTAGTCGCTACATAAACCAAAGCCGAAATTTCTCCCAGCCGTAACTTATCTAGGGCTAGCGGCTGGGGCAAGGTTGTCACATCCGACTGGACCCCGAGGGCGTTGAAGATAGTTGTTGCCGTCGTATAGGTTCCGCTGTCACGCAGGCCGAAATTGACTTTTTTCCCTCTCGAATCGTTGATCGACTGGATGTCTGGTCCAGCGAGGACATGAAGGTCTTGATCATACAGCTTCGTGACGTATTGCAGGTATTTTTCGACACCCGGAAAAGGCGGATTCCGCTTGATTTGATCGAGCACGTCGGTCTGCACAATAGGCAGAAATCGATGCCGCGAGCGAACATGACATCCTCGGCATTTTGCAGCGCTCCGGCCCCAGCAACTGGCAGAAGTCGCAAGCCGTTCTGTTCGGAGGCAAGGGTCAATGCGAGATCGGTCGTGTAGTCCGTCCCTTCGGACACGATGCCGACAAGCCCGGTGTTTATCGTGTCACGCAATTTATGGCGTAAGATCGCGTCCTGGTCCTCGTGGGAGGACGCAGGTTTTGCTTTATGCTCCGAGTTAGCATAGACGGGTGTAGCGGCGAGTAGCCCGCAGAATGCCACTAAAACGCTCCGGTTGACATTGGCACACCTATCCATTCCCACCTCCGTATTCGTCTCATCATTAACAAAACATTAATACAGAGTAAAAATTCCCACCTGCTATAGGGATGATTGTAGTTGCTTTGCCGCCTAACGACATTTAGGGTTAACAGCTTAACGTCATCGTGTCAAAGTAAGCTGCTCACTTTGGTGATCTGATTACTTCCTGAAACCTAGATATGCGAGGGGCCTAACGATCGGAGGAGGCCGTCGTGAGTTTAAAGTTCCGAGTTTCGACAGATCAGTGGGACGAGACAGCAATCTGGATCAGAAAGGCCGGGTCGTTCGCCTCGCTCCCAACTGCTAAGGTCACCAGCGAAAGCAAATCAGGCGCGTCTTTCATGGCTGCGCTCATCCGAAAGCCAAAATCGGCCTGAATTGCGGCAGCAACGCCTTTGGGACGGCGACCGAAATGCTGGTATCACGACCGTGGGGGACACTAATCTGAATCCCAACCTTTCAGTCTGCGCGTCCGACCCACCCATACTCTGTTTGACTGGAGCTTCGCGCGACTGCCGCGCGCCCACGAAACCGAACAGCACCGCATGTCCGATCTGGATCGCTGCAGAGCTCACCGTGCCCCTCGATGATGCCGATCCTAAAATCGCCGTTTTCCCATTGCATAATTCGCGGTGATGAAGGGTCGGGAGTTGCCCTGGGTCGATTGGCGGCCGGCGAAGCGGATACTACAACCTATAGGAGAGGGTTCGCTGTAGATTTGCTGCAGATGCAGCGGAGTGAAATAATCGACACCACTCATGATTGCGGATGCGTACCGGCCTATTCCGCCGCCAGCGCCTTCAGCCGGTAGATGAGGTCGAGCGCTTCGCGCGGGGTCAGTTCGTCGGGGCGGGTGTCGCGCAGCAAGGCTTCGGCGGCGGATTCGTGCGGCGGCGGCTCGGCGCGGCGGCGGGCGGCGCTGAAGAGAGGCAGGTCGTCGGCGAGGCGGGCGAGCGCGCCGCCCTGCTCGCCCTTTTCGAGGACGCGAGAGCACCTCCTCGGCGCGCGCCGTTACGGCTCTTCGGCAAGCCGGCGAGCTTGGCGACGTGGATGCCGTAGGAGCGGTCGGCGGTGCCGGGGCCGACCTCGTGCAGAAAGACGACGTCGCCCTTCCATTCCTTGACCCGCATCGTGTGGCAGGCGAGCGCCGGGAGCTTGGCGGCGAGCGCGGTCAATTCGTGGTAATGCGTCGCGAAGAGGGTGCGGCAGCGGTTGACCTCGTGCAGATGCTCGAGAGTGGCCCAGGCGATCGAGAGGCCGTCGAAGGTCGCGGTGCCGCGGCCGATCTCGTCGAGAATGACAAAGGAACGCGGGCCCGCCTGGTTCAGGATCGCCGCGGTCTCGACCATCTCGACCATAAAGGTCGAGCGGCCGCGCGCCAGATCGTCGGCGGCGCCGACCCGGCTGAAGAGGCGGTCGACAATGCCGATCCGCGCCGAGCGGGCCGGGCACATAGGAGCCCATTTGCGCCAGAATGGCGATCAGCGCGTTCTGCCGCAGAAACGTGCTCTTGCCCGCCATGTTGGGGCCGGTGACGAGCCAGATCCGGTCGTCCGCCAAAACGCAGTCATTGGCGACGAAGGCCCCGCCCCTGCCCTCGCCGGCCAGCGCCGCCTCGACGGTCGGATGACGCCCGCCGCGGATCTCGAAGGCGGTGCTCTCGTCGACTGCCGGCCGCACCCACAGCGCCTCGGCCGCGAGCTCGGCCAGCGCCGCCGCGAGGTCGAGTGTGGCGAGCGCCGCCGCGGCGGCGGCGATCTCGGCGCGGCGGGCCATCACCTCACCGACGAGATCCTCGTAGAGCCGCAATTCCAACGCCAAAGCCCGCTCGGCGGCACTGGCGATCTTGGTTTCGAGGTCGGCCAATTCGGCCGTCGTGTAGCGCTGCGCGCCCGCCATCGTCTGGCGGTGGATAAATTCCGGCCCGAGCTTGCCGGCATGGTTCGCCGACACCTCGATGTAATAACCGATGACGTTGTTGTGGCGGATCTTCAGTGCGCCGATCGCGGTCTCGCCGGCATAGCGCGCCTGCAATGCCGCGATCATCCGGCGGCTCTCGTCGCGCAGGCCGCGCCATTCGTCGAGCTCGTCCGAATATCCCGCGCGCGATGAACCCGCCGTCGCGGGCAAAGAGCGGCAATTCGGCGGCGAGCGCGCGACGGAGGCGCTCGACGAGGGCGCCGTGCTCGCCGAGCCCTCGCTGCGCCGCAGCGAGCCGCTCGGGCAACGGCACGAGACCCGGTTCGGCCAGCATGTCGCGCAACGCGGCGGTCTCCCCCAGCGACTGGCACAATGCCGCAAGGTCGCGCGGGCCGCCGCGGCCGAGGCTGAGGCGGGTCAAGCCCCGCTCGATGTCGGGGCAGCGCTTCAGCCGCTCGCGCAAGGCCTCGCGCAGCTCCGGGCGGTCGACAAAGAACTCGACCGCATCGAGCCGCGCCGCGATCGCGGCAGGCGCGGTCAGCGGCGCCGCGAGATGATCGGCGAGGAGCCGCGCGCCGGCAGCCGGTGACGGTCCGGTCGATCGTCGCGACGAGGCTGCCCTTGCGCTCGCCGGCAAGGGTTGCCATCAGTTCGAGATTGCGCCGGGTCGCGGCGTCGATCTGCATGACCGAAGCCGGCATGACCTGCCGCGGCGGCTGCAGATGCGGCGCCCGCCCCTGCTGGGTCAGCCCGACATAATCAATGAGGGCGCCGGCGGCCGCAAGCTCGGCGCGGCCGAAACCGCCAAACCCGTCGAGCGCGCCGACGCCGTAGAATTCCTGCAGGCGGCGGCGCGCGGCCTCGCTCTCGAAGCGGGGATTGGGCAGCGGCGTCAGGACCGGCTTCCATTCGGCCAACAGCTCGAAGAGCGTCGGGCGCGTCAACATGCGCTCCGGCAGCAGGATCTCGCCCGGCATCAGGCGGGCGAGATCGCCGGCGAGCGCCGTGCTCGCTGGTCGGCATCAGCTCGAAGGCGCCGGTCGACAAATCGAGCCAGGCGAGCCCGATCTCGCCTCCCGCCTCGGCGATGCCGGCGAGATAATTGTGCCGGCGCGCGTCGAGGAGGCCCTCCTCGGTCAGGGTGCCGGCGGTGACGACGCGGGTGACCGCCCGCCGCACCGGCCCCTTGCCGCCGCGCCGCCGCGCCTCGGCGGGGTCTTCGATCTGGTCGCAGATCGCGACCTTGAACCCGGCGCGGATCAGCCGCGCGAGATAGGCTTCGGCGGTGTGGACCGGGACGCCGCACATCGGGATGTCGGCGCCGTCGTGCCGGCCGCGCTTGGTCAGCGCGATGTCGAGCGCCTGCGCCGCGGCGACCGCGTCGTCAAAGAACAGCTCGAAAAAATCCCCCATCCGGAAGAACAACAGGCAGCCGGGGTTCGCCTCCTTGATCTCGAGGTATTGGGCCATCACCGGCGAGGGCGCCGGAGGGGAATGTTCGTTCATCGGCGAGGAGGCGACGCTTGCGGGTGTTTGACGGTAGCATAAGAGAAGGCCCGAGCACGAAAGAGAGGATCGGCATGGCCGAGAGTTCGCCGTCTTTCCCGGTCATTCGCGAGGCGGTCGCCTCGTTTCCCGACCGCGAGCATTTCCACCGCGCCGTTGCGAACCTGCTCGCCGCCGGGTTCGACGACGAGCCGATCTTTCGGTGCTGGCCTCGCACAATTCGCTCGCCGCCGCGGGCGAGCCGCCCGCGCGCGAGCCGAAACTCTTGCCGGCCGGCCTCGCCGACGAGATCAAATACATCGCGCCGCTTGACCGTGGCCGGCATCATCCTGCTGTCGGGCGGGCCGATCGCCGCGACGGTCGCCGCGCTGGTCGGCGCCGGGCTCGGCGGCGCGGCGTTGAAGGAACTGTTCGACGACTACACCGCGCCGCGCCACGCCGAGGATTTCGCGGCGGCGCTGCATGCCGGCGCGGCGCTCCTATGGGTGCGCTGCGAGGATCCCGATCGCGAACTGACGGCGACGCGCATTCTCGAAGAAGCGGGCGGGCGGCACGTGCATGTCCACGGCCGCCCGCCCGGTTCTGCCGAACGCAGCGGCTAAGCGCGAGTTCAGCTCGGCGTCTCGGGAAACCAGTCGCCGAGGACTTGCTCGGCCGTAAATCCGCCTTTCTCGAGCCGCGCCCGAACGACATCGGCGGGTTCGCCGTGTTGGGCAAGATCTGCAGCGGCTAACTTTGCGGCCAGAATCGGCTTCTTCCGCAATAAAGGCATCGATCTCACGCCGAAGACTGGGGCTGTCGCGCAGCACATCCTCGATATCGCCTCGGCCGTCGTTGATCGTCGAGCGCCATCCGGCTCGTGGATCTGGCGCCGGAGAGGCTTCAAGCTTGAAGAGATGCCGCAGGATCCGCCTGATCTGCGAATTCAGCTGGCGCCGGTCGGATTTTCCCAAGCTCTCGATCTCCTCCGCCAGGTTGTCCCAATCGAGGGGCAGATTCGAACCTTTGGCACGGCGCAGCGCCGCCGCCTGCTCCTGGGTCCAGAGGAAAAAATCCTGGTCGTAAAGCTCGCTGCCTTCGGGCATCAGTCACGGCCTCCGTCGCACCTCAATCCATCAGCAAGCCGCCGGAGAGGTTGATCGACTCGCCGGTCATGTAGGACAATTCGTCGGAGGCGAGAAAGGCGGCAATGCGGGCCACGTCGTCCGGCACCGAAACGCGGCCGATCGGGATCGACTTCTCCCGCTCGCGGTTTCGGGAAGCCCGTATTGCCGCTGCTGCGCCTCGATCGCGGTGCGCATCGCGGTGTCGACGACGATCCCCGGGCAGATCGCGTTGACCCGGATGCCGTGCGGCGCCATCTCGCGCGCCAAAGCCTGGGTCAAGCCGATGACGGCGAATTTGCTGGCGCTGTAGCCGGCGAAGAAGGCATTGCCGGTCTTGCCGGCCCAGGAGGCGAGGTTGACGACCGATCCCGAGCGCCGCGCGATCATGTGCGGCAGCACGGCGCGGCTGACAATGAAAACGCCTTCGACATTGACCCGCAGCATCGACTGCAACGCCTCGAGCGGCATCTCCAGCGCCGGCCCCATCCAGGCAACGCCGGCATTGTTGACCAGCACATCGATCTGCCCGAACCGGGCGAGAACGGCCTCGACGGCGCGGCCCACCTCGTCTTCGGAGGTCACATCGGCCGCCACAGCGAGACCGCCGATTTCCGCCGCGATGGCCTCAGCGGCTGCGCCGTCGCGGTCGAGCACGGCAATCGCCATACCCTCTCGCGCCAAGCGCCGCGCGATTTCGCGTCCGATGCCGCCGCCCGCGCCGGTGACCAGCCCGACCCGCCCGTTCAGCGCATACATAATCTCAATCCATCCCCAGCCGCTGGGAGGCGATGCGGGCGCCTTCGGCGAGCGATTTGAGCTTGGCCCAGACGACGTCCTCGGCGACGCGGCCCATTCCCGCGGAGGTGTCGAAGCCGCAATCGGTGCCGGCGATGACGCGGTGCGGGTCGCCGACCGCCGCCGCGATGCGTTCCAGCCGATCGGCGACGGCCTCGGGGTGCTCGACGAAATTGGTCAGGCTGTCGATGACCC
Organism: uncultured Alphaproteobacteria bacterium; assembly: GCA_963730745.1. Taxonomy (GTDB): domain Bacteria; phylum Pseudomonadota; class Alphaproteobacteria; order ATCC43930; family CGMCC-115725; genus AP-15. The sequence continues at coordinate 101,389 of CAVSTA010000025.1, forward strand.
CGGCGATGATGATCTGGTCGTCGGCGAGCGGCAATTTCTCGAACACGCGGTATTCATGGGCGTGCCGCGGATTGGCGAAGGGGAAGAAGAAGGCGCCGACATTGGCCTGTTTGATGACCGGCAAGATGTCGGCCAGCGGCACGTCGCAATCGTGCGGGCCCTCGTAATTGCCCCAGCAGACATGCAGCCGGACGCGGTCGCGCGGGATGTTTTCCAGCGCCTTGTTGATCGTCGCGACGACGCGCTCGACAAAGCCGAGGAAATCGCCGAGCGGGCGGTCCTGGTAAGAGAGGTGGCGCTCGAGCGCCAGATCGGGGCAATCGAGCTGCAACAGGAAGCCGTGGCGGACGATCGCCTCGTATTCCGGTTTGAGCGCCGCGCCGAGCGCGTCGAGATAGGCCTCTTCGGTGTCGTAATGCTCGTTCTTCATCGCTCCGGCGATGATCCCCGGCGACGGCGCGGTCACGAACGGCTCGACGAAATGGGTGCCGGTCTCGTCGAGCGCGGCCCGGAAATCGGTGCATTCGGCGTCGATCGCGGCTGTCCCGAGATAGCGGACCTCGCCGATCGCCTTTGGCGGCCCCATGTTGCTGACCGCCTCCCTGGCGGCGAGCTGCTCCTCCATCATTCGCTTGAAGACCGGATAGCGCAGCGCGTCGGCGCGCGTCCGGCGCTGCCAGGATCCGCCAAACCCGCTCATCCGGTGCCGGATGTGGAGGAAAAACCCCTCGCGCTGCTGCTCGCCGTTGTTGCCGATGTCGACCCCGGCTTCGGCCTGCTTGCGCAGGACCGAGCGCAACGCCTCCTGGCCCAGTCTGTCGAGCTCGGCGGCGTCGACCGATTCTCCTTTCGCTCGGCGCACATAGAGACGGGTCAGCTCCGGCGGGCGCGGCAGGCTGCCGGTATGGGTCGTCAGGATGCGGTCTTCGCTGCGGCGCATTGTCACTCCTTTTTGGCTGAATTCCTGGGTTTTCCCGAGTGTAGCGCGAAAGCGGCGCGCAGCGAACGCTGCGATTGAGAATAAGATCGCTTGTCGTGTTGCGGTGTTTTTCGTAGGTTGCACTCCTTCGTCGCAACAACTGAAAGGAGGTGATCCTGTGTCTATCCCTAAACCGCGGTCATCCGCTGCCGTGACCAGGATCCCCACTCAGCTGGAGGTCCTCGCCTGAGGGCGACGGCTCGCGGCCGTGATTGGCCGCCGGTTATCGGTTAACGGAAAGGCCGCCTCTCGGGGCGGCCTTTCTCATTGGCCCCGGGTCGGCATTGGGCCTAACATCGTCAATACCTCTTGCGATCGAGGAGTGTGACCGCCATGCCCGACACCCTGACGACGAATTCGCCGATCATCGCCGCCTATCGCGCCGCGACTCCGGGTTCGGCGGCCGCCTCCGAGAAGGCGAGCCGGCTGTTCCCGAGCGGCGTCACCCATGATTCGCGCTATATCGAGCCCTACGGGCTCTACATCACCCGGGCGCAGGGGCCGCGCAAATGGGATGTCGACGGCAATTGCTACGTCGACTATTTCGGCGGCCACGGCGCGCTCCTGCTCGGCCACTGCCATCCGAAGGTCGTCGAGGCGGTCAAGCAGCAGATCGAGCGCGGCACCCATTTCGGCGCCTCGCACGAGACCGAGATCGCCTGGGCGGAGTGGGTTCTGAAGCTCGTCCCCTCGGCCGAGCGCGTGCGTTTCACCTCCTCGGGCACCGAGGCGACGCTGATGGCGGTGCGGCTCGCCCGCGCCTTCACCGGCAAGTCGAAGCTGATCCGCTTCAAGCATCACTTCCACGGCTGGCACGATCACATGACCTCGGGCTATGCGAGCCATTTCGACGGCAGCCCGACACCCGGCGTCCTGTCGGGGGTCGCCGGCGGTCTGTGTGCTGGCGGAGCAGAACGACGCCGAGGGGCTCGCCCGCCTGCTCGACGAGAACGACGACATCGCCGCCGCGATCATCGAGCCGACCGGCGCCCACGGCGCGCGGCTGCCGATCGACCCGAAATTCCTGACCGCATTGCGCGAATTGACCCGGCAGCACGGCGTCGTGCTGATCTTCGACGAGGTCGTCACCGGCTTCCGCGTCTCGCCGGGCGGGGCGCAGGCCGAATACGGCATCCGGCCCGATCTGACGACATTGGCGAAGATCCTCGCCGGCGGGTTGCCGGGCGGCGCGGTCGCCGGCCGCAAGGACATCCTCGACCTGCTCGACTTCCAGGTCACGAAGGCCGCCGACCGCGAGAAGATCTCGCATCAGGGCACGTTCAACGCCAACCCGCTCTCGGCCGCCGCCGGCGTCGCGGCGCTCGAAATCGTCGGCACGACCGATGCCTGCGCCCGCGCCAACCGCTACTCCGATACGCTGTGCCGCCGGATCAACGAAGTCTTCGAAGAAGAGCACGTGCCGTGGGCGGCCTACCGCATGTTTTCGAACTTCCACATCTTCACCAACCCCGACCACCGGGCGATCGTCCCGACCCGCTTCGACCCGCTGGAAGCAGCCGGCCGAGGCCCTCGCCGGCAACCGCCAGGCCGGGGTCGTGCACAAATTGCGGCTGGCGATGATGACCGGCGGGGTCGACTTCAGCGGCAGCCCCGGCGGCATCATCTCGGCAACCCATGGCGAGGCCGAGCTCGAGGACACGCTGAAGGCGCTGCGCAACACGCGTCCGAATGCTGAAGCAGGAAGGCGAGATTTAGCGGGCGAAAACAATCCGGCCGTCCGTTTCGTCAAGCTATTTGATCGCAGCGAACGCCTCGACTTGCACCAGCAGATCGGAGGTGATCGATTGTGGTACCGGGACAATCGTGCTCTCCGGTGAAGGTGGGCCGAAGTAGCGCTGGCGCAGATCGGCATATTTGTCGAATTCGGCGGGCTGTTTAACGTAGTTGACCGTAAAGACAATGTCTTTAACCGTCGCACCTCCGGCATCAAGGCACGCGGCGACGTTCTTGCCGACCTGCTCGATCTGCTGCCTGCAGATCGCCTTTGCCGACGACACTGCCGGCTGCGTCGTGGGCGACCTGCCCGGCGACAACGACCCAATGGCCGCCATCTCGCCATGCAACCTTGGTGGTTGGCGGGGGAGCCTCGCAGGGAGGCCCGACAACGGCAGGCTCCGGCCGGTCCGCAAGGGCTTGCCAGCTGGCGTCGGCTCGCTCGATGTATTCGTCGGACTGTTGCCGCCATACCTCCAGCCAATATTGGTTGTGCACCAAATAGAGCTTGCCGTCGACGATGGCCCAAGCTTCGGGGTCGACAGTATATTTAGGCGCCGCATCGTCGTTCGAGGTTCCCATCGCGCAATAGCCGTCATATTGCGGAGCGTAATGGTCCGGGTCCTTAGTGAACGACTCGCGGTGCTCGCTGCATTGTCAAAGCGCCAGCGAAGCTTGTGCCATGAATACTCGAATATCGGCCTTGCCCTGGAACGGGTTTGCCGTCGGTGAAATAAGCCACCGGGTCGTAGCCGCTGATCGAGAGCCTGGTTTCGTCGCCGCGAGCGCTGTATCCGAGAGGCGCCGTCAGCAAAATGCTGAGGACCGTCGCGGCTGTTCCAAAGGAACTCCTCCGCATGGCCTTTCTCCCTGTGGCACAGCTTGCGCCCAGTTCTTTCCATGGCAAGCGCCCACTGAGTTTACTATAATGCCGGTTGTCTGCGGCGAGGTCAAACGCATCCGCGATGGGCGCCCTGCTCGATAATTCGCCTCCTTCTCCGGGCGAATCCGCATCACGGAGACGGAAGCTTGCCGCCATTCTGCATGCGGATGTCGTCGGCTTCAGCCGCCTAATGGGCGAAGACGAGGCGGGCACGCATCGGGCGTTAGGTGAGCTGCGCCGCGCGGTCGACCCGCTGATCACGGCGCATGGCGGGCGTATTGTCGGCACCGCCGGGGACAGCCTGCTGGCGGATTTCTCCAGTGTCGTCGACGCATTGACCTGCGCCCTCGAAATGCAAACAGGGGTGCGCGCCATCAACGACCCGATCCCGCCCGAGCGCCGGCTCGAGCTCCGGATCGGCGTTAATCTTGGAGACGTCATCGTCGACGGCGGCGACATTTTCGGCGACGGCGTCAACATCGCGGCCCGCCTCGAGGCTCTCGCCCA
>CAVSTA010000026.1:0-11950 GCA_963730745.1 uncultured Alphaproteobacteria bacterium
TCACGCCGTCGCGGCGCCGTCCACGGGAAGCGCGGCGCCGGAGACGAAGGACGCCTCGTCCGAGATCAAAAAGAGCGCGGCGTTGGCGATCTCCTCGGGCTTGCCGGTGCGGCCCATCGGGTTCTGCCGGCCGCGCAGCTGGACCAGCTCCTCTTTGTCCTGTCCGGCGGTGCGCTGCTGGTCCGGCCGGGATACGAAGATGCGCAGCATCGGCGTGTCGATCGGACCGGGACAGATCGCATTGACGCGAATTTTGTCGGGCGCGAGCCGCTTGGCGAGCGAGCGGACAAAGCCGACGACGCCGAACTTGGCCATCGAGTAGACCGGGCTGAAGGCCGAGCCTTGAATGCCCGAGGTCGAGGCGGTGTAAAGCAGAGCGCCGCCGCCGCGCGCGCGAATCTCCGGGATCGCCGCCTCGGTCGTCACCAGCACGGTGCGCAGATTGAGGTCGAGCGCGATCTCGAAATCGGCCATGTCGATGCCCTCGATCGAGGCGGGACCGGGATGGCCGACATGGTTCCACACAAAATCGAGCCCGCCGAACGCGTTGGCGGTTCGCCGCACGATGCTGCGGGCGAAATCGTCCTGGCGCAGATCGCCGACGAGGCCGAGCGCCCGCCCGCCCGCGGCGGTGATCTCGCCGACGACCGCGTCGACACCCGCCTGATCGATGTCGACCACGCCTACCGCCGCGCCTTCGCGGGCAAACCGGATCGCCCCGGCCCTGCCCATCCCGGAAGCCGCCGCCGTCACGATCCCAACTTTGTTCTCGAGCCGCATCATCCCACTCCCTACAATGACGTTGCGCTGTTACTCTGCAGCGACCGCCGCTCGCGCGGCCGCACGGGGCCGTGCGCAACAGCAGCACCAGCGGCACACCTGCAATAACCATGATCATCATCAGCTTGAAATTGTCGATGTAGGCGACCATCGCGGCTTGGCGCGTCGCCATCGCATTTAGCGCGGCGATGCCCGATGGGTCGGTCAGGCTGTAGGGTGAGGCCAGTTGCGATTGGGCTAACGGGTTGTCGGGCCGCAAATGCTCGATCAGTCGAGAGTGGACGATCTGGGTATTCTCGGCCAACAGCGCTTCGACGATCGCGATGCCGACGCTGCCGCCGATGTTGCGCATCAGGCTGAAAATCGCGGTGCCTTGAGTCAGCAACTGACGCGGCAAGGTCGAGAAGGTTACCGTGCTGAGCGGGGTGAACACGAACCCTAGGCCAAAGCCTTGCATCACCCCCGTCACGATGATCGGGCCCATCCCCATGTAAAGCGAGAAGCCGGTCATCTCCCACATTGAGACCGCAGTCACGAGAAGCCCTGTCAGGATGACCAGCCTGATATCGACGCGGCCAATCAGGCGGGCGACCAAAAACATCGCGACCATCGTGCCGATGCCGCGCGGGGCGGTCACCAGCCCGGTCGTCATGACCGGGTAGTTCATCAAATCCTGCAGCATTGTCGGCAACAGGGTCATGGTCCCGTAAAGCGGGATGCCGATGAGAAACATCATTATCGTACCGACGACGCAGTTGGTGTCCTTCAGCAGGTCGCGATTGAGGAATGACCGTTCGGTCGCTGTCGCGGTGTGTACGATGAACAGATAAAGGGCGAGCCCGGAGATCGCCGCCTCGACACAGATCTCGGGCGAGCCGAACCAATCCTTGAGCTCGCCGCGGTCGAGCAGCATCTGTAACGCGCCGATCGCCAAGCTCAATGTGGCGAACCCGAAGAAGTCGAACCCCTCGCGGCGGCCGTGACGCGTCTCGCGGATGAAGATCAGGATGCCGGCGGCGGCGAGAACCCCCGCCGGCACGTTGATGAAGAACACCCAGCGCCAGTTGTACTGGTCGGTCAGCCAGCCGCCGAGCGCCGGGCCGATAATCGGGCCCAATATGACGCCCATGCCCCAGACCGACATCGCCTGGGCGTGACGGTGGGGCGGGTTGATCTGCAGCAATACCGATTGTGACAGCGGGACGAGCGCCGCCCCGCAGACACCCTGCAGCAGCCGGTAGACCACCATTTGGGCAAGGCTCGTCGCCACGCCGCACAACGCCGAAGCCACCGTGAACCCGGCGACCGAGACGAAAAACACGTACTTGATGCCAAAGCGTCCGGCGAGCCAGCCGGTCAACGGCGTCATGATCGCCGCGGCGACGATGTAAGAGGTCACCACCCACGAGATCTGATCCTGCGCGGCGGAAAAGCTGCCTTGCATATGCGGCAGCGCGACATTGGCAATTGTCGTGTCGACCCCCTGCATGAAGGTCGCCAACATGATCGAGACGGTGATTGCGCCCCGGTTCGCGACCGGGGCGCGCGTCTCATCAGTCACCGCTCCGCGGCTCGGCTCGTCGGGCCGGTCAGCCAGGCGAAAATACCCTCGACCTGATCGAGCCAGGGCCGCCGATGGCGGGTGTCGACCTCGACGGTCGCGCTGAGCCCGGCCTGCAGCGGCGCATTGCGGTCGAAGTTGATCGAGGCTGAGGCGCACCGGCAGACGCTGGACGACCTTTACCCAGTTGCCCGTCGCATTCTCGGCCGGCAGCAGCGAGAAGGTCAGCCCGGTGCCGGGGCTGAGGCTCTCGACCTTGGCGTGGAACTCAACATCGGGGTAGGTATCGACCTCGACCGTCGCCTCCTGGCCCGGCCGCATATGGGTGAGCTCGGTCTCCTTGAAATTGGCCTCGACCCATATTCGGTCGGTCGACATCAACGAGAACAGCGGCGTCGAGGCGTTGACGTAGTCGCCGACCTGAAGCTGGTCGACTTTGGTGACGATCCCGTTCTCGGGCGCGCGGATTTCCGTATAGGAAAGATTGAGCTCGGCGCGGTCGAGCGCAGCTTGTGCGTGCTGCACCATCGGGTGTTGCTCTAGAGGAATATCGGGATCGCCACCGATGTTGGCGAGGGCGACGGCGACATCCTGCTGCTTCGACGCGAGTTGCGCGCGCCCGGTTTCATAGGTCTGCCTGGCCTGATCGAATTGCTGCTGGGAGGCCGTGCCGGAAGCGAGCAGGCGCTGCTGCCGCTCGAACTCGTGCTGCTGATAGTCGACCGTGGCCTCGGTCGCCCGGGCGTCGGCCCGTTTTTGGTGATAGGTCGCCTTCATCGCGTGAATTTGGAACCGCACGGTGGCGAGCTGGGCTTTGGCTTCGTCTACGGCGATTTGAAACGGGCGTGGATCAAGCCGAAAGAGCACCTGCCCAGCGGTGACCTTCTGATTGTCCTTGACCTCGATTTCGACGACCCGGCCGGAGATGTCGGTGCTGATCGCAACTCGGGCGGCCTGAACATAGGCGTCATCGGTCGATATATAGCGCCCGCCGGTCAGGTACCAGTACCCCGCCGCGAGCAGCACGAGGATCGGCCCAGCGAGCATCAGCGGCAGCCGCAATCTCTGGCGCAACGGGCGGCGCCGGACGAGAACCGCGGAGCGGCCCTCGAGGGATCCCCGCAGCGCGCCGATCCTCGACGCGTCGTTATCGGCGGAAGTCGTCAATGGTGGCCTCCGACAGGCGACAGTTCCGCATGGCCACTCGGCGCGCGCCCGATCGTCTCGTCGAGATCGTCTAAGTCCGCCGCCAGCGGCAGCACGCGCTCCGAAAGATTGCGATGGACCCGCCGCAAAAGTTCGATCAGCTGCTTTCCGTCGTCTTTGGAAAGGCCGGCAAAGGACTCGGCGCGGATCTCATTCGAGAGGTCCAGAATGCGCGCCAGGATCGGTCGGGCCTTGTCGGTCAGAACGAGGCGGCGGGCGCGGCGGTCGCCGGGCTGGGGCTGCCGCTCGATCCAGCCGTCTTCCTCCATGCGGTCGATCTGCCTGCACCAACGTCATCGGCTTGATTTCGAGCAGGTCGGCGAGGCCGGCCTGGTTGATCCCCTCGTTGCGCGCGAGGTACCCCAGCACCTTGCACTGGGCGCGAGTGAGTCCGAGAAAAAGCAGCGCGCGCTGATTGAACCGGCGCCCGAACAACCGGGCGACGTCGTGAACGAGAAACCCGAAGCTGCGGTCGAGGTCCATGGCAGACACCAACAAATGCCCAAAGGTGATAATAAGCTATAGCATCAAATTCCGCCACCGTCGCCGCGTTCGAAGCCGCGCGCGGCTGGTAGTCGGGAATTCGATACCTCGCGGATTAGGGGCTCGTGGTCAGCGGGCCGCCTCGGGCCGCAGCGCCGGGCGCGCCCGCCGGACCAGCAGCAATAGCGGGATCAGCAGAAGCACGATCATCATCATCAGCGCGTAATCGTTGACGTAGGCCACCATCGCTGCCTGCCGGGTCACCTCGGCGTTGAGCGCGGCAATCCCCGAGGGTGTAGTGAGGCTGAACGGCGGCGCCAACAAGGGCGCCTGGGCGAGCGGGTTGTCCGGCCGCAAATTCTCGATCAGGCGCGAATGAACGATCTGCGTATTCTGGATCAACAGCGCCTCGAGGACCGATATGCCGATGCTGCCGCCGAGATTGCGCATCAGGCTGCGCATCGCCGTCCCTTGCGTCAGGATATGCCGCGGCAGGTTCGACAGCGCCATCGTATTCAAGGGCACGAAGGTGCAGCCCAGCCCGAAGCCCTGCAGCACCCCCGACACGATCACCGGCGCCATCCCCATCTGCAGTGAAAATCCGGTCATCTGCCATAGCGAGACCACCGTCAGCAGGAACCCGGTCAGGATGAGCAACCGGTTGTCGACGCGGTTGATCATGCGTCCGACGAGAAACATCGCGATCATCGTGCCGAGGCCGCGCGGTGCGGTGACCAGCCCGGTCGTAAATACCGGGTAATTCATCAGGGACTGCAGCATCGTCGGCAACAGCGCCAAGGTGCCGCTGAGGATGCCGCCGACAAAAAACATCAGGACCGTGCCGGCCATGAAGTTGGGGCTCTTCAACAGGTCGAGATTGATGAAGGAATGATCGCTGGCTGTGGCGGTATGCACGATGAATAGATAGAAAGACACGCCAGAGGCGATCGCCTCGACCCAAATCTCGGTCGAATTGAACCAGTCCTTCAGCTCGCCGCGGTCGAGCATCATCTGCAACGCGCCGATCGCGATGCTCAACGTCACAAAGCCGAAGAAGTCGAAGGCCTCGCGATGCGTGTGCCGCGTCTCGCGGATAAAGATCAGGATGCCGAGGCTGGCGATTACGCCGACCGGCAGGTTGATGTAAAAGATCCAACGCCAGCTGTAATCCTGGGTCAGCCAGCCGCCCAGCATCGGGCCGAAGATCGGCCCCAGCATGACCCCCATGCCCCAGATCGCGATTGCTTGGCCGTGGCGCTCCGGCGGGTTGATCTGCATCAGCACCGATTGGGAGAGCGGGACGAGCCCGGCGCCGCATGCGCCTTGCAGCAGGCGATAAATCACCAGCTGGGTAAGACTGGTGGCGCTGCCGCACAAAGCCGAGGCCAGGGTGAACCCGGCCACCGAGAACAGAAACACATATTTGATGCCGAGGCGCCCGGCGAGCCAGCCGGTCAGCGGCGTCATGATCGCCACCGCGACAATGTACGAGGTCAGTACCCAGGCGATCTGGTCCTGGGCCGCCGAGAGGCTGCCCTGAATGTGCGGCAAGGCGACGTTGGCGATCGTGTTGTCGACACCCTGCATGATCGTCGCCAGCATGATCGAAGCCGTGATCATCCCCCGGTTTGCAACCGGCGCCCGTGCCTCGCTCCTCACCTGCCGTCATCCATCAACGCAACAACTGTCCTTTATCGATGATAAGCAAGGCTGATGAGTTTGCAAAGCATCGATCGGGACCGACGCCGCGCGCGATCGCGCGGCTGATCATCGGAAATTCGATGGCTCGAAGTGCGCTCTTGGTGACAACCCGTTGCCTAAGCCTCGGTCCGCAGGCAAACTTCGTCGGAAAGCGGCGCCGGCCCGTCGATGGGCCCGGCCGTCAAAGGGAGGGACCATGCGATGACAACGAAAATCCAATTGCTGCAGAGGGCTGCTGCGATCGGCGTCGCTGCGCTGCTTGCCGCCGCGCCGGCACGGCTCAGCGCGCAGCAGACCCCGCAGTCTGGGGTCCGCGTTAGCGAGCATGATCTGGGCGGGGTGGTCACCGGCAAAAACGGGCCAGAAGCGGGCGTCTGGGTGATTGCCGAGACCACCGGATTGCCGACCGCATTCGCCAAAATCGTCGTCACCGACGATCAGGGACGCTATGTCATTCCGGATCTCCCCCAGGCCAATTACGACGTCTGGGTGCGCGGCTACGGGCTCGTCGACTCGCCGAGGGTCGTGACGACGCCGGGGAAGACCGTCAATTTGACGGCCGCGCCGGCGCCGAATGCGGCGGCCGCCGCGCAGTATTATCCGGCGATCTACTGGTATTCGATGCTGAACATCCCGGACGAGAGCCAGTTCTCCGGCCCGCATCGGGACGAGAACATGCCGGAGAACATCACCGCTCAGAGGGCATGGCTGAATACGATAAAGACCACCGGCTGCATTGCGTGTCACGGGATTGGCACTCTCGGCACTCGCACGATCCCCGCGGCGCTCGGCCATTTCGATACCTCGGCAGAAGCCTGGGCGCGGCGCATCCAGTCCGGACAGGCGGAGAACAACATGGTCAATACGATCAGCCGCCTCGACCCGCAGCTGGCATTCCAATATTTCGGCGACTGGACCGATCGGATCGCCAAGGGCGAGCTGCCGTTTGCGCAACCCCCGCGGCCGCAGGGCGTCGAGCGCAACATCGTGCTGACCTTGTGGGACTGGAGCCGCGAGACGGCCTACATGCACGACCTCACGCCGACAGACCGGCGCAATCCGACCGTCAACGCCAACGGCAAGCTCTATGGCTCGACCGAGGAGAGCACCGACTATCTGCCGGTCCTCGACCCGGCGCACAATTCGGCCAGCGAGATCAAGCATCCGGTGCGCGACCCGAACACGCCGACCACGAAGACCGCGCCGATGGAGCCGTCGCCCTATTGGGGCGCCGAGCCGATTTGGGACAGCGAGACCGTCACGCACAACCCGATGATGGACGAGAAGGGGCGGGTCTGGTTCACCGCCAGGGTGCGCCCGCCGGCAAACCCGGATTTCTGCAAGCAGGGATCGAGCCATCCGTCGGCGCAGGTCTTCCCGCTGCAGGAATCCGGCCGGCATCTGTCGATGTATGACCCGGCGACCGGCAAGTTCACATTGATCAGCACCTGCTTCCCGACGCACCATCTGAACTTCGCGTCGGACGCCAACAACACGCTGTGGACCAGCGCCGGCGGCCCGCAGACGCCGGTCGTGGGCTGGCTCGACCGCAAGGTGTTCGAGGAGACCGGCGACGAGCAGAAAGCGCAGGGCTGGTCGCCGTTCATCCTCGACACCAACGGCAACGGCAAGCGCGACGATTATGTCGAGCCCGACCAGCCGGTCGATCCGACCAAGGACAAGCGCGTCGTCGCTGGGCTCTATTCGGTCTCGGTAAATCCCGGTCGACGGCACGGTCTGGGGCACTTCGCTGGGGTATCCCGGCTATGTGGTTCGCGTGAACCCGGGACCGGATCCGACCCACACGGCGCTGACCGAGGTCTATGAGCCACCATTGCCCGGCTACGGGCCGCGCGGCGGCGACATCGACGGCAAGGGCGTGTTTTGGGCGTCGCTGGCGAGCGGTCATCTGGCGAGCTTCGACCGCAGCAAATGCAAGGTGTTGAACGGCCCGACCGCGACCGGCAAGCACTGCCCCGAGGGCTGGACCCTTTATCCGTTCCCCGGTCCGCAGTTCAAAGACCGTCAGCGATCCCGGCAGCGCCGAATTCGAGCTATTACGTCTGGGTCGATCAGCACAACACATTGGGTCTTGGCAAAGACGTGCCGATCGCCACCGGCAACCTCAACAGCGCCTTGTTGGCTCTCGTCGACGGCAAGTTCGCGGTGCTGCGCGTCCCTTACGTGAACGACTATTTCACAAAGGGGATGGACGGCCGCATCGACGACCCCAATGCCGGCTGGAAGGGCAGGGCATTGTGGACGACCTATGCGACACGGGCAATGTTCCACCTCGAAAACGGCAAAGGCACCTTCCCCAAGGTCGTGCGCTTCCAGTTGCGTCCGGATCCGCTCGCCGATTAGGCGGCGGTCAGCTCTGGCCGGCGATGTTGCGGCGCAGCCGCTCCTGGCTGGCCGCCGGCCAGACCTCCGGGATCTTGTAGAAAGCCTCGAAGGCGGGCTTGTCCGGCGGCAGTTGCAGCCACGGCAATTTGCTGCGGGTGAAGATGTGGACGTCGGGCTCGATATCTTCCGGATGGTCCAAGGTCCCGACTCTGACGAGCAATGTATCACCGGGAGCGGCGTGGTATTTGCTCCACAAGCGGGTCATGCAATTGCCGCAGTAGAACACCTCATGCGGCTTGCCGCTCCCCGCGGGCAATTTGAATGATTGCGGCGCATTGTGATCGGCTTTGACGCAGTTCTTCTCGATCCACATGTTGAGGACAAACGCACTGCCGGTCAGCTTCTGGCAATCCCGGCAATGGCAGGCGTGAACGATCAGCGGCGGCGCGGTCAACCGGTACCGCACCCTGCCGCACGCGCACCCTCCTTCCAGATCCATCGCCGTCCTCCTCGTTAGACCTGAGCGCAGACCTGGCTGCTGTCGCTGTTCCGTGCAGCAGGAAAACAGCCAGCGCCTATGCCAAGTACTTTGGAAACCTCGGTTTCCGCCGCCCGCTGCAGCCGAACAACAGCGAACAAGCTGGCTGTTTTCCGCTGTTAACTGCCTGATCTCTTTCTGCCGGTAGTCCGGATGCGACAGCAGCCCAGCCCTTCGAGCGAATTGTGGCAGGAGATTGCGGCTATTTTCGGGTTGCGGTTGAGCCGCCTAGGCGTGCTGCGGCCAGCGCCATGCCAGGGATGGGGCGACGTCGTCCCGCAGCCGCCCCCCGACGCACGACGCGTACCACGCGGCAACCGCCCCGAGGAGCAACGCCACAGCCGTAGAAAAGCCAAGGATGACACCGCTTCGGCGAGCCTTGTGCACAGCAGTCGCCGCTCCGGCAATCGCATCATCGACGCGCCGTTCAGCATCGGCCGGGGCAATGCCGGTTCTCGCCGCGACCAAGGCGACCAGATATCGCCGGTCATCTGGCGTGATGCCCGCCCTTCCAGTGGCCTTGAGGAGGATGCGGCCGGCCTCTGCGCGGATGTACCCGATCTCACCCTCGATCGGCCGGCGGTCCCCACGGAATAAGCGGTCGAGCTCATACGCAATGAGGGGCTCTCCCGTGGTCGCGGACGGAGAGATAGCGGGCTCTACCGATTTGGACGCGATACTCGCCGACGAGGCCGCCGCTACGAGCCCGGTAATTACGACAGCAACAGCCCACGCCAGCACACCGTGCACGCCATCCCGAAACTCGACAACATCGCTGTGCGCACCAGGATGCCAGCGTTCCCGGAGGCGCCCCGCGACATAGCCGCCGACCCCGAAGCTCAAGATCGCCGTCAGCAGCAGATAAAGCCCGGACGCAAAGGCGAGCGCTGCGGAGGCGTCTCTCCAGCTCGGCGAGGAAGACACGGTTGAAAACCCGATGGCCGTGCCGAACGCGATCAAGATCAGCGAGACGGCCGAGGCCACGAAGGCGCCGGCGACAACGGGGGTCCACTGGAAGAAAGCGGTCGCAGTTTCTACGGGAGCAGTCACAACCCGATCTGAGGTTTCCACCGGAGTTATCCCTTCCGAGTGCCGCGATGATCAGCGCAGGCCAAAGAACGACAAAATGAACAGAACTACGACGATCAAGCCGACGAGGTAGATTAACCCATTCATCTTTTCCTCCCACGATTTAGCCGCACGGCAAAACACCCAAATTGGGAAGATTGTTCCCGGTGGGAGCAATTAGCGGGTTATCGCGGGCGGGGCGAACTGGTCAAAGGCGCTGCTTCGGCACGGGTCCGCTCTGGCGTAGCGCCGCCCGGCGCGCAACCTGCGGATTGCGACAGGCCTGGCGCGTCGCGGTGTGCCGTCTCGGTCAAGGCCACGCGCTCGGCCGTGATCGTCTGCCGCCAATAATCGTCGACATTGTGCCAATCGATAAAATCGACCTTGTAGGGCAGGTCGCTGTCGCTGAATGCCTCGGCCAGTTCGGCCAGTTCGTCGAGACTAAGCCGCCGGCCCGCATCGATCGCCAGATCGAGATCGGAATAACGCCGGGCCCGGCCCGTCGCCCGCGACCCGAACACCCATGCCTTTGTGCCGCGCGGCAGATTAGTCTCGAAGAATGCGCAGCACCAGCCGCCTGTGGTCAGCCGGCAATTCGATGTGCACGGGCGGGGTCATGCGAGCCGCCGCTGCAGTTCGGCATAGAAGTGCTCGGCCTCTTCAAGAAACCCCGGGATCGCCGAGGCGACCTGTGATGCCACATTGGCATCGTAAGTATGGCTCGTGCGGGCGCGCATTTCGCGAAACCGTCGCCAGACCGGCCAGTCGCTCCGCAGCAAGCCCTGAGCATTTCCAGTCCGGATCAAATCGGCAAAGGGCATCCGCTCGATGTCGTCGGGCGAAGCCGCGATCTCCTTGAGATACACGTCTGAGCATCTTGTGGGTCAGCTCATAGGTGAACTCGAAGCGCTGGATCAGCCCATCGCGAATTTGCTCGTCCGCCGGCTCGCGGTCGGAGCGGGCGAGGCCATCGCGAAGCCGCAGCACGGCATTGCCGAGCGAGGTGGTGTCGAGCTTCATCGCACTCCTTTTTACAGCATCGGTGTCGCATCAGCATGGATATCTCGGCCGATTAGCGTCCCGCCCGGCCCTTCTTGGGAATGTAAGCGACAGCCTGACGATGAGTAGGTTTGGCCCGATGAATGTCCAACGGCTGACATCTGGACCCGGGATTTGAAGCAACGGTAGCATGGGCTTCGCGTTAGATCGGTGAAGCATGTGGGAGTGCGATCGTTGAGGCGGCGTGGGTTCATCGCAGTGCTCGGCGGGGCCGCCGCATGGGCGCTCGCCGGGCATGCACAGCAGCCGGAGCGGATGCGGCGTGTTGGCGTGTTGATGCTTTGGCGCGAGACCGATCCGGTGGCACAGGCCAGCATGACCGCCCTTGCGCGAGCGCTGGAGCATTTTGGGTGGGTCGAAGGCAAGAATATCCGGATCGACAACCGCTTCGCCGCAGGCGATCCGGCTCTCTTCAAGACCTACGCGGCCGAACTGGTCGGGTTGTCCCCGGACGTACTACTAACGACGGCCACGCCGGGCGTCGCGGCGATGCGGCAGCAGACGAGCACAATACCGATCGTTTTCGTTTTCGTGGCCGATCCCGTCGGACAGGGCTTTGTTCAGAGTCTCGCGCGGCCCGGCGGCAACATCACGGGGTTCAGCTCCTTCGACACAGCCTTGCTGGGAAAATGGCTGCAATTGCTCAAGGAGGTGGCGCCGGACCTGACGCGGGTCATTGCCATGTTCGACCCGGATACCACGCCTTACGCATTTTTCAGTCGTGGGATCGCACCCGCCGCCACATCCTTGGGGATAACTGTGACACCTGCTCCAGTGCACGACGACGCGGAGATCGAGGAAGCCATCGCCGCGCAGGCGCGCGAGCCCGGTGGCGGCCTGATATGTTTGCCGGACAGTTTTAACGAAGCACATCGCGACGTAATCATCGCCACAGCGACCCGTCACCGTTTGCCCCTGATCGGCCCGACAACGTTTCCCAGATCTGGCGGCCTGATGTCTTACTGGACCGACTCAGTCGACCTGTACGCTCAGGCTGCATCCTACATCGACCGCATCCTCAGGGGCGCTAGTCCGGCCGACCTTCCGGTTCAGCAGCCGACGAAATACTCGCTGATCATCAACCTCAAGACCGCCAAGGCGCTGGGCCTGACAATTTCGGAACGAGTGCTCGAGATCGCCGACGAGGTGATCGAGTAGCCTCCGCCACGGTTTATTCCGCCGCGATAGCGGGGCGTTCGCCCAAATGC
>CAVSTA010000027.1:0-80049 GCA_963730745.1 uncultured Alphaproteobacteria bacterium
CTGTGCGCGAGCATTGAGCCAACCATGAATTGAGCTATTAATGAACGCTCGCTGTATCTGCAGCGCGTCTACAGCCGATCTGCTGGCCGAGCCAGCTCGCAAAGATTGCGCCGACAATTCCGAGAAGGGTCGTCACGATGAACCCGCCAGGTCCGGCAATGAACAGCTTGGCAATGGCGCCGGCGAGAAACCCGATGATGATGACCCACAGCCAATGCATGCCCTCCCAATTCCTCAGCCTCGAACAAGCGATAAAGCGCCGGCTCCGTCCGGTGCGGTTTCGCGAGGCGGAGCCGCCATCGCCTGTTCGGCGAGCCGCGTGACGGCGGCATAATCGGTTTTGCCGGTGCCGAGAAGAGGCATGTGATCGATTTCGATCACCTCGCGCGGCACGGCGATCTCGGGCAGGCCCAGCTGGTGCGCCGCTTCGAGCAAGCCGAGTGCGGTCGAAGCCGTGCGCCTCGGTCACCAGGATCAGCTTCTCGCCCCTGCGCGGGTCGGGCAGCGCGACGACGGCGTGCCGGATCTCCGGCACCGCCGTCTCGGCGATGCGCTCGGCAGCGGCCAGCGACACCATCTCGCCGCCGAGCTTGGCGAAGCGCTTGACGCGCCCGACAATCGCCACGAACCCGTCGTCGTCGACCGTGACGATGTCGCCGGTGTCGTACCATCCGTCCGGGCGGCTCTTCGATACGGCCGCCGCGCAAATAACCGGCCATCACATTCGGGCCGCGCACCATCAGGCGCCCGCCATCGTCGATCCCGGGAACCGGCTCGAGGCGGTGCTCGACCAACGGCAGAAACCGCCCGACCGTGCCGGCGCGGTAATGCATCGGCGTGTTGACCGCGATCACCGGCGAGCATTCGGTGACGCCGTAGCCTTCGAGGATGCGTTTGCCGAACCGCTCCGACCAAGCTTGCGGGTTTCTTCGCGCACCGCCTCCGCACCGGCGAAGACATAGCGCAGCGCATAGAAATCGTACGGGTTGGCGCGGCGCGCATAGCCGGCGAGAAAGGTGTCGGTGCCGAACAGGATCGTCGCACCGGTCGCATAGGCGATCTCCGGCACGATGCGGTAGTGCAGCGGCGACGGGTAGAGAAACACCCGCACCCCGGACAGCAGCGGCAGCAGGAACCCGCCGGTCAAACCGAAGCTGTGAAACATCGGCAACGCGTTCAGAGCGAGATCGGCCGGGCTGAAATCGACCCGCGCGGCGATCTGGCGCCGGTTGGCCAGCAGGTTGGCGTGGCTGAGCACCACGCCTTTCGGGGCGCCTTCCGAACCGGAGGTGAACAGCACCGCGGCAGGATCACTTGGCGAAATGCCGAGACGGCGATGCAAGGGAGCGGCGAAACGCAGCGCGATTGCGCCATAGAGCTTGTCGAGGAGCGCCGAGTTTTTCACGGACATCCTCGAGCCAGATGAGCTCCACCTCACCCGCCAAACGCTCGGCGAGGGCGTCGAGTTTGGCGAGTTCGACAAAGCGGCGGGAGGTGATGACCCGGCGCAGCCCGGCGGTCCGGCACGCCGAGAGCACGCCGTCGATGCCGGCGGTGTGATTGAGCATCGCCGGCACCCGCCCGGTCGCCTGCAACGCAAGAAAGGCGAGCGCCGCGCCGACCGAATTCGGCAGCATCAAGCCGACCGTATCGCCGCGCGCGGTGCCGCGGGCGAGCCGGCGGCCGAGCACCAGGCTCGCCGCGATCGTGCGATCATAGGTGAGCGGCGCCGTGGCTGGGTCCTCGATGATCGCGATGACCGCCGCCATGCGCCGCCCGCGCCTCGAGCACAGCGGCGAAAAGGCTCGGCGGGTTGGGCCGCCGCGCCATCATCTCGGACATGATGTCGTAGAGGGCCGCACCGGCGTGCTGGCGGCGCGCGCGCCCGCGCAACTCGGCGGGGACCGCGAGCTTGCGCGGCGGGAGGATCGTGATCGTCACTTTGGGGAACCAGCGCCGGCGCAGCCGCCCGGCGAGCCGCGAGAACGGGGTGAACTCGACCCCGTCGAGGCGCACCGGCAACACCATCGCCTCGCGACTTGTCGGCGATCAGCGCCGGCCCGTCATAGACTTTCATCAAGGCGCCGCCGGTGACGTTGAGGCGGCCTTCCGGGAAGATCACGCAGCGGCCCCCTTCCCTGATCGACTTGATCAGCGACTTCGCCGCCATCGGCCGGGACGGCTCCATCGGAAAGACATCGACCGCAGCGAGAAACGGGCGGACCCACCAGCGCTGCATCTGCGCCGGATCGATCGCGAAGACCGGCAATCCCGGCAGAAAGGCGGCGACGAGCGGCGCGTCGAGAAAGGACACGTGATTGGGCACGATGATCACCCGATCCCCCGCTGCCGCGACATTCTCGAGCCCGCGTCACCTCGACCCGGTAGGCGAGGCGGAACAGCATGCGAGCCAGCATCCGCAAGACGTCTTGCGGCAACAGCTTGCAGATCCACACCGTCACCAGCGCATTGGCGACGCCGAGGATCAGGAACAGCGCCGGCGTATCGAGCCCGGCCGCGATCAGCCCGGCGGTGACGGCTGCCGCGCCGGCCATGAACAGTGCATTGACGACATTGTTGGCGGCGATGATGCGCGCGCGCGACGCCTCCTCGCTGCGGTTCTGGATGATCGCGTAGAGCGGCACGACAAAGAAGCCGCCGCTGACCGCGAGGCCCAGGAGATCGCCAAAGATGCGCAACCCGCCGAACTGCGACAGGAAATCGACGACGCCGATCAACGCCGTCTGCGCCGGCGCCGCGGCCTGGGCGGCGAGCCCGAGGTCGAAAGAGAAGAATGTCATTCCGAGTGCCGCCAGCGGGACATAGCGGGCGCTGACCTCGCCGTGCATCAGGCGCCCGCACAACGTCGAGCCGACGCCGACGCCAATCGAGAAGGCGGCGAGGAACAGGACGACGACGCTGCTGTCCGCACCGAGCGTCATCTTGGCGAAGGACGGCAGCTGCGACAGCGACACCGCGCCGACCAGCCAGAACCAGGACGCTCCGAGGATCGACAACCGCACCTCTCGGCGCTCCCATGCGTGGCGCAGGATCCCGGCGGTTGCCGCCGCCAGGTTCCAGCTGAGCCGCAGGGTGGGTGCCGGGGCCGGGGCGACCGGCACCCGCAGGCTCGCGGCAAAGCCGAAACCCGCGCAGACGAGCAGCAGGAGGCAGCAGGCGGCCGGTCCCCAGGCGATTGCGACCGCGACACCGCCGGCGATCGTGCCGGCGAGAATCGAGAGAAAGGTGCCGGCCTCCATCAAGGCGTTGCCGTCGACCAGCTCGGCGGTCGCGAGATGCTGCGGCAGCAGCGCGTATTTGACCGGGCTCGAAAACGCCGCTTGCGTCCCGAGCACGAACAGCAAGACAAGCGAGAGCGCCAGATTGCCGGTCAGCAATGCGGCGGCGGCGCCGAACACGGCGACCAGCTCGGCGGCTTTGAGGATCTGCAATAGGCGCGAGCGCTCGAACCGGTCGGCGAGCTCCCCGGCGGTCGCCGAGAACAGAAAGAACGGCGCGATCAGCGCGCCGCCGGCAATGGCCGCCACCACGCCGGGGTCGGGACCGGCCGCAGCGCCGTAGGTGATCAGCATGATGAAGGCGCTCTTGAACAGATTGTCGTTGAACGCGCCCGTGGTCTGGGTCAGCAGCAGCGGCAGGAAGCGCCGCGCCCGCAGCAATTCGATCTGCTTGCTCATTTTTCAGTCTCGCTGCTCTGCTGCGACAATGAGAGTGAATATTCACTCATGCTATGAGATAAATGACGGCTGATGTCAATGCGCCTTTTGTAAATTTTAGGTTTAGCCCCAGACTTCGCGGGCCGTTTCGACCACCAGACGCAGCTTGGCGATCTGCTCGTCCCGGGTCAGCGCGTTGCCGTCGACCGTCGATGAGAAGCCGCATTGCGGGCTGAGGCAGAGCTGCTCGAGCGGCACGTATTTCGCCGCCTCGTCGATCCGGCGCTTCAGCTCGTCCTTGCTTTCGAGCGCCGCCCGTTTGCTGGTGACGAGGCCCAGCACGACCCGCTTATTGCCCCTCGGCACAAAGCGCAGCGGCTCGAACCCGCCCGAGCGGGCGTCGTCGTATTCGAGAAAGAAGCCGTCGACCGCGAGTTCGCCGAACAGCGCCTCGGCGACATGGTCGTAGCCGCCCTCGGCCACCCAGGACGAGCGGAAATTGCCGCGGCACATATGCGTGCACACGGTCATGCCCGGGCGGCTTGCCGGCGAGCGCCTGGTTGATCAGGCGGATGTTGATCAGGTGCTGGTGCTCGCCGTCGCCGCCGATGCTGTCGACATAGGCGCGCTGCGCCGGGTCGTTGAGATAGGCGAGGCTGGTGTCGTCGAGCTGCAGGTAGGTGCAGCCCAGCGCCGCGAGGCCGGCGATCTCCTGCTTGTACACTTCGGCGAGGTCGTGCCAGAAGGCATCGATGTCGGGATAAGCGGCCTGATCGATCACCGCCCGGCCGCCGCGGTAATGCAGCATCGACGGCGACGGGATCGTCAGTTTCGCCACCGTTCCGGCGGGCGCCACCGATTTCAGATAGGCGAAATCCTCGGCAAAGATCGTCTTGTCGAGGGTCAGCTTGCCGTCGATGCGAAACGCCGCCGAGCGCGGCCTCGACCGGGCCCGCTTCGTTGCGGAATTGGATGCGCAGCTTCTGATCGGTCTTCGCGACGCCGCCGATCTGGTAGAGGAAATCCATGTGCCACGAGCCGCGGCGAAACTCGCCGTCGGTCACCCCTGGAGCCCGATCTCCTGCTGCATCCGGACCACGTCGCGGATCGCCGCATCCTCGACGCGGCGCAACTCCTCGGCCGAGATGCGGCCGGCCTGGTGTTCGGATCTCGCCCGCAACAACTCCGGCGGGCGCAGAAGGCTGCCGACATGGTCGGCGCGGAACGGCGGATGCGACATGACGCAAGCCTCCAAAACCAGCCACCGGCGTCAAGCGACACCGGGCGACTGTGGCTGTTTTGCTGTTATCGTAGCCAAATTACAGCCACCAAATGTCTCGTTTTCCGCGTAGATCCTGGACCGCCGCCGATTTCGTTACAAGGGGAACAGCCAGCAAGCTGGCTGTTCCTTCGCTGTTACCGACTGTTCGGTAAACAGGATCGGTTAAGGCCCTCAAACCTGAACGCCGGCGACAATGCCATAACGCGAACTCATTGTCAATTTGACAAATGCTTTTGACGTCACGTGAGCCGGAGCCTTCGGAGCCTAGGCCCGCTGAGAGCTCGGCAGCAGGGTCTCGCTGTATTGCGGGCGCAGGATCTCGAGCCGCATCGGCACCGGGGTGCCGAGCCACAGCGCGTTCTTGCTGTGGTCGTCGTACGAGCTTTCGGTCAGCGGATGCACCAGGACGTCGAGACCGTCGCGGTTGAGCATCAGCCACGGCACGATGTTCTGGAACTCCGAGTTCTCGAAAATCACGTTGAATTGCGAGATCGGGTGCGGGCCGCGCGGTTCGTCGCTGAACGCGCCGGGCTCGACCTTGAACTTGCCGACGATCGTCTCGCGCAATTGCGCCGCCTTCGGCTTGGTATCGGCGTCGTAATAGACGTGGGCGTGAAAGCCTTTGATTTCGCTCATCACCGTATCTCCGTTGATCTACTCAGTTATGCTTCAGTTGCGCCGCGATCTTCTTGCTGATCTCGGCGCGCCACTCTTCCATCGGCTTGAAGCCGGGCTGCTCGCGGCAATAGGCCTCGGTCGCGCGGTAGACCTCGTCCTCGCTCTTGTCGAGATCGATCTTGAAGCCGCAGGGCTGCGGCACGTACCACGGCGTGTCGCAGAACATCTCGATCTGGTTGCCCTCGGGGTCCTGGAAATAGACCGACCAGGCGTTGCCGTGGCTGATCGGGCGAATGCCCTGGCAACCGGCTTCGCTCACCTTGCGATAGGCGCGCTGCACCGGCGGCGAGATTGCCGACATTGAACGAGACCTGCTGCACCATCGGGGTTTCGGTATCGGTGGTGCGGCCGCGCACCAGCACGACCTGATGATGGTCGCTGGGGTTGCGCGACAGGAACGTGATGCGGCCGTCGGGCGCTCCGTCGCTGACAACAAAGCCGAGAACCTTCGTGTAGAAGTCGATCATTCTCGGCACGTCGCTGACATAAAGCCCGACATGGCTCAGGCGCGGCGCTTGCTCTTGCGGCATCGCAGGTCACTCCGTGGTCAATGTCGACAGCCAGCATATAGCAACCAGAGCATCATCTATCAAATCGATTGATTGTATGATAAGCATTCGCTCGATGGATATTCGCGCGGTCGACCTCAACCTGCTGAAGGCGTTCGATGCGCTGATGACCGAGCGCGCGGTGACCCGGGCCGCGGCGCGGATCGGCCTGTCGCAACCCGCGATGAGCCACGCCTTGTCGCGCCTCAGAGGCCTGTTCGCCGACGAGCTGTTCGTGCGCGCCACGGACCGGCATGGAGCCGACCGCGCGGGCGCGCGAGATCGCGCCGCTGGTCACCGCGGCGATCGAGCATATCGAGGCGGCGCTGCGCCTCGGCGCCGGGTTCGACCCGGCGACGAGCGCGGCGACCTTCACCGCCGGCATGGCCGAATACGCCGAGATCGCGCTGGTCGGGCCGCTCGCCGCGGGCGTTTGCCCGCGAGCGCGCCGGGCGCGACGTTGCGCCTGCTGCCGCGCGACCGGCCGCGGCATCGCCGAGCAGCTCGAGCGCGGCGCGATCGATGTCGCGGTCGCGCATATCGGCAACCTGCCGGCGCATATCGAAGCGACGGTGCTGTTGCGCGACCCGTTCGTCGTCGTCGCGCGGCAAGGCCATCCGGTCGGCGGCCCGGCCGATGTCGCTCGAAGCTTACGCGGCGCAGAACCATGTGCTGGTGTCGCCGCGCGGCGACACGACCGGCGCGCTCGACCGCATCCTCGTCGATTTCGGGTTGAAGCGGCGGATCGCGCTGCTGGTCGCCACCTATCTGGCGGTGCCGGCGGCGCTCGCCGCCTCCGACCTGATCGCGACGGTGCCGCGCCGCGTCGCCGAGCAGATCGCCGCCAACGCCGCGATCGCGATCACGCCGTTGCCGATCGACTTCGCGACGACCGTCTCGATGGCCTGGCACCGCCGCGCCGCCACCGACCCCGCCCAATCCTGGTTCCGCTCCCTCCTGACCGACGCGGCGGCTATGCGCGCTGCGCCAAAGCTTACGTGATCCTAGCTGCTGGTAGGGGTCATACCTCAGCGCCGTCCCGGCGGAAGCCGGGACCCACCATGCTATCGGGAACGGATTCCGCCATCATCTGGACAGCTCTGGATAGCGATCGATCCAATGTGGGTTGTCCTTCTCAATGAGCTGGATTTTCCAAATGCGTTTCCAGCCTTTGATCCGTTGTTCGCGCTGCATCGCTGGTTCCAGCGTGTCGTATTCTTCGAACCACACCAAGCGATCCACACCATATTGGGCGGTAAACCCGGGAACCGCTTTGGTCTTGTGCTCCCACACTCGCCGGACGAGGTCCGAGGTCGAACCGACGTACAGGGTCCCGTGCGGCTTGCTGGCCAGCAAATAGACAAAGAACATCGAGACTGGTTCCGGCGTGGGTCCCGGCTTTCGCCGGGACAGCGGACAGTCGGGCTCACACGGCTTGCGTCAGAACGGGATGTCGTCGTCGAGGTCGTTGACCGGGGTGCGGCCGCGCGCCGGCATCGCGGGCCGGAGGCGCGCGGCTCGTCGCCGAAGCCGCCCTCGTCGTAGCCGCCTTCCATCGGCGGGCCGCCGGCGCCGCGGGCGCCCCCTGCGCCATCGAGCATCGTCAATTCGCCGCGGAAGCGCTGCAGCACGACCTCGGTCGTGTAGCGCTCCTGGCCCGCTATTGTCGGTCCATTTGCGGGTCTGCAGGGCGCCCTCGACATAAACCTTCGAGCCCTTCTTCAGATATTTCTCGGCGACCTCGGCGAGCCGCTCGTTGAAGATCACGACGCGGTGCCATTCGGTGCGCTCCTTGCGCTCGCCCGACATCTTGTCGCGCCAGGTCTCCGAGGTGGCGACCGCCAGATTGGCGATCCGCATGCCGTCCTGGGTCGAGCGGATTTCGGGGTCGCGGCCGAGATTGCCGACCAGGATTACCTTGTTGACGCTACCAGCCATCGGATCACCGCCCTGTCGTGTTCATCGGAGCCCATCTTATCAAACCGCGCAGATGTTCCTACTTTATTCTTGCCATGGATACCTATTTCTCCCCCGTTTACGATCCGATCGGCGACATCGAGCCCGGTGCTCCGGCGGCGGCGAATTCCGCCACGGCCGAGGACCTCGCTCTTCTCGACGCCTATTCGCGGGCCGTGATCGGCGCGGTCGACCGGGTCGGCCCCGCGGTCCTTCACCTGCAGGTCACCGGAGCGAACGAACGCGCCAACGGCGCCGGCTCCGGTGTCGTCTTTACCCCCGACGCCTATGTCCTGACCAACAGCCATGTCGTCAGCGGCTCCCGCAAGATCCAGGCGACCTTTCCCGACGGGCGCACTCTCGGCGGCGACTCTGGTCGGCGACGACCCGGACACCGACCTCGCCGTGCTGCGGCTCGAAGGCGAGGCGCCGGCCTTCGCCCGGCTCGGCGATTCGCGCCGGCTGCGGGTCGGCCAGCTGGTCGTCGCGATCGGCAACCCGTTCGGCTTTCAATGCACGGTCACCGCCGGCGTCGTCAGCGCGCTCGGCCGCTCCTTGCGCACCCGCTCGGGGCGGCTGATCGACAGCGTGATCCAGACCGACGCGGCGCTCAACCCGGGGAATTCCGGCGGGCCGCTGGTCACCGCCGCGGGCGAGGTCGTCGGCATCAACACGGCGATCATCGGCATGGCGCAGGGCATCTGCTTCTCGATCTCGGCGGCTACCGTCGAGTTCGTCGCGGCGCGGCTGATCCGCGAGGGCAAGGTGCGCCGCTGCTATATCGGCGTCGCCGGCCAGAACGTGCCGCTGTCCCGCCGCGTCGTGCGGTTTCACGAGCTGACCCGCGAGACCGGGGTGCGGGTCCAATCGACGGCTCCCGATGGCGCGGCCCGCGCCGCCGGGCTGCTGAGCGGCGACATCATCGTCGCGGTCGACGGCATCCCGGTCGGCGATGTCGACGAATTGCACCGGCTGATGACCGAGGAGCGGGTCGGCAAGCCCGTGCCGATCACCGTGCTGCGCCTGTCGCAAAAGCTCGATGTCGTCGTCACCCCGCGCGAATCTGCCGCCGCGCGCGGCGGCGTAATCTGCGACGGACTGCCCCTCACCCGAGCCCTCTCCCCGAAGCAGGGCGAGGGCAATCTCGCCTGTACTCCCTCGCCCCGCCTGCGGGGAGAGGGTCGGGGTGAGGGGCTACAGGCGGACGGTGGATTAGCCGACTGTCCCGCGCTAAGTTCGTTAGCATGCAGCAGCAGATCCGGATCCGCGGCGCGCGGGAGCACAATCTCAAGAACATCGACGTCGAATTGCCGCGCGACAGCCTGGTGGTGATCACCGGGCTGTCGGGGTCGGGCAAGTCGTCGCTCGCCTTCGACACGATCTATGCCGAGGGCCAGCGCCGCTATGTCGAGAGCCTGTCGGCCTATGCGCGGCAGTTCCTCGAATTGATGCAGAAGCCCGAGGTCGAATTGATCGAGGGCCTGTCGCCGGCGATCTCGATCGAGCAGAAGACGACCTCGCGCAACCCGCGCTCGACGGTCGGCACGGTGACCGAGATCTACGACTACATGCGCCTCCTCTGGGCGCGGGTCGGCATCCCCTACTCGCCCGCCACCGGGCTGCCGATCGTCAGCCAGACCGTGTCGCAGATGGTCGACCGCGTGCTGGCGATGCCGCAGGGCACCCGGCTCTACCTGCTCGCCCCGATCGTGCGCGGACGCAAGGGCGAGTACCGCAAGGAACTCGCCGAACTGCAGAGGCGCGGCTTCCAGCGGGTCAAGATCGACGGCAAGATGCTCGAGCTCGACGAGGTCCGCGGGCTCAACAAGAACCTCAAGCACGACATCGAGATCGTCGTCGACCGCATCATCGTCGATGGCGAGCTCGGCAACCGGCTCGCCGATTCGTTCGAGACCGCGCTCGAACTGGCCGACGGCATCGCGATCACCGAAAACGCCGATACCGGCGAGCAGACGATCTTCTCGGCGAAATTCGCCTGCCCGGTCTCCGGCTTTACGATCCCGGAGATCGAGCCGCGGCTGTTCTCGTTCAACAACCCGTTCGGCGCCTGCCCGGCCTGCGACGGGCTCGGCACCAAGCTCTATTTCGACCCCGATCTGGTCGTGCACGAGCCAGCGCCGCAGCCTCGCCGAGGGCGCGGTCAGCCCGTGGTCGCATTCGAGCTCGCAATATTACACGCAGACCCTGGAGAGCATCGCGCGGCACTTCCGCAAGAGCATGCACACGCCGTGGCAGGATCTGCCGGAAAAGATGCGGCGCACGATCCTCTACGGCTCGGACGGCGAGCCGATCAAGATGACCTATGACGACGGGCTGCGGAAATACACGACCGACCGGCCGTTCGAAGGCGTCCTGCCGAACATGGAGCGGCGCTTCCGCGAGACCGACAGCGCCTGGGTCAAGGAGGAGCTCGGGCGCTATCAGAGCGCCAAGACCTGCGAGGTGTGCGGCGGCGACCGGCTCAAGCCCGAGGCGCTCGCGGTCAAGATCGCCGGCAAGCACATCAGCGAGGTCGCGGCGCTGTCGATCGCCGAGGCCGGCACTTGGTTCTCCGGCATCAGCGGCGAGCTGACCCCGAGCCAGCGCGAGATCGCCCAGCGCATCCTGAAGGAAATCAACGAGCGCCTCGGCTTTTTGAAGAATGTCGGGCTCGAATACCTGACCCTGTCGCGCGCTTCGGGCACACTGTCGGGCGGCGAGAGCCAGCGCATCCGGCTCGCCTCGCAGATCGGCTCGGGGCTGACCGGGGTGCTCTACGTGCTCGACGAGCCGTCGATCGGACTGCACCAGCGCGACAACGGGCGGCTGCTCGCGACCCTGAAGCGGCTGCGCGACCTCGGCAACACGGTCATCGTCGTCGAGCACGACGAGGAGGCGATCCGCACCGCCGATTGGGTCGTCGATATGGGGCCGGGCGCCGGGGTCCATGGCGGGCATGTCGTCGCCGAAGGCACGCCCGAGGCGATCATGGCCAACCCGGACAGCATCACCGGCCAATACCTGACCGGAAAGCGCGAGATCCCGGTGCCGGCGATGCGCCGCATCGGCCATCCGGGCCAGATCCTCCGCATCCTCGACGCGCGCGGGAACAATCTGAAGGGCATCACCGCCGAGATCCCGCTCGGCACCTTCTGCTGCGTGACCGGCGTCTCGGGCGGCGGCAAATCGACCCTGATCGTCGAGACCCTGTACAAGGCGCTCGCCAAGCGGCTCAACAACGCGCGCGAGCAGCCGGCGCCGCTCGGCGGGCTCGAAGGCGTCGAGTTTCTCGACAAGATCGTCGACATCGACCAGTCGCCGATCGGCCGCACGCCGCGCTCGAACCCGGCGACCTATACCGGCTGCTTCACGCCGATCCGCGACTGGTTCACCGGGCTGCCCGAGGCCAAGTCGCGCGGCTATCTGCCGGGCCGCTTCTCGTTCAACGTCAAGGGCGGGCGCTGCGAGGCCTGCCAGGGCGACGGCGTCATCAAGATCGAGATGCACTTTCTGCCCGACGTCTATGTCCAATGCGACGTCTGCAAGGGCCGGCGCTACAACCGCGAGACGCTCGAAGTGCTGTTCCGCACGAAGAGCATCGCCGACGTGCTCGACATGACGGTCGACGAGGGCGCCGATTTCTTCCGCGCCGTGCCGGCGATCCGCGACAAATTGCAGACCCTGCAGCGGGTCGGGCTCGGCTACATCCATATCGGCCAGCCGGCAACGACGCTGTCGGGCGGCGAGGCGCAGCGCGTCAAGCTGGCGAAGGAACTGTCGCGGCGCGCCACCGGCCGCACGCTCTACATCCTCGACGAGCCGACGACCGGCCTGCATTTCGACGATGTGCGAAAGCTCCTCGACGTGCTGCATGCGCTGGTCGAGGCCGGCAACACGGTGCTGGTCATCGAGCACAATCTCGAAGTCATCAAGACCGCCGACTGGATCATCGATCTCGGCCCCGAAGGCGGCGACGCCGGCGGCCACATCGTCGCCACCGGCACCCCCGAAGACATCGCATCGAGTGAGGAGAGCTATACCGGGCAGTACCTCCGGCCCTATCTCGCCCGCCGTCCGGCGCAACGCCGGCGCGCGGGATAAGTGCGACCTCGTGGTGAACACCGTTCGCGAACAGGCGATCGAGGAATTGCGCCGTATGGTGCTCGAGGCGCTCGGCAACCGTGATGCGGCCGTATGGCTGTTCGGATCCTGCGCCCGCGGCGACGCACGGCAGCACAGCGACGTCGACATCGCGATCCTGCCGCGAGACGACCTTCCGTCCGGCTTCTTCGCCGAGCTTGCCGCGGATTTCGAGGAGAGCACGATTCCTTATGATGTCGACCTTGTCGACCTTCGGCGGGCGGATGCGGCGCTGATCGAAGAGGTGCGCCGCGAAGGGGTGAAGTGGCGGGGTTAGAAACGCGGCTCGCCGAGGCGGATGCCGCGCTCGCGACATTGGACGAGGCTGTCGGAAGGAAGCCGCGCTCCCTGATGGAGCGCGACAGTGCGATCCTGCGGCTGATCTACACCTTCGAGGCAGTTTGGAAGGCTTGTCAGCGGTTGCTTGCGGAACGCGAAGACGTCGAGGTCGCTTCCGCAAACAGCACGATCCGCGCCGCGCGGCGGCTCGGCTGGCTGTCCGACGAAGACGCGGACGCGGCGATGAAGATCAGTCGCGATCGCAATCTCGCGGTTCACATGTATCGCGGCCGGATTGGCGAAGAGATCGAC
Source organism: uncultured Alphaproteobacteria bacterium (assembly GCA_963730745.1). Lineage (GTDB taxonomy): Bacteria > Pseudomonadota > Alphaproteobacteria > ATCC43930 > CGMCC-115725 > AP-15. The sequence continues at coordinate 12,873 of CAVSTA010000027.1, forward strand.
CAGCGTCTCGCAGCCCATGCCGCGCTGCTCCGGTGTTGGCTCGCCGCCTTGCGACGAGCGGTGGCCGACGTAAACCATTAAGACCCTCAAATCGGGAGTCAAACCGGATGCCGATATCGATCCGTCCACTCCACCCGGTCTTTGCCGGAGAGGTTTCGGGTATCGATTGCCGGAAACCGCTCGCCCCAGGGGAGATCGATGCGGTCGAGGCGGGCATGAACGAATATGCCGTGCTGATCTTTCGCGACCAGAACCTCACCGACGATGAGCAGATCGCGTTCACCCGCCATTTCGGGGAGCTCGAAAGTTACAACACGCCGGGGCATGTCAGAAGACGCGACGACCAGCGGCTCGGCCCCGGCATCGCGGATTTTTCCAACCTCGACAAGCACGGCAACATCATGTCCGACGAGGATCGGGTGTGGTTCTTCAAATTGGGCGACCGGCTGTGGCACTCCGACAGCTCGTTCCGCCCGGTTCCGGCGAAATATTCGCTGCTCTCCGGGCGGGTTCTCCCGTCATGGGGCGCCAACACCGAATTTGCCGATATGCGCGCCGCCTATGACGCGCTGGGTCATCGCACCAAGGCCGAGATCGAGGATTTGATCTGCGAGCACTCGCTGATCTATTCGCGCCAAGCGATCGGGTTCACCGATCTGACGGCGGAGGAAATCGCGGCGTTCCGGCCAGTACGGCAGCGGCTAGTGCGGACGCATCCGACGACCGGCCGCAAATCATTGTTCCTCTCCTCGCACGCCGGTGCGATCGTCGGCTGGACGATCCCTGAGGGGCGGATGTTCCTGCGCGACCTGACCGAGCATGCGACAGCGCCAGCGTTCGTCTATTCGCACGCATGGCGGCCCCACGACCTCGTCATGTGGGACAACCGCGCGACGATGCACCGCGCCCGCCGCTTCGACCGCAACGAAGTGCGCGACGTGCGTCGTACCACGTTGGCCGGCGACACGGGGACGATCGAACAGGCCGCGTGAGGCAAAATGGTGCGGAGCCCATGATCGCAACTCGCTGGAAGGCGGCGCTACCCTCACCCACCAAGCCCTTCGGGCGTGGCGACGGGGAGGGTCGCGCCGGACCACTACTCCCTCGACGCGAGGGGGAACTGCGATTTCAACAGACCGTTTGTCGGTTGTGGCTAGCCTGCTACGGGGCAACGGGAGGGTGGTATGAAAATAGCCGACGTGATGACGCCCGACCTCGACACAGTAGGCCCTAGCGACACTCTGAAGACGGCGGCGCGTTTGATGGCCGACCTCAATTCCGGAGCGCTCCCGGTCGGCGAAGACAATCGGTTGATCGGGACGATCACCGGCCATGATATTGCGATGCAAGTCGCGGCAGAGGGCTTGGACCCGAGCCAGACCACCGTAAGCCAGGCGATGTCCTCCGATGTGCTGTATTGTTTCGAGAGCGAGAGCGTCGAGGAAGTATCGGAAAAGATGCGGAGTTGGTGGGTCCGCCGCCTGCCCGTGGTGAACCGCGATAAACGCCTGATTGGAATCGTGTCGCTTGGCGATCTCACGGCCCTGAAAGGTCAACCCAGGACGAGACCGAGGTCGCGAAGAGCGCCAGGCCGATCCACCGCGAAGGGCCGAGTCACTCGCCGAACGGCGGCGGCAGCCTGAGCGCCGCGGCGGTGGGATGAGCGTCAGCCCCCTCGGCCGGGGTAGCTGACCGCCATGCCGGCGCGGACGTCCTGCTGAATGCCGTATTGCGGGAAGGGGTAGCGCAAGCCGTTCTTGGCGAGCGCCTCCATCCCGGCGATTGCCTTAGGGATATCGTCGGGCGGCAATGCCATCAGCATCTCGTCATCGAGCACGCCGCCGTATCGGCGCTCGGCAAAGCACGGTATCGACAGGCTCGGCTGAGCTGTCTTGAGCGCTCGTCCCCAAGAATCTGCGCAGGCCGAACTCGCCGACGACGCTCCAGTCGAAGCGCTTATAGCCCGACCATTGCAGGCCGTTGATAAAGTAGATCATCGCGCCTGGCGTCGCATAGAACAGCGCAATGTCCGGCGGGTCGAGCCGTCCGCTCGCCAGCGGCGCCACCGCGAGCGCCTCGTAACGGCCGTCGGGCACGCATTCCATTGCGCGCTGATGTGCCCGCGCGTCCTCGGGCGCGTTGTACCAGATCCCGACCATGTGCTGGCCGGAATGCCATTTCTCGTCTTTTGCGAGGCCGAGCCCGACCACTGCTCGGCATTGTGCCCCGACAAGATCCTCGCTGGTGATGCCGACCGTCCAGCCGAGGCGGGCGGCCTGCGCGACGACCTGATCGAGCGTATGCACCGATTTCGGCCGGCGAATCCTCGGGATCGCCTCCATGTCGGCGCGGTTCTCGAAGAGCTTCATGCCGAACGGGATCGCCCGCAGCTTCAACAAGCGCTCCAGGTCGGCGGCGAGCTTTATCCAATCCAGCGTCATGCGGCATCCCTTCGTCGTTGAGCACCTCCAGTCCAGCGATACTCTATTTTTGATCGGCCGCGGAACCCTTCTGAGTTCGGCGGGTTCGGGCACAGACGGATCAACTGCAGGGGGTTGTCGTGCGGGTCCTCGGCGTCCATCCGGGACCTTTGATGTACACAAAGGTCTTTTTGCGGCTCGAGCCGCTCGGGCTCGAGCTCGTCGCGCAGTCGCTGCGCCGGGCCGGGCACCAGGTGCAACTCATTGATCTGCAGGTCGAGGACCATCGCGCGTATTTTCGCCTGCTGCAGCGCTGGCGGCCCGAAATCGTCGCGTTTTCGTGCAATTACCTGGCGAATGTGCCCGAGATCGTCGATCTCGCCAAGGCAACCAGGGCGCGGTTCCCGGAAATCTTCGTGTGCGTCGGCGGACACAGCGCCTCCTTTACGGCGAGCGCGATCATCGAGCACGGGGCAGGCGCCATCGACTGTGTGCTCAAGGGCGAGGGCGAGGCCGCCATGCCGCTTCTGATCGCCGCAATCGAGGCCGGAAACGTGCACCCCCTCCGTTCCCGGTGCAGTCACCGCGGCCGGAGAGGGGCCGCCGCCCGGCTTTGTGCATTCGCTCGACGAGCTGATGCCGGCGCGCGACCTGTTGCGCCACCGCCGGAAATATTTCATCGGCACGCTCGATCCCTGCGCCTCGATCGAATTTTCGCGCGGCTGTCCCTGGGATTGCTCGTTCTGCAGCGCCTGGACTTTTTATGGCCGCAGCTACCGGCTGGTGAGCCCGCAGCGGGTCGTCGAGGATCTTGGGTCGATCCGCGAACCGGGTGTCTTCATCGTCGACGACGTCGCTTTTGTCCACGAGCGGCACGGGATGGAGATCGGCGAGGCGATCGCCCGCGCCGGCATCCACAAGCGCTATTACCTCGAGACCCGGGGCGACGTCCTGCTGCGCAACAAGGAAGTGTTCCGGCTTTGGCAACGGCTCGGGCTCAAGACCATGTTTCTCGGCCTCGAGGCGATCGACGAGGAGGGGCTGCGGAAATACCGCAAACGCGTCTCGCTCGGCCGCAATTTCGAGGCGGTCGAATTCGCCCGCTCGCTCGGCGTCAATGTCGCGATCAACCTGATCGCCGATCCCGATTGGGACCACGAACGCTTCAGGATCGTGCGCGAGTGGTGCCTGGAGATGCCCGACGTCATCAACATCAGCGTCAACACCCCCTACCCGGGGACCGAGAGCTGGATCACCGACGGCCGCCGGCTGGAGACCCGCGACTATCGCCTCTTCGACATCCAGCACGCGGTATTGCCGACTCGCCTGCCGCTCGCCGAGTTCTACCGCGAGCTGGTGACGACGCAGCTGGCGATCTATCGCAGGCATCTCGACTGGCGCCAGCTGTGGGACGCCTCAGGGATCGCCGCCCGGCTGCTGCTCCGGGGGCAAACCAACTTCGTCAAGAGCCTGTTCAGTCTCAACAGCGTCTATCGGCCGGAGCTGCTGCTCGCCGACCATGCCGCCCCTGTGGTCTACCAGATCCCGCTGCCGCCGAAGCCCGATGATCAACCCCAACGCGGCGCGTTCCTCTATGTTCACGCCCCCCGCGGACGCAAGGGACGGGCGACCGACGCCGCCACCGAGCGCTTTGTCGAGGAGACCCGGATGGGAGCCGCGCCCTGAGGCGGGTCGCTATTCGCCGGCCAATTGGATGCTGGCGCCGCGCTCGCGCACCTCTGCGAGATAGCCCTTAACGACGCCGAATGCGGTGTCGTACTCCATCCGCACCGGCATCAGTCGATCTCCCGCCACCTGGGCATACCAGATCCGGCCCCGCTTATAGGTATCCTCGTTTTTGTCAGGGTTTATGGCGATATCCTCGCGCACAACCTGGCAAACCTGCGCCGGACCGTCGAACTTCTGATACCCGTCGGCCGACAAATTTTCCCGCTTCAGATCGGAGAAGCGAAGATTATAGAGGCCGGTGCCGTCGAAAACCGCGATGACCAGCGAGCACGAGCCCCCGTGGGCAAGCTGCGTCTCGATCAAAAAATATGCCGTCAGCTGGTCGACGGCGCCGCGGGTCTGCTCGGCCGCGACGACAAAAGGTTCGCCGGACGAGCCCGGGGTCGTGGCGTTCGCGACGCTCCCGTCGCGGCGGAAATCCACCGCATAATGCCGCTCCGCACCGTTTCGGCGCACATCGGCCCGATACGCCTCGGGCCGAGCGGCGCCTCGGGCCAGCTCTCCATGGACCTCCGAATGGCTCGTGAGGTCGACGAAAATGCTCGCGAGGCCCCGACTGTCGAGGTCCATGGCGATTGAGTACCGATCCCCGATTTGCTGGATCGTGGTGCGGTTGGTCAGCACATGGAAGCCGGCAAACCCGAAGATCTCGAAGCGAGCGTAGACCCGATCGGTCTCCGCCGCCGGCGCTCTCGATGCGCCCGGCGTAAAAAGAAGTGCAACCGCAATCGCCGCCAGGGAAGCGAGACGGGACAAGATCATGATCCTGACCATCTCACAAACGAGAACGGCCAGTCCAGGGCCGGCTGCTCACGCCTCCTACCCGAATTAACTGTTGTTGGTCAGTGTGGCAATCCAGCCGCTCGCAAGCCCTCGACATACCTGACGACATCTTGCGCTTGGTGATAGCGCATTGCTCGCCGCCGAGATGCGCAGCGCGGTTTGGTAATCGGGCCACTCGCGCAGTGCCGTCGCCGCCCAGGACAAAGCTTCATCATACCGGCCTGCAACGGGTGGGCATGTGCCGTTGTCGTTCGCGTCCGGTTGATCAGCGGATCGAGAGGGCTCAGCCGCATTGCTCTTACGAGGTGCTCGATCGCCACCTCCGGCTCGCCGAGCCAGACCCTGACTCAGCCGCTGACGATCCACGCTGTCGCCAGGTTCGGGTTGAGCAGAAGCGCCCGGTCGAGTGCATGACGCGCCGCAACTGCGAAACGGCCCGACGGACGAATCGGGTCCCTTGCCATCCCGGCGGCAGATTGCGATTCTGCCGCAGATTTTGTGCGGGCAAGAGGACGGTGTGACCGAATTGGTTGATGTCAAGACCGTCGTGGGACGGCTGGCGGACAGCGGCTACGGCCTGTCCGGGTTCCGGCTCGCCGCATCATGAAGACGGTCCGCACCGCGGCGCTCGAGATTGCCTACGAGGAGAGCGGCCCGGCAGCAGGGCGGCCGGTCATTCTGCTGCACGGTTTTCCCGACGACGTGCACGCTTATGGTGGGGTTGCGCCGCCTCTCGCGGCGCGCGGCTGGCGCGTGCTCGTGCCCTACCTTCGCGGGTACGGGCCGACCCGGTTTCTCGATCCCGCAACGCCGCGATCGGGGCAACAGGCGGCGCTCGGCCGCGATCTCGCCGATTTCATGGATGCGCTCGGGTTGGTGCGGGCGGTTCTCGCCGGCTATGATTGGGGCGGGCGCGCCGCCTGTGTCGTCGCGGCATTGTGGCCGCAGCGCGCCACCGGGCTGGTCACGGTCGGGGGATACAACATCCAAAACATCGCCGAGGCGGCAAAACCGGCTTCTCCCGCGACCGAATATCGCCGCTGGTACCAATGGTACTTCCACACCGAGCGCGGACGGGCGGGTTTGGCGGCGAACCGGGGCCCGCTGTGCCGGCTGCTTTGGGAACTGTGGTCGCCCAATTACCGCTTTGACGATGCGACTTACGAACAGACCGCAGCTTCGTTCGACAATCCGGACTTTGTCGAGGTGGTGATCCACTCGTATCGTCACCGCTACGGCGTCGCGCCGGGCGACCCGGCCCTCGACCCAATCGAGGGGCAGCTCGCACGCCAACCGTCGATCACGGTCCCGACAATTGCTTTGCAGGGCGAAGCCGACGGCGTTTCCCCGCCGGACAGGACGGATGGCGCTGCCCGCCAATTTACCGGCCCTTATCAGAGCCGCACGATACCCCGCGCCGGCCACTTTTTACCGCGCGAGGCCCCGGAGGCTGTTGTCCAGGCGATCGGCGAAGTTTAGCCCGCATTAACGCAAGGTGTTGTGAATCAGGTAATCGGCGTAGTCCGTCGGTTTAAGCTTGACCTCGATGCGGTCGCTCTGACCTGCCAGTGCCCGCGTCACGATGATGTGGTTCTCCACCCGGGACGGAGTGAGCCGAAAGACGCCGGCGGCTCCCTTCAGCTTTGGGTAGAGGTTTGGATCGATCATCTTTTCCTTACGGCCGAGCCGGTCGAGCGCTTCCGCCTCGCTTAGGTCCTCGACCGCCGTCTTGCGGACGATCGTCCAATCGGTCTCGCCGGCCCAACCTGCGGCAGCAAGCGCCTTTGGATCGACCTCGGCCACTCCGACCTTGTAGATGTTCTTGCCGAGCCCGACATCGGAGGCCCAGCGGCCGAGCTTGGGGCTGCGGGCAACGTAGAGATTCGGCATTCTCTCCCCTCCGAGTGACATCGTTAAGGGAATAGCGGCAAACGGTGAACCGTTACATCGGCGTCTTCGCCCCCGAAATCAAAACCCGGAATGTGCCGATGCCGCTATTGATTGGAGCCGCAACTGCCGCGACCACGTTGCTGAGCATGGCCTTGGGCCAGATCAGCACGGGTTTCGAAGCATTCGGCGTACTCCTCGCCGCAGTCGTTTTGATGACCCTGCGGCAGGAATAATCCCCCCGGGAAAACTGGCGGTTAGAATGCGCCAGTTCGTCGCAGCTCGTGGAATACCTCCGCTGAGCTAAGGTATTTGCTCTTCCGAACGTTGGTCACTTGTCCGTTACCAAGTGGACACAAAGGATTACAATCTGTTAAGCTTCCGCTTTGAGACCTGGGCCAAGGCAAGGGGCGGGGGCATCAGGAATGCGGCAGTGGTCGATCGCGGCGGTGTGGGGGCTCGTCCTCTGTAGTATGACATATGCTGGCGCTCCGGCAGGAGCGGCCGGGTTCGATCCGGCCTTTAGCCAAGACCCGGTCGGCCCGGATCGAGCGATCGGCGCGGTAGTTTGGAATCACGGCCGCTCGATCAACACCGAAGATTTTGATTCGCCGACACCGCCTTATTTGAGGGTGCTGCGCGACGCCGGGTGGGATGTTTTGCGCTTCAATCGGCCGCGCGATGGCGACACTCTGACAGCCAGCACACGCCGGCTGGTCGAGCTGGTGGGTCAGCTGAAGCGTAAAGGCTACCGCCGCATTGTGCTCGCCGGCCAATCCTTTGGTGCGTTCCTCGCCTTGATGGCGGCCGATTCCTCCGAGGATGTGGACGCGATCGTGGCAACAGCACCCGCCGCCTTCGGCAATTTCGACGAGTTTTACGATTCGTGGCGTCTCAATGCGACCCGGCTCTATCCATTGCTCGAGCGGATCAAACGGGCGCGCGTGATGCTGTTCTATTTCCACGGTGACGATTTCGACCCTGGCGGACGTGGCGAGCATTCGCGCGCGATCCTCGCCGGCCGGCAAATCGGGTACAGCGTCGTGGACCAGCCCGCGTTCCTGGCCGGGCATTGGGCGTCGTCGACCGGCTTGTTCCTGCGCCGGTTCGGCAGTTGCATCCGCGATTTCCTCGACGCCGAGAAGGTCGAAGGCGAGCGGGTTTGCGAGCCCGCCTGGGGAGAATCACCGAGCGCCGAGATGCGCCTGCCGGATGAGCTCGTCCATCCCCGGGCTGCTTCGCACATTCCCGCTGCGGTGGCCGGCGGCTCGGCGCCCGCCAGTCCCGTCCCCGGCGGCGGGACCAACGGGCGGCAGTCATGGTACGGTTTCTACCCGAACGGGCGCGAGGTGCTTCTCGCCATCGAGGAGACGCACGGCAGCGAACTGTCGGCCGTCTACGCCATCGGGCCCGGGATCGACGAAAACGAGCCGGCGGAATGGAGCCGCCGCAAGGGCCGCCTCGTCGAGGACGAGTTCATCTTCGAGGAAAAGGGCAAGAGCACGCTGCACTTTCGGCCGCGCGGCGATGGCGGTTTGAGCGCAACCTGGACCTCACCCGACGGCAAGACCTCGATGGAAGCTGGTCTGCGCCGGCTCGACCTGCAGCATTTCACCCGCCACGCTGACGCGCGGTAGCCCTCAGCCCCAATAGCGGCCGCTGCTGCCGATTGCGACGACGATCAGGCCGAGCACGAGGTTGATCGTAACGATCGTGCGGATCTGGCCGAGTTGGCGGCCGCCCTCGGCCCAGTCTTCCCGGCCGACCGCCAGACGAAAACGGCGCCACGGCGCGAAATAGAGGTGGAAGAACAACAGCATCATCAGGATGCCGATCCCCTGCATCAGATTCACATGCAGGCCGACCTTGCCAAAGCCGCCGAAGACCGCGAACACCAGCACATAACCGCTCGCCAACAGAAGGACGATCGCGGCAATCACCCAGGCGAAGAACCGGCCGAGGACGCGCGACCACAGAACGAGACGCGGTCTCGGATCGAGCGCCGCGGCGGCCGGCCGCAATACCTGATGGGCGAAGAACATGCCGCCGACCCAAACGACAGCCGAAAGCGCGTGCAGGATCAGCGCCGCCGTGGCGAGCGCGTTCGTCGCCGTCATCCTCAACTGCCGTAGGCGGGACTCTTGCGAGCGAGGCCGCCGAACAGGTCGAGCATGCGACCGCGCCATGCGGCGACCGGGTCATTGGCGGCGAGCAGCTCATAATCGCTGATGGCGCGGGCCCACTGGAAGGCGCCGAAGACGATGTAATCGGCATAGGCCGGAGCTGTGCCGCCCAGAAAACCCTGGCGCTCGACAGTGCGGCGCAACGGCATCAGGCTTTCGCGGAAAGCCGGCAATCGGGCATCGCGATCCTTGACTACCTCCTCGAGAGTTCTGCCAAACCGCTCCTCTCGCGATTGCCGGAAATAGGCTTGGTCCTCGGGCCCGATATGGCGGTGAATGTCGAGGACGACAAAGCCGATGAGGCCGGGTTGGAGCACGGTCTCGGTCCAGTTTTGTATGAACCGGGTCAATGCATGTCCGGCCTCATTGGAGAACAGCGAGGGACGATCCGGGTAGCGATTTTCCAGATAGTCCGCGATTGTCGAAGAATCGTGCACCACCTGGCCGCCATCGACGATGACCGGCACCCGGCCGCCATTCGGCTGCGGCAACTTGTCCTTTTCGGTAAAGCGCCACGGCACGGTCTCGACCTCGAGCCCTTTGTGCGCGAGCGCCATGCGAGTGCGCCAGCAGAACGGGCTGAAGCGCCGGTCGGCCTCGGTCCCCGCCAAGTCGTAAAGGGTGATGGCCATGGTCTCCTCCGTCAATATCGGGATGTCGACCACCACTATGAGCCCCGACCCGCCCGCCGAAAAGACCGAGCCGTCATTCTCAAGAGTGCCGTGCAAGGGTGACAGATCACGATCCGGGGCCATATACGCCGCAACCGCCGGCCCGCCAAAGAGACCATCTTTGCCTGCTCTCGTCATCTTCGATTGCGATGGGGTGCTGATCGACAGCGAGATCATATTTGGCCGGATACTCGGGCAGTGTCTGATCGCCGCCGACTTTCCGGTCACGATGGACGAGGCGATGGTGCTCGGTTTTGGCAAGAACCGCATCACCTTGACCGCCGAGATCGAGGCCCGGTTCGGGCGTACCCTGCCGGACAGGTTCTTCGAGACGTTCCGTGCCCATGTCGATGTCGCGTTCGCCGGTGAGCTGACGGCGATCCCGGGGATCGAAGAGCTCCTCGCGGCATTGCCGGGGCCGCGCTGCGTCGCTTCGAACAGCCATCTCGATCGGGTGCGTCACGCACTCTCGGTAACCCGGCTGCTGCCGCTTTTTGACCCGCACATCTTCAGTGCCTCGCAAGTCGAGCGGGGAAAGCCCGCTCCCGACCTCTTCCTGTTCGCGGCCCGGCAATTCGATGCGCCGCGCGAGCACTGCATCGTGGTCGAAGACAGCACGATTGGCGTGGAGGCTGCCGTCGCTGCCGGCATGCCGGTCGTCGGGTTTTGCGGCGGCGCTCATTGCCCCGCCGACCATGCCGATCGTCTGATCGCTGCCGGCTGTTCGCGCGTCTTCGCGGGAATGCCCGATCTCGCGGCCTTTCTATGCGGGGCGGAATGCGGATAATTCAGATCTCCGACACCCATCTCAGCCGCGGCAAGCCGCATTTCGCCGACAATTGGCCGCCGCTCGCGGCGTGGATCGCCGCGCAGAACCCCGATCTCGTCATCCATACCGGGGACGTCACGGTCGACGGCGCCGATGTCGAAGACGATCTGCGATACGCAGCCGAGCTGATGCACGCCCTCGGCGTGCGCTTTCGCGCGGTTCCCGGCAATCACGATGTCGGCGATGCCGGACACCCCCGTCAGCCGGTCACCGACGAGCGTCTGGCGCGCTGGCGGGCCTATTTCGGCCTGGACCGGTGGTTCGAGGATGTCGAGGGTGTTCGGCTGGTTGGCCTCGACGCCATGCTGCTCGGCAGCGGGAACCGCGAAGAGGCGGCCCAAGCAGCCTGGCTCGACGCGGTAATGGAAGGCGCCGGGGATCGGCAAATCGCCTGGTTTCTCCATCGGCCTTTGTTTCTCGACAGCCCCGACGAGGCGGACACCGGATACTGGTCGGTCAAGCCGCAGCCGCGCGCTCGACTGATCGAGCTGGTGCGGCGCCATCCGGTCACCCTGGTCGCCAGCGGCCATCTGCACAAGGCATATCAAACCGTGCGCGACGGTACCCGTTACGTATGGGGGCCGGCTTCGAGCTTTCTGGTGGGCTCCGAGATCCAACCGCCGATGCCAGGCGAAAAGCGGCTTGGGGCCGTTCTCTACGAGATCGACGGCACCGCGCTGGAGCCCAGTATCGTCGATGTCCCCGGGCTCGCGCCTTATTGGATCGACGACGTGATCGACGAAGTCTATCCGCGTCCGCCCGCCAACAGCGCCGCGCGCGGCTGAAATCTCTTTTTTCTTTGTATCGCTTCCGGTCCGGGTGCATCCTCGATTCCGGGAACGGGAAGGAGCACCGAAATGGCGGAAATACTGGGTCTGGGCGTAACCCATTGGCCGACATTGTGCCTGCCCAACGAAGGGCTGACCAGCGTGTTCAGGCGGACCCTGACCGCTCCCAATGTCGAGGCCCGATACAAGGATCCCGCCAACTGGCCGGACGAGCTGATCGCCGAGCTCGGCAACGATGACGGGTTGTCGGCGGCAAATCGTTGCGGCGAGCGTTTTGGCAACGACTTCCGCGCGATCCGAAAGATACTGGACGACTTCAACCCGGACCTGGTGGTGGTTTGGGGCGACGACCAGTACGAGAATTTTCGCGAGGACATCGTCCCGGCCTTTTGCCTGCTCGGCTACGACGCAAATTTCGAGCTGAAGCCCTGGGCGAACGGCAATGGCGGCAAGCCCAACCGCTGGAGCGAGCCGGGGGATTGGCCCTTGCCGCTGCACGGGCACCGCGAGGCGGCGAAGTATCTGGCCACCGGCCTGATCGAGCGCGGCATCGACATGGCCTATGCCTACAAGCCGCTGCACGATCCGATGGCGCACGCCTTCACCAATACCTTTCTCTACCTCGACTGGGACCGCAAGGGGTTCCCGTACCCGGTCATCCCGTTCGCGGTCAATTGCTATGGGCGGAACCTGCTGCACGCCAAGGGTGGTCTGGCTCATCTCTTTCAGCCGCCGCGGCCGGCTGACGAGGCCGAAGATCCGCCGTCGCCGGCGCCCTGGCGCTGCATGCAGGTCGGCGCCGCCGTCGCGCAGGTGCTCGCCGCCTCGCCGTACCGGGCCGCGCTGATCGCGTCGTCGAGCTGGTCGCATGCCTTCTTGTCACCGAAAAACGGTTATCTGTGGCCGGACCACGAAGGCGACCGCCTGCTGTTCGACGCGGTGTGCCGGGCCGATTACGGCACTTGGCGAAAGCGCTCGCTGGCCGAGATGGAATATGCCGGCCAACACGAGATGCTGAACTGGATGGCCCTGATCGGCGCAATGGAGGCCCTCGACCGCCGTCCGGTAATCCAGGATTACATGGAAACCTACATCCTGGCGTCGGACAAATGCTTCCTGTCCTTCCCGCGGTGAACGCGCGCCCCGAACCGGTCTGAGGGGAGACGCAGAAGCAGCCTCAAGCAGTGAAAGCGTGACATCCCGCGGGTCATACCGATGATCGGGCGCTTGATCGGCTGGATTTTTTTTCTCGCCGGTTTGGCGGTGCTCGCTCGCGACGCGTTCGTTTGGATCGAGACCAAGCAGTGGGCGCCGATCGCTCTCGGCCAGCTGTGGTACGACCTCAACCCTTCGAGCCTCAACCTCGTCCAGGCTGTGGTGCAGCGCTACATCCACCCGTTTCTATGGGACCCGATCATCGTCACGGTCCTCCTGTGGTGGGCGTTTGCGGTGCTGATGGTGCTGGGTCTGCTGACCCTCGCTCTCTCTGGCAGGCGGGCGCAAACAAGGGCGCCGCTCAGCCGTCGCCCATCTTCAGGGCGGCGATAAACGCGGATTGCGGGATCTCGACCTTGCCGAACTGGCGCATCCGCTTCTTGCCCTCTTTCTGCTTTTCGAGGAGCTTGCGCTTGCGGGTCACGTCGCCGCCATAGCATTTGGCGAGCACGTCCTTGCGCAACGCCTTGACGGTCTCGCGGGCGATGATCCGGCCGCCGATCGCCGCCTGGATTGCGACGGCGAAGACGCGGCCCCCAAGTATTAACGCCTGCCTGCCGCCCGTTCGATGCTATGTTCAAAAGCAGCCGTCATTACGGCCTCTGCGTGGTCCAGTGCCGGCACCAGGGCGGTGATCGAATGAGACGTCGCGAGTTGGTGCTATTACTGGGCGGCGCGATGACGGCGTCGCGCGCCCTCCGCGCGCAACAGAAGGCGCTGCCGGTCATCGGTTACCTCGGCATCGCGTCGCCGGTCCCGGCAGCGCCGTTTCTCGCCGCGTTCCGGCAGGGATTGAGCGAAACCGGCTATGTCGAGGGACAAAATGTGGCGGTCGAATACCGCGGCGCGGAAGGCCGCTACGATCGACTGCCCGTGTTGGCCGCCGAGCTCGTCGGCCGCAAGGTCGACGTGATTGTGGCGCAAGCCGATGTTTCGGCGCTCGCGGCAAAAAGTGCAACTTCGACGATCCCGATCGTCTTCGTCGCCGGCGATCCGGTCGCGGTCGGCCTCGTCGCCAGCCTCGCCCGCCCGGGCGCCAACCTCACGGGCGTCAGCATCCTTACGATCGAGCTGATTCCCAAGCGGCTCGAACTGCTTTCCGAGCTGGTTCCCCAGGCCAAGTCGATCGCCCTGCTCGTCAACCCCAACAATGCATATGCCGAGCGCGTCATTCGAGACGTGCAGGAAACGGCGCGGACTAAGCGGCTGCAGCTCCATATCCTGAAGGCCGGCGGCGGCGAGGGCGAATTCCAGACCGCCTTCGCGTCCCTCGCCCAACTGCAAGCCGACGCGCTCCTAGTCAGCCCCGACTCGTTCTTCATTAGCCGACGCGAGCAGCTCGTGGCGCTGGCGGCACGCTCTGCGGTTCCGGCGATCTATGAATGGCGCGAGTTCACTGCGGCCGGCGGGCTGATCAGCTATGGGACGAGCCTCATCGGCATATATCGCCAGGTCGGCATCTACGCCGGAAAGATCCTCAAAGGTGCTAAGCCAGCCGATCTGCCGGTCGAGCAACCAACGACATTCGAGCTGGTGGTCAATCTCAAGACCGCCAAGGCGCTCGGCCTCACCGTGCCGCAATCGATCCTCGCCCGAGCCGACGAGGTCATCGAGTGAGACAGTGCGGTTCCGTCACTTGCCGGGCGGCGCTGGTCCATGCCATGGTCTCTCTCACGGCCACGGCCAGCGTTACGGTGACGGGTCCGGGCACGGGCGGCGCAGGATGGCCATCGACACGTTGAAAAATCGCGAAGCGACTGCGAGAGGCCGGCTTCAGCGACCCGCAAGCCGAAGCCATCATTGCGACGGTGCAGGAAGCGGCAGAGGGCGGCGAGTTCGCGACAAAGGCGGATCTCAAGGCGGAAATGGCCGGTCTCCGCTGCGATCTGCGAGAAGTCGGGGTGAGCCTGGAGGCGAAGCTCGAATCCATGAAAGCCGACATTCTGAACCGAGTCTTCGGTCTGATCCGCGGCGCGATCGTCGGCACCGTCTTCGCGGCGGCGAAGCTGGTCGGACATTGAGTGCAGAGGCCGTCGGCGGCCCGTCGCGGGAGCGGCGGTAAGCAAAAACAGCGCCGGGTCGCTTTTCTCGCGCCGCGCCGACGAGGTCATCGAATGAGGCCCGCTCAGCCGTCGCCCATTTTGAGGGCGGCGATGAAGGCGGATTGCGGGATTTCGACCTTGCCGAACTGGCGCATCCGCTTTTTGCCCTCCTTCTGCTTTTCGAGGAGCTTGCGTTTGCGGGTCACGTCGCCGCCGTAGCATTTGGCGAGCACGTCCTTGCGCAACGCCTTGACGGTCTCGCGCGCGATGATCCGGCCGCCGATCGCCGCCTGGATCGCGACGGCGAAGAGCTGGCGCGGGATCAAATCCTTCAATCTTTCGCACAGCGCTCGGCCGCGCCGCTCGGCTTGGCTGCGATGCACGATGATCGACAGCGCATCGACCGGCTCGCCATTGACGAGGATGTTCATCAAGACGAGGTCGCCCTCGCTGTAGCCGTCGAGCTGGTAGTCGAAGCTGGCATAGCCGCGGCTGACCGACTTCAGCCGGTCGTAAAAATCAAAGACGACCTCGTTCAACGGCAGGCGATAGACCAGCATCGCCCGGTTGCCGGCGTAGGTCAGGTCGGCCTGCACGCCGCGGCGCTCTTCGCACAAGGCGAGGATCGGCCCCAGATAGGCGTCGGGGACGAGGATCGTCGCCTTGATCCACGGCTCCTCGATATGGTCGATCCGTACCGGATCGGGCATGTCGGCGGGGTTGTGCAAGGTGCGCACCCCGCTATTGGTCAGATGAACCCGGTAGACCACTGACGGCGCCGTCGCCAGCAGGTCGAGATCGAACTCGCGCGCGAGGCGCTCCTGGATGATCTCGAGATGTAAGAGGCCGAGAAAGCCGCAGCGGAAGCCGAAGCCGAGCGCGACCGAAGTCTCGGGCTCGTATTCGAAGCTCGCATCATTGAGCCGCAGCTTCGCAAGACTGTCACGCAATCGCTCGTAATCGGCGGCATCGGTCGGGAAGAGCCCGCAGAAGACCACCGGCTGCACCGGCTTGAAGCCGGGCAATGGCGCCGCCGCCGGCCGGCGGTCCTCGGTGATCGTATCGCCGACCCGGCAATCGGCGACCGTCTTGATGCCGGCGGTGATAAACCCGATCTCCCCGGGCCCCAACGCCTCGACCGCCACGCCCTTCGGGGTGAAGACGCCGACGCGCTCGATCGAGTGCACCGCGCCGGTCGCCATCAGCCGGATCTTCTGCCCTGCAACGAGCACCCCGTCCTTGACCCGCACCAGGATCACGACGCCGAGATAGGGGTCGTACCAGCTGTCGACGAGCAATGCCTTGAGCGGCGCCGCGGCATCGCCGGAGGGCGGCGGCAATCGGGTCACCAGCGCTTCGAGCACCTGGTCGATATTGAGCCCGGTCTTGGCCGAGATGAGGAGCGCCTCCGAGGCGTCGAGCCCGATCACATCCTCGATCTGCTCCTTGACCCGGTCGGGCTCGGCCGCCGGCAGGTCGATCTTATTCAGCACCGGCACGATCTCGTGCCCCGCTCCGACCGCCTGGTAGACGTTGGCGAGGGTCTGCGCCTCGACGCCCTGACTCGCATCGACGACCAGCAGCGAGCCCTCGCAGGCGGCCAGAGAGCGACTGACCTCATACGAGAAATCGACGTGGCCCGGGGTGTCCATCAGATCGAGGATATAGGTCTCGCCGTCCCGGGCGACGTATTCGAGGCGCACAGTCTGCGCCTTGATCGTGATGCCGCGCTCGCGCTCCAATTCCATGTTGTCGAGCACCTGCTCGCGCATCTCGCGCGCCTCGAGCCCGCCGCAGGCCTGGATGAGCCGATCCGCAAGGGTCGACTTGCCGTGGTCGATATGCGCGATGATCGCGAAATTGCGGATTTGGCTGAGGGGGGTCATGGCTGGCGCGGAAGATGGGGTCGCGCCACCGCGGCATCAACGAAAGGCTCCACTCTATCCTCTGATCTCATAGCTTGACCGCAGCAATCCCGAGCGCATGCGCCGCGGCGAGCAGCCGGCTATCGTAGCTGGCCAACTCGACGGATGCGCCGTTCCCGCGCAGAAATTCCATCGTCGCGAGATGCAGTGCATCCAACGTGCGAACAGTAACAGGAAACGGCTCCAGCGCCCTCGCCAATGACATTTCGCGCATCTCGGTAAGGTTCACGCGAGCCAACAGGCCCCGTGCTCGGTCGCGGTGCGAGATCATGAGGCTATGGGCATTGATCCGGTTCCAGACCTCATACGCCAGCAATTGGCTCGAGGCCAGATCTTCGTCCCACAGCGCCTCGGGTGGAGACTGCAGCTCAGCGAACAAATCGGCGAGCACAACCGAACTGTCGACGTAGATCACCAGCGATCTGCCCGATCGCGGTCGAGATCGGCCATCAACTGTTCTAACGTGTACCCGGGGATCGGCCGGCGCGGCGGTAGCGGTTTAAACGGCCTCTTGGCGGGTCTGAGCCAGCCCTCGCGCTCGCCGCGCTCGATGATCGACTCCGGTTCTCGCCGCGGCGGGACAATCTCGGCGACAATGCGGTTGCGGTCGGTGATGACGACCGTCTCACCGGCCGCCGCTAAACGGACGTATTCGCTGAGCTTGTTCTTCAGAACCTTAAGGCCAACAGATTTCACCCGTAAATAGGTAGCCTCTGGAAGCTTCCTCTGTCAATGCACACCAGAATATACGTCTGCAGCAGAATCTGGCGCGGGACTGCAGGCGCACGCGCGAGCCTAACCCGGCGGTTCTCGCGGCTCCCCGCGGGGTCTCCCGCCCTCCAGCTCGCTGGCCGAGACCGCGTGCAGCAGCGTGCGTAACTCTGAGCTGCGCTGTTCTCCGAATACCGCCTCGAACCCGGCCTGGGCTTTCACCCAGCATTCGATGGCGTTTCGGAGCCGCTCGGCCCCGGTGTCGGTCAACCGAATCTCGCGGCTCCGGCGATCGGCGCGTCCCTTTAAGATGGCCACGAGCCCCTCACGCTCGAGCGGCTGGAGGTTGCGGCCGAGCGTCGTGCGGTCCATGACGAGCTCGGCGGCGAGCGCGCTGATTGTCATCGGCCCGAGGCGTTGCAGCCTCGCCAGGATCGAGAACTGCGTCGTGCGCAAACCGGCCGGGGCCAGGAACCGGTCATAGAATTGCGTCACGTGCCGGGCAGCCTTGCGCACCGCCAAACAATTGCAGAGTTCGGGCTTCAGTCTCGTGTCGGTGGGCATTGATCCTCGATGTCGAGGAAGTGTATATGCGCTTACATTAAGTCAAGGTTTGCCGTTCGCGCAGGTCAATCACGCGAAGGGCTCACGCCACCCGCGGCCTGACTTCCCTGTCGAGCCGAGAGCCACGGCGTTCGCTGCCCTTCCCAGCTCGTAAGCGTCCCGTCCAGATGGGCCCCAATGAACAAGACCGCCAAAGCTGGTGTTCAGATCCATTCAAATGATTCAGCTGACGCCCCCTCTTTGCTTTCCCGGCGAAGGCCGGGATCCAATTCTACCGTGGGCACCGGCTTTCGCCGGTGAAGCGGGATTGAACGAGGTGCCCCATTGAATTGTGTGAATGACTCTGACCACTAGCAGGACAATCCGGACCGGCGAACGGAAGGCCAAACTGAAGGCGAAGCACCCGCCAGCAAGTGCGGGCGAATACATAGCCCTCAGGTCCCCTATTTCAGGGCGGTTGGCGGGCCAGATCGTCGGCATCCATCGTGCTCTGGCTATCGGGACGTGGCCACCGAGCGACCCCCGGCCCGTCGAAATCGCAGTTTATGCCTAGTTGAGCAGCACGACGCTCGCCCAGATGATGGATTGCTCGCCTCAGCTCGCGCTGTGTATTGGCGATCAGCTCAAAAGTGTAACTAAGGCGGAACAGGATTGCCAGCAGCACCCCCATCTCCATCCAGTTCAGCAACAGGCTAATCGTTTCGAAACTCATTCGACCCTCCCTGGCTTTCGGGTCCTCGGAAGGCACAGCCCTCTGGTAGTTCGGCTTGGTGACAAAACCGAGGTAGGGCGGCCTCGCGCGGACACCGTGATTGCCAAGAAATCTAGCTCCAGTGGATTTGCATTAAATGCCGTCGGCATAGTGCCTCGGCTAGCGTCAGCCGAGCGTCTTTTGCGGGCGGGTTTCTTCGGTGGAACCGGAACGCTGGCGGGTCGTTGCTTGGGGAACGCCGTGATCCCGCCTGCATTGGTGCTTGGCTGGAGCCGCCCTCGTGAGCTTTTCTGCTGACGGCAGGGCGAATGATAATTTTACTAACCGCCGCTTCCCACACTGCCAGCGGGGCGGCGGGCTCGTTGGTCCCTGCTTTTTATGACCGACCCCCAATCCTTGGCCGAACTGACGCGAAATCAGTCGCGACGAGGCATGTGCCTCTTCGAGGTGATCGATCTCGCCAACATGCTTGGCGGCGTGACTGAGCTCGAAACGGATGCCCTTGCAGTGCCGACAGGTCGGAAAGCGCCGGCCCTTGATTACGGTGACCTCATGGGGCATATCGGCGTGCGCCGGATCGTGCGTAATGGTCTAGATGCCGGATTGCGGCACGATTTCGCCCGGCCTGTATTCCTGCGCCATAATTGTCCTCCGCATCAAACTTACCGATGGTCGGTGTAACGGGATTCAACCTGACCGCGTTCCCCGTTCCAGGGATCGGGTAAGGAAGACAGCAGCAGCGAGCGATGGACAGTCGGACAATTTCGATGCGGATCGCGACCTACAACGTGAACGGCATCAACGGGCGGCTCGGCAACCTGCTTGGCTGGCTCGAAGAAGCCGCGCCGGACATCGTTTGCCTGCAGGAGCTGAAGGCGCCTGATGAGAAATTTCCCATTCCGGCGCTGTATGCTGCAGGGTACGGCGCAGTCTGGCACGGGCAAAAGAGCTGGAACGGTGTGGCCATCCTCGCGCGGGGCGCCGAGCCGGTGGAGACCCGCCGCGGTTTGCCCGGGGATCCCGACGACACGCACAGCCGCTATATCGAGGCGGCGATCGGCGGCCTGGTTGTCGGATGCCTTTACCTGCCGAACGGCAATCCGGCGCCGGGACCAAAATTCGACTACAAGCTGCGCTGGTTCGAACGGCTGACGAGCTATGCCGAAACCCTGTTGGAGAGCGGTGCGCCGGTGGTCCTCGCCGGCGACTTCAACGTGATGCCGACCGCACTCGATGTGTATGCGCCGGAGCGGTGGGTTGACGATGCCCTGTTTCGGCCGGAGGTGCGCGAGGCTTATCGCCGCTTGGTCGAGCAGGGGTGGACCGACGCGCTGCGGGCGGTTCATCCGGGGGAGCGGATCTACACCTTCTGGAAATATTTCCGAAATGCCTTCGCCCGCGATGCCGGATTGCGCATCGATCACATGTTGTTGAGCCCGGCCGTGGCCGGCCGGCTTGTCGCTGCTGGGGTTGACCGCGAGGTGCGGTCCCGCGAAAAGTCGAGCGATCATGCGCCCGTTTGGATCGAACTGGCGGAAGCCGGGATCGGGGCGCGTGTCCGAAGTCCTAGCGCGCGGGCGCACTCTCAGCGCGGCGATCATCATGTAACTGGGCGGGGCGGCGACGGCCGGCAGCGCAAGCGAGCTGATCGGGACGAGTGACCGCGCATCAACCCCTCCCTCGGTCAAGAATGTGAGTATGCCCGTCCCGCTGATCAGGCTCAAAGCCGATCGACCCCCAAAAGGGAACACTTGTAGGCGCCGCGTTCACGGTGATTAGCTGGCTTGGCCGTGCATGCGCCAGCAACGCCATCACGAGCTGTCGGCCGACGCCGCCTCGGCGAAAGGCTGGCCGGACGTAGAACCGCCGCATGCGCAAAGCGTTCGGAACAACTGGTTCAACCGTGAGACCACCAATGCCCGCCAACGTTCCGTCGACGCGCACAGCGAACAAGGCTTCGCCGGCACAGTCAAACCGCATCCTGTGCGCCTCCCAATCGGTCGCGAGCCGTTCGATTTGGCGAAATCCTTCGGCGAGCGCTTCCGCTCGCAGGTCGTCAAAGCCGGCGGGCAACTCTGCGGTGACAATCTCGGTTTCCATTTTTTCAACATGCCTCCCCGTCGCGAGCGCCCGCTCGCATAGGGGGTCTGTATTGAGGATAAAGGATATCCCCAGATCGGTAGCGGCGGGCCTAAAGGGTAGCGGCGGGCGCACGGATCTGTAACGCTGTGCGGCACGGGCGACCCGAGATGCGGGGTTCCAATCGGGATACGGGAGATGGGGCGTGGGCAACTCGAAGGGAAGGTCGCGCTGGTGACCGGATCGGGGCGCAATATCGCCGTGCCACGGTGCTGAAGCTCGCCAGCGAAGGCGCGCATGTCGTGGTCAACGCGCGCTCCAATCAGCAGGAGGCTGAGGTCGTCGCGCGCGAGGCCCGGGATCTCGGGGTCAAGGCCGTCCCCGTTCTCGCCGATGTCGGCAAAAAGACCAAGGTCGAGGCGCTGGCCGCGAAGGCGCTGTCCGAATTCGGCCGGGTCGACATCCTGATCAACAACGTCGCGATCCGGCCGCACAAGCCGTTCACCGAAACGACCGACGCGGATTGGGAGTTGGTCCAAGCTCCGGCAAGCGGAGAAGATCGACAATATGAAGGAAGCCTGGAGCGAGCCATGAAAGAAAACAGCATACGGCGGGCGGTGCGCGAAGGACGAGCGGCGCTAGGCACCGGGCTCAAGGAGTTCGCCTCACGCGGCGTTCCCTGGATCATCGAGGCGGCCGGCTTCGATTACTGCGCGATCGACCACGAACACGGGGCGTTCGACATGGAAACGATCGCCAATCTGGCGAGCTGGTTCCAGGCCACGAACGTCTCCGCCATCGTTCGCATCCACAAGTCATTCGCGCATCTAATTCCCGGCATTCTGGATCAGGGCATCATGGGCATCCAGGTGTCCGAGGTGGAAACCGCCGAAGAGGCGCGCGCGATCGTCCGCCTGGCGAAGTATCCGCCGATCGGAAACCGGGGCATCTCCGGCCAGGGGCCGCACACGGGATACAAGAGCTACGGCGCCCGCCACGCCACCGAATACGCGCCGTGGGCCAACGAGAACATCATCATATGCCCGTCGATCGAGTCGCTCGAGGGCCTGGAGAATGTCGAGGAGATCGCGGCGGTCGAAGGGATCGACATGATCGCCTATGGGCATTCCGACCTGAGCGCGCAGCTTGGGGTTCACCTCGACCTCGAGCACCCGACTTTCAAAGCGGCGGTGCGGCGGATCGCGGCGGCATGCAATGCCCACGGCAAGCTCGCTCGGGGATCGGCGGAGACCGAGGCGCAGATCGAGGAATATTGGCAGCTCGGGTGCAAGGTGCTGAACCTGCCGGGGAACGATGTGAGCACGTATCTCGACGGGATGAAAGCGCGCGCGGCCCGTGCCCATGCGCGGTTGAAGTCGATTGGGGTGCCGACTCCATGAGGAGGATGGCCCCGAAGGAAATCTCGAACACGCTGACCGGAGGACACTCAATGACTAAATATTTGCACACGATGATCCGCGTAAGTTCGCTGGAGGACACGATCGCCTTCTTCGAGGTGCTCGGCCTGCGCGAGATCCGCCGCCGTCCGGACGAGAAAGGCCGCTACACCAACGTGTTCCTCGCCGCCCCCGGCGACGAGGCTGCTGCCGTGGAACTCACCTACAATTGGGATCCCGAGCCCTACACCGGCGGCCGCAATTTCGGCCATCTCGCCTACGCCGTGGACAACATCTACGACACCTGCAACGCCTTTATCGCCCACGGCGTGACGATCAACCGCCCGCCGCGTGACGGCCGCATGGCCTTTATCCGCACGCCGGACGGCATCTCCATCGAGCTACTGCAGGCCGGCGAAGCGCTGCCGCCTGCCGAACCCTGGACCAGCATGGCCAATACCGGTTCATGGTAGAGCGAGACGCCTCTGGCGTGGCTGCCCGATCACGCGCGCGGAAGCACAGGCGATGATCGCCGAGGTCAAAGGAGCCCGGTTGCTCCAGGGCTTTCGCGGACGGCCGGCGGCGGACCTCGAGGCGCTCGAGGATACCCTGGTGCGCGTGTCGTACCTCGCCATGCACATTGAAGGACACTTGGCGGAGTTGGACATCAATCCGCTGATGGTGCTGCCGTCAGGTCAGGGAGTGAAGGCGGTAGACGCCCTCGTCGTGTTTCGCGGCACATAGCACTGAAAATGGATGAGAGTGCCCAAAAGCTTGTCGCCCCGCGAATGCGGCAAAGCGGTCCATTGGCAACCAGCATCGCCGCTCGGAGCCTGGGTGGCCGGTTACGCGCGCTTATCCCCGGGCGCATGACGAAGAAAAGGACGGGCATCAACTCCGTTAAATCCAGATTGAATAGCTCAAGCTCGTTGGGTCTGAGGAGCCTGACCCAAAAGTTTCACGGCGCAAATTGTCGCTGCAGCGGGGCTCTAACGCCACACCGGCCTCAGCCGGTTGGCGGCTGGAACCCGCTCTCGATGCCCCTCTTCGGCCATTGGCCGCGTACAGCTCCCGACATCCGCTTTGTCGGTCGGCGATGCGAAGTTGGAAGTGGTCCAGGACATACTTATCGGGTCGATGATGCTCAAAGAACCAGTCGCGAGCGGCACCCGCTGCTTCCGTCGCGTAGCCCTGGCCTTAAAAGGGTCGGTCAAGCATGGCGATCTCCGGCTGGGCCGATCGAGCGGCTCAAAGATGCCGACGCTGCCGATGAAAACATCACCCTCGATTTTCTCGCAGGCCCACATGCCGTAGCCGTGCAGTGCCCATGAGCCTAACGACATCAGCATAGTCCGCCACACCTCGGCCGGCATGGCCGTGCGACCCGTGACCATGTACCGCATGACTTCCGGGTTCGCTTGCATCGCCGAGTAGGCATCGAGGTCGCTCGCGCGGAAAGCGCGTAGCCGCAACCGCGCCGTCGTGATCGTGGGAACCTCGAACGTGGTCATGTTGGCGCCTCCTTGTGTTGAGAAAAATACATCGCGTTGGTTTGATTTGCTGCGACGCCCGGACCCCCGGGCCGACGGATCGGACAGAAGAAGCGCGAGATATGCCTCGACGATCGGCGCATGTCGCTGCCCGGTCGAGGATCGGGGTGCTCGGTTTCTAGTGGGCCGTACGGGTGCGCCCGTTCCCCAGATTGCCGCCGCTCGAGCAGAACGGGTGCGGTCCCTCGACCCTGATATCGCCGGCGTAGAACGCAAAGGCATCGCCGCGTTTGACGCCGTGCCACTGGAAGCCCTCCAGGAAGAACTGCGCCATGGGTGCATAGCCGTCGTAAGGATTGAATATATCGACGTCATTGGGCCCAAGCCCGGCGCCCTCGTACATTCTCCTGGCGGCGCGGTCGGTCCAGTCCTCGATCTCGTCCAAATCTTCCTGTGTGCTGCGCTTTCTGAAGTTGTGCTGCGAGTGATTGAGCACATAGACCGGCGGCTGCCGCATGTCGCGGGCGCGCTCGGCAGTCGTGAAGAGATACGCGGCCGATGCATTGACCGGCCGGTCGCAGTCTGAAGCGGGTAACGATCCCTTCTGTAATCGGAGTGTCGCCGTCAGCGTTATGGCCGAACTTCCGCTGTGGACCCAAGTCGGACCGAGTCAGCCCATCGAAAGGTCCCGAAAGCGGACGCCCGCAGCTTCCGCAGCGTGTTAAGGTCGGACACCCGGCCGGGCCAACAAGGCGGTGCCCGCCGGATGGATACGACGTATCGTGGATGCCCGTTTCACAATGCAATGAAAGGTGGCGAACATGGGAAGGCTCGACGGCAAGGTTGCAGCGGTGACGGGCGGGGCATCGGGGATCGGCGAGGCGACGGTCAGGCGTTTCGTTGCCGAGGGCGCGAGCGTGGCATTCTGCGATCGGGACGGCGAGCGCGGCCAGCGCGTGGCGGCCGAGCTCGAAACTGCCGACGCTAAGGTCGCCTTCACGCAGGCTGACGTTGGTACCGAGGCCGCATGCCTCGACTTCGTCAACGGTGCCGCGCAAAAGTTCGGGCGGCTCGACATCCTCATCAACAATGCCGGCATCCGCAAATACGAGAAGGTCGACGAGGCGAGCGCGGCGAGCTGGAAAGAGATCCTCGACGTCAACCTGATGGGCTACGTCTTCTGTGCCAAGGCGGCGGTTCCGCTGATGCGCCGCAACAAGGGCGGCGCCATCGTTAACGTCGCCTCCGTGCGTTCCGTCGTCGCGGGCGGCGGCAACCTGCAGTACGACACCACCAAGGCCGCGGTCGCGGGCTTGACGCGGGCGCTCGCCGCCGATCACTCGCCGGATGGCATTCGTGTGAACGCCGTCGGCCCTGGCCCGATCTTCACGCCGTTCCATCAGCGCCGCATCGCCGCGGCCGGCGAGACCGTCGAGCAGTATAACGCCAAGGCCGCACAAGGCACCATGCTGAAGCGCCCGGGCAGGGCCGAGGAGGTCGCCGCCGCGATCCTGTTTTTGGCCTCCGACGATGCCTCCTACGTCACCGGCGCCCTGCTGTTCGTGGACGGCGGTATGACGGCGCTGTGAGCAGTATGCAATGCTGCTCGACGTGTGGGTGACAGGCATTGGCCTGCGCCGAGAAGATTACGAGACATGCGATTGACGGTAGTGTGACGATCGCGCCGCGCGATAAGCTCATTGGCATGACGACCGCTCGGCGTCGATGACGGGCTATCCGCGCGATCTCGTCGGCTATGCCGACCATCCACCGCACCCGCGTTGGCCCGGTGGGGCGCGCTTGGCTGTCAATTTCGTCGTCAATTATGAGGAGGGTGGCGAGCGCAGCGTGCTGCACGGCGACGAGGTCGCCGAGACGCGCCTGACCGATCTTCTGATGCCGGCGCCACTCCAGGGCGCGCGCGATCTTAATATGGAGTCGGCCTACGAATACGGCAGTCGTGTCGGCTTCTGGCGTCTCATGCGCGTCTTCGCCGAGCGGCAGGTGATCCCGACGATCTATGCCGTCGGCATGGCGCTCGAGCGCAACCCGCAAGCTGCCGAGACGATGGTGCGTCAGGGCTGCGACATCGTCGATCATGGGTGGCGCTGGCTCGACTATCACGACATCGACGAAGCAACCGAGCGAGAGCATATCCGCCTCTCGGTCGAGACCATTCGGCGACTGACCGGAACGCGGCCGATCGGCTGGTACATCGGCACGCCGAGCGCCAATACACGGCGCCTTGTCGTTGAGGAAGGCGGGTTCCTTTATGACAGCGACGCCTACAACGACGAGCTGCCCTATTGGACCTACGATTACGGCCGGCCACATCTCATCATCCCGCACACGCTCGACGACAACGACACGCGCCTCGCGCGTGGCCTGGGCTGGGGTCAGGCCGGGGATTTCTTCGTCTCACTGCGTGACAATTTCAACGCGCTCTACCGCGAGGGTGAGCAGACGCCGAAGATGATGACCGTCGCTCTGCATTGCCGTCTCGCCGGCAAGCCGGCGCGCGCCGCCGCGTTTGCCCGTTTCGTCGATCACATCCTACGCCACGACCGGGTCTGGATCTGTCGACGCAACGAGATCGCCGAGCACTGGCGGCGCCAGCGCCCGGCGACCGGAAAGAAAGGATGAGCGAGCCTCATATCTGCAGGCGCTTGCGAATGGCTGGATCGCGCCGTGCAGACCAAGTGTTAGATCGACATGGCTGAAACGCTGCCGAACACCACTATCACCACCGATGCCACGCTTTTCCGCGAGGAGGCGGAACGGGCTCGTCGCTACGCCGCCGCGATGACCGACAAAAAAATCATCGATCGGTTGAACCAGGTCGCCGCGCTCTATGACGAACTCGCCGCCGGACAGGACCTCGGACCAACCGACCGCGAATAAATCCAACGCCGCCTTTGCGTGCCGTATATGCCAGACCCGAGCTTAGTCTGGAAGATACATCTCCTCCATGGCGCGCAGACGCGGCTCGTCCAGAATGCGGCCATTGCTGGCGACGCCCCAGGGACTCTGAGCCGCCTGGGCGCGAAGCGCATCCAGGGCCAATGTGCCGCGCTGCCGAAAATCGCTCAAGAAATCCCAGTTGGCCTGCAAGCCTGCCATCGTGGTCAGCGCGGGAAACCAGGCCGCGGCGGCCCCGGCATCCTGCTGCGCCTGTAAGGAGGGATAGGGCGACAGGTGGGCGGGGATGAGGGGGACGACGGGCCCGGGAATGAGGCGGATCGCCTCTCGAATTTCTTCCCAGGTGCGCAAGCCATTGGGGCAGAGGACATCGACCTGCGCTTCGGCTTTGTAAGCCTGGCAGCGTTCAATAATCTCCGCAAAGCCGGCGCCCGGCACACCGCCGAGATCGCACCGGGCCATGATCACGAAGTCCGGGTCGAGAGCCTGTTTGGCATCCATCGCCGCCCGGAGCTTTCCGACCATCTCCGGAATCGAGATACAGCGGCGGCGGGGGCCGGATTTCGGCGGAAACGTCTGGTCTTCGATGTGGGCGCCAGCGATGCCCGCCTGAATGTATTCCCGCACGGTGTAATGCGTACTGATGGCATCACCGTAGCCGGTGTCGGCATCGGCGAAGACCGGGATCTCTACGGTCAGGACAATTTTCCGGGCGTTGTCCACCATGTCGCGCATACTGGTCCCGGAGTTGGGCCAGCCCAGTTGGTGCGCCGAGGTATTGCCCCCGGACATGTAGAAGGCGTCATAGCCCAGCGCTTCCGCCATCTTCGCGCCAATGGGATTGATCCCGCCCGCCAAAACAAATAATTCGGGCCGTTGAAACAGGGTCTTGAGGCGGGTCGTCATAGGTTGACGCTCTGGCATGCGCAGTCTCCTCGTGTGTGACCGAGGCCGACCGTCAGCCAGGCAGCGCACGCGTTGCCAGGCGCCCACCGGCACAGTGGCACTGATCCGCGGAACTCCCACCGAGCGCGTCGTGTGGCCCTGGCCTGTGAGGTCGTCAGCGAGGACCACATCACCCGGTCCAAAACGCCGCGTGGTGCCATCGCCGATCCCGATTTCCATCTGCCCCACGAGAATAAAAATGTATTGTCGCCGGGGCGCGGTGTGCCAATCGCTCCAATAATCCGCAGGGAAACAGCGGAACACGAGGTTGGCACCCGCCTGAAGCGCAACGTTGTGGCTCCCCTCGGCCGGCAGCGGGAGATCTTCAAAATGGGTCTGGCCGTCGTGGCCCGTATAGATCCGTACGATCATGCGCGTGCTCCTTCCCACAGAGAGATCATCGTGCACGCAAAGGCTACTCCGTCATCGCCGACGACGAAACCTCTGGCATTCACTCTGTGCAAACCGGTCACGATGGCGGACAATTGGTCGAACAACCAGGAGGGCGGCCATGCCAGTCATCGACGTTCAGGTTCATCCCTTCGATCGAAATCATCCCGGCCGGCCGTGGGCCAGTCCCTCGCACGGGCTCGACTCTGCCACAGGCGAAGAGATGGTCGCTGCGATGAACAGTGTCGGCGTCGACGGTGCAATCATGGTCTCGTCGTTCAGCGCCTATGAATACGATCCGAGCTACGCGCTCGAAGTCTACAACACCTATCCGGATAAGTTTCGGGTTGTGACGCCGGTCGACGCGACCAATCCGGCGATTGACGATGTCGTGGCGAAATGGGCGGCCACACCTGGCGCGCGCGGCATTCGCATACGAATGCGCGACGGCCTGCCGATGGACGCGGACCATCCCGGCTTGAACCGCGCTTTCGCAGCCGCCGCCAAACATGGTTTGCCGGTCAATTTGCTTTGCTGGGGCATCCTGGACAAAGGGCTGCCGCACATCCAGCGACACCGCGATACGGTCATCGTTATCGACCATCTCGGCCTGCTGCAGCCTGCTCGCCCGCCGGTCCCCGCCGACGTTTGGGCCGATCTTCCGAAGCTCCTCGCCTTGGCTCGATACGAGAACGTAAGGGTAAAGATCAGCGGTGCCTGCACGATGTCGCACCAACCCTTTCCATACGACGATATCTGGGACCCGGTGCTGCGGGTCATCGATGCGTTCGGGCTGGATCGTTGCATGTGGGGCACCGACTGGACGCGGACGATCGGCATGCTGACCTATGAAGAGGGTGTCGCGCCGTTCCGCGACACCAAACGCCTCTCCGAGACCGACAAGGCAGCGCTGATGGGAGGAACGTTGCAGAAAGTCTACAAGTGGTAGAGCGACCGTACCGATTTCGGCCGCGCCACAATCTGACGGAATAGCTCAGGAACCGGCCACGGCGCTGCTCATCGTTGATCTTTACAAACATGTCGACAACGCCAGCGCGTGGCGCGACATGTTCGGTGAACAGCTTAAGGAGTATGCGCGCTCATGGATCGCGCTCGCCGAAAAATACGACGGGACACAGCACGGCTATTTCATCCCAGGCACCGCGCATGACAGATTGCCGAGCGCGGACTTCAGCTTTCCCGACCTAGGCACCGAGGGGCATCAAGCATCGCTGTAGCTCTGTTCGGTTTTCCGAGCATGGAGGCTTACATCTGTATCGCCTGGCCATTGCCAGATGCCTGAACAACGGCCAGCCGTGGCTGCACGCGCTGCTGATCGCGGCCGCGCCGCCGCGGCCGGGCGAGCATGTCGTCCACATCGGCGCCGGGGTCGGCTACTACACGGCGATCCTGGCGCACATGGTTACGCGTCGGAATGATGCCGACCAGCGCATCCTGATAAAGATAGACCGGGTCGTCGCTCGGCGTCGGTACATAACGGACACCTTGCCCACCCCGGACGGTACCGGCTCGGTTTCCGATCCGGAGCGGCTCTTCAGGCCAGGCTTGTCCCGGTAGTAACTGCGATCGCAGGACCGTTGTCGGGCACACATCAAAGGTGTTGTGGGTCTGCTATACCGATGGCTCTGCGTAAAGCAAGACTGGAGGGGCTTCACGCTGCCGCTATTACCGGTAATGCTCGACAACGCGGCACCGGAGCGGGGTCAACTCGGCCCCGCCACCGGTTGGTCCGGATGGCTTCGAGCAGCCGAATTTTCCGTGTCCGATTGCGGACGGCCTCGCGTCTCCGAAAGCCGCGCAGATGATCGACGGCATCATGGCCGTCGCGCTCGAAAACTGGCCTCGCTACCGACCTCTGTCCCGGCAAGCCCAAGAACTCTGTTACGCGCGGGTGTGCTACGACCGTCTGGCGGGCCGGATCAGCTTCGATCTGGCCGATTTCTTCACCGAGCACGGATACATCGTCTTCGGTGATGAAGCCGCCGAGATCACGCCAGATGGGGTGCGATTTCTCGCGGAGTTCGGCATTAATCTCTCTCGCGTAACCGAGCCGAGGGTTGGCAATGCCTCCACTACTCCGGTCTCGCTATTCCTCCGAAACAATATATTCGGATTAACTCGTCGGCGGCTGCATCCCGCCTCTGGGTCGCCTGCAAGGCATCGGCCAAAGCTCGGGCAATTTCAGCCTGCTTCGCCTCAATGTCCGTGAACCGTTCGGTCGACTGCCCGACCTGTCGCGTCAATTCGGCCGCATGCCCCGTGGGCACTGCGTGCGGAGCAAGTATGCGCCGATTTTGCTTGCTATATCTTCGCTAGGCGCCGCAGCCGCTTCGCTGGTCGGCGTCTAAGTTTTTGATAAATGTGGCGCACCCGGCGAGATTCGAACTCACGACCTCTGCCTTCGGAGGGCAGCGCTCTATCCAGCTGAGCTACGGGTGCCGTTTATGGTTTCGTATGACCTGAGCACGCGGCATGGGAGATACAGCCGCCAGGCGGCGAGTGCAAGATCCTTGCGGCTCGCGGCCAGCCTGTCCAACCACGTTAAGCGGGGTTTCATACTTTAGAAAAAACTTTGCTTTAGAAGCAGCAACGAGCGATGGGGGTGCAAGTTATTATTGTGGTTGGCAGATCACAGGCCTCGCCATGCATTCGCCGCAATCTTCGACGCGAGTCGGTGCGCGACCGAGCCCGAGGGGCGCGCGCCAGACGCGCCTGGGGGGATAAATGGATCTTCAGCTAGCCGAAAAGCCGCGGCATCGCCGCGACGTTTCGATTGACCGCGGCGTTTTAGAGAAATTGGAAGAGCGCCTCGGGCGGGTGCACGCGCGCCAGCGGCTCGGCATCGAGGGCGAGCGCGAAGACCGGGTATTCGGCCGAGGCATCAATTTTTTTCATCCCGAGAAATGGTATCTGAGCGCTTCATTCATTAGGACGGCGTTGATGGCGACCGGGCTCTATTGGCGCGCTCGCAAAAACGCCGAAGACGTGAAAATTCGGCGCCACGACATCCGCTCACCCCAAGTGCCAGGCTCGTTTGACGGATTTACGATCCTCCATCTTAGCGATTTGCACGCCGACATGAACGGCGGGGCGATGCGCCGCCTGATCGAACTGCTTCCGACCGTTTCTTACGATTTGTGCGTCCTGACCGGCGATTATCGCGGGAAGACCTACGGTCCGTATCAAGGAGCTTTAGACGGCTTGGCGCGGATGCGCGCGAACCTTCAGGGTCCGGTCTACGGCGTCTTGGGCAATCATGACTTCGATTCATATGGTCCCGGCCTTGGAGGAGATCGGGATCCGGATGCTGCTCAACAAGTCGGAGGCAATCGAGCGGGGTGGAGAGCACATCCACCTAGTTGGCATCGACGACGCTCACTATTACCGGGTGGACAATGTCGAAAAGGCGGCATCGAGCGTGCCCGCCGCGGAGTTTTCGATCCTGCTGTCTCACACCCCGGAAATCTATCGGCAGGCCGCGCATGCGGGGTTCCAGGTGCTGCTGAGCGGGCACACCCACGGCGGCCAGATCTGTCTGCCCGGCGCCATTCCGATCATCCTCAATTCGGTGCTGCCGAGACGTATGGGGGCCGGTGCCTGGACCTACCGCGGCATGACCGGGTACACCTCGGTTGGGGTCGGCTCCTGCATCCTCCCCGTGCGGCTCAACTGCCCTCCGGAAATCACCTTGCACCGTCTGTTGCGCTCGCCTCAATAAGGGCGATCACGCAGGCGGAAAGCATATAGCAGGCGGGAGAGCACCACCTCCCCGACAACGAACATCGCGACGCACACAACAATGTCGGCGGTCGTCAATCCCAGTAAATCACGGCACGCGAGCAACGGAAGAAGCGATTCCGGAATCTGGTCGAGACCGCTCGCCCGGCTGCTCGACGGCAGACCGAGGCGGCGTTTGCAGAAGCTCGAAAAGAGGTCGCCGGCCATGGCGAAGCTGCCGACCAGGAGACCGATCCTCCAACCAAGGCCGACGAGCGGCGCACCCGCCGTCGTGACCAACAGGGCCAGCGCAACGCCGCGTATCGTCTTCGAGCGCCCGAATACCGGCCGCCCGTCGGCAAATGTGAGATTGCCGTCGAGGGGATAGGAATAATGGCCGCCGAACATCTTCTTGGCGATCACCGGCGTACCGTTGGCCAGCATCAGCAATATCAATAATTGGAGGACGACCACCGGGTGCATCGATCAGCGTACGTCCAGCGAGACTTGGCTCGCGCCGGGCGAGAAGGCATCCGCCGCCACGCGATCGGCGCCCGAGGGCAGCGGTGCGGCGGGTGTGAGCACCCAGCTTGCGACATCGGCGGTCACGATCGGCCCTTCGAGATCGCGCAACAGCATGTGGTAACCGTCTTTGTACCAGGCGAGCTTCGCGTGGTTGCGGCACTCCGGCGGCAAGCTGCCGACAAAACGCCGGATCGGTGTTTTCGGCACGATTTCGTCCTTTGCGCCATACATCACCAACAGCGGCACGTCCAGCGCCGATGCCGAATCGAGCGCGGCATCCATCAGATCGACCAAGCCGTAGATCGTATCGACCCGGGTTTCTTTGATGACTAGCGGGTCGCGCGACAAGGCGCGCAGCATCGCGATATTGTCGGATGGCTTCTTTTCGAGGCCGCGCCCGGTCAAGGTGAGCCCCGGCATCAGTCGCACCCCGCCCCATAGGGCCAGTCGGGGCAGGAGGTCCATCGTCGCGCGGCCCCACACCGCCGGCGCGGTCAGGATGACGCCGTCGACGTCGGGAACCGGCGTACCGCTCTCCCCCGTCATTGCCACGACCGCCACCGCACCGCCCATGCTGTCCCCGAGAAGGTAGAGCGGTACACCCGGGTAGAGGCGGCGCAGGATGTGCGAGGCCGTCTTGGCATCGGCGGCGAGCGCCGCCCGACCCGGCCAAAACCCGCGCACGGGGGCGGCGCCAAAGCCGCGCTGGTCATAGGCGTAGGTGGCGATCCCGCGCTTGGCCCAGGCTTCGCCCGGGCCGTCGAAGGCATTGCTGTAATCGTTGAACCCGTGCAGCGCGAGGATCACCGCCTTGACCGCGCCGCCTGGCAACCATTCGCGGAGCGGCAGCACCTGACCGTCGGCGGCGACAAAGCTGGTTGCAGTAAAGCGCGGTATCGGGCTGGGCTCGGGCGCCGCACGCGCGGTACCGATGCCGGCGAGCCGGGCGTCTTCGTCGATCGTCGGCGCGCAGCCGGCCGCCGGCAGCAACACGGCGAGCAACCAAGCCCAACGCAGGCCGGAAATTATCTGTCGCCAGCCGCTCACGCGTTCTCGCCGATGCCGCGAGCGCGGAACTGCGACGTGGAGGCGGTCATTGATTGTCGAGCGCCAAAGCGTATCATCATGCTCGTCAATGGTCAGCCGTGCGGGCCAGCACTCACACCATTTCCCAGTCGCATATGGGCCCTTTCGAAACCATCTACATTAACGAGACGGTTGCTGCCTGCAATGGTGGCGGCGGGTCGCTCGGCCATCCCAGAGTCTTTCTCAATCTCGGGCGCGACGGGAAGATCGAGTGCCCCTATTGCTCCCGCTTGTTTGTCAACCGCGCGATGCAAGGACCCGCTCCCGAGGACGCGACCACGCCGCCCAGGGTGTCGGAAGAGCGCAATGCCTGAGTAAAGGAAACCGGTGGACGATCTTCTCGAACCCCTCGCTTCGGAGCCGCATCCGTCGGCCGCCGCGCGTGCGCGCTCGGCGGCGCCGCATCATGTGTTTCTGGTCGACGGTTCGGGCTTCATCTTTCGTGCCTATCATGCTCTGCCGCCGCTGTCGCGTGCGGACGGGACCCCGACCAGCGCCGTGCTCGGCTTCAGCAACATGCTGGCAAAGCTCCTCAGCGAGACCGATGCCGACCACATAGCAGTCGTCTTCGACGCCTCCGGCCGCTCATTTCGCAACCGCATCTACGACCAGTACAAGGCGCAACGACCCGACCCGGCCCCCGACCTCATTCCACAGTTTGGCCTCGTCCGACGGGCCACCGAGGCTTTCGGCGTCTGCCAGATCGAGCTCAGCGATTTTGAGGCCGACGATCTGATCGCCACCTATGCCCGCCATGCGGTCGTGGCCGGCGCCAAAGTTACAATCGTCTCGTCCGACAAGGATCTGATGCAACTGGTCAGCGACCGGGTGACGATGCTCGACCCGATCAAGAACCGGCCGATCGGCGCGGCCGAGGTACGCGAGAAATTCGGCGTCGGACCGGACCGCGTCATCGATGTCCAGGCACTGTGCGGCGACAGCGTCGACAATGTTCCCGGCGTTCCCGGGATCGGGGTCAAGACCGCGGCCGAGCTGATCAATACCTACGGCGATCTCGAGACTTTGCTGGCCGCAACATCCGAGATAAAGCAGCCAAAGCGGCGGCAAACCCTGATCGAGAACGAGAAGAATGCGCGGTTGTCGAAGGAGCTGGTCAAGCTCGACGATGACGTCCCGTTGCCGTGCCCGTTGTCCGAATTGGCGGTAAAGCCGCTCGACGCGGAGAAGCTGCTGCCGTTCCTGCGCGAGATGGAATTCCGTGCGCTGGCGACGCGCATGACCCAGCGGCTCTCGATGGCGGCGGAAATCGCGCCGGTCGAGCGGCCGGAGCCGGTCATCCCCGAGATCCCGCCCTTTATCGCGCCGCGCACCTATGCGCTGGTCGAGACCGTCGAGGGTCTCGACCACTGGATCGAGGCGGCGCAGCAGGCGGGTACAGTCGCGATCTGGGCAGAGGGGAGCAGCGTCGCCTGCGCTCGCCCTGCGTTATGCGGGATCGCGCTGGCCTTGGCCCCCGGCGTTGCCGCCTATGTTCCGGTGGGCCATCGCAAGGCTCACGCCGAGGTTTTCTCCCTGCCGCTGACGGACGGGAATATCCCGCCTGCATCGCCTCTCTCCCGCAATGCGGGAGAGGGTGCAGACCCCCGGATCGAAGTCCGGGGGGAGGCGAGTGAGGGTAAGCTGACCTTGGAACTCGCGATCGAACTGCTGCGACCACTTCTTCGAGGATCCCGGGGTCCTCAAGATCGGTCACGACCTCAAAACCACCGCCCATCTGCTGTCGCGCTATGGCGTCACGCTCGCGCCTTATGATTGCACGATGCTGATGTCGTACGTGCTCGACGGCGGCCAGTTCGAGCACACGATCGAGAATTTGGTCCGGCGTTGCTTCGAGCACGAGCTGACCCCCCTGAAAGAGCTGGTCGGCACCGGCAAGAGCCTGATCGCCTTTGCCGAAGTCGCCTGCGAGAGAGCGCGCGACTTCGCGGCCGAACGGGCGGACGCGGTGCTGCGCCTGCACATGCTCCTCAAGGCGCGTCTGGTGCGCGACAGGATGACC
The DNA here is from genome assembly GCA_963730745.1 of uncultured Alphaproteobacteria bacterium. GTDB lineage: Bacteria > Pseudomonadota > Alphaproteobacteria > ATCC43930 > CGMCC-115725 > AP-15. The sequence goes on from CAVSTA010000027.1 coordinate 47,941, forward strand.
GGGTTCTACGAGACTATCGAGCGGCCGCTCGTGCCGGTCGTCGCGGCGATGGAGCGGGAGGGGATCAAGGTCGAGCCCGTGGCCCTCGCCGAGTTGTCGCGCGATTTTGCGCGCCGCATCGCCGATCTCGAGCAGGCGATCTTTCGGGCCGTCGGCAACGACTTCAACATCGGCTCGACCAAGCAGCTCGGTGACGTGTTGTTCGGGAAACTCGGGCTGCCCGGCGGCAAGAAAGGTAAGACCGGCGCGTACGGCACCGATGCCTCGATCCTCGAGGAGTTGGCGCCCTTGCACGAGGTGCCGGGGCACGTCCTCGAATGGCGCCAGCTGACCAAGCTCAAATCGACCTACGCCGATGCGCTGGCCGAGGAGATCGACCGCGACAGCGGACGGGTGCACACCTCTTACGCGCTCGCGGTCGCGGCCACGGGACGGTTCTCGTCGAACAACCCGAACCTGCAGAACATCCCGATCCGCACCGAGGAAGGCCGCCGCATCCGTCGTGCCTTTGTCGCCGAACCCGGGCACCTCTTGCTGTCGGCGGATTACAGCCAGATCGAATTGCGGCTGGCCGCCCATGTCTGCGACGTCCCCGAATTGAAGCAGGCCTTCCGCGATGGGGTGGATATTCACGCGCTGACTGCGAGCCAGGTGTTCGGCGTGCCGCTCGCCGAGATGGACGCCAACACCAGGCGGCGCGCGAAGGCGATCAATTTCGGCATCATCTACGGCATCAGCGCCTTTGGGCTCGGAGCGCAAATCGGCGTGCCGCAAAGCGAGGCGGGGGCCTATATCCGCGCCTATTTCGACCGGTTCCCGGCGATCCGCGCCTACATGGAGCGGATCAAGACCGATTGCCGCCGCACCGGGTTTGTCGAGACGATCTTCGGCCGCAAATGCTTCATCCCCGGCATTCGCGACGCCAACCCGGCGCGCCGCGGGGGCGCCGAGCGGCAGGCGATCAACGCGCCTTTGCAGGGCTCAGCCGCCGACATCATCAAGCGAGCGATGGCCCGCATCCCCGCCGCCCTCGGCGACGAAAAGCTGCACGCGCGCATGCTATTGCAGGTGCATGACGAGCTGTTGTTCGAGGCCCCGGAGGCCGAGGTCGAGCACACAGCGCAGGTCGTCAAGGCAGTTATGGAAGGTGCCTGCGCGCCGCATTGCGAGCTCTCGGTGCCGCTCGTGGTCGAGACCGGCTGGGCCCAAAGCTGGGACGAGGCGCATTAGGGCGAGCGCGCCATCAATTCCTTTATGGGCAATTCTCAGGCTGGCTGATATCGCTGGTAATGCCGAAAAGAACAGTGGCCAAATGGGTTTAGGGCGCGGAAATCCTGGCTTTTTGGTAACAACCGCCACGGAATAACAGCGGGAAACAGCCAGCAAAACAGAGGGACCGCAGATTGCCGCGTTTGCAGATGCTTCGCCGGAGTCGTGGCATAGATAAAACCATGCCATTGTGGCGATTTTACGGTGTTAATACCTGGGTGCATAACAAAATCGGCCGGGCGCGAGGCCCGGCCGGTCGAGGGGTCATTCCGTTGTTCGGTTTGCGGTTAGTCGCGCCGGGTACCGAGCAATTGCATCAGCATCATGAACAAGTTGATGAAGTCGAGGTAGAGTCGCAATGCGCCCATGATCGCCTTCTTGCTGGCGATCTCGGAACCGTCGCCCTCGTAATACATCTCCTTGATCTGCTGCGTGTCCCACGCGGTCAGGCCGGTGAAGACAAGGACGCCGATAACCGAGATCGCAAACTGCAGCGCCGTCGAGGCGAGGAACATGTTGACCAGCGAGGCGATGACGATGCCGATCAGCCCCATAAACAAAAATGAGCCGAACTGCGACAAGTCGCGCCGCGTCGTGTAGCCGTAAAGGCTCATCGCGGCAAAGGTGCCGGCAGTGATGAAGAACACGCGCGCGACGCTCGCCCCGGTGAAGACCAGGAACACCATGGCGAGCGACAAACCCATCAGCCCCGCATAGAGCCAGAAGACGAGCTGCAATGTGCTCGCCTGCATCCGCTGCACGCCAAAGCTCATCAGCATCACAAGGCCAAGCGGCGCCAGGATGACCAGCCAGATCAGCGGTGTCCGCGCGATCAATTCGTAAAAGCCTGAAAAGGCCGCGACATAGGCGACGATTCCGGTGAGCGCGAGCCCCGACGCCATGTAGTTGTAGACGCGGAGCATGTAATCCCGGAGGCCGACATCGATGCCGACCTGGGCGTCCGCCGACCGCACCGTCCAGCGGGGCTGCGAACCTAAAGCCATAAACCCCCTCCAAGGAGAGAAGCGAGAGCGAGGAAGATTCCTCGTGGCTGCGATATTGGCACAAAACAAGATCTTTTCAATACGCACCCACAGAGGCGCATCTGAGCAAGATCCTTTACCGGAACGTTATTCGTTCCGTAAGTAGGAAGCCGGCTGGGCGCCGAGCGCACGCCAGGTTCCGGCAAAACCCAAGGCCGCGGTCAGCAATGCGGCGAGGGTCACCGTCCACAACAGCGGGGCCGGCAGGAAAGTCCACTCGAGCTTCATCAGCCGGGTCACCAGGAAATAGGCGGCGATGGTGCCGAGGGCACCGGCCACCAGCGCGGCGAGGACGCCGGTAATGCCGTTCTCGATCAGAAAAGCCCGCGTGATCAGGCCGCGCGTTGCGCCCAACACCTTGAGCACGACGGCATCGTAAACCCTGCGTCGATGTCCGGCTGCGACCGCGCCGCCAAGGACGAGCGCCCCGGCGCCAACCGTCACCAGTGCGGTCAGGCGAACCGCACTCCCGATCATCCCGATAATGCGGCTGAGCGCGTCGAGCGCCTCGCGGACATGAATCGCCGAGATGTTGGGAAAGCGCTCGGTCACCGCGCGCGCCAGGTTTTCCTCCTCGGCCTGCGGCAGATAGACGGCGGCAAGATGGGTCTGCGGCGCGCGCTCGAGCGTTCCCGGCGCAAACACCATGACAAAGTTTATGCCGAGCCGCTCCCAGTCGATCGAGCGCAGATTGGCGATCGTGGCGGTGATTTCGCGGCCGAGCAGGTTTACCGTTAGCGTGTCGCCGACTTTCAGCCCCATGCCGCGGGCCAGGGCTTCGTCAAACGACACCAGGGGCGGGCCTTGATAATCGGGTGACCACCAACTGCCGGCCGCGAGACGCGAGCCTTGCGGCAAGCTCGCGGCGTAAGTGAGGCCGCGGTCGCTGCGCAGCGCCCACTGAGCTTCCGGCGCGACCGCCGCCTCTTCGACCGGCACGCCGTTCAGCCGGGTGATGCGGCCGCGCATCATCGGCACCTGATCGAAGCGCGCTCCGGGGGTGGCACGTACCAGCGCATCAAAGCCGGCGAGCTGATCGGGCTGGATGTCGATGAAGAAAAAGGCCGGGGCCTCGGCCGGCACTTTCGTCTCGACCTCATGCGAGAGATTGGCCTCGACGAGCGCGACGGCGACCAGCACGGTAAGCCCGATCCCGAGCGAGAGCACGATTTGCGCAGTTGGGGCTCCGGGGCGATGCAAATTGGCGAGCGCTAGGCGCAGCACCGGCCGGCGGGGCCGGCCGAGCCGCCTCGCCACCCAAAGGATCGCCGCCCCCGCCGCCCGGAACAATGCAAAGGCGGCAATCGCCCCGGCCACGAACCATAGCGCGACACTCCGGTCGTGCGCGGTAACGACCGCCAGCGCTGCGAGCCCCAGCGCCAGGACCGCCGTCGTCGCGATTATGCCAGGAGGGGTACGGCGCCGCACTCGATCGACGGTGTCGCGGAACAGCGCTCCGGCGGAAATCCGGCCAATTCCGGCGAGCGGCCAGAGCGAGAAAACCAGCGTCGTCAGAAGCCCGAACAGCGCCGCCAGGGCCAGCGGCGCCGGATGGATCGAAAAACGAATGAAAACCGGGAGCACCCCGGCCAACAGAGGCGCCGCGGCGATCGGCGCCAGGCGCGCCGAGGAGGAGGGCGACGGCGATGCCGAGGACAGCGAGACCCAACACTTCGAAGAGATAGGCGGCGAAGACCAGCCGGTTCGAGGCTCCCAGACATTTGAAGGTCGCAATGGTCGCGGTCCTTCCGGCGATGTAATTGCCGATCGCGTTGCCGATCCCGATGCCGCCGACCAGCAGAGAGGTCAACCCGACCAAGCTCAGAAACAGACCGACGCGATCGATCAACCGCTGCAATGACGGCGAGGCCTCTTCAAAGGTGCGAATTTGCCAGCCGGCCTCGGGGAACGCGGCTCGCGCCGAATTGGCCCAGGCCGCCGCGTCGAGCCCGGGAGGGAGCCGCAGCCGATAACGATATGTCACCAGCGCGCCGGGCTGGATCAGCCCGGTTGCGGCGAGTGCCTCGGCTGAGATCAGCACGCGCGGCCCGAAAATGAGGCCCCCTGTTGCAGCATCGGGCTCGCGCACAATCGTGGCGCGGATCTGCAAGACCGACTCACCAACCTTTATCCGCTGGCCGATCGCCAGACCGAGCCTCCCGAGGATGGTGGAGTCGACGGCCGCTCCGTAAATGCCGTCGCGCGCTCCGAGCGCGACATCGAGGCTCTGGGCCGGTGCGAGGACGACCTTACCGTAGAGCGGGTAGACACCGTCGACAGCCTTCAACTCAATCAGACTGCGCCGGGCGCCGTCCTCGGTCCGCGCCATTGCGCGCATCGTTGCGACTTCGGACACCGAGCCGCTCTTTGCCAGAAATTCCCGTTCGTTGGCGTGGGCCGGACGGTAGGCCAGCCGCGCCTCGGCGTCGCCGCCGAGCAAGTCTCGGGCATCCGCCTTTATTGCAGCGGTGACCGAGGCGGCGATCGAGCCGATTGCGGCAATCGCGGTCACACCGAGGACAAGGCAGCCGAGAAACACGCCGAGGCCGCTCATGCCGCCGCGCAACTCGCGCCGGGCGAGCCGGAGCGCGTAGAACGGCGAGGCCGAGTTCAACGTGCGTGCCCGACGGCGGCTACCCGGGCTCGGGCAGTGCGACGATCTTCGACGATCCTGCCGTCCATCAGCCGGACTTGCCGCTCGCACCGTTCGGCCATCGCAGGATCATGAGTGACCAACAGCAGGGTCGTCCCGTGCCTTGTGTGCTGCTCGAACAGGCAATCGATGACGAGCTGGCCGGTATTGCCATCGAGATTCCCGGTAGGCTCGTCGGCGAGCAGCAGCTTCGGTCCGGCGATGAAGGCTCGGGCGATAGCCACGCGCTGCTGTTCGCCGCCCGACAGCTGACCGGGATAATGAGTCAGGCGGTGACCGAGGCCGACCGTTGCAAGGGCTTGCGCCGCCGCGGCAAAGGCATCGCCCCGGCCGCCGAGCTCGAGCGGGATCGCGACGTTTTCCAGCGCTGTCATCGTCGGCAACAGGTGAAAGGATTGAAAGACGATGCCGATCCGGGCGCGGCGGAGCCGGGCGAGCGCATCCTCATCGAGACCACCGATATCGACCCCGTCGATCCGCACGCGTCCGGTGCTCGGCCGCTCCAACCCGCCGACCACCATCATCAATGTGGATTTCCCCGAGCCGGACGGGCCGACGATGCTGACCGTCTCGCCCGCCCCGATCTCAAGCGAGATCCCGCGCAGAATGTTGACGGGACCGGCGGCACTCCCCAGTGTTAACTGGACATCGTCCAGCATCACGAGCGGGCCGCCGGGATGAAGCGAGATGGTCATACTCCGTCCGAACCGAGAAGGGCGGCCGGCCGCCAAAACTTCCGACCATATGGCGCGATCATCCGTGCTTTCAACGCGGTGCGAAGGGACGCCTTCTATTCCCCGCTGCATAAGGTGCCCCTCACCCCGACCCTCTCCCCGCAAGCGGGGCGAGGGCGAATATTGGAACACTCCCCCGCCCCGCACGGGCGGGGAGAAGGTCAGGGTGAGGGGCTCTGCGCCAGGCTCGCTCTTGCAGTAGTCTTGGTGGTCTTCACGGCAATGGCTTCACCGGTTGAGGCACGCGTGCCGGTAATCCTCGATTTTGGCGACAGCCTTACCGCCGGTTACGGCGTGCTGGCCGGACAAGCCTTTCCGGCGCGGCTGCAGGCGTGGCTTCACGAGCGCGGGATCGCGGCTCGCGTGGTCAATGCCGGGGTGTCCGGCGATACCACGGCGGGCGGCCTGGCGCGCCTCGACTGGGCGCTCGCGGACAAGCCCGACCTAGTCATCCTGGCGCTCGGCTCCAACGACGCGTTGCGCGGCATCGAGCCTTCGACGGTGCGCGACAATCTCGATAAAATGATCGCGAAGATCGAGGCCACCGGCGCAAAAGTGCTGCTTCTCGGCATGCTTGCGCCACCGAATTGGGGGGACGAGTACAAGCGTGCGTTCGACCAAATCTTTCCCGAGCTTGCACATCTCCATCATCTGCCGCTCTATCCGTTTTTTCTCGAGGGCGTGGCGATGAACCCGGAACTCAACCAACCCGACGGCCTCCATCCGAACGAGAAGGGTGTCGCCGTGCTCGTGGACAGGATTGCACCGGTTGTCGCCGGCCTGATCGGAGGGGCCTCGTGAGCGCGCAATTTGCTGTGGCGGCGGCGACGGGAGATCCGCTCAGCCTCGTAGCGCGATGCGTCGCCGGGATCCCGGCGATCAAGGGAGCCAATCTCGGGATACTCTATCTGAGCGAGCCGGCCGCCCCGGCTTTTCCCCAGCTTGTTCGTGGTCTTGCAGAGCGCACCGGTATCCATTCCTGGGTTGGTGGCGTGGGCCTGGGTGTCTGCTCGGTGGAGGATGAAATTTTCGACGAGCCGGCGGCGGTTGCGATGACAGCCGCTTTGCCGCTGGACAGTTTCCGCGTCTTTTCGGCGACCGATGATCCGGGTTCGGAGCTGCCGCGACGGCATTCCGCCTGGATCGAGACGTCACAGCCGGCTTTGGCGCTCGTCCACGCCGACCCGCGCTGTCCCGATTTGGCAAAGGCCGCAATTGATCTGGCGACCGCGAGCGGCGCGTTTCTGGTCGGCGGTCTCGTATCGCACCGCTGTGCCAAGCCGCTGTTGGGCCGCACCGCCAACGAAGAAGCTGGCGACGAAAAAGACGGCCTCGGCGGCAACGGGTTCGCCGGGCTGATGCTGGCCCCCGGAATTGCCGTCGCCACCGGGCTGACGCAGGGCTGCACGCCGATCGGGCCAGTGCACCGGATCGACGAGGCGCGCGACAACGTCGTCATGGTCATCGATGGACGCCCGGCGCTGACTGTGTTCACCGAGGATATCGGGCCCAGGCTCGCCGGCGATTTGCGGCGCGTCGGCGGGCTGATTTTCGCCGGGCTGCCGGTGACCGGTTCGGACACCGGGGATTATCTCGTCCGCAATCTGATGGCGATCGACCCGGGCCGGGGCTGGCTGGTGCTGGGTGCGGAGGTCGAGGCGGGCGACCCGATCGTGTTCTGCCGCCGCGACCCAGAAAGCGCGCGCCGCGATATGGTCCGTATGGTGAGCCAACTCGCCGGGCGGCTCAGCGCCCCTCCAAAGGCGGGAATCTATGTCAGTTGCGTCGCGCGGGGAGCCGCATTGTTCGGTGAACCCGGAGTGGAAACCGCGCTCATCCGCGAGGGGCTAGGCGAATTTCCGTTGATCGGCTTTTTCGCCAATGGCGAGATCTCGCGCGATCGCCTCTATGGCCATACCGGTGTGCTCACGCTCTTTACTTGAGGGGGGCTGACCCGAGCGGTGGGCCGACGGCATGCTGCGTCTCTTTGTCGGAATTGGCTTTCCGCCGCAACTCAAACTGCGGCTGTCGTTGCTGTGCTCGGGGTTGCCCGGTGCGAAATGGCTCGACCCCGGCAATTTTCATTTGACCCTGCGCTTCATCGGCGAAATCGGCGAGGATGTCGCGGCCGATATCGATGAAGCGCTGTCACGGCTGCGGGCGCGTCGCTTCACGTTGCAGATCGCCGGAACAGGCGTCTTCGGCGGTGAAAAACCGCGCAGCCTATGGGCCGGAGTTCGAGCGCAGTCCCGAGCTCGCCGGGTTGCGCGACAAGGTCGAGCAGGCGCTGATCCGCATCGGCCTATCGCCGGAGCCGCGCAAATTTTCGCCTCACGTCACTCTGGCACGGCTTCGCGACCCGCCGCTCGACAAGTTACGCGATTTTCTCGTGGCCCACGCGCAATTCCGTGCCGATCCCCTTCGGGTCGAAGGTTTCAGCTTGATCGCGAGCTTTCAGACCAAGTCCGGCTCGGTTTATGAAGACCAGGCTGATTACCCTTTGCTCTACTGAACGGCGGGAAAGGGACACGCATGGCTTATTGGCTGCTTAAATCGGAACCCTCGAGTTATCCGTGGGAACGGCTGGTAGCGGATGGCCGCACCCATTGGGACGGGGTGCGCAATCCGCAGGCGCTGAACAATTTGCGGGCGATGAAGCTCGGCGACCGTGCTTTCTTCTATCATTCGAACGAGGGCAAAGAGATCGTCGGGGTCGCCGAGGTAGTCCGAACATTTTACCCCGATCCCACCGATAAGAGCGGCAAGCTCGGCATGGTCGACATCAAGCCCGTGATGCGCGCAGCGATCCCGGTCGGCCTGAAGGCGATGAGGGCCAATTCCGAGCTCTCTAGTCTTTCTCTGCTGAAGCAATCGCGACTGTCTGTCTGTCCCATTACAGAAAAAGAATGGTCTGTACTGTGCAAAATGACGGGCATTCCCCCTGATGCTGACGGCGGTGAAAACATTTGATCGTCAAATTTCCGTCCTATTTACGATATGTTACATTAAATTTACAAAAATTTACCTTTTACACTTCAGAAGGGGCACCATTCTCCTGCAATTATGCCCACAAAGGCATTCGCGGAGAGCGCTGACATGCTCGATCATTACGTTGAAACTGCGGCAACTCTCTCGCGCAGCGTAGTTGCCGGATTTTCCGGCCCTATTCGCCGACACCTCGCCATTGTCGACCAAAGTCGCTTGCGGTCCGACTGCCTCAAATTGGCGCTCGGCATGCAGCCCCGGCGCTGGCGTGTGGCGGACGTCGCTACGGTTTCCGAGTTGATAGAGCGGGTGCTGCATGGCGAGGAGTTCGATGTCATCCTCCTCGGCGGATCGACGTGTTCGCAGATCGATCTCGTCGACATTGCCTCTCTCGCCGCAGCGATCCCCCATACTCCGATCCTCGTCGCCGCAGACTGCGACGACCCGGAGCGGGCGCGCCGGATGCTGCGCGCCGGCGCACGCGGCTTCTTGCCGGCGAGCCATAGTCTCAAGGTTTTGATTGGCGCGCTCGAGCGGGTCCGCACCGGCGGCACCTACGTGCCGCTGACATTGACCGAGGCGGCCCCGATCGCCGAGCGCGCACCATGGCGCGCGCTGACGCGCCGCCAGTGCGATGTCCTCGCGCAGATCGCCGAAGGCAAAGCGAACAAGCTGATCGGCGATGCGCTCAACATGTCCGAAAGCACGGTCAAGGCGCATGTCAAGCAGATCATACGGCGCCTCAATGTCGCTAACCGGACCCAGGCTGCGCTGCTCGCGACAGGCACCGGAGCAGGGCACTGAGGGGTCAAGCTGCCCCACGGGTATTGTAACCGCTTAGCGGCGCGGAATATCTTCGGCAGACAGTCCGACGCGAGGCCAGCGCCGGCAGCCGAGGAGGAAGCACGCCATGTCCGGGCGGAACGTCATCCCCATCTCTGCCCATCCGCAGGTGGGCAAAATCAGCGAGGCCGAATATTTCCGGCTTTATCGGCAATCAGTCGCCGACCCAGACCGATTTTGGGCCGAGCACGGCAAGCGCATCGATTGGATCAAGCCGTTCACCAAGGTGGGGAATGCCACGTTCGAGGGCGATGTGGATATCGCCTGGTACGAGGACGGGACGCTCAACGCGTCGTACAACTGCATCGATCGACATTTGCCGAGGCGTGCCGAACAAACCGCGATCCTGTGGGAGGGCGACGATCCGGGCGAGCAACGGCGGGTCACCTATCGTGAGCTGCACGAGGCGGTGTGCCGGGTCGCCAACGTCCTGAAGTCACGGGGCGTCCAGAAGGGCGACCGGGTCACGATCTATCTCCCGATGATCCCGGAGGCGGCGATCGCGATGCTCGCCTGCGCTCGCATCGGCGCGGTCCACTCGGTCGTCTTCGGCGGCTTCTCGCCCGATAGCCTCGTCGGGCGGATTCAGGATTGCCGCTCAACCGTGCTGATCACCGCCGATGAGGGCCGGCGCGGCGGACGGGCGATCCCGCTCAAGCGCAATGCCGACGACGCGTTGCGGCATTGCCCCGAGGTGGGCGACGTCATCGTTGTCCGTCACACGGGCGGCAACATCGACTGGGTAGAGGGCCGCGACCTCTGGTACCACGAAGTCTGCGCTGCGGCTTCGCCCGATTGCCCGCCGGAGGAGATGTCGGCTGAGGACCCGCTCTTCATCCTCTACACTTCGGGCTCGACCGGACAGCCGAAAGGGGTGTTGCACACCACCGGCGGCTATCTAGTCTATACTTCGATGACTCACGAATACGTCTTCGACTATCGTGAGGGCGAAGTCTATTGGTGCACGGCCGATGTCGGTTGGGTCACCGGGCACAGCTACATCGTGTACGGACCGCTCGCCAATGGCGCGACCACCTTGATATTCGAGGGCGTGCCCAACTACCCGGACCCCTCGCGGTTCTGGCAGGTCGTCGATAAGCACAACGTGCGGATCTTCTACACCGCGCCGACCGCAATCCGCGCGCTGATGCGCGAGGGCGAGGAGTACGTGCGGCGCACCAGCCGGCGCTCACTGCGGATCCTCGGCACTGTCGGCGAACCGATCAACCCCGAAGCTTGGCTGTGGTACTACGATCATGTCGGCGAGCAACGCTGCCCGGTCGTCGACACCTGGTGGCAGACCGAAACCGGCGGCATCCTGATAAGCCCGATCCCGGGCGCGACACCGTTGAAGCCGGGATCGGCGACGCGGCCGTTCTTTGGCGTCGAGCCGGTCATCGTCGACAACGACGGCAAGGTCGTCGAGGGTCCCGGTGAAGGAAATCTCTGCATTGCCCATGCTTGGCCAGGGATCATGCGCACGGTCTTCGGCGATCACCGGCGTTTCGTGCAGACCTATTTCTCCCATTTCCCCGGGCTGTATTTCACCGGTGACGGCGCCCGGCGGGACGAGGACGGGTTCTATTGGCTGACCGGGCGGGTCGACGACGTCATCAATGTCGCCGGCCATCGCCTCGGCACCGCCGAGGTCGAGAGCGCGCTGGTCGCCCATCCGATGGTCGCGGAAGCTGCCGTCGTCGGATTTCCGCACGACATCAAGGGCCAAGGCATCTATGCCTATGTGACCCTAAAGGTAACCGAGACCCCCAGCGAGGAGCTGCGGCGCGAGCTCGTCGCCTGGGTGCGGCAGGAGATCAGCCCGATTGCCGCTCCCGACCTGCTGCAATGGGCGCCGGGTCTACCCAAGACCCGATCCGGCAAGATCATGCGTCGTATTCTGCGCAAGATCGCCGCCAACGAGCACGACGCGCTCGGGGATGTCACGACCTTGGCTGACCCCGCGGTCGTCGATGAGCTCGTCATCAACCGCATCAAACGGACGCCATAACCCCCTCACCCTACCCCAGTGCGTGGCGGAGCTGGCGACCGGCGACGACGAGCATCGCAAGGTCGGGACTGGCAGTAACACGCAGCTCTCGGATCAACGGCTCGGCCGGCGCAAGGGCTGTCGCGTGCGCCGCAGACCACGCGGCAATCGGATCTTGTGGTTGGGTTGAGCTGCTGCTCGCCAGAATGCGAGCTGCAAGATCGGTCTGCAGCGCAAAGAGGTCATCGATTGTCGCTTCGACCGCCTGCTTCTGCCAAGGGGTCTCGGCCCGCAGCCGGCGCGCAGCTATTCGCATCTCGTCGAGCGCAAACTGGGCGCCGACCGCGTAGTACACCCGAGCGGCTTGGTCGAGTTCTTGTCCCGAGCGTTCCGCCAGATCGGCGACGTCGAGCGCGGCAGCGAGGAACATCGTCCCGCCGACATGGGTTGCGAGCGCTTCGGGCACGCCCGCTTCGGCGAAACGGAGGCTGCGCTCGCAGACCAGATCGCGATCGCTTGGCGGCAGCAGATCGAATAGAGAGGCAGCGATGCTGCGCACGCTCGGAGCAAACCTGCCGATCTCGCGGCCAATCGCGAGACGCTTACAATAAAGCAGCCAAGCCGCTGCGCGTTCGACCAGATCCGCGATCTCAAGAAGCATTTCGATCTGCACCTGAGCCGCCACTTTGTTGTCGAGAGCCTCGATTTCAGTCCACAAATTCCTCAGCTCGAACACCTCGCGCACGATCATGTAGGCTTGCGCGACCTCGGCCGGCGACCGGCCGGTGCGCGCGCGCATGTCGTGGATAAAGGTCATTCGCGCCCGGTTGACGATCTCATTGGTAACGCCCGTCGCTATGATCTCCCGGTGCAGCGGGTGGGTTGCGATCTGTCGGGCGAGCCGGCGCCGCACAGCCTCCGGAAAATAGCTGCGCAGCTCGCCCGTTAATTCCGAGGAGTCCGGCAGGGCGGAGGCGAGCAGCGCCTCGTACAAAGTCATCTTGGCGTAGGCGAGCAGCACCGCCAATTCCGGGCGGACGAGCCCTCGGCCTTGGGCCGATCGGGCAGCGAGGGTCTCGTCATCGGGCAGGAATTCGAGCGCCCGGTCGAGCTGGCCCGCGCGTTCGAGATCGCGGATCATCCGCAGCTGCCGATCGAGCGAGATGAAGCCGCGGGCCTCCGCCGCCGACAACGCTTCGCCCTGCAAGTAATTGTCGCGCAATACCAGGGCAGCGACCTCACTCGCCATCTCGGCCAGCAGCGGCTGACGGTCCGCGGCCGCGAGGGCGCCCGAAGCGGTCGCCTGATCGAGCAGGATCTTGATGTTGACCTCGTGATCCGAGGTGTCGACGCCGGCCGAGTTGTCGATCGCATCGGTGTCGATGCGACCGCCGGCGAGTGCGAACGCGATGCGTCCGCGCTGGGTCACCGCGAGGTTGGCGCCTTCTCCAATGACCTTTGCCCGGATCTCGTCGCCGTTGACACGGAGCGCGTCATTGGCGCGGTCGCCGACCTCGGCGTGGGTCTCCTTCGGCGACTTGACGTATGTCCCGATACCGCCGAACCACAAGAGGTCGACCCGGGCGGTCAACAATTTGCGGATCAGCTCGGCCGGCGTGAGGTGGTCCGCCCCGATACCGAAGGCGCGCCTCATCTCAGGGCTGATCGGGATGGATTTTGCGCTGCGCTCGAAAACGCCCCCGCCCGGCGAAATCAGCGCGCGCTCATAGTCGGCCCAGCTCGAGCGCCGCAGCTGGAACAGACGCAGCCGCTCGGCGAAGCTGCGCTCCGCATCGGGGTCGGGGTCGACAAAGACATGCCGGTGATCGAACGCGCCCAGCACTCTGAGGTGCCGCGACATCAGCATGCCGTTGCCGAACACGTCACCCGACATGTCGCCGACGCCGATGACGGTAATCTCGCTGCTCTCGATATTCCGCCCGAGCTCGCGGAAATGACGCTTCACGAGCTCCCAGGCGCCGCGGGCCGTGATGCCCATCTCTTTGTGGTCGTAGCCGGCCGACCCGCCCGACGCAAAGGCGTCGCCCAGCCAGAACCCGTACTCTTCCGAGATCGCGTTGGCAAAATCGGAGAAGGTGGCAGTGCCCTTGTCGGCCGCGACCACCAGGTAGGGATCGTCGTCGTCGTGCCGGACGACCTGCGGCGGCGGCACAACGCGATGTCGTCCCGGCACTTCCGAGACGATGTTGTCGGTGAGGTCGAGCAAACCGCGGATCAGCGTCTTGTAACATTCGACCGCCTCGGCCCCCAGCTTGTCGCGCGCATCGGGCGGTTGCTTGATGACGAAGCCGCCCTTCGACCCCACCGGGAGGATAACCACATTCTTGACCGTCTGCGCCTTCATCAGGCCGAGGATCTCGGTGCGGAAATCCTCTTTTCGGTCGGACCAGCGGATGCCACCGCGAGCCACCTTGCCGGCGCGCATGTGCACGGCCTCGACCCGGGGACTGTAGACATAGATCTCGTACAGTGGCCGCGGCCGCGGCAGCAGATCGATCTCGCTGCTGGCGAGCTTGACGGCCAGATAGGGCTTTGCCCCGCCCGACGGCAGATTTTTGGTAATAGTTCGTGCGCACGGTCCTGAGGACCAGAGTGAGGAACGTGCGCAGGATGCGGTCCTCGTCGAGGCTGCCTACCGCGTCGAGCGCATGATCGATCGCCTGGATCTCGGCTACGTCCGCGAGTGAGGAACCGGTACGTTCGGGGCCGAAACGCGTCTCGAACAACTGAACGAGCCGGCGGGCGATCTCCGGATGGCCGCTCAGCGCGTCTTCCATGTAGGCTTGGCTGAAGGTGGTTCCCGCCTGCCGCAAAAATTTGGCGTAGAGCCGCAATACCGTCACCTGCCGAGCCGACAAGCCGGCCGCCAGGATGAGACGGTTGAAACCGTCATTCTCGACCCGCCCGGTCCACACTTCGACGAGCGCCGCTTCAAAGCGCGCCCTGATTGCCGGGGAGACCGAGGCCAGCAAAGCGATCCCGGACAGCTGAAACTCGTGAATCCACACTGCCGTTCCGTCGATGCTATCGATCCGGAACGGTTCTTCGGCCACCACGCGTAAACCGAGGTTCTCGAGGATCGGCAGAACGTCGGAGAGCGCAACCGGCTCTTTCGCCCGATACAGCCGCAACCCGGGCAGCGGAGCATCGGGGGCAGGATGGAGCGAGACTTCGAGCGGCGAACCTGCCGATACTGCCTCGATCCGCCGCAGATCCGCAACTGCTTGGGCAGCATCTGTGCGTGCCTGATAGGCGATCGGGAAGGATTGAAAGTGGCGCAGCAGGGCACGCGCCTCCTCATCGCCGAAAGCCGCCGCCGCCGCCTGATGCAGCCGGTCCGTCCAACTGCGTCCTGCCTCGGCGAGCCGCTCTTCCAGAATTGCGGGGTCAACCGGCGGGACTGCACCGCGCGTCGTACGAATGATGAAGTGGATGCGCGCCAGCGCGGACTCGTCGAGCTGAGTGTGAAAGGCCGAGATCTGCCCGGCAAATGCCTCTTCGAGGATTGCCCCGAAGCGGCTGCGCAATTCGCTGTCGTAGCGCTCGCGCGGCACATAGACAAAGCAGGAAACGTAGCGCTCCAGCGGGTCGCGGCGGACAAATACGGCGATGCGTTGCCGCTCTTGCAAGTTGAGGATGCCGGTTACGGTGTCGAACAGCTGGTCCTCATCGGCCTGGAACAGTTCGTCACGTGGAAACGTGTCGAGGATGTGCAGCAGAGCCTTGCCGTCGTGGCTCGCCGGCGACGCTCCGGAGCGCTCGACGATCCTGCGAACCTTGAGCCGCAGCAGCGGTATCGAGCGGGAACTGCGGCTGTAGGCCAGGGATGTAAAAAAGCCGAGGAAGAGGCGAACGCCGGTGACGTCGCCGTTTGCACCGAACCGCCGCACTCCGATGGCATCCATGTGAGCGGTCCGGTGAACCGTTCCACGGCGGTTCGATTTGGTGATGACCAGCAATTCGCGACGGCGGACGAAATCCTGCACGTCGGAAGGTAAGGAGGAGAGGTCCCTCAGCCCGCCAAAGACGGAGTGCGCCTCGTCGCGCAGAATGCCGAGTGGCCCGTATTGAGGTTTGGCCGCCCCGTCGAAAAAGTATTCGCGGTAGCCGAGAAAGGTGAAGTTGTCGTCATCCAGCCACTTTAAAAAATCCTGAGCTTCCGAGAGTTCGGCCGAGGGAACCGGCGGTGGTTGCGCCGACAACTCGGCTGCAACCTCGCGCAAGACCTGCCGCATCGGCCGCCAGTCGGTCACCGCCGCGCGGGCGTCGGTGAGGACACCCGATAATGTTTGGGTGAACCGGGCGAGGTCCGCCGGATCCGCTTCGGATGTGATCTCGATTTGCATCCAGGATTCGCGCATCCCGGCAATGCCCGGCCGTAAAATGCCGCACAGCCGACCGTCCGGGCCGCGGGCCACCGTCAGGATCGGGTGGATGATCAGATGGACGACGCGGTTGCTGGCATTGATCGCTCCGGCAACCGAATCGACGAGGAACGGCATGTCGTCGTTGACGATCTCGACGATCGTGTGCGGCGACGACCACCCATCCGCCGCCGGGTCCGGGTTGTGCACCCGGATCTTGGCTTGGCCGGGGCGCCGACGCTCTCCCAAACGCCACAGCGACAAGGCGGCGCCGTAGAGATTGCGGGGCGTGCGTTCGGCAACATCGGCCGGCGGAACGTGCTCGTAAAATTGCGCAATGAACTGGTTGGCAATGGCCTGATCTGCCGGGTCGAACAGCTGACCGGCGAGCGCCGCCGCCTTGTGGACGAGCGTCGCCTTCTTGGCTTCGATAGTACTCACCATCGCCCCTTTTAGGCTCTTGGGAAGATGATCACGTTGCTGGTAAATGCGCTCGGTCCCGATGCGAAACCAGCCCCACCCACCGCGGAATGCGGCAAAATTGTGTCCTAAACCTTCGCGCTGTATCAGGTTCGTAACAAACTCATCTTTATTTAAGCAGTGAGGCGGATCATATTTGCAAATAGGGGACCGGAGGCTATGGCCGGAGCAAATGCGAGTGATGGAATTTCAGGTCTGTCGGCGCGGGCGGGCGACGCGATGGGTCGTAATGCTCGGCGATTCCGTCTATGGCGCCTATCTCGATAAGGAGCAGGCGCTTCTCGATGCAGTGGACGCGGCGCGCGAAGCGTTGCAGTCTGGCCGCGAGGCCCAAGTCTGGGTCAGGGATCGTTCGAACGCCGCCCGCGTGTTCTAATTGGCTGCGCTCGACTGGCCGTCGGGATGATGATCGAACCGTCAAGAACCCGGCGGATTTATACGGGCGGTGAAGTCGCGTGTCGCGCGAGCTTCGCGATCGTGCTGAAGCGCCCAACCGATGGAGGGGAACGCGAGTTGGTTCCACGGGATTTCTTCCCACCTGAAGAGCTTGACTTCGAGGCTTTCCAACCCTGCCTGGATCGCCTCATCGAGAAGCCGGGCGCGGTAGATCAGCTGCACCTGGCTGATCCGCGGAATGTCGTAGATCGCCAGCAAACCCTCGATCTCGATCCGCGCTCGGGCTTCTTCCCAGGCCTCGCGTTCGGCCCCCGCACTGGCCGCTTCATTGAGTTCGAGATAGCCGGCGGGCAAAGTCCAATAGCCATAGCGTGGCTCGATCGAACGACGCACCAGCAGAATCCGATCGTTCCAATGAGCGACCGAGCCCACGACGATTTTGGGATTGTCATAGAGGATATAGCCGCATTCGGCACAGATCATGCGCTCGCGGTTGTCACCTTCGGGGATCCCGCGGACTGATGGACCGCGAAAAGCGTTATCGTCCGACATCGCGCCTTCCCGCGGCCGGCGACGGGCTCCAACCATGGCCATTTTCACAATTTCCGGCCAGCGATCTGCAATGATCACTCAGCGCCATCTCGGTCGATCTATCGCTCCGTCCGACCATCGATAATACCAGCACCCCGATGCGGGGCAACATCGCTCGCTCGGTCCCTCTTGCAAAGCCGCGCTTCAGCGTTAACTCCTCGTTCGCTATGATATCCTCATTGGACAGGATGGCTTTCAACACGGCTCAGACCGCGCGCATCGGCTGGTTTTTCGGTCAAAAGCTGCTGGCCGCCCGACTGGGTCGTCCGGTGCGATTGCCGGAAGCGCTTCGCGGGCGGCCAATGCCGGACCGGCAACGTCTCCTCGCGGATCTGCGCGCGCTGGTGGAGCAGGATTGGCGCAACATCGAGGCCGGCTACTACGCGCCCCCGGCCAACGGGCTCGGCAAGCCGCTGGAGGAGATCCGCCGCGCGCTCGACTTCTTCGCCGATCTAAGCTCGGTCGAACAGAGGCGCCATAGCGGACGCAAGGAGCGCGTCCTGACTGACGCGCCGCCCGGCCGATATCCGCCGTATTATTTGCAGAAATTCCATTTTCAAACCGATGGATATCTGAGCGACGCTTCTGCCGAGCGCTATGACCATCAGGTCGAGGTGCTGTTCGGCGGCGGCGCAGCAGCGATGCGGCGCCAAGCGCTCGTCCCGCTAAAGCGCGCTCTCGCGGGAAACTCCATCCCCGGGAACTCGGCCGCCCGGCGGCGCGGGGCGCGGTTGCTCGACATCGCCTGCGGAACCGGGCGATTTCTCCGCGAGGTAAAGGCGAATTACCCGCGCCTCCATATTACCGGTCTCGATTTGTCGCCGCATTACCTCTCGGTCGCACGGCGCGCTCTCGCGCCGTGGTCGCGCACTCGGTTTGTCGAGGGCATGGCCGAGGCGATGCCCTTTGCCGACGCGGAATTCGATGTCGCCACCTGCATCTACCTGTTTCACGAGTTGCCGCCGCGCACCCGCCGCGCGGCTGTGGCCGAGATCCGGCGGGTGTTGCGGCCCGGCGGCACCCTGATTTTCGTCGATTCGCTACAGACCGGCGACGAACCCGATTACGACGGCACGCTCGAGCTGTTTCCGGTCGCCTTTCATGAGCCCTATTACGAGAGTTATCTGCGCGAGGACCTCGACCGGTTGTGGAGCCCGGGGTTCACACCTGGCGAGCGCATTCCGGCGTATTTCTCGAAAGTGGTGAGCTATCGCCGCGACGGAGAAATTTCTTGACCCAGATATAGATATTGCTTGCCAGCGGGCCACAAGCGTGGTACCGCATTTTGTGCGAGTGGACTGGGGGGTCCACTGTATACGGGGGAAATCGATGGAAATGACCTGGACGCCCGAGCGCGTCGAGATATTGAATCGACTGTTCGAGGAGGGGTTGCCGACCTCCGAGATCGGCCGCCGCATGGGTCTGACGAAAAATACGATAATCGGCAGATTGCACCGCAACGGCATGAGCCGGCGCGAGACCGGGCCAAAATTCGTGCCGCAACGGAATTTCTTCGAATTCAGCGGGCCCGGCTGCCTGTGGCCGCACGGCCACCCGGACGATCCTCAATTCCATTTCTGCGGCGGCCACCCATTGCCCGGAAAGCCCTATTGCGCGGCCCATGCAGCGATCGCCTATGTGCGGCCGAAAGAGGAAAAACAGGCCGCATAGAGGGCACCCTCAGCGGGTGAGGCGGCGGATCGCGCGGTCGAGCCCGTCGAGGGTCAACGGGAACATCCGGTCCTCGACGATCTCTCGCATCATCCCGATGCTCGCGGTGCCGGTCCAATATTTCTGCGGCACCGGGTTGAGCCATACCGCCTTCGGATAGACGTCGAGCAGCCGGCGCAGCCAGGTTTCGCCGGGCTCATCGTTCCAGTGCTCGACGCTGCCGCCCTCCTTCTCGATCTCGTAGGGGCTCATGCTGGCGTCGCCGATGAGCACGACGCGATAGCTGGCATCGTAGGTGCGGATGAGCTCCATGATGGGCATCTGCTCGATCTGGCGCCGGCGGGAATCACGCCACACCAAATCATAGATGCAATTATGGAAGTAGAAGTGGATCAGGTGCTTGAATTCGGCGCGCGCCGCCGAGAACAGCTCCTCGCAGACGCGGACGTGATCCTCCATCGACCCGCCCACATCGACGAACAGCAGCAGCTTGATGGTGTTATGGCGCTCCGGCACCAGCTTCAGGTCGAGCCAGCCGGCGTTGTGCGCGGTGGATTTTACCGTGCCGTCGAGGTCGAGCTCTTCGGCCGCTCCCTCGCGGGCAAATTGCCGCAATCGGCGTAACGCCACTTTGATGTTGCGGGTGCCGAGCTCGACGGTGTCGTCGAGATTGCGGAACTCGCGCCGGTCCCAAACCTTGACCGCGCTGCGGTTCTTCCCTTCCTCCTGACCAATCCGCACGCCTTCGGGGTTGTAGCCGTAAGCGCCGAACGGCGAGGTGCCGGCGGTGCCGATCCATTTGCTGCCGCCCTGGTGCCGCGCCTTCTGCTCGGCCAATCGCTGGCGCAACGCCTCCATCAACTTTTCCCAGCCGCCGAGCGCCTCGATCAGCTTTTTCTCGTCCTCGGTCAGAAACCGCTCGGCGAGCTTTTTCAACCAAGCCTCGGGAAGTTCGGATTTCGGGTCCGCCAAGCTCTCGATGCCTCTGAAGTGATACCCGAACACCCGATCAAAGCGATCCAGATGCCGCTCGTCTTTGACCAACGCGGTGCGCGCGAGAAAATAGAACTCCTCGATGTCGAAGGCGGCGACGCGCTTTTGCATTGCCTCCATCAAGGTCAGGTACTCGCGCAGCGAGACCGGCACCTTGGCCTCGCGCAGTTCCGCGAAAAACGAGAAGAACACCGGTCACCCTCGGAAATAGACATCGTCATTGCCGGGCGTGACCCGGCAATCCACCTGGATGCCCGGGTCAAGAGGTCAAGCCCGGGCATGACGAAGTGCCCATATCATAATGGCGGCTCAGCCGCGTTCGCGGCGGTGCAGGAAGGCGAGGCGTTCGAACAGGTGAACGTCCTGTTCGTTCTTCAACAGAGCTCCGTGCAAAGGCGGGATGAGCTTGGCCGGGTCACGCGTACGCAGCACATCGGGCGAGACGTCTTCGACCAACAGCAGCTTGATCCAATCGAGGAGCTCGGAGGTCGAGGGTTTTTTCTTCAATCCCGGCACCTCGCGGATATCATAAAAGATCGTCAAAGCTTCGCGCAGCAATTCGTGCTTAAGATTTGGGAAATGCACGTCTATGATCTGCTGCATCGTCGCGCGGTCAGGGAAGCGAATGTAGTGGAAGAAGCAGCGGCGGAGAAAGGCATCCGGCAGCTCCTTCTCATTGTTGGAGGTGATAACGACTATTGGGCGATGCCGGGCGGAGATCGTACGCCGCGTCTCGTAGACATAGAACTCCATACGGTCGAGCTCGAGTAGCAGATCGTTCGGGAACTCGATATCTGCCTTGTCGATCTCGTCGATCAGAAGCACCCGAGCCTCGGCGGCCTCGAACGCCTCCCACAGCTTTCCCGGCACGATATAATTGGCGATGTCGTGGACGCGCTCGTCGCCGAGCTGGCCGTCGCGCAGCCGGGAGACCGCGTCATATTCGTAGAGTCCCTGCTGGGCCTTGGTGGTCGATTTGATATGCCAGGTGATCAGGTCCTTGCCGACGCCGCGCGCGATCTCATGGGCGAGTATGGTTTTGCCGGTGCCGGGCTCGCCTTTGACGAGGAGCGGGCGCTCGAGTGCGATAGCGGCGTTGACCGCGACCCGAAGGTCCTGCGTCGCGACGTAAGTTTCGGTGCCTTCGAAACGCCGCATCGCGATTATTTCCCTCGCGCCTGGATTGCCGTTCACCTCCTGATGACATAGCCCGAGGTACGCGATGACACCAGCCCCACCGCAGCTTGCGCCACCTCGAGCGCGGGTCACGGCGACACTGAGCACTGTCATTGGAGTAGTGCTGCTCGCCACTCTTTTTCTTCCGGGGCGCGACCCGGTGACGCACCGTCTCGCCGTGGAGTGGCGCCCCTCCGCCGAGCTGGCGGGCGTCCTCTTTCTGATTGCGATGGCAGCCCTCGCCAGCCCGCGTTTGGTCGCCCGACGCGGCTTCGCCTTCGTGCTGGCCCTGCTCATGGTTGGGGGGGGCCTGCTCAACCTCGCCGATGCCGCAACTCCGAGCTTGCTCGGACGCGACCTCAACCTCTACTGGGACCTCCAGCATCTCCCGTCGCTTTTCGGCCTCGCCCGCGACTCGGCAGGCCTGTGGAGCGCTTCGGTCGCGGTGGCGCTGCTCTTTGCCGCAGTCTCGTTGATGGTCGCGGGAGCCTATTGGATATGGCGCCGGGTGCTGGTCACCCTCGCCGACCGGCGGATTGCCATCGGCGCGGCAGTATTGCTGGGTGTCGCACTCGACGTCACATCGTTCTTGCCCGCTGAACAGCGCCCGCTCGCGACCGGGCTGGGCACCGACATCGTCCGACATGCCGCGGCCTTCGAACGCGGGTGGCGGGCGGAGGCCGAGGCCGGGGTACCGTTACCGGCGGCGCTCGCGTCCTCGGGCCCTCCCGGCAGTAGCCTTGCGGGCCTCAAGCGGCGCGACGTCTATCTCGTCTACATCGAATCTTATGGCACGACGGTTTTCGATACGCCGGAGTTCCGCTCGGCATTGCGCGGATCGCTCTCTGATTTCGAGTCGGCGCTGCGCGCAGCGGGCTACACAATGGCCTCGAACCGGCTCGTGTCGCCGACGTTCGGGGGCGGGTCATGGCTGGCCCATGCGACCCTCGCCAGCGGGGTCCGCATGGACGACCCGGTTCTCTACTCGCAGCTGTTCCGTTCCGGCCGCAAGATGCTGCCGGGCTACTTCAAGGACGCGGGCTGGCGTGCGATTGAGATAATGCCGGGCATCAAAGCGCCGGATCCCGAAGCCCGAGCCTGGGGTTTCGACCGTGACGTCTATGCCGCGGAACTCGGCTATCACGGCCCGTCCTTTGGCTGGTTTGTGATCCCCGATCAGTTCACGCTCGAACGCGCCGCGGAGATACGCGAAGCGCTCGGTTCCGAAACGCCGGTATTCACCCAGATCGTGCTCGTGTCGAGCCATATCCCGTTTTCACCGGTTCCACCTTACCTGGCCGATTGGCATGATGCCGGGGAATTTGCAACCGTGCCGGCGGATGCTTGGGAGGAGATCTTCCGGCAGCCCGACTGGACGGTGCTGGCGCCTGGCTACCTGAAGAGCCTCAAATATGACTTTGCGGTGCTCGGCGATTGGCTCGTCAAACATCTGGAGGGCAACCAACTCGTCATCCTGCTCGGCGACCACCAGCCGCCGGCCGTCGTTGGCGGCGAACTCCAACAATGGACCGTACCGGTTCACGTGCTGTCACGTGACCCCGACCTCGTCGCGCCCTTTATTGCAGCGGGATATGTTGGCGGGCTCGTCCCGCCGCAAACACCGCCGCCTAAGGGAATGGAGACCTTCCTGCCGAGCTTTCTCACCGCCTTCGACCGGTCGGACTGACCATGTTCAGCCGCTCCGGGCATTACTCCGCGGCGTTACTCCCGCGGCTTGAACCATAAGGTGCAACCGTAGTCGATCGTCACCTCCGCGCCGGGCTCGATCTGAGCGATCGCGATGAGGTCCAGGGTGAGCCCGGCATGATTGCGATCGACGCGGGCAAGCGGCTGGCTGGAATGGTTGCACAGGGTGAGGAGACCGAGCCCCAGCGCGCCGCGTCCTTCCCCGTCGGGATCGCCGTCCCAATGAAAATAGTAGTCGTAGATGATCGTGCGGTCGAGCGCCGCACAATCCGCAGCCGGCAGAATGATCACCGGCGCCGCCTCGATCAGCGTCCCCGGCGCGATCGGATCACGGGCGAACACTCCACGGCCGCGCCCCGGGCTCGCGAGAATTTCGATAAGATGGTTGGGGACCGGCACGATGCGGCCGCTCGCCGCCGCATCGTGCAAGATGTTCGGACCTATACGGTCTTGGCGGGCTCGCGCGCGTGGTCCACAACGCTGGCGGCCGGAGCCACCGAAGCTTTGGCAGCGGCGGGAGGCGCCACCTGCGCCGGCGGCGGCGTTGCTTCGGCTTCGTCCTCCTCGTCCTTCATTCCAGCTTTGAATGCCTTGATGCCCTTTGCGAAATCGCCCATCACTCGGGGCAGCTTCCCGGCACCGAACAGAATGAGGATAATGGCCAAGACCACGATCCAATGCATCAAGCTGAAAGAACCCATCGCGACGACCTCGGAGCGCTGGCGGAAGACTAGTGTACCAAGCTTTCCCGCCGAATTGCCAGTACATTGCGGCGCAGCTGCACGTTGCTACGAGGTCGTGCCGATGTCCGGAAAGTCAACCCCGGTGAGCGAGATCGAGCCCCGATGAGCTATTTCCCACCACCCCACTCCGCTCCCTGGAAGCGCGCAATACCCGGCGAAACCGGGCTCGACCCGGATGCCGTTGCCGCCGCCGCGCGACACGCGAGCGAAGCCGAGACACCGTGGAGCCGAGATCTCGGCCGGATGGTCGCCAATGATTTCGAGGAGCGGCCGCCGTGGAACGAGACCCTCGGGCCGGTGCGTCCGCGCGGCGGGCCAAATGGTCTCGTGCTGCGCAGCGGGCTTGTCGTTGCCGAGTGGGGCGATACATCGCGTGTGGACATGACCTTCAGCGTGGCCAAGAGCTATCTCTCGATTCTCGCCGGTCTCGCCTGGGATCGCGGTCTGATCGGCGATCCGCATGAGAAGGTCCGCCTCAGGGTCGAGGACGGCGGCTTCGGTCCGCCGCATAACGACGCGATCACTTGGCACCACCTCTTGCAGCAGACCTCGGAATGGGAAGGGGTGCTGTGGGACAAGCCGGACCAGATCGACCGCAACCGAGCTGCCGGCGGCCGCCCGAGCACGGCGCCAAAGGGCAGCCACCGCGATCTCCGGACGCCCGGCGAATTCTGGGAATACAACGACGTCCGGGTCAACCGGCTGAGCCTCGCCTTGCTGCGGGTCTGGCGGCGGCCACTCCCGGAGGTGTTCCGCGAGCTCGTCATGGATCCAATCGGCGCTTCGGCTGACTGGGAATGGCACGGCTATCGCAACTCCTATGTCGAGATCGACGGCAGGCGGGTGCAGTCGGTCTCGGGTGGCGGGCATTGGGGCGGCGGGGTTTTCATCAGTGCCTGCGACCAGGCGCGGATCGGACTGATGCTGTTGCGCCGCGGGGTTTGGGGCAGCCGCCGCATCCTGTCGGAGGCCTGGATCGAACGGATGCTCGAGCCCTGCCCGCTCTTCCCCAATTACGGCTACCTGTGGTGGCTCAACACCGATCGGGCGCTTTACCCGAGCGCCGCGGCGCGGAGCTATTATGGCCGCGGGGCCGGCGGCAATCTGACCTGGATCGATCCGGACAACGATATCGTCGCCGTATTGCGCTGGACCGATCCCGCCGCGATGGACGGTTTCATGAAGCTGACCATGGCGGCTGTCTCGACCTGATCAATAAATTCAGAGAGGAGCATCCATGCTGACGCTGTATTTCTCACCAGGGTCGAGCTCGATGGCCGTGCACATTGCGTTGCACGAAATCGGCGCCGATTTCGAGCGCCGCTTGGTGTCGCTCGCCAAGAGTGAGCAGCACAAACCCGAATACCTGGCCGTCAACCCTGAAGCCAAGGTGCCGACCTTGCTGATCGATGGCCGGCCCATCACCGAAGTTGCGGCGATTCTTTATTATCTTGCTAAACGTTTTCCGGAGGCCGGGCTCTGGCCCGCCGGTGGCCTCGAAGCCGAGGCGCAGGCGATATCCTGGATGTCGTTCATCGCGTCGACGATCCACCCGGCCCGGCGGATCGGTCCCGAACGCTGGCGGGAGGTGTTCGGCATCGCCGAGCGACGGTTGGCCGGCAGCCAATGGACGATCGGGCGCTATTCGATCGCCGACATCCATTTGTTTAGGCTCTATTGGCGCTTTGTGAACTCGCTGAAGCCGAACCTCGGCGACTTCCCCGGGCTGTCGGCTCACTACGAACGCATGATGGCGCGTCCCGCCGTTCAGCGGACGATCGAGATCGAAAGCGCGGTCGGCTACGCTTTGCCGCAATAGCATGGAGCGCCGCCGCGTGCGCATCGCGCTCGATGGCGAATCCCTGGTTTTTCGGCCGCCGCTGCATTATCGCATTCGACCGCACGCCCTTCGCGTGATTGTCGCTGAGCCGGCTTCGTGAGAACGATTGCCCATCTCTCGGATCTGCATTTCGGGCGGCACGACGAGACCGCGGCCGAGCGCTTGCTGGCCGACATATCGCAGACCAAGCCGGACATCGTTGTCGTCACCGGCGACCTGACGCAGCGCGCGCGTCATCGGCAGTTCGCCGCGGCCCGCGCCTTTCTCGAGCAATTGCCCCGGCCAGTTGTCGTCGTGCCCGGCAACCACGACGTGCCGCTCTACGACATCGTTGAGCGCTTTCTGGGACGGCTCGCGCGTTACCGGCGCTATATCAGCGCAGAGTTGCAGCCGTTTTTTGCCGACGACGAAATCGCGCTACTGGGCCTCAACACCGCGCGCTCGGCAACCTTCGCCAACGGCCGGATCTCGCATCGACAAGCAGCCGCGATCATAGCAGTCTTTTCAAAGGTGCCTGCCGGCCGCTTGAAGGTTCTGGCAATTCATCACCCGTTGGCCGCACCCCCCGACGCAGGTAATTCCGCCCCGATCGGTCGGGCAGCCATAGCGCTCGAGGCAATAACCGAAGCCGGTGTTCGGCTCGTGCTGTCGGGGCATCACCACCGCGCCCTCAGTAGCGACCTGGCCGGCAGCGATCTCGTCGCCAAGGGGTCGATCCTGTTCGTCCATGCGGGGACCGCCATCTCGACCCGCCTTCGCGGGGAGCCGAATTCCTACAACCTGCTTCGCGTCGCGCCTACGGCCGTGAGTTGCACGGTCCGCGCCTTCACCGGAAGCAATTTTTCAGATGCCGAAACCGCCCACTACACGCTGCTCGGCGGCCGTTGGACGCGGCATCAGCCCGTCAGACTGGAGCGGGTGAAGGGAATCGAGCCTTCGTCCCAACTGGAATAGATGCGGGTCTACACCCTTCCACGGCCTTTATTGCCGTCCTTCCCGTGGGCGAGGGTATGGCCGATAATTCCCTCGAATCCGCTGGGGGTGGCGCTATTGGATGGGAGGGATCTCTTGAGCCGTATTATTGGCACGTGCTGGGCGCTGACACTCTGGCTCACGGCCACCCTGGCTTTCGCGCAGAACGCGCCGGAGGCCAAGGACATGAGCCTGGTTGGCTACAACGACTTGCAGACCCGCAGCGCGTATCAGCCGGTTATTCACGAGCAATTCGGGCGCTGGATCGCCTATATCGGCCACCATGGCGGGACCGATGCCGTGCCCGAACCCCTGAACCCCCTGACCGGTGCAGAGGAGGCAAACGGCACTTCCATCCTCGATGTGACCGACCCGCATCATCCGCAATATCTTGCGCATATCCCCGGCGAGCCCGGCCTCTACGAAGGGGGCGGCGCGCAAATGGTGCGCGTCTGCGACGGCAAGACCCTGCCGAAAGGCGATCCGAACGCGGTCTATTTGCTGCGCCCGTTCGGCAATGCGGCGCACGAGATCTGGAACACCACCGATCCGGCCCATCCGAAGCTCGTCACGCGCGTCGTAGAGAACCTCAAAGGCACGCACAAAAGCTGGTGGGAATGCGACACCGGTATTGCCTATCTCGTTTCCGGCGTGCCCGGCTGGCGGGTGCCGCGGATGACCCAGGTCTTTGACCTCGGCGATCCGGCGCATCCAAAAAAGATCCGTGATTTTGGCCTGCCCGGCCAGCAGCCCGGCGCCAGCGGCCCGGTGCCGATGATGCTGCACGGCATGATCTCGCTCGGCCCCACTGCGAACCGAATCTACTTCGGCTATGGCACCAATGCCGACGGTCTCCTGCAGATTGTCGACCGCGAGAAGCTGCTGAACGGGCCTAAGGAGCCGACCGATGATAATCTGCGCTATCCCGAGGTCGGCCGGTTAGAGCTATCTCCGCTCAACGGCGCCCACACGACCTTCCCGGTGCTCGGCATGCCGATCGCCGAGTTCGCCAAGGACAAGATCGGCAAGGTCCGCAATTTCGTCGTCATCACCGACGAGCAGATCGCCAATGAATGCCAGGAGGCGCGACAGTTCGTGTGGTTTGTCGATGTGACCGTCGAGAAACATCCGATCTCGGTGGCGACCTGGGGGGCGCATGAATCACCTGGCGACTTCTGCAGCCGCGGGGGCCGCTTCGGGACCCACGCCTCAAACGAGAATATGACGCCGATCTATTACAAACGACTGATGTTCTTCTCGCACTTCAACGCCGGAGTGCGCGCCGTCGACATCCGGGATCCCTACCACCCGACGGAGGTCGCCTATTACATTCCAGCGGTCACCGAAAATACCGACAAGCGCTGCATCAAGCTCGACAATGGCGAGCAGCGCTGCAAAGTGGCAATCCAGACGAATAACGTCGAAGTCGACGATCGCGGCTACATCTACATCGTCGATCGCGCGAACACCGGATTGCACATCCTCGAATTGACCGGCGACGCCCGAAAGATCGCGAATTTCCCAAATTGAAACTGGGTAATGGATCGTCTCTGAGGAGGTCAGCGGTAGGCGCCGAGATTGTTGACGGCTCCCAGAGCGCTGCCCGATTGGTCGAGCAGTTCGAGCAATTTAGCCGCGATCATATACGGCTCGGCCAGTTTGAACGTGACCCCACGGTGGCCCGACGGATCGATAACCGAAAGCGTACTGCTGTGGTCGACGACATAATTTTCATCGTCCAGGAGCACCTTCTCGTATTTCACGCCGAGGGCATGTGCGATATCGGCGATCTGCTCCTGGGTCCCGGTCAGCCCGATCAGGCGCTTATCGAAGGCCGCCGTGAAATCGCGCAGCATCGGGCCGCGGTCGCGTTCGGGATCGACCGTAATAAACAGGGGTTGTACATGGTTGGCTGCCGGCCCGATCTCGTCGAGCGCCTCGGCCATCGAGCTGAGCGCGGTCGGACACTGATCGGCGCAATGTGTGTATCCGAAATAGATCAGCAGCCATTTCCCGGGAAAATCGAGGCTAGCGATCGCATTATCGTCTGCGTCGACAAGCGCGAACGGATGAGCCAGGGAAAATTTCGATTCGTCCGCCTTCGCTGCTAAGCTGGATAGACTCAGACAAAGGACTGTGGAGACCAGCCTCGCCCACATTGCTTTGCACCGCCATTATTCATCTCGGCTCAGAGAAGCAGATTGGGGTCCCGAGGTCCATTAGCGCTGTACGACCTCGGTTGCTTCGGGGCCCATCCAAAGACTGATCTGCCGCCATAGGAATGCGAGCGCTCTCGCTCTTCCGCGATCAGCTCCTCGACGGGCGGGCCGGAAGCCTGATGCTCGAGTAGCCGTGCCTGCTCATCGAGCCGCTTCAGCGCCCCCAGCTCCTCCTCTCTTCCCAGGCTGGCGTTACGAACGGCGGACTTCAACACACGTATCGTCTCGTCGTAGACGCGAAGCGGCACGGGGAACGGGTGCCTGTCCTTGCCGCCGTGGGCGAACGAAAATCGAGCCGGGTCGGTGAAGCGGTATGGGGCTCCATGCACGACCTCGGCGACCATGGCCAACGCGCGCACGGTACGCGCTCCCACTCCGGGAGTAAGCAGCAACTCGGCGAAGTCGGTCGGCCCACGATCGGCCGCCGCGGCCAAATTGCCGTAGAGCCTTCGCACGTCAACGTCGCCGGTGCGAATATCGTGGTGCGCCGGCAAATCCAGATGCGGCAAATCCAGATGCGGCAGGTGTGGTTGTGTTTCACGAGCGTTCAGGACCGTCAGCTCGCGCGCGATGCCATCTGGCCCCAGAGAGCTGAGGAGCTCGAGCTGCATGCGGCGAGACCGCTCGGCCCGGTGGTCGGTCAGGTTGACGATCTCGCCTTGCCCCGGACCCTCGATTGCAGCGTGCGGCTCGTCGACGAAACTCTCCAACCCATCGGAAAGCCAGTGATAGCGGCGGGCCTGCTTGATCTCGCCGTTCATGCCTTGCTGCACAACGACCCAACGCCCGTCGTCGGTGACGATGAACCCATGGAGATAAAGCTGGAAACCGTCCTGCACGGCGGCACTGTCGACCTTCGCTACCAAGCGGCTGGCTGTGGCGAGCGCGGCCCCGTCAAAGCCCACCTTGTCCCCGATCTCGACTAGCTCGTGCGGCGTTTGCCGCGAATATTTCCCGCGTCCGCCGCAGACATGGACGCCGAGCTCCCTCTCGAGCGGACCGAGCCCGCGCTTCAGCGCGCCGATTACGCTCGTCGTGATGCCGGAGGAATGCCAGTCCATGCCCATCACGGCGCCGAACGACTGGAACCAGAACGGGTGGGCGAGACGCCGCAGCAATTCGTCGCGACCATAATGCTGAACAATAGCTTCACTTATAACCGCGCCAAGCCGGGTCATTCGGTCGGCGAGCCACCGGGGAACCTGCCCGCCATGCAGCGGCAAGTTGGCGCTCCCCGCCCTTTGAGCCATCAGTAGAACGTCTCCTCGAAGTCTAGGGGTCATCATAGAGCCGCACTCGGCATCATAAACAGCACAAGAAGGTGAACCCAGGTACTTCCAAGCTCGCTTGCAGGGATGGTCAGTTAGGCGCTGGTGCCGGACTGCCCCTATCCGGTCCGACCTTGGCAGGCAAGCGTCCACCGGTCTGCGTGAAGGAGCAAGTCCTCGTCGGCCGTACGAAACGCGGCGCTCTTGCCCCCGCCGTGATTAGACGAGCTGGTCACGTTGGGTTAGCAAATCCCCTCTGAAACCTGCGAAACCACTGCGCCATGCCGCGCGTTAGCGAAGAACAAGTTCTCTAACCGGAGGGATCGACGATGATCAGGGAAATGCTCGGCATCGCGGAAGGCATATTGCAAGATTTGCATAACGATCACAGCGAGGTTGACTCGCTGCTCGGCCGCATCATGGACAGCAAGGATGGCTCGGAGCGATCCCGGTTGTTCACGGAAATGAAGAGCAAGCTTCTTCCTCATGCGAAAGCCGAGCAAGAAGTGCTCTACCGACGGCTCGAGAGCGGCAAATCCGAAGAGTTGCGCCAATTCGCGAAGGAAGGCACAAGCGAACACCAAATTGTTGAACAGCAGGTCCAGAAGATCGCGGACGCCGGCAACCCGATGAGCGACCAGTGGACCGCCGAGTTAAAGGTTCTGCAAGACCTCATCGAACATCACGTCGGTGAGGAGGAAAGCACCGGTTTTAGCTGCGCGCGCGATGAATTCGACAAGGGGGAACTGGAAGCGATGAGCCAGCAATTCCAGACTCGCAAGGCGCAATTGGGGACCAGGGTCGCTTAAAAAACATCAGGCGGCGATGCACTCGCAGCGCCTCCTATCGAGCTTGTAGCGTCGGCGCCGATATTCCAGGATCGCTGTCTCTGAACCTTGCTCCCGACCCCTTTGCAACAACCTGCGCGGGGATGTCGCACTTCGGCTCAATGGGCCGGAGCGCCGCCTTGCGTTCGCTCTGGCATGAGCAACTAATAACCACGACAGAAGCCCAGGAATATCAGCTGGTGGGGGAAACGCGGATGACGGCAAACCGAAGAGAAATGCTTGGCCATGCTGCCGGCGCGTTGACGGCTGTCGCGTTTATCGGATGCGGTCTGAGCCCTGCGTCGGCGCAGCCCTCGCAGCGGCGACGCGAGGTCGTCGTCAAGGGAAAGCGCGTTCGGACTGTCGACGTGCACGCGCATTGCCAAGTGCCAGAGGCGAATGCGCTGATGGGATTGAAGGTGCAGCCGCCATCACTGGTGATCTCGCCGGAACGCATCAAGGCGATGGACGAGCAAGGCATCGACATCGAAGCGCTCAGCATCAACCCGATCTTTTGGTACAAGGCCGAGCCCGACCTCGCCAGCCAGGTCGTCAAGCTGCAAAACGAGAAGCTCGCCGAGATCTGCGCGGCGCAGCCGGACCGGTTTGTCGGTCTGGCGTCGGTCGCTCTGCAGCACCCGGATCTCGCCGCCGAGCAGCTCGAACATGCGGTCAAGCAGCTCGGATTGCGCGGCGCGCTGATCGGCGGCAGCGTCAATGGCGAGGAGTTGTCGGATCCGAAATTTCATCCGTTCTGGGCCAAGGCCGAACAGCTCGGCGCGCTGATTTTCATCCATCCGCAAGGCACGCCAGAACTCAACGCCTCCGGCCGGCTCAAAGGGAACGGCGTGCTGGAAAACGTCATCGGGAACCCGCTCGAAACGACGATCGCTCTGTCGCATCTGATTTTCGAGGGCACGCTCGATGCCTATCCCGGGCTCAAGATCTGCGCCGCTCATGCCGGCGGGTATCTGCCCTCCTATGCCGCCCGCTCGGATCAAGGCTGCGTGACCTTCCCCGCGCGATGCACCAAGACGCTGAAGAAGAAGCCGAGCGAATATCTGAGGCAGCTGTACTACGATTCGATGGTCTTCACGCCGGAAGGATTGCGCCACCTGATCGCCGAGGTCGGCGCGAGCCAGATCGTCTTGGGGACGGACTACCCGTTTCCATGGACCAAGACTGCGGTCGACCACATCCTCGGCGCCCCTGGGTTGAGCGATGAAGAGCGCATCGCGATACTCGGAGGGAATGCAGAGAAGCTGCTCGCCATCAAGCCGACGTAATCGGGGCTAAGTCTTGGAGCGGGTGAAGGGAATCGAACCCT
>CAVSTA010000028.1:0-362630 GCA_963730745.1 uncultured Alphaproteobacteria bacterium
GCACCCGCGACACCTCGACGAAGCCACCCTGGGCGAGGATTCGCATGCCGGCCTCGCCGACCGAGACGACCTCGCCGATTTTGCGTCCGCGCACCGCGCCAAAGGTCGGCGCGGTGATCTTGCGCGCGTCGAACAGGTAGAGTTTGCGCTCCCCCGCCGTGGTCCAGGCGCCGGGCGCCGGGTTGCAGCCGCGGATCAGGTCGTAGATGAAGTCGACATGGGTTGCCCAATTGATACGGGACTCGGCCTCGCGCACCCAGCCCTCGTAGGTCGCCCGGCTTTCGTCCTGCGTCGTTTCGGTCGCGCGACCCGACACGACCAGATCGGCGGCCTGCACCAGCGCTTCCACTCCGAGCGGGAAGATCTTGTCGAAATAGAGCGAGCCGGCAGTCTCGTCGGGTCCGATCGGCACGCGTTTCTGCAGGATCACCGGACCTTCGTCGAGACCCGGGGTCGGGCGGAAGATCGACAATCCGGTCTCGCTGCGTCCGCGGATGATCGCCCATGGGATCGAGGAAGGCCCGCGATGCAACGGCAACAACGAGGGGTGGAACTGGATCATTCCGTGCTTCGGGATCGCGCAGAATTCGGGCGGCGCGAACAGCAGCACATAGGCCATCACGCCGAGATCGGCATTGAGTTCGGCGAGCGCCTGTTTTGCCTCATCGCTCGAGTATTTGGCATGGCGATGGACGGTCAGCCCGCGTTCTTGCGCCGCCACGACGAGCGGGTCGGGCCTGGCGCCCGGCCGCTCCGGCGCCGCAAACACGCCGGCTACCTGGTCGCCGCGAGCCATAAAGGCCTCCAGCACGGCCTTGCCGAAGGCCTGCTGGCCGACGATCACGATGCGCATCTCGTTCCCTCCGACTATCCCGCTCGGCGGCAGAGTTTCATGCTGAAGCGTCCGAGGGCAAGCTTATCACGCCCGGTTCGTCCGAGGTACCGGCCTCGCGGGCGCGCGGCAGCAGCAAGGTCACTGCGGTGCCGCGGCCGACCTCGCTGCGGATCGACGCGGAGCCGCCGGATTGGCGAGCAAAACCATAAACCAAGCTGAGGCCGAGACCGGTGCCTTTGTCCGGTCCCTTGCTCGTAAAGAACGGCTCGAATGCCCGCGCCAGTATTTCGGGGGGCATACCGGTGCCGGTATCGGAGATCTCCAAGCCAACAAAACCCCCGGCCTCGCCGGGTCTCCTTCGGGCGAGGCCGTTTTGAACGTCCGCACCCGCAGCACGCCGCCCTCGGGCATCGCATCGCGAGAATTGATCGCGAGATTGATCACGGCGAGCTCGAGTTGCGTGGCGTCGGCATCGACCGGCCACAGATCGGCGGCGAGATCGGTTTCGATCCTGACCCCGCTCCCGACGGTGCGGGCCAGCAGTTCGGTCATCCGTCGCAACACATCGTTGAGGTCCAGGCGCGTGACGGTCACTGGTCGCTGCCTTGCAAAGGCGAGCAGTTGGTTGGTCAGCTTTTCGCCGCGTTCGACGGTAGCAAGCGCCGTCTCGACTCTGCGCCTGGAGGGTCGGTTCTGTCTGACGGCCGCTCAGCATTTCGAGGCAACCTTGCAGTACGGTCAGCAGATTGTTGAAATCATGGGCCACCCCACCGGTCAGCTGCCCCAGCGCCTCCATTTTTTGCGCCTGGTGGAGGTCGGTTTCGGCCCGTATCCGCCGATGCATCTCGCGGTTCAGCCGCCGCGCGGTGGTACGCCACCGCCAAGTGGCCACCCTTTGCTGCTGCAGCTGGCGTACGGCGAACAAAGTCATACAGAACAGCCCGAGCGAGGCCGGGACCGCAAACAGCAGATAATCGATAAGGTTGGCTCGCCACTGGGCCAGAACTCCCTGCCTCGGGATGCCGAAGGCGACATAAAGGGGGTATTCGCCGATCCGCTGATAGCCGAAAAGGCGCTCGATTCCGTCAATCCCGCCTCTACCCCAAAACAACCCGCGATCTGGTTCGGCAGTGATGGCTCGCATGACTGGCGTTTCAGAAGAGAAGACCTGAGGGCTGGGCAGCGGCGGATACCGCACGAGGACCGAGCCGTCATCGCGCAATAAGATCGCCGAGAAATTTTCATCACGGGAGATCGTGCTGAAGAAATTAGCGAAGTAACCAGGGTTGGCGGAAAGAATGATGACCCCGTCGAAACTTTCGTCGAGCGTCGATCGGCGGCGGCTGATGTCGAAATCGGAAAGGTGGGTTAGTTGATCTATATGTTCTGGGCCGATAAAAATGCCGGCATCGCGGTCCCGCTGCGCGACAAAGGCATCGCGATTGGAGAGGTCGGCGGCTGCGGCCGGGAACGGGCTCCCGCTCGCTCGCATCTGCCCCCGGGGGTCGACAACCAGAACCGCGCCGATCTGCGGTAAGGTTTCCAGGTTCGACAGAAACCGATGGAGTTCGCCGTCATGCTCGATACGGTCCCAGTCGAGGCCGCGGATACGGTCATCGATCCACGCAAGTATCAGCGCATAGGTCTCGATCGCGCTGAGCGCGTGTTCGTGCAGTTGGCCGGCCTCGATGGTCACCCGTTGTTTGGCCTCGAGCTGGACCAGCCGGAAGTTCTGCCAGGCGGCGATCGTCAGGAGCAGCAACGGCACGGCGAGAGCCGCCACCAGCAGGAGGCGCGACGTCCACGCGAGCCTGCGCTGCGGGCGCTCCGCGACCGCATCCGCCTCGGTGACGGCAGAAAGGCCCGAGCCCTGCCCGCCAAAGCCGAGATCGCGGCTAACCCTCGCGCCAGCCCAGCTGGTAAACCCGTTGACGCGCCTGATGGCCGTGCTCAGAGCCCGCGATAGGCTGAGCGCGAGCCGGTTGGCAACCGTTCCCGCTCCCTTCATTCGTCGAGTTTACGCCGGTAATGCGGCCAGGTCGAAGGCGGCGGCCATCAGCGCGCGCGTGTAGGGATGCTCGGGGGCGGTCATGACGCGATCGGTGGGGCCGGCCTCGACGATCTTGCCGTCCTTCATGACGAGGATTTCGTGCGCCAGGGCGCGCACGACCCGCAGATCGTGGCTGATGAACAGGTAGGCGAGGCCGTGGCGGGTCTGCAGTTCGCGCAACAGTTCGACGATCTGCGCCTGCACCGACATATCGAGCGCCGAGGTGGGCTCGTCGAGCACGACAAAGCGCGGCTTCAACACCAAGGCTCGGGCGATCGCGATGCGCTGGCGCTGGCCGCCGGAGAATTCATGCGGATAGCGCTCGGCCGCCTCGGGGTCGAGCCCAACCTCGGCGAGCGCGGTTTCGATCAGGCGCCGACGCTCCGCGGCGCCGGCCGCGAGGCGGTGCACCTTGAGCCCCTCCTCGACGATCTGCGCGACCGAGAGTCGCGGCGACAGGCTGGAGAACGGGTCCTGAAAGACCACCTGCATCTCGCGCCGCAGCGGCCGCAATTGGCGCTGCCGGAGCATCGCGATGTCCCGCTCCGCGAACCGGATGTGCCCTTGCGCCTCGGTCAGCCGCAGCAAAGCCAGGCCGAGCGTCGTCTTGCCGGAGCCGCTTTCGCCGACGACGCCGAGAGTGGTCCCGCGCCTCACCGCGAGTGAGACGCCGTCGACCGCCTTCACATATCCGCCCATCCGGCGCAGCACACCGCGCCGGATCGGAAACCAGACCTTGACGTCCTGTCCCTCGATCAGCTCGGGCGCTGCGGGATCGGCCGGCGCCGCCCGGCCCTTCGGCTCGGCGGCGAGCAGCCGGCGCGTGTAGGGATGGCGCGGATGGGCGAAGATCCCGGCGGCCGGGCCGGCTTCGACGATCTCGCCGGCGGTCATGATGCAGACCTGATCCGCCATCTTGCGGACGATCGTCAGGTCGTGGGTGATCAGCAACAGCGCCATGCCAAAGCGGTCGCGCAGGTCTTTGAGGAGCTGCAGGATGTGCGCCTGGATCGTCACGTCGAGCGCGGTCGTCGGCTCGTCGGCGATCAGAATGTCGGGCTCGTTGGCGATCGCCATGGCAATCATGACGCGCTGCCGCTGTCCGCCCGACAGCTGGTGCGGATAGGCGCCGAGACGGTTCTCGGCGTCGGGCAGACCAACCAGCCGCAACAACTCGAGGGTGCGCTCGCGGGCCGCGACGGCACTCATGTGCTTATGGATCAGCAACGTCTCGGCGATCTGCCGCTCGAGCGTGTGGAGCGGGTTCAGCGAGGTCATCGGCTCCTGAAAGACCATAGCGATCCGGTTGCCGCGCATCCGGCGCAGCCGCTCGGGTGGGGCGCCGACCAGCTCCTCGCCGTCGAAGCGGACGCTGCTTTCGGGCCCGTGCGCCGCGACCGGATAAGGCAGCAGCTGAAGGACCGACAGAGCCGTCACACTCTTGCCCGAGCCGCTCTCGCCGACCAATGCCAGGGTCTCGCCGCGATCGAGGGTGAAGGAGACATCCTTGACCGCCTCGACCGGGTTCGCCCCGCCGCGGCCGGCGAAGGTGACGCTGAGATTGCGGATTTCGAGAAGCGGCGCGGCGCCGCTTCCGTCGCTCAAAGCACGACCTTGCGCGGGTCGAAGGCGTCGCGCACCGCCTCGCCGACAAAGATCAGCAGGCTCAGCATCGATGCGAGCACGAAAAAGGCCGTCAGACCGAGCCAGGGCGCCTGCAGATTGGACTTGCCCTGCGCCAGCAACTCGCCGAGCGACGGCGAGCCCGGCGGCAGGCCGAAGCCGAGGAAGTCGAGTGAAGTGAGGGTGGTGATCGACCCGTTGAGGATGAAGGGCAGAAACGTGATCGTCGCGACCGTGGCGTTGGGCAGCACGTGGCGCAGAATGATGGTCAAATCGGACACGCCCAAGGCGCGCGCCGCCCGCACATAATCGAAGTTGCGTGCACGCAGGAACTCGGCGCGCACGACATCGACGAGGCCCATCCACGAGAACAGCAGCATCAAGCCCAAGAGCCACCAGAAATTGGGCTCAATAAAGCTCGCCATGATGATCAAGAGGTAGAGCACCGGCAGCCCCGACCAGATCTCGATGAAGCGCTGAAAGCCGAGATCGACGAGACCGCCGAAATATCCCTGGACCGCTCCCGCCGCGACACCGATTACCGAAGACAAGGCCGTCAAGGTCAGGCCGAACAGCACCGAAATGCGGAAGCCGTAGATCAGCCGGGCCAGCACGTCGCGGCCCTGGTCATCGGTACCCAGCCAATTGACGCTCGAGGGGGGCGACGGTGCGGGGCTCGGAAGGTTATAATTTATCGTATCGTAGCTGAACGGGATCAGCGGCCAGACCATCCAACCCTTCTCCGAGATCAGCTTGTCTACCGCAGGGTCGCGGTAGTCGGCCGGCGTCGGAAACTCCCCGCCGAACGCCGTCTCCGGGTAGTCGACAAATACCGGAAAATACCAGCCGCCCTCGTAACGGACGACGATCGGCCGGTCGTTGGCGATAAACTCGGCAAACAAGGTGACGAGAAACAGGGCGAGAAAGATCCACAATGACCAGAAGCCGCGTCGGTTGCGCCGAAAGGCGTCGAGCCGCCGCCGGGTCAGCGGGGTGATCCGGACGCCGAGAAAGTGGTCGGGCACGCTTGTGTGACGCGGCGCCGGCTCCCGCTGAGGTTCGGCAGCCGAACTCCGAGGCTCTGTCGCTCGCTGCCCCTCGCTCTCCTGCTGCGCGGGCCCTTCCCTCGCCCCGCCATGCGGGGACAGGGTCGGGGTGAGGGGCGCCCCGATGTTTACGATTGGCGTACCCTAAGCGGTCGTGCGGCGCAGTGGCTCTACGTTGGAGCGCGAGCCGCGCCGGCCACCCAAATATTTCTTGACCAGGATTTCGGCGATCTGGACGGCATTGAGCGCCGCGCCCTTGCGCAGGTTGTCGGCAACGACCCACAAATTGAGCCCGTGGGGCACCGTCGGGTCGCGGCGGATGCGGCTGACATAGACCGCGTCCTCGCCGGCTGCTTCGGCCGGGGTCACATAGCCTTCGTCGGCGCGGTGGTCGACGACAGTCACGCCGGGCGCCTGCCGCAGCGCGGCGCGCGCCTGCTCCTCGCCGAGAGGGCGCTCGAACTCGACGTTGACCGCCTCGCCATGGCCGATGAAGACCGGAACCCGCACACAGGTCGCGGTGACGGCGATATCCGGGTCGAGGATCTTGCGGGTCTCGGCCGCCATCTTCCATTCTTCCTTGGTCGCGCCGTCATCCATGAAGACGTCGCAATGCGGGATGACATTG
The DNA here is from genome assembly GCA_963730745.1 of uncultured Alphaproteobacteria bacterium. GTDB lineage: Bacteria > Pseudomonadota > Alphaproteobacteria > ATCC43930 > CGMCC-115725 > AP-15. The sequence continues at coordinate 6,183 of CAVSTA010000028.1, forward strand.
AACGCGATCTGCTTGGTGAAGTGCTCGGGCTTGAGCGGGATCGTTGACGTAAATCCCGCGGGTCTGGTTGAAGAGCTCGTCCATCGAGGCGCGGCCCGCCCCGGAGACCGACTGGTAGGTCGCAACAACGACCCGCTTGATCCGGGCGAGATCGTGCAATGGCTTCAACGCCACGACCATCTGGATCGTCGAGCAGTTCGGGTTGGCGATGATGCCGCGTTTCGAGTGTTGCGCGATCGCCTGCGGATTGACCTCCGGCACGACCAGCGGCACATCCGGCTCCATCCGGAACCGCGAGGTGTTGTCGATCACCACGGCGCCCGCCTTTGCCGCACGCGGCGCAAACGCCTCCGATACCTTGGCCCCCGGCGAAGAAAGCACGATATCGATGCCGCGGAAATCGTAGGTGTCGAGGCCCTGGACCTTGAGAATGTCATCCTCGCCGAACGAAACCTCGCGTCCGATCGAACGCGACGACGCCAGCGCTACGACATCGTCGGCGGGAAACTCGCGCTCGGCGAGCGTGGTCAACATTTCGCGTCCGACATTGCCGGTCGCGCCGACGACCGCTACCTTTAAACCCATCTCGAAACTCCGCGGACAAATGTGAGGACTATGGCCGCTGACTTACGATGCCGGCCAGCGTATTACAAGGATTGCGGAGGATGACTTACCCGGAGTTCTGGCGACGCTATTTAGCGGCGCATGCCGACCCGCGCACGCGCGGGGTACACTATGTGGGCACCTCGCTGGCAATGGCCGCAATCGCCACCGCCGCGGTCGAGCGCGATTGGCGCTGGCTGGCGGCCGCGCCGGTCGCCGGATATGCGCTGGCGTGGTTCGGCCATCTCAAATTCGAGCATAATCGGCCGGAGACGTTCGGGCACCCGGTCTGGTCGCTGATCAGCGATTTTCGTATGCTCGGCATGTTTCTATCCGGTCGGCTCGGCGACGAACTGCGTATCGCCGGTGCGGGAGACAGAAATGACGATGGTGCGACTGATCGAGTACGATGAGGCGAGCGCCGAGGTCCGCGCGGTCTATGACGACATCATGACGACCCGCGGCACCGACTGGATCAACAATTTCTGGAAGGCGCTGGCAAACGATCCGCCGACCTTGCGGCGCACCTGGGAGAGCATCAAGGAGGTCATGGCGCCGGGCGCGCTCGATCCGTTGACCAAGGAATTGATCTATCTCGCGGTCAGCGCCAGCAACGGCTGCGCCTATTGCATCGCCTCGCATGGCGCCGCCGCGAAGAAGCAGGGCATGACCCCGGCGATGCTCGGCGAATTGATGGCGATCGTCGGCATGGCGAACGAAACCAATAGCCTAGCCAACGGCTATCGGGTTCCAGTAGACGAGAGGTTCGAAAAACTGTTTTGATGGCGGGCGTTTACCGCCGAACTACGGCACGGCCGCTCGGCACCGGCTGATCGGCAACTTTGGAGGGCCCTCATGGCAGCACAACAACAACTCTACGACCGCACCGCCGAGGATCTCGGCAACCTCGTCGGTCTCGAACACGTCAATCTCAGGATCAACAATCAAGGTCTGGCGCACGAGTTTTATCTATCGGGGCTCGGCCTGACCCGCGACCCCTTCATGTTCCCCGGCACCAACAACATGTGGGTCAATGTCGGCAAGAGCCAGTTCCATCTGCCGACCGGCGACCCGAACGTGCTGCGCGGCCATGTCGGTCTCGTCGTCCCGTCGCTCGAGGAGCTGTGCGAGCGCCTCAGCGAAGCCAAGAAAAAGCTCGCCGACACCAAGTTCGACTGCAAGCAGCACAATCAATATGTCGAGGCGACCTGCCCGTGGGGCAACAAGTTCCGCCTCTACGAGCCGGACGAGGAAAGGTTCGGCGCGATCAATCTCGGCATGGGCTATGTCGAGTTCACCGTGCCGGAAGGGACCGCCGACGGCATTGCGCGCTTCTACCGCGAGATCTTCTACACGCCTGCCTGCGTCAAGGAGAATGGCGAAGGCCGCGCCGCGCATGTCTCCGCCGGGCACAAGCAGGAATTGATCTTCCGCGAGACCGACCGGCCGATCCCCGAATTCGACGGCCATCACCTGCAGGTCTATGCGCAGGAATTCTCGGGCCCGCATGACGAACTCGAAAAACGCGGGCTGATCACCGAGGAGAGCGATCAGTACCAGTATCGCTGGCAGGACATCGTCTGCCTCGAAACCGGCAAGCACCTGTTCACGATCGAGCACGAGGTGCGCAGCGTTACCCACCCGCTCCACAACCGCCACATGGTCAACCGCAACCCATCGCAGAACAATCGCCACTACCAGATGGGCGCGGACGAGTGGGATTGGACATTGCCGCGCTCGACCAAAAAGATCCAGCCGGCCCCGGCTCCCGAGCCCGCCACGCCGCTGGCCCGCCGCCGCGCCGCCCGCATGGCCGCGATGTAAGCCCCGCCTTCGGCTCCCTCTTCCGCTCGCGTGGGAGAGGGAGCCGAAGGGTGTCACGCGCTATCTGGGCTGAAAATACCCTCACCCGCCTCGCTGCGCTCGGCACCCTCTCCCGCGGTGCAGGAGAGGGGCTATCCGGCAGTCAGCTCAAAGCTCCTCTCCCGCACCGCGGGAGAGGGGGGACCAAGCCCGAAGGGCTTGGTGGGTGAGGGCCGTTTCATGGCAGAGGGCTCGGCTGAAGGGCGGCTTTTACCAACCCATGGCGTAGGCGGCGCGGCGCGGGTCGGCGCCGGCTTCGAGGACGCCGCGGCGGCGGTCGGCGAGGATCGCGCAGACCGCGCCGGCGGTCCAGATCCAGTCGGGCCAGCGCTGGATCTCGTGCCCGCGCCGCGCCAGTTCGGCGATGACCGGCTCGGGAATGCGGCCTTCGACGGCGAGCCGGCCCGGGGTAGTAGTCGAACGGCGCGAAGGACGACGGGAAGCTGTAGGTCGCAAAGCGCGGCGCTTCGATCGCGGATTGCACGTCGTTTCCGAAGACGAACAGGTTCAACAGCACCTGCAGCATCGCCTGGCTCTGCACGTCGCCGCCCGGCGTGCCGAACGGCAGGAACTGGTCCCGCCCCTTGATCGCCAGCGCCGGGTTTGGCGTCAGGCGCGGCCGCTTGCCCGGGGCGACCCCGGCGGGATGGCGCGGGTCGGGGCGCGATTGCGAGCCGCGGTTCGACGGGATGAGCCCGGTCCCGGGCACGACCGGCGAGCCATAGGAGCCGTCGCTCGGGGTCGCCGAGAACAGATTGCCCCAGCGGTCGGCGACGCAGACATAGGAGGTGTCGGGCTCGGGGTTGGGATCGCCGAGGCTCGCGCGGAAGCGGGCGCCTTCTCGGCCGAGATCGCCCGGCGGCGGCATCTCGGGCATGGCTCGATCGGGGCGGATCAGTTTCCGGCGCTCGGCGGCGTATTCCGCAGAGATCAAGGTCGCCAGCGGCACCTCGACCTTCGCCGGGTCGCCGTAATAGGCCTCTCGATCGGCAAAGGCGAGCTTCAGCGCCTCGGTCAGGTGATGGATGTAGTCCGGGCTGTTCTGCCCGAGACCCGCAAGATCCGTGCCTTCGAGCAACGCCAGGGTTTGCAGCAGCACCGGTCCCTGGCACCATGCGCCGCAGGTGAAGACTTCGAGATCGCCAAAGCGGCGGCGCTCGGGCGGGCCGACCGGCGAGCGGTACTCGGCGAGATCTTCGGCCGACAGCAGCCCGCCCTCCTGCTTCATAAAGGCGACGATCTTGCGGGCGATGTCGCCGCGGTAGAACGCGTCGCGCGCCGCTTCGAGGCCCGCCTCGCGGCCGCGCGAGGCGGCGGCGCGTTCCTCGTCGGCCATGTATTGCAACGATGCGGCAAGATCGGTTTGCCGGAAGACTTCGCCGGCTTCCGGCGGCCGCCCATTCGGCAGAAAGATGGCGGCGGTCGAAGGCCAGGCGCGGTGATCCGCCTCGTGCCGCTTCAGGCTGGCGGCCATCAGCGGATACATCGGAAAGCCGTCGCGCGCCAGGCGGATCGCCGCCTGCCGCGACCTCGCCAAAGCTCATCGTGCCATAGCGCCGCAGCGCCGTGATCCAGGCGTCGGGGGCGGCCGGCACCACGGTTCGCAGCACGCCCTTCGGGATCTTGCCGCCGTGCTCGCGCTGAAAGAGCTGCGGATCGAGCGCCTTTGGCCAGGGGCCGAGGCCGGCGATCGTCACGACCTCCTCTTTGTCGGCGAGGTAGATCATGATCGGCGCGACACCGGCGACATCGACGAGATCGCTCTGCAGGACGCCGAGCGCGATCCCGGCGGCGCAGCCCGCATCGATCGCGTTGCCGCCCGCCTGCAAGATGTCGAAGCCGGCGGTCGCCGCCAGATAATGGCCCGCCGAGATGGCGTGCCGGGTGACGGCGATGGTCGGCCGATGGGATGTTGCTTGGGTCATGGCGGTCCCTTTCCGCGTCTTTGCGTCCTCTCTACAGTAGCGCTCGACTGACCGAGAGGAGAAGAGGGCCGGAATGAGCGAATATGATCTGGTGATCCGGGGCGGCACCGTGGCGACCGCCGCCGATACGACTTTGTGCGATGTCGGCATCAAGGACGGCGCGGTGGCGGCTCTCGGCAAGAATCTCGGTGCGGGCGCGCGCGAGATCGATGCGACGGGCCGATTGGTGTTGCCGGGCGGCATCGACAGCCATTGCCATATCGAGCAGCGCTCCTCGGCGGGGGTCGTCTGCGCCGACGATTTCTACAGCGCGACCGTCGCGGCGGCGTTTGGCGGCACGACGACGGTGATCCCGTTCGCCGCGCAGCATCGCGGCCAGTCATTGCGCCGGGTCGTCGAGGAGTACCACGAGGCGGCCGGCCCCAAGGCGGTCATCGATTACGCCTTCCATCTGATCATCTCCGACCCGTCCGAGCAGGTGCTGGGCCAGGAATTGCCGGCGCTGATCCGCGACGGGTACACCTCGTTCAAGGTCTACATGACCTATGACCTGCTGCAGCTCGACGACGGGCAGATGCTCGACATCCTGGCGGTCGCGCGGCGCGAGGGCGCGCTCGTCATGGTTCATGCCGAGAACCACGACATGATCAAATGGCTGACCGCCCGGCTGTTGGACCGCGGGCTCGGCGCGCCGCGCTATCACGCCGTCAGCCACGCTCGCCTCGCCGAAGGCGAAGCGACAAACCGGGCCGTCGCCTTATCGCAACTGCTCGACGTGCCGATCCTGCTCGTTCACGTCTCGGCCGCCGAGGCGATCGAGGTGATCCGCAACGCGCAGACCAAGGGCCTCAAGATCTACGGCGAGACCTGCCCGCAATATCTGTTCCTGACCGCCGACGACATCGCCAAGCCCGGGATGGAGGGCGCCAAGTTCTGCTGCAGCCCGCCGCCGCGCGACCACGCGGCGCAGGAGGCGGTGTGGACCGGCCTGCGCAACGGCACCTTCCAGGTGTTCTCGTCCGACCACGCGCCCTACCGCTTCGATGCATCGGGCAAGCTGCCCAAGGGCGACAAGACCACCTTCAAGGAAATCGCCAATGGCGTCCCCGGGATCGAATTGCGGCTGCCGCTGCTGTTTTCCGAGGGGGTGGGGCAGGGGCGCCTCGATCTCAACGCCTTTGTCGCGCTGACCGCGACCAACCACGCGAAGCTCTACGGGCTCTATCCGAAGAAGGGCACGATCGCGGTCGGCAGCGATGCCGACATCGCGATCTGGGACCCCGAGCGCGAGACGACGATCACCGCCGGCATGCTGCACGACAATGTCGGCTATACCCCCTATGAGGGCCGCCGACTGCGCGGCTGGCCGGTTACCGTCCTGAGCCGCGGCCGCATCGTCGTCGAGGACGGCAAGCTTGCTGCCGCGCGCGGCAGCGGCGCCTTCCTGCCATGCGCTCTGTCGGAGGCGGCTAAGCCCCTCGGCGCTCCGGTTCCGGAGCTCGCCTTTGTCGCCGAAACCGGCACCGCGCTCGTGTGAGGAGAACCACCATGTCCCGAAAACTGAAGGCGGCCGTCGCGCAGCTCGGTCCGATCCACCTCGCCGACACGCGCAGCGCCGTCGTCAAGCGGCTGATGGCGATGATGCGGGAGGCGCACGCTGCGGGCGCCCGGTTTGTGGTGTTTCCCGAACTGGCGCTGACGACCTTCTTTCCCGCGCTATTGGATGACCGACCAGAAGGAGATCGACCGGTTCTTCGAGCGCGAGATGCCGGGGCCTGAAACCCGCCCGCTGTTCGACCTCGCGGTCGAGCTCGGGGTCGGTTTCTACCTCGGCTATGCCGAGCTGACGCAGGAGAAGGGCGAGCCGCGCCATTACAACACCTCGATCCTGGTCGAGACCGACGGGCGGATCATCGGGCGCTATCGCAAGATCCACCTGCCGGGGCATTCCGAGCACCTGCCCGATGCGCCCTTCCAGCATCTCGAAAAGCGCTACTTCGATGTCGGCAACGAGGGCTTCAAAGTATGGCGCGCCTTCGACGCCGTCGTCGGCATGTGCATCTGCAACGACCGCCGCTGGCCGGAGACGTTCCGCGTCATGGGCCTGCAAGGGGTCGAGATCGTCGCGCTCGGCTACAACACCCCGACCGAGAACATCCACCACCCCGAGCCGATGCACCTGCGGATGTTCCACCACCTCGTGACGATGCAGGCCAACGCCTATCAGAACGGCACCTGGGTGCTCGCCGCGGCGAAGGCCGGCAAGGAGGACGGGTTCGGCCTGATCGGCGGCTCGGCGATCATCGCGCCGACCGGCGAGATCGCCGCCCGCGCGCTCGGCGAAGACGACGAGGTCATCACCGCGACCCTCGACCTGGAACTCGGCGACTACATCAAGCGCACGATCTTCAATTTCGAGAAGCACCGCCGCATCGAGCATTACCGGCTGATCACCGAGCGCACCGGCGCCAAGGTCGAAGTGTAGAGCCAGCGACCGAACATCCTAACCCTCCCCCGCTCATGGGGGAGGGTCAGGATGCGGGTATGCAATCAGCACGAGGTGTTGCTGTCGCCGCTGCTCCAGTCACCACCGCCGCCGCCCCAGTCCTGATCGGAGCTGAAATCCTGGCCCGGGTCGCGAGCCGGCATCGCTGCTCAGTCGCCGCCGCCACCGGCCGCGCCGGCATCGCTGCTCCAGTCGCCGCCACCGCCGGCCGCGCCGGCATCGCTGCTCCAATCGCCGCCAGCGCCGCCGGCATCGTTGCCGTAATAATTGTTGACGACGCTCTCGCCGAGACCCGGCGTCATGCCGCCGCTCATCAGGCCGCCGGCGTAGTGGTTGCCGAACAAGGACGAGATCCCCTGGAACAGCAGCGCGCCGCCTGCGACACCCGCCGCCGTCGCCGCCGCCGAGCGCAGGAACCCGCCGCCGGCGCCACCCATGCCGCCGCCCATGAACCCGCCGCCCATCGGCTGTTGGCCGTAGCCGGGCTGCGGCGCATAACCGGGCTGTCCGTAAGGCTGCGCCGGCGGCGCTGCTGCGACTTGCGGTGAGCGCGTCCATGGACCGGCCTGGGGAGGGCCGGCCTGGGCCGGGCCGCTCGCCTGGGCCGGCGGCCGGCTCCCGAACAGGCCGCCGAGGAAACTTCCCACCGTCGGCTTCGCCGCTTGCTGGGCATCGGCGAGCTGCTTCTCGAGATCGGCGATCCGCTGCTGCGCCTGGTGCAGGCTCAGATCCTGGATCAGCACGGTCTGCGTCAGGTAATAGGGCAGATCCGGCTGGGCGGCCGTCGCCTGACGGATCAGCGCATCGGCCTCGGGATCCTTGTCTTGCCGCGGCGCATTTTTCACGCGGTCGAGCAGCGTCGTAAGAAGCTCTTTTTCCTGGGGGTTCATGAATGCCTTCCGATGCTGGAAAAGCGGTGTATTCCCATGAAGAACATCAGCGCCGCCGATAACCGGCACGCCGCAGTAGATGTGGGAAGGCCTAACGAGCGGTCAATGATCGGGCGTCAGAGGCCGCGGCCGCCCATCGCGAGGAATTTTTCGCGGCGCTGCAGGCGCAAGGTGCTCCCGTCGAGGCGAGCAGCGGCCGCAGCGCCTCCTCGACCGCCTCGCCGAGCTGCTCGATAGCCTCTTTCGGGGCACGCTGCGCGCCGCCGAGCGGCTCGGCCACGATCCGGTCGACAATCCCCAGCCGCTGCAGGTCGTCGGCGGTGAGCCGCAGCGCTTCGGCAGCATCCGGAGCCTGCTCGGCGCTGCGCCACAGGATCGAGGCACAGCCTTCGGGAGAAATGACCGAATAGATCGCGTGCTCCAGCATCAGCACGGTATTGCCGGCAGCGAGCGCAATCGCCCCGCCCGACCCGCCTTCGCCGATGATCGCGGCGACCAGCGGCACCTTGATGTCGAGACAGGTCTCGATCGCGCGGGCGATCGCCTCGGCTTGGCCGCGCGCCTCGGCGTCGATGCCCGGGATAGGCGCCGGCGGTGTCGACCAAGGTTAGCACCGGCAGGCCGAAGCGGTCGGCGAGCCGCATCAGCCGGCGCGCCTTGCGATACCCCTCCGGCCGCCCCATGCCGAAATTGTGTTTGAGCCGCCCCTCGGTATCCGCGCCCTTTTCGGTGCCGAGCACGAGAATGCTGCGCCCGCGAAAGCGGCCGATGCCGCCGACGATCGCCGCATCTTCGGCGAATGCGCGGTCGCCGGCGAGCGGCACGAAATCGGTGATCAATCCGCCGATGTAGTCGAGGCAATGCGGCCGTTCGGGATGCCGGGCGACCTGAACCTTCTGCCACGGCGTCAGGCGCGAATAGGTCTGGCGCAGCAGCCGGTCGGCGCTGCTCTGCAAGCGGCCGACCTCGTCGGCGATGTTGAGTTCGCCGGTCGTCGAGAGCCGGCGCAGCTCTTCGATCTTGCCTTCGAGCTCGGCGATCGGCCGCTCGAAATCGAGAAAGTGACGGATCATTTGCGGCGGGCGAGCGGATGGGCGCTTTCCACCAGCTTGCGCAGCCGCGCGGTCTCGACATGCGTGTAGATCTGCGTCGTCGCGATATCGGCGTGCCCGAGCATCTGCTGCACGCTGCGCAGGTCGGCGCCGTGGTCGAGCAGATGGCTGGCAAAGGCATGGCGCAGCACGTGCGGCGACAGGCGGTCGGGGTCGAGCCCGGCCTTCAACGCAAGCTCCTTCAGCAATTGGCCGGTGCGCTGCCGCGTCAGGTGGCCGGCGCGGCCGCGCGACGGGAACAGCCAACGGGACGGCCGGGAATCGGGCAGGAAATCCTCGCGGCATTCGAGGTATTTGCGCAGAGCGACTCGCCCCGGCTCGCTCAACGGCACGACCCGCTCCTTGCCGCCCTTTCCCGAAACAATCAGGAAACGCGGGTCGCGGCGTGCGGCGGCAAGCGGCAGGGCCACCAGCTCGGACACCCTCAGACCGGTCGCGTAAAGCAGCTCGACAATACAGCCAAGGCGTATCCCCTCGTTTCCGGGCCAGCTCTGCGCCGCGTCGATCAGAGACTTGATTTCCGTTTCCGATAATATTTTGGGCAGCGGCCGGCCGAGCCTCGGCGTATCGAGCTCCGCCGTCGGGTCATCCTGCCGCACCCCTTCGAGCAGCAGAAATTTGTAGAACTGTCGCATCGCCGAGATGCGCCGGGCAAGCGTACGCGGCGTCAGCCGAGCAGTGGCGGGGCTCGCCAGGTAGGTGTGCAGCCTCTCGCGATCCGCCGCCTCCAGCGCGACGCCGCCGGGAGCCAGGAAACCTGCAAGATTGGACAGATCGTTCTGGTAAGCCGCCAGGGTCAAAGGCGCGGCGCCACGCTCGGCCGCCAGCATCTCGAGAAACGCTTCGAGATGTTTCGAGACGTCAGAGGCCGGCGGCAAGAGGAGCTTCGATAGCGAGCCGGCGCGCCTCGGCCTGCCGGTCGACGGCTAGCCCGTCACTTGGGAAAGCGCGCATCGGGGATCACCTTCTCGACGGGCGCGGAGGGAGGCGGTGGGTTCCAGAACGCGAGGAAGGCCATGCCGCCGAGCAGCAGCAGGGCGATCACGATGACCAACGCGACAGTGACCTTCCCCATGCCCCCGCGGCTCGCAACTTGCACCACCCCGATATCCATGTCCAATCTGTCCCGTGCGGATTGACGACAAGATTGGACGATATGCTAGTACCCCGTCGGTCGGCAGGGAGAAAGAGCGGTGAGAGGCGAGGCGCAGATCGAGGCGGTGCTATCGCAGCGAAAAGTGGCGGAAATCCGACAGTTCGCGCCGAGCCGAGCCATCGTCCTGGTCGGTCTGATGGGGGCGGGGAAGAGCAAGGTCGGCCGTCGCCTCGCGGCGCGCCTCGGCTTGCCTTTTTTCGATTCGGATCCCGAGATCGAGGCCGCCGCGGGCGAGACTGTCGAGGAGATCTTTGCCAATCGCGGCGAGCGCGTCTTCCGCGACGGCGAGCGGCGGGTCATTGCCCGGCTGCTGGCCCAGCCGGTTCACGTGCTGGCGACCGGTGGGGGCGCCTTCATGGATCCGGCGACCCGTGAACTGGTCGCCCGCCGCGGCGTCTCGCTGTGGCTGCGCGCCGATCTCGATGTGCTGGTGTCGCGGGTCTTGCGCCGCAGCAATCGGCCGCTATTGAAACAAGGTGATCCACGCGCAATCCTCGCACAACTGATCGAGCGGCGTTATCCCCTTTATGCCGAAGCCGACGTAGTCGTGGACAGCGGCGAGGGATCGCCGGAAGCGACGGTGAGCCGGGCGATTGCGGCGCTGGCCGTGTGCCCTCGCGCGATCTTGCCGCCCGAAGCGTAGAGCGAGGAAAAGATGGAGATCATCGAACGATTGCGCGTCGAACTCGGCGACCGGGGCTACGACATCATGGTCGGGCCCGGGCTGATCGAGCGCGCCGGCCAAGAGTTGCTCCCGCTCCTGCGGCGCCGCCAAGTCGTCGTCGTCTCCGACGAAATCGTCGCTGGACACTACCTCGCGCCACTGCGGGACAGCATGTCCGAGGCGGGGATCGCCCATCATGCCGTGCTTCTGCCGCCCGGCGAGGAAACCAAAGACCTGGCTCACTTCGGCAAGCTGTCCGAGGACATTCTGGCGATCGGCATCGAGCGCGGGACGACGCTGGTGGCGCTGGGCGGCGGCGTTGTCGGCGACGTCACCGGGTTCGCCGCCGCGACCTTGTTGCGCGGCATCGACTTCGTGCAGATCCCGACGACGCTGCTGGCGCAGGTCGACAGCTCGGTCGGCGGCAAGACCGGGATCAACACTCGTGCCGGCAAGAACCTGATCGGCGCATTCTACCAGCCGCGCCTGGTGCTCGCCGACGCCTCGGTCCTGGCGAGCCTGCCGCGCCGCGAGCTGCTCGCCGGCTATGCCGAAATCGTCAAATACGGCCTCATCCGCGATGCCGGGTTTTTCGCCTGGCTCGAAGCCGAGGGCCACCAGGTCTGTGCGCTCGCGCCCGAGGCATTGCGGCGTGCGGTGCTGACCAGCTGCGCGATGAAGGCCGAGATTGTCGCCGGCGACGAACGCGAGGAGGGCGACCGGGCGCTCCTCAATTTCGGCCACACTTTCGGGCACGCTCTGGAGACCGAAACCGGGTTCAGCTCGCGCCTGCTGCACGGCGAAGCGGTGGCGCTCGGCATGGTTCTCGCCTTCGATTTCGCCGTGCAGTTGGGTCTCGTCGCGGCCGCGAAAGCGCAGCGGGTGCGCCGCCATCTCGAAGACTGCGGCTTGCCGACGCGGCTGGCCGAGATCGGGCTCGAGGGCATCCCGGCCGCTCGGCTGCTCAGCCATATGAGCAAGGACAAGAAGGTGCGCGACGGCCGCATCACCCTGATCCTGCCGCGCCGCATCGGCGAGGCCTTCGTGATGAAGGACGCGCCGCTCGAGCCGCTGCGAGATTTCCTCGCCACAGCGGCGGCTTAGCCCTTCGTTGTCCCTGATAATCCGAAAACCGTCGAACGAGATGTGTGTAAACTGCGGGCTGCCGGCGCATTCCCCGATCGCCCAGACATTGGACGCATGTTGTCTCTAGCCGCTCATTGACATGAATATATCCATGGCCGTCAACTCGACCCGGCAACGCTCGAGACCGATATCTTCGGTATTCGGAATGCGGCCGGCCGCAACCAGAATGTCGCTACCTGCGATCATCTGTTCGCCGGAGACGCGCTCACGACGAAGGCTGACTGCCTCGCCGGATCGCCCACACACTCGAGGATCACGGCTCACCACAAGGAACTTGGATGCCTTCTTCGCTGAGGATGCGTTGCATTTCTTCGCGCGACGTCGGGATCCTCCCGGCGCATCAGCTGACGGCCCGGACTCGATAACCGTCACGCGGCTGCCGAAACGGCGAAAAGCCTGGGCCAGTTCGAGACCGACATAGCCGCCGCCGAGCACGATCAGATGCGATGGCAAATAATCGAGTTCGAGAGCCTCGATGTGGGTAAGCGGCCGGGCCGCTTCGAGCCCGGGGACATTTGGGATGGCTGCGTGCGTTCCGAGGTTGAGAAAAACCTGCTCGCCCGCGAGGAGGCGCGTGCCGCCATCATTCAGCCGCACCTCGAGGGTCTTCGGCCCGACGAAGCGGCCGGTCCCCATGATCAGTTCGGCCCCGCTGCTCTTGAAATTCCGCAAATGCAGGGCGACCTCGTGCGTCGACCATCTCGCGCTTGCGCTGGCGGACTTTCGCCATGTTGATCGTGACAGCGCCCGTCACCGTACCGAACTCTGCTGCGTGATGCGCCAAATGGGCGACCCGGGCGCTCCAGATCTCATTCTTGCTGGGAAGGCAGGCGATGTTGGGACAGGAGCCGCCGATCCACCGGCGCTCCACGACGGCGGTACGTCGGCCCGATTGCGCCATCTGCCAAGCGAGCAACTTCCCGCCAAATCCACTGCCGAGCACCAACACTTCAACCGGTTCCGGCTGAGACATGAGTATCCTCCTTTGTGCCGCTCCTGGCGCCTACAAAGCGAAGGCGATCACCCGCTGATCGCTTCCCCAACGGCCCGGCGTATGATGTCGACGACGGGCCAGGCGCGGTAACGGTTCGAGCCGACAGCGCGGGTCAGCGATTGCCGTGATCCAAAGGACAATAAGTATCTCGAGGCGTCGCACTCGCGGCCTGAGCCGAGACGATCGTCAGCAGTGACGATGACCTGCTCGTTCTCGACCCCTGGCGCGGCGTGCGCATCATGCGTCCGGCGGAGTATCTGGCCGCGACCTGATCCCGTTTGGTTAAAACAGGTACTGACTCCTTCTGCCACCGAGGTTGGACAGCCTAAAAGAAGACAAAGGACCGGACCACGACGTTCTTGCGGCATCGGGCGTTGGGGGGCGCGGTCGGGTCGGTACAGGCCGTGTGGAAAGACCAGCGCGAGACGGAGCCGTCGGTCACCGAGTCATAGCATTTGAGCATCGAGACCTCGGTCGGCTTCTGCCGGGGGAACCAGTACCACTCGTGGTCGGGACGGTAGGTGAAGCGGGTGGTCTCGCCGACGCGGTCGTCGTAGATCCGGTAGTTGGTGATGTAGGGCTGGTCGGCGAAGGAGGGCCAGGCACAGAGCACAAAGGGAAACTGCTCGACTGTCTCGATCGGCTTGGCGAGGTTGATCGACATGAACCGCCGCGACATCTTCGCGTCGGCCTCTTCCTCGGTGTAGTGCTGCTGGCGCCCGAAATTACGCAAGTTCTTCGTCAGCAGCTCGCGGCAGCGCACGCGCCCGCTGTTGTCGTTCAGATCGTTGTGCACCAGGTTGGCGTAATTGGCGTTGACGCCAGGGTTCTTGCCGTCCTGATCCTCCGTGCGGTCGCCCTGGTAGTCCTTGTCGAAGACGTCGTGGTTGTAGACCAATGCGTCGGTCGCGTCCGGGAAGAACTCGAGCAGCAATTTCTCGATCTCCGGGTAGTACACCCGCTCCACCTCCGCCGCATCGTAGATGTTCGTGCATTTGGACTCGAGATGCGCCAGCGACACGCCGAGCTTGTCCATGCATTCGGGGCTGTTCGGCGAGAGGCCCGGGTAGTACTCGCCGATCCGCCGCGCATCGCGCAGTACCTGCGGGAAATAAAGGTCCCGACGCCGGTTGCCCCGCTCGTTCGTGCGCAGGATCATGGCTGTCTCGGCGCGCGCCGGATCGCGCCAGATCGCGTGGGACGGCACGACGGAGTAGCTCGGCCGCTCGTAGACCGTATAGGGCAGCGGCAATGCCACGCCGCCCGGCGGAGCCTTGATGCTGTTCGACTGGCGGATGTAGTTGAGGCATTCGTCGTAGTCGCGGAACCCGATGCCCCATTTGGTCTTGATCGGGCCCGGCGGCGCCTTGTCGATCATGTCGGTAACGCGCTGGCTCTCGCCCGAGGCGATCTCCGCGAGCGCGTCGTCGAGCGCCACGGCGGTTCCCGCATCGCCGTCTCGGGCGAACGCCATGTAGGACAGGCCGCCATGCGCTGCGATCGGCTCCGGCTGTCCTGCCGTGCGCTCGAGCGGCGGCACATAGGCGACCGTACCGTCGTGTGGGTCCGCCGTGAGGTTGTTGTCGGCGACATCGAGCGGGCTCATGGCATACCTCCGATTATTTCTGTCTCACCGTGGCACAAAGAGCCGGCGTTTTCCAGACCATGATTTTCCGGTCATGCGAACACGCGCTGCGCCTGCCGCACAAACGCGCGTTCTTCCAACTGTCCGTGTTCAGGCCCAAACCAGCCATCGAGCGAATGTCCGAGTTCCGTTCCCCTGGCTCGGGATGACGAAATTCTGATATAGATGCCCGATGGTTGTATTGGCCAAAATCTCCGCTCGCATGTCGGTCGACGAGTTCCTGAACTGGGATTCCGGCGATGCCCTGAGGTATGAGCTGGTGGACGGCGAGCCGCGCGCCATGGCGCCGGCCAGCCGGACCCACGGTACTCTGCAGGGCCGCTTGGCGACCTTGATCAACAATCACCTGGATCGCGAAAATCGCCCATGCAGCTTGGTGGTAGAGCCCGGCGTCGTCCCGCATCTGCTGTCCGATTACAATGTGCGCGTGCCGGACTTGGCGGTCACTTGCGCACCGTACCAGACCGAAGAAGCGGTGCTGACTGATCCCGTCCTGTTGATCGAGATCCTCTCGCCGAGCAATCAGGCGAAGACCTGGACCAATATCTGGGCGTACACCAGCATCCCGAGCGTTCAGGAAATTCTGGTGTTGCGGGCCGACCGGATCGGAGCTGAACTGTTGCGCCGCTCGCCGCAGGGTGAGTGGCCCGCGCGCCCGGTAGCGGTCAGCGGCGAGCTGATATTGGAAAGCATCGGCTTTCGGGCGAACCTGACAGAACTCTACCGGGGCACGCGCCTCACCAGCTGACCGGAGCCGTTTACGCGCCACCCGTCATTCCCGCGAAAGATGCTGCAGGATACCCGACCAGCGGCGGCCGCACTCTTTCCAACTTCCGAAAGATGTCATTGAGACCGCCGAACTTCCCTGTTCGGCCCAAACGGCCCATGAGCCAATGTCCCAGTTCCATGCGCAGGGCCGGTCTCGCTGGATGATCGTGATGCGCCGATTGCGGCCAATCGCGTCATGTCTTCGCCGAAACGACGGGCGCAACGCAGCGCCTCGCCGAAATCCGCGGGGTTAAGCTCCGCTAAGTAGATGACGTGTCCTTCATGTCATATACGTGAAAATCTCGAGACCTGAAACCCCGAACAGGCGTAAAAAATCTCCCGTGTCATAAGTCGCGACGTGAACAGCCGGATTAAGTTCGCATGCTTTGCTCACTCGGTCAGCCAAATCAATCAAGCTAGCATCAACTAAATCGATTTCGTACTGCTGCGAATACAAGTGCGCCGTGGATACCGGCTCAACAGCGTCGCCGATTAATATTGCATTACCTGGCGTAAAAACCCAGCTCATTAGATCATAGGCCAACTCCTTCCTTCTCACCCTCCCTACAAGGAAATTCCAGGCTTCGATCAGGCTCCCAAGTGCGACGGCCCAACGATATTCGGCCATGTCAAGCGCTGCGACCGTTTGATCGTGCCATCCGTCGTTCGGATTAACCAAAGAGATAAGTACGTTCGTATCGAGAAATGCTATGTTCCTGGGCACGTCATAAATCCGCTCAGGTACGAGCCATTCGGCATTTATCACGCCTGATCGAGACCAACGGTGCGCATCGCTTCTCCCACCG
Organism: uncultured Alphaproteobacteria bacterium; assembly: GCA_963730745.1. Lineage (GTDB taxonomy): Bacteria > Pseudomonadota > Alphaproteobacteria > ATCC43930 > CGMCC-115725 > AP-15. The sequence goes on from CAVSTA010000028.1 coordinate 22,261, forward strand.
ATAGAAAATCGATCCTTTCGGTTGTATCCGACCGCAACCCGCCTTCCGCGACTGCATCGCGCGCCAGCTCCCCTAGGTGCTGGGCAAATTCAGCATCTTCAACAAGGCGCCGCAAGACCGGGATACGTTGAAGATGTTGTGGTTCGAATTTTTGAAAACTGCCTCGAAATTGGGGCGTGGTGCGGCGAACTAAAGAGTCGACGTGTTTACTGTTAAGGTAAGCCAGTAGCGGATAAAGGAGTTCCTCCTCCTGGGGAATTACGGCTGTTCCACGAACAATGAATACTGCCCCTTCAGGATCGACAGCAAAAGACGTCTCCGGCGCTAGATCCCGTATTAGCAGCTTCGGCTGGCGCAGCCATTCCTCATCGCGTCGCCTTACAAGTTCATACCATCGAAGCCCTGATGCAGCTATACTTGACCTAGCCGCCAAAAAAGGCTCATCCCGCTGTCCCAGGTTGGTCAATATGTAGTATAAGGGTGCCGTGCGCCGGCGATCAGCGTCGGGCGGGAGGGGTATTGGGTGGCTAGGGCGCGATCGCTGAGCGAGTTTCAGACGAGCTTTCCGGACGAGACGAGCTGCGCGGCGTTCTTGTTCGAGCGGCGTTGGCCACAGGGGTTTGTTTGCCCCGCCTGCGGCGGCGGACGCGCAGCATTGTTGAAGAGCCGGGCGCACACCTACGAATGCCTCGACTGCGGTCGCCAGACGTCGATCACGGCCGGGACGGTGATGCACCGGTCCAAGTTGCCGCTGACGGTGTGGTTCTGGGCCGCGCACCTCATGGCGACGCACTCGAATGGCATGTCGGCAGTCCAGCTCGAGGCCCAGCTCGGCATCACGTACAAGACTGCTTGGTTGCTGGCGCAGAAGCTCCGACGATCGATGATCGATCCCCAGCGCGAGCCGCTGGAGGGCGTGGTGGAGGTCGACCAGGCCGAAATTCCTTTCCGGGCCGACAACAGCTTTTTCGATCCCGTGAAATCCGGGAAGATCCTTATCGCTGGCGCTGTCGAGGTGATCGACCGCGGCACAAACCAGGCCAAGGTAAGGCGGAAACGGGCGAAATACCTGGATACTCGGTCTGGTCGCATCCGTCTCGCCGCTATCCCGGACAACTCCGCGGCTTCGATCGAGGCGTTTGTGCGGGCCAACGTGAAGACCGGAACGACGCTGCTCACCGACGGCCACAGATCGTATCCCGGGCTCACCGATTACCGACACGACCCGCGGACGGTCGGCAAGATGGCCGGCCATATCGTGCTGCCCTGGATTCATCGAGTCTTCGCGCTGATGAAGCGTTGGGGGCTCGGCACCTATCATGGGCTGCGCCGCAAGCACGTCGACACGTATCTCAACGAGTTTGTCTTCCGATACAATCGGCGCTTCTACCGGCACGTCTCGTTCGAAACCATGCTCGGGCTCGCCTCGCACCATCACCCGACGAGTTACTGGGATATCGTCGGTCGCGACAATCCCCGCAAAGGCGTGCCGACAGTCCGGCGCCAGCCGCGGCGCCGCAGGACAGCGACCGGCATGCGGGCAGACCGATCAACACCTCCCGAAAAAGTCGAACCCAGCCCCGTTTCGGCTTCGACCCGCCAGCCCTAGATATTGATCAACCTGGGACAACGGGATGAGCCTTCGCCAAAATATTTCGATAGGCTAGGAGATATTTGTAAGTCTGCGGGTAACGTCGTTCTAAAATCGGTTCTGAGACAGCGATGCCATCGACATATGGATAAAGCAGATATTTATTAAATTCCACCTTTTGGTATTTCTTTACCTCCGCACCAAATACGACAGGCTGTAGCAATCCTACTTCCAAGACAGCTGAGATCTCCCAATCCGTTGACGACCTGTGCGCCATATAACTCATCTTCGGCAACGATCTGAAGGATGAAAATATCGTTGGCTCCGGTTCTAATTCCCTGAAAAATGCCGGCCAGAGTCTGCAAAGTGACAGATGCGTCTGAGATCTGAATTTGCCATTTCTTTTCGTCGGCCGAGAGTAGCGTCCAGGGACCGGAGCCTCGGGGATGCTGGGCTAGGTAGACCCTGATATCACGATCATCGGCAGCACGAGCCGTTTCCGCATCCAGCAGCCATGCGGCGATGAATTGAGGCGGTAACTTTTGAACCTCGATTACACGGACGGTATCGGCGGGTGGAGCAAAGAGACGATGATGGTTCGCCACTATGCATCCGACATACGAGCTCGTACCCTGAAAAACTTCGGTGGACCCGAAGTCAACGATTACATCCAAATCCATCCTTGTTGTCGAGAAAATCCCTAATACCACCGGCATTATGATTCCTGAAAAGACGGTTTGGGACTACCATCCCAATAAAACCATCAGGATCGGTAACGCGGATAGCCTGCTCCACGAACAGTGATGAGTAGTCATATCGTCCTTTGGCTGTCTCAAATCTTGCTTCCAACTCCATACGGTTAGCTACCCGCGCAGTTGCCAAAAAAGGGCGGGTTACCGAGAACGACATCGAAATTCTGCCCGAGTTGGCGCCACGTATCTTTGATCAAGCCCGTCACCCTTAATAACTACCGGGATAGACTAGGTAACGGCAGCGGATCGGGTTCCTCGCGAGGCGGTTCCAGAGATTGAGACGCGCAACCGTCACTGCCTTTTCAGTCGATATCGACGCCATTTTATGTAGCCGCCGTCGATAAGCTCCTTCGCCCAATTCTTCGAAGGATCGCGCGTATTAATTCCCCCAACAAAGCATCAACTGCTGCCACTAGAAAGGAAGCAGACCCGCACGCCAAATCAATGACTTTCGGAATAGATCCGTCCGGTGCCGACTTTAAAAAATTGTCCATGCACTTACCTGCCAGATATTTAGTAAGGTAGGCCGGCGTATAATAAACTCCTCCAGCCCGTCGGACGCTTATCCTCGCTACATCTCGATAAGGTTCGCGAAATAAGTCAAGCTGTGAAAGCGGGTGACCTATCGGTTGCAGAATTGTGGAAAGGTACTTCTCGTACGCCATTCCCTAAATATCGGAGATCTCTCCATGAGAAATTTATGAGCGTGAGCCCGTGAATGATAGTTTACGTGGAAAAGATAAAATCATTGATGATGCCCCGAATACGTTAGTGGTGCGGTATTTCTGAGAGATATTGACGTAGATCGAAAAGATAACTTGCAAATATGCTGCCGAGCTTCTCGAAACGTTTTAAGAAGAGTTCTGACATGGAGTTTCGTAGAACCATCAATCGCGTCACTCAACGGGGCGACCTGAGGCGCCAGACCGCGATCTTCTATCGTCCGGAGAACAAATAGCTTCGCAAATAAAATTTGGAGATGCTCATCCACACCTGAGTGGGATAGGGCGGATTTGAGGGCTTCGTCACACCACAAGATTCAGTGGATCCACCAATTCGTCGTCTACGGGTTGCAGGAGAGTTGGGTTAGGATAGCGCTTAAGGGCTAAGCGATCAGGCTCCCCATCAGCAATTTTTTTTGGGGAGACGCGCGCGAGACAGACTGTTGCTGATCAATTTGTTCCCACCTTACGGTCGGCAGAGCAAACCAGCGATCTTGTATAAGCCAGTGTGAATTGAAGGGCGTGAGACCTTGATTATCGACCAATATACCCCAACGAACCGCCGCGTGGTAACCGTAGAAAGCCGCACCGTTTAGCAGATCTACGCCGTTTCGTTGGACCGGCGTAGCGAAAGAACGCCCGCGGGCTGGACACCCAGAAATCCCCGGCCGACACCGACATGTGTTCCGCCGATCGAAATCGCGCGCTCACGAACCTGTTCTGATTTCCACCCGAACGCGACCGCAATTTCAGTCGGAGGCGGCACATTTCCTGCGCCGATCCGCTCTCGAAAAGCGTGAAGGGCTCTGGTAAATCTGTTTGTTCCATTTCGCACGGCTTGATCGCTCTACTCCCATATCCGGGCTGTTCATAGCACCAACCGACCCCGGAAATCGCCGTTCCACCGTGTTGAGGTTTCATCGAGAAACCGATGATCAAGTTGCTTTCTCGGCAAGGCGGTCCGACCCGCTCCGAAATAGGCAGACCGATCTGGCTGAGCGGTTACGGCGGTTACGATGACAGTTTACTCGATACCTCAATAACTGCAGCAGGACGGAATAAGCTGTCGCCGTAACTGCGCGCGGGACCCTGCGCGAAAACCTCCGCCTTCCCGGCCGAAAAACCGGTTTTTCGCGAAGCGCGGCTTCTGCGTTTCTGACTATCAGGAAGGCCACGGCCGCCCAAACCTTTCTCGGGGCTGGGCGCGGAACACTACGGGGCCCAAAGAAGCTCGAAGCCGGGCAGCCGCAGCGCCCTCCGATCAAAGGTCACGGTTGCAGAGCAGCCGGCCCTGGCGCCGAGCGCGGCGATCAGAGCGTCGGCGAAGGAGCCGCGCCCTTCCCTGAGCGCTACCGTCGCGGTGAAGATTTCTTGCTCGCTTTCAACGACGAGCACATCGGTCTGCAGCGTGCGCTCGATCGCTCGGGCGATTTCCGCGCCGGAAAGGCCGTAGACGCGTTCGAGAACCCAGGCCGTCTCGGTCATGGCCACGATGCTGATGAAGCCGGGATCTCTCTCGGCAAGCCGCCGCTCGATCAAATCCGCCGCAATTTTCGATAGGACCGGGTCATCCTGCGCCATGTAGCGGACGAGAACGTTGGTATCGAGGCCGATCATCGACGCTTTCGGCGCATCAGGTGATCGGCTGCAACTGTCGCAGCGGCCTCGTCCATCTCCGCGATCGATACCGGCCGCCGGAGGCGCTTGACGATGCCGCGCAGAGCGGAGGAGGGCAGCTTGGGCAAAAGAACCACGGTGCCGTCGGGGTGGACGAAAAATTTGACCCGATCCCCGGGTTTTAATTGCAGATGGTCTCGAATGGGCTTCGGGATCGTCGCCTGACCCTTTCTGGTGAGTGCCGATTCCATCTGCACAACCCCATTACTTTTTTGAGAATGTAAGACCATCACGTGGCGCGTTCAAGCTGCTCTGCGGGTCTCGGTTGCGCGCCTGCGGGTCGCATGGAGAGGGTCCAGCAGGACGTTCTCGGCAATCCGAGCATTTCTATGTAACAACCCCGCAATTGCCACAGTCTCGTTGTACTGACGCGTGCGTCGGCAGCTGTGAGCGGGTTAGGGATTTTTGATGAGGGAATTGGTAAAAGCCTGATCTCGACCTGATAAAACAGGCGAAACAGGCGGGATGCGGACCTTCGGCAATGCCGTTCCCGCGCTCTCCGCCGGGCGATAAGGCCGCAAACCGCCCTATTTCGGCCGCCGTTCCGGAATGGATGCGACGTGGCTGGTCAATACCCAGGATGCATTATAGGTTACATGTAACTGGTCTGGAGTGCTGCCATGGCCCCGACATCGAAGGCCAAGCCGTCCCGCGTCAAGGTTCGGGAACATCGCGAACGCCTGCGGTCGCAGGGCCTGCGCCCCATCCAGATTTGGGTGCCGGACGTGCGCGCGCCGTCCTTCCGGTCGGAGGCGCACCGCCAATCGCTGGCTGTGGCGACGAGCGCTCATGCCCGCGAGGATCAGGCGTTCATCGATGCGGTGTCTGATTGGCAGGATGAATGAGGCGTGGCGACATCTGGACACTCGCAGGTGGCAGGGACTACGCGGGCAAACCCCGTCCGGTGGTCATCGTCCAGGATGACAGTTTCGACGCGACAAACTCGATCACGGTGTGCGCCTTCACCACCGATGAAACAGAAGCGCCTTTGTTCCGCCTGGCTGTCGAACCGAATGACCGCAACGGATTGTTGGCGACCAGCCGGCTGATGGTGGACAAGATCACCACCGTCCCGAAGTTCAAGGTGGGTGCCCAGATCGGCCGCTTGGACAACGAAGATATCCTGCGGCTCAATCAGGCGGTTTTTGTCTTCCTCGGTTTGGCCGGCTCGCCCGGGACGAGGCTGGAAGGATAGAAGAGGAAATGGACGATGAAAGCTGGTGTGGTTTATCCGCAGGTCGAACTTGGCGGCGATACAGGGGCGGTCAAGGCGTTTGCCCAGGCGGCCGAAGACCTGGGTTACGACCATATCGTGATCTACGATCACGTCCTCGGCGCCGTTCATGCCGGCAGGGAACCGAAGTTGACCGGCCCTTATAAAGAAACCGATCCGTTCCACGAGCCGTTGGTCACCTACGCTTACCTCGCCGGGCTCACCAAGAAGCTCGAATTGGTTACAGGCGTGATCATCCTGCCGCAGCGCCAGACTGCGCTCTTCGCCAAACAGGCGGCGGATGTCGACCTGTTCTCGGATGGCCGGCTTCGCCTGGGCGTCGGGGTCGGCTGGAACTGGGTGGAATACGACGGTCTCGAAATGTCCAGGCATTTTCGCCGCCGCGGCAAGCGGCAGGAACAGCAGATTGCCCTGATCCGCAAGCTGTGGGAACAGCCTGTGGTCGAACATGAAGACTTCCGACCACCGGATCGACAGAGCCGGGATATTGCCGCGCCCGAACCGGCAGATCCCGATCTGGCTGGGAGGCTTCAGCGAGGCCGCGTACGACCGGGCGGCCAGGATCGGCGACGGGTTCCTGTTTTCAGGCCGGACTCAAACCGAGGCGGTTCAGATCAAGGCGAGGATCGTGGCCAAGCTGCGCGAGCTCGGCAGGGATGCCGATGCATTCGGCTTCGAATCGATCCAGCAATACAGCCGCGGGGACAACCAATGGCCTGGCGATATCGCGGCGTGGCGCGAGGCCGGGGGGAGCCACATATCGGTCGTGACGATGGGCGCGAACCTCAGCACGGTGGACGGCCACATCGGCGCCATCAAACGTTGGCGTGACGTCTACAACTCGGTCCGTTAGGTTGGGCCTGATATGGACCGGACCCCCTCACCCTTCCCTCTCCCCCAATGGGGGAGAGGGTTGGCACGGCCTAGCCGAGCCCTACCGGGCAACCCCGACTAGCTTGTGGCCATCGGGATCACGAAGATAAGCGAGATAAGCGCCATTCGGGCGCTTGCCGGGCGGATCCTCGATCGACGTGCCGCCATTCGCGACCCCGGCTTTGTGCCACGCTTCGGCCTGCGCCGCATCCTTCATGACAAAGCCGATCGTGCCGCCATTGGCTTGGCTGGCCGGCTTGCCATCGATGGGTTTGGTCACCATGAAACGGCTGCCATTGTGGGAGTAAGCCAACCGGCCTCTCGCATCCTCGGTGGCAGGCTGAGCACCCATCGCGGTAAACAGCGCATCGTAGAATTTCTTTGACCGGGCGATATCATTGCTGCCGATCATGATGTGGCTGAACATTTGGTTTTCTCCATATGAGGAATTACGCGCGCGCCGCCTCGTCCGAAAGGCGGCCTGCGGGCCGGACAATATGACGGCCCAGCGATCGGCAGAAGAGTAAAATCTCTCTCATGCTATCGCCGAGTATGGCCGCCTGCAGCGAATGCATCCGTCCGAGCGATGGGTAAATCTTTCGCTTTCGTCTGAAAACTAGCGTTCGTCCTCGTCTGGCGCGAGCGTCGTTAGCGACAGCGCATGGACGCGGGTCGCGAGTTCGTCGGCCAATGCATCATAGACGAGCCGTTGGCGCGCCACGCGGCTCTGTCCAACAAAGGCGGCGGAGGCGATCGTGACGGCGAAATGCGTCTCGCCTCCCGGGCGCGCCCCTTCGTGCCCGATATGGAGGTACGACTGGTCCTCGACCTCGAGGCGGGTCGGAGCGAACCTCTCGGTCAGCTTGCGGCGGATCGTGTCGACAACCGACATGTTATTCCGGCCGTGGGCGGTCGACATCAGCCATCGCGGCGCCGGTGAGGAACCCGCCGAGGTCGTCGACAATATGGTGAATATGGTCGCCCGCGCTGCCGTCGACGGCCCAGTCGGCCGAATTGCGCACCCAGGCTGTGGTCATGCCCAGAACGGCGGCCGGGACCAGGTTTCGCGCAATGTCTTCGACCATCAGCGCAGTGCCGGGGCTCACCTGGTGGCGCCGCAGCAATTCGTGATAGCCGGCGAGCGCGGGCTTTGGATCATAGCCGGCCGCGGCGATGTCGACGACGCCGCAGAACGAGCCGGCAATGCCCAAATGGTCGAGCAGCCGCTCGGCGTGGCGCTGCGAGCCGTTGGTGTGGACGATCTTGCGGCCGGGCAACCTCGTCAACGCCGCGACGAGAACCGGGTCGGGCGGGACACAGGCGAGGTCGATCTCGTGCACATAGGCGAGAAAATCCTCCGGGTCGATCCGGTTGACTGTCATCAGACCGCGCATTGTCGTCCCGTGCTCGCGAAAATAGCTCTTCTGCACGATCAGCGCGTCTTCGGGCGACAGGCCGAGCCGGTCGGCGATGAAGCCCGTCATACGCGCGTGGATCTGGTCGAAGAGCCGGCAGGAGGCGGGATAGAGCGTGTTGTCGAGATCGAAGATCCAGGTCTCGATTTCGACCAAGGGACGCCCGCGCATGGAAATCATTCGACCTCGTCTAGCCGGCCCGGATCAGCGTTCCGGCGCCTTCGGTGAACAGCTCGAGCAAAATCGCGTGCCGCACCCGGCCGTCGACAATGACCGCCGCGTCGACCCCGCCATCGACCGCGCCGAGACAGGTTTCGATTTTCGGGATCATGCCGCCATTAATGACGCCCTCGGCGATCAGCTGACGTGCCCTGGCGGCGGTGAGCTCCGTGATCAGCTTCTTGTCGGCATCGAGCACCCCGGCGACATCGGTCAGAAGCAAGAGCCGGGTGGCCTTGACCGCTGCGGCAACCGCCCCGGCCACGGTGTCGGCATTGATGTTGTACGTCTCACCCTGTGCGCCGATGCCGATCGGCGCAATGACCGGGATGATGTCGGATTGCTTGAAGGTATCGAGCACCCCGCAGGCGATCCGCTGCGGCTCGCCGACAAAGCCGAGGTCGATCTCGGTCCTGACGCCTCCTACGCTGCGGGTACGAACCAGCTTTCTCGCCTCGATCAGCCCCCCGTCCTTGCCGGTGAGGCCGATCGCACAGCCGCCTTCGGCGTTGATTGCCGAGACGAGCTGCTTGTTGATCGAACCGGCCAGGACCATCTCGACCACCTCCATCGTCTCGCCGTCGGTCACTCGCAAGCCGTCGACCATGCGGGTCTCGATGCCGAGCCGCTTCAGCATATGGGCGATCTGGGGCCCGCCGCCGTGCACGACGACCGGATTGATGCCGACCTGCTTCAGCAGCACGACGTCGCGCGCAAACAAATCCTCGGACATGCCATCGGCCATGGCATGGCCGCCATATTTGACGACCAAGGTGTGACCAGCATAGCGGCGCATATAGGGCAGCGCCTGCGCCAGAACCGCGGCCTTGACGGCCGGATCCGGGTTGGGAGTCGGGATACGTGTGGGAGTGCGGGTATGAGCGCTCATAGCACCGCGCACTCTATAGCGATTGCTCGACGGGAAACGCAAAATTGGCCAGAGTCTCGCGCAGTTCTGCAATGCCGCGGCGATCGAGCGCGCTCGTTATATGGATCTCGGGGTGCGCTGCAACATGGGCGGCCAGCTCGGTCATGATTTTGTCGAGAACCAATGCGAGCTCACCTCCACCGGCCCTGTCGCCCTTAGTCAGAACGACTTGATAGGACACCCCGGCATCGTCGAGCATGCGCATCAGCGGCAGGTCGATCTCCTTGACGCCGCGACGTGAATCGATCAACAGGCAGACCCGCCGCAAAGTGGCGCGCGTCTGGAGATAGTGCCGCACCAGGCTGGTCCAGCTCTTGACGGCGGATTTCGGCGCCTCGGCATAGCCATAGCCCGGGAGATCGACAAGCATCAGGCGGCCGCCGAGATCAAAGAAATTGATCTGGCGCGTCCGCCCGGGGGTATTGGAAATCCGCGCCAGCGTGCGCCGGCCGGTCAACGCATTGACGAGGCTGGACTTCCCGACATTGGAGCGTCCGACAAACGCGATTTCGGGCAACCCCTCCGAGGGCAGCGCCGATGGGCTCGCCGCGCCGGCGATGAAACGGGCCTCCGCGGAGAAGAGCCGCCGGCCGGCCTCGGCCAGGGTGGAATCGGCTGCGCGCGGTGGGACGATTTCGACAGAAACGCTGCTTGTACCCTTTGCTCCCCGGTCCATGGCCGGTCGGTCCATCCGGTCAGGCGGCGCCCGCGCGGTGCATGATCGTCCACTGCTGGGCGATGCTGAGCAGATTGTTCCACGCCCAATATATGACGAGCCCGGCCGGGAAGGCGGCGAGCATGTAAGTAAAAACGATCGGCAGCAGCATGAACATCCGCGCTTGCACCGGATCGACCGGCTGCGGGTTTAGCTTTTGCTGCAGAAACATCGTCAACCCCATGATCAGCGGCCAGGCGCCGATCATCAGGATATGCGGCGGCACGAACGGCAACAGGCCGAAAAGGTTGGCAAAGGACGTCGGATCGGGCGCCGACAGATCGTGGATCCAGCCAAAAAACGGCGCATGCCGCATCTCGATCGTGACGAACAGCACCTTGTAGAGCGAGAAGAAGACCGGGATTTGGATGACGATCGGCAGGCACCCCGCCAGCGGGTTGGCCCCGACGCGCTTGTAGAGCGCCATCATTTCCTGCTGCTGGCGCGCCTTGTCGTCAGGGAAGCGCTCGCGCAGCTTTTGGATTTCGGGCTGCAGCAGCTTCATCTTGCTCATGGCGTTGTAGGATTTGTTCGCGAGCGGGAAGAAGGCGAGCTTGACCAACAACGTGAACAGCAGGATCGCCAAGCCGAAATTGCCGAGGAGCGTTTCGAGGACCAGCAGGATCCGGAAGATCGGCCTCGTCAGGAACCAGAACCAGCCGAAATCGATCGCGTAATCGAAGAGCGGGATACCCGAGGCCGTATACGACTGCAGCAGATTGAGTTCCTTAGCGCCGGCGAAGAAACGGGCCGACGTCGACGCGGTCCCACCAGCGGGCACAGTCACTGGATTGCCGGTATAATCGACCTGATAATGATCGATCTGGTCGGGGCCCACGGTCTTGCGGAACTGCGCCTTGATTGTGTCACCCTGCGGCGGCACCAGCGCGCTCAGCCAATATTTGTCGGTAAAGCCGAGCCACCCTCCGGCGGAGGTGAAATCCGCGGGTTTATCCGGCGCGAGCGAAGCATATTTCACGTCGCGAATTGCGCCGTCGAGATAACCAATCGGCCCTTCGTACAAGATGTAATAACCTGAAACCGGCGGTGTGCCGCTGCGGCTGATCAGACCGTAAGGCGTCAGCTTGACTGGCGTCGAGCCGGTATTTTTCACGGCGTCGTCGACGGTGAACATATAATCCTTGTCGACGCTGATCGTGCGCGTGAACGTCAACCCTTCGCTGTTGTCCCATGTCAGGGTCAGCGGATGCCCGGGGGTCAGCTGATCGCCCGAAGTCGTCCATTTGGTATCGGCGCCCGGCAATTTGACGCCAGGGGTCTGCGCCCAGCCGAATTGGGCGAAGTAGGCGTCCGCGGCGCCAGGCGGCTGTAACAGCACGACCTCCGGGCTCTTCGGATTCACCGTCTCATGGTATTTCGCGAGGGTCAGGTCATCGATCCGGGCGCCGACAAGGTCGATCGAGCCGTGCAGGCTCGGGGTATCGATTCTGACGCGCGGTTGCTCGGCCAAGGCGGCTTCGCGTGTCGCAAAACCGTGCGTCGGCACAGCTCCGGGAACCGCGGTCCCCGGCGAGTTGACCGAAGGCGCGGGAGAGGATGGCGCCGACTGGGAGGTCGGGCCCGTTGTCGCAGGAGCCGTCACCGCCGTCCCGCCACCCGATGGGGCGGGTTGCGGCGGCCTCATGCGCTCGAACGCGAACTGAAAGGCGATCAGGATCCCGACCGAGAGAACTATCGCTATGAGGAGATTGCGTTGTTCCATTTAGCGCTGGTTGGTTCGAAGTAGCGGCGAGTCCGACCTAACGGCGTAATCTTGCAGGCGTACGACCCCAGCTGTCAGGCTCGGGAACGGGATCATAGCCGCTGCCGCCCCAAGGGTGGCAGCGAGCCAGCCGCAGCAGCGCGAGGACGACGCCGCGCCCTGCGCCGTGGCGTTCGATCGCCTCTACGGCGTATTCCGAGCAAGTCGGGAGAAAACGGCACGCAGGGGGCAGGAACGGCGATACGAGCAGCTGATATCCGCGCACGGCAGCGCTCAATGCTGAGCTTGTCATTCCCGCACGATCTGGCCGTTTCATCTCACACTCCTGCGCGGCATCCGCTCCGGAGCCGCGACACACGAGACGGGCACGAGCACCGCACCGGCCCAAGCTCCGTGTGTGGCGCGGCCCCATCAGGGGATTGTTGAAGTCGCCGGGGCAGCCGAATGTGCGCGGTTGCGATCAGGTTCTATCAACACTTCGGTTCGGGGTGAACCCGGCCTATTCGGGTATCCCGGCAGCACTGGTTCGCGGGCGCACCAACAGCCGCGGACCCGCCGCGCTGCGGGGCTCGATAACGACAGAACATCGGAGCGGACCCCAGGCCTTACAACCCTGCTCTTGAAGTAAATCGGGACCGGCAGGGCTAGACGATCGGATCTTCGCACTCGGGCTCTCTGGGAACCCAAACTGGCGCTTGCGAGCGGAGATGTTCCACTATTAAGTACGCAAGGTTGCGCGCCCTGAGGCACGATTCTGACGCGCGCCTGACGTATCGGGGGTATTTCCAGCAGCCGTTTCAGGTTGGGGGCCATCATGTCTGAGGCGATCGAAAGGGGAGGTGCCGCGCTCGATCTGAATGCTGCCGAAGTGCGGGCCGCCGACCGTGCCGCCCGAACATGGGAAGCCGGCGAGTGCGGCCCGATTGTCCTCGGAAGCGAGGCGCACAAACGAGCCTTCTGCCGCATGCTGCTCGACACGCATAACCCATACCGGCCGTCGATTGTCGATTGGCCCGCTCTCGAGCCGGAGGCGCGCGATCGGTTGGTCAGCCTGCCGATCTGGGACATCGCGATGCAGACCGAAGGCAACGCGAGCCTGCGCGTGCTTAGCTACGCCCACACTGTTGCAGACCCCGTGCTGCGGGAAGCGATCGAAATAGACGGTTTCGAGGAAACCCGGCACAAGCAGGTTTTGTCGAACCTCGTCGCGGCCTATGGCATCCGTCTTGCGCCGGAGCCCGAATATCTGCCGCCCAAAAATCCGGAATGGGCTTTCCTGCTCGCCGGCTTTTGCGAATGTGTCGATACCTTCTTTGCCTTTGGCCTTTTCTCGTTGGCCAAACGGTCCGGCTTCTTTCCACCCGAACTCGTCGACACCTTCGAGCCGGTCATTCAGGAGGAAGGCCGTCACATAATCTTCTTCGTCAACTGGGTGGCGTGGCACCGGCGCAACCTGCCGGTGTGGCGGCGCGTTCTTTTCGCGGCTAAGATCGTCTCGGTGTGGGCATTCCTCATCTGGGAGAGGATCGGGTTCGCCCGGGGTCTCGATGATGACGGCGGGGTGCAGCCCGGAAACACCCCCCAGGACAATAATTTCGTGTTCACCGGCAGCCGGGCGATCGGCAGCGGAAATGTCTCTGTCGCCGCGGTGATCGACATTTGTCTGAGCGAAAACGAGCGCCGCTTTGCCGGTTATGACCCGCGGCTGTTGCGGCCTCGGTTGATGCCGCGGCTAATGCGCTTCGCCCGACGCTTCATGCGATCATGAACCTGGGCCACACCCCTCGCCGGCGCACGGCGTCGGTCAGGTTTCCTCAATGAGGGCCGATGGTCTTTGCGCACGGCCACGCCCGATGCGGCGCAGAGCCGCTTCGAGATCGGCAACGAGTTCCGCAAAGGGCCGATCAGCCGTGCTCGCCCTGGCAATCAGCACATAATCGGTTCCGGGTTGTCCATGAGACGGCAGGACGGTCGCTGCGGCCGCGCGCAACCGCCGCTTCGCGCGGTTGCGAAGGACCGCGTTGCCGACTTTTCGGCTCGCGGTGAACCCGACCCGGATCCTGGTGCCACCACTTGGTTCGTGCGGATGCGGTGCGGCTTGCACAACCAGGCCCCGCCCGGCCGACTGGCGCCCGCCACCCGCCACGCGAAGGAAGTCGGCGCGAACCTTCAGCGTTTCGAGTTCGCGGCCCACAAAGTTTGAGGCTGACCGGAAACCGCGGCGTCAGGCGGAAAGGCGCTTGCGGCCCTTCGCCCGGCGCGCTGCCAAAACCCGCCGGCCGGCGACCGTCGCCATCCTCGCACGGAACCCATGGCGGCGTTTGCGAACCAAGTTGCTGGGCTGATAAGTGCGCTTCACGGCTGCAGTTCCGATTAGGGCATCTCTCTCGAGCGGAGGCGGCTATATAATGGCGCCGGTCGGGAGCGTCAACGGCGGACCGAGAGAGGAGGGAGGTAATCGCCCCGCAGAAGCGTTCTCCATGCACCCGGCTTTAGCAATCGGCGAAGGGGCGGGCCGAGTTGGGGCTACAACACAGGAGGTTGCGCGGATGTTCGATGATGCGGCGGTCAAAGCCGCCGACCGTGCCGCCCGGATTTGGGCAGCGAGCGAAGCGGGGCCGATCGATCTCGGCAGCGAGGCGCACAAGACGGCCTTTTGTCGTATGCTGCTCGACACGCACAACCCATACAAGCCATCGATCATCGAATGGCCGGTGCTCGATGCCGAGGCCCGCGAGCGCCTCGTCAGCCTGCCGATCTGGGACATCGCGGTGCAGACCGAGGGGAAGGCCCGCCAGCGCGTGTTGAGCTATGCCGCGATGATCCAGGACCCATTACTGCGGCGCGCCGTCGAACTGGACGGATTCGAGGAAGGGCGCCACAAGGAGGTCCTTTCCAACCTCGTCCAGGCCTACGGCATCCGCTTGGCGCCGGAACCGGAATATCGCCGTCCGCGCGATCCGGAATGGGCCTTCATGGTAACCGGATTTAGCGAGTGCATCGACAGCTTCTTTGCCTTTGGTCTATTCGCGGTGGCCAAGCAATCGGGTTTTTTCCCGTCTCCCCTCGTCGATGCCTTTGAGCCGGTCATGCAGGAGGAAGGCCGGCATATCCTGTTTTTTGTCAATTGGGTGGCGTGGCACAAACGAACCCTGGCGTGGTGGCATCGCCCGTTCTTCGCAGCGAAGGTGCTGGCGGTCTGGATTTTTCTGGTGTGGGAGCGCATCGGCATCGCCCGCGGCATTGGCAGCGCCGGCGACGCCGGATCGGAAGCCAAGGTCCCGGACAACAACTTCACTTTGACCGGCGGCAAGGCGGTCGGTGCCGTCGACATGTCGATCGCCGGACTGATCGACGTCTGCCTCGAAGAAAACGACCGGCGGCTCTCCGGTTACGATTCTCGTCTCCTGCGGCCCAATTTCGTGCCGCGCCTGATGCGGTTTGCGCGCCGCTTCATGCGGCGGCCAAGTGTGGTTCCAGTCTCCTGATGAAGATTGGATCCGACGAGCACAAGGAGCGCTTCTGTCGAGACTTCATCGCCAGCCACTGTCACTTCGACCCCGCGACACTGACCTGGCCCGACCTCGACGAGTTGGCGCTCGAACGTTTGCGCGCCATCCCGTTTTGGGAGGAAGTCCTCTATACCGAACGTCGGGCGGGTGTCATCGTCGATGCTTACGCCCAAACGATCGCCGACCCCATGGTGCGTGACGCGGTCGCCCTCCAAGGGTTTGAAGAGGCGCGCCACGCCGGACTGCTGCGCGAAATGATCAGGCGCTACGGCATCGCTGCCGAAGAGCGGCCGCTCGACGAGCCGCTCAGCCCTGATCTGCGCCGGGCCTTTGCCGATTTTGGCTACGGCGAATGCCTCAATTCATTTCTCGGTTTTGGTGTTTTCAAGATAGCTCGCCGGTCTGATTTCTTGCCCGAACGGCTCTTCGAGATCTTCGACATGCTGATGCGCGAGGAAACCCGACACATCGTTTTCTTCATCAATTGGATGGCGTGGGAACAGGCGGCGTGCGGCGGCATGGCTGGCTGGCTGCGCGGGGCGAATGCGGCCCGGTACTACGGCCGAGCGATCGGGCGGCTGCTCGGCACCGTGCGGCGCGGCCGCCGGGCAAACGATGGGCGGGATTTCTCGGCAACGCAGGCGAGCGTCTTTCTGGAAGGCTTCACGTTGCGCAGCTTTGTCGAGGAGTGTTGCGCCGAGCACGAGAGGCGCATGAGAGAGTTCGACCCTGATTTGCTGCAGCCTAGGTTCCTGCCCAGACTAGCGGCAATAGTCCTCACCGGCCTACGGTTGGGCGGCGGGTTTCGTGCGGTACGGGAAGAGCGCGTGTGAAGCTCTTTTCCGTGCTTGCGGCAGTGGTCGGACTGAGCTTGATCGCGGCCCTGGTATTTCATTTCGGACCGCAGGCCGTCAGCCGCCCGCTGGTTGCCGTCGGCTGGACCGGTTTCGCCGTGGTCTGCTCGATCCACATCGCGCTGATCGCCGTAATGGGGATCGCGTGGGGCGTGCTGATACCCGGCACAAGACTTTGGGTGCCGGTTTGGGGGCGGCTCGTCCGCGACTCCGGGTCCGAGTTGCTGCCGCTTTCGCAGATCGGCGGGTATGTTCTGGGGGCGCGCGCCGTCACCTTGGCGGGTGTCGACGGGACCACGGCCACGGCGAGCACCATTGTCGATGTCACTCTCGAACTCTTCGGACAGCTCGCCTACACCGCGCTCGGTCTCTCATGTCTCATTTATGTCAAGCCGCACGCCGCAATCGCTACTCCCGTCGCGATCGGTCTGGCTGCGGCGGCGCTTCTCGCGGCGGCGTTTCTCATCGTCCAGCGTCGCGGCTTTGACCTGTTCGACCGATTTGCCCGGGTGCTCGGCCGCGGTTGGGCCGATAAGACGGCTGCCGGCGCGGCGGCCCTCCATACCTCGCTGACCGCCATCTACCGCCGGCAGGGGCGAGTGTTTTCCAGCTTTGTGCTCCACCTCGCCTGCTGGATCGCGAGTACGCTAGAAGCGTGGGTAGCGTTGCGCTTCATGGGCGCCCCTCTCGGTTTCGCTACGTTGCTGGTGATCGAGAGTTCTGCTGTACGCGGCACGAAGCATCGCTTTTGCCGTTCCCAATGCGGTCGGGGTCCAAGAGGGAGCCTATATTCTGCTCGGCGCCAGCTTCGGCCTGACGCCGGAGACGGCGCTCGCGATTTCCCTCCTGAAGCGAGCGCGCGATCTGACGATCGGTGTGCCGGTGCTCGTTGCGTGGCAGCTCTCCGAAACCGGACGGCTGTGGCGTCGAACCGCCAGCCACTGGCGCATTCGGCCTACCGAAAATCGAAGCCCCGGTCGGGACGACCGGGGCTCCTCCCTCGTCAGCTGGCTGCGGTGACGGGGCAATGAGCATCGTCGAAGTGCAAAGGGATGAAACGATGCTGCGAGATAATGCGACCCGCGCCCCTAGGTTGCAATCGATATTCGAAAAATTCACTATAAATGGTCGAGGGTGAGGATTTCTGGGTAACCCATCGCTCGGTAGATCACAAAAGCGATGAGCCGAGCGCGATGACGGCCGTGTAGAGCCCGATCACCTTGGGTGCCAAACGGTTTTCCCCGTCGTCGAAAATCGC
The DNA here is from genome assembly GCA_963730745.1 of uncultured Alphaproteobacteria bacterium. Taxonomy (GTDB): domain Bacteria; phylum Pseudomonadota; class Alphaproteobacteria; order ATCC43930; family CGMCC-115725; genus AP-15. The sequence goes on from CAVSTA010000028.1 coordinate 39,734, forward strand.
GAGCATCAACGATAACGATCCGTTCTGCCGCTTTCGGGATGATCGATATATCTGTCGGGTTCCCAGCAGGCTGCCTTCTGCGGCGACCGAAATTCCAAACAACAGGTTCGTCAACTTCACACGAAGGTGACCACCCCGCCATCCAGGACGGGCTAGCATCGGAGTTTGTTGAGTGCGCTCCGATTTCGATGGCTCACGACACCTCGCCGCGACGACTTGTTTCCACCGGCCGGCTGCTGCCGCTCGGCCTCCTCATCGCCGCGTGGATCGTCTTCATGCTGGCGGGCGGCTATCGTTACCTGACCTTCTCGGCGCTCGCCCAGCACCGCGACTGGCTGTGCGGCCTTGTCCAGCAATGGGGCATTCTTGCCGGGTTGGTCTACGTCATGGTCTATGCAATGCTGGTCGCGCTGTCGGTCCCTGGGGCCGCCGTATTGACGATCGCCGGCGGCTTTCTGTTTGGAACCTGGATCGGTGGGCTGTGCGCGGTGATCGGTGCGACGCTCGGCGCAACCGCCATTTTTCTCGCCGCCCGCGCCGGTCTCGGCGGCCTCGCGCAACGCGCCGGCCGGCTCGTCGGCAAACTCGAGGCCGGGTTCCGCGCCGACGCATTCAATTATCTGCTGGTGCTGAGGCTGGTGCCGATCTTTCCGTTCTGGCTCGTCAATCTGGTTCCGGCATTGGTCGGCGTCAGGCTGCCGACATACGTGCTCGCCACCTTTCTCGGCATCGTCCCCGGCACCTTTGTCTACGCCAGTCTCGGCAACGGGCTGGGCAGCTTGGTCGAGGAGCCCGATCTGGCGATCATCTTCAAGCCGAGCGTGCTCGTCCCGATCGTGGGGCTCGCCCTCCTGGCGCTGGTCCCGGTCGGCTACAAGCACTGGCGCAGCAAAAAGCCGGCATGACCGGGCCGCTCGCCCCCGATCTTTGCATCATCGGCGCCGGCTCAGGGGGCTTGGCGGTCGCCGCCGGAGCGGCTCAGATGGGTGCCGCGGTCGTGCTGGTCGAGCGCGGGCTGATGGGCGGCGACTGTCTGAACTTCGGCTGCGTTCCCTCGAAATCGCTGCTCGCCGCCGCACGCCTTGCCGACCTGGCGCGGCGCGGCGCAGCGCTCGGCGTCACCTCTGCTCGGCCCGATGTCGATTTCGCTGCCGCCGCGGACGGTGTCCAAGAGGTCATCGCGGCAATCGCGCCGAATGATTCCGTCGAGCGGTTCGAGGGGCTCGGGGTCAGGGTGCTGCGCCGCGAGGCGCGGTTCACCAGCCCCCGCACGATCCGCGCCGGCGAGATCGAGATCCGGCCGCGCCGCTTTGTCATCGCGACCGGCTCGTATCCGGCGGTCCCGGCGATCCCCGGGCTCGCGGACGTTCCCTATCTGACGAACGAAACGATCTTCGCCAACCGCGAGCGGCCCGACCATCTGATCGTCATCGGCGGCGGTCCGATCGGGATCGAAATGGCGCAGGCGCATCGCCGACTGGGCGCGCGGGTCACGGTGCTCGACGTCGGGCCGGTCCTTCCGCGCGACGATCCCGAACTCGTCGCCAGTCTGACCGGCCATCTGGCCGGTGAAGGGATCGCGATCCGCCCGGACGTCGAGATCGCCGGCATCGAGCGCGACGGGAGGCAGTGTTGTCGCCCGGCTCGCCGACGGCGAGCGGATCGCGGGATCGCATCTGCTGGTCGCTGCGGGGCGCCGCCCGAGCATCGAGGCGCTCGACCTGCCCGCTGCCGAGATCGAGGCGACCGCCAAAGGGATCACCGTCGATGCGCGGCTGCGCACGACAAACCGCCGCGCCTTTGCGATCGGCGATGTGGCGGGCGGCCCGCAATTCACTCACATCGCGCTCTATCACGCCGGGATCGTCATTCGGAACGCGCTCTTCAGGCTGCCCGCCAAGGTCGATTACCGGGCACTTCCCTGGGTCACCTACACGGATCCCGAACTCGCCCAGGTCGGATTGACCCAAGCCGCCGCCGGAAAGGATGCGCGCGTCTTGCGATGGCCGTTCTCGGAAAACGACCGCGCCCAGACCGAACGGGACACCGAAGGGCTCGTGAAGGTGGTGCTGGGCAGGCACGGCCGTATCTTGGGCGCCTCGATCCTCGGCACCGGCGCCGGCGATCTGATCCTCCCCTGGGCGCTGGCGATTGCGCAGAAGCTCAAGATCGGCGCGCTCGCCAATTTGATCGTGCCCTACCCGACGCGCGGCGAAGCGAGCAAGCGAGCCGCGGGATGCTATTATACGCCGACCCTGTTCTCGCCGCGCACCCGCCGGCTCGTGCGCTTCCTCGCGCGCTTCGGTTGAGGAGGTTCAAGCGTGCATAGGTTTCCCCCGCCGTGCCGCTGAAGAGCCTCTCCGCCCGCCTTCTGATCCTCACCGCGTTTTTCGTGATGGTCGGGGAGGTGCTGATCTTTGTGCCCTCGGTCGCGCGCTATCGCATGACTTATTTCGAGAACCGCTTGGCCGCCGGGTATATCGCGACACTGGCGCTCGACGCGAGCCCGACCGGCCATCTCGACCGGAGCCTGACCGATAAGCTTCTCGACCGCGTCGGGGCGCAGGGCGTGGCTGTCCGTCGCGCCGACGGATCGGCGTTGCGGCTCGACCGCGCCGAGCCGCCGCCCCCCGATTTCACGATCGACCTGACCCACCCGAACGTTCTGCTCGCGATCCGCGGCTCGTTCCGCACCTTGTTCGGCGACGGCAACCGCATCCTGCGGGTGCTCGGCCCGGCGGGAGCGGACAATGCGGATACGGCCGAGGTGCTGCTCGACGAGGCGCCGTTGCGCAATGAGCTGTGGGATTTCGGCATTCGCATCCTCGAACTGTCGCTGGTGCTCTCGCTGGTGACGGCGGCGCTCGTCTATCTCAGCCTGCATTGGCTCCTGGTGCGGCCGATGCGGCGGATCACCGCCAGCATGATGGAGTTCCGCGAGGATCCCGAGGACGCCTCGCGGGTCATCGCGGCGAGCCGCCGGCGCGACGAGATCGGCGTCGCCGAGCGCGAGCTCGCAATATTGCAGAGCACGGTGCGCCAGGCGCTCGGCCAGCGGGCGCGGCTCGCCGCGCTCGGCACCGCGGTGACCAAGATCAACCACGATTTGCGCAACATCCTTTCGACGGCGCGCCTGGTCACCGACGGCCTCACTGCCAGCGCCGCGCCCGAGGTTCGGCGGGTCGCGCCGCGCCTCCTCGACGCGATCGACCGCGCCGTCGCGCTATGCACCCGCACGCTCGATTTTTCGCGCGAGGACACCCCGCCGTTCGCGCGCAGCCGCTTTGCGCTGGTCACGTTGGTAGACGAAATCGGCCCCGGTCTCGCCGTCCCCGAGCACGATCTGGCGATCGAAGAGGAGATCCCGCCCGATCTCATCGTCGAGGCCGACCGCGATCAACTATACCGGGTATTCCTCAACCTCGCCCGCAACGCGGTCGAGGCCGGCGCGCACCGGCTGCGCTTTGCCGCCGCGCGCGATGCCGCGACGGTCACAATCGAGGTCGCCGATGACGGCCACGGCCTGCCGCCCAAGGCGCGGGAAAACCTCTTCCGGCCGTTCTTCGGCTCGGCCCGCCCGGGCGGCAGCGGGCTCGGCCTCGCGATCGCCCGCGAGCTGATGCGCGCCCATGGCGGCGAGCTGAGCCTCGCCTCGTCGACCGGCGCCGGCACCGTCTTTCGCCTGACCCTGCCCGCCCCCGCCCTCCGCGAAGTCAGGCGAGCGCGCGCGTCGGCAACATGACAATCATGCACCGATTCGGTGCAGTCTCGCTGATATCGCTGTTATTTGCAGCAAAGAACAGCGAGCAGAAAAGGCTTCGCCGCAGAATCTCTGCCATTCGGTCCTGGCAGCCATGAATAACAGCAAAAATGTTCGCTGATATCTGGCTGTATTCGCTGTTACTGGCCTGAGCAAGGAACGCATCGAGTAAACTTAGATCCGTAACTGCCGTCGAGAAACTACCGCCTATCATCTAATTGCGGCGATTTTCGGGTCAACGAACTTGCAGCACTCGTCTTCGGCCCATAACCAGAGCGAGTTCGCCCGGATCGACGGCTTCGGCACGACAATTGGCTGCGGCGAGTGTGCGATCAATGAGCGTCAAAGGCGCCTTCCTCGTCCGCCCCGATCAGCCGCGAATACCCCGCCACATCGGCGGCGAGGATCGCGGCGGCGACGGCGGGTCTGCCTCATGTCCCCACGCCGGCCGCCAGCCGCAGGCCGGACAGGATCAGTTCACGATGCGTCGGGTTGCGGAACTGGTTGAACTCGGGCACCACGATCTGGGAGATCGTGCGAAGCCGTTCGATGATCGCGCGCGCTTCTTCGAGCCGCTCCATGTGGGCATAGCATGATGCAAGCACGCGGTGTACGTACAGGACACTCGCAAGGTGTTGTGCCGCTACAATCAGCTTCGGCAACGCGTCTTCGAACCGGCGATTAAGAAAATGCGCAAGGCCGACGAGAAACAAATGAGCACCGGGGAGGTCGCGCGGGCTAAGACGCATCGCTCTCTCGACATGCTCGACCGCGCGGTCGGGTTGGCCGGCCCACATCCTGAGCTGGGCGCTCATTAGCCAACCACGCGCAAAGCTCGGATTGAGGGTGAGGGCGCGATCAACGAGCGCCAACATCGCATCGATGTTCTCACCGAAATACGCGAGCGCATGAGCGGCATAGACCAGGGTTTCGGGGTCATCTCCGGCGCTCTCCAGAGCCCGCTCAGCGCGATCGACAGCCGCGCTACGGTTCTGCTCCCGGTTTTCGGTCCAGCCGTTAATGTCGATGAATACGCCGCAAAACGCAGCTGCGGCCAATGCGGGACCGTAATGGGGATCTTGGTCGATCGCCTGTTCCAGCAGATCCAGTCTGCTGCTACGCGCTGCCTTCGAGCCAGAGGAATGCGCGAGCGCGCGCAGATAAAGATCGTAGGCAGTCAGATCGGCGGTCGGGCGTTCGGTCGAGCGGCGCGATTTCAGCAGCTCGCAATGCAGGTTCGATTACACCGGCTACGCTGACAGCAATCTTGTCCTGAAGATCGAAGACGTCATCTAGCGAACCGTCGAAACGCTCGGCCCAGAGATGCGCGCCGCCGTGCGCATCGATCAGTTGCGCGGTGATGCGCACTCGGTTGCCGCCCTTCCGCACCGAGCCTTCGAGCACATAGCGGACGCCGAGCTCGCGGCCGACTTGCTTCACATCGATGGTCTGGCCGTTGTACGTGAAGGTCGAATTGCGGGCGATGACGAAGAGCCAGCCGATGCGGGAGAGGGCGGTGATGATCTCCTCGACCATGCCGTCGGCGAAATACTCCTGCTCCGGGTCGCCGCTCATATTGGCGAAGGCCAGCACCGCGATCGACGGCTTGTCGGGCAGCTGCAGCGGCGGCGCGCCACCCTCACCCGCCTCGCGCCGCTGGCGCTCAGCACCCTCTCCCGCAGTGCGGGAGAGGGGGGACCCCGGCGCGGCAGCGGCGGGGTGGGTGAGGGTGTTGCTGACGCGATATACCCGAACCGGCCGGGCAATGTTCTTGACCTGCTGCTCACCCAGATCCTCGAAGGCAAAAGGCAGCCGGTCGCGCACGTGGTCATGGACCGTATTGGAGACGAACACCCCGCCGGGATCGGCCAGGGCTTCGATCCGCGCGGCGATGTTGACGCCGTCGCCGTAGAGGTCGTCGCCCTCGACGATCACATCGCCGAGATTGATGCCGATGCGCAATTCGATGCGGCTGTCCGCCGCGACACCCGTGTTCCGCTCGGGCATCGCCTGCTGCACCGCGACCGCGCAGCGCACCGCATCGACGACGCTGGCAAATTCCACCAGCAGGCCATCGCCGGTAGTCTTGACGATGCGGCCATTGTGCTCGGCGATCTTCGGATCGAGAAGCTCGCGGCGCAGCGCTTTGAGGCGTTCGAGCGTGCCCTCCTCGTCCGCCCCCATCAGCCGCGAATACCCCGCGACATCGGCGGCGAGGATCGCGGCCAGCCGACGTTCGACACGTCCCGTAGCCATGGCGGTTCTCCGAACCGAGTTGGCGGGATGGCCCATGGGCTCTGATACCCATTCTATCGCTAAGCGCCTTCGGCGCTATTCTCTTTGCAAGGCGCATTGATCGGGACATCGAATGATGACAGGTTTGGACTCGATTGATGACAGGATCAAAATGCGCACCACCCTTGCACTCGACGATGAGTTACTGGCTGACGCCGAGTTCTACACGGGCATACGCGAGAAAACGGCTTTAATTCGTGAAGCACTTCGGGCATTGGTTGAGCGCGAGGCCGCGCGCCGGCTGACACGCCTGGGCGGCAGCGAGCCCGAGCTCGCGGCAATCCCACGACGCCGGCCGAGACCCAAGTGATTCTCGTCGATACATCGGTCTGGGTCGAGCATTTGCGGTCGGCCAGTGCGATGCTCGGTGAGCTGCTCGACGAGGGCGAGGTCCTCGGGCATCCGTTCGTGGTCGGCGAGGTTGCGCTCGGCAATCTGCGGCAGCGTGACGACATTCTGCGCGCCTTGCAGAGACTGCCTCAGGCGGCCAGTGCCTCGCACCGGGAGGTGCTCCACTTTATTGACCGCGAAGCGCTCTACGGGCGCGGCATTGGATACGTCGATGCCCACCTGCTGGCGGCCGCGCGGCTGACTGTGGGCGCCAAATTGTGGACGCGCGATCGGCGCCTGCAGGTGGTTGCCGTGCAACTCGGTCTAGCCACGGCGCTGTCACATTGACCGGGAAGCCGTGCCGCACCGGTGCCCGCCGCATCGGCGAAGATCGCGGCGAGATGCTGGGTGCGGCTCATGCCGCCTCACCCGCCGCCAGGCGCAGGCCTGCGAGATAAAGCTCACGCTGCTCCAGGTCTCGAAAAGGGGTGGAGGCGGGCATTATGGCAGGAGTGATCGTCCGTAGGCGCTCAATTGCCCGATGCGCTTCTCCCAACCTCCCCATTTGCGCATAGCAGGCTGCCACGTAACGGTGAATATCGGGGTGGGTTGGAAGCTCTTCCAGCGCGGTGAGCAATGTGGCGAGCGCCGGATCGAACAAGCGCTTGAAGAAGTAAGCTAAGCCAATTCCCCAGCGGTACGCTCCGTTCCCATCGTGCGGATTTAGGCGACATGCGGTCTCCAATTGCTCGATTGCAGTATCGCTATCTCCGGCCCAGAGCCTGAGATAGCCACCTACTGCCCAGCCCCGAGCAAAGCTTGGATTGAGCGACAATGCACGGTCGGCGAGCGTGATCGCCGAGGCCATATCATCGCCGAAATAGCTGAGGACAAATGCGACATTACAAATTGTTCCCGGATCTCCGGGAGAGGCCTGCAACGCCCGTCGGGCGAGATGGCGGGCCGATTGGGCATGGATTGGTGCGTCATCTGCTGTCGCAAAACGATGCAGGTGATGGTGGCAGACCGCTGCCAGGCCGAGTGCCGGACCAAACTGCGGATCCCGCTCTATTGCCCTTTCCAGAAGGACGAGTGCGGAGCGAATCCGCTCTTGATCGTAAGAATAACAGCTGGGTAGGGCGCGAAGGTAGAAATCGTAGGCAGTCAAGTCCGTAGTCGTCGGTCGGCGGAGCGCCGGATCTCGGCACCTTGCACCGTAGACTCGATAACACCCGCGACGGTGAACGCTACTTTGTCCTGCAGTTCGAATACCTCGTCGAGCAAGCCGTCGAAGCGGTCGGCCCAGAGATGCGCGCCGTTTGTAATATCGATCAGCTGGGCGGTGATGCGCACGCGGCCGCCGGCTTTGCGCACCGAGCCTTCGAGCACATAGCGTACCCCTAGCTCGCGCCCTATCTGCTTTACATCGACGGTCTGGCCTTTGTAGGTGAAGGTCGAATTGCGGGCGATGACGAAGAGCCAGCCGATACGGGAGAGGGTAGTGATGATCTCCTCGACCATGCCGTCGGCGAAATACTCCTGCTCCGGGTCGCCGCTCATATTGGCGAAGGCCAGCACCGCGATCGACGGCTTGTCGGGCAGCTGCAGCGGCGGCGCGCCACCCTCACCCGCCTCGCGCCGCTGGCGCTCAGCACCCTCTCCCGCAGTGCGGGAGAGGGGGGACCCCGGCGCGGTAGCGGCGGGGTGGGTGAGGGTGTTGCTGACGCGATATACCCGAACCGGCCGGGCAATGTTCTTGACCTGCTGCTCACCCAGATCTTCGAAGGCAAAAGGCAGCCGGTCGCGCACGTGGTCATAGACCGTATTGGAGACGAACACCCCGCCGGGATCGGCCAGGGCTTCGATCCGTGCGGCGATGTTGACGCCGTCGCCGTAGAGGTCGTCGCCCTCGACGATCACATCGCCGAGATTGATGCCGATGCGCAATTCGATGCGGCTGTCCGCCGCGACACCCGTGTTCCGCTCGGGCATCGCCTGCTGCACCGCGACCGCGCAGCGCACCGCATCGACGACGCTGGCGAATTCCACCAGCATGCCATCGCCGGTGGTCTTAACGATGCGGCCATGGTGCTCGGCGATCTTCGGATCGAGAAGCTCGCGGCGGAGCGACTTGAGGCGTTCGAGCGTCCCCTCCTCGTCCGCCCCCATCAGCCGCGAATACCCCGCCACATCGGCGGCGAGGATCGCGGCGAGGCGGCGGGTGGCGACCATTATTGACCCAGCGCTTTGGTTGGATGTCGAGATTAACTCAAACCTGTACTGTTCCCCACTTCTTGTTCGCCGGCGCGGGCCTCTTTCGCTCGGATGATCTTGCCGGTGACCCCGAATACGTATATTCTGAATAGTCTGCAGACGGGTGAGGGCCTATGGCGCAAACGACGGCGGTGGATTTCCAGCGCAAGTTCGGCGAGTTTCAGCACAAGGCCTTGCGCGAGCCGGTAGAGATCACTCGGCATGGACGCAGGGAACTCGTGCTGCTGTCGGCCGACCACTATGATTGGCTGGTCGCGGCGGCCCGGCGCACCCATCGCACGTCGGATGCGGCCGCGGTCGTGATCGAGGCTGTCGAACGGGCCGAAATCGACCCGGAGCATGCGCAACTCGACGAATTGATGGAGTGAGCCGCGGCGGTGGCCGTGCCGGAGCCGAAGCCCGGCCTGATCATCCGATACGATTACTTGTGGCTGCGGGAGGCCGCTGCCGGGCGCGACCAGGGCAAGGGGCGTCCGGCCTGCCTCGTCGCCGCCAGCGACTCCTAACCCGACCGCGCTTCGTCGTCATCCTGCCGATCACCCACTCGCCCCCGGCAGGCGACACGGTCGGAATGAGATGCCGCCGAAGGTCCGCCGGGCGCTCGGGCTGGATGACGAACCGTGTTGGTCGTCGTCTCCGAGCACAATGTCGACGAGTGGCCGAATGCCGGCCTCGAGCCGCTCCGGGCTGGCCCGGAAATTTCACCTACGGCTCCGTACCGCCACGCCTGTTCGCGCAGATCAAGCAAAAGTTCCTCGACCTGGCCCGGCTGCACCGCACTCCAGGGGTTCGGCGCTAAGAAACGCGGTCACATCGACCGGCGAGGATCGCGGGCAGACGGCGGGTCGCAGTCAATTTTCCGGCACTCCGGCTTTGCGCAGGCCGTAGAGAACGCGGTTGAGCATATCTCCGGCAAGCGGGTTGTTCTCGCTCATCCAAGCGAGCGAAAAATTCGGCCGCTGGCAAAGTAAGGTGTTCCGCGCCGCTGCCGCCACTTCGATATCCCATGCATCGCCGCTGCCGCGGCTAACATCAATTGAGCCGTGTGGTAGTCGGGATATCGCTCGGTCATATTTCGCGCCCAGGCGACGCTCTCGGCGTAGCACCCACCCGCGAAATGGGCGATCGAAATCGCGAGTGAGGCGTAGGTGTCGATGAGACGATCGATTGGGCTCAGTCGAAGTGCGTACTCAGCAATTCTGATGGCTTCGTCGTGGACCCCCTCCGTGGCGAGCACCAGACCAAGAAGGGCGTGGGCCAAGGCGAAATTCGGATGGAACTCCAGCGCACGGCGGAACGCACGCTCCGCCTCGTTATGATGGCGCATCCGATAAAGCACCATACCCTGCGCAATGTGTGCCCAGGGATCCCGCTCATCGAGATCGAGCGCGTTCCGCGCTGCGGCACTCGCGTCCAGCAGGATAGTCGTCTTGTCCCCGGACCAGATCGGGCGACGTTCGAGTGCGAAAGCCAGCAGGGCATGGGCTTGGCTGTAGGTCGGTGCGGCCGCGATGGCGCGGCGGCACAGCGCCTCAGCTTCTATGTTTCCTGCGCCCGTGCCCTGGCCGACAAGCGACAGTGCGCGCATGACGCATTCCCAAGCATCGAAGCTCTCGGGCGGCTTGCGCTGGCTGCGGTAGTGCTCGGCCGCGTAGAGCTGCGGCTCAATTGCCGCGACCATTTGGTGGGTAATTTCGTCCTGCACCGTAAAAATGCCGGCAAGTTCGCGGTGGTAACGCTCGGCCCAGATGTGGTTGCCTGTGCTCGATTGGACGAGCTGAGCGCTAACGCGGATCTGGTCTCCGCCCCTCCGTACGCTGCCTTCGAGCACATAGCGCACGCCGAGTTCGCGGCCGACCTGTTTCACATCGACGGAGCGGCCCTTGTAAGTGAAACTGCTGTTGCGAGCGATCACGAAGAACGATCGGACCTTCGACAGCGCGGTGATGATCTCCTCGACCATGCCGTCGGCGAAATAGTCCTGCTCCGGATCGCCGCTCATATTGGCGAAGGGGAGCACAGCGATCGACGGCTTGTCGGGAGCGGCAGCCCCCACCCTTCTCTCCCCCGCTTGCTTGCGGGGGAGGATTACGGAGGGGGTCCTCGGGTCGCACCCGGTACACCCGCACCGGCCTTGTGATGTTCTTGACCCGCTGCTCTCCCAGATCCTCAAAGACAAAGGGCAGCCGGTCGCGCACATGGTCATGAACGGTAGTGGAGACAAACACGCCGCCGGGATCGGCCAGGGCTTCGATCCGTGCGGCGATGTTGACCCCGTCGCCGTAGAGGTCGTCGCCCTCGACGATCACATCGCCGAGATTGATGCCGATGCGCAATTCGATGCACTTATCGATGGCGACGCCGGAGTTGCGCTCGGGCATCGCCTGCTGCACCATCCACCGTGCAACGCACCGCATCGACAACGCTGGCAAATTCCACCAAGAGGCCGTCGCCGGTGGTCTTGACGATGCGGCCCTGGTGCTCGGCGATCTTCGGATCGAGGAGCTCATGGCGCAGCGCTTTGAGGCGATCGAGCGTCCCCTCCTCGTCCGCCCCCATCAGCCGCGAATAGCCGGCCACATCGGCGGCGAGGATCGCAGCGAGGCGACGGGTCTGGCTCATATCGGCTCAAGTAGCGGCTTTGGCCGCTGACCTTAACCCAAACCGATGTCCGTTCTCCAATTCTTCTTCCATCGAGAACCGGACTGTAACGGTAACGGCAATACATTGCAGCGGTTTAAAATTGTGAGCGCACATAGCATATGCTGGGGCCTATGCAAGAGGAGGCGACTGCGATTTCCGAACGACACGTCAAGCTTTTCAGGGTGAAAGGCTGATCATCGAGCCTGTCTCGCCAAAATCACGACTGACGCTGTTGGCCACTCTGGCGCCGCTCGACGAGGACTTTCCCCCCATCGGCGATACGCCTCCGGATCCCGTCTAGTTTTGATGCTGCTCAAGTCCGAGTTGAGGAGAGATAGGTGGGAAATTCGGCTTCCGCCAAACTGCCGGCGCCGACGAGCCACTGCCGTAAAGCGGTGACTGCGGGAGCCTCGCTATTCGTCTCCGGCGCATAGACAAAATATCCGCGCGTCCTGATCGCCGGTTCTTTGATCGGCGCCACCAGCCGTCCCTCGCGCAATTCATCGCTGACGAGCGCCAACGGGCCCATCGCCACACCCAGCCCCTCGATTGCCGCCTGGATCGCAAAGTAGAAATGCTCGAAGACCTGATCGCGCGCCGGCTTTAGATCGGGGACTCCGGCAGCGGTCAGCCACCGCAGCCACATTTGGCGTCGCGTTGCTGCATGGAGCAGCGTGTGCTGCACGAGATCCGCCGGCGATCGTAACGGGCGCTCTTTCATCAGGCCGGGGCTCAACAGCGGCAAGTACGCTTCGCCGAGAAACCGGCTGCCAACCCAACCGGGTTGGCGCGCCGGTCCCGAGACGACGACATCGACGTCCATACCGAACTGTTCGGCCGGCGTGCTCGCGGTGACAATCCGCGTTTCCAGCGCGGGATGTTCCCGCTGAAGTTCGGGCAGACGCGGAATGAGCCAGCGCATCGCGAAAGTCGGAAGCGCTGATATGTGCAGCACTCCAAGGGCCTTACCGCTCTGGGCACGCAGAGAGGCACTCGCCAGCCGGTCGAGCGCGGGCCCTGCCTCGGCCAAAAGATCCGTCCCGGCCCGCGTCGGCACGGCGTTACGGCTGGTGCGCAGGAAGAGGTTGGTGCCGAGCCATTCCTCCAGCAGGCGAATCTGCCGACTTACCGCGCCGTGGGTAACGCTGAGCTCTTCGGCTGCGCGTGTGAAGCTTCCCAGCCGCGCGGCCGCTTCGAAGGCCTTTATTGCATTGAGCGGCGGCAGGCGAGGCGCGAGCCATGGCGTGAGTTTTCCTCACATCTACCGGTCAGGACAAGTCGTTTGTCATCAAACCGTCATGATGGGAAAACCGCGTCATGACAACTACAGCTCTCTCGACCGCAACCGGCCGACGGACACTCCCAATCGCGGCCGAAGGCGTGCGCTCTGGGTCGCTTGCGGCGCTCACGCGCTGCATGATGGCTTGACCGACACGCTTTATCTGCTGCTCCCGATCCTGCAGACGGAGTTCGCGTTGACCTATGCCGCGATAGGCGTCCTGCGCGCGCTCTATGCCGGCGCGATGGCGGGTTTGCAGGTCCCGGCAGCCAAGCTGGCGCAGCGGTAGGCGGACCGAGGATGCTCGCGGCCGGCACGGCTGTCGCCGGGGCTGCTTATCTGGCTCTTGGTGCAAGCTCAACCTTCGCCATACTGGTCGTCGCGCTGATCCTCGGTGGCTTCGGATCGAGCGTCCAACATCCGATCGCGTCGAGCCTCGTTGCCGCCGCTTATCAGGGGCCGCGCTCGCGCGGTGCGCTTGGCACTTACAATTTTGCCGGAGATCTCGGCAAAATGGCGCTGCCGGCGATCACCGCTGGTCTGATTGCGGTGATGTCCTGGCGTTTGGCGGCGGCAGCGGTGGGCATCATCGCGTTGCTGGGCGCCGGCGCCATTCTGCTTGCGCCGTGGAGCGTGCCTGCGGCGGGCGACAGGCGCACTGACGCCCCAGCCTCGAACAGCAAGGCTGACGAACGCGCCAATCCGCCACGCAGCGGTTTCGCGCTGCTCCTGACCATTGGCGTCATCGACAGTGCGACGCGGATGGGTTTTCTCACGTTTCTGCCGTTTCTGTTGCGCGCAAAGGGTGCCGGGCTTCCGGAAATCGGCGTCGCGCTGACACTGGTGTTCGCCGGAGGCGCCGCCGGCAAGCTCGTCTGCGGTTTCGTCGGGGCGCGGCTCGGAGTGTTGACGACGGTACTGATCACCGAAGGAGCCACAGCGGCGGGCATCCTTGCACTTCTTCCGGTGCCGATCGGTGTCGCCTTGGCGCTGTTGCCGATCATCGGCGTCGCGCTCAATGGCACATCATCGGTGCTCTACGGCACCGTGCCCGAGCTCGTAACGGCCGAGCGTCGGGAGAGTGCCTTTGGTGTTTTCTATACCGGCACAATCGGCGCCGGGGCGTTGTCGCCGGCGCTATATGGACTGATCGGCGACGCGATCGGCCTCCCTCGGCGATGCTGCTCGTCGCCGCGGTGGTTTTACTGACGATTCCGCTGGCATGGCAGCTGCGCCGCGTCTCGACGCGCTCAAATGAGACGCTGCCGGTGCTAACGCGGTGAAGACCCATCGGGCGATCGTCGTCGCCGCGCTCGGTACGACGCAGACCATCGCCTGGGCGTCGAGCTATTACATGCCGGCGATACTCGGCGCGCCGATCGCCGATGCGCTGCATCTGCCGACCAGCGTGTTCTTTGGCCTGTTTTCGGGGGCGCTGCTCCTGTCCGCGGCATGGGCCCATCGGTCGGCCGGCTGATCGACCGCCATGGCGGGCGTGTTCTTCTCGCCTGCTCGAACCTGGTCATTGCCGCCGGATTGGTGATCCTCGCTGCGGCGCACGGCATCGCAGGGCTCGTCATCGCCTGGACGGTGCTGGGCGTCGGTATTGGCATGGGTCTTTACGATCCGGCGTTTGCTGCCTTGACCTGGCTCTACGGCCGCGAGGCGCGCAGTTCGATCACCGGGATTACCCTGATCGCCGGCTTTGCCAGCACAATCGGCTGGCCGTTGAGCGCATTGCTGCTGCACGAATTGGGACTGGCGTGCCGCTTGCCTGATCTGGGCCGGACTGAACATCCTGCTGGCCGCTCCGTTAAACTGGTTGACGATCCCACGCCACGGCAAGCCGGCTCCGCTGCCGCAAGCCGCGGCGGAATTGCCACTCAGCACGGCACCCCGCGCGCGCGATGCCAATCCTGGCCTTCTTCTTCTCCGCGACTTGGTTCGTCCAGGGAGCGATGGCGGCGCATCTGCCGGGCTTGCTGCAGGCGGCGGGTGCATCCGCGACCGCGGCAATCGCCGCAGCGGCGCTGGTCGGTCCGGCTCAGGTCGGCGCCCGCCTCGTCGAGTTCGGGCTGTTGCGCTCGTTCCACCCGATTACTTCGGCGCGGCTCGCTTCGGTCCTGCATCCGATCGGCGCCGCGTTCATTGCATTGTTCGGGGTTCCCGGCATTGTCGCGTTCGCGCTGTTGCACGGCGCCGGCAACGGCATGATCACGATCGTCAAGGGCACCTTGCCGCTGGCGTTGTTCGGGCCGGAAGGCTATGGCCGGCGCAGCGGCTTGCTGTCGGCGCCGGCCCGGACGCTGCAATCAGCCGCGCCATTTCTGTTCGGCCTGCTGCTCGACCGGGTCGGGATCGGGGCGCTGGGATTGTCGGCCGGGCTTTGCCTCGCCGCCTTCGGCTCGCTGTTCCTGCTGCGCCCGCGCGACGCCGTCGCCGCCCGCCCCTCGCCGGCCCGCGGCTGAGGCGCGAACGGGGACCGTCTCGTCCCACGGCAGGAAGATCAGCCGAGGCCAAATGGAGCGCCACCGATCGACTTTCGCCTCGTAAATGGCGCGTGTTATCTGCCGTTTATTCGGTCTGACAATTCGGCCGAACAGATCGTCAAGTCCGAAGGGCGCGCAGCACTCCAATTTGCCGCGTATCCGACGCACCCCTACGGCGGTTGCAGTGGTTGGAAAGCTCGCGATCGCGTCGGCGCTGGAGAGGTAGGGCTCGATTGCATAGCCGAAGCGCTCTTCGTACCAAAGGTGGACTCTCGCTTCGTTCTTCACATCGAGTTTTATCGGGAGGCTTCGAAATAGTTCACGCAGGCGTCTCTCATGATCGGCTTCGGCGTCTAACGATAAATCTTCGTCATCGAAATATATGAGGTCGACGTCTTTGAGGCCGAGCTCGGCAGGTTGTCCGCAACTCAAATTCAGATTGTCTGTGCGATGCTGCCGGCGGCGAGCCAACTATCGGGCAAAGCCATCTCCTCGAACCTTTCAAGGATCTCCCCGAGCCACTTATTTTGCCGGAGCGCGATATCCAGATCATTCGGCGATTTCAGTCCCACTGTCGGCAATTTGCCACCTTCCTCACTGTTCAGGCGATCCGCAGCGTCTCGCTGTGCCATTGTCTCCAATACCAGCGGCGAACAGGCGGCACCTAAGGGATCGCCGCATTTCTGTCCAACGTTACAAACCCGGGCTCGACGGGGCGGGGCCGGGCCACTCGTCGAGCACGGCGGTGTGGGTAACTAGGCCGCTATCCTGCTGCCACAGATGGAGCTGGTAGCCTGGCGGCTCGAAAATGAAGCTGATCGGCGCATCGGCGACGAGGTTGAGCCGGATCTGGTGCGCCGTGCTCGGTGCAGTGCCGGCGACCGTGCCGGCAAAGCGCCGGTCGATTGCGCGGTGCAGGTGGCCGCACAGGATGCGTTCGACTTGGGGATGGCGTGCGACGATTTCGGCAAGTCCCGCGGCATTGTCGAGGCCGAAATTGTCCATGTAGGTAATGCCCGTCGCGAATGGCGGGTGATGCATCAGGATCACGGTCGGCCGATCGAGCTGCGCCGCGAGTGCAGTGTCGAGCCAACCCAGTCGCTCGGCGCACAGCATCCCGCCATGCTTACCGGGGACGAGCGTGTCGAGCGCGACAAGCCGTACTGGGTAATCTTCGATCGCGAATTGCAGGTAGCCCTCGGCCGGCAGGTAGCGGGCGTCCCGAAAAGCCTCGCGCAGCGGCTCTCGGGCATCATGATTGCCGGGAATCACGAAGACCGGCATCGACAAGGGTGCCAGCAGATGGCGCAGCTGTTCGTATTCGTCAGGCTCGCCGTGATCGACGAGATCGCCGGTCACGACGGTGACATCGGGCCTTGGCACCAGCGCGTTCAGATTTGCGACTGCGCGCGCCAGATATGGCGCAGTGTCGAACTCGAGCCGGGCCCGCTCGGCATCCGGCGCGGTGCCCTGCATCGGGCAACGGAACAGCTTACCCGCCGCGACGATATGGGGGTCCGAGAGTTGGGCAAGGATCATGTTCCCTCCGCGACCGGGATCGCCTCTTGGTAAACCGACACTTCCCAGATGGACGGCCCATCCGCCGACGCGCGCCAGCATCGCTGGGGAATCGGTCGGGAAGTGTGAGGTAGATCACACTTGAAAAAGTTCATCTGCCTCAATTCTCCATCCTTGCTTTGTCGCCGCGCACGTAAGGTATTGCGGGATGCAGACTGCAAGGTGAGAGACATCGAGATGGGAGGTTACTTCGACACGTAGACGGGCGAATAGATCGTTGGTGGTCGAGACGCTGCCTCGGGAGGAACGCGAACCGGTCGCACCGTTCCGGACGCTTCGGTTCCATCGGACATCATGTGTTCCGGTCCGAACGCCGCCTGGCTATCCGCAAGGCGTCTGGCCGGTCAGTCAAAAGTGATTTTGCCCCGCCGCTGCAACTCGCGTTCTCGGAGCGTAACGTCTCGTGCCGCGGACGGTCAGCCACGCGGCGGGGCCGGAGAGCGGATCTGATGCGGACACGGCTTGCGACATGCGCTTGCGGATAGCTCACCGCGAGCTGTTCAGGCGATCCGACGTTCCCGGCACCTTCTCAAGCCGTCTATTCCGAACACCGGCATAGTTGGGTTCCAACGTGCCAGCAGGTTAGAGATGCCATCTATCGAGCTTATGCGAGCTTCGACATGGCGGTCAGCAGTTTATGCATGTCGGCAATGACCAGCGCCGCGCCGCGGGCTTGCAGGTGTGGCCCGTGCTCCGGACCGCAATGACTTCCCCCGCAAAAGCCGATTGCGGTCATCCCGGCAGCGCACGCGGCCTCGACACCAGCCGGGCTATCCTCGATCACGAGACACCGGCCCGGCGGCGCGCCGAGACGCCGGGCCGCATACAAGAACAGGTCGGGCGCCGGCTTGCCGCGGGCGACCATCGCCGCACTGAACAGGTTGTCTTGCCCAAAACGATCCAGGAGGCCGGTCAATTCGAGCTTGCGGCGGATCTGCTCGGGGGCGCTGCTCGATGCGACGCAGACGGGCAATCGGAGCGCCTCGAGCGCCTCTGTGACCCCCTCGATCGCCGCGAGCGATCGGCAAAACCCGTGCTCGATCATCACGCCGACACGCTCGCTGTAAGACACAGGCAGCGCGCGCCCCCACTCGCGCTCGACAATGGCGAGCATTTCCGCATCGCTCATGCCGCAGAAGCGTTCGACGAGATCGTGCTCGCTGATCGGATAGCCACAGGCGGTCAGCAGTTCGGCATGAGCTCGATTGATGATCGGCTCGCTGTCGACCAGCACCCCGTCGCAGTCGAATATTACCAGCTCGAAACGGCTGGCAATCATCCGAACCGCTCGACGGATACCTGATGGGCGGCAGTTCGCAGCACTCGACCGCTCCTCGTCGCTAGTGCCCCGCGGAGGACGCCGAGTCCGCCCCGACTTCCTTCGGCAGCTTCTCCGCCATCCCCACGAGCGCTTGTCGGCGATCCATCTCGGCCCAGATCTCGGAGGCGGTGATCCCGAATTCGCTCCACAGCACGGCGAGATTATAGAGTAGGTCGACGCTCTCGTAGATTACCGCGGAGCGTTCGCCGCGAACCGCTTCGATGACGACTTCCGTCGCTTCTTCGGCCAGCTTTTGTGCCATTCTCGGGACGCCTCCCGCGAGTAGCCGCGATGTGCGTGGGCTGGTTTTTCGCCCGCCGCGCACACCGGCAATAGCCGTTTCCAATTCCACAATCCGGTCGGGAACGAGGCTTTTCCCCGCTCGTTTTTTCTTCGTCCGCGCCACTCTGAACCCCGCAACTTAGTCTTGCTTCAGCCTGCTCGGCAGCAGTTCGCCGCGCCCCTCTAGGATCGGATAGGCAGCCGCCGCCAGATGAGCGTTGACCCTCTTTAGATCGCGCACGATGTCGAGGAGGAGCTTGCTCATTTCAATGGTCTCTGCCCGGCCGGCGCGCGCCCGTCCGAAATATTCCTCGGTTGTGCGTGCTTCGATCTCCCGGAAAACTTCCTTTTCGCCGAGGAGCTGGCGGGCCGCCCGCGGGTCTTCGGTCATGAACACGGCAGCTGCCGCGCGTGCGTTGCTGATCAGCCGCTCGATCATCTCGCGGATCTCGTCCCGGCCAGCCTGAGAAAAGCTAACCCCGCGTTTGATCCGTCTTGGCGGCAAGCGGCATCAGGCTCTTCTCGACGATATCGCCGGCATGCTCGAGGTTGGTCGTGAATGCGAGGATTTCCGACAGCCGTCGGTGATCGGTGTCGTCGAGCGCGTCGGTATCGAGCGAAGTGAGATATTCCTTGATCGCGGTATCGAGCCGGTCGAGCACATTGTCCATGCGCGCGGTTTCGGCGACGCGCTTGCGATCGCCGCGATTGAGCGAATCGAGCGCGCCGCGCAGCATGGCCTCGAACACGTCGACCATTCGCAGCGCCTCGCGCGCGGCGCCGGCGAGCGCGATGCTGGGCGTCTCGCGCGCCGCCCAGTCGAGATAGATTGGCTGCGCTGGATCGGCCGTGTCGACGCGGGCCGGCAGAGGGCGCACGAGCAACCGAGCGAACGGTTTCAGCAGCGGGAAGAACAGCAGCGCCAGGACAATGTTGAAGCCGGTGTGAAAATCGGCGACGGCCCGTCCGGCATTGGGCTCGATCGTGACGAGCGCCGGGCCGATCCAGTTGAGAAGAGCGAGCGCCAGAGCGCAGCCGACGATGCGGTTGATCAGATTGCCGATCGGCAGGCGCTTGGCGGCGGGGTCGCCGCCTACACCGCTTTCGAGCAGCGGGTTGAGAGCCGTGCCGAGATTGGCGCCGAGCACGAGCGCAAACGCGGCGTGCGGCGGCACGACCCCCTGCGCCGCAAAGGCCATGATCAACAAGACGACGGCGACGCTCGAATGCGCCGCCCAGGTCAATGCCGCCGCGAGCAGAATGTCGATCAGCGGATCGGTCGTGATCGCGCCGAGCAGCATCCGCAGGCTCGGCACATCCTCGTAGGGAGTGATCATCGTGAAGAGGTGCTGAAGCGCGATCAGCATCAGGCCAAGCCCGATCCCCACCCGGCCGAGGTCGCGCGTGCGGGTCACGCCGCTGCGCCGGAACATGAACACGCCGATCAGGACGAGCAGGAACGAAACCCGCGACACATCAAACGACAGCACTTGCACGATCAGCGTGGTGCCGACATTGGCGCCCAGCATCACGGCCAGCGCCGGGACGAGGTCGACAAGCCCGCCGGCCGCGAATGCCGTCACCATCAGCCCCGTGGCCGTGCTGCTCTGGAGTATTGCGGTTACGCCCAAGCCGGCCAGGAAGGCTTTGAACCGGTTGCCGAGCGCGTAGCCGAGCGCGCGCCGCAGCTGGGGGCCGAAGGCGCGCGTGATCCCGGTCTGGACCATGTGCACGCCCCAAATCAGGAGTGCGATCGCGCCGGCGAGATCAACAAGGGTCAGCATTGCGCCCATCCTGCACGCGTCGGTGTCGAGACCATCCACCGCTCGATTATACGCCCAAACACCTCAAAAGTAGCCGCAGGGCCAGGCCGCGCGGCCCCTTTCAGTCGAGGGCCAAAGTCAGGGTCTTGAGGTAGGCGGTCTCGGGCAATGCCGGGTGGATCGGGTGATCGGCATCGGCCCCGGCGACCCGCAGGATGCGGCCGGCGCGGCCGGCATCGGCGAGCCCGCGGCGCACCGCCTCGGCGAACTCCGCCGCGCCGACATGGAACGAGCAGGAAGCGAGAAAGAGGATGCCGCCGCCCGCGGTCACCGAGGCGGCGAGCCGCGCCAGCTTGCGGTAGCCGCGCAATGCCGCCGGCACGTCCTTGCGCGATTTGGCGAAGGCCGGGGGGTCCGCGATGACGATGTCGAAGCGTTCGCCGTTGGCGGCGAGCCCGGCGGCTTCGGCAAAGGCTTCGCCGCGGCGAAACGAGCACTTGCCGCCGACCCCGCTGAGTTCGGCCGCTTCGATGGCGAGCGCCAGCGCCGGCTCGGAGCGGTCGATGCCGAGAACGGCGGCGGCCCCGCCGCGCGCCGCCTGGACCGCAAAACCGCCGGTGTAACAATAGAGGTCGAGAACCCGCGCACCGATGCGCCAGGCTGGCGACGAAGCGCCGGTTGTCGCGCTGGTCGAAGAACCAGCCGGTCTTTTGCCCGGCGAGCAGATCGGCGCGGAACACGGCGCCGTTCTCGCGGACCGGCGCCGGGCCGTCGAGGCTGCCCCTCGCCACCCGGGTCTCGGACGCCAGTCCTTCGAGCCCCCGCGCCGGGCTGTCGTTGCGCAGCACGATGGCCTCGGGGCTCGAGCAATTCGCCGAGCGCATCGAGGACGACCGGCTCGAGCCGCGCCATGCCGGCGGCATTCGACTGCACGGCGAGAACCGACCCGAACCGGTCGACGACGAGGCCGGGCAGCCCGTCGGCTTCGGCATGGACGAGGCGATAAAAGGGCTCATCGAACAGCCGCTCGCGCAATTTGAGAGCGCGCCCGATCCGGCGGGCGAGAAAGCGGCGGCCGATCGGCCGGGCGGTGTCGCGGTCGAGGATGCGCGCAGCGAGCAGGGTATGCGGGTTGAACATCGCGACGCCGAGCGGGCTGGAGTCGGCGCGCCGCAAGGTGACGAGACTGCCGGGTGCGAGCGCTTTGGCCGCGGCGTCCATGGCCACTTCGTTCGAGTAGATCCAAGGGTGGCCGGCTTCGGCGCGCCGGTGCCGTCCGGCGAGCAGCGTGATCGATGGTCGAGTTGCCGGATCGTCCGCGGCGGTCTCGTGCGCCGCTATTGCATCGGAGCCCATCCGACCTATGTGGTTGCGGCAACAGCCGGCGGCCACCGCGAGGCTCGACGATGCGCCTTGCCTTTGCGGGCCGCGGTGGAGTAGTTGTGGCCGCCGCGCATCGCCGGCCCACACTTGGCAGGCGCCCGTAGCTCAATTGGATAGAGCACCAGACTACGGATCTGGGGGTTAGGGGTTCGACTCCTCTCGGGCGCGCCAAAGCTTTTCAGACTTTGGACCTCGCAGATACGTTTATCGAATTAATCGATATTTCTGATCCTGGAAACGGCGGCGGTTGCGTCGAATTTCGTTGCAGTGCACCTCGTTGAGACGAAAAGTTACGCCAATAATTTCGACTATCCGGGAATGTCGATCGAGGGCGGGAGGGAACGATGAGCCACGGACCAATCACACGGCGGCGCGTGTTGGCACTTGGTCTCGGTGGGATCGCGGGGCTCGGAGCGCAGTCTCTAATCGGAGGACCCAAGGCCATGGCCCAAGGCGGACCCCAAGGCACACCGCAAGGCACACCGGAGACGGTCGTCTATGTATCGAACGCCGGCAGCAAGGAAGTGTTCGTCCTGGCGATGAACCGGGCGACGGGCGCGCTCGAGCTGATCGAGAAAACCCCGGTTCCCGGCACCGACAAGCCGTCGCCGGCCAGCCTGCCGATGGCGACCAGCCCGGATAAGCATTTCCTCTACGCGCAATTGCGCAGCGAGCCGTATCCGGTCTCGACCTTTGCCATCGACCGGACCACCGGCCGCCTCAGGCACGTGGCGGCAACCCCGCTGGTCGACCAGATGGCGTACATCAACACCGACCGCACCGGCAAATTTCTGCTCGCCGCCTCCTATGTCGGCGCCAAGCTGGCGATCTACCCGATCAACGCGCAGAGCATCGTCGAGGCGAAGGCGACCCAGATCCTCGACACCAAGCCCAAGGCGCATTGCGTCGTCATCGATGCCGGCAACAAGAACGTCTACGTTCCGGTGCTTGGCGGCGACATCGTGATGGAGCTGAAATTTGATCCGGCCACCGGCACCGTATCGCCAAACGGGCCGGGCCAGATCGCCACCAAGGCGGGCGCCGGGCCGCGCCACCTGACCTTGCACCCCAATGGGAAGTTCGCCTATCTGATCACCGAGACGACGGCGACGATCGGCACTTATGCGATCGACCCGGCCTCGGGGCTCCTGAAGGAATTGCAATTTGTCGATACCAACGAATACAAGGAGCAGCCCGCGGCGTCGGACATCCATGTGACGCCGGACGGCAAGTTCCTCTATGGCGCCGAGCGCAAGACCAGCATGCTGATCGGCTACAGGATCGACCCCGACAAGGGCACCCTGACCCAGATTGGCCGCTTCCCGACCGAGAAGACGCCGCGCGGTTTCGCGATCGACCCGCGCGGCGAGTTCCTGCTGTCGGTCGGCATGGATTCGGCCGGGATGACGGTCTACGCGATCGACCAGGCGAGCGGCGAACTGAAGCCGATCGGCCACTACGCGATGGGCACCCAGCCGAACTGGATCGAGATCGTCGATCTGAAGTAGCCGTTTCTGAGGGCGACAATAATGCGGTCCAGACCTGTGAGGATTGACCAATGATCACGAAATTCGACAGCTCCTATTACGGCACCGCCGACATGGAAAACCTCGGCTATGCCGGCACGCCGATCAACGACCGCTGCTATTCGCAGGCGGAGCTGGGCAACGCGCTGCACAAGGTCGTGGCCTACGCCAAATGCATGGACGAGCGCGGCTACGACACCTTCTGGATGGCCGAGCATCATTTCCAGCCTGAAGGCACGGAACTGATCCCGAACCTCTTGATGATGGCGATGCATTTGTGCGGCGTCACAAAGAACATCAACATCGGCTGCGGCTTCAACATCGTGCCGATGTGGCATCCGCTGCGGCTGGCCGAAGATTACGCGATGGCCGACATCCTGACCGGCGGGCGGGTCATCTTCGGCGTCGGGCGCGGCTACCACACCCGCGAGGTCGAGACCTTCGGCTCGCCGCTCCTCGACCAGAACGCCAACCGCGAGATGTTCGAAGAGGGTGTCGAGGTTTTGTTCCGGGCCTTCGAGGGGAAGCCCTTCTCGCATCAGGGCAAGTACTACACGATCCCGCCCAAGGTGCCGTATCGCGGCTATGCACTGAAGGAGATCACCCTGGTGCCGGCGCCGGAGCGCTTGCCGGTCGAATGCTGGCAGCCGATCCAATCGGGCTCCGAGCGCGCCTTCGATTTCATGGCGAAATACGGCATCAGCGGCGTGATCGGCGGCGGCTCGGCCGAAGGCGGCGCCGTAGAACGGCACATGATCGGCTTCCAATCGGCATACGCTCGGCGCGGCGTCAAGCTCGAACTCGGCGAGCGGCTGGCGCTCGGCTACCAGTTCCACATCGCGCCCTCCCGCGAACAGGCAATCCGCGAAGCCGCGCCGCATTACGAAGAGAACATGAAAATGTTCGGCGAATTGCGCCTCGTGCGGGCCTTGACCGACGAGCAGATCGCGGCGATGCGCGATCCGCGGCTGGCCGGCACCGTAAAATTGCCGACGATCGAGGACGCGGTGAAAGCCGGCGGCTTCCTCGCCGGCCGGCCGGAGGATATCATCGAGGCGCTGAAAGCGGTCGAAAAGCGCTATCCCGGCCTCGACCGCGTCATCTGCGCAACCCCGCTCGGCACCCCGCTCGACGTCCAGCTCGCCGACCTCGACCGCTTCGCAAAGGAAGTGATCCCCGCCTTCGGCGACACCCGAACCGCCGCCGCAGCGCAGTAGCCCCGAGGGTCGCCGTCGGATCCCCCGCTCGGCGGCGCGTCAGCGCCGCCGGCGGGTCCGTACCAACCTGAACATCAGCGAGGGTCGCGGGGTACTTGCTGCCGTTCCTCCGGAACGCCGGCCCTGCGCAGTCCTTCGGTGACACGGGCGGCGAGTTCCGGAACAACGCCCTTCGGCAAAGCGCGCATGATCCCGGCTATCGTCGGCTCGCAATGAAACTCGCCCACCCGGCTCAGACAAGCGCGCGCTTCCTCATGCCGACCCAAATAGCCGCACAGGCTGAGCTTGAGCCGGAGCGCCGGCATGCCGCCGTTTTCGCGCAACGCCTCCTCGGCCCATGACAATCCCGCCTCGTAACGACCCGCCGCCAGCTCCGCGCGCGCCAGCGCCTGGGAACGAAAACATGGCAGGATCGAGCGGGCTCAAGCGGATCGCCTGGTGGGCCGAGCGGATAGCCTCGTCGGGCCGGTTGAGATATGACAGAACGACGGCACGATGGCCGAAAGCGAGGGCAAAGTTGGGACTGAGCACAACGCGCGGTCGAGCGCGCTGAGCGCGGCATCAGTATCGCCGGCAAGCTGCGCAAAATCCAGCACCCAAGGGTCATCCCCGGCGGCGGCGATCGCCTGCCGGGCCATCGCGATGCCTTCTTCGACCTCCGGGCCGGCGGGTGGAATCCAGTTGCGCTGGCGCTGCA
Source organism: uncultured Alphaproteobacteria bacterium (assembly GCA_963730745.1). GTDB lineage: Bacteria > Pseudomonadota > Alphaproteobacteria > ATCC43930 > CGMCC-115725 > AP-15. The sequence goes on from CAVSTA010000028.1 coordinate 64,571, forward strand.
TGCCACGGCTCAACGCGACCCGCGCAACGGCCGGACCGTAGGCGGGATCGAGGTCGAGGGCCAACCGCGCAAGCCGAATCGACTCGGCCAAACCCTCCCTGGTCCTCTTGTACGCTTGCGCCTGGGCGCGCAAGTGGAGGTCATAGGCATCGGGGCTCTCGGTCGGCTTGCGACTGGCGCGTTCCGCTTCGGCCCGTCGCAACCGCGGCTCGATGGCGCCGACGACGCCGCCCGCCACCCCGTCCTGAAGTTCGAAGACGTCGTCGAGCGTGCCGTCGAAGCGACCCAGATATGCGCGCCCGTCGTCGAGTTGATCAGCTGACCGGCGATGCGGACGCGGTTGCCGGCCTTTCTGACAGAACTTCGAGCACGTAGCGCACGCCAAGTTCCCGCGCCACCAGCTTCACATCGACGCTCTTGCCCTTGTAGGCATAGCTCGAATTGCGCGCGATGACGAACACCCGGGGCAGCGCGCGATCGCGGTGGTGATCTCTTCGACCATGCCGTCGGCGAAATAGTCCTGCTCGGGATCGCCGCTCATGTTCTGAAAAGGCAACACCGCGATCGACGGCTTTTCGGGCGTGATACGGTCGGCGATTTCCGTGACTTCGCCGACGAAGCGGACGCCTTTGCGGGTGGTTTTCCTGCCGCAGATCCTGACTTTGTTCTTCTTCTGCTGCTCGAAGACTTCGGTTACATGGCGCGGGCCGCCTTTCTGATGGAGAAGGGCGGTGCCGGGCTGCACGGCCGCGCCTTCATCCCGCTCTTGTCGAGCTTTGCCTGCGCAATCCCCGGGAGCATGGCGACGCGGGTCATTTTCAGCCGCCGCGGCCGCCTCGCCACGATCCTGGTCGCTCCGCCGATGACCTGCTCGGCGCGCATCCCTGTCTACACCTTGAGCGTCGTGCGCCGCGAGACCAACAGTTGGAAGTGGACCGCTTTCCTTTTCAGTTCCATGCTCGCGCTCGCCTATTTAGCGGCGTTTGCCACATACCACATGGCGGGTGCGCTGGGCGCCGAATGAGTGCTAGACGGTAGCCATCGCGTTGGCCGGCGAGCCGACGGCGCCCGGCAGGCGCAAGGGCGGGGCGGTCAACAGGAAGCGCGAGCGGCCGCGGGCGCGCAGCCAATCGGCGAGGTCGGAGAGGTGCCAGATCTCGCCGAGGTAGACGCCGAGCTTGAAGAGACAATGCGCGTGCAACGGCAATGAGGCACAGTGGTCCTCGCTTTCGCACGGGCGCGAGGGCATCTGCTCGACCGCGCGGTTGTCGGAGATGAGGGCGACGACGCCCGATCGGGTGATCCAGTTGAGCAGCCGCTCGTCGCGCCCGTCGAGGCCGGCGCCGGGATTGGCGGCGAGCACCGCTGCGTCGGGGCTTTTGTTCATGCCGAGAATGACCCGGTCGTAGCCGGTGCGGAAGCAGATCAGGTCGCCCTCCTCGACCTCGACCTTGTCCGCTTCCATGATCCGCATCAGCTGGTCGTAGCCGACAAAGCTTTCGCCGCGCCCGCAATGGTGCTCGAGGTCGATCATCACGCCGCGGCCCTGCATGCCGTGCGCCGCCATATGGTCGATCGACAATTTGAGCGCGCCGACATGCTCGCCGCGCTCGACTGCGCCGCCGTCGCGGTAGTCTATCGGCCCGATGATGTGCTCGCCGGCGCGGTAGCCGTTATAGAAGACGATCTCGGGCGTGCCGTCGCCATCGGCGTCGAACAATTGGCCGACATGGGCGAGGCTGTCCCACTGCGTCGAGTACTGCAACGTCATCTCGACAATGTCGTCGCAGACCACGTCGATCAGTTTCGGGTCCTCGCGGGCGAGCGGGTAGGCGATGTAGGGCATGCCGTTGCGCTTGTTGGCGATGAGGCGCGGCGGATGGCGGCGCGGGTTGACGACCGTGCCGCCCGGATAATCGAGCGGCAAGCTGAGGCAGAAGGTCCTGCCCTCCTTCACCTCGGCGACGCCCTTGAGGACCTTCTCCGGCGTCAGCAGATTGAGCCGGCCGAGCTGGTCGTCGGGGCCCCAATCGCCCCAAGTCGAGCCCGGCGGGCGGCGCTTCCAGCGCGGGTTTTCTGGCATCGCGTCTTCCTCTCAGTTATTCCCGATCTTTGTCATCCTGAGGAGCGGCCCCTGGGCCGCGTCTCGAAGGACGCACTCCCGTTCCGACACGGCGAGCCAGGATGGCAGAACAGTGAAGTCGCCTCGGATCAGCGCTTCCTTCTTTTCCCGGCGCCAGCCTTTGACCTGGCGTTCGGCGGCGGCGGCATCATCCCACCGGTCAAACTGCTGATGAAATACCAGTTCCACGGGTCGTCGGAGCGCGGTGTAGCCATCGTAAGCGCCGGCTTGATGCTCCGCCACGCGCCGCTCCAGGCTACCGACCGTCGTGCCGACATAGTACGAAGCGTCGGCACAACGCAGAATGTACAGTTGGGCGCTCATGGTTCGCCGATACTGAAGCCAGTGCGTCCTTCGAGACGCTCGCTTCGCGAGCTCCTCAGGATGACGGACGTTTGGTGATAGGGCTGCTTAATCCACCTTGACCAATTTCTGCAGGCTGCGCAGCCCGGGTGGCAATTGCTCGCCCTTGGCGCGGACGCGGCGGCCCCAATTGGTGAAGGAAACTTCGCCGACATAGATGTCGCCGCGCGAGTCGACGGCGAGCCCGTGCGGCGAGATGAACTGGCCGGGGTCGAGCCCGGCATGGGCGCGCCCGAGCCGCGCCAAGAGCTCGCCCTTGCTCGTATAGATGCTGACCCGCGGCCCGCAATTCGGCAGGTCGATATTGACCGCCATGTCCGGCCCGATCTCGCCGATGAAGAAACGCGGCGTCCTGGTGCCGCTTTCCATGTAGAGGCCCGAGGGGCGGTGCATGTTGTTCCATTGCGCCTCGTATTTGCCGTTGCCGTCGAACACCTGGACGCGGTGGTTCTCGCGATCGGCGACATAGACCCAGCCGTCGGGGTCGCAGCAGATGTTGTGAGCGATGTTGAACTGGCCGGGATCGGTGCCGGGCTCGCCCCACGAGGTCACCCGCTTGCCGTCCGGCGTGTATTTGTGGATGCGAGAATTGCCGTAGCCGTCGGAGATGTAGAGGTAGTCGCCTTGCGGCGACAGTGCCGTATGAGTGCAGCGGTGGAACGGCTCGCCGCTCATATAAGGCGCGGGCTTGCCGGGAATGCCGATGGTCAAGAGCACCTTGCCGTCGAGGGTGCAGTGCCGCACCGTGTGGTCGCCGTCGTCGGTCAGCCAGATCGTGTCGTCCGGCGCCATATGCACCCCGTGCGGGCGCAGAAAGATGCCCTCGCCCCACGAGCGCAGGAAGTTGCCATTGCGGTCGAACACGCACATCGGGTGTTTGCCGCGGTTGAAGGCATAGACATTGTCGTTCTTGTCGACACCGACCGCGGCGACATCGGCGTTGAACTCCATGCCGGGCGGCAGCTTCGCCCAATTGTCGCTGACCTCGTAACGATAGCCGTCCGTTCCGAGTGTTACCGCCATGGCGTTCCCCTTTTTACGGGTGTTGGAATGGGTTGCGGCGATTATAGAAGCGCACTCTCGCGGCACAATCCCGATCCCGCCTGGCGCAGCTGGGGTGGTACAGCCCATAAAATCCCATGCGGCCGCGTGGTGCGTATCCCTTCTGGCTTTGACAGGCGGGTTGCGAACTCCCAAATTCCTAGTGCCAGACGGCAGGATGGCCGCTCTCCGCCTGCGGGGGAGGGAGGAAAGTCCGGGCTCCACGGAGGTACGGTGCCGGGTAACACCCGGCGGGGGCGACCCCAGGGAAAGTGCCACAGAAAGTACACCGCCGGTCCGTCGCGGAACACCGGGCGGGCGGCAAGGGTGAAACGGTGCGGTAAGAGCGCACCGCGCCGCCGGCAACGGCGGCGGCAGGGAAAACCCCACCGGGAGCAAGACCAAGTAGGAGCGGCAGGCATCCCCCTTCACGGGAATGCCGGGCGGGCCTTCGCGCCGCCGCTCGGGTCGGTCGCATGAGGCGCTCGGCAACGAGCGTCCCAGAGGAATGGCCATCCCCGCCCCCAGGACCAGCTTCTCGGGGCGGGACAGAACCCGGCTTACACGCCGTCTGGCGCTCTTTTTATGAACATTTCAAGAACTCAATTCGGCGGCAAAAGAAATTGCTGGTTTTATTTAGAAAACCCATTGACACCCATATTGTACCATGATATCCCATCTTTACCCATGGACGGGCATTGCCGATGGGGGGAAACTCGGCAGTGCCTATCGGGCGCCCCTTGCCGAGCGTCCACGGGTGAGCGTTGGGGGAAGAAGTGGACTTGTTTTTCTCCACTTTCGTGAACAAGGTCGACCGCAAGGGGCGAGTTTCAGTGCCGGCGACCTTTCGCGCTGCTGTCGCAGACCAAAGCTTTCCCGGAATTATCGTTTTCCCCTCGTTCAAATATGCGGCGCTCGATGCTAGCGGCATCAAGCGGATGGAGGAGATGAGCTCGCGGATGGATACTCTAGAGGAGTTTTCCGAGGATCACGAGAACCTCGGAATGCTGTTCGCTTCATCGCATTCGCTCGCGTTCGATCCCGAGGGCCGCATCATCCTGCCGGAAATCCTCGCCGAGCATGCCCACATTGGTGACAGCGCGGCGTTTGTCGGGCTGGGGAAGAGTTTTCAGATCTGGGAGCCGACCCGCTTCGCCGATCACCAGGCGATGCTGCGCGAGCGCGCTCGCCGCCAGGGAACAAGGTTGCCGCCGCCGGGCGGCCCCGCCGAGCGGCGCCGGGAATGACCGGGCGGCGCTCACACCCACCTGAACCAGCAGCACAGGCCGATTGGCCCGAGGCGATCCGCTCTGCCGGGCACATTCCGGTTCTTCTCGACGACGTGGTTGATGCTCTGGCCCCGCGCGACGATGCCGTCTATGTCGACGGAACCTTTGGCGGCGGCGGCTACAGCGAGGCATTGCTCAATGCAGCGCACTGCCGGGTCTTCGGCATCGACTGCGATCCCGAGGCGGTGCGGCGAGGCCGCGGCTTGGCCGAGCGTTACGGCGAACGCCTGCGTCTTCTCGAAGGACGGTTCGGCGACATGGCACGGCTCCTGGCCCCGGTGAACACCGATCCGGTCGCTGGAATTGCCCTCGATCTCGGCGTCTCCTCGACCCAGCTCGGTACGCCGGAGCGCGGCTTCTCGTTCCGCTTCGACGGCCCGCTCGACATGCGGATGAGCGGCGCAGGAGAGAGCGCCGCGGATCTGGTGGCAACCCTGCCGGAGTCCGACCTCGCCGAGGTGATCGGTGCGTTTGGCGAAGAGCGGTTTGCCCGCCGGATCGCCCGCGCGATCACCGCGGCGCGACGGCGCCGAGCCATTCGGCGCACCACCGAGCTGGCCGAAATCGTTCGCGCCGTGGTCCCGCAATCCGAGCCCGGACAGGACGCGGCGACCCGGACATTTCAGGCCTTGCGGATTGCCGTCAACGACGAATTGGGCGAGCTCGATCGCGGCCTCACCGCGGCCGAGCACCTGCTGATGCCCGGCGGCAGGCTCGCCGTCGTGTCGTTCCACTCGCTCGAGGATCGCCAGGTCAAGGAGTTCCTGCGCCAGCGCAGCGATATGGCGCCGCGAGCCTCGCGACACCGGCCCGTCGGGGCAGAATCGCCGCCGCCGAGCTTCACTTTGCTGAGCCGCCGCGCGGTCAAGCCTGGTGCAGCGGAAATCGCCCACAACCCGCGCGCTCGCGCGGCACGGCTGCGAGCCGCGGCACGGACTGCGGCGCCGCCATGGCCGCGCAATGGCGAGCGGCGCCTTGGCGGCCGGCGCCGGGGAGACGGCGCATGATCAGGCTCGGCACCCTGTTCTGGCTGGTCCTCGTTTCGGCGACCGGCTTTGCGATGTTCGGGGTCAAATACCAGGTTCAGGCACTCGAGGACGATCTCGCGCGAACCAATCGGGCGACCGCGGCCGAAGAGCACGAATTGCGGGTCCTCGACGCCGAATGGGCCTACCTGACGCGGCCCGCGACCCTCGAAGCCATGAACCGTCAATTCCTGTCGCTCGGCCCGATCGCGACAAGGCAGCTTCACACGACGGCCGCCGACATCCCGCTGCGTCCTCCGCCGCCGCCCGTGGTCGAACCACCTGTGGCCGAACCGCCCACCGTCGAACCGCCTGCCGTTATCGCGGCTGCCGAGCCGGTTCCGGTGAGCGCGGCCCCAGGTGCACCCGAAGGAGTTCCGGTGCGCGCTCCGGAACCGGCGACTCTCCAAACTGCAACAGAGCCGCCGGTGACACAAAGCGCGCTGCGCGCCATGCCCGCCCTGTTGGAGAAGCCGGCGGCGGCACCGCAATTGGCCAAGGCCACCCCAGTAAAGGCGGTCACGAAGCCCAGCCCATCCGCCAGCCCACCGCGGCGAGCGAAATCGCTTGACGACTTGATTGCCCAGATCATGACGAGCCGGTGATGATCGCAGCCCAACCCTTTCAAGGTTATGGCGACAACCCGTGCCGACCACGGCATTTCAAGCCGCCGCCCTGCGCCCCCGTGGTTCCCGAGGGGCCGGCGAGAAAGGCGCTGGAGGCCTGCCGCGCCCGGCTGTTTTTTACCGGCATTTTGTTTGCCTGCGTCTTTGGCGTTGTCGCATTGCGGGTCGTCGAAATCGTGCTGCTCGAAGGCGGCGCGGCCCAATCGCATATGCCGCGGTTCCGAATTCCGGCACCGCCTGCACCCGCCCGCGCCGACATTGTCGACCGCAACGGCAGGCTGCTCGCCACGACGCTCGACAGCCCCTCGGTCTACGCCAATCCGAAGCAGATCCTCGACCCGGCGGACGCCACCCGCAAATTGGTAAAGGCCTTCCCGAGCCTCAAGACCCTCGAGGTGTACGCCAAGCTCACCTCGGGCAAGAGCTTCGTGTACCTGAAGCGCCACTTGACGCCGCACGAACAGTACGAGGTCAATCAGCTCGGTATTCCCGGCGTGCAGTTCCAGCATGAGGAGCGCCGCATCTATCCGGATGGGACATTGACGGCGCATGTCGTCGGCTATACCGGCATCGACAATGCCGGCTTCGCGGGGATCGAGCGCGGCCTCGACGGCACGCTGAAGGAGCGGCAGGAGCCGTTGCAGCTGTCGCTCGACCTGCGCCTCCAATACATCCTGCGCGAGGAGTTGCAGCGGGTGATCGACGACTTCACCGCGAAAGGCGCCGCCGGGTTGATCATGGACGTCAACACCGGCGAAGTGCTTTCGATGGTGTCGCTGCCCGATTTCGATCCGAACCACCCGGGCGCCGCGGACCCGGACCATCCCGACATCTCCATCGCGGACCGGATGTTCAACCGCAACACGCTCGGCGTTTACGAGCTCGGTTCGATCTTCAAGATCTTCACCGTGGCAATGGCGCTCGACGCCGGCACCTCCACGCTCGCCAGCACCTATGACGCGAGCCACGATATCCATATCGGGCGCTTCACGATCGGGGATTATCACGGCAAGCATCGAGTCCTGAACGTCCCGGAAATTCTCATGTATTCGTCGAATATCGGCGCAGCCAAGATGGCGATGGCCGCCGGCGGCCAACGACAGCGGGAATTCCTCTCCCGTATCGGCCTGTTGCGGGCGCCGAAGATCGAGGTATCGGAGGCGGCGGCGCCGCATTTCCCGGCGAAATGGCGGGAAGTCAACGTGATGACGATCGCCTTCGGCCACGGCATCTCGGTGACGCCGTTGAGCTTTGCGAGCGCGGCCGCGGCGCTCGTCAATGGCGGGGTTCTGCGCCAGGCCACCCTTGTCAAGCAACCGCCCGACGATGTGCCGCAGGGCGAGCAGGTAATTTCGCCAAAGACCTCGGAACAAATGCGCAAGCTTATGCGATTAGTGGTTGAGCACGGGACCGGTACGCAGGCCGCGGCTCCCGGCTACGTGGTGGGCGGCAAGACCGGCACGGCGGAGAAGATTTCGGGCAGACATTATGCAGAGAAAAAGCTGCTTTCGAGCTTTGTCGGGGTCTTTCCGATCAACGATCCGAAATATCTGATCTTGACCGTGGTCGACGAACCTCACCCCAACAAGCAGAGCCACGGCTACGCCACCGCCGGCTGGACAGTCGCTCCGGCAACCAGCCGGATAGTCCAGCGCATGGCGCCACTGGTCGGCGTGCAGCCGGTCGACGAGTTGTCGCCCGAGATCCAGCGGGCGCTGATGGTCGATACTCTGCAGGGCAAGCGGATTGAAGCTTACTGAGCTGATTGCCCCTGTGCCGGCACCCACGGGATTGAACGACCCTGAGATCGTCGGCCTCACTGCCGATTCGCGGAACGTGCAACCCGGCTTTCTGTTCGCCGCCTTGCCCGGCACGAGACAGGACGGGCGCAGTTTCGCCGCTGACGCCGTCGCGCGCGGCGCCGTCGCCATCCTGACCGACGAACCCGCTGCGCTCGCGCTTCCGCCGGAGGAGCGCGAGAGGGTCTGCATCGTCACCGATCCGAACCCGCATCGCCGGCTGGCGTTGATGGCGGCACGATTTCACGGCCGGCAGCCGCGAACGATCGCCGCCGTTACCGGCACCAACGGCAAGACCTCGGTGGTCCATTTCACGCGCGAGATCTGGACGGCGCTCGGCCACCCCGCAGCGAGCCTCGGCACGCTCGGGACTGGTGACCGCCGGCCGAGCACCGGCCCGGCGCGCTGACGACCCCCGATCCGGTCGCGCTGCACCGCGATCTCGCCGGGCTGGCCGAACAAGGGATCGATCACGTGGCGATCGAGGCGTCGAGCCACGGCCTCCACCAGTTCCGGCTCGATGGCATGCCGGTCGCCGCCGCGGCGTTTACTAACCTGACGCGCGACCACCTCGATTACCACGGCGATATGGCGCATTACCGGGCCGCCAAGGACCGCCTCTTCACCGCCCTTCTGACGCCGGGCGGCTCCGCGGTCCTCAACCGGGACAGCGCCGAGTTCTCGCGGCTCGACGGGCTCTGCCGCGATCGCGGTCACCCGGTGATCGCCTATGGCGCCGATCCCGCGGCCGATCTGCGGCTGGTTGCCCGCGAGCCGCGCGTCGACAGTCAATTCCTGGTGCTGGATCTTTTCGGCCGCAGGCAGGAGCTGGTGCTGCCGCTCGCCGGCGAGTTCCAGGCGATGAACGCGCTCGCGGCGCTGGGGCTGGTGATCGCGACCGGCGGGCCCGTCGGCTGCCGCGACCGCCGCTCTCGCCGGTCTGACCGGCGTTCCCGGCCGGCTGCAATTCGTCGCCGGCCACGAAGGCGGCGGGGCGATCGTCGTCGATTACGCCCACACGCCGGATGCGCTGGCGACGGTTCTGACGGCGCTGCGCCCGCATGCCCGCAGCCGCCTCGCCGTGCTGTTCGGCTGTGGCGGCGACCGCGACGCCGGCAAGCGTCCGCTGATGGGAGAGGTGGCGACCCGCTTGGCCGACCGCGTTTACGTCACCGACGACAATCCGCGAACCGAGCCGCCGGCCGAGATCCGGCGCGCCATCCTCGCGGCGGCGCCGAACGCGATCGAGATCGGCGACCGCCGCGAGGCGATCGCGACGGCTATTGCCGAGCTGGCGGCGGGCGATCTCCTGGTCATCGCCGGCAAGGGGCACGAAACCGGCCAGATCATCGGCACCGAGACATATCCCTTCGACGATGCCGCAATCGCGCGCGAAATCGCCGGCGAGTCCCGGCCGTCATCCCGTCGGCGGGCCGGCTGATGACCGCGTTGTGGACCGCCGCTGACGCTGCGGCCGCGACCGGCGGGTCGAGCGTGACGGAGTGGGCCGCGACAGGGGTCTCGATCGACACCCGCAGCCTCGGCCGCGGGCGACCTGTTCGTCGCGCTGCGCGGCCCCAACCACGACGGCCACGATTTTGTCGCGACTGCGTTGCAGCGGGGCGCCGCCGCGGCAATGGTGGACCGGGAAATCCCGCAGCTTCCGACGTCGGCGCCGCTGCTCGGCGTCGCCGATACGCTGGCCGGTCTCGCCGCGCTCGGCGCGGCAGGGCGCAACCGCAGCCGAGCCCGGATCGTCGCCGTAACCGGCAGCGTCGGCAAGACCGGGACCAAGGAGGCGTTGCGCTTGGCGCTCGCCAGCTCCGGCCCGACCTATGCCTCGGCCGGCGGGCTCAACAATCATTGGGGCGCGCCGCTGTCGCTCGCCCGCTTGCCGCCGGACGCCTGCTACGGCGTCTTCGAGCTCGGCATGAACCATCCCGGCGAGATCGCGGACCTCAGCGCGGCTCGTGCGCCCGCATGTCGCGGTGATCACGACGGTGGAGCCGGTGCATCTCGGCTTCTTCCCGTCGGTCGAGGCAATCGCCGATGCCAAGGCCGAGATCTTCCTCGGGCTGGAGCCCGGCGGCGTCGCGGTTCTCAACCGCGACAACCCGCATTACGCAAGATTGGCTGCGGCGGCGAAGTGCGCCGGCGCCGTCGAGATCCTCGGCTTTGGAACCCATCCGGAAGCCGCCGCGCGCCTGGTCGATTGCGTGCTCGATTCGCGCGGCAGCACGGTCGAGGCTAGCGGTTTGCGGCACCGCTATCAGGTTTCGGGTGCCGGTCCCGGGCCGGCATTGGGTCATGAACGCACTCGCTGTGCTCGCGGCGGCGCAGGCCGCCGGCGCGGCTGTCGATCGCGCCGCGGAGGCGCTGGCCGAGCTCCAAGCGCTGCCGGGCCGCGGCCGGCGCCACGAGCTCGCCTGGCGCGGCGGCACCTTGACGGTCATCGACGAGAGCTACAACGCCAGCCCGCCCTCCATGCGCGCTGCCCTTGCCGTGCTCGCCGCCACCGAGCCCGGGGCCGGCGCACGGCGCGTGGCGGTGCTCGGCGATATGCTCGAGCTCGGCGACGCATCCGAGCGCCTGCACCGCGAACTCGCCGAACCGCTCGCCGCAGCCGAGGTCGACCGCGTCTTTCTGATCGGCGAGGCCATTGCCGCGCTGGACGAGGTTCTTCCCGAGGGGAAACGAGGCGGGTTGTGGCGATCGCCCGAGGAAGCTATGCCTGCGCTGCTGCGCTTTCTCGAACCCGGCGATATCGTGACTGTCAAAGGCTCCCGCGGCGTGCGCGTCAGCCGCGTCGTGGAGCTGTTGCGCGCGCAATCGGCCCGGCCGCGAATCATGTCGGCCAAGAGACGTGAACCGATGCTGTACCCGCTGCTTTATCCTTTCGCGGACCAATTCCAGTTCTTCAACCTGTTCCGCTACATCACCTTCCGCTCGGGCGGGGCGGTCGTCACCGCGCTGCTGATCAGCTTTATCCTCGGTCCGCACCTGATCCTGTGGCTGCGGCGGAAGCAGTCGAACGGCCAGCCGATTCGCCCGGACGGTCCCAACGGGCACCTGCTGCGCAAGAAGGGAACGCCGACGATGGGCGGTTTCCTGATCCTGACCGCGCTGACGACATCGACCTTGCTGTGGGCGGATTTGACCAATCCCTACGTGTGGATCGTGCTGCTTACCACGGCCGGATTCGGGCTGATCGGCTTCTTCGACGATTATCGCAAGCTGACCCGGAACTCGCATCGCGGCCTCTCGGGCCGCGCCAAGCTCGCCCTCGAATTCGTGCTCGCCGCCGCTGCCTGCACCGCCATCGCCTATCTGGCGCCGGCGGGGCTGGCGAACGCTCTGGCAGTTCCGTTCTTCAAGAACCTGCTGTTTGCGCTCGGCTGGTTCTTTGTGCCGTTTGGCGCGTTTGTCATCGTCGGAGCCTCGAACGCGGTCAATCTGACCGACGGCCTCGACGGGCTGGCGATCGTTCCCTCGATGATCGCGGCGGGCTGCTTCGCCGTTATCGCCTATCTCGCCGGCAATCTGGTCTTCGCCAATTACCTGCAGATCCATCACGTCATCGGAGCGGGCGAGCTGACGGTGTTTTGCGGTGCGATGGTCGGCGCGAGCCTCGGTTTCCTGTGGTTCAACGCCCCGCCGGCCATGGTCTTCATGGGCGACACCGGATCATTGTCGATCGGCGCCGCGCTCGGCACGATCAGCGTCGTCACCAAGCACGAGCTGGTGCTCGCCATCATCGGCGGTCTTTTCGTGCTCGAGGCGATATCGGTCATCGTCCAGGTCGCGAGCTACAAGATGACCGGACGGCGCGTCTTCCGCATGGCGCCGCTGCACCATCATTTCGAGCAGATGGGGTGGGAGGAGCCGAAGATCGTGATCCGCTTTTGGATCATCGCCTGGATTTTGGCGATCGCCGGCCTCGCCACGCTGAAGTTGCGGTGAAGATGCATTGGTGCGGGACCCTCACCCGCCTCGCTGCGCTCGGCACCCTCTCCCGCAGTGCGGGAGAGGGGCTAGAACGCATTCACCTGCAAAGCCCCTCTCCCGCACCGCGGGAGAGGGGGGATCAAGCCCGAAGGGCTTGGTGGGTGAGGGGGGGCTCGCGGCGTTGTGACGGGCGCCACGGATGAGATTCGCCCGGATCGATCAGAGCCCGGTTGCGCGCTGGTGGTGGACCGTCGACCGTTGGAGCCTCGCCGCGCTCGGCATGCTGATCGGCTTCGGCGTCGTGATGAGCTTGGCGGCGAGCCCTCCGGTGGCCGAGCGGATTGGTTATGACGGGCTGCATTTTGTCCGCCGCCATCTGGCGATGCTGCCGTTGGCGCTCGGCCTCATGTTCGCGGTCTCGCTCCAGCCGCCCCGGACTATCCGCCGCATTGCGGTGATCGGTTTCGGCATCTCGCTCGCCCTGCTCGCGTTGACTTTCGTCATTGGCGTCGAGATCAAGGGCGCGCGACGCTGGATCAACTTCCCGGGCTTGTCGCTGCAGCCCTCCGAATTCATCAAGCCGACCTTCGCCGTCGTGGCCGCGTGGTTGTTTGCGGAGCAGAAGCTGCGTCCGCGCTTTCCCGGCAATTTGATTTGCATCGCGCTTTTCTTCCTCGTCGTCGCGATGTTGATAAAGCAGCCGGACATCGGCATGGCGGCGGTCGTCGCCGCCGTCTGGTTTGCGCAATTCTTCATGGCCGGGATGCGGCTTTACTGGGTTGCGGCGGGCGCTCTCGCCGGACTCGGTGGCCTGGTCGGCGCCTATATGTACCTGCCGCATGTCAGGGTCCGGGTCGACCACTTCCTCGATCCCTCGACCGGCGACAGCTATCAGGTGAACCGCTCGATAGAGGCCTTCGCCAATGGCGGGTTGTGGGGGCGCGGTCCGGGCGAGGGCACGGTGAAGGACGTCCTCCCCGACGCGCATGCGGATTTTGTCTTCGCCGTCGCCGGGGAAGAGTTCGGAGTGGTCGTCTGCCTCGTCATCGTCGCGCTGTTCGCGTTCATCGTGCTGCGCGGGTTTTCGCGAATGTCGCAGGAAGGCAGCCTCTTCGTCCTTCTCGCCGCGACCGGCCTGCTCGTCCAGTTCGGGCTGCAGGCGGCGATCAACATGGCCTCCACCCTGCACCTGATCCCGACCAAAGGCATGACCTTGCCGTTCCTGTCCTATGGCGGATCCTCGATGCTGGCGCTCGGGCTCGGCATGGGGATGATGCTCGCCCTGACGCGGCGCCGACTCGGGGGAGGCGAGCTGTGAGCGGGTCCTTCGTGCTCGCGGCCGGCGGCACCGGCGGTCATCTGTTCCCGGCCGAGGCGCTGGCCATCGAGCTGCTCGGCGGCGGCAGCAAGGTGCATCTCCTCAGCGATGCGCGAGCCGAGGCCTTCGCCGGGCGGGCTGCCGAGATCGAGACGCATCATGTGCGTGCCGCCCAGCTGGGCGGTGGAGCGGCGCATACCGCCCACGCGCTCGGCGAGCTGGCGCTCGGGACGTTGCAGGCGCGCCGTTTGTTGCGCCGGCTGTCCCCGGCCTGCGTCATCGGTTTCGGGGGTTATGCCTCGATCCCGACGATGCTCGCGGCGGTCTCTCTCGGTCTGCCGACGGTGATCCACGAGCAAAATGCCGTCCTCGGCCGCGCCAATCGGCTCCTCGCGCCGCGCGTGCGGCGCATCGCAACCGGCTTTCCGGCGACCGCTGGTCTGCGCCCGGCCGATCGCGCCCGTACCGTCCAGACCGGCAACCCGGTACGGCCGGCGGTGCTCGCCCTCGCTCGAACCAAGTACAAGGCGCCGCAACGGGGCGGCCCGATCGAGCTGCTGATCCTCGGCGGCAGCCAGGGGGCGCGGATCATGAGCGAGGCCGTGCCGCCGGCGCTCGCCGCGCTGCCGACGCGGCTGCGCGAGATGCTGCGGGTCAGCCACCAGGCGCGCCCGGAGGATCTTCCCGCCGCCGAGGCGATCTATCGGAAAAATCGCATCCAGGCGGAGCTGCAGAGCTTCTTTACCGATGTTCCGGAACGGCTGGCGCGCGCGCATCTGGCAATTTGCCGCGCCGGCGCCTCGACCGTGGCCGAGCTCGCCGCGATCGGCCGGCCCGCTGTTCTGATCCCGTACCCCTACGCCACCGACAATCACCAGGCCGCGAATGCCCGAGCCTTTGCCGAGGCCGGAGCCGGATGGGTCGTTGCGCAGCCGGAGTTGCGCCCGGACACCTTCGCTCTTTATCTCGAAAATCTGTTGGGGGACCCGAGCGGCATTGAGCGGCGCTGCTCAGCGTGCCGGCGATTTCGGCCGGCCCGACGCGGCGCGCGACCTTGCGCAGCTCGCCATCGAGCTCGGTCTCGGCTCAAGGCCGCAAGGACGGGCGGCATGAGAGCCCTCCCGCGATCGATCGGGCCCATCCATTTCGTCGGCATCGGCGGGATCGGGATGAGCGGCATCGCCGAGGTGCTGCATAATCTCGGTTATCGGGTGCAGGGCAGCGACCTGGCCGACAGCGCCAATGTCCGGCGGCTCATCGATCTCGGAATTCCGGTGGCTGTCGGCCACGAAGCCGAGAACCTCGGCGCCGCCGAGGTGGTCGTGATCTCGTCCGCCGTCAAACCGGACAACGCCGAGGTCATCGCCGCCCGGGTGCGCCGCATCCCGGTGGTGCGCCGCGCCGAAATGCTGGGCGAGCTGATGCGGCTCAAATGGTCGCTGGCGATTGCCGGAACCCATGGCAAGACGACGACGACCTCGATGATCGGCGCGTTGCTCGAGACGGCGCAGCTCGATCCCACCGTGATCAACGGCGGGATCATCAACGCGTACGGGACCAACACGCGGCTGGGGGCGGGCGACTGGATGGTCGTCGAGGCCGACGAAAGCGACGGCACGTTCACCCGGCTGCCGGCGACGATAGCGGTCGTCACCAATATCGACCCGGAACATCTCGATTTTTACCAAAGCTTCGACGCGCTGCGCCAAGCCTTCGAGGATTTTGTCGGCAACATTCCGTTTTACGGTTTTGCCGCGCTCTGCATCGACCATCCGGTGGTCCAGCAGATGATCCCCAAGCTCTCCGACCGGCGCGTCCTGACTTACGGGTTCAGCCCGCAGGCCGACATCCGTGCCGTCGATGTCCAACTCGGACGGGACGGCGCGCGGTACGACATCGTGGTCTCCGACGCGCTGGCGGATCGGGGGCGCACGATCCCGGACCTTTTTCTGCCGATGTTCGGCCGTCACAACGTGCAGAATTCGCTCGCTGCCGCGGCGGTCGCCGAAGCGATGGCGCTCGGCGACGACGCTTTGCGGGCGGCGCTCCGCAATTTCAAAGGCGTGAAACGCCGCTTTACGCGGACCGGCGAGTGGAACGGCGTGACCGTCATCGATGATTACGGCCACCACCCGGTCGAGATCGCGGCGGTGCTGAAGGCAGCACGCGCGATCGTCGCTGGAAAGGTGATCGCCGTCGTTCAGCCGCATCGTTACACGCGCGTGTCCCATCTTTTCGACGGGTTCTGCACCTGCTTCAACGACGCCGATGTGGTTCTGGTCGCCGACATCTACGCAGCCGGGGAGGCGCCGATCGAAGGCATCAGCCGCGACGCTCTGGTTGCCGGGTTGATCGAGCACGGCCATCGCAATGTCCGCCCCTTGGCCGACCCGGGAGAGCTCGCGCCGATGATCCGGGAAATGGCGCGCCCCGGCGACATGGTGGTGTGCCTGGGCGCGGGTTCGATCACCGGCTGGGCCAACAGTTTGCCGGCCGATCTTGCGGCGCTGCAATCGCCGAGCCGCGTCGCATGAACCCGCTGATTGCGCAGCTCCCTCCGGTACGCGGCCGGTTGACCGCGGACGCGCCGATCGGGAAGCAAACTTGGTTTGGCGTGGGCGGGCCTGCGGAGGTGTTGTTCCGTCCCGCCGATACCGCCGATCTCGCCGAGTTTCTCGCAGCGCTGCCGCCGCAAATTCCGATGACCGTGATCGGGATCGGCTCGAACATCCTCGTGCGCGACGGCGGCATTCCCGGTGTCGTGATCCGACTCGGGCGCGGGTTCGCGGCGATCGAGGTCGAGCGCGACGAGATCCGCGCAGCCGCGGCGGCTCTCGACCGTATCGTCGCTTTCGCCGCGGCAGATGCGGGATTGGGCGGGCTCGAGTTCCTGTCGGGCATCCCCGGGTCGATCGGCGGCAGCCTGCGAATGAATGCCGGAGCCTATGGCCGGGAAATCAAGGATGTGCTCGTCTCGGCGATCGCGCTCGACCGCACCGGCGAAACCCATACCCTCAGCAGCCGGGAGATTGGACTCTCCTACCGCCACAGCGATATCGACCCGAGTTGGGTGTTCGTCGAAGCCAGGCTCCGCGGTGCGCCCGGGGATTGCAGTGCGATTCGCCGCCGGCTCCACGAGATCCGCGCCGCGCGTGAAGCCACCCAGCCGGTGCGCGCCCGTACCGGCGGATCGACATTCAAGAACCCGCCCGGAGACAGCGCGTGGCGCCTGATCGACGCCGCCGGCTGCCGCGGTCTCGTCCGCGGCGCTGCGATGGTCTCGCAGCAGCACGCCAATTTCCTGATCAACACCAGCAACGCCACGGCAGCCGATCTTGAGGGCCTCGGCGAAGAGGTCCGGCGGCGCGTCCATGACACCTCGGGGATTTTGCTCGAGTGGGAGATCGAGCGCATCGGCCAACCCAGCTTCGAGACCGGAGAAATAAATTCGTCATTCCCGCGAAAGCGGGGATCCAACCGCCTCGCCGCCGGCGCTAATGGCCCCTGGGCCCCTGCTTTCGCGGGGGTGACGGCAATGCAAAGTGGGGGGCGCGGTGACTAAGACCGTAGCGGTGGTGATGGGCGGGTGGTCGCCCGAGCGCGAGGTTTCGCTGTCGAGCGGGCGCGAATGCGCCAAGGCGCTGGTGGACCGCGGCTACGAGGTGCGGGTCATCGATGTCGGCCATGATTTGCCGGCCCTGATGCGCGCGCTGGACCCGCGCCCCGAACTTATCTTCAACGCATTGCATGGCGTCGGGGGGGAAGACGGGACGGTGCAGGGCGTCTTCGAGATGCTGGGGATCCCCTACACCCATTCGGGCGTCCTCGCCTCGGCCATGGCGATGCACAAGCCGACGGCGAAGGCGGTATTCCGCGATGCCGGCCTGCCGGTCGCCGAGGGCATGGTCGCCAGCTGGGAAAGCCTGGTCGAGAGCGACCCGATGCCGGCCCCGTTCGTCGTCAAGCCGACCAATCAGGGATCGAGCGTCGGTGTCCGGATCGTGCGGATCAACGACAATTCCTGGCGCGAGGAGGCGAGGGAGTGGTGCTACGGCGCCGAGTTGCTGGTCGAGCGCTTTGTTCCCGGACGAGAGCTCACCGTGGCGGTGATGGGCGATCGGGCGCTCGGCGCTTGTGAGATCGTCCCGCGCGGCAGCTTCTACGATTACACCGCGAAATACGCGGCGGGCGGGTCGGATCATCTGACACCGGCGCCGGTTCCCCCCACTGTCTATGAAGAGGCGCTCGACATCGGCTTGCGGGCGCATCAGGCGCTCGGCTGCCGCGGCGTGAGCCGCGCCGATTTGCGCTACGACGACACGCCCGGAGGCTGCGGCCGTCTCTATCTCCTGGAGGTGAACACGCAACCGGGAATGACGCCGACTTCACTGGTGCCCGATATCGCTCGCCATGTCGGCATCGGCTTCGACGAGCTGGTCGCCTGGATGGTGGAGAACGCGTCATGCGGCCGATGAAGGGGCCGGCGCCGCGGCGCCCGCGACGCGGCAGGATTTCCGCCCTCTTGCGCGGCTTGGGGGTGTGGGTCGGGGTTCCGGTTTTACTGGCGGGCGGATTGTACGCAGCCGTTCAGACGAGCCAATCGCCGCTCGGCCAGAGGACGCTCCAGTATGCGGCCGACCGGATGCTCGACGGCACTGCGCGGCTGGGCCTCGTTGTGACCGACATCAAAGTCGAAGGACGCGAGACGACGGACCGCGAGACGATCCTCACCGCGCTCGGTGCCGGTCCCGGCACGCCGATCCTCGCCATGAGCCCGAGGCGGGCAAAGGAACAACTCGAGACATTGCCCTGGGTTCGCTCTGCGGTTGTCGAGCGCCGCCTACCGGACACACTCTATGTCCGCCTCGTCGAGCGCAAACCGCTCGCGCTTTGGCAGCACGGCGGCAAGCTTGAGCTGATCGACCGCGACGGCGGCGTAATCCCGGTGAACCGGCTCGACCGCTTCGCCAAGCTGCCCTTGGTCGTCGGCGAAGGTGCCGCGAAACATGCCGCGGAACTCCTCGACATGCTGGCGACCGAGCCCGAACTCGCCGCGCGCGTCAGTGCCGCGATCCGGGTTGGCGACCGCCGCTGGAACTTGCGCATCGACAACGCCATCGATGTCCTCCTCCCGGCCGACGCGCCGACCGGCGCCTGGGTCCAGCTCGCCCGTCTCGAGCGGTCGAGCGCCATTCTGAAACGCGACGTGCAGACCGTCGATGTTCGTCTGCCGGACCGGCTGGTTCTGCGGGTCACCCCGGAGGCGCCGAAAGAAGCACCGACATCGCCGACATCTAAGAAGGGACGCCCATCGGCGAAGAACACATGACGACAGTCGACGAAGCGCCGCCCCGCGCCAAGCGCGCCAAAGGATCGGCGAAAACCGGAGCCGATGGCCAGCCGAAGTCCCGCAGACCGGCGGCCCGGCCGCGTGGCAGCCTGATCACCGCCCTCGATATCGGGACGACAAAGATCTGCTGCTTTATCGCGCGGGTAGAGGACGATAGGCCGCGCGTTCTCGGCATTGGCCATCAGATCTCGCGCGGCGTGCGCAACGGCGGAATCGTCGACCTGGAAGCGACCGGCACCTCCGTGCTGAATGCCGTGCACGCCGCCGAGGAAATGGCCGGCGAAACAATCGAGCGGGTCGTGGCAAACCTGTCGGGCGGTTTCTCCGCCTCCCGGATCATTAAGGCAGAGATCGGCATCACCGGGCGCGAGATCACCGACACCGAGATGCGACGGGTACTCGAGCACGGCTATGTGATGCGCGACCCGGGCGATCGCCAGATCATCCATTCTGTCCCGGTGGGATTTTCGGTGGACGACAGCCGCGGCATCCGCGATCCGCGCGGGATGCTCGGCGAGCGGCTCGGGGTCAACATGCATGTGGTGACGGCGAGCGCAGCCAGCGCGCGCAACCACACCGCCGCCGTTGGGCGCTCGCATCTCGAGGTCGACGCTCTCGTCGTCAGCCCCTACGCCTCGGGGCTCTCCTGCCTTGTGGAGGACGAGATCAGTCTCGGCGTTACCGTTATCGACATGGGCGGCGGAACGACGACGATCGGCGTCTTCTTCGACGGAAATTTGATTTTTGCAGATTACGTCCCGGTCGGCGGCGTGCACGTCACCAACGACATCGCCCGTGGTCTCTCGACCGGGGTCGCCCATGCCGAACGCATGAAGACATTGTTCGGCACCGCGATTTCAGCGAGCACGGACGAGCGCGAGATGATCGCCGTTCCGCAAATCGGCGAGGAGGACGAGGGGCACGTCAACCATGTGCCGAAATCCCTGCTCGTAGGAATCATCGCGCCGCGCATCGAGGAGACCTTCGAGCTGGTGCGCAATCGGCTGGAGGCGAGCGGCTTCGACAAGGTCGCGGGGCGGCGTGTCGTGCTGACCGGCGGGGCTTGCCAGTTGCACGGGGCTCGCGAATTCGCCGGGCTCATTCTCGACAAACAGGTGCGGATTGGGCGGCCGCAGCGGGTCGCGGGCCTCGCCGAGTCGACCGGTGGTCCGGCCTTTGCTACGACCGCGGGGCTATTGCATTTCGCCTTGTCCGAGCGCGCCGAGGTCACGGGTGCACGGCGTAGCCCGCAAGGCCCGCGATGGGGTGTTCTCGGCCGATTGGGGAATTGGCTAAAGGACAATTTTTGAGGCAGATTCGGCTTTGTAGCTCGCCCGGCCACCGCGTGAGCCAGCGAGGGGGAGCCCGGACCGGACCGGGTAACGTTAGGGGCACAGCAGTGGAGGGGGACCGCATGATAAATCTGAGCATCCCGAGGGACGAGCACGAGATGAAACCCCGCATTACGGTGGTCGGGGTCGGCGGCGCCGGGGGGAACGCCGTCAACAACATGATTCGCTCGAATTTGATCGGCTGCGAATTCGTGGTCTGTAACACCGACGCTCAGGCGCTGCAGCAATCGAGCGCACCGCGCAAAATCCAGATGGGGATCGGCGTCACCCGCGGGCTCGGCGCCGGCTCACGCCCCGATGTCGGACGGGCCGCGGCCGAGGAGGCGCTCGACGACATCCTCGAGGCGATGGGCGGCTCCAACATGGTGTTCATCACCGCCGGCATGGGCGGGGGAACCGGCACCGGCGGCGCTCCGGTGATTGCTCGGATCGCGCGCGAATCGGGAATTCTGACCGTCGGTGTGGTGACCAAGCCGTTTCATTTCGAAGGCAGCCATCGGATGCAAAGCGCCGAGGCCGGCATCGAGGAACTGCAGAAGTTTGTCGATACCTTGATCATCATTCCGAACCAGAACCTGTTCCGGATTGCCAACGAGCGCACAACCTTTGCCGACGCCTTCAAGATGGCCGACGACGTGCTGCATTCGGGGGTTCGCGGCGTCACCGACCTGATGGTTATGCCCGGCCTCATCAATCTCGACTTCGCCGACATCCGCACGGTGATGGGCGAGATGGGCAAGGCGATGATGGGCACCGGCGAAGCCGAGGGTGATAAGCGGGCGACCGATGCCGCCGAAGCTGCGATCTCGAACCCGCTGCTCGAAGACGTATCGATGAAGGGCGCCAGGGGGGTCCTGATAAACATTACCGGCGGTCTCGATATGACATTGTTCGAGGTTGACGAGGCCGCCAATCGCATTCGCGAGGAGGTCGACCCCGAGGCCAACATCATCTTCGGTTCAACCTTCGACGAGAGGCTCGAAGGGAAGATGCGGATTTCGGTCGTCGCCACCGGCATCGACGCCGAAGCGGTCGCGCAGCCACGCCCGGCAATCAGCCTGGTGAGCAGCCGCGATTCGGTGCCCCCACTGCGCGAAGCGACGACGGGCGGTTATACCCAGCCCGTGCTCACGCAGAATGCGGCGCAATCGACGCGGCACCGTGCCGAGATCGACAGCGACCCGCTGCCGCAAGCGGCGGAGGCGGCCGAGACCGCGGCAATACGCAACGGCGCCTTCATTGCGCCAAAACCGGCCGATGCCGGGGCGGCGCGACCGGTCCCGCTGACCCAGCCCGCCATTCCTCCTGCTGCCAAAGAGGCCGCGCCGAAGCCGAAGGGGCGCGTGCCCAGTCTGATCGAACGGGTGACCGGGGTAGGCCGCGCTCGCGCGACCGCGCCGGAGCCCGCGCCGCGCCCGCCCGTCCAGCCCTCAAAGCCGGCCACCCAGCCGAATACCCAGCCACGGCTGGCACCGCTGGAGCCGGACGACCGGCCAAATTTGAGCAAGGAAGACGACCTTCTCGACATTCCTGCGTTCCTGCGGCGCCAAGCCAACTAAATTTGCTGCTCCGGCGGTAATCCGGCAGGATTGCGGCTGAAGTATCCGCGGCAATGCAACAATTGGCAACAAAGAGTGATTTGAGGCGAAGTCGCGGCGAAAGTAGCTTCCGGCTCGCCAGGGGATCACTTCACAGAAGTCTGTCGCATGTTGGGGGATATCGCGACAGCGTCTCAACAGACGCTGAAAACAGCAATCGGGTGCCGGGGAATTGGACTTCATTCGGGCGAGAGGGTGGCAATGACATTGCACCCCGCCGCCCCGGATAGGGGCATCGTGTTCCGTCGAGCCGGTTCGGCGGCGGAGATTCCTGCAAACTGGGCCAATACGATCGAACTCGCCGCTCTCTACCGTGCTTTCCAACAGCGAAGGAAACACGGTGGGTACGGTCGAGCACCTGATGGCGGCGTTGGCCGGTGCTGCCGTCGACAATGCGGTGATCGAGCTCGATGGCCTTGAAGTGCCGATCATGGATGGGAGTTCCGCGCCCTTCTTGTTTCTGATCGAGTGCGCTGGGGTCGTCGAACAGGATGCGGCACGGCGCGCGATCAAAGTGTTGAAAGAAGTCAGCGTCACCGAAGACGGCGCGACGGCCGCACTGTTCCCCGATCACGGCTTTTCGATGAGTTTCGAGATTGATTTCGACAACCCGCTGATTCGCCGGCAAGACATTTGTCTGATGTTCGATGCGGACACCTTCAAAACAGAGCTCAGCCGGGCCCGCACTTTCGGCCTGCTCGACGAACTGGACCGGCTGCGGGCGGCGGGCTTGGCGCGCGGCGGATCGCTCGACAATGCCGTGGTCGTCGGTCGCGATCACGTCTTGAACGTGGGCGGCTTGCGCTATGCCGACGAGTTCGTACGCCACAAGCTCCTCGACGCCTTCGGAGACCTCTATCTCGCCGGGGGTCCGCTACTCGGATCCTTCCGCGGCGTGCGCTCGGGGCATGCTCACACCCGGCGCCTGCTGTCGGCGCTGTTCGCCGACAATGAGGCCTGGTGCTACACCACTCTGGGCCGGGGGACCCATCGCGGCGATCGGGAATGGCAGGACGGGCTCCAGCTCGCCGGCGATTGACCGGCGTCGGCTTGCTCGCCCGCGGGCGAGTTGTGCTATAACCGCGGCGTCAACATTCCTCTCCAGAGTGGGTCGATGCGTTTGTTGCCCTTCCTTCGCTGGTTCGGCGTGGCCGCGTTGATCGGCGTGCTGACCACCTGCGGCGGCTCGAAGAAGGAGGCGTATGTCGAGAAGCCGGTCGACGACCTCTACAACAAGGCCATGGATGAACTGGTCGAGGAGCGCTATCCCACGGCGGCCAAGACATTCGAGGAAGTTGAAAGTCAACATCCCTACTCCGTTTGGGCCACGAAGAGCCAGCTGATGTCGGCCTATGCTCAGTACGAAGCAGGAAATTATGGGGAAGCCATTATCGCGGCTGATCGTTTCATTCAACTTCATCCAGGCCATCGTGACATCGCCTACGCCTATTATTTGAAGGCAATCTCTTATTACGTGCAGATCGTCGATATCGGCCGCGATCAGAAGACAACCGAACTCGCGCTGAAGGCACTCGACGACGTCGTAAAACGCTTTCCCGACAGCAAATACGCGCGAGACGCCCAGCTGAAGTTGGATTTCACTAGAGATCATCTCGCCGGTAAGGAGATGGAGATCGGCCGCTATTATCTGAAGCGGGGACAGTATCTGGCGGCGATTAACCGCTTCAAACGGGTCATCGACAATTATCAGACCACGACGCATGTTCCCGAAGCGCTGGAACGCCTCGTCGAGTGCGATTTGGCGCTCGGCCTCAATGACGAGGCCCAAGCGAATGCCGCGGTGCTCGGCCACAATTACCCCGGCAGCGACTGGTATGTCGATGCGTATTCCCTCGTTACCTCCGGCACACCCGGTTCGCCGACCAAAGGCTGGTTCGCCCGTAATTTCGGAAGCGCCTTCTGATCTGCTTCGGCGGCCCGATTTGCCCCGATACATGAAAAATTGTTAATTTCGCGCCTGCTGCCGACTGACGTATTCAGCGCACCACAAAGGTCCCGGCTCACGGCGCCGACCAAGCCGCGGCGCGATGTCGGGCAGTGATTTCGTTGGAGGTGCCGAGAATGCTGCCGCGGCTTAGCACAATATGCCTTGTTTTATTGATGGCTTCGGCTGGCGAAGCCGCGGACAAGCCGTCGAATGGCATCACCGGCGTCTATCTGACTACCCGTTATCCCGCTCTGACCGTACGCGCCGGCGAGACCACGACGATCGACCTGTCGTTGCGTAACTTTAATGACCCCCCGCAGCAGCTGGCTCTTTCGATCCCGGATGTTGCTCAGGGCTGGAAGGCGACAATCCTCGGCGGCGGCCAGCCGGTCGAGTCGGCGATCGTGGCGCCCGATGCCGAAGAAAAATTGCAGCTGCGGCTCGAGCCGCCGGCCGATACCGGACCCGGCGAGTACCATTTTCTCGTCGATGCCAAGGGTGAAGGAAGCGATCTCAAATTACCGATTACGGTCACCATCGGCCAGGAGCTCCCGGCCAAACTCAAACTCACCACCAACTTCCCATCGCTGCGCGGCACGGCGACGACTTCGTTCAAGTTCCGAGTGACCGTTGCGAATGACAGCGGGCGCGATGCCACGATCAACTTCAGCGCCGATGCACCGAAAAATTTTCAGGTCACCTTCACCGAAGCCTATGGCAGCCAGCAGCTCACCAGCATTCCGATCGAGGCGGGCAAATCAAAGGACATCGAAGCCTCGGTGGCTTTGCCGCGCGACACGCCGGGGGGTGACTACAAGCTCGCGCTGCATGCCAAGAGCGAGGCGGCCTCGGCCGATCTCGATCTTGGCATCACGGTCCTCGGCCAGCCTCGGCTGGCGTTGGCCGGCGAGGGCGGGCGCCTGAGCGGGGAGGCCTATGCCGGCCAGGACGGCCAGTTGACCGTCGTCGTCCGCAATGACGGCAGCGAAGCGGCGCGCGACGTCGATTTCAGCGCGACGGCCCCGGAGGGGTGGAAGACCAGCTTCGACCCCAAGCAGCTGCCCGAGCTGGCAGCCGGGAAATCGCAGCAGATCAAGGTCGGCCTGACCCCATCGCCGCGCGCCATTGCCGGCGATTACCAGACGACGATCCGCGCCAATGCGGCCGGCGGTCAGTCCGAATCGGCAAACTTCCGCATCACGGTCCTGACCTCGACCATTTGGGGTGCGGTCGGGATCGGGGTCATCGCGATCTCGTTGCTGGTCGTCGTTTTCGCCGTCGCCCGCTTCGGCCGGCGTTGAGTTCGATGCGCACAGCCCCTCACCCGCCTCGCTACCGCTCGGCACCCTCTCCCGCAATGCGGGAGCGGGGCGTTAGCCGCTTATCCAGCCCTAAGCTCCTCTCCCGCACCGCGGGAGGGGGGGGACCAAGCCCGATGGGCTTGGTGGGTGAGGGCTGGGATGGCTGAAGAAGTCGTCATCAGCGCGCAGGGGCTGACCAAGCGTTATGGCGCGACTATCGCGGTCGACCACATCGATCTCGATGTCCGGGCCGGCGAGATCGTCGGCATTCTGGGGCCCAACGGGTCGGGAAAGACGACGACGATCCTGATGCTGCTCGGGCTGACCGAGCCGACCGAGGGACGCGCCGAAGTGGCCGGGTTCGACCCATTGCGCGATCCGCTCGAAGTAAAGCGCCGGGTCGGCTATCTGCCGGATTCGGTCGGCTTTTACGACGGGCTCTCGGCCCGCGACAACCTCGCCTACACCGGGCGACTGGCTGGATTATCTCGGCGCGAAATCGACCAGCGGTTTACCGAAGCGCTGGCGCGGGTCGGATTGCCCGATGTCGGGCGGGACCGGGTGGCGACGTTCTCGCGCGGCATGCGCCAGCGCCTCGGGCTCGCCGAGGTGCTGATGAAGCGCCCGAGCATTGCGATCCTCGACGAGCCGACGGCGACCCTGGACCCGCATTCGACGCAGGAATTCCTCGGCATGATCCGCGGGCTCAAGGCCGACGGCACTGCGGTCCTGTTGTCATCGCACCATCTCGATCAGGTGCAGAGCGTGTGCGACCGGGTCGCGCTGTTCAACCGCGGGCGCATCGCGTTGTCGGGCAGCGTGACCGATCTGGCGCAGCGGGTGCTCGGCGGGGGCCACGTGATCGATGTCGAGGCTCGCGGCGAGGCGGTCCGCAATCAGCTCGCCGCTGTGCCCGGTGTGGTGCGGGTGCAGGTGCTGGCCCCGGAACTCTACCGGGTCGATTGCGAGGGCGACCTGCGCGCCGAGGTCGCGCGGCGCCTCGCCCCGTCATTCGACCTGCTCGGCATCCGTTTCGCCGAGCCTAGCCTCAACGAGGTCTATACCCGCTATTTCGACGAGGTTCGCAATGCGGCGTAGAGGCTCCCCGTTCACCGGGGTCGGGGTCGTCCTCGCCAAGGAGGCGGCCGATTACCTGTCGGGCGCCCGGATGTGGCTGCTCGAAGCCCTGGTCTTTCTGACCGGGATCGCCGCAGCCTATGCCGCGATCCTGTCGATCCGCGCCAGCATCGGCGAGAGCCCGTTCCTTTTCCTGCGGCTGCTGACGATGGCGCAGGATCCGCTGCCGTCCTTTATCGCATTGTTGGGCTTTCTGATCCCGCTGGTCGCGATTGCGATCGGTTTCGATGCGATCAACGGGGAATTCAACCGCCGCACTTTGAGCCGGGTGCTGGCGCAGCCGATCTACCGCGACGCCCTTTTGCTCGGGAAATTTCTCGCCGGGCTGGTGGCGCTCGCGATTGGCCTGTTCTCGCTGTGGCTGTTGACGATCGGTCTCGGTCTGTTGCTCCTCGGTCTGCCGCCCAATACTGAGGAAATGGCGCGCATGCTGGGGTTTCTCGTCGCGACGATCGCCTATGGCGGGGTCTGGCTGGCGGTGGCTTTTCTCTTTTCCGTGGTGTTCCGCGCCCCCGCCACCGCGGCACTCGCCGCTCTCGGCGTATGGCTCCTCTTCTCGCTGTTCTGGTCGGTCGTCACCCCGCTCGTTGCGACTTTGATCGCCGGTCCGCCGGAAGGGATCTTCGGCCCGAACCTCGACTATCTGCAGACCGCCCAAGTACTGGACCGGATCTCGCCCAATACGCTCTACGCGGAAATCGCCCTCGCAGTGCTGCAGCCGGCGACCCGCGCCCTCGGCCCGGTGTTCTACAGCCAGGTTCAGGGCGCCTTGCTCGGCGCGCCGTTGCCGGCGGCGCAGAGCTTTATCCTGGTGTGGCCGCAATTCACCGGCCTGATCGCCGGAATGATCGTGATTTTCGCGATCGCCTATGTGGCCTTTCAGCGCCAGGAGATCCGGGCCTGAAGCCTGCCATGAATCAAAAGGGGCGGTCCGAACGGACCGCCCCTTGCGTGGTCTGAAGGCTCCGATTTCCCCCTGAATTGGCCCGCCGACCCGCCGGCCACGGCCTCGAGTTCCACCGTGTCGACCACAACGGGCACCTTATCGCCGCAAATTTCCGGCACAAGCGGCGGAATCGTTGCCCACAGGCTTACCCCCAGAATAGCGACTCTATCCCCTAAACCGTCCACAGAGCGAGGTCCTTGAGCGTTTTCGCGGCCGACTACATCAGCCAACTCGCCGCCGCAGAAAGTCGAGGACCGCCTCGAATGCGCCATACCGGACGAGATCCTCGTGGCCGGCCGCGCTGGAGAGCCACAGCTCTTTGGGTTCCGGTGCCGCGTCAAACAGCGCTCGGCCAAAGCGAAGCGGGACGACCCTGTCTCGCTCCCCATGAAGGACCAGGATCGGCGCCTTGACGTCGCCGATCCTCGCCAGCGAGTCGAAACGGTCACGCAGGAGCGCGGAAGCCGGTATGAACGAATAATGGTGCTGGGCGATTTCGGCGACGCTGGTGAAGGCCGCTTCGAGTATCAGGCCTGCGACCTCCCGCTGCGCCGCCAAGGGTACGGCAACTCCCGATCCGAGAGACTCGCCGTAGATCACGAGTCGGTCCGGCGCGATCCCCTCGCCACCCAGAAAGTCGAGAGCCGCGACACCGTCGGCGACCAGGCCTGCTTCGCTCGGCGTCCCGGGGTTGCCGCCATAGCCGCGGTACTCGGTCATCAGCACGCCGTACCCGCTGCGGGCAAACCACCGCAGACGCTCGGCGCGATATCCGACATGGCCACCATTTCCGTGGAAATATGCAATGACCGGGCGGCTATCCCGTGGCGGCAGGTACCAGGAGAGCAATGACAGCCCGTCGACCGTCTTCAGCGTAATTTCGCGGACGCCGAGCGCGACGAGATCGCCGAGCTCCGGGCGCCGGGTGTCGGGAAAGTAGAGCAGATGGCGCTGAAAAACATACAGCCCGCCGACCAGCACCCCATAGGCGGCGAGGGCGGATCCGAGGAGCGCATACAGCACGCGGCGTAGCCGAAAGTGTAACGGCGGCACAAGTCAGGCGGCGGGCAGGGGCGGCCGCTCGCTTCTGCGCAGCCTGACACTCGCCGACTTCAGCTGGCCGCAGGCGGCAAGGATATCGCGGCCGCGCGGGGTGCGCACCGGTGCCGAATATCCCGCCGCGAACACGATGTCCGAAAAAATCTTGATCGCCGCATCGGTAGAGCACTCGTAGGGCGCGCCCGGCCACGGGTTGAAAGGGATCAGATTGACTTTGGCCGGAATGCCGGCCACGAGCCGCACCAGCTCGCGGGCGTCGCCCGGACTGTCGTTGATCCCTTTGAGCATGACGTATTCGAAAGTGATGCGGCGGGCATTGCTCGCCCCCGGATAGCTCCGGCACGCTTCGAGCAGCTCGGCGATCGGGTATTTGCGGTTGAGCGGCACCAAACGATCGCGGATATCGTCCCGCACCGCATGCAGCGAGACCGCGAGATTGACCGCGAGCTCGCCGCCGCACCGGCGGATCATCGGAACCACCCCCGCGGTCGACAATGTGATCTTGCGCCGCGAGATCGACAGACCTTCCCCGTCCATGACGATCCTCAGGGCAGCCGCGACGTTCTCGTAATTGTAGAGGGGCTCGCCCATTCCCATCAGGACGATGTTCGTCACCTGCCGGTCATCTTGCGGCGACGGCCATTCGCCGAGCGCGTCACGCGCGATCATCACCTGCCCGACGATCTCCTCCGACGCCAGATTGCGCACCAGCCGCTGGGTGCCGGTGTGGCAGAAGGAGCAGGTCAACGTGCAGCCGACCTGGGAGGAGACGCAGAGGGTCCCGCGATCATCGTCGGGGATGTGGACAGTCTCGACCTCCTCGCCACCGGCAAAGCGCAGCAGCCATTTGCGGGTTCCGTCGACCGAGGCGAGCGCGCGCGAGATCGCCGGCCGCTGTAGCACGTAGCGTGCCGCGAGCTGGTCGCGGAACGGCTTCGACAACGAGGTCATCACCGCGAAATCGGTGGCGCCCCGACGATAGATCCAGTGCCAGAGCTGGCGCGCGCGGAATGGTTCGGCGCCGAATTCGGCCATTTCGGCGGCAAGCGCCTCGCGGCCCAACCCGACAAGGTTACGGCGCGCCGGTTCGGATAACATCTCGGTCGGCATGGTTCACCGCATATGGGGAGCCGTGCGGCTCAACGCTTCACGTCGCAGGCCTTGTCGATCAGCGCGAGCGTCTGGGCAAAGCCGGCGAGCGAGTAGGTGTCGGTGGTGGCCAGTCCTTTCTGGGACATGCCCTTGACTATCGCCCGCTTTCCCTTGGCCATCCCATCGACGATTGACTTGTCGAGTTCAGGCGTCCGCGCCCAGGCGCTGTCGCCCTTGGTGAACAGATCGAATTTCGCTCCGCCGATATCGAGCGACACCTCGCTGCCCTCCTTGAGCGGATAGCCTTCGTCGAAACTGACGACGTTGGCGATCTTCTCACCCGGCCGATGGGTGACCATCGCCACAGGGTGCTTGCGCTTGTTGCCGGCCGGTTCACTCTTCTTCGGTTCACCGGCGAGATAGCACACTTTCCCGGATTTCTCGCTATAGGCATAAGCCGTCCACATATCGGCGGTGCCAAGCCGCTCAGCCGGCGGCCCTGCGGTCGACTGCGCGGCATCCCCGGCTTTTTTTGAGCTCTCGGCATGACCTGCAGCAGAAACCGAGAGCAGCAGCCCGAGAACAACGCTGTAATGAAGCGGGCGGCATTCGCTCATGCCGGCACCATACCGAAGCAGGCGTTTCGAGACCACGCGGCAACGCATCGCTCTCCCCTCGGCGCACGAAACCAGGCAAAATGGGGTTCATGAGCGAGATCACAATCCGATTGGCGCGGCCGGGGGACGCGCGCGGGATCGCCCGGCTCGATGTCGAGACCTGGCGCACTACTTATGCCGGGGTGCTCTCCACGGCCTACCTCGTCGGATTGTCGGAACGGCGCCGCGAAGCAGGGTGGCGCGGCGTGATCCTGCGGGAGCCGCGGGATGTACGTGTCGCGGTAGATTCGAACGGCGCGATCCTCGGTTTTGGCAGCTGCGGACCCAATCGCGGGGACCGCTCTTTCACCGGCGAAGTGTTCACCCTTTACGTCGCCCCGGATTGGCAGAACCAAGGGATCGGGCGCCGGCTGTTGATCGCATTGTTCCGCCGGCTCGTCGCTGCAGGGCGGCGGTCGGCGATCCTTTGGGTGCTGCGCGAAAATCCGTCTCGGTTCTTCTATGAGCGGCTCGGCGCCCACCAAGTGAGCCGGAAGCCAATCGCCGTAGGCGGCACGGCAATCGAGGCCATCGCCTATGGCTGGCGCGATCTTCCCGGCTTTCTCGCCGAGGTCTCCAGCGAAGACCGCGAGTCGGAAACCTGACTGCCGGCGCGCGAGCTATTCGGCGCGACCGATTTGCCGGATCAAGGGCAGGATCTCGGTTTTGACATCCTCGGCGGTCAATGGACCGACATGGCGATAACGGATGTGGCCCGTGCCGTCCACGACATAAGTCTCGGGCACGCCGTAAACCCCAAAATCGATCGCGGTCGTGCCGTTGCGATCGACGCCGACATGGCCGAAGGGGTTACCGAGGCGGTCCAGAAAACGGCGCGATTCTTCGGGCTTGTCCTTGTATGCGATGCCGTCGAGCGTGACTCCGGGGAGGCGGCCCAGCGCCATCAGTTCGGGGTGCTCTTCGCGGCACGGGGCGCACCAGGACGCGAAGAAGTTGACCAGCGTCACCCGGCCGTCGAGGTCATTGCGGGCCAACCCGTTGGCGCTCTCGTAAAGGCCGGGCAGGGCAAAATCGGGCGCCGGGCGGTCGATCAACGCGGACGGCAGCAGGTGCGGATCATGCCTCAGACCGACCGCAAACGCGACGACCAGCACGGCGAACAGCGCCGCCGGCAAAAGGAACAAAAGCTTGCGTGCCATGAGTCATTTCTTCTGGGCCATTCCGGCCGGCGCCGCCCCGCCCTCCTGCCAATGGCCGCTCTTCTTCAATGCGTCGACAACCTCGCGCGGCATATAGTTCTCGTCGTGCTTGGCCAGCACGCTTGATGCGGCGAAGACCCCGTCGGGACGTAACTTCCCCTCAGCGACGGCGCCTTGCCCCTCGCGGAAGAGATCCGGCAGCAGGCCTTGGTAGACGACCGCGACGTCATTCGCGCCATCGGTGACGCGGAACGAATAGCTGCGCCCGTCGGCGCCGCGTGAGAGGCTCTGCGCCTCGACCAGACCGCCGATCCGCACCCTCCGATCCGCCGCGACCGCTTTGGCCTTCAACTCGCTCGGGCTATAGAAAAATACCAGATTGTCGTTGAACGCGCTCAACACCAACACAGTGGCTCCACCGAGAGCCGCCATCCCGAGAGCGAGCAACCCCAATCTCTGCTGCTTGCGGGTCATCGTCTCTGGCCGAGATCTTGCTGCAGCCGCTCCAGGGTGACGACACTCTCGCGGAAGCGCCGCCACGAGAACAGGGCGAGACCCCCGACAACCGCGAAGGCGACCCCATAGGCCGGCCACACGAAAGCAGCGTACCCGCCCATCGCGAGAAAGGCACCGATGTCGCCCATCAAGGACCCGCGGTGCGGGCCGCGACGGGCCGCGCGCGCTCGGGACGCGCAGCCCGCACGACGCCGACATTGAGCCGCAGCGCCATCGCCTTGCGCTCGTTGAGCGCCGTTCTCATGCGCACCATCAGCAGCGCTACAAACAGCAGCGTGAACCCCAAAGCCATGATCAGCAGCGGGGCGAGCATCGAGATGTCGACCCTGGGACCGCCGATCCGCATGACGCTCGCCGGCTGATGCAAGGTGTTCCACCAGTCGACGGAGAACTTGATGATCGGCAGGTTGACTACCCCGACCAGCGCCAGCACGGCGGCCGCCCGGCCGCCGCGCGAGGGATCGTCGAACGCGTTCGCCAGCGCAATGTAGCCGAGGTACAGAAAGAACAAGATCAGCACCGAGGTCAGCCGGGCGTCCCACACCCACCACGCGCCCCACATCGGGCGGCCCCACAGCGAGCCGCTGGCGAGGC
Source organism: uncultured Alphaproteobacteria bacterium (assembly GCA_963730745.1). Lineage (GTDB taxonomy): Bacteria > Pseudomonadota > Alphaproteobacteria > ATCC43930 > CGMCC-115725 > AP-15. The sequence goes on from CAVSTA010000028.1 coordinate 96,808, forward strand.
AGACAAAGGTGAACGCGGCGCCGATCGGAGCGGCGGCGCGGGCCGCCACTTCGGCGAGCGGATGCCGCCAGACGAGCGCGACCGCGCTCGCCACCGCGACGAACAGGTAGACGCTGAGCGCCATCCAAGCGGCCGGAACATGCACATACATGATCCGCACGGTGTCGCCCTGCTGATAATCCGGCGGCGCCACGACGAGTGACCAGAAAAGGCCGATCGCCAGGACCAGCGCGGCCGCCCAACTGCACCACGGCACAGCCTTTGCGCTCAGCCGCATGAAGCGCGTAGGGTTGGCGAGCCAATTAATCATCGCTGCTCAAATGTAATGCCGATCATGCGTCAAGTCAGCGTCGGCGATGCCGCGCTCAATCCAGCGCCTGGCGCAACGCCGCAGCGCTCGCCCATGGACAGAGCGCCAGAGCCGCCAAGGTGACCGCGCAGAGGATCAGCAGATAAGCGCGGGCGCCGTTACCGGCGGCGCTCGCTTCCACTGCCCCGGCGCCAAAGATCAGCGGTGGGATATAGAGAGGCAGGACGAGGAGCGACAGCACGACGCCTTGGCGGCGGGCCCCGAGGCTCAATGCCGCGGCTACGCTGCCGATCAGGCTCAGCGCCGGCGTCCCGATCAACAAGCTCGCGAACAATATCGCGATCGAACCCGGATCGAGATCGACCAGAAGGGCGAGAAATGGGCTGGTCAGCGCCAGCGGCAGGCCGGTTGCCACCCAATGCGCTGCGCATTTTGCGAGCACCGCAAGCTCGAGAGGAAGGTTCGAAAGGACCAGCAGATCGAGCTCGCCGTCCTGATAATCCGCCTCGAACAGCCGGTCGAGCGACAACAGCGCCGCCAGCAGCGCAGCCACCCAGATGATGCCGGCGCCGACGCGCCGCAGGACTTCCGGCTCGGGACCGACGCCGAACGGGAACAGCACGACGGCGAGAACAAAGAACCCGATTACGAGGCCGGTGTCGCCGCCCCGGCGCAAGGCGAGGTTCAGATCGCGCCGAAAGAGGCCGAGAAACGCCGCCATCGTCAGCCGGCGGCTGCATCGTCCGGCAGCGGAGCAAAGTCATCGAGGGTGATGGCGGTGGCGGCGCCGATGTCGATCGGGGTATGGCTGGCGACGACGACACGTCCGCCGGAAGCGCGATGCTCGGCGATCGCCTGTTCGAGGCGTGATTGGTTTTCATCATCGAGCGCGCTGGTCGGTTCGTCGAGGAGCCAGATCGACGCCGGCGCCGCGATCAGACGGGCGAGCGCGACCCGTCGACGCTGGCCCGCGGAAAGCCAGCGGCATGGCCAGTCGGCAACCCGATCGAGGGCGAATGCGGCCAGCGCTGCTTCGAGAAGGCGCGGCACCCGGCTCCACTCTGTGCCTCGGAGCGCTGCCCAGAACGCCAGGGTTTCGCGCGGCGTAAGGCCGGGTTTGACGCCATCCTGATGACCGACAAAGTCCAGCTGCGCGCGATAAGCGGCGCTCTCGGCCTCGACTGGCGCAGCGCCCCAAAGAAGACGGCCGCTGGCCGGCATGATCAATGTGGCGAGGACACGCAACAGGCTGGTCTTGCCGCTGCCGTTCGCTCCGGTGAGCAGCAGCGCGCCTCCTGCCGGCAGGCGAAACGAGAGCCCGGCAAACACCAGACGCTCGCCGCGCCGGCAACCGAGACCCTCGGCGACCAGATCGGACGTTCGGTCAAAGCGCTCGGCGGGCAAAAAAAGCGGCTCCGGTGGGGGAAAACCGGAGCCGCGTGGCCACGGCCGAATTGCTCGACCGAGTACGAGGTTTGGGGGACAAACCTGTAAGGATCAACCTTACGCATACTATATGGGCGTCGATTGGGACGCCGGTTTGAAAAAATTGTGACCATTCAGTGACATTTTAATTCAATTGCCGTCGATCCTCGATCAGCTTGCCGTCGGCGGGCAGGCTGCCCTCCGGGACGCGGCTGACGGTGCCGCGCATTTTCGTGACGGCCTGCAGGGTTTCGGCGATCCGTTCCAGATCCTCCGCCGGCTCGCCGAGTTCGGCCAGCAGGGTCATCTCGTCGGTGCTGCGCGGCCGCTCCACTACGAGGCGGGCGCGGATGATCGATTTGTGGCGCCGCAGAATCTCGGCCACCTGCTCGGGGTGCACGAACATGCCGCGCACCTTCGTGGTCTGGTCGGCGCGGCCGAGCCATCCCTTGATCCGATGGTTTGTCCGGCCGCATGGGCTGGGACCCGGCAGCATCGCCGACAGATCGCCGGTGGCAAAGCGGATCAGCGGATATTCGGGCGTCAATGTCGTCACGACGACCTCGCCGACTTCGCCGGGAGGCACCGGCTCTCCGGTGCCCGGCAGGACCAGCTCGAGAATGATCCCCTCATCGACCACCATGCCCTCGCAAAGCTCGCCCTGCGGGCTCGTGCTCTCATAAGCGATGATGCCGATATCCGCGGTGCCGTAGCACTGCAGCACGCCGAGCCCGCGGCTGCCGAATTCGGCGCGCAGCGCCGACGGCAAGGCTTCCGCCCCGACCAGCGCCTTCTTCAGCGAGGAAACGTCGCCGCCCTCGCTCGCCGCGCGGTCGAGCAGGACCTTGAGGAAGGACGGCGTCCCGACATAGCCGACCGGCCGCAGATCGGCGATCGTGCGCAATTGCTGCTCGGTCTGGCCGGTGCCGGCCGGGATGACCGGGCAGCCGAGCGCCTCGGCGCCGCTCTCGACCATCGCGCCCGCCGGGGTCAGGTGATAGGAGAAGGTGTTGTGCACGAGATCGCCGGCGCGAAACCCGGCGGCGAAGAGGGCCCGCGCAAAGCGCCAGTAATCCGGCCGCCGGCCCTCCGGTTCGTAGATCGGCCCGGGCGACACGAAGACCCGTCGGAGGGCCGACATCGGCGCCGCCGTCAAGCCGCCAAACGGGGGGTTCTGCCGCTGCAGCTCGATCAGTTCGGATTTGCGGGTCAGCGGCAGTTCGGCCAAGCTGCGCCGGTCGACGACATCTTCCGGATGAACCCCGGCGAGCAGCTGGCGATAGGCCGGCGCGCGCTCCTTCGCCGCGGCAACGATCTGCGGCAGCGCCGACATCAAAGCCGCTTCGCGCTCGGCCGGATCGCGTGTTTCGAGTGTGTCGTAGAACTGCGTCTCCACCCGAAGCCTCCCTGCGCTGCAGGCGTCAAACCGGCCCAATCTGCTCCCGACCGAACCGCCGCATCAAGCTCCCCGGCTGCCGGCCATTGCTGATCGGCAGGAATCCCTTACCGTGCTACTCAATTCAATGCAAAAGACCCGCCGGCTGAGCCGGCGGGTCTCGAAATAGCGATATACCGGCGCGCAGGCGGCGCCGCGTGATTGCTAGTTTGTTTTAGGACCAAGATTGGAGGTGTATGGATGGCGGTCGGGCCATTGTCGCCATCTGTCGCCTCATAATGCTCGTCTTTGCCCGAGGAGTGCGATCCTGGCTGCGGGCCGACCGATGTCGAATAGGGATGCTGCCACTTGTCGGCATCATAGCTGGGCGTCGGCTGAGCGTGTTGTACTTGCCACGTTCTTGCCATTGCCTGGGTTTGGGAAAATTTTATCAGAGGAAGATGAGGGCGCTGCAGCCGTCGGAGCCGTCGCAGGGCTGCTCGGCGGCAGCGACGTGACCGACTGGGCCAGCGCGACCGCCGCGGTGCCCGCCAATACCCCTAGACTCAGAACGGCCGATTTGAGCAAGCTCGACATAGCGGCGTCTCCAGATCCTTGGTTGACTCAACAGCAGGTTGCCTCGAAGTCCTCCTTGCACGCGAATGATAATTGTGCATCGCACGCATGAATGATCTGCATTTCCATACACTCGATCTGAACCTGCTGCGGGTCTTCGACACGCTGATCGAGGAACGCAGCGTCACGCGCGCCGGAGAGCGGCTCGGGCTGAGCCAGTCGGCGATCAGCCACGCTCTGAACCGGTTGCGCTATGTGCTCCACGATGAACTGTTCGTGCGCGTGGCGGACGGCATGCGGCCGACGCCGCGCGCCGCCGAAATCGCGCCGCGGCTCCGCGAGGGGCTGCTGCAGCTTCAGCTGGCGCTGGGGCCGACCGAATTCGTGCCCGAGCGGACAGAGCGGCGTTTCACGATCGCCTGCGGCGAGTATGTCGGCACCGTGCTGGTTCCGGGCTTTATTGCCCGGGTCCGAGGTCTCGCGCCAAACGCCGAACTCAGGATTCGGCCGAGCAATATGGGGGTGACCGAGGCGCTGCTCGCGGGTCGCATCGATCTGGCGATCGGCAGCTTCAGACGAGTGCCCGAACCCTTTGTCTGTGAAACCTTGTTTCAGGAGACCCGGGTCTGGGTCCTGAGCGCCGACCATCCGGCGGCCGACACCGAACTGACCCTCGAACGCCTCGCCTCACTCTCGCATCTGATCATCTCCGCGACCGGAGAGGACGAGCACGCGATCAACGGCTATGTCAGCGACCATGGTCTCGAACGGCTGGTCGCCCGCAGCGAGGTCGGGTTGCTGCAAGGTGCGTTGGCGGCGCGCGGATTGCGCCGGGTGGTCGGCCTGACGACGCCGCATTTCCCTGCCGCGCTCGCAGTGGTCAGCCAGTCCGACATGGCGGCGCCGCTGCCGCGCCGTCTCGCGGCCGCCTTCGCCGAGCGATACCGCCTCAAGCTGTTCGAACCTCCCTATACGTCGCCGCCCTTCGACATCATGGCATTGTGGCACCGCGACCATGGCGAGGACCGCGCCGTCGCCTGGCTACGGAATGTCTTGCGGGAGGTCGCGGCGGGTCTGTGACCGCATGGGCACACAACAAAAAGGCCCGCCGACAGCGCGGCGGGCCCCCGAAGGTCGGAAATTTGTTTGTTGCTAGAACTTGACGCGGAACTTGCCGATTAAGGTTTGCTGATTGCCTTTGATGTTCGCGACGGTCTGGCGTTGCCCCCAGAAATATTCGACGCCCGCATCGATGAACGCGACCGGGCTCCAGATCAAGTTGACATGGGCGGTCTGTAGCTGCTTGTTCGAGACGACCGCCTGCGTCGGCCCGATCAGCTGTGTTGGATAACCGAGTATAGGCGTAACCGTAAACCGCGGTGGATCGTAAATTGGGCAGCCAGAAGTGCTGGTAGCCGAGGGCATAGCCGTATTCGAATACCGGCTTGACGAGGATGATTGCTGCGGCGGCGGCGGTGGCCGGAGACGTCAGGATAGTTGGTTGCCAGTGCCGCATTGTTACTCTCGTTGATATACCGCCCAATGCCGTTGCCGACCGAGAACTGGAACTAGAAAGTCGTCCTTGTCCCAACCGAACCAGCCGGGTTTGACGTCGCCGGAAATGCCGCCGCCGTAGCCGACGAATGTCCTGTCGACGAATTTGACCGTCGTTGACTGTGAGAGTCGGACGGACCAGGCCGCGAAAATCGACATGGCCCCAAGGCTCTGCCCAATACGAAGCAAAGGTGACGTCGGGCGCCGAGGCTTTGGTCGGATTGCCGGCTAATGTGCAGGCTGCGGTCGGGCTGATCAGCATTCCGTTTGCGACGCAGCCAGCGGTCCCGTTGACCACCGCGCCGGGACCGGCCGGCAGCGCTTGGTGTTCGTGTCCGATCTTAACATTACCGGCCGGTGTGACGATGTCGGTCTCGGGGGTTTCGGCCGAGACCGACCAGGCGCTGCCCCATGGCCCCGCATAGGTGTAGCGTATCTGAGGGATGCGGACCACCCCAGCCAGACCAGCAGGGCCGCCGAAATCGAGCGTCTCTGGGTTGGCGTCAGGGTCGGAGAAATTCGAGTTCGCCTGCCCGGCGAGGAAGCCGCCAAGGGTGCCATAGGCATATCGCAACCGCGGGATCAAGCTATCCGACACAGTGGTCAGGTTGTTGTAGTAGCGCTGAAGTTGTTGGTGCCGGCAAAGTCGAATTCTACAAAAGTCCGCGACTCGCCATAAGCGGTCGGTGTGCGCGTCTCGACGTTGAGGCGTGTTTCCCGCGGGCTCTGCGAGAAGACGCCGTTGCCGCGCGAGCTGGCTGTGCTCTGCGGGACCAGATTCCCTGGCGGTCGGAAAGCCGGGAACAGTCTTGTTGCGCGGCGTTGAGTGGGATTGCCTCCAAATTGCCGGTGACCCCGACGGTCGTGGTCTGGTTGCCGTTCGGCGGGCCGCCCGACGAAGTAGTAATCGAGGGTCTCGTCGACAAACCCGCCGACGCGGATCGAAGTGTCGGTGCCCGGGATCAGGAACGAACGCGGAAAGCTGCCGCCTGACCATCGGTCGCCGGGGACTGGCCTTCGCGCCGTAGGCCCGTCCGGGAACGCCAGGATGCCGGGCCCTGCGCTTGAGCCAGCTGGTCGATCCGGCGCTGGAGGAGCTCCTGATTGGCGCGAAGATCCGCCAGCTCATCGGCGTTCGCCGCCGGTAAGCCCGTCAGCAGCGCGATCGTCGCGGTCAAGCCCCCAATCGCCGCCGCCCTGCCGATATTCCGTTTTCTGGTCATTGCTCCCCCGAGAAATCAAAGGTTGCAGTCAGCCGGGTAAAGGACACCCGTGCCTCTCGCGTCATGATATGCAGAGGGGGGTGCCGATCAAGAAAGCTTTGCCATCCACGTGGTCTTTTCGTCTCAGCGTGGCGAAACTGCAACATTTCGATGTAAGACGTTGAGTTGATTGAATCGCTGTAGCCACCTATCCAAAACCTAGAATGCCGCGTCGGCTCGTTTTGTCGACCAGATCGCGCTAGCGGGATGCGCGAGCAACGCCCTCGAACTGGAGGAGGCGCAGCTAGGCCCAGAGGCGGCCTCGAGCAGATCGGACTTAAGCAATAAGAATTGTGTTGCTATTTTAACATTAACATGATATGATCATGCGCACGGAATATACTGTGCTGCCCAAACGCGAACACGCGAGCTTCAAAACAGCGGATATCAGCCAGGATCAGCGAGGGTTGTCGCTGTTTTTCAGGCCCGTTGCGGCCGGCAGCTCCAGGATTTCTGCGGAGCAGATGAGATCGGTGGCTGATAATTTGCGGAAAAACAGCAAAAACAGCGGCGGCGAGGAGGAAGAGGGAGCCTTGCGTCCCCTCTGAGCGCTAGAACTTGAAGCCGAGCCGTCGCGCCGGCGTCGGTGATCCCGGCATTGTGCGGCGCGAGATTGGCGTTCGACATATGGTCAGACAAACCCCGACACGCTGACGGTTGGGCGTCAGCTGATAACCGAGTTCGACGCTTTCTCGGAACAGCGCGGTCGAGCCGAGCTTTTTGCGGTCCGGCGGGGCGCTGTTGGTATAGCCGTCCTGCAGAGCGCCCCCGAGGCTGCCATTGGCGAAGACACTGCCGCCCCACCCGAACAGGTTCTGGATCAGCGTGATCCCCCAAGTGAGGCCGAAATAGCCGGCGTTGGTGTTGCCCGCAGTGTTGAGCGAACCGCCGAGATCGGGCCGCGGCGACCCGATCACGCGAAAGAATTCCGGCGGGGTGAACAGCATCTCGAAATTGATGTCCGACCCCGATTCGACGTGCTTGTCGAAAAGTCCGACGTCATGGGCGAGAACGCCAAACTTGAACTCGTCGACCACCTGGGTCTGCGCCGTCGCCGCAGCCGGGACGGCGGCGGCAAGCATAGCGGCGACAACCACGGAGCGAAGCATTCGCACCATTATCGTTATTCTCGATCCGCGTTTACCGACATCGTTCCTAACGCAATACGTTAATCGATTTCTCGGCCGTCGCCAACCCTGGGGTGGGCGCAAACGGGTTGAGCGCCTTCCAGCGCGCCGACCAGCGGTGGCGGTTGAGCTCGCGCCGGACAACCGCCGGCTCGGTCACCCAATTGAGCTGCACCATCCGGCGCTCGCCGACATGCGGGCGATGCCCGTGGAATGATCGGGCGCTGCGGCGAAACGCCAGCATGGTGCCGGCGAGCGGCGCGACCTCCGCGCATAATCGTCGATGTCGTCGGGGCCGCGCAGCAGCCGCAAACGGCCCTCGGGGCACTCCCAGGCAAGGTTCAGATAGAGCAGCAAAGTGATGATCTTGCTTTCCGAATCGGTGTGGATGCGCCCGTCCTTGCCGTCGCTCCTGCCGCGCACCGTCACCATCGTCGGGCGTCTGTCGAGGTCGAGGCCGAATTTTTCCTCGACCGCGCAGCGCAGCGCCGGCCCGGTCAAGGCGGCGACGAGACGGGAAAAGACCGGCCCGCATGCCAGGCTTTCGACCGGGAAACTGCCGTGACCGGGGACGAGTGGGAAATCGGCGACGAGGGGGCTCAGCTCGTCGCGGTGCACAAAATTCTCGACGACGACAAAGTCGAACGGGTCGCGGCACAGCGGCGCCGCCCGCAAGCGATCAAGATCGAGCAACGTCAACGCCGGCTCCGGTAATCGTCGCCATCGCGCTGAAATATAGTCATTCGCGCCGTTCTTGGCCAAACCGGTTATCGTGATGCTATGAGCCGTTCCGAGGGTCCTTTGCGCTACCCTGCGGGCTTTTTCGCCGGGTTTCTGGCGGCCACGGCCTTCTTCACGCGGCTGCCGGTCGATCCGCGGGCAGCGGGCGAGTGGCGGCTCGCCGATTCGGCCTGGGCATTTCCGCTCGTCGGCGCCGGGATCGGCGGCGTAGCGGCGCTCGCTCTTCTGTTGGCCCAGCTGATCGGCCTCGCGAGTTGGCCGGCGGCGCTGTTGTCGGTGCTGGCGGGGATCGCGTTGACGGGAGCGTTGCACGAGGACGGGCTCGCCGATACCGCCGACGGGTTCTGCGGGGGGCGCGATCGGGAAGAAAAGCTCGCGATCCTGCGGGACAGCCGGCAGGGCACTTACGGTGTGCTGGCGATCGTTCTGAGCGTGCTGCTGCGGGCCGCCGCGCTCGCCGGCATCGGTGACGTGATCCACGCGGGTCTCGCGCTGATCGCGGCGCACGCCGCCTCGCGGGCCGCTTTGCCGGCGGCGATGATGGGATTGACGCCGGCGCGCCCCGATGGCCTCGGGGCGATGGCTGGAACACCTCGTGCGGGCGGTGCGATTGCGGCGGCGCTGATCGGCGCCGCGATCGCTTTGGCGGCACTGGGACCGGTGCGAGGAGCGATAGCGCTTTGCCTCGCCGGCGTGATCGTTTTCGCCCTGGCTCGAGCTCGCACGCCGCCAGATCGGCGGCTACACGGGCGATGTTCTCGGCGCATTCCAGCAAGTCGGAGAGATCGTGATATTGCTCGCCGCATCGGCGAGATGAGCCAGGCTCAACGTCCGCCTCGCTGGGCAACCCGATGCGCCGCACCAGATGGAGGTGGTTGCGGCCGCCCTCACGGCGGTAGCGGGCCTGGTGGACGAGCGAGCGGACAATATGGATGCCGAGCCCGCCAATGCCGCGCTCTTCTGCCGCCTCCTCCAAATCCGGCCCGCGGAAAGCGAGCGGATCGAAGGGCGGCCCATCGTCGACGAAGCTGATCCGGAGACGGCCCGCCCTCCACCCGAGCGCCACGGCGATGGTTCCTCCCGCCGAAGGCGGCCCATGACCATGCGTTACGGCGTTGGTGAAGAGCTCATCGAGAATGATCAGAAGCCGCGACCGCTCGTCATCCGGCAGACCGCATTGGTGCGCGAACTCGTCGGCAAAGGCTTGAAGCCGGGTGAACTCCGCATGCTCGGCACGTAGCGTGATCGACGCTCTCTTCACCGAAGATTGCTCATCTTGCTGCCAACAGCCTGCCGATCTCGTGTATCAAGGAGACCGTGATCAACCGGGAGGAAGAAATTGGCGGGGAGGAAGAAATTGGGCTTGGCGCTGTGGTTGGCCGCGGCATTATTGATCGCGACACTGGGCGTTCCCCGGCGGGCGTTCCTTCGGCGGCCGAAGCGCCGCCGATCGCCCAGAAGCCGATCGCGCAGATCAAAAAGGTAACCGGGCAGGCGGCGGTCCTGCGCTCCGGTGAGCGTCGGCCCGCGATTGTCGGGGACATGCTGTTCGTCAAGGACGTCATCGAAACAGGTTCGGACGGCGGGATCGGCATTACCTTCATCGATAACACGGTATTCTCCGCCGGTCCGAGCAGCCAGATCGCGCTCGACGAATTCCAGTTCGATTCGAACGACTTCCGCGGCGCGATGCTGGCCGATATGCGGCGAGGGACCTTGGCGGTCGTCTCCGGCGACATTGCGCGCAGCACCCCCGGAGCGATGAAGATCAAGACGCCGACCGCAATCCTCGGGGTGCGCGGCACGACCTTTGCGGTTCAAGTCTATGGCGACCACTGATGATGCGGCGGGCAATCCCGGCGCTCGCCTCAATGGTCCTCCTCGCGGGTTGTCCCCGGCAAGCGCTGTTCGTGGTGCTGCCCAATGCCGAAGGCGGCGGCGTGGGGGCGATCACGGTCGAGGACGGCAAGACGGTGACGACCCTCGACCAGCCCTATGCAGCGGCGGAGGCGCGCGCCGACAGCATTGCGCCGAGTCGAGGAAACTCAGGGAAATATCAGCGTGATATTCCGGAGCGCGATCGCGGCGCGGCCGATCCTGCCGCACCACTTCCGCCTCTATTTCATCCTGGGGAGCGACGAGCTGACCCCCGAATCCAAGGCCGCCTATCGCGCTGTGTTCGATGATACCAAGCAACGACCGGTTTACGAAATCGAGGTGATCGGCTTCACCGACACGCTCGGTGATCTGCCCTCCAACCAAGCGCTGTCACTCGAACGCGCGGCGGCGATCCGCGACACGCTCGTTCGCGACGGGATCGACCGAGCGGCGATCTCGATCGCCGGCCGCGGCAAGCGCGACCTGCTCGTGCCGACCGCCGACCAAACCCCGAGCCCCGCAATCGCCGCGTCGAAATCACGGTCAGGTAGCAGCGGCGCCACCGACCCGCCGCAGCGCCAGGACAGTCATGTCGTCCGCTTGCTCGGCGCCGCCGACAAAGCGGACGACGTCGTCGATTACCGCCGCAACGACGTGCTGGGCATCGACGGTTGCTGCTGCCGCCAGCGCCTTGGCCAGCCGATCGGAGGAATAAAGCGTGTGGTCGGCGTTCTCCGCTTCCGTGATCCCGTCGGTAAAGAGCAGCAAGACCTCGCCAAGCTCGATCCGGTCGTGATCGATCGGAAAGCGGAACTCCTCGACCGCACCGAGCGGCGGACCGCCTTCGGTGACGAGCTGCCGCAAGCCGGTGCCGCCGCCGAGGACAAAGGGCGAGTCGTGACCGGCACTGGCATAGGCGACTTCGCCCGAGCCGAGGTCGAGAATCCCGGCGAAAGCGGTCACGAAAACGCCGCCCTCGCTCTGCAGCTCCGCGCTCGCCGCCGCGGTCTTTCGGTTGGCCTCCGCGAGGATGCGGTCGAGCGCCGGCCCAAATGTCAGCACGGCGTCGCGGACGACCTCTTTGGTCACCGCCATCAACAAAGCTGCCGCAATGCCCTTGCCCGCCACGTCGGCGATCAGAAAGAACAAGCGGCTGCTTCCTCCGATCAGCAGGTAGTCGTAGAGGTCCCCCCCGACCATTCGCGCCGGCTCGATGCGGGCATAGACATCGATGTCGTGACGATCGGGAAACGCAGGAAAGCGCCGCGGCAACAGGCCCATTTGGATGGCCTGCGCCGCGGCAAGCTCGCCCTCGACCCGCTGCTTCGCCTCGCGTTCGCGAGACAGTTCCATCTGCGCGGCGCGAAGGTTGCCGACAAGCATTACACCCAAGGCGCCGAGCAGGGTCAGCGCCGGAAAGGTGCTGTCGAAGAGGAGATCGGCAAAGCGGAAGAGCACGAGCTCGACGCCAAAAAGAGCCGCCGCAATCGCCAAAGCGATACCGACCGCGCGCAGCGGCCTCGCATAGCGCAGCAGCCAGATGACCACGAGCCCGGCCGCGAGCGCCGCCGCGAGCTCGAACCAATCGAGAAATGGTGGGCGGCGGAGCAGGTCGCCGATCAGGATCGATTCGATCAGCTGGGCATGGAGGTCGACAGCGCGGACGAGACCGAGGGGTGTTTCCCGGAGCCCGGCGATGCCGACGCCGGCAACTCCGAGCAAGACTACCTGCCCCCGCAGCTCGGCTGGGTCGAACGCCGGATCGAGGACGTCCGAGGCCGAGATGTATCGTGCCAGCGACGGCGCGAAGTGCAGGATCGCACGGCCTCGCCTGTCCGTCGGGATGGTGGTGCCGCCAATCCTAAATCTTTCGATCCCGAGCGCGCCGGTATCGATCACGATCGCGTGCTCGCCGCCGCCGACACGCACGACCTCGAGCGCAAAACTCGGGACGATCGTCTGTTGATAGGTCACAGCGAGAGCGAGCCGCCGGACGACGCCGTCGGCATCCGGCTCGACCCCGATAGCCCCGGCGGCCAACGCAGCGTCGCGCAGATCGGGCTGGCTTTGCACCAGAGACTTGTAGCTCTTCAAAAACGGCCTCGGATCGTCTCCGGCCTGGCGGATCGGGGCGGGGCGGAGCATGCCAGAATTTCGCGCCACCTCCTCATGGCTGGGGGCGAGCGAAAGCACCGTCGGGACCATTGCTATCGATTCCTCGAGGTCGCGGTCGCTCGGCGGCAGTTGCGCCAACGCTTCCGACAAAGCTGGAGGCAGGTCGGGCAGTTCTCGCGCGATCTCGGTCGGCGAAAGCCGATCTCGTTCGGCGAAGAGGATGTCGATGCCGAGGACGCGCGGGTTCCCTTGGGCGATGCGGCGGACGAGCTCGGCCACCCGGTGCCGCGGCCACGGCCACTGCCCATATTGGGCGAGGCTCTTCTCGTCGATGTCGACGACCGCCACTCGTGCCGAATCGACGGCGCGCGGCCACACTCGTTCTACCAAATCGAAGCTGCGCACGCGCAATTCGGTGATGATGCCGGGGTCGATGATGCGCAGCACCAACGCGGCCACGACCAGCGCGAGTGCAGCCGCGCGGCCCGGACCGCGCAGCAGAGCAATGCCCCAGCCCACCGCGGGATCGCCCGTCACAACTCCAGTTCTAGCCCGTCATAGGCCGAGATCACCTCGACCCCGTGGCCACGGACCTCGTGGCCAGGCCGGCTGATCGCCTCGAAGCGGACGGTATCGGCGAAGATCTCCTCGAGCATGCGGTCGTCATATGCCGGCTCGTGATGAAACAGCACGAGGCGCCTGACCCGCGCCGCCTGCGCCAGCTCGACCGCCACGACATTGCTCGAATGACCCCAATCCTCCTTGACCGAAACCGAGTCACCGAGCGAATACATTGCATCGAAGATCAGCAGGTCGGCGTTTCGGTAGAACTCGACGAACGGATAGGTTTCGTCGAGCTGGGAGCTCTTGTGCTCGCAGTCGGTAGAATAGACGATCGACTTCCCGCCTTGGGAAAAGCGATACCCGTAGGAATCTCCCGTGTGAAACTGTTTGATCGAGGTGACCGAAAGACCGGCTACTTCGTAAGTGTGGCTGGGCTCCAAGGTGATGAACTCGATGCTCGAGCCAAGCGAGTGGAAATCGACGGGAAACCACGGAGCCGAGTGCTGGGTGCGCAGCGCCTCGCGCAGCACGCCGTGGCAGCCGTATACGCAAATCCGATTGCCTGGAATGTAGGCGGGGGCGAAAAACGGAAACCCCATGATGTGGTCCCAGTGCGGGTGCGACAAAAATATATTGAAGATGTGTTTGCGGCCGGGGCCGTGCTCCCGGAGTACCCAGTTGCCGAATTCGCGCACGCCCGTGCCGAGGTCGCAGATCACATATTCGTCGCCGCCGGTAATGATCTCCACACAGCTGGTATTGCCGCCGAAAGTGCCGCGTACTGAAAATGGCAGCCTGCTGTCGATGAAGGCATCGATCGCCTGCTCGGTCTCGAGCGCTTGCCCGCGAGCGGCGAGCAGCGCATCGCGGATCTTGGCGCGGACCGCCTGCTCCCGCAGCGGTGCCGGCAGCGAGCCGCGGGTGCCCCAAAAGCGGACACGCAACGGTCCAGCCGGTTTGGTTTCGGCATCGGGAACCGCCCCCTCGGGTCGCGGCGGGGCCTGCCAGGCAGTGCTCGCTTCCTCGACGGTGGCGAAAACCGGGACGACATGCGAGAACCGGCTGATCGCGAAGATCTCGCGCACGACGTTATGGAGACAGGCAACGGCAAGCCGGCGCTCCTTCGGCTTCAGCCGCGTGGCGGCCATCAGCGCCCGCAGACCGGCGCTCGAGATGTATTCGACCCCGGAAAAGTCAACGACGACGTCCGCAGAGCTGGAGCTGACGGCGGCGAGCAGCCGCGCCTGAAACTCGGTGCTCGTGAGATTGTCGATGCGTCCGACCGGCGCCAATACCAGGATGTTTGCTTGGCGCCTCTCGCCGATATCCACGGCCGAACCCCTGTCACAGTGGTAACGAGGCTCATTGTCAGGAGTTCGGCGGCCCGAAGCAAGAATCGCAGCCAATTTGCGGCAAGCGACCTCGCCGCTTCCACGAATTTAGGTTTAGCCAGCCCGCCGGGCTTGGGGTACTGGTAGGCGCCGCCGCCGCGACGGCGACCATCGGCAAGAGGGAGCATGGAACAGCGCTGGGGCCTGCCCCTGATTGCCTGGCCGTCCCGGCTGCGCCCCAATTTTTGGGATCTCGTCGCGCTGCCGATCGTGCTCGGGGCGATTGCGCTCGTCGCTTGGGGCGGCATGGCGATGAGCGCGCGCTATCACGTCGGCGAGGTTCTGCCGATCAGCCTCGACCCCTGGCAGCTGCCGGAATACGCGCTTCGCACGGTGCTGCGCATGGTCTGCGCGCTCGTCGCCTCGCTCGTCTTCAGCCTCGTCTATGCGGCGGTCGCGGCGAAGAGCCGACAGGGCGAAAAGATCCTGATCCCGATCCTCGACATCCTGCAATCGGTGCCGATCCTCGGCTTTCTGTCGATCACCGTGACCGGCTTCATCGCCCTTTTCCCGGGCCGGCTGCTCGGCGTCGAATGCGCGGCGATCTTCGCGATCTTCACCTCGCAAGCCTGGAACATGACTTTCAGCGTCTACCAGTCGCTGCGCACCGTGCCGGCCGAGCTGATCGAGGCGGCTCGGATGTACCATTTGTCGCCCTGGAAGCGGTTCTGGCGCCTCGAAGTGCCGCACGCCATCCCGTCGCTCGTCTGGAACATGATGATGTCGGTCTCGGGCGGCTGGTTTTTTGTCGTCGCCTCGGAAGCCATCACCGTCGCCGGCCAGACGATCATGCTCCCCGGCATCGGCTCCTATATCGCGACCGCGATCAATCAGCGCGACCTCGCCGCAATCGGCTACGCGGTACTGGTCATGTTCGTCGTCATTCTGTTGTACGATCAGCTGTTGTTTCGCCCGCTCCTCGCCTGGTCGCGCAAGTTCCAGGCCGATCCCTCGGCCGACGAGGACAATGTTCGGCCGTGGTTTTTTATCGTGCTGCAGCGCGCCCGCCTGTTCGATCTGGTCCAGGCGGGAGTGCTCGAAATCAACCGCATCATCGACGATGCTCTGGCCGGCCTGGCCCGGCGGCGCCGGCCGTCGGTCGAGCGAAGGCGGCGGCCCGAGTTCGACTGCTTGTTCGACATCGCTCTGTTGGGGACTGGCGGCGGCAGCGGCCGTATGGATCATCACCTTTATCCGTCAGACCGTTGACCTCGGCGAGATCGGATGGGTTTTTGTTCTTGGTCTGGCTAACTGCCGCGCGGGTGCTGGTCCTGATCGGCGTGGCCTCTCTGATCTGGGTTCCGATCGGGGTGGCGATCGGGCTGCGCCCGCACTTGGCCGACCGCATTCAGCCTATCGTGCAGTTTCTCGCCGCTTTTCCGGCAAATCTGTTCTTTCCGGTGGCGGTGGTGCTGATCCTGCGATTTCAAGCTGAACCCGGAGATCTGGCTCAGCCCGCTGATGATCCTCGGAACACAGTGGTACATCCTGTTCAACGTCATTGTCGGCACCACTGCCCTGCCGCAGGAGCTGCAACGCGCTGCACAAAATCTCGGCGTCAGACGTTGGTTGTGGTGGCGGCGGGTGATCCTGCCGGCGATTTTTCCGGCCTATGTGACCGGCGCCGTCACTGCGGCCGGCGGTTCGTGGAATGCGAGCATCGTGTCCGAGGTCGTCCAATGGGGCGACACGACGCTGACCGCCACCGGGATCGGCGCCTATATCGCGCGCACGACCGCTGATGGCGACAGCGCCCGTATTGCGCTCGGCATCGGCGTCCTCTGCCTTTATGTTCTCGCCTTCAACCGGCTGCTCTGGCGCCGGCTCTATGATCTCGCCGCCGAACGCTTGCGCCTCGATTGACGTTCTCCCGCCCGGAAGCTCTCGATGAACGGCCCGCTGCTGCGCACCGAAGCGGTCTCAAAGACCTATCAAACCCCCGATCACCACGGGCGGCTCGTGCTCGACCATATCGACTTCACCCTGCGCGACGGCGAGATCGTGGCGATCCTCGGCAAATCGGGATCCGGAAAGTCGACCTTTTTGCGTATCCTTGCGGGTCTCGTGCCGCCCAGCGAGGGCGTTGTCGAATATCGCGGCATCCCCGTCATCGCAGCCGGTTCACGGCATCTGCGATGGTGTTCCAGAGCTATGCGCTATTTCCGTGGCTGACCGTGCTCGGCAATGTCGAGCTCGGGCTGGAGGCCCTCGGCATTTCCGGGGCCGAGCGGCGGCGGCGGGCGGTCAGTGCGATCGATCTGATCGGGCTCGACGGGTTCGAGAATGCGTATCCGAAGGAGCTGTCCGGCGGCATGCGCCAGCGCGTCGGCTTTGCCCGCGCGCTCGTCGTCGATCCCGATATCCTGCTGCTGGACGAGCCGTTCTCGTCGCTCGACGTCCTGACCGCGGAAACTCTGCGCGGCGATCTCCTCGATTTGTGGGACGCCCACCGCATCCCGACCAAGGGGATGGTCATCGTTTCGCACAACATCGAGGAGGCGGTCGAAATCGCCGATCGCATCCTGATCTTCAGCAGCGATCCCGGCCGCATCCGCGCGCAAATCCCGATCTCGCTGCCGCGCCCGCGCTCCTCGGAGAGTGCCGGTTTTCGCCAGATCGTCGACCAGGTCTATACCCTCTTGACGACCGAGCCCGGGCGCGACGGGCGGCGCGGGGCAAAAGCCGAACCGATCGGGATCGGCTTTCGCCTGCCCGATGCGTCGGTCCAGCAGCTCTCGGGGCTGATCGAGAATCTGACGGAGGCGCCCTATCATGGCCGCGCCGATCTGCCCCATCTCGCCGACGAGGAAAACCTCGTCATGGACGAGCTGTTCCCGCTGATCGAGACATTGCAGCTGTTCGGCTTTGCCCATGTCAGCGGCGGCGACATCGAGCTGACGCCGCTCGGCCGGGCGTATGCCGAGGCGGACATGCTAGCCCGCAAGCAGATCTTTGCCGAAGCGCTCTTAAAGCATGTGCCGCTGGCTGCCCACATCCGGCGCGTCCTCGACGAGCGGCCCGGCCATCGCGCGCCGGCGGCGCGGTTCTTGCGCGAGCTCGAGGATCACTTGTCCGAGGAAGAGGCGGAGCGGGTGCTCGACACCGTAATCAACTGGGGCCGGCACGCCGAGATCTTCGCGTACGACTACGACAGCGAGGTATTGAGCCTGGAAAACTTCTGAGCATCATGCGGCTGCCACCGTAAAAAGAGAGATGCGCGACGTCGGCTTGTGCGACTTGGTTTGGGATCAGCCAGGCGTAAAACGTCGGCCGCTCCCATTGGTTCTTGTCCCCGCCCGTGTCCCAACTCGGCAGCGAGACGATTTTTACATAAGCCTCGTGTCCCGCAGCGAGCTCGAAATTGGCCGTTTGATTGGTGTCTATGCCGACGGTCTGCACGGTCACGAAGTAATGTCCAGGGGGAACATCGCGATAGAACGCGCCACCCAATTCGGCCGCCCCGACATATCCCCCATTGGCGGCGATCGCCGGAAGACCCTTGCCGGCATAGGGCTCGTAATCGCGATAGAACCAGATCCGGGCCTCCCCCGCCGGGATCGGCGGAATGCTGACCGTCCCTGTCACCGCCTGCTGGGCGCAGCCTGCCGTCGCGACGAGCAACACGCCCTGTGCTAGGCCCATCAACCAGCACGCTGCCGAATTCTTGTTCTCCCTCATGGGACACTCCAATAACCGATCGTCCGTTGTACATCGATAACGATCCGCTGCCTCCAATTCTCACCGCCGGGGCACTGGTCAGCGCGGCCGCAGGGTCGGGAAAGCGATGACGTCGCGGATCGATGGGCTGTCGGTCAGCAGCATGACCAGCCGGTCGATGCCGATGCCGAGACCGCCGCAGGGCGGCAGCCCGTATTCGAGCGCGGTCACGTAGTCCTCGTCGAGGAGCTGCGCCTCCTCGTCACCCGCCGCGCGCGCCCGCATTTGCGCCTCGAACCGCTCGCGCTGGTCCTGCGGATCATTGAGCTCGGAGAAAGCGTTCGCGATCTCCCAACCGTAGATGTAGGTCTCGAACCGCTCAACGAGACGCGGGTCGTTGCGGTCGGCCTTGGCCAGGGGTGAGATGTCGCGGGGAAATCCGGTGACGTGGATCGGCTGGATCAGGGTGTCCTCGACCCGCGCGGCAAAGGCCGCCTCGAGAGCCTGTCCCCAATTCTCACTGCCGCTCAGCGCCGCGCCGACGCGCGCCGACGCTTCGCGAGCCGCCTCGGCGCTGTCGAGCGCGAGGAAATCGACCCCGGTCGCGGTTTGAACGAGTTCGGCCATGCTGCGCCGCGGCCACGGCGCCGATAGATCTAACTCGGTCCCGCCATACTCGATCCGCAATGTCCCGAGCACCGTCTCGGCCGCGATGGTGACGAGCTCCTCGGTCAGCTTCATCATCGCGGTGTAATCGACATAGGCCTCGTAGAGCTCGAGCGTGGTGAATTCCGGATTGTGCCGGGGCGAGAGGCCCTCGTTGCGGAAGCAGCGGTTGATCTCGAACAATTTGTCGGCAAGGCCGCCGACCAACAGGCGCTTCAGATGCAGCTCGGGCGCAATCCGCAGATAGAGGTCGATGTCGAGCGCGTTGTGATGCGTCACGAACGGCTTCGCCGAAGCGCCCCCCGGGATCGTGTGAAGCATCGGCGTCTCGACTTCGACGTAGCCGCGCTCCAAGAGATGGCCGCGGATCGCCGCGACGACCCGGCTGCGCCGGAGCAGCGTGTCGCGGCTCTGCGGGTTTACGATCAGGTCGAGATAGCGCTGGCGATAGCGCAGCTCGACATCGGCCAAGCCGTGATATTTCTCGGGGAGAGGGCGCAGCGCCTTCGCAAGAACGGTAACCCCGGTCGCGTTGACCGTGAGCTCGCCGCGCGGTGTCCGCCGAACCAAGCCTTCGACGCCGATCAGATCACCGATGTCGAGCAGCCGCACCAATTCGAGCGCTTCGGAACCGAGCAAATCCTTGTGGCAAAAAATCTGGATCTTGCCCGAGGCATCGTGCAGGTCGATGAACATGCCGCTGTTGCGCATCGCCCTGATGCGGCCGGCGACCCGCACCCGATCTTCGGTTTCGGCGCCCGCGGCGAGTCCGGCGTAGCGCCGCTCGAGCTGGACCGCCTCATGCGTCCGCTCGAAGCTGTAGGGGTAGGGATCGATCCCGAGCGCCTCGAGACCCTCACGCTTGCCTATCCGGACAGAGCGCAGCGGGTCCTCCGCCTCTCGCGCTTGGCGCTCGCTGTCGATCATCGCTCGGCTCCTTCACTCCGCAGGATGGCAGATGCGGCAGATTAGCCGACGGCCGCCCGCGAGACCGGGCTGCGCGCGAGATCGACGACCGCATCATGGAAACGCCGCAAGGTCGCCGTGATGGCCGACGCTGACGATCGTCGGCCGCCACGCCGCTTCCCGCAACAGCCGGTACAACGATATCTCCGCCGCCTCGTCGAGCGCCGAGGTCGACTCGTCGAGAAAGACGATCTCCGGACGGGCCAGCAGCACCCGGGCGAAGGCCAGCCGCTGCTGCTCGCCGATCGAGAGCCGCTGAGCCCAATTAGCCTCCTCGTCGAGCCGGTCGACGACGTCGGGCAGGCCGACGGCGCGCAGCGCGTCGGTAAGACTGTCGCGCGGCAGTTCCGCGGCTGCCCGCGGATAGACCAGAGCGTCCGCCAGAGTGCCGAGCGGCAGATAGGGCCGCTGGGGCAGAAACAGGCAGCGCCCATCGCCTACCCGGATGCGCCCTCGCCCAAACGGCCAGAGACCGGCGATGGCGCGCAGCAAGGTGCTTTTGCCAAGCCCGGAAGCACCGGTGATCAGCAGCGCTTCTCCGGGGGCAGCCGCCAGCGAAATGTTCGGCCGCAGCAAATGGCCATCCGGCAGGTTGAGATCGAGCATGTCGACCTCGACACCCGCGCCGCGATGGTCGATTTCGATTGGCTGGGGCGCTTCCCGGTCCTCAATAATCTCGTTCAGTCTCTGCTGAAACCCGAAGAGCCGCTGCACCACAGCCTGATATTCGGCGATTTCCGTGTACGAGCTGATGATGAAAGACAGCGAGTCCTGCACTTGGCCAAAGGCCGAGACTATCTGCATCAGCCCGCCGAGCTGGATCGCTTTCTGCGAAATAACGCGGAGCTGCCACGACGAGCGGGAAGATGATCGCGAGCTGACTATAACCGGTGGTGAACCAGGTCAGCTTCTTGCGACGCCTGATAATTCCCCACCAATTCCCTATGATCCGCTTGAAGCGGATCTGAAATGTGTCGAGTTCGCGCGCTTCACCACTATAGAAAGCGACGTTCTCTGCGTTCTCGCGGAGCCGGACCATGCTGAAGCGAAAATCGGCCTCGTAGCGCTGCTGATCAAAGTTGAGTTGAATCAACGGATAACCGATCCAGCGGGTGAGCGCCGTACCGCCGACGGCATAGATAAGCGCGGCAAAGACCATGTAGCCCGGGACATGGATCGCGGCACCGCCGCCCAGTGGTATCGTCAGCGCACCCGACAGGGTCCACAGGATCGATAGAAACGAGACGAGGGTAACAAAGGAACTCAACAGCCCAAGCGACAATCCCAAGCTTAACGTCGCAAAACGGTCGAGATCGTCGGAGATGCGCTGATCCGGGTTGTCCGGGGTCGTCGCCTGGTTCAGCTGGAGGCGATAATAAGACTGGTTTTCGAGCCAATTGTGCAAAAAGCGATCGGTCAGCCAGCGCCGCCACCGGATGTGCAGGATCTGCCTTAGATAAAGCGAGTAGACCGCGACCACGATGAATAAAAAGGCTATGATCCCAAAGATCACCAATTGCCGCCAGAACTGCTGCCAATTATATTGCTGAAGAGCATCATAGAAATCGTTGTACCAGGTATTGAAACGTACGTTAAGGCCTACGGTGATCAAGTTGAGCACGACGACGGCGACGAGCAACCCGATGGCCGACCATTTCTCTTCCGATTTCCAATACGGCCAGGCAAGCTTCCAGGCCTGACGCAGGAACCCCCGCTTGGTCACCACCGCCATCATTACCTCCGTCGGTCTCGCCCTGTCTGATGATACGCCTTATGATCGTCGGTGCGTCATGCCTGCGTCCGTTGTCGATCCGACCGGCGCCGCCCTTCTGTCGCGCGGTGTCTGCCGCACCCTGGAGCAGCTCGGTTATGTGAGCCTGGTGGAATTCCCGCTCGCCAATGGCCGGCGCGCCGATATTCTCGCTCTCGGCAGGACGGGCGACCTCGTGATCGTCGAGATCAAGAGCTCCGTGGCCGATTTTCGTGCCGACCGCAAGTGGAGCGCCTACCGTGACTTCTCGGATCGCCTTTACTTCGCCGTGCCAAACGACTTTCCGCGTCTGCTGATCCCGGATGAATGTGGCTTGATGGTGGCGGATTCGTTCACCGCGGACGTGCTTCGCGACGGCAGCACAACGAGGCTCGATGCCGGCCGCCGCCGCGCCCTGACGATGCGCTTTGCCCGCATCGCGGCGACGCGGCTGCGCCGTCTTCTCGACCCCGAAGCGGGACGATTGGGCGGAATGTGATCGCCCCGGGGGTATCGCTACCGAACCAATAAGGGTAGCACCGAACGTCCTGAGTCGACAGCAACGCCGGAGCGTGGCCAGCTCGCCGAACGGTTGACGGGAATGGCTCGCGCGGAGGGGTCTGACCGTTAGTGCCTCTCAGCTGGCGAGGCGCGCGATCGTTGCCGTCGTGCTGTAACCCGGCACGACTTTGGCGAGAAGCACCTCGCCACCCGCATGCTTGACGAAGTCGGCCCCGATGACCTCATCGAGGCGATAGTCGTCGCCTTTGACGAGAAGCTGCGGGCGGATGTCGCGGATCAGCTCCATCGGCGTATCCTCCTCGAAGACGACGATCAGGTCCACCGCCGCGAGTGAGGCCAGCACAGCCGCACGCTCGGATTCGCTCTGGATCGGACGCCGCGGCCCTTTGAGCCGCGCCGTCGATGCATCACTGTTGAGCCCGACGACGAGCCGATCGCATGCCGCCTTGGCTTGCCCGAGCAATGCCACATGCCCGGGGTGCAGCAGGTCGAAACAACCGTTGGTAAAGCCGATTTTGAGCCCGTGGCGCCGCCAGCGCGCCACCAAATCGAGCGCGTGCGAGCGCGGCGCCACCTTGTCCGCGGCGTGGAGATCCCGGCCATCGAGCGCGGCGGTGAGCTCGCTCTCGTACACCACTGCGGTGCCGATCTTGCCGACGACAATGCCGGCAGCGACATTTCCGAGGCGCGCCGCATCGGTGAAGCCGACTCCGACCGCGAGTGCTGCGGCGACTGCCGCCACGACAGTATCGCCGGCGCCGGAAACATCGAAGACCTCACGGACTTCAGCGCGTTGAATATGGGCCGCGCCATCGGCCGAAATCAGCACCGACCCTTCTGCGCCGAGCGAGGCGAGAACCGCGTTAAACCCGCAACGCTCGATCAGTGAGCGGGAGGCGGCGATGATCTCGTCGTCGGTTGCCACGGGCATTCCCGTCGCGTGGGCCAGTTCGCGCCGGTTCGGCTTTACCAGGTCGGCGCCGCGATATCGTATATGATCGCCGCCCTTCGGGTCGACGATGACACGGGCTCCGGCCTCGCGCGCTGCCCGGATGATCTCCAGCGCCACCCCCTCGGTCAGCACCCCTTTGGCATAATCCGAAATGACGACGACCGAATGGTCAGCTACAAGCTCTCGCGCCAGCCGCAACATGTCTTCGCGGATATACGGATCGAGCGGGATGGCGCTTTCTCGGTCGGCGCGCAGGAGTTGCTGATTGCCCGCGATATAGCGCGTCTTAACCGTGGTCGTGCGTTGCGGCTGAACGAGGACATGCGCCTCCGCGCCGTCCTGCGCTTCTACCAGACGCCCGATCTCGCGGCCGGCTTCGTCGTTGCCGACAACGGAGATGAACGATGCGGCTGCCCCGAGCGCCCGCAGATTGCGCAACACGTTTCCTGCGCCGCCCAACGTCTTCATTTCGCGTTCGATCCACAACACCGGGATCGGCGCTTCAGGCGACACTCGCTCGACTTGGCCATAAACGTAGTGATCGAGCATAACATCGCCGATGCACAACACGCGCGCCGTTTTCAGTCGGTCGACGTAGGGCAGGAGCTCGCTGTTGTCGGCCATTGATAATTCGTGACGTGGAAGCTGCGTCGTCTTTTGCCGGTATCGATAGATCGCCGCAAGGGAAATGCCGCGGCATTCTTGCCATTTTCGCGCGATATGCGACTATTCGTCTCGTTTTGCCTCAGCGGCGGCGCAGCAGCAGATAAGTGGCCCCAGGGCCCCCGTGCTGCGGCTGCGCCGGCGCGATCGCGAGGATTTGCCGCCGCAGCTCCGGCTCCTCCAGCCAGCGCGGAACCGAACTCTTGAGGACGCCAGGCCCGCTCTGGCCGAGTCCCCGCCCGGTGATGACGAGCACGCAACGACGTCCCGCGGCACGCGACGCGGCGATGAAGGCCGAGAGGGCCCCATGCGCCTCGGCTTGGGTCATCCCGTGAAGATCGAGGCGCGCCTCGATCCTGTGCCGACCGCGCTTTAGCCGTTCGGCGTTGGCGCGGTCGATCCCGGCAAACCGATCGAGCGGCGGCAGCGGCATATGAGGCGGTGTAGTGTGGCCTCGCTCAACTCGCGCCGAAGCGGGGTCCGCCTCGCGGGGCGACCCTTCCGGATTGGCCGGCCTAGCGCCGCGCAACGGCCGAACGTCGCGAACCGCTTCTCGCCATAGATCACTCGTTCCCTTCACTTCTCGCCGCCTGATCATCCTCGACGAGAACGATATGGAGACGCCTCGGCCCGTGCGCACCAAGTTCGATGTGCTGCTCGATATCCGCCGTGCGCGACGGACCGGTGATGAAGTTGACGGCCCGCGGCAACGCTTCCGCTCTTTGCGGCGGCTCGCAGGCGGTCCCAGCCATCCTCGTAGGTCGCGACTACCTGGTCGCGGCGGACCACCACGATATGGGTCTCCGGCAGAAAATTGAGCGTCGTCGGGGTCTGCGCTCCGGAAATCAGCATCAAAGTGCCGGTCTCGGCAATTGCGGCATGACAGGGGGTGACACTGACCCGGTCCTCCGCCTCAGCCCGGCCGCGGCGGATCTGCAGCAAGGGCCATGTGTTCCACGGGATCTCGTCGAGGCTCGGGTCGGGAGCCATGACGAGCTCAGCCGGAAGGTTCTCCGCGGCGAGATAGCGCGCGACCGCCTCCGGCACCGCCGCGAGTGAGCTGACCTTTGTTACCGTCGACTGCACCTCCTCGGCCATCTCGGCGAACAACTCGACCCGTTCCCGCTCGTCGAGCGCGGTCGCCCGGGCGGGAACCAGATTTCGACGATGCGCTGCGAGGCGGGCGCGCAATTCCGCCTCCCCCTTAGGATCGAGCCGGCCGCGACCGAGCGAGCTCCGAACGGCCGCAAGTATCCGTTCGCGGGCCTCGCTCACCCCGCAGCTCCGCCTTTCCGCCGCTGCGCCCAAAGGCTGTGAAAGCTGCGGCCCTCCGGCGCCGGCAAATCGCGCACCCCGGTCCAGCCGGCGGCCAGCGGCAGAGCTGCGAAACCGGCCGCGCCGGCCGCCGGCCCAGCCGAGCGCCCGGCTGGCTATCTCGGCAAGCGCGTGATAGAGCGCCGGGCGGCGCGCCACCCATGCCCACGCCGCAAGGCCGCTGCGGTAGGCGCGCGGGCTCAGCTTTTTGGCGTATTCGCGCTCGCGCCAATGGCGCATCATCTTGGGCAACGGGATCTTGACCGGGCATACGCTCTCGCAGCGCCCGCAAAAGGTCGAGGCGTTCGGCAGATGTCCAGCTTCCTCGATGCCGATCAGGCTCGGCGTCAATACCGCGCCCATCGGCCCCGGATAGACCCAGCCATAGGCATGGCCGCCGACCGCTGCATAGACCGGACAGTGGTTCATGCATGCCGAGCAACGGATGCAGCGCAGCATGTCATGGAATTCCGTGCCGATCATCGCGCTGCGGCCATTGTCGAGCAAAACCACGTGGTACTGATCGGGACCGTCGAGATCACCCGCCCGGCGCGGTCCGGTCGAGATCGTCGTATAGCTCGAGAATTCCTGACCCGTTGCCGAGCGTGCCAGCAGCCGCAGCAACGTCGCGGCATCCTCGAATGTCGGGACCAGCTTTTCGATACTGGTCATGACGATATGGATCCGGGGCAGGGTCTGCGTCAGATCGCCGTTGCCCTCATTGGTCACGATGATGCTCGAACCGGTCTCGGCGATGAGAAAGTTGGCGCCGGTGATACCGACATCGGCAGCGAGGAAACGCGGGCGCAGCACCGAACGCGCCTCGTCGCACATCTGGCGCGGCTCGGCCAACAGCCGGTTCGGGTCAAGCGAGCGATGCTCGGCCCGGAATGTCTCGGCGACCTGTTCCTTAACCAGATGGATCGCCGGTGCGATGATATGGCTGGGCGGCTCGTGCCGCAGCTGGATGATGTATTCGCCTAGATCGGTCTCGACCGGGGTAATGCCGTTCGCCTCGAGGAAATCGTTGAGTCCCGCCTCCTCGGCGACCATCGACTTGCCCTTCGCGACGAGCTTGGCGCCCGCCGAGCGGCAGATCTGCAGCACCGCGGCGCATGCCTCCTCCGCAGTGCGCGCCCAATGCACTTTGCCGCCGGAAGCCTCGACTTTGCTTTCGTACAGCTCGAGGTAGAAGTCGAGGTGCTGGAGAGTGTGATCCTTGATCGCCCGGCCGGTTTCGCGCAGCGCCTCGAACTCCGGCAGCCGCTCGACGGCCAGACGGCGCCGCAGCGGAAAACCGGTTCGTGCCAGACCCAGCGCACGCTGCAGATTGTGGTTTGCCAAGCCGGCCTGGGCTGCGGCCTCAAAATTTCGGCTGGTCGCGAGCATCCGCGTTACCGCGGCGCGCCGATCGGCGGCACTCTGTCGGTCATGCCGGCGAGAACCTCGGCGACATGGCGCACTTCGACCTGCCGGCCTTGCCGGTAGAGTTTGCCCGCCATGTTGAGCAGACAGCCGAGATCTCCGCCAAGACCGCCTCCGCGCCGGTTGCGGCGATGTCGGCCGCCTTTTCGGTCACCATCTTGTCGGAGATTTCCGGGTATTTGACGCAGAAAGTGCCGCCAAATCCGCAGCACACTTCCGCCCCCGGCAATTCCTCGATGCTCAGACCGCTAACGGATGCGAGAAGCCGGCGCGGCTGGCAGCTTGACCCCGAGTTCGCGCAGACCCGAGCAGGCGTCGTGGTAGGTGATCCGACGCTGCCAGCTCGCGCCGACCGCCTGCATTCCGCAAACATCGACAAGGAAGGAAACGAGCTCCCAACTCCGCTCGGCGAGTTCCTGCGCGCGCGGCAGGTTCTCCCAATCGTCGGCGAAGAGCTCGGGGTAGTGTACCCGCAGCATCCCGGCACAAGACCCCGAGGGGGCGACGACATAGTCATAGCCGGCAAAGGCATCGAATACCTGCAAGGCAATTGCCTTGGCATCGGCTCGGTCACCGGAGTTGTAAGCGGGTTGGCCGCAGCAGGTCTGGTTGCGCGGAACCTCGACCGTACACCCCGCGTCTTCGAGCAGTTTGACGGCCGCAAAGCCCACTGTCGGGCGGAACAAATCGACCAGACACGTGACGAACAGCGCTACACGCATTCAACTCGGCCCGCCGTCATCGGCTGAAAAGCAAGCGTACCGAAAGTTAGGCGCGATCCGGCGGACAAATCAATCCGGCTGAGCCAAGCGGCCGGGAGCGAGACGGCGAGCTACTGCGCGCGGCAGTAACAGGTAATACCTGCCGCTGGCATTCATGACGCCGGCACGGCTGCCCGCCGAATTTCCGGTGCCCCAGAAGACATCGCCGCGCACCGGGCCCTTGATCGCACCCCCGGTATCCTGGGCGACCATCAGACGATGCACACCATCCGCCGCGGCGAACCGCTCATCCGCTTCGAGCCAGACCGGGATACCGAAAGCCACGAATGCGCGATCGACCGCAATGCTCCGCTCTGCGCTCAACGCCGCCCCTTCAGCCCCGATTGGTCCATCGCCTTTGACCTCGCGGAAGAAGACATACGACGGGTTGTCGCGACGCAGGGCGGCTCCAGCTTCCGGATTCTGCTTCATCCACGACCTGATCGCCGCCATCGTCAGCTTGTCTCGCGGGATCACGCCACGTTCGATCAGCAGTCGCCCGACCGGGACGTAGGGGCGGCCGTTCTGCCCGTCGTAGCCGACCCGGATGGCGCCTCCCCCCTTCAGCCGGACGCGCCCCGACCCCTGGATCTGCAGAAAAAATGCGTCAACCGGATCGTCGACCCAGAGGAGTTCCAGCCCGCGCCCGGCGAGCGCCCCATCCTCGATTTCGGCGCGCGTCGGAGGCTCGGGGCCGAGATCGGAGGGCTTGCGGTAAAGCGGGGTCTGAAAACGGCCATGGCGTTGCCGCGAGCCGTTGAGCTCGATCTCGTAATATCCGGTGAACAGGCCTTCCGCATTGCCGTAGTCCGTTACGGCAAACGGAATGAAACCCTTCTCGAAAAATTCCCGGGCAGCCCCATCGTCCCCGGGCGGCAATGCCTGCGCCGCCTCACACAATGGCCGCCAGTCTCGCACCCGCCCAAAATCAACGCTCATCGCAACTAAATCGAGCGGAACCGCATCTGCGCGGGTCAAGAACCGAGCACAGGATTTCAGGAAAACTGGAACCGCCGCCGAGATGTGATCCTGCATCCAGCCCGATAACCGGTCGAAGCCAACCGGATCGAGGCTAAATCGCCTTGGTCCGCTGTCATGCGTTAGGACAATCGCAAAGATACCGAGAAGGACGGCCGGCGCGGCACGGCTAGCGCGACGCGCCCGAGGCTCAGCCGCTGCTCGTGGCGACGAGAACCCAGTTGGGATCGGCGGATCGGGTATCGCGCGCAAAGGTCCAGTAATCGGTCTTCTCGGTCGGGTGCTCCGGGTCGCCGTCGACGATGCTGCCGTCCATCGCGCGCGTCACGTTAATTTGCTGCGAAGTCAGCTTAACCGTCACATGCGCGTTGCGCCCCAACAGTTCGGCTTCTACGATATCCGCGCTGTCCAAGCGCAATATTCGCGTCTCCAGCGTCTCCTTGGCAGCGGCACGCTCGTCGATCGCTGTGACAAATTGCTGGAAGACCTCATCACTCAGCAACGGCCGCAACCCCGCCTTGTCACCATTCGCAAACGCTGTAACGATCATCTCGAATGCAGTGCGTGCGCCCTCGAGGAATCGAGAGGCGTCGAAGCTCGGGTCGCCGCGATGGATCCGGTTCAATCCTTCCGCGACAACATCGGCCGGCGGGGCGGTTGTCACAGCAGCAACGGCGCGCGGGCTGGGCTCGATCAAATTCGGAGCCTTTTCCGGCGCAGCCCGCGTGCGCCGCACAAACAATTCGCGCCGACGCTCGTTTCCAGTCCGCCGGCCAAGCACACTGCGCAGGCGCAGCACCAAAAAACCGGCAACCATCGCGAACAGGATAATATCGAAGTATTGCTGAAAGTCGCCCATCTCCCTTCCGCGCCCTGCCGCCGTAGAGAATACCGGGCTCCGGGCCTCGGCTGGATGTTGACTACATGGGGCGTGGGTGGCACCACGGCAAGCGCGTTAGTGCGAGGATACGCGGCTTCTCCTCCGCGCTGCCGCTTCCAGATCGGAAGAGCCCGGGCTTTCCTCGGCTCCCCCCGGAATTGAGGAAAATCCGGATGATTTTGATCCGCCATGGGCAAACCGAGTTCAACCGGGTGTTCTCCGTCACCCGCCGGGATCCCGGCGTCCGCGACCCCATCTAACCGATCACGGACGCCGCCAAGCACAAGCCGTGGCCGGCCTGTTACCGTCTTTCAATCTGCGGCGGCTCATCACGAGCCCTTATGCTCGCGCCCTCGAAACTGCCGGGATCATAGCCGAGCATCTGAGCGTGCCGATCTCGGTCGAGCCGTTGATTGCCGAACGCTTCTCGTTCATTTGCGACATCGGCTCACCCTTGGCCGAGCTTCGTGCTTACTGGCCGGATCTAACATTCGATCATCTGCCTGATCCATGGTGGCCCCAGGCGGAGGAACCGGAGGAGATGATCTTGCATCGATCCCAGAGCTTCCGCCAACGGATTGCCGGTGAGCCATGGTCGCAAATCGGAGTGGTCACTCACTGGGGCTTCATCCGCGCATTGACCGGGCTGCAAGTGCCGAACGGTACCGTGCTGCGAATTGATCCGACCCGACCCGACTGTGACCCGGAGGTACTTTTTGTGCCGGACGCGGGCTCGGGCCGGGACCGACCGTTGATGCGCGTTCCCGATCCGTGTTAGGCCAGCGGGCTCCGGTCTTGGGGAGGCGGCAATGGCGGAAGAGGCGAGAGGCAACGGCCAAAGCGACATGGCGCCGGCAATACCCGATGGGCCGCAGCAGCTGATCGTCAACGCACAATACATCAAGGATTTGTCATTCGAAAATCCGCGTGCGCCGCAGAGCCTGATTCAGCAAACGACGCAGCCCTCGGTCGACATCAACGTTGATGTCAAAGCACAGAACCTTGGGCCGGAGGTTTTCGAAGTCGTCCTGACAGTTAACGCGACCGCTCGCATCCAGGAGGAACCCGTTTTCCTGGTCGAACTCGCTTACGGGACAGTGGTGACGGTAAAGAACGCGCCGCAGGAGATGCTGGCTTCATTGCTTCTGGTCGAGACGCCGCGGATCGTCTTTCCATTTGCCCGCGCAATCATCGCGAATGCGACCCGTGACGGCGGTTTTCCACCTCTGATGATCAATCCGATCGACTTTGCCGAGCTGTTGCGCCGCCAGCAGACTGACGCCCAAATCGCCGCTCCACCCGGCAACCCGGTGGTGTGAGGCTCAGCCCTCGACGAGCCAGATGGGCTCGGTGATCATTCCGCAGCATCGCCTGGTGAGCGATCAGCTCCTCGGCCGAGGGCGAATGGGGACGCGGCGGCCGGATGATTTTCTCCGCTATTGCCACCTCGTCGACGGGCATTGCGAAATCGAGACCGGGTTGCCGGCCGCCGAGCAATTCGAGATAGACCGCAGCGAGCAATCTGCAATCAATCTCGGCCCCGTGCTCGACGCGCTCCGACAGGTCGATCTCGAAACGCCGGCACAGGGCGTCGAGGCTCGCGGGCGCTCCGGGAAACCGCACCCGCGCCAGCTTGAGAGTATCGACGAAGGCGCAGCCGATCGGATCTCGTTCCAAGCGAGCCAGTTCAGCGTTCAGAAACGAGAGGTCGAACTCGGTGTTGTGAATCACCAGCCGATCCGAACCAATGAAGGCCAGCAACTCCTCTGCGATCGCGGCAAAGGGCGCCTGCTTCGCTAGAAACTCTGCGGTGATGCCATGCACCGCGAGAGCCTCTTCTGGCATGTCGCGTTCGGGATTGACGTAGCGATGAAATTTTCGGCCGGTGGGGACGTGATGGACAAGCTCGATGCAGGCGACCTCGACGATGCGATGGCCTTCGCCCGGATCTAGGCCGGTCGTTTCGGTGTCGAGCACGATTTCGCGCAATTACCGTCTCTCCCTTTGCGGAGGAGTCTGACGATCGACTTCAAACGGCGCAAGGTCAGGTTGCGGCTCGCGCCGGTCGGCACCACGAAATCCGCTCGTTGTCGCTTCCGATGATCCGGAACCTGCTGTCGCAGAATGGCTTCGAGGCGAATCTCTGTCATCCCCGGCCGCCGCATGACACGCTGCCGCTGCACGAGGGCGGGCGCCGAAACGACGAGCACATAATCGCAGCGACGCTCGCCACCGGTTTCGAATAGCAGGGGTATGTCGAGCACGGCCAGCGGTACCCGCCGGGCACGTGACCGAGCGAGAAACCGCTTTTCCTCGGCAGCCACCATCGGGTGAAGAATTGCTTCGAGCCGCTTTAGCGCCGCGGGATCGGTGAAAACCCGTTGCCCGAGCAGCGCCCGATCGATACCGCCGGCCTCCGTTTCGAAACCAGGAAACGCGGCAGCAACGGCCGGAACGGCAGCCCCGGACGGCGCCAGCAAACGGTGGACCACCAGATCCGCATCGAACAGCGGCACTCCGAGGCGCCGCAGCATCGCCGCGGCGGTGCTCTTGCCCATCCCAATCGAGCCGGTAAGGCCGAGAACAATCACGGCGGCGTCAGGGTCGCGACGATCGCCGCGCGCAGCTCCGCCGTCACCCGCGCCGCGGCGCCGAACCAGGCTTCAAATCCGGGTCGGCCCTGATGCAACAACATGCCGAGACCATCGACAACGGGGTTGCCCCGCCGCCGAGCGCCATTCAGCAGATCCGTTTCGAGCGGCACGTATACGATATCGACGACCGGGGTCGTAGGCGGCAACGACAGATCAAGAACAAGCGGTGGTTCACCGGTCATGCCGAGGCTCGTCGTGTTGACGAGCAGCCCGGCATCCCGCTGGACATTGCCCACCTCGCTCCAGGGATGGACTGTGATTTGCGTCGCCGACGTCTCGAGATCGCGCGCCAGGATCTCAGCGCGCGCGAGCGTGCGGTTGATGATCCGGATCTCGGTGACCCCGGCATCGGTCAACGCCGCCACCACCGCCCTCGCCGATCCGCCCGCCCCGAGGATTACCGCCGGACCGACCGCCTGGCCTCCAATCCGGCGCCGCTTCTCGGAGGTTCTCGCGAAACCCGAAGACGTCGGTGTTGCGCGCTTCGAGGGTGCCGTCGGGCGTGACGATAATCGTGTTCACTGCACCGATGCGGCGCGCCGAGGGTTCAACCCGGTCGGCGATATGGAGCGCCGTCTGTTTGTGGGGTATCGTCAGATTGCAGCCGCGAAAGCCTAGAATCGGCAGCGCGCGCAGTGCCTGCTCGATGTGCTCCGGCCTCACCGGCAACGGGACATAGGCGCCATCGGTCCCGGTCTCGTCCAGCCAGAAACCATGCAGCAACGGTGATCGGGAATGGGCGACGGGCCACCCCATGATACCCGCCAGCCGGGTCGTTCCGGCGATTTTCATCGGCAATGCCTCACGCCAAAAGTGCTCCTCACTCGAAGGTAATTTCCCGGCTTACGACCGAATCATGCCGTTCATTCGCAGAAAACCGAGAAGCTCCAGCAGTGGCAGCCCAAGGATCGCGAAATAATCTCCTTCGATTTGCTCAAATAGCTGTACCCCTCTGCCCTCGAGCCGGTAGGCGCCAACCGATCCGAGAAGGTCGGCTCCCTCGGCGGGAATATAGTCATCGAGGAAGGCATCGGTGAAATGCCGCATGGTCAGTCGCGGGCTGCTTACGGCATGCCATAGTCGCGATCCGTCCTGAACCGCGCAGACTGCCGTAACAAGCTCGTGAGTGCGGCCGCGCAGAGCCTGAAGTTGGGTACGGGCCTGCGCGAAATCTGCGGGCTTGTCGAACCATACCTCGCCGCAGACCAGGAGCTGGTCGGCGCCGATGACAACAGCTCGACCACAGCGACCCGCAACCTGGCGTGCTTTCGCCTCGGCAAGAGCGAGCGCGCAGTCGGCTGCATCGCGCCGCTCTGCCCGGCAGGCCTGTTTGAAAAAACCTTCGTCAAACTCAGCCGGCTCGATCCGGAAATCGACGCCGGCGGCGGCGAGCAGACGGCGCCCGCACGGTACTGGCCGAAGCGAGGACCAAATCCTCAGTCATTCATACCGTGACGGCGGGCAAGCAATTTCATCACCGACGCCGCTGTCTCCTCGATCGAGCGGCGCGTCACATCGATCACCGGCCAATGCATTTGAGCGAAAATCCGCCGCGCCTCACGCACCTCGGCTCGGACCGCCTCGATATCCGTATATTCGGTCGCATCGTCATGGTGCAGCAGGTCCAACCGGTTCCGGCGCAGCTGGATCAGCCGCTCGGGATCGTTGGTCAGTCCGACGATCAACGGGTGCTCGGCTGTGGTCAGCTCCGGCGGCAACGGGCACTCTCGGTACATAGGGTACATTGGCTGCCTTGATGCCCCGGTTGGCGAGATAGAGACAAGTCGGCGTCTTCGAGGTACGAGACACGCCGACGAGACAGACATCGGCATCGTTGAGACCCCAACTCGATTGGCCGTCATCATGATTGAGGGCAAAGGTAATCGCATCGATGCGCGCAAAATACTCGCTGTCGAGCAGATGCTGTTTGCCCGGCACCCCACGGCTCTTCCGATGAAGGTAGGAAGCCAGTGCGCCGATGACCGGATCGAGAACCGGGATGGCCGGCACCTGCAACCGGCGGCAGCCCTCCTGCAGCAATTGGCGAAGCGTGTCGTTGACCATCGTGAACAGGACAACCCCGGGATTGGCTTCAACTCCGGCTACCACCCGGTCAATCTGGCTGCGGGTGCGCACCATGCTCCAGACATGCTCGACCGCCTGAGCATCGTCGAACTGCACAAGGCAGGCCCGGGCCACCGAATGCACGGTTTCTCCGGTTGAATCGGAAACGAGGTGAAGATGAAAGCGGGTCACGGCGACCTCGCCCGAATTATCCCGGCACGGTGTGAGTCATTTTCAGACTAATGTGGGAAAACTGGGTTGAACGGCGCTCGATCTTCGGATTTTCCCCGGCTTGCCTCCGCGCGAGCCATCTGTTGTGCCACAGGCGCAATCGACTTTTCCCAGCCTGGGTAAATCGGGCATAGGGCAGACGTGTAGTGGTTACATCCCCAACTCTCTTTCCGAACCACAGCCCCAGCTTCTGCCACGGCGCAAAGTAAGGCCACAATCTTATACACATCCCTCACGGTCGGCGTTCGAGCGGTTCGCAGCTCCGTAACGCGTCCGAGGACAACATTCAATCCTCGGTATCCACACGGATCCTCAATCCACTACTATTTACCTATAACTAACTGTGAGGGAAGGAGGGCGGCGCATCGATGCAGAACCGGGCCAGCAAAACCTCTGCTGCGCGCGCTGGCGGGCGAAGCGCTTTCGTCGCCCCCGTGGTGGCTGATGCGGCAAGCTGGACGCTACTTGCCCGAGTACCGAGAGGTTCGCGCCAGAGCACACGACTTTGTCGAGCTGTGCCTGACACCGGAGCTCGCCGCCGAGCTGACGCTGCAGCCGATCCGACGATACGGCATGGATGGCGCCATCCTGTTCTCGGACATTCTGATGCTGCCCTACGCTCTCGGGCAGAAGCTTGCCTTCCACGAGGGAGAGGGGCCGGTACTGGAGCGCATCGAGGACCCCGCCGGGGTTGCAAGGCTCGACCCCAGCCGCGTCGGTTCGGCTCTCGATCCCGGTGTTCGAAACGGCTCGGCGCGTCAGAGAGCGCGCTGGATCCTCGGACGACATTGATCGGTTTCGCCGGTGCGCCCTGGACGGTAGCGACCTACATGGTCGAAGGCGGCGGAAGCCGCGATTTCCGCCGGGTCAAGAGCTGGGCTTATCGCGACCCTCAGGGGTTTGGCGCGCTGATCGACTTGCTTGCCGAAGCCACGATCGAGTACTTGACCGGCCAAATCGAGGCTGGCGTGGAGGTCGTGCAGCTGTTCGACAGCTGGGCCGGAATCCTGCCCGAACCGGCTTTCGTGCGCTGGGTGATCGAGCCGACCAGACGCATTGCAGCAGCATTGAAAAATCGTTTTGCCAATTATCCGGTCATCGGTTTTCCGCGCGGCGCCGGCATGCTGCATGAGCGTTATCTTCGCGACACCGGCGTCGACGGGATCGGCATCGATACCGCGGTGCCGCCTGGCTATGCGCATCAAACTCTGCAGCCGCATGGGACGGTTCAGGGCAATCTCGATCCTGTCCTGCTCATTGCCGGCGGGTCGGCTCTCGAAGAAGCGGTGCGGGGACTTCGCCAAATGCTCGGCCGGGGACCTTACATCTTCAATCTCGGCCACGGTGTGCTGCCGGAAACACCGCCGGAAAACGTGCAGGCGCTCGCTCGCCTTCTGGCAGAACCGATGGATGCCTGACGTGGCGCGTACCGCGGTCGTGCTGATGAACCTTGGAGGTCCGGACCGGTTGGAAGCGGTGCAGCCCTTTCTGTTCAACCTGTTCAGCGATCCCGCCATCCTGCGGTTGCCTGCGCTCGTTCGGCTGCCGCTGGCGCGCATCATCGCATGGCGTCGAGGCCCGGTAGCGCGGGAGATCTATCGTAAGCTCGGCGGCGGGTCGCCGCTGCTCGCCAACACCGAGGCGCAGGCAAGAGCGCTCGAAGCAGTTTTGGGGCCGCAGCACCGGTGTTTTGTCGCAATGCGCTATTGGGACCCCACCAGCGAGCAGACTGCGCGAGAGGTCGCCGATTGGGCGGCGGACGAAGTCGTTTGCCTGCCGCTCTATCCGCAATTCTCGACGACGACGACGGCTTCGTCGCTCGCCGCTTGGCGCGCCGCGGCAACCCGCTGTGGAGTTGAATGCCCAACGCGGGTCGTGTGCTGCTATCCCTCCGATCCGGGGTTTGTCGAAGCAGTGGCCGGGCATGATCCGACCGGTGCTCGATGCGGCTGCCGGTCACGAAAAACCGCCTCGTCTGCTGCTCACCGCCCACGGCTTGCCGAAAAGGATCGTCCAGGCTGGTGACCCTTACCCAAACCAGGTCGAGACAACCGCCGCGGCCGTGATCGCGCGCATTGAACCAGCCGGGCCTCGATTGGACGGTCTGCTATCAGAGCCGTGTCGGGCCGCTGGAATGGATCGGTCCGGCAACCGACGACGAGATTCGTCGCGCGGGTGAGGATGGGGTTCCCCTCGTCGTGGCGCCGATCTCTTTTGTTTCCGAGCATTCCGAAACCCTGGTCGAGCTGGACCTCGATTACCGCGATCTGGCTGTGGCCTCGGGCGTGCTGGCGTATCATCGGGTTCCGACAGTCGGGACCGAGCCGGGTTTCATCCGATCGCTCGCCACGCTCGTCCGCCGTGCTTGCACCGAGGATCGGGTCGGGGGCTGCCCTTCCGATCTTGCTGATTGCGCGATGTCCGGACTTGCCGCTTGATCGGGTGGATTTCCGAAGCTTATCCCTGGATCAAGTCATTCCATATCGTGAGCATGGTCGCCTGGATGGCCGGCTTACTCTATTTGCCGCGTCTTTATGTCTATCACTCGATGGCGCCGGTCGAATCGGACCTCTCGGAGACCTTCAAGGTCATGGAACGCCGCCTGCTCCGCGGCATCATGACACCTGCAATGCTCGCCACATGGGGCTTCGGGCTCTTGCTCGCAGGAATACCGGGGGTGGTCGACTGGCGGATGGGTTGGATTTGGACTAAACTTGCTCTTGTTGGGGCATTGACCGTGTTTCATTTCGCGCTTGCCCGCTGGCGCGGCAAGTTTTCGGCGGACCAAAATCGCCACTCGACACGATTTTTCCGCTTGGTCAACGAGCTGCCCACCTTGGCGCTGATCGCGATCGTTGTGCTCGTCGTGGTCAAGCCGTTCTAGCCCTGGGTTTCGCTGCGTTCTCTGATGAGCAGAGATCTTGTAATCGCATTTGACCGGCTTATCTCAAGCGGGATAAAGGGATTGCCGAGCCGGTAATCGGTTCTTTCTGCTAGTCCCTGCGCATCCTCGCCTGAACCTAAGACCCTGCTCGAAGCGTTCTCTCAGCGGGAGTCCGCCCCGACAGGCGCCCTGATCCTCATCTCGACACGAACCCCATGAATCTACAGGAATTAAAGCGTAAAACCCCGGCAGAGCTCCTCGCTTTTGCCGAAGAGCTGGAAATCGAGAATGCGTCCTCGCTGCGCAAGCAGGACATGCTGTTCGCCATTCTCAAGCAGCTGGCCGAAAACGACGTGCCGATTTCCGGTGACGGCGTGCTTGAAGTGCTGTCGGACGGCTTCGGATTCCTGCGATCTCCCGAAGCCAACTACCTGCCCGGGCCGGACGATATTTATGTCAGCCCGAGCCAGGTCCGGCGCTTTGGCCTGCGGACCGGCGATACGGTCGAAGGCCAGATCCGTTCACCGCGCGACGGCGAGCGCTATTTCGCGCTCCTCAAGGTGAACGCGATCAACTTTGACGAACCCGACCGTCTGCGGCAGCGCATCAACTTCGATAATCTGACGCCGCTCTATCCCGAGGAGAAGCTCGGGCTGGAATTCGACGACCCGACGCGCAAGGATCTGACGACGCGGGTCATCGACCTGATCACGCCGCTCGGCAAAGGGCAGCGGGCCTTGATCGTGTCGCCGCCGCGCGCCGGCAAGACGGTAATGCTGCAGAACATCGCCCACGCGATCATGGCCAACCATCCCGAGGTCTACTTGATCGTGCTGCTGATCGACGAGCGGCCCGAGGAGGTGACCGACATGGCCCGCTCGGTGCGAGGCGAGGTCATCAGCTCGACCTTCGACGAACCCGCCCAACGCCATGTCCAGATCGCCGAGATGGTGATCGAGAAGGCAAAGCGCCTCGTCGAGCACAAGCGGGATGTGGTAATCCTGCTCGATTCGATCACCCGCCTCGCGCGCGCTTACAACACCGTCGTTCCCTCTTCGGGGAAGGTGCTGACGGGCGGCGTCGATGCCAACGCGCTGCAGCGGCCGAAACGGTTTTTCGGCGCTGCCCGGAACATCGAGGAAGGCGGCTCACTGACGATCATCGCGACCGCGCTGATCGACACCGGCTCGCGGATGGACGAGGTGATCTTCGAAGAGTTCAAAGGCACCGGCAATTCGGAAATCATTCTCGACCGCAAGGTCGCCGACAAGCGCACCTTCCCATCGATCGACATCACCAAATCGGGCACCCGCAAGGAGGAATTGCTGGTCGATCGCGGTGTCCTGTCGAAAATGTGGGTATTGCGCCGCGTCTTGACGCCGATGGGCACCGTCGACGGGCTCGAGTTTCTGATCAATAAGCTCAAGGAATCGAAGAGCAACGCCGAGTTCTTCGACGCGATGAATACTTGAGTTGGGCGATCCTCACCCGCTTTACTGCATGTTGGGGCGGGTGAGGATGAGCGACGGCCTAAACCGTAAGCACCGTCGATCCTGTCGTTTTACGACTTTCGAGATCGCGATGGGCGCGAGCAGCTTCGCGTAGCGGGTAGGTTTGGTTGATCGCCAACTTCACCGCCCCGCTCTGCACCACCTGGAACAGCTCTCGCGCAGCCGTCAGAAGATCTTCTCGGCTCGCCGTGTAGGTGTTCAAAGTCGGCCGGGTCAGGAAGAGTGAGCCCTTGGCCGCGAGGATCCCGATGTCGACGGGTCCGAGCGCCCCCGAAGACTGGCCGAACGACACCATCAGCCCGAGCGGCGCCAGGCAGTCGAGAGACTTATGGAAGGTATCCTTGCCCACCGAGTCGTAGACGACAGGCAGTTTCTTGCCTTGGGTCAGCTCGCTGACTTTGGCGACGAAATCCTCGTTCCTGTAGAGGATCGGGTGGTCGCAGCCGTTTTTTCTGGCGAGCGCGGCCTTTTCCTCGTCGCCAACCGTGCCGATGACGGTAGCGCCGAGATGCTTTGCCCACTGGCAGACGATGAGGCCGACCCCGCCCGCTGCGGCATGGATCAGGATCGTCTCGCCACGCTTTACCGGATGGGTGCGGCGGACGAGATACCAGGCGGTCATGCCCTTCAGCATCATCGCGGCGGCTTGCTGGTCGGTGATGCCGTCGGGCAGCAGGACAAGCCGGTCGGCCGGCATCACCCGCTCGTCGGCATAGGCGCCGATCGGTCCACCGGAATAAGCTACCCGATCGCCGGGTTTCAGACCGGAGACGCCGGTACCGACTTCTTCGATGACACCCGCCGCCTCCGAGCCGAGCCCGCTCGGCATCGGCATCGGATAAAGCCCGCTGCGCTGATAGGTGTCGATGTAATTGAGGCCGACCACAGTATGGCGGAGGCGGACCTGGCCCTGACCGGGCTTGCCGACCTCGACCTGCTGCCACGACAGGACATCGGGGCCGCCGGATTTCTCGAAACGAATCGCATGCGCCATGACCTTCTCCTCAGTTCTTGGAGAGAGCCGGACGCTAGCGCACTCGGGCGAGACTTTCGAGCAAACTCTGCGCGTCAGTGATGGGCAGCGAGCACACCGGTCCCTTCGCAGACATAGGCGGCCGGTTTTCCGTCGACCAAGCCCTTGCCGGTAGCGGGATGGCCCGGGGGGAGCGAGCCGTCAGGCCGCATGCCGAGAACGATCCGGTTCGGCAACGAAACACCGTAGACCGCGCGGAGCAGGGATTGGAATGACGGATCGTCATTCTCTCCGACGACGACGATCTGTAGCGGTTTTTCGAGCAGTTCGACATTGTTGAGCAATGTCGCGAGCGGGAAGAAGTTGCGCGCGACTTCGCCGGAGAAGGTCTCGACGATCGCCTCGGCGCGGCGGCGATAGGCTTCTTCGCCGGTCAGGATCGCGAGCCGGGTCAGCACCCCGACCAGGGTGCCGTTGCCGGCAGGGACAGCGGAATCGGCGGCGGTTTTGGCGCGGGCGATCAGTCCCTGGGTGTCCTTGGCCGCAAAGAAATAACCACCCTCGACCTCGTCCCAATAATGCCGATCGAGGACAGCGACCCAGTTGCGGGCTTGCGATAGGAACCCCTCGTCGCCGGTCGCTTCGTGCAGCGCAAGCGCGGCGCAGCAGAGATCGGCATAATCGTCGACACTCGCGGGATGCCGGGCACGACCGGCGCGCCAGCCGTGCAGCAGACGGCCATTGTCGCTCGTCATTTCTCGGCGGATGAAATCGAATGCAAAGCGAGCGATATCGATCCACTCCGGACGCTCGAAAACGATCCCCGCATTGGCCATCGCCGTAATCATCAGGCCGTTCCAGTCGGCAAGCACCTTGTCGTCCCACCCCGGCCGCACCCGGTGCTCGCGCGCCCGCAATAAGAGGGTCCGGCAAGCCGCCAGCTCGCGCTCGGTCTGCTCATCGGCATGTTCGGGGGCCTTCGACCGGTTGAGAATATTCTTCTCTTCCCAATTCCCTTCCGGCGTCACGTCGTAGAAGCGTTTGAACAAGCTGGCACGTTCGCCGAGCAACTGGTCGATTTCGGTTTCGGACCAGACATAAAATTTCCCCTCCTCATGCTCACTGTCGGCATCCAGGCTGCTCGCAAATCCGCCTTCCGCGGTCACCATCTCGCGCCTGACCCACCCCAGCGTCTCGTCGACCCGCTCTCGATAAAGCGGGCTCTTCGTCTCCTGCCAAACCAAGGTCAGCACATCGACGAGTTCGGCGTTGTCATAGAGCATCTTCTCGAAATGCGGAACGAGCCAGCGCGCATCAGTCGAGTAGCGCGCGAACCCACCGCCGAGATGATCGTAGATGCCGCCCTGGCACATCGCGTCGAGGGCTTTCACCACCGCATCGCGATAGGGCGGTTGGCCGGTACGCTTCCAGGCCCGCCACAAGAGTTCGAGGACCCCGGTCTGTGGGAATTTTGGTGCGGTGCCGATCCCGCCATGCAGCTGGTCGGTCTCGCGCAGCAAGCGTTCGGCGACTTGGTCGAGCCGCTCCCGGCCGATGGCGCCGCCCCGCTCCGGCCGCCCGAGCCTTTGCAGCGCCTCGCGCAGCGCGACGACGTTCTTCGCAACGTCATCGCGCTTCTCCGCATAGGCGTTGCTCATCGCCACTAAAATCTGCGGGAAGCCGGGCCGTCCCCAGCGCTGCTCCGGCGGGAAATAGGTGCCGCCCCAGAACGGCTCGCCGTCGGGGGTTAGGAACATCGTCAGCGGCCAGCCGCCCTGTTCGCCCATCAATGCCAGCGCATGCTGGTAGATTGCATCGAGGTCCGGCCGCTCCTCGCGATCCACTTTGATATTGACGAACAGCTCGTTCATCCGTCCGGCGATCTGCGGATTTTCAAAGCTCTCGTGGGCCATCACATGGCACCAATGGCAGGCGGCATAGCCGATCGACAGAAGGATCGGCTTGTCCTCAGCTTTGGCGGCGGCGAGGGTCTCCTCGCTCCACGGCTGCCAATGAACCGGGTTGTCCTTGTGCTGCAGGAGGTAGGGGCTCGTTTCCTCGCCGAGGCGGTTACGGTCCATCATGACTCCCGGTGATCTCATAGCAGCGTTGCCGCGGCCGGGCTTGACGCGCTAGGCTTCTCACCTTACTCCCGAACGGCGGCTCGCGACATTCGCTCCGCCACTACAACAACATGGAGAGCCCGAATGCCAAGTGCGCCGGCGGACCCGCCGCTTTTTTATAAGCGCCATATATTCATGTGCACGAATGTGCGCCCGGAAGGTCACCCGCGCGGGTGTTGCACCGCTCGCGCCGCGTCGGCCGGCGGTGTTGAGAAGCTGCGCGGTTACATGCGCGAGAAGGCAAAGACTCTCGGCGTCGAGCAAATTCGGTGCAATGCCGCGGGCTGCCTCGACCGCTGTGAGTTAGGGCCGAACATGGTGATTTACCCCGAGGGTGTGTGGTACCGCTACGAGAGCACCGAAGATCTCGACGAGATCCTGCAAACGCATCTGATCGAGGGCGGCCGGGTCGAGCGGCTGATGCTGCAGCCTGACCAGAAGTAGCCGAGCTCATCGGCTCTATGGCCGAGTTCAAATGGCCGGGTTTCGACCCGGCCATTTGGCGCCAACAACAAGGAGGACTTGCCTTATGCCCGAAACGCCGACCTTCGGCCGCTACGCCGAGATCCCCTATGACCAGATGACGCCGGAGCAGCAAGAGGGTTACCGCTTGCTGATGGAGGCTCGGGGGCGCCTTCCGGGCCCGAACAAGATCTACGTCCACAATCCCAAGCTGGTGAAGGTGATGGGGCCGCTCGGCGCCTATTTCCGCACCGGCTATTCATTGAGCGAGCGCGAGCGCGAGATCGCCGTCGTCATTATCAACAGCAAATGGCATTCGGCCTACCCGACCAATGCGCATGAGCGCGCCGCCAAGGCGGCCGGTCTGCCGGCCGACAAGGTCGAGGCGATGCTGTCCGGGCTGCCGACCTCGTTCGATGACAAGCGCGAGCAGGTCATCTACGAGATGGCGAAGTGCTTGACGAATTCGCGCTGGGTGTCGAAGGGGTTGTTCGACCGCGCGGTTGAGGCCCTCGGCCACGAGGGCATCACCGATGTGATCTGCTTGATGGGCTTTTACTCCAGCGTGTCGATGACCCTGGCCTTTTACGACGTGCCGGCCGGCGCCGAGGGCATGCAGCGCTGAGCGCCTGGCAAGAGACTGAAGGAGGAGAAACGCCATGCTGATTGTCGACGCGCAGGTTCACATCTGGTCGGCCGGACCACCCACAAATCAGGCGCATCGCCAAGTCAATTCCTATACCGCCGAGGAGTGCATCCGTGACATGGACGCGGCCGGCGTCAGTGCCTGCTTGTTGCATCCGCCGGGGTGGGACCCCAACTCGGGCAAGATCTCCGAGGAGGCCGCGGCCAAATATCCTAACCGCTTTGGGATTCTCGGCAATTTCCCGCTCGACAAGCCGGAAAACCGGTCCTTGATCGACACCTGGAAGAGCCGGCCGGGCATGCTCGGATTGCGCTATGCGTTCACGCAGCCGCATCAGGCCAATTGGATGACCGACGGGACGATGGACTGGCTATGGCCGGCGGCCGAGAAAGCCGGGATCCCGATCGCGCTGATGGCGTCGAACTTTCTGCCGCAGGTGGGGCAGATCGCCGAGCGCCATAGGGGACTGAAGCTGATCATCGATCACTACGCGCGGGTCCGCGACGGCAAGGACGACGCCGCGCACGGCAATCAGCCGGCATTGCTGGCGCTCGCCAAATATCCCAATGTCGCGGTCAAGGCGACCGGCGCGCCGGGTAATTCGAGCCAGCCCTATCCCTATCGCAACATCCACAAATACACGCAGCAGATCGTTGAGGCGTTTGGGCCCCGGCGCACCTTCTGGGGCACGGACATCACCCGCATGCCGTGCTCGTGGAAAGAGTGCGTGACGATGTTCACCGAGGAGATGCCGTGGCTAAAGGGCCGCGACCTCGAACTCGTCATGGGGCGCGCGGTGTGCGACTGGCTCGGCTGGAAACTGCCCGGCTGAGGGGCGTTGCCGTCCTGGCTCTTTTGATCTCCGGCATCGCCGGAGCGGCAGAGGGAGCCAGCCTTGACGCCCTCGTCCAGGCTTATCCCGAGCAGCTGGCCGGGTACGATTTAACCTACTTGATCTGGCGGGACGGCACGCGGATGCCGCTGTCGGACGGGCAGCCCAACAAGAGCTTTGAGGAGATGCTGCGGCACGGTTCGATCCTCGACCAAATGCGCCTGCCCTATCCGGCGGGAGTCACTGCTGCCGGGATCGTTCCCCAAGGCGATCCCGGCCGAATCCGCAACCGCGCCTTGTTCGACAAAATGTACGGGGATTGCTGGAAAGGAGAGGTAACCTCGCGGCTGGCGCCGGTAGTTTGGCTTCCGCAGAGCTGGGGCCATGTGGTCCGGCTGACATCGGTCAATGGCGTTGCCGAGCGCGTGGCCGAGGTATCTGCGGAACTGGACGCGCTGCCGGCGCCCGTGAAGCGTTACGCTCTACCCGCCTTCAGGCACTTACAATTGCCGCACCGTTGCCGATACCGGGGAACCGAGCATGCATTCCTGGGGCGCAGCTATCGACATCAATGCGGCCCATGCAGAATATTGGCTCTGGCCCCGCGCCGCATCGGCCAACACCCTACCGGCCGAGATCATCGACATCTTCGAGCGGCACGGCTTCATATGGGGCGGCAAGTGGTCCCACTACGATACGATGCATTTCGAATACCGGCCGGAACTGATAAACGGCTCGCCTGTGTCGCAATAGACCGCGGCGCGTCGGTGAGACTCGGCCGAGCACGCGCAACTGCTAGACAGCCATGAGCAATCTGGACCCGATCCCTTACTCCGACGCGCAGCTCCGCGCGATCCTGCAGCGCGTCAAGACCATCGCGATGGTCGGCGCCTCGTCGAACTGGAACCGGCCGAGCTATTTCGTGATGAAATACCTGCAGGGCAAAGGCTACCGGGTGATCCCGGTCAACCCCGGCATCGCCGGCCAGATGCTGCTCGGCGAACAGGCTTACGCCTCGTTGCGCGACATCCCCGAGCCGGTCGACATGGTCGATGTCTTCCGTCCTGCGCGCGATGCGCCGGCGATCGTCGAGGACGCGATCGCGATCGGCGCCAAGGTAGTGTGGATGCAGCTCGGCATCCGCAACGACGCGGCGGCGGCGACAGCGGAGAGGGCCGGGATCGAGGTCGTCATGAACCGCTGCCCGAAGATCGAGTTCGGCCGGCTCGGCGGC
This sequence comes from uncultured Alphaproteobacteria bacterium, assembly GCA_963730745.1. Classification (GTDB taxonomy): domain Bacteria; phylum Pseudomonadota; class Alphaproteobacteria; order ATCC43930; family CGMCC-115725; genus AP-15. Next base: position 141,274 of record CAVSTA010000028.1, read on the forward strand.
GAGCTGTCGTGGAGCGGGGTCAACAGCGGCATCATCCGCAACCGGCCGCCGCGAGCCGCCGATCGCCCGACGCGGCAAGGAGCGGCCCGCGCCCTCGCACAACATGACCTACGGTTTCGAGACCCGCGCCGATCCATGCCGGGGCGGCGCCCGACCCGGTGACCGGCGCGCGCTCGACGCCGATCTACCAGACCACCTCGTATGTGTTCGACGATGTCGACCACGCCGCCTCGCTCTTCAACCTGCACAATTTCGGCTACATCTATTCGCGTCTGAACAACCCGACCGTCGCCGTCCTCGAAGAGCGGGTCGCCAGCCTCGAAGGCGGCCGCGCCGCCGTTGCCGCCGCCTCCGGGCACGCCGCGCAGTTCCTGATCTTCTTCACGTTGATGGAGGCGGGAGACGAGTTCATCGCCTCGCGCAACCTCTACGGCGGCTCGCTGACCCAGTTCGGGCTGTCGTTCAAAAAGCTCGGCTGGCAGTGCCATTTTGTCGACCCGACCGACCCGGAGAATTTCCGCAAGGCGCTGACCCCGCGCACCAAGGCGATCTTTGTCGAGAACCTCGCCAATCCCGGCGGCATCGTCGTCGATCTCGAACGGGTGGCGGCGATCGCCCACGAGGCGGGCATTCCGCTGATCGTCGACAACACCCTGGCGACCCCCTATCTGTGCGAGCCGTTCGCCTGGGGCGCCGACATCGTCTGCCATTCGACGACCAAGTTCCTGAGCGGCCACGGCCATGCGCTCGGCGGCATCGTCGTCGAGTCCGGCCGCTTCGACTGGGCGCAGGGCGACCGCTTTCCGTCCTTGACCGAGCCCGAGCCCGCCTATCACGGGCTCAAATTCTACGAGAATTTCGGCGATTTCGCGTTCACGACCAAGGCGCGCGCGGTGGCCTTGCGGGATTTCGGCCCGACCTTGTCGCCGATGAACGCGTTTTTGACGATCACCGGCATCGAAACCCTGCATCTGCGCATGGAGCGCCATGTCGCGAATGCCCTGCGGGTCGCCGAGTTCCTGTCGGGTCACCCGCGTGTCGCCTGGGTTTCCTACGCCGGGTCTGAAGGAGAGCCCGTTCCACGATCTCGCCCGGAAATACCTGCCGAAAGGCGCCGGAGCGGTCTTCACCTTCGGCGTCAAGGGCGGCTACGAGGCCGGGAATCAAGCTCGTCGAAAACGTCCAGCTGTTCTCGCACCTCGCCAATATCGGCGACACCCGCAGCCTGATCCTGCACCCCGCCTCGACGACCCACCGCCAGCTGACCGACGAGCAGCGCCAGGCCGCCGGCGCCGGCCCCGACGTGATCCGCCTGTCGATCGGCCTCGAAAGCGCCGAAGACCTGATCCGCGACCTCGACGAGGCCCTCGCCGCTTAGCCTTCCGCCCCATGCTGCTGGCTGTTATCGCTGTTAAATGCAGTGAAAAAACAGCCAGAGAGGCGACATTCGCCGCGGAAATCCTCGCTTTCTCTCGACTGCAGCGGCGAAATAACAGCCAGAACAGCCAGCAAAACAGTGAGAAACAGCGAGTAGCGGGAAAACAGCAAATAGCTCCCACTAAGAAAAGGCTATACCTTAAATAAAATCGACCAGTGCACTCTTTCATACCGTACCACGAGAATACGGCAATTTTCGGGGCCACGCGAGCCGGTGACCGGTAGAATTGAGTGGTGACTTAATTGAGTCTCCGGGGCAGTTGGGAGCCGATGAAGGCCCGCCGGCGTGGAGGCGCTGGTGATTGCTCGGCATCGGGTCATAGTGATGATGGTACAGTCGCCTCACCGCGGCGAGGAAATTGTCGATATGAGTACCGACCGGAACGCCCCGCCAAAAACTGGCTGGGCCAAAATCGTAACCGAGCTTCATGTTACTGACCTGGACGTCAGCCTCGTTTTCTGGAAAGACATCATCGGCTTTGAGGTCGCATACAGGCGCGAAGAGGAAAAGTTCGTCTATCTGGAGCATCCGGAAGGCCAACAGATCATGCTCTGCCAACGTCATGGTCGGTTCGAGACAGGACCCATGCAGCTTCCCCTCGGGCAAGGTGCGATATTTCAGATTTACTTTCGGGATATCAGCTCGATTTTGGCCGTAATCTTGTCGCCCGAAATTGGCCGACCTACCTCGGTCCGTGCCGAGTTTGGCGCAAAACAGGCGACCGAGAGTCCGGTCAGGAGGAGGTGTTTGTCCAGGACCCCGATCGTTATCTGCTGATGCTGGCCCGGAGCATTGGTGAGAGAACCCTGGCCAGAGCTCAGAAATAGCGCAATCGGTCCTTAAAAGGAGACAGCCGCGGAGGTTGGGAGCGGGATCTTCAGCCGGGGCGCACCACCGATTGCGTTGACGCGCCGAGCGCTTATATCTGCCTCGTCGGGCAACCGACTATGGCGATACACGGCTTGTGAAATAAGCGTTGCGGACCCGGGGGCAGTACCCGGCGCCTCCACCAATTTCCCGCCGGCCCTCGGCCGGCGATCTACGGGGGCGAACTAGGCTCGACGCGCGTGGTAAAGGCAAGATCCGTCGCCCGGCATGATACCACCGTTATCGGGTCATAATCTAGCTGCGAACGACAACTTCGCACAAGAGGCGCTCGCGGCCTAACCCCTAGCGGGGTAAAAGCCTAGAGCAAATCGCGGTCCGAGGGGCACCGGGCAACAGAAGCCCCTCACTCGACCTCTCGATGCGTTCCGTTTGGAGTAAATGAGCCGCCGGAAATGGCCCAGGACCTCTTCGATTACCCCAAAATGGTCGAGACCGCGTTGCGCGGCGTCATGCGCGAAGCCTTGGCGCGGACGGCCCGCGAGGGGTTGCCCGGCGACCATCACTTCTACGTCACTTTTCGCACTCATGCCCCGGGGGTCGGCATCCCGACCTACCTGCTCGGCAAATTTCCCGACGAGATGACGATCGTGCTGCAGCACCAGTTCCGGGCGCTCGAAGTCGGCGAAGACGCCTTTTCGGTCAATCTCAGCTTTCAGAGCCGATCGGAGCGGCTGAGGATCCCGTTCGCCGCGGTGACGACCTTTGCCGATCCCTCGGTCAATTTCGGGCTCCAATTCGAGGTCCCCGCGGCGCCGCCGGCCGAGGTGACCGCTCTCCCCGCGCAGATCCCGCCGCCCGAGCCGGCAGAACCGGCGCGGCCGGCGGCCGAAATCGTCACTCTCGACAAGTTCCGCAAGCGCTAGATAGCCCCCGGGCTTGCTCGGCGCGGCTCGCTTGACGCGGGCGCGGAAAGGATGATTCTGCGCAAAATTGTAGCGCGGAGCGACGCATGAGCGATGTCGCCTATCACGAACTCTTCCCACTCGGGCCCGACGATGCGCCATACCGCAAGCTGACCGGCGATCACGTCTCGACCGGCATGTTCGAGGGGCAGCGCGTCGTCAAGATCGACCCCGCCGCGTTGACCCTCCTCGCCCGCGAGGCCTTCGTCGATTGTCAGCACCTGCTGCGCCCGGGTCATCTGGCTCAGCTGCGCGCGATCCTCGATGATCCGGAGGCGTCGGCGAACGACAAATTCGTCGCCTTCGATCTGTTGAAGAACGCCAATATCGCGGCCGGCAAGGTCCTGCCGATGTGTCAGGACACCGGCACCGCGATCGTCATGGGCAAAAAGGGGCAGCAGGTCTGGACCGGGGGCGACGACGCGGCCGCGCTATCGGCCGGCATCTGCCGCACCTACACCGAAACCAATCTGCGCTACAGCCAGGTAGCGCCGTTGTCGATGTACGAGGAGGTCAATACCGGCGACAACCTGCCCGCCCAGATCGACCTCTACGCCGAGCCCGGCGACCAATACAAATTCCTGTTCATCGCCAAGGGCGGCGGCTCCGCCAACAAGAGCTTCCTTTATCAGCAGACCAAGGCGGTGCTGAACCCGAAATCGTTGGTCAAATTCCTCGACGAAAAACTCCGCACTCTCGGCACGGCGGCCTGCCCGCCCTATCATCTGGCGATCGTCATCGGCGGCACCTCGGCCGAGATGAATTTGAAGACGGTCAAGCTCGCCAGCTGCCGCTTTCTCGACGCGCTGCCGACGCAAGGGAACCGCTACGGGCAGGCCTATCGCGACCGCGGTTTCGAGGAAGAAGTGCTCGGATTGACCCGCGGCCTCGGGATCGGCGCGCAGTTCGGCGGCAAGTATTTCTGCCACGATGTGCGGGTGATCCGGCTGCCGCGCCATGGCGCGAGCCTGCCGATCGGGATCGGCGTCTCGTGCTCGGCGGACCGCCAGATCCTCGGCAAGATCACCGCGGACGGGGTGTTTCTCGAAGAGCTCGAAACCAACCCGGCGCGATTTCTCCCCGACATCGACGACGCCGGGCTGGGCGGCGAAGTAATCCCGATCGATATCGGCCGGCCGATGGACGAGATCCGCCGCACGCTCTCGCAATACCCGATCAAGACGCGCCTGAGCCTGACCGGCCCGTTGATCGTCGCCCGCGACATCGCGCATGCCAAGCTGCAGGAGCGGCTCGACCGCGGCGAAGGATTGCCCGATTATGTCAAGAACCACCCGATCTATTACGCGGGGCCGGCCAAGACCCCGGAAGGATACGCCTCGGGCTCGTTCGGGCCGACCACCGCCGGACGCATGGACAGCTATGTCGATGCGTTCATGGCGGCCGGCGGCAGCTTCGTCACACTCGCCAAAGGCAATCGCGGCGCCGAGGTCCGCGCCGCGTGCCAGAAGCATGGCGGCTTCTATCTCGGCTCGATCGGCGGGTCGGCGGCCCGCCTCGCGCAGGATTGCATCCGCAAGGTCGAGGTCGTGGAATATCCGGAACTCGGGATGGAGGCGATCTGGCGTATCGAAGTGGTCGATTTCCCTGCCTTCATCGTGATCGACGACAAGGGGAACGACTTCTTTGCCGGGCTCGCTTGACCGCGCGGCTGGGCCGAGTGGCGGCGGGGCGTCCTGATTGGCGCAAGACGGCGATCTCGACAGGCTTCTGCGCGGCGACAGGGGAGCCTGGGAAGCGTTTGTGCGGCGTTACGCCGGCCTCGTCGTTGCCGCGGTGCGCGGCGTCGCGCGCGAGGCCGCCGAGGTGGAAGATCTGACGCAGGACGTCTTTCTGCGGCTCTGTAAGGACAATTTCCGGCTGCTGCGCAGCTACGACGCGTCTCGCGCCGGTCTCTCCACCTGGATCACGATCGTCGCCCGCAGCACTGCGCGGGACGCGATGCGCCGCCACCGGCCGGTGTCGGTGCCGATCGAGGCGGTGCCGGAGGGGCGCCTCGCGATCGACCCGGTCGAGCCGGTACGCAAGCTCAAACTGCCCGAAGCCTTGCTGTCGCCGCGCCAACGGGAAATCTTAACGATGTTGTACGATCGTGACATGGAAGTTTCCGAGGTTGCCTTCGCCCTTGGGATCGACCCGCAGACCGTCCGCAGTGCCCACCACAAGGCGATGATCAAGCTGCGCGCCCATTTCCGGGCCGAAGTCGAATGAACGCCTCGGTTGCGGGGATGCTCCAGCTGCCCGCCGCATAAACACGGTAGGAAGACGTTGCCATGATGCAAAGCGAAGAACCAGAACAAGCGCCAAACCCGGCGGAGGATCGCCGTCTGTGGCAGCGATGCCGCACGATGGATGCCGACGAGGACGAGGCGGCGCGATTTCTCGACCTTGCCGCCTATGCCGATGGGCTTCTCGACATCGAGGAGCAGGAGCGCGTCGCCGCTTTGCTCGCCGCAGATCCGGAGGCCGCGGCAGACGTGCGCGCGGCCCGCGCGCTTGCTGCTGCCGAGCCGACGTCCGCCGGTCTCGAGCGGATCATCGCGCGAGCCAGTGCGATATCGCCTGGCACGGACTCCGGAAGTGGCAAGGTAGTCCCGCTCGCGCCTCGGCAGGCCGCCGCCTTCTCCAAAATTTTGCGCAGTGGGGAAGCCTTGCGGCGGCCATCGCATTGGCCGGCTGGCTCGGCTTTGCGATGGGCAGCGACACCTCGCTTGCGCTCAGCGATCATCGGCAGCCGAGCGACACCGGTCTGCTTCCCGAATTGTTCGATCCGGGGACCGGCTTGCTGCGCGATCTGGGCGAGGGTCTGCGGACGTGACGCGTCGCCTCGGTTGCATTACGTCCCGGCTCGCGTCAGCATCTGTTTTGGGTGGTATTGATCTTATCGCTGGCGCTCAACCTCTGCTTTATTGCCGGCGCTCTGTGGATCCGCGTCCAGGGGCCCGCTCTCCCGATGAACCCGGAACAACGGCTCCAGCAAATCGAGCCGCAGCTCGCACTCGACTCTCAGCAAAAGGCGGCCTTTGAGCAATATGCTCGAACCGTGCGTTTGCGAGATGCAGTCGATGCACGAGGCGATCGAGCCGCTGGTTGCAAATGCTTGGTCCGAACTCGCCAAACCCGATGCGGACGATGCGAAGGTCATGCAGCTGTTCGATCAAGCCGGGGAACAGCGGCGCGCCTTCCGGCGAGAACTGGGAACGGCGACCTTCGCATTTCTGGCAAAATTGTCGCCTCGAACAGCGGGCGAAATTTGTCGAGCTGGCGCGCCAGCGGCCCTGGGCGAGACTGCACCAGGACGGCGCCCGGTAAATCGAAATCTCAGGATTTTGGCAGCCTTGAAAACTTGGCCCGGGTAAATGCGCTCGGGATCGCGGATCTGGCTGAGATTGGCCGAGTAGATGATCAGATAGCGGGTGCCGACGCCGTAGGCGCGGCGAGATATCTGCCACAGATTATTGCCGGGCTGCACGGTATATGCCTGCCCCGGCGTCAACTCCACGGCGGCCGCCTGCGCCAGAGGCACGACGATGCGCTGCACGACGCGAGCGTCTTTTCCCAGCTGATCGAGACGCAACTCGAGGCGCCCCGGACGGACCACTCGGGTTGACGTTGCCGACCATTCCCCGGCCGCGTCGGCTGTTGCGGTCGCCAGCGGCTGGTTGCCGGCATAGATTTCGACGGTAGATCCGGGCGTCGCCCGGCCTGACAGCACTACTCGGCCTTGATCATCGTATTCCAGCGCATCCATCGACAAACCGGGCGGCTTGTCGGCAGAAGGCGTGCCTCGACTGCTCGCCAACGATCCGTCGGGGCGCTGCAGCACTCGAGCCGCTCCGTTGCCGTCCCGCGGCAAGACAACCGCGAGCGCCGTCTCTTCCTTCCCGCCCGGTTTGGGCGGACTGATCGACAACGCCACAGTCTCGTCCGATTTGACCGTCGCGCCGTCCTTCGGGCCGGACGCCTCGAGGGAGAGCAACCGGTCGCCGCGGGCCGATTGGCTGATCCGGGACGAGTACCCATTCGCCGCGGCGATCGGCTGTCACCTCGCCGATGACCTTGTCGCCGTCGCGGACCGTCACTTTGCTTCCCGGCTCGGCGCGTCCGGCAATGACCGCGGTTCCGGTCGGACCGACTTTGACGACATCAAAGCTCGGCGGGACGGGCGCCGCGGGCTGCGGCGCGAGACCGGGTTCGGCTCGGTCCTCCCGTGGCGGGCGCAGGGCCACCGGGCGCCAGCGCCGCTTGAGTATTGGGTTTCCCGCCCGGAGGAGCACCGCTGCGCGGAAGAACCAGGACAGCAGCGGCACCAACCAGCAGAACCGCGACAGCCGAGCCGACGAGATAGCCGTGCCGCACAGTTCCTCGCGAAAAATCGTCGAATTGCAACAGAACGCCAGTGTATGCCTCGCCAGATGCGCTTGCAATCCTCACCACCCGAGCCGGTCCTGACGGGCGATGTCGAACATCCGGCGGTTATGCGTCTATTGCGGCTCGTCCGGCGCGGTCGACCGGCAATACCGGGAGGCGGCGACCGAGCTCGGGGCTCGCCTGGCGGCGGCCGGGATCGGGCTGGTTTACGGCGGCGGGCGGGTCGGGCTGATGGGTCTTCTCGCCGATGCTGCTTTGGCCGGCGGCGGGGAAGTGATCGGGATCATTCCATCGCGCTTGCGCGATGCCGAGTTGGCGCATCCCGGTGCGACGGAACTGGTGGTGGTCGAGAGCATGCATGAGCGCAAACGTCTGATGGCGGAGAAAGCGGATGCATTTGCTGTTTTGCCCGGCGGCATCGGCACGCTCGACGAAATGTTCGAGATCCTCAGCTGGAAGCAGCTCGGGCTCCACGACAAGCCGATCCTGCTCGCCGATATCGGCGGCTACTGGGCGCCGCTGCGCGCGCTCCTCGACCACATAGTCGCCGAGGGATTTGCGCGACCCCAGACGCACGCTCTGCTGCAGATTGTCCCGACCGTCGCCGCGGTGATGGCGGTGCTCGCGGAGGCGCCGCGCCCGACACGGCAAATGGATTTGCGAAATCTCTGACGCGTGGCGGCTTCGGCTTGCCTCGCTCTGCAGCGCTCCTTATCTTCGCCTGGCTGCGGCCCCTCGGTTGACGCGGCGCGTCAACTCGCATGCGAGTCGACGGCGACGAAATGGCCCGCATCATGTGGAGCAAGCTGATCTAGCCGTATGTCGAAGTCGACCTGAATATTACGACCTCGGCATGGAGAGCCGCGACGCCCTCACGTCCAATGAGACAAGACAGGCCAAAATCGTAAATAGATCAACTCAGCCGAAACGAAAGCCGCGCGCGGAGGTGTAAGCATGTCAGATCTCGAAATCGTTTGGACGAAGGTTGATGAAGCACCTGCGCTCGCTACGTTTTCCCTTCTGCCGATCGTTCAAGCCTTCGTCGGGGCGGCCGGCGTGAAGGTGAAGCTGAAGGACATTTCGCTGACCGGCCGCATCATCGCCAACTTCCCCGACAAACTGACGCCGGCGCAAAAGATTAACGACGAGCTCGCCGAACTTGGCCAACTTGCGATGCGCCCCGAGGCCAACATCATCAAGCTGCCCAACATCTCCGCCTCGATCCCGCAGCTGAAGGCTGCGATCAAGGAGTTGCAGAGCAAGGGTTACGACGTGCCGGACTATCCGGACAGCGACGCGACGCCAGCGGATAAGGAAATCCGCGCCCGCTACGGCAAGGTGCTCGGCAGCGCCGTCAATCCGGTGCTGCGCGAGGGCAATTCCGACCGCCGCGCCGCCGGCGCCGTGAAGCAGTACGCGCGCAATAATCCGCATAGGATGGGCGCCTGGACCAAGGACTCGAAAACGCGCGTGGCGCACATGTCGGGCGGCGATTTCTACGGTTCGGAGGTCGCGACGACCATTGCGGCGCCGACCAATGCCCGTATCGAGCTGGTCGGCAGCGATGGCGCGGTCACGGTGCTGAAGGCGAAGACGCCGCTTCAGACCGGCGAGATCATCGACGCGGCGGTGATGAACCGTAAGGCGTTGCGCGCCTTCTTCGCCGCGCAGATCGACGCCGCGAAGAAGGACGGCGTCCTATTCTCGCTGCACGTCAAGACGACCATGATGAAGATCTCTGATCCCATCATGTTCGGTCATTGCGTTTCCGTGTTCTTCGCCGATGTGTTCGAGAAGCATGGCGCCACGCTGGCGCGCCTGGGCGTTGATCCCGACAACGGCGTGGGCGACATGCTGACCCGGATCGAGACATTGCCGGAGGCCGAAAAGGCGGCGATTAAGGCCGATATCCAGGCCGCCTACGCAAAGCAGCCCGGCCTGGCCATGGTCAATTCCGACCGGGGAATCACCAATCTGCACGTGCCGAGCGACGTGATCATCGATGCATCGATGCCGGCGATGATCCGCGAAGTCCGGGCATATGTGGGGCCCCGACGGCAAGCTGCACGACGTGATCGCCGCGATCCCCGATCGTTGCTACGCGACGCTGTTCCAGGCCGTCATCGAGGACTGCAAGGCGCATGGCGCCTTCGACCCGAAGACGATGGGCTCCGTGCCGAACGTCGGGTTGATGGCGCAGCAGGCCGAGGAGTATGGCTCGCACGACAAGACGTTTGAGGTCGCCACGGGCGGAACGGTGCGCGTGGTCGCCGATGACGGCACGGTTCTGCTGTCACAGCCGGTCGAGACCGGTGACATCTTCCGGATGTGCCAGACCAAGGACGCGCCGATCCGGGACTGGGTCAAGCTTGGGGTGCGCCGCGCGCGCCTGACCAGCACCCCGGCGGTGTTCTGGCTCGACGCGAAACGCGCGCACGACGCGCAGTTGATCGCCAAGGTCGAGACATACCTGAAGAACGAGGACACATCGGGTCTCGACATCCGCATCCTGGCGCCGGTCGAGGCAATGAAGTTCTCGCTCGACCGCATCCGCAAGGGGCTCGACACCATCTCCGTCACCGGCAATGTGCTGCGCGACTACCTGACCGATCTTTTCCCGATCATGGAGCTGGGCACGTCGGCCAAGATGCTGTCGATCGTTCCGCTGCTGGCGGGCGGCGGGTTGTTCGAGACCGGGGCCGGCGGTTCGGCGCCCAGGCATGTGGAGCAGTTCCAGCACGAAGGCTATCTGCGCTGGGATTCGCTGGGCGAGTTCCTGGCGCTAGGCGCTTCGCTGGAACATCTGGCGCAGACCAGCGGGAACAAGGACGTGCAGGTTCTGGCCGAGACGCTCGATGAGGCCAACGGCAAGATCCTCGAGTACAACCGCTCGCCTGCGCGGAGGGTTGGCGAACTGGATAATCGCGGCAGCCATTTCTACCTGGCGCTGTATTGGGCACAGGCGCTGGCCGCGCAGGACAAAAGCCCGGCACTGGCAGCCCGCTTCAAACCGCTGGCGGAGGCGCTGGCGGCCAACGAGGCCAGGATCAATGCCGAGCTGATCGCCGCGCAGGGTAAGCCGGTGGATACTGGCGGTTATTATCTGCCCGATCCGGCTAAGACATCGGCGGCGATGCGGCCGAGTGCGACGCTGAACGCTGCGCTCGCCGCTCTCTGACGCGGCGTCAGGTGGAACCGTCTTTCGTGAACCGATTATTGTAACAACGTGTCGCGCTTGGTAACGAATTGGACACAGCCCATCGTAATCGGCCGTCATGCCTATGGCGACCAGTATGCCGCGACCGATTTCGTCGTACGGGAAGCCGGCACTCTGACAATGATACCCGATCGCCTCAATTTTCGCCTGGACGCGTGGGGTGCGCTATCGCGGCACGTTCGACAACACTCCCGATGTCGTCCGATTTGCCGAGAACCTCGAACGCGTTTGCGTCGGCACTGTCCAGAGCGGGGACGTGACCCGCGATTTGGCGATCCTGATCCGCGCCGATCACCCGTGGCTGACGACAATCAGTTTCTCGACAAACTCGACTCAAACCTTACCAAGGCGATGGCGTAAGACGCGCAGTGGAGGAAGAATGGCGGCGATGCGGCTCAGCATTCTCGATGATTACCAAGGCGTTGCCCTCAACATGGCGGACTGGACGCCGGTAAAAAGCCGAGCGGTCGAAATCGCCGTCGAGCGCCACCCCTTCGCCGATGAGGACGCGGTGGTGCGGGCGCTGGCCGATTCCGAGATCGTCGCGGCGATGCGCGAGCGTACACCGTTTCAGAAATCCGTCGTCGAACGACTGCCGAAGATGAAACTGCTGATCACAACCGGCATGCGCAACGCCTCATTCGACATGGCGGCATTGAGGGATCATGGCGTCACTGTGTGCGGTACCGGCGGTCCCGGCGGCGGCAACGAGGATACCGCGGAACTCGCCTGGGGCTTGATCCTCGGCGCCGCCCGGCGTATCGCCGAGGATCATCAGTTCATGCGGCAAGGCGGATGGCAGACCCGGATCGGCCATCGCGTCGCTGGCAAAACGCTAGGCCTGCTGGGCCTCGGACGGCTCGGCAGCGCGGTCGCTCGTGTCGGGCTTGCCTTTGGCATGAAGGCCATCGCCTGGAGCCAGAACCTGACTGCCGAGAAGGCTGCGGCGCAGGGGGTCGAGCGCGTCGATAAGGACGAGCTGTTCCGCCGCTCCGATATGCTCTCGGTGCATCTGGTGCTGAGTCCCCGCAGCCGCGGGCTTGTCGGGGCCCGCGAGATCGGCCTGATGAAGCCCAGCGCGATCCTGGTCAACACGTCGCGCGGGCCGATCTGCGATACCAACGCGATTATCGCCGCGCTGAAGGAGGGGCGCCTGGCGTACGCCGGGTTCGACGTCTATGACAAGGAGCCGTTGCAGATCGACCACCCACTGCGAACGCGCGCCGAACGTGATCTTGACGCCGCATATCGGCTATGTGACCGAGGAGAACTATCGCAGCTCCTACCCGCAGATCGTCGAGAACATCGTCGCTTTTCTCGACGGCCACCCGGTGCGCGTCATCCAGGGCTGATGCCATGCTGCCATGAATGTCGCGATCCGCCCATCGCGCGACGGCGATATCGGCGAAATCGCCGCCATCTACCGGCATCACGTCCTTCACGGCATCGCCTCCTTCGAGGAAATCCCGCCCGATGAGGACGAGGTTGCGCGACGCCGCCGGGATATTCTTGCGCTCGAACTGCCCTATCTGGTGGCCGAGCAGTCGGGACGGGTGGTCGGATACTGCTACGCTTCACGATATCGGCATGCGGTCGGCCTATCGGTTCACCGTCGAAGATTTGATTTACGTCGACGCTGCTGAAGTCGGTCGCGGGATTGGCCGAGCCCTGCTCTCGAGCCTCGTCGAACGCTGCTGCGAACTCGGCTATCGCCAGATGGTTGCCGTGATCGGCGGCAGCGACCAGTGGCCGTCGATCCGGCTGCACGAGACGCTCGGTTTTACGCGAACCGGTCTTTTGCCCGCGGTCGGGTTCAAATTCGGCGGCTGGATCGACTGCGTCCTGATGCAGCGCGCGCTCGGTTCCGGCGCAACAACGCCGCCGTGTGAGACCGGTTGGATCCAACAAGGGAGGTCAGCTTGGCTGAAGCATTCGCCGATCCCGGCATCATCTCGGGGTACCATGCGCACCTTTATTACGCGCCGGAGACCCGGCCGATCGCGGAGCGGCTGCGTGCCGCCATCGGCGAGAATTTCCCGCGGGCTCGGATCGGGAGCTGGCATGACGAACCGGTCGGGCCTCATCCGGTAGCGATGTATCAGGTGGCCTTCGGGGTCGAAGAATTCCCCCGGCTGGTGCCGTGGCTGATGCTGAACCGCGAGGGGCTCGATGTTCTCGTGCACCCGCTTACCGATGACAGCGTCGCAGATCACACGCGGATTTGCGCTTTGGCTCGGAGCGCCTCTGCCATTGCGCGTCGAGGTATTGCGGAGAGGGCCGCGACCGGGTTGATCCCGCCGAGCCCCGCTCCGGCCGCTCGCTATATTCGACCGAGGGCGAACAAAACAATGATGATAATCAGCACTAAACCGAGCCCGCTACTCGGGTAATAGCCCCACCCGCCGCTATATGGCCATGTCGGCAACGCGCCGATCAGCAGGATGATCAGAATTATCAGCAGAATTGTGCCTAGCATGGTAGCCCATCAGCAAAATTGCTTCCTGCAGGTACAACCCTGGGGCGCGGCTGGGAGTTCCACGTCCGATTTCTGAAAGGCTGCGCAGTCCGCGCAATCCGCGCACCGAGAGGGTCCCGGAGAGAGCGCTACTTCACCATCGCCGGATCGGTCCGCAATCGACGTGAACAAAACCCGACCGCGGATAATAGCCGACGCCGCCGCATTGCAGGTTCATTGCCGCTTCGCGCACCTGCGACAAGCTTCGACTCTCGGAGCGAAGATCGACCGCCATGGCCTTGATGTGATAGCTGTGTTTGGCCGCTCCCTCGCCGCTGCAGATACAATTTCATGTTGGTGGCAGGCGAGCGGTAGCCGCTGACCACCAGAAAGGGGTCAGGCGTATCGAGCTGTTCGCGCAACATCCCCAGGACGTCCAGAACCCCGGCATCCATCGGGCGCATCTCGTCGGTGTGGTGATCCCGCAGGATCCAGTTGATGTCCCTGACGGCCTCGCGAATGTAGTGGCCGTCGGCCCAGTACACGGTCCGCAGCCATTCGCCGGTATGGGTGTTGTAAAGCGATATCGATCGCGGCGCATAAGAAATGGCCGGAGCCGGTGTGATGAGACCAACCGTAGTAACCGCAGCCGCAGCGCCGAGCAGTCGGCGCCGGCTCAGCAAAGTAGATGCTGGCACTGGCAACCCCCCCAATTTCCCCGAGGGACGCCATAGCACCTCGAAACTGCCCAAACAAGCCCGATCGTTTCAAATCAACCAAATCGCTGGAGATTTGTCCTCATGTTACTATGCAATGGTTGAAAAGGACTGTCAGATAGATCACCCTTTCCGCTGGCCGGCCGGAGAATCTTGAGCAACCGGCCGCGGTTGCGCCCGTGTGAGGTAACGCCAAATCTCCTCGTCCCGCTCATACGGATCGCCGCGGAACTGTATCGAGCCATCCGATTCGACGTAGGCAGTCTGGTAGATGATGAAAATCGGCATCGGGACGGGCAACGCTCGCCGATTGGTGTGTCCGGCGGCGATCCCCTTGTCGATCGCCTCCAATCGGCTGCCCGAGCAGCATTACCGCGAGAGTCCGCGGGTTTTCGACGCGAACGCAGCCGTGGCTCATCATGCGCGCAGCGGACTGGAACAGCGACTTGGTGGGAGTATCGTGCAGATAAACGTCATAGCGGTCGTCCATCTCGAATTTCAGCCGGCCCAAGGCGCTGTAAGGCCCAGCCTCCTGCTGGATTGCCCCATTGCTGCGAAATCTCATGTGGTGGCTGGCCAAGTAACCGGGATCGGCAGCCAATTTCGGCAAGATTTCTTTTTGGGCGATCGACCGCGGAATGTTCCAGGGCGGGTTAAACAGGACGTCATTGATCGTCGATTGCAAGCTCGGGCGTCTGCTTGTCGGTCTCGCCGACGACGACCCGGGTGGTGAATACCGGCCGGTCGTCACGGAACAGCTGAAGGCGGGCGATGGCGGCATTGACGACAACCCGGTCCCGCGGGATTTGACGCGGCAGCCAGCGCAGCCGTTCGAGGTTGACAACCAGCTGCCGCACCCGTTGCTCGGCCACCGCCGGCCGTTCCGGAGATGTGCGCACGGTTTTGGTCCGTACGCCCTGAGCGCCGAGGGCGTTCGCCCGGTATTCGGCGTAGGCGCGGCGCATGGTCTCGTATTCGGCGGAAGCAGGGGCGAGGGCTTCGATCACCTTTGCCGGATCGGGAGCGGCAATCGCGGCGTCGATCACCGCGACGATGTCGACCGGTTCGGGTGTCAGATCCTCGTCGTCCATCCGCTCTTCGATCGGCATTGCCCCTCGCGCCAGCGCATCGGCATAAGAAAGAAATGCGTCGGAAAGCAGCAGATCCCGTTCTACTGTCGACAGGTTCGGGCCGCGCTCGCCGAGCGCGTTGCTGTGGAACAAACCCGGGTCGAGACCGTGGTCGGCGGCGCGCAGCACCGCGTCCTGCAGCAGGCGGCTGGCTTCTGTCCGGGTGCCCGTCCCACACCGTTTGATATCCGTGCGCGATATAGAAGCGGCGCAGCAGCCAACCATGGAGCCGTTCACCGGCGACCGTCGGCTTGCCTGGCGCGTCGAGCCGCGACTTGAGCTCGGGATTGCCGGTGAAGGGGATCGGATCAGGGGTCGCGGCATCGAGACTGGGCGCTTCGGCGCTTGCCGGCGAATTCGTCTCTGCGCAGAGCTGCCGCGCGTGACAGCGCCGAACCGCACAAGAGCAAAGGCGAAGGCCACGACGCCCGCCGCCAAGACCAGCCATTTTCCGTCTCGAATGCGGCGACGAATAAACACGTTTACCTCGCTTCGCGCGGCAAGGCGATCAGGCGGTGATAGCCGCGGCTAGGACGATCGGTTGCGGCCCCGGGTCCGCTCGATATGCGCGCCGGCCGTCTTATCGCTTTCCGGATCGGATGCACAATCCGAAGGCGAAGATCTCATCCTTTTTCGGTACAATTCAGTCCCCCAAGAGCGCGGGTATGAATAGGGCAAGCAGGATTGCCCGGCATCTCCGCAATCGACTAACACTTAGCGGAGTTAGAATGTGCCGGATTTGCGCGTTGCCGGACGAAAGTATCGGCGGCTCTATCTGCCGCAAATGCGGCGGGCGTCGTATTGCGACCTGCCCCCTTCTCCCCTGTCCTGAGGGGTATCTTTGATGTGGCTGCGGGATCGGTGCAACCGATGTAGAATTTCGCTGATGAAAGAGTGTTCCGCGTAATGCCGGCGATCTCGCCGCGGACGGGTCCCCGCAGATACAGCGCAGCGGATTTGCCTGTGAACGGCCAAGGCGAACGCAGCCCCGAGGGGGTGCTCCGCGAGGTTTTCGGGTTCGACAGCTTCCGCGGCCAGCAGCTCGCGATCATCGAGCACGTTATTGCCGGCGGCGACGCCGTCGTGCTGATGCCGACCGGCGGCGGCAAGTCGGTGTGTTACCAGATCCCGGCGCTGCTGCGTTCGGGCGTCGGCGTCGTGGTGTCCCCGCTGATCGCGCTGATGAAGGACCAGGTCGACGCGCTGCGCCAGGCGGGGGTGCGCGCGGCGGCCCTCAATTCACGGCTGTCGCCCGGCGAGGCCGCCGAGATCGAGCGCGCCGTTCGGGACGCGGCCCTCGATCTGCTCTATGTCTCGCCGGAGCGGTTGATGACGCCGCGCTGCCTGGAGCTGTTGTCGCACACTCGCCTCGCCCTTTTTGCCGTCGACGAGGCGCATTGCATCTCGCAATGGGGACACGATTTCCGCCAGGAGTACCAGCAGCTCTCGATCCTCAAAGAGCGCTTCCCAGGGGTGCCGGTCATGGCGCTGACCGCGACCGCGGACGGCCCGACGCGGCGCGACATCATCGCTCAACTGGGGCTGGCGGAGCGCGGATCTTTGCCGCCGGGTATGACCGGCCAAACCTGTTCTATCGCGTCGTCGCAAAGCAAAGCCCGCTGGAGCAGTTGTGGCGTTTTCTCGCCACGGAACATCCGGCCGATGCCGGGATCGTTTACTGCTTCACGCGACGCTCTGCCGAGGAGACCGCGACGTGGCTGAAGCGCGCGCGGGCGTGATGCGCTGCCCTATCATGCCGGCCTCGAACCGGCGGTGCGCGAGCATCATCAGGAACGCTTCCTCAGGGAGGAAGGGGTCGTCATCGCCGCGACGATCGCCTTCGGCATGGGGATCGACAAGCCGAATGTCCGCTTCGTCGCCCATCTCGACGTGCCGAAGAACCTCGAAGCCTATTACCAGGAGACTGGGCCGCGCCGGACGGGACGGGCTGCCGGCGGATGCCTGGATGACCTACGGCATGGCCGATGTAATGAGCCTGTTTCGCCTGCTCGAAACGGGTGAGGCAACCGATCGCCAGCGCCGGATCGAGCGGCAAAAGATCGAGGCGCTGATCGGCTACTGCGAGACAGTCTCGTGCCGGCGGCAGGTCCTCCTCGGCTATTTCGGCGAAGCCGATCACCCGCCCTGCGGCAATTGCGACAATTGCCAGACGCCGGTCCCGAGCTGGGACGGAACGATTGCCGCGCAAAAGGCCCTTTCGGCAATTTACCGCACTGGACAGCGTTTCGGCGCGCATCACCTCGTCGATGTCTTGCTTGGCGCTGAAACCGAGCGCGTCCAGAGGCTCGGGCACAACCGACTGAAGACCTTCGGCGTCGGCACCGAACTGGATCGCCGTGGATGGCTCTCGGTTTATCGCCAGCTGGTCGCTCAGGGCGTGGTTTTGCCGGATGTTGCCGGCCACGGGGGTCTTTCGCTCGCGCCCGGATCTGCCGAGATCCTGCGCGGCTCCAGATCCGTTCGCTTTCGGGTCGAGGGCAGCGGACGCGAACGGCGGAGTGGCTCGGACCGATCGCAAGTCGGGGACCGGTGCAGCGGAGCTCGATCCGGCGGCGCGCTTGCTGTGGGAAGCACTACGCGCTTGGCGCCTCGAAGAGGCACGGCGGCAGGAGCTTCCGCCTTACGTGATCTTTCACGATTCTACTCTGACGGAAGTGGCGCGGCGCCGCCCCGCTTCGCTGGCGGCATTGGCCGAGATTCCGGGCGTGGGCCGCAGCAAGCTCGAACGTTATGGCGATGCCGTCATCGCCGTGGTCGCCGAGAGCATGACCGGCACACGCGGCGGCACCATGGCTGGCGCACCAGATCCGACCGCTTAGCAAGACGCGCTCTCGGGCGGGCGAAGCGCTGTTGCATTCCGGTGTGATCCATGTTGTTTTCCGAAATTGCTGTCTCGCCGGTGAGACGATGTCCGCTAAGTTCGGCGTTTGGTGGTGCGGTCCGGTTGCGGCCGCTATTTTCGTTCTCGGTCTTCTCTTGGGGGGCGTATCGCCGAGCGCGCAGGAAGGGCAATTCTTCCGTATCGGAGCAGCGGCGACCTCGGGGACCTTCTTCGAGATCGGCGCGGTGATCGCCAGCGCTATCTCGAAGCCGGCCGGCTCGCCGCCTTGCGAGCACGGCGGCAATTGCGGAGTTCCCGGTCTGGTTGCGGTGACACAGGCGACGCAGGGCTCGGTCGAGAACCTTCGTATGATTGCCGCCGGGCAGATCAAGTCCGGCATAGCCCAATCCGACATCGTCAGCTGGGCTTATGCGGGAACCGGCATCTTCGCCGCCGCCGGACCGCTGAAGAACTTGCGCGCGATCGCGAGCCTGTTCCCGGAAAGCCTTCAGCTGGTGGTCCGCGACGACAGCGCGATCCAAACCCTCGCCGATCTTCGGGGTAAGCACATCTCGTTGGGCCAGCCGGCGTCGGGGACGCTTGCCGATGCCCGCGTCGTACTCGGCTGCCGCCGGGCTCACCGAGAAGGACATGATGGCCGAATATTTGCGCCCAGGGGTGGCCGCTGCGAATGTCAAGGACGGCACGCTCGACGGCTTTTTTATAATCGGCGGGGTGCCCGTCCCGGCGATCCGCGATTTGGCGGCGGAGACGCCGGTACGGCTGATCCCGGTCGAAGACGGCGTGCTCGCGAAGATGCGGGAGAGCTCGACCTCTTACCGGCGTTCGGTGATCCCATCCGGAACCTATCCGGGGATCAGCGTGGAGACACCGTCGATCGGCTTCGACGCGCTGTGGATCGTGTCCGCCGACGCGCCCGACGATCTGATCTACGCCATCACCAAGGCGTTGTGGAACGACGCGACCCAGCGGCTCCTCGAGGCTCACGACCCGCTCGGCAAGCAGGTCCGGCTGGAGGATGCGCTCGACGGACTTTCCATACCGCTGCACCCGGGGGCGAAGCGCTTCTACCGCGAGGCCGGGTTGCCGGTCGATCAAGACGGCGTGCTCGGCAAGCGCGAGAATCCCGAAGGACGGGACGAGTTGAGGAAACCCGAATGAATATAGATCGGCCCATCGAGTCGCGAGGTGGAGCATGACGCTCGCCCGCCGGTTGCGTGACTATTTCTCGCCGCGCGAGGTGATCGACACTTCGCCCCGGATCTCCGACGAAGTGAAGTGTACGACCTGTTACATGTGCGCGTGCCGCTGCGGGATCAAAGTACATCTCAAGGATGGTGCGATCCGCTACATCGAGGGCAACCGGGACCATCCCGTCAACCGCGGCGTGATCTGCGGCAAGGGCGCCTCCGGGATCATGCAGCAGGCCTCGCCGGCGAAGCTTCAAAAGCCGCTCAAGCGTGTCGGCGAGCGTGGTTCCGGCGAGTTCCGCGAGATCGAATGGGAGGAAGCGATCGCGACGGCGGTAGAGTGGCTGTCGTCGGTCCGCGCCACGGACCCGAAGAAGCTCGCCTTTTTCACCGGGCGCGATCAGAGCCAATCGCTGACCGGATATTGGGCGGCGCAATTCGGCACGCCGAACTTCGCCGCGCATGGCGGCTTCTGCTCGGTGAATATGGCGGCCGCCGGAATGTACACGCTGGGCGGCAGCTTCTGGGAGTTCGGCGAGCCCGATTGGGCGCGCACCCGGTTCTTCATGATGTTCGGTGTCGCCGAAGATCATGATTTCGAACCCGATCAAGATCGCGCTGTCGGGTCTGCGCCGGCGCGGCGCAAAATTTGTCTCGGTAAACCCGGTGCGCACCGGTTATTCGGCGATTGCCGATGAATGGATCGGCATCAGGCCCGGCACCGACGGACTCTTCGTGCTCTCGCTGGTCCACGAACTGCTGAAGGCCGACCGGATCGATGTCGATTATCTGGGCCGCTATACCAACGCCGGCTGGCTGGTGATCCAGGCGCCGGGTGCGGCGGATGACGGGCTCTTCGCCCGCAACGAGGCCGGCGAGCCGCTCGTCCTCGAACCGTCGGGATCGCTCGCCAGCGGCATGGCGGCAGGAGTTTCGGCCCGTCTCGTCGGGGACGCGGTGCTGCCCGACGGCCGGCGCGCCGTCCCGGTCTTCCAGCTGGTGGCCGAGCGTTATCTCGACCCTGGCTACGCGCCGGAGGCCGTCGCCGAGACCTGCGGCATTCCGGCCGCGACCATTCGCCGGCTGGCTGCCGAGATGGCTCGTACGGCCTTTGAAGAGGAAATCGAGCTCGCCGTGCCGTGGACCGACTGGGCGGGGCGGCGTCACGAGACGATGCGGGGCCGGCCGGTCTCGCTGCATGCAATGCGCGGGATCTCCGCCCACTCGAACGGGTTCCAGACCTGCCGCGCGTTGCATTTGCTGCAGATGCTGCTCGGCACGATCGACGTGCCGGGCGGCTGGCGGTACAAATCCCCGCATCCGAAGCCCGCCCCGCCTGGCCCGAAGCCTGCCGGCAGGCCGGAGCAGGTCGCCCCCGGCAAACCGCTCCCTGGGATCCCGCTCGGCTACCCGCTGTCGCCCGAAGACCTGCTCCTCGACGCCGAGGGGCGGCCCTTCCGCATCGACAAGGCGTTCTCCTGGGACGCGCCGATCGCCGCGCACGGCATGATGCAGATGGTCATCACCAATGCATGGAAGGGCGACCCGTACCCGATCGATACGCTCTTTATGTATATGGCCAACATGGCCTGGAACTCGGCGATGAACAGCGCCGAGACAATGCGGATGCTGGCCGACAAGGACCCGGCAACCGGCGAATACCGCATCCCGCGCATCATCTATTCCGATGCCTATTACTCCGAGACTGGTCGCTTACGCCGACCTCGTGCTGCCCGACACGACCTATCTCGAACGCTGGGACTGCATATCCCTGCTCGACCGCCCGATCGGCGGGGTCGAGGGGCCGGCCGATGCGATCCGCCAGCCGATCCTAAAGCCAGACCGCGATGTCCGCCCATTTCAGGACGTGCTGATCGAGATCGGCGCGCGCCTCGGGCTGCCCGGCTTCGTGACACAAGAGGGCGCGCCGCGCTACCCCGCCGGCTACCCCGATTACATCGTCAACCACGAACGGCGCCCGGGTGTCGGGCCGCTCGGCGGCTGGCGCGGCGCCGAGGGCGAGAACGCGGGGCGGGGGGCGCCGAACCCGCACCAGCTCCAGCGCTATATCGCGAATGGCTGCTTCTGGAAGCACGAGCTGCCGGAGGACCAGCTCTATTTCAAGCACGCCAACAAGGCCTACCTCGAAACCGCGGTCACGATGGGATTGATCGACAAGCCGGAGCCCATCGTGCTGCAGCTCTATGTCGAGCCGCTGCAGCGGTTTCGCCTCGCCGCCCAGGGCCATGGCAAGGTAGTCCCGCCGCAGACGCACCGGGAGCGGATTGCGACCTATTTCGACCCGCTGCCGTTCTGGTACATGCCGTTCGAGGAATCCCGGATCGACCGCAACACTTTCCCGCTGCACGCGCTGACCCAGCGGCCGATGCAGATGTACCATTCCTGGCACTCGCAGAACGCCTGGCTGCGCCAGATCCTCGGCAACAACCGGCTGTTTGTGAACCGGGCGGTCGGGCGCGCCCTCGGGCTCGCGGAGGACGACTGGGTTTGGCTGTCGAGCCATCACGGCCGCATCCGCGTCCCGACCAAGCTGATGGACGGGGTCAATCCCGACACGGTGTGGACCTGGAACGCGATCGGCAAGCGCAGCGGTGCATGGAACCTCGCTGCCGATTCTCCCGAGTTCCGCAAAGGCTTCCTGCTCAACCACCTGATCTCGGAGCTGTTGCCGCCCGACGGCGGCTATTCCTACGCCAATGCCGACCCGATTACCGGCCAAGCCGCGTGGTATGATCTGCGGGTGCGGATCGACCGGGTCGCGCAGGGAGAAGCAGAGATCGCCGCGCCCTCGTTCGGGATGATCGGACACCCTGCCTCGCTCGGCCGTCCCCCCGGAATACTGCGCTACTTCGCGGGAGCCGACGGTGGAGGAGCAGCGCAATGACCTCTCTGCCCGAACAGCGGCCGGGCCAGAAGAAGCTGGGGCTCGTCATCGATCTCGATATCTGCGTCGGCTGTCACGCCTGCGCCACGGCTTGCAAGGAATGGAATGCCAGCGGCCACATGGGGCCGCTGCCCGATTTCAACGCCTATGGCGACGGCGCCTGGGGAGTGTGGTTCAACCGCATCCATTCCTTCGAGGAAGGCGAGGGAGAGGGTGCGCGAACCATCCATTTCCCCAAATCCTGTCTGCATTGCGAGGAGCCGGCCTGCGTTACCGTGTGTCCGACGGGCGCCTCCTACAAGCGCGCCGAGGACGGCATCGTGCTGGTCAACGAGTCGATCTGCATCGGCTGCAAGCTGTGCTCCTGGGCATGCCCCTACGGCGCCCGCGAGTTCGACGACGACGAAGGCGTCATGAAGAAATGCACCTTGTGCATCGACCGGATCTACAACGAGAACCTCGTGCCCGAGGATCGCAAGCCGGCCTGCGTCATGGTCTGTCCGGTCAATGCCCGCCATTTCGGCGATTTGGGCGATCCCGGCTCGGAGGTCTCCGAAATGGTCGCGCGCCGGTCCGGCGGTGACCTGATGCCCGAACTCGGCTACAAGCCGGTCAATAAATATCTGCCGCCGAGAGCGGCCCGCATGATGCCGGCCTCGCCGGCTGCCGGCGCTGCTCTGCCGCCTACCGCCCCGCCCGCCGGTGATCGCCTGCTGCGCTGGGTGGATCGGCTCCTGTCCCGCTGATCGGGGCGGTGTTCGAGGACGAGCGTATGCATCCCGCGCTGTCGATTGTGTTCTTCACTACGGCTTCGGGTGCCGGCTTTTCTCTGTTTCTGCTGCTCGGGCTCGGCGGACCGCTCGCTCTGGTGCCATCCAGCGCGAGTTTCGGCTTTGCCGCGCTCGCGCTCGCGGTCCTGCTTGCCGCCGGCGGGCTCGCCTCTTCGGCGTTTCACCTCGGCCGGCCCGAACGGGCCTGGCGCGCCTTCTCGCAATGGCGGTCATCCTGGCTGTCCCGCGAGGGGGTCTCTTCGGTCCTGACGTTCCTGCCGGCCGCGGTATTTGGGATCGGCTGGGTGTTCTTCGGGGTCAGGTCGGGACTGGTGGGTCTTTGCGGGATCCTCGCCGCAGCCCTCGCGGCCGCGACTATCTATTGCACCGGCATGATCTACGCCTCGCTGAGGCCGATCCATCAATGGCACAACCCGTGGGTCGTGCCGAACTATTTTGCCCTCGGCCTGATGAGCGCCTTGCTTATCCTGGATTTTCTCGTCCGGCTGTGGGAGCCGCGCGCGCGCGGGTGTCGCGGTCGCGACGGCAATCCTGGTGATTGTCGCATGGTGGCTGAAGGAAGCATATTGGCGCTCGATCGATACGAACTCGGCGCCCAGCACGGTGGCCAGCGCAACCTTGCTCGGCAGTCGCGGCAAGGTGCGCATGCTCGAGCCGCCGCACACCGAGGAAAACTACTTGTTGAAGGAGATGGGTTTTGCGATCGCGCGCAAGCACCGCGCCCGGCTGCGCGGCATCGTGCGGCTCGCCGGTTTCGCGCTCCCTGGGCTCCTGACGTTGCTCGCGCTGGTGGTCGGCGGGGTAATCGGCGTGGTCGCGGCGGGTCTCGCCGTCGCCGGCGCGGGGTTGGGGCTCGTCGCCGAGCGCTGGCTGTTTTTTGCCGAAGCCAAGCACACCGTGATGCTGTACTATGGTGCCGAGGCAGTTTGAGACGGACAAATACAAGGTAAATTTTTGTCGTCGGCATCGCACGAGGGGTGTTGACGCGGGTGTTCGGGAGGGCTTATAAGCGCGGCCCCTCCGTGGCGCGGGTCACGGGGGATGTTGTTTGAGATTGTGGAGAAGAGGGAAGGGATGCGCGGACGGCGGCCGACCGGCGTGAAGCTGGGGGTCGCCATCTGTTCGCATCGATGCGAACGTTTGGAGGCCCTTGATTTGGGTCCGTCCTGAGAGGATGGGCCTGGGATGAACTTGAGAGTTTGATCCTGGCTCAGAACGAACGCTGGCGGCATGCCTAACACATGCAAGTCGAACGCTTGTCTGGCTTCGGTCAGGCAAGAGTGGCGCACGGGTGAGTAGCGCGTGGGAACCTGCCCTGTTGTGGGGGATAACCGAGGGAAACTTCGGCTAATACCGCATACGCCCCCGGGTTTAACCCGGGGGGAAAGATTTATCGCAGCAGGAGGGGCCCGCGTCGGATTAGGTAGTTGGCGGGGTAACGGCCCACCAAGCCTTTGATCCGTAGCTGGTCTGAGAGGATGATCAGCCACACTGGGACTGAGACACGGCCCAGACTCCTACGGGAGGCAGCAGTGGGGAATATTGGACAATGGGGGCAAGCCTGATCCAGCAATGCCGCGTGAGTGATGAAGGCCTTAGGGTTGTAAAGCTCTTTCGCCCGCGACGATGATGACGGTAGCGGGAGAAGAAGCCCCGGCTAACTTCGTGCCAGCAGCCGCGGTAATACGAAGGGGGCGAGCGTTGTTCGGATTTACTGGGCGTAAAGGGCGCGTAGGCGGCCCTCCTTGTCGCGTGTGAAAGCCCCGGGCTCAACCTGGGAATTGCGCGCGAAACGGGGGGGCTGGAGTTCGGGAGAGGAGCGTGGAATTCCCAGTGTAGAGGTGAAATTCGTAGATATTGGGAAGAACACCGGTGGCGAAGGCGGCGCTCTGGACCGAGACTGACGCTGAGGCGCGAAAGCGTGGGGAGCAAACAGGATTAGATACCCTGGTAGTCCACGCTGTAAACGATGTGTGCTAGACGTTGGGGAGCCTAGCTCTTCGGTGTCGCCGCAAACGCTTTAAGCACACCGCCTGGGGAGTACGGCCGCAAGGTTAAAACTCAAAGGAATTGACGGGGGCCCGCACAAGCGGTGGAGCATGTGGTTTAATTCGACGCAACGCGAAGAACCTTACCAGCTCTTGACATGCCCGGTATGGGCGGGGGAGATCCCGTCCTTCGGTTCGGCCGGCCGGGACACAGGTGCTGCATGGCTGTCGTCAGCTCGTGTCGTGAGATGTTGGGTTAAGTCCCGCAACGAGCGCAACCCCCATCTGCAGTTGCCAGCGGGTTAAGCCGGGCACTCTGCAGAAACTGCCGGTGACAAGCCGGAGGAAGGCGGGGATGACGTCAAGTCCTCATGGCCCTTATGGGCTGGGCTACACACGTGCTACAATGGCGGTGACAGAGGGCGGCAAGCGGGCGACCGTGCGCCAATCTCGAAAAGCCGTCTCAGTTCGGATTGCTCTCTGCAACTCGAGAGCATGAAGTCGGAATCGCTAGTAATCGCGGATCAGCATGCCGCGGTGAATACGTTCCCGGGCCTTGTACACACCGCCCGTCACACCATGGGAGTTGGCTTTACCCGAAGGCGGTGCAGCAACCCCGGTCGCAAGACCGGGGAGCCAGCCGACCACGGTAAGGTCAGCGACTGGGGTGAAGTCGTAACAAGGTAGCCGTAGGGGAACCTGCGGCTGGATCACCTCCTTTCTGGAATTCAGAGGACAGGGATCAGGTATCAGTGATCAGAACTGATTGCCGGCCGCTCTCCGGCTTTCCACAAACGCCGGGGACCGGGCGGGGGCAGTAATCTTCTGATTACTGATCCCTGATTACCTGATCCCTGGCAAAAGGCCGCCGTCTGCGCATCCCTTCTCCCGAGCGTCGGCGAGCGCTCGCTCTGCTGGTGCAACCTGTTGGTC
Source organism: uncultured Alphaproteobacteria bacterium (assembly GCA_963730745.1). Classification (GTDB taxonomy): domain Bacteria; phylum Pseudomonadota; class Alphaproteobacteria; order ATCC43930; family CGMCC-115725; genus AP-15. Next base: position 167,079 of record CAVSTA010000028.1, read on the forward strand.
AGCGTAGGGCTAGTAGCTCAGCTGGTTAGAGCGCGCGCTTGATAAGCGTGAGGTCGGAGGTTCAAATCCTCCCTGGCCCACCAGTCCAGAGATCAGGCATCAGGGATCAGTAATCAGAAATTCTGATCCCTGATTCCTGATCTCTGATCCCTGGAAAGGGGGTGTAGCTCAGCTGGGAGAGCGCCTGCTTTGCAAGCAGGAGGTCATCGGTTCGAATCCGTTCACCTCCACCACGGTCGCAACGAAGTTGCGGCGACGCGACAGGTGTTGCGCGAGCAACGCCGAAGCATCGGCGTTTGGAGAAGACCAAGAGACACCGTCCGGGGCAACCCGGGCGGGGGTGTTGTTTGAAGGGTGAAGAGAGAGTTTGTCATGTGACCGAGGCGGACAGGCTCGGCGCAGCGCAAAGCTGTGCGCCTATCCGAAGAAGTGTCTTCATGTGAGGCCGCTGTGGCGTAGGGGGTCTTGCCCCTGTGCGCGGCGGTTTTGTGCGGCGTTTCGCAATGGATATTCCGTTGCGGAAACGCCGGGGATCAAGCGCAAATAAGGGCATCTGGTGGATGCCTTGGCACTGAGAGGCGATGAAGGACGTGGCACGCTGCGAAAAGCCCGGGGGAGATGCGAGCGATCGGTGATCCCGGGATCTCCGAATGGGGCAACCCACCCCGGATGATCCGGGGGATCACGATCTGAATTCATAGGGTCGTGAGGCAAACCCGGCGAACTGAAACATCTCAGTAGCCGGAGGAACAGACATCAACCGAGTTGCGCAAGCAGGGTTCACGGTGGTGGCGAAAGCCACCACCGGAGATTCCGTCAGTAGTGGCGAGCGAACGCGGAACAGGCCAGTGGCACGATCAACGGGTACCGGAAGCGCCTGGAAAGGCGAGCCATAGCGGGTGACAGCCCCGTACGGGAAATCCTGGTCGTGTCCTCGAGTAGGGCGGGACACGTGCAATCCTGTCTGAAGATGGGGGGACCACCCTCCAAGCCTAAATACTCCTCAGTGACCGATAGTGCACCAGTACCGTGAGGGAAAGGTGAAAAGCACCCCGACGAGGGGAGTGAAACAGTTCCTGAAACCGGATGCCTACAAGCAGTCGGAGGTCCAGATGACAGAAATCAGAAATCAGAGGGCAGAATTTCTGCTGTTCTGATTTCTGTTATCTGTCTTCTGAACTGACGGCGTACCTTTTGTATAATGGGTCAGCGAGTTGGTCTTGGTAGCAAGCTTAAGCCGCTAGGCGTAGGCGCAGCGAAAGCGAGTCCGAAATGGGCGCGATCCGGATCTGTCCGGGATAAAGTTACTAGGATCAGACCCGAAACCGGGTGATCTAGCCATGGGCAGGTTGAAGGTGCGGTAACACGCACTGGAGGACCGAACCCACTACTGTTGCAAAAGTAGGGGATGACTTGTGGCTAGGGGTGAAAGGCCAATCAAACCCGGAAATAGCTGGTTCTCCGCGAAATCTATTGAGGTAGAGCGTCGATTGCTCACCGCCGGGGGTAGAGCACTGGATGGGCTAGGGGGGCGCGAGCCTTACCAAACCTAACCAAACTGCGAATACCGGCGAGTGGAGGTCGGCAGCCAGACGGCGGGTGCTAAGGTCCGTCGTCGAGAGGGAAACAGCCCAGACCGCCAGCTAAGGTCCCCCAGTCGTGGCTAAGTGGGAAAGGATGTAGGACGGCCAAGACAACCAGGAGGTTGGCTTAGAAGCAGCCATCCTTTAAAGAAAGCGTAATAGCTCACTGGTCTAACAGCGGTCCCGCGCCGAAAATGTAACGGGGCTCAAGCCACGCACCGAAGCTGCGGGTGTTCAGAAGACAGGGATCAGGAATCAGAAGCAGAAACAGGAGAAGCAATGAGTGAGTGGGTCGAACGAGTCGAGGATCTCGAGGTGTTCCGGCGGGCTTATCGGCTATCGCTGGAAGTGCATCGGATGAGCCTCGAATTCCCGCGGATCGAGCAGTTTGCGCTGGCCGATCAGATGCGGCGGGCGTCGAAATCGATCTGTGCCAATCTGGCCGAGGGTTTCGGCAGCCAGCGGCAGTCGCGCACCGAGTTTCGTCGCTTTGTGGTGATGGCGATCGGTTCGGCCGACGAGATGCAGGTATGGACAATTTACTGCTCGCGATCTCGGCTATATCGGAACCGATGCGGCCGAGCGCTGGCAAGGCGAATACCGGGAGATCGCCCGGATGCTGTGGGGCCTGTCTCGCGGCAGTTCTGATCTCTGATTCCTGATTCCTGTCTTCTGAACGCGGTAGCGGAGCGTTCCGTAGGCCGGCGAAGGTCTGCCGCGAGGCAGGCTGGAGGTATCGGAAGCGCGAATGCTGACATGAGTAGCGATAAACAGCGTGAGAAACGCTGTCGCCGAAAGTCCAAGGGTTCCTGCGCAAGGTTAATCCGCGCAGGGTTAGCCGGGCCCCTAAGGCGAGGGCGAGAGCCGTAGCCGATGGGAAGGGGGTTAATATTCCTCCGCCTGCCGGAATGTGACGAAGGCCGAAAGTCGTCTCTCCTTATTGGATTGGAGGGGCGGCCTGGGACTTCCGGGAAACAGCACCGGCACTTAAAGACCGTACCCCAAACCGACACAGGTGGACTGGTAGAGCATACCTAGGCGCTTGAGAGAACGGTGTTGAAGGAACTCGGCAAAATGCCCCCGTAACTTCGGGAGAAGGGGGCCCCGTCCTCGGGCAACCGGGGATGGGGGGCACAGACCAGGGGGTGGCGACTGTTTACTAAAAACACAGGGCTCTGCGAAGTCATCCAGACGACGTATAGGGTCTGACGCCTGCCCGGTGCCGGAAGGTTAAGAGGAGGGGTGCAAGCTCTGAATTGAAGCCCCGGTAAACGGCGGCCGTAACTATAACGGTCCTAAGGTAGCGAAATTCCTTGTCGGGTAAGTTCCGACCTGCACGAATGGCGTAACGACTTCCCCGCTGTCTCCAACACCGGCTCAGCGAAATTGAATTCTCCGTGAAGATGCGGAGTTCCCGCGGTCAGACGGAAAGACCCCGTGCACCTTTACTACAGCTTTGCAGTGGTGTTAGGGAAGGTATGTGTAGGATAGGCGGGAGCCACAGAAGCCCTGGCGCCAGTTGGGGTGGAGGCAGCCTTGAAATACCGCCCTTATCTTCTCTGGCATCTAACCGCGGCCCGTCTATCCGGGTCCGGGACCCTGCATGGCGGGTAGTTTGACTGGGGCGGTCGCCTCCCAAAGAGTAACGGAGGCGCGCGATGGTGGGCTCAGGCTGGTCGGAAATCAGCTGTGGAGTGCAATGGCACAAGCCCGCCTGACTGCGAGAGCGACAGCTCGAGCAGAGACGAAAGTCGGCCATAGTGATCCGGTGGTCCCGTGTGGAAGGGCCATCGCTCAACGGATAAAAGGTACGCCGGGGATAACAGGCTTATCTCCCCCAAGAGTCCATATCGACGGGGAGGTTTGGCACCTCGATGTCGGCTCATCGCATCCTGGGGCTGGAGCAGGTCCCAAGGGTATGGCTGTTCGCCATTTAAAGCGGTACGTGAGCTGGGTTTAGAACGTCGTGAGACAGTTCGGTCCCTATCTGCCGTGGGTGTTCGAGACTTGCGAGGCGCTCTCCCCAGTACGAGAGGACCGGGAGGGACGCACCTCTGGTGTACCGGTTGTGGCGCCAGCCGCACCGCCGGGTAGCTAAGTGCGGACGGGATAACCGCTGAACGCATCTAAGCGGGAAACCCTCCTCAAAACCAGGTCTCGCCGAGAGCCGTGGAAGACCACCACGTCGATAGGCCGGAGGTGGAAAGGGAGCAATCCCCGCAGCTGACCGGTACTAATCGCTCGATTGCGCGCTTGAAACCTGCACAACACCGCCGCGCATAGCGGCAAGACCCCCTGTTCATGCCAGGGGCAGGCCTCAGAGGCCTCAATGGACACTTCCATTCTCGTTCACATGACAACCCGATTGCCGGCCCCCGCTTGCGCGGGGGCAGGCCTGGTGGCCATAGCGAGGGGCCAAACACCCGATCCCATCCCGAACTCGGCCGTGAAAACCCTCAGCGCCGATGGTACTGCACCTCAAGGTGCGGAAGAGTAGGTCGCCGCCAGGCCCGCAATCCCTCTCTCCCTTCCCCTGTCCGATCCGCCACGGATCGGTTTTCCTCAGCAATCATCCAGACTTGAGGCTTTGCGTTCCGATAGCAGCAGTCTCAGCAGTAGGAACTTCATGCGGGATTTAAGCGGACCCAGTCTGAGTTCATGTTATACACCTATAGTGGTCTATCATTAAATTGAGATCGAGCTGACAAGAAAAGGTTTGCAACTCAATGGTTAATACATAAAATCGCACCGCCGTGCGTCCACTTTGTGAACCATTGACGCAAAGGCGATATTAGCGAGGGATCCGCCATGGCCATTAGGTTGAAATGGCTAATCTTTTCGACGGTATGGGTTGCCGCGCTCTCAATTGCCGGCGATCTCGCTGCGGCGCCAAGCTGCCAGAGCCTCGCCGGGCTGTCGCTGCCGAACGCCACCGTCACGACTGCCCAACCGATCATCACCGGCAGTTTCACGCCGCCGGGCTCGACCACACCCCTGGCGGGTCTGCCGCCCTTCTGTAGGGTCGCGGTTACGTCCACGCCGACCATCCAATCCCTGATCAAACTGGAGGTGTGGATACCCTTGGGCTCGATCTGGAATGGCAAATACGAGCAGCTCGGTTGCGGTGGATATTGTGGCAGCATCGGTTACTCTGGGCTGGCCGAAGCGATAACACGGGGCTATGCGAGCGCCGCGACGGACGACGGCAACCCGAATGGCGGGCTTCCTACCTTTGTCTTGGGACACCCGGAGAGGATCGTCGATTTCGGCTATCGCGCTCTGAAGGAAACAACGGACAACGCGAAGGCGATCATCGCGGCGTTTGCTGGTCAGAAACCGGACCGCTCCTATTTCGCCGGCTGCTCTGATGGTGGCCGTGAGGCTTTGATGGAAGCCCAGCGCTATCCCGACGATTTCGACGGCATCATCGTGGGATCGCCCGCCAACGACTGGACGGGTCTCTTTGCCGGGTTGGTGTGGAATGAACAGGCCTTGCTCGATGATCCGGCGAGTTACATTCCACCGAGCTTGCTGCCCGTGTTGAGCACAGCAGCGATCGCTCAATGCGTTCGACAGGACGGCGGTGTCGCGACTGATCCGTTTCTGAACGATCCCCGGGACTGCAAGTTCGACCCTGGGCTCGTGCAGTGCACGGCCGGTCAAGATCCGAGCACCTGTCTGAGTGCGGCGCAGGTGAAGGCCGCGAGAAAAATCTACAGCGGCCTTCATGATCCCCGCACTGGCGAATTAATCTTCCCTGGCTATGAGCCGGGCAGCGAGGCTAACCCGTCCAATTGGCCGGCGTGGATCACCGGGACCTCAAATGCCGCCGATCTCGCGGGGAGTCCAGGCAATCTTGCTCCGGGCCAGGCATTGCAGGAGTTCTTCGGTAACGGGTTCTTCGCGTATTTCGTGTTCATGAACCCGAATTTCGATTTCCGCACCCTCAACTTCACCACGGACGTGGCGCTGGCCGATCATGGCGTGGGTGAAGTCATCAACTCGATTGATCCTGACCTCCGGCCTTTCAAGAGCCACGGCGGAAAGATGATCCATTATGTCGGCTGGGCGGATTCGGCGATCGCGCCCGCGAACAGTGTCAATTACTACAACGAGGTGAGGGACGTGCTGCGCGGCGATGCAAGCGGTGATCATGATGGCGGAACCTTCGCGGAAATCCAAAAATTTTATCGTCTGTTCATGGTGCCGGGAATGGCGCATTGCGGCGGCGGCGACGGCGCGAACGTCTTCGGCAACGGCATCGACGCGCCTGTGGTCGACGCCGATCATGACCTCCTGAAGGCACTCGAGCAGTGGGTCGAGCAGGGGGTAGCGCCGCAAGAGTTCATTGCGACCCATTACGTGAACAACAATCCCGCGAGCGGTGTCCAGTTCCAACGTCCGCTCTGCCCATTCCCGCAGGTCGCATGGTTCAAGGGCGGCGACAGCACAAATGCGGGCAGCTTCGAATGCGTCGAGGACGAACCCGACAACGATCCGCGGGACGAGGGCTTCACTCGCAACTGACCGCGATCGTCACGACGAGAACTGCCGTCTTATGAGGACAGGGTGGGCGCCAAACACCTCAGCACACGGGAGGCCGCGTCCGGCGATACGGTTTATAAACCGGGCTCCACATCTTTCGCGCGATCAGGCCAGCGAGCTCCTCGTCGCCGAACGGCTCACACTGCCCTTCCGCCCGAGCCTGGCGGGCAACCGCTTGGGCAACGGAGAACGCGACCTCGCGCAGTTGCGCCACCGGGGCCAGCAAAGGAGCGTGCGCATCCCGGGCGGCGGGTGAGATGTCGGCGAGAACCTTGGCGGCGGCCACAAACATGCCGTCGGTCACGCGCCTGGCTCTTACTGCGAGGACGCCGAGACCAATCCCGGGAAAGACATAGGCATTGTTCGTCTGGTCGACGGTAAAGGATCGTCCGTCGCGCACAACCGGTGGGAACGGGCTCCCCGTGCCGATCACTGCGCGGCCCTCGGTCCATGCGGTCAGATCTTGCGGCGTCGCCTCCGAACGGGAGGTCGGGTTCGACAGCGGGAAGATGATCGGACGCGCGACCGCCGAGGCCATTTGGCGGATGATTTCTTCGCGGAAGATGCCGGGCTGACCGGAAACCCCGATCAGCACGGTAGGCTTGGCATTGGCGACGACATCGGCCAGTCCGATCGTATCGGCATGCGCGCGCGGCCAATGCGCCACGGCGTCGGGGCTCTGCGCAAAAGACCGTTGAAAATCGAGGACACCGCGCATGTCTTCGACGAGCAGACCGTCCCGGTCTATGGCATAGAAGCGGCGTCGCGCTTCGGCCTCGGGCAGGCCGGCATCAATCATGACCCGCAGCAGCAAATTTGCGATGCCGATCCCCGCCGAACCTGCGCCGACGATCGCGATCCGCTGGTCGCGGATCGGCTGACCGGTCACCTTGACCGCGGCAAGCAAGGTGCCGGCAGCCACCGCCGCGGTGCCTTGAATATCGTCATTGAAGGTGCACAGCCGGTCGCGGTAGCGCTGCAGCATGCGTCCGGCATTGGCGCGGGCGAAATCTTCCCATTGCAGCAAGGCATGCGGCCAGCGTTCCAGCACGGCGTTCACGAAGGTTTCGACGAAATCGTCGTAATCCTGGCCGCGCACCCGCTCGTGGCGCCATCCGATATAGACCGGGTCGGCGAGACGCTCCTTGTTGTCGGTCCCGAGATCGAGCAGCACCGGCAAGGTGGTGGACGGATGAAGACCGGCGCAGGCGGTATAGAGCGACAGCTTGCCGATCGGGATGCCCATGCCACCGGCGCCCTGGTCTCCCAGACCGAGGATGCGCTCGCCATCGCTGACGACAACAGCTTCCGCCTTGTCGAAGCGGGGGTGCGCCAGGATTTCCTTGATCCGGCCGCGCTGCGGCCAGCTCAGAAACAGACCGCGCGGATAATGCCAATAATGGCTGAAGGTCTGGCATCCCTCGCCGACCGTCGGGGTGTAGACGAGAGGCAGCATTTCTTCGAGGTTTTGCGTCAGCAGCGCGTAAAAGAGCGTCTCGTTCGCATCCTGCAATCCGCGCAGGAAGACATAGCGATCGAGATCGCCGGCGAGTTTGCGCATGGCCTGCAACCTTCGCGCGGATTGCACTTCCAATGTTCCGAGATGAGGCGGCAGGAGACCGTGCAGCGCGAAAGTGGTTCGCTCTTCGTCGGTAAAGGCCGTCCCTTTGTTCAGCATCGGGTTGGTGAGCAGCGCCGTCCCTTCGAGCTCGGTCTCGATGAGATCCGCTTGCTCGGCCGCGCCCTCATTGGTCATGCGATGCGCCCGTGCTCAACGCCTCGGATCGGTCCGCGCCAGCTCGATCACGTCGTCGTTGCGACGAGGCGGGGCAGGAGTGCTCGATTGTCCCACTGACATCACCCGCCAGGGCGAGGTCGACGCGCCACCTTGGTGGCGCAGGACAGCATCGCTCGAGAACTCGAGATAAACCCGACCAGTCCCGTCATGCCGATATCCAGCGTTCCCACCGCAGGGCAAGCCCTCGAGGATGGCCGAATCCTCGGTCAGGGCTTCCGAGCCGTCTCCTCTGAGCCATTGCAGGGCCAGTATCCGCCACAGCGAACGCATCGGGCTCCTCCTCGGGAAAGCGCCCCAATCATCGCCGAGGAAACGGGCCGGAATATGGCAGTATCGCGGCGTTGTGCTATCACCAGCAATAACGGTCGCCCAATCTTCCGCACAATATGGGTACTGCGATGGCATTGCTGTTCCGCTCCTCAGTCGATTCCGCGGCGCGCTGGAAGCCGCAGCTGGCCCGGCTGATGCCGGAGCTCGTGGTGCGGATATGGCCCGAGATCGGCGATCCGGCGGAGATCGATTACGCGCTGGTCTGGCGTCCCGAGCCCGGATTGCTGGCGTCGCTGCCAAACCTCAAGCTGATCCTCTCGCTCGGCGCCGGGGTCGACCATATCCTCGCAGACCCCCATTTGCCGGAGGGCGTGCCGATCGTCCGCCTTGTCGATCCGTACATGACGGACGCAATGAGCGAGTACGTCGTCCTTCAGGTGCTGCGGCTGCATCGCCAAGACCTCGATTACCGCGCCCGGCAGGAAAAAGGGATCTGGCTGGAGCTCGACCAGAAGAACGCGGCCGAGCGCGTTGTCGGCATTCTCGGCTTCGGCGAGTTGGGACAAGATGCCGGACGCAAGCTCAAGGGGTTGGGTTTCGAGGTCGCTTTATGGGGAAGAAGGCAAAAAACCGTCGAGGGGCTGCGTGGTTATGCGGGCAGCACTGGCCTATCCGCTCTGCTGGGGCGAAGCGAGATCCTCGTCTGCCTGTTGCCGCTCACCCCGGAGACGGAAGGGATATTGAACGCGAGCACCTTTGCCATGCTGCCGAACGGCGCAGCGCTGATCAATGCCGCTCGCGGCGGGCATCTGGTCGAGGAGGATCTGCTCGCAGCCCTCGCCTCCGGCCGGCTCTCGGCCGCCGTGCTCGACGTCTTCGGTGACGAGCCGTTGCCCGTCGGCCATCCCTTCTGGCACCACCCGCGCATTGTCGTGACGCCGCATGTCGCCGCCGCAACCCACCCCCCGACCGCCGCCCCGATCATCCTCGACAATATCCGCCGCTTCGAAGCGGGCCGGCGGTTGTTGAACCGGGTCGATCCGGCCCGAGGGTATTGAGCAATCCACAGCGGACCAAGCCCTCAGCTAACAGCCACGGCCAATCGCGAGCACGCACGCGTACGGTTCTAGCGTTGCTCGAATGGAGCGGGCGCGCCGCTATCGCGGTCGCCGAGGGTGTCTTCGACGTAGATCATTCGGACCATGACAAAGCCGGCGGCGACAAGCGGCGTCGCAAACAGCAGACCGATAAATCCCGCGAGAAAGCCGAGGATAACCTGTGCCGACAGGGTCAGCGCCGGCGGCAGGTGCACCGCCCGGCGCTGCACCAGCGGGACCAGAACGTAGCCCTCGACAAGGTGCACCCCCAGATAGAGCGCAATCACATAAACGGCGAGCGTCAGGTTTATGGAAGCGGCGATGATAACGCTGGGAATTGCCGAAGCGATGCTGCCGATATACGGGACGAAAATCATGATGCCGGCAAGAAAGCCGAGAGCCACCGGCAATGGCACTCCGAGGAGCCACAGCCCGAGCGCTGTCATGATGCCGAGCATGGTCATCGAGAAAAGCCGGCCCAGCATCCAGTACCAGATTGCGCTCGACGTCTCGTGCAGGATCTCGGCAGCCCGTGCACGGCGGGCCGGGCGCACCAGCCGCACTAGCCCTCCCGCATATACGTCGGCCTCGGCCGCAAAATAAACCGCGAGGAACACGATCACGATGACGCCTCCGACGACCTCCACGACATTGACTGCGACACCAAAAAAGCTTTGCAGAAGGGTGGTCGGAGAGGTTTGGACAGTGGCGGTATCTACGTGCTGGCTGAGAATTTTACCGATTTCCGACTGGCTGATCATGTTTCCGACTTTTTCGGCAGCCGCCGGCAACTGTTGGGAGAGCTCGGTGATCTGGCCGGCAATCGCCTGCGAGAAAAACCATCCGATAGCGGAAAAGAAGGCGATGATCAGAAGCACGACGGCCAGCAGAGACCAGCCGACCGGCAGTCTCGTCAGGCGGCTCAGCGCCTCGGCGGCGCGCCGCAGGCTGATCGCGAACAGCACGCCGCCGAAGATCACGAGATCCACCCGCAGCGTCAGCCATAGAAACAATACCGCGAGCCCGACCAGCGCCAGGTAGGCCAGCGCGCGCGGGATCGTTACCCCCGCTTGGAATCTCTGCATGTTGACCCGGAACGTCCGAGATTGCGTCTCTGCGCAGGTCGTGCCAGGAGATGACAATGGCGATTGCACATGCGGCATGATCACTTCGCCAAATAATGTGGCCTGCTCGCCACTGGCCTTGCGACTGTTGATTTGCGCCGCAACGATGACCTCGGACCGGCAGGCGTTACAGTTCTAACGCTGACGCGGCGCACGAGTTGCTGCCTGCAGATCCATCGCCCGCCTGCCGGAACAATACACGGAACAACACATCCGGAACAACACGCAAGGGCAGGCGTTGTGCCTGCGGGGCTCGATGAAGCGCACGGACCATCAAGCGGACGTTTCAAGGAATGACAGAGGCAGGAGCGCGCGGTCGGCAGCTTTCCCGCATGCCGGCGATCGACGCCGGCAATGCGGAGCTCTACCCGCACCTCGCTCAACTCGGCGTTGTCGGCGACCGCCGAACCGCGGCGGTCATCAGCGCGGACGGAATAGTCCGGTGGCTCTGCTTACCCGATTACGACGGCCTTCCGGTATTCGGTAGTCTACTCGATGCCGAGCGCGGCGGTTATTGGCGCCTGGGTCCGACGAGCGGCACTGCCGGCCACCAACGCTACGCAGACGACAACAACGTTTTGGTCACGACCTGGCAGAGCGCCGATGGCGAGCTCGAGCTTACCGATGCGATGCTCTCGCCCGATGCTTGGCGGCCATCGGGCGACGAGGGGCGCCGGACATTGCTGCGACGGCTTCGCTGCAAGCGCGGTTCCATCACTTGCGCAATGGAGCTGATGCCGCGTGACGATTTTGCCCCCGGCCTCGTCACCTCGCGGGTGCCGGGCGGTCTGGAGCTGAGGGTCGCGGGTTTTGCTCTCGGGCTGTGGACCTCACGACCGGTCGAGCCGGCCCCGGATGGCGTCTGCGCCGGCTTTGCGCTCACCGCAGGGGAAGAGTTCTGGGCGATCCTGGGGCTGGCCGAGAATCCGGCGGCTTGGAACCCCCAGCGGCTGACGAGGCATTGCAGGCCACATTGCGCCATTGGCGCGAGTTGAGCGGGCGCTATAATTATCGAGGGCCGCGGCGGGATCGCGTCATCCGCTCCGCCCTGGCAATCGAGCTGCTCTCTTTTGCGCCGACCGGAGCGCTCGTCGCGGCGGCCACGAGCTCGCTCCCCGAGCGGATCGGCGGCGACCGCAACTACGACTACCGGTATGCCTGGATACGCGACGCCTCGATGGCGATCGCGACCTTGTCCGTGATGGGAGATGTCGAAAGCGCCGAGCGATATCTGAGCTGGCTGTCGCATCTCGGTTCTTCTACCGAGATGCCTCTTCAGGTGCTGTACCGAGTCGACGGCGGCACCGATATCAAAGAGCACTCGCGGGACGATCTCGCTGGTTATCGTCATTCGCCCCCGGTGCGCTTCGGCAATCACGCTTACCGCCAACATCAGATCGACTGCTTCGGCTATCTCGCCGATTGCGCCGTCATTTATTTGGACCAGGGAGGGCGTTGGGCGCCTGAATACTGGCGGCTGATCCGAGAAATTGCGGACTACACGGTCAGAAACTGGCGCAAGCCAAGCAACGGGATCTGGGAGCGGGATCGGCGGCGGCACTTTGTCAGCAGCAAGGTCATGAGTTGGACGACCTTGAAGCGTGCGCTCGAATTCGCCGACCGGACCGGCGAGAGCGGCAATTTTCGGCAGTGGCGAGTGGCGATGACCGAGATCCACGCCGATGTCATGGAGCGCGGATGGAGCGACGAATTGCAATCGTTTCGCCAGCACTATGACGCGGACACGCTCGACGCATCGACATTGCTGATCCCGCTTATGGGGTTTCTGCCGCCGACCCACCGGCGCGTGGTCGCGACGGTCGAGCGGATCGAAGCGGAACTGATGATCGATGGGCTCGTCCACCGGTTCCGGCCGGAGAACAGCGATTTGCCGATGGGCCAGTTCGAAGGCGCTTTTCTGCCCTGCTGCTTCTGGCTGGCTGCGGTCTACGCGTTGATGGGGCGGCACGATGATGGCGAGGCAATGCTGCAGCGGACCGAGCAGTTGACGGGCGATCCGGGCTCTTTTCAGAAGAGGCCGATAGCGGCTCGCTGTTGCTGCTCGGCAACATACCAATGATCTTTTCACATGCCGAATATGCCCGCGCGGTGCTTCAACTCGCCAACGTCTGGCCGCGTGACATCTGACTGGTTTCCCTAGAAGAAGGCGGTCAGGCTTTCAATAAGCCTGACCGCCGCGGAGCCAGCCGTTTTTGGTCAACTCCGGCTGGGCATCAGGTCGGCGACCAGTTCCTTCGCCGTCTCCTTGATGACTCGCCACTCGCTGGGATCGCCCTTGATCAGGGTCGAGGCGAAAGCCTGGGCCTGCTTCAACGTGATATGGGGCGGCAGCGGCGGTACGTCCGGATCGGTGAAGGCCTCGAGCACAACCGGTCTATCAGCCGCGAAGGCATCCGTCCACGCTTGGGCGAGCTGATCGGGGCGGTCGACAAAAATGCCTTTGAACCCGAGCTGCTCGGCATATTTGGAGTAGCGGAAATCGGGCACGTCCTGCGACGCCTCGAATTTCGGATCGCCGGCCTGCGCCCGCATTTCCCAGGTCACTTGGTTGAGATCCCGGTTGTTGAGGGCCAGCACGACGAACCTCGGATCGCTCCATTTATGCCAGTATTTCGCTAATGTGATCAGCTCGTTCATACCGTTCATCTGCAGCGCGCCGTCGCCGACGAGAGCCAATACCGGGCGGTCGGGATAGGCGAATTTTGCCGCAATGGCGTAAGGCATGCCGGGGCCCATTGTCGCCAATGTGCCCGACACAGAGGCCATCATTCCGCGGCGGATCTTGACGTCGCGCGCATACCAGTTGGTGCCCGAGCCGGTATCGCAGGCAATGATGCATTTCTCCGGCAGCTTGGGAGACAATTCCCAGAAGACGCGCTGCGGGTTGAGCGGATTGGCGTCGTTCATCGCCCGGTTCTGCAGGACCTCCCACCAGCTCTTGACATTCTTCTCGATAGTCTCGCGCCAGGAGCGATCCGACTTGCGCTCGAGCAGCGGCAGCAATTTGCGCAGGGTCGCTGCGCTGTCACCGATCAGGTTGACTTCCATCGGATAGCGCATGCTGACCATCCGCGGATCGAGGTCGATCTGGACGCCGCGCGCCTGACCCTCCTCGGGCAGGAATTCGGTATAGGGGAAACGCGAACCGATCATGAAGAAGGTGTCGCAACCCGTCATCATCTCATAGCTCGGTCGCGTGCCGAGCAGACCGATCGATCCGGTCACGAATGGCAGATCGTCGGGCAGGGCGGCCTTGCCGAGCAATGCCTTGGCGACGCCGGCGCCGAGCTTGTCGGCGGTCTCGATGACCTCGTCCGTCGCGTGCAGCGCTCCCGCTCCGACTAGGATGGCTACCTTCTTTCCTTCATTGAGCACCCGGGCCGCGCGTTCGAGATCTTTCTTTGCCGGTGTGACTTCCGGTGCTTCATATCCAATGCCGGTGAGGATGGCGCCGTGTTTTTGCGGCGGCAACTCGACAGCGTCCATCTCCTGCAGGTCATTCGGCATGATTATGCAGGTGACACAGCGCTCCGCCTTGGCGATTCGCACCGCGCGGTCGATCAGCTGGCGAACCTGCGCCGGCTCCGTCGCCATATGGACGTATTCGCCGGCAACATCCTTGAACAAGGAGAGCAGGTCGACTTCTTGCTGATAGTGGCCGCCTAGAGCGGTGCGCGCCTGCTGTCCGACGATCGCCAACACCGGCTGATGATCCATCTGCGCGTCGTAGAGGCCATTGAGCAGGTGGATCGCGCCGGGTCCCGAGGTGGCCAGGCACACGCCGAGATCGCCGGTAAACTTGGCGTGGCCGCACGCCATAAAGGCGGCCATCTCCTCATGCCGCACCTGGACGAAATCAAGCTTGTCGCGAGCGCGGTCGAGCGCGCCGATCAGGCCGTTGATTCCGTCGCCGGGAAAACCAAAGATACGATTTACGCCCCAGGCTGACAGCCGTTCCCAGAAAAAGTCGCTTACTGTTTTAGCCACGTCGCCACCTCACTCTATGCTGTGCCAATTCTAACGTCGTCGAACACCGGCCTGTTCCCGAACGCCATCTCCGGCATCGTGCTTCAGACTTGATGCGGCGCAGTGGGGGCGGTATAGCGCCGCCTGCCGGATCTGCGGTGCCAGCCGAGCCACAGCGCCAAACCGGTGATCGCTGCGATCCCCGTCAGAGCGGCTGCGGCTCTTGCCGGTTCGACGGTCGCAGGCGGCTGGCGCAGGCGTTGCTCGATTTCCCTGGCCGCGGTTATGCGCTCGTTTCGCAGTGCGAGTTCCAGCACGTCGACAGGATGAAGCGCGTAACGACCGGCGCCATGATGGATCTGCTCGCGGCAGCTGAAGCCGTCTGCGATTATCAGGGTGTCGTCACCGGCGGAGCGCACAGTCGGCAACAACGCCTGCTCGGCGATCGTCATCGAGACGGGGTAATGCTCCGTCTCGTAGCCGAACGAGCCGGCGTGCCCGCAGCAGCCGGTCGGGTTCGGCTGCAAGTCGAGACCCATTGCGCCGAACATTTGCTGCTGCGTCTCCGCATCGAGCACCGCCTTGTGATGACAATGGGTCTGAACCAATGCCTTCGCGGCGAGGCGCGGCGTCTTCCAGCCGGGGGTTGTGAGCAACAGCTCGCTGATTGTCTTGGCCTGGCAAGCGAGCCGCTGGGCGTCCTCGTCGTCCGCCAGCATATTTCTCAACTCGTCACGGAAAACCGACAAGCAGCTCGGCTCCAGGCCCACCACTGGTACCCCGGCACGGATTGCCGGGCGCAGCGCGTCGATAACCTGGACGAGCTTGCGTTTCGCCAGATCGAGCATGCCGTAATCGTAGAGCGGCCGGCCGCAGCAGAGGCGTTCTTCGGGCACGATGACGCGATAGCCGGCATCTTCCAGCACCCGGACTGCGCTTTTGGCCGTGTCCGGGAAGAAATAATTGTTGAACGTGTCGGGCCACAGGACGACCGGCGGCCGTGACCCATCCGTGATCTTTGGTTGGCGGTGGAACCAGGTCTGGAAGCTTTCCGCGGCGAAGGCCGGCGCCTCGCGCGCGGTGGTGAAGCCGGCCGCAGCCTTCAGCGCATCGCCGAGCCCGGGCGTTCGCAATAACAGATTGGCCCAGCCCGGCGCCGCCATCGCCAACGGCGCCCACCACATAATCAGCCCCATGCTGTAGGCGGCACGCGGCCGCAGCCGGCCTTTGTAGTAATGGGCGAGGAACTCGGCCTTGTAGGTCGCCATATCGACCGAGACCGGACAGTCGTGCTTGCAGCCTTTGCATTGCAGGCAGAGGTCGAGCGCCTCGCGCACGCCCTCCTCGCGCCAGCCTTTTTCGAGGGGATCGCCGCGCATCATCTCGAACAGCAGATGCGCCCGGCCGCGGGTCGAATGCATCTCCTCGCGCGTCGCCTGAAAGCTCGGGCACATCGTCTGCCCGCCGAGGCTGCGGCACTTGCCGACCCCGAAGCAGCGCTCGGCCGCTTGCGCAAAGCTGCCGTGGTCGTCCGGGTAGTGGAAAAAGGTGTCGACCCGCCGCGGTGCGTAGTCCGGCCCGAGGCGCAGATTGGTGTCGAGCGGATGGGCGTCAATGACCTTGCCCGGGTTCATCCGCCAATGCGGGTCCCAGATCGACTTGAATTCGCGGAAGGCCTGGATCAGCTCGGGGCCGAACATCTTTGGCAATAGCTCGCCTTTAGCCTGGCCGTCGCCATGCTCGCCGGACAGCGAGCCGCCATATTTGAGGCAGAGATCGGCCGCGTTCC
The DNA here is from genome assembly GCA_963730745.1 of uncultured Alphaproteobacteria bacterium. Taxonomy (GTDB): domain Bacteria; phylum Pseudomonadota; class Alphaproteobacteria; order ATCC43930; family CGMCC-115725; genus AP-15. Next base: position 183,272 of record CAVSTA010000028.1, read on the forward strand.
TGCATGTATTCGCGGAAGCGGGCGACGCCTTCGGCGGTCTTCAGCCCGAAGGTCATGCGCGCGTGCACGCAGCCGTCGCCGAAATGGCCGAAGAGTCGTCGCGGTATAGCCGAAGCGCTCGTTGAGCTTATTGAAATCGCGCAAGTAATCGCCGAGCCGCTCGGGCGGCACGGCCGCATCCTCCCAGGAGGGCCACGAGTCTTCGACGCCCGGGATGTGACTGGCGCCGACGCCGTTTTCGCGTATGTGCCAGACCTTGTCCTGCTCCTCCGCCGGCTCGATCAGCCGCATGCCGGAAGCATGCGTGCCGATCTTCTTCAGCCGGGCGAAGGCCTTTTCCGCCTTGTCGTTCGCCTCCTTCTGGTCGTCGCCGCCAAACTCGACCAAGAGCCAGGCGCGGCCCTGCGGCAACAGCTCCTCTCCCGATACCGGCTGGCCCTTGCGCTTCATGTTTTCGACGACATGAGCCGTCGAAAGCCTCGAGAGCATCGGGGCCCAGGGCGCGCAGCTCCCCGACGTCATCGGCCGCGCGCGCGATGTCGGGGTAGCCCAGGACGAGCAATGCCCGCTTTGGCGGCCACGGCAGCAAGCGCAATGTTGCGGCCAAAGTCAGTGCGCAGGTGCCCTCCGATCCGACCAGCGAGCGCGCGATATGAAATCCTTTTTCCGGCAGCAGATCGTCGAGATTGTAGCCGGATACGCGCCGCGGGATGTTCGGATAGCGGCGGCGGATCTCGTCGGCGTAGCGAGTTGCGAGCTCTTTCAGCCGGGAATAGATCTCCGCACGTCGGCCGCCGCTGCTGCGGATCAGCTCCAACGCATTGTCATCGGTAGCGCCGACCCGCATCCGCATGCCGTCATAGGTCAGGATGTCGAGCTCCTCGACATTGTCGACGGTTTTGCCGCCCATGACGGTGTGCGCGCCGCAGGAGTTGTTGCCGATATTCCCGCCGAGCGTGCAGTAGGCGTGCGTCGCCGGGTCGGGCGCAAAGGTCAGGCCGTGCTTCTTGCGCGGCGTTGCGCAGCTGATCGTTGATGACGCCCGGTTGCACCCGGGCGCGGCGGCCGTCCGGATCGAGCGCCAGGATCCGGTTCATGTATTTCGAGAAATCGAGGACGACCGCAACGTTGCAGGTCTGGCCCGAGAGGCTGGTGCCGCAGCCGCGCCCCAGGATCGGCACGTCGCGGGTGCGGCAGGCCTCGACCGTGGCCTCGACATCGGCGACGTCTTTCGGGATCACGACACCGATCGGCACCTGGCGATAGATCGACAGATCCGTCGCATAGAGCGCTCGGCTGGCGGGGTCGAACCGCACCTCGCCGGCGATGCGATGGGAGATCGCCTCGGCGAGATCAGCCGTCGCCTCGCGCCGGCGCCGCTGCACCGGCAACGACGCAGCCGGCAAATGCGGCTTCAGGGACGGGGCGAATGTTTGCGTCAGAACTGCCATTCCCGGTATCCTGGTTTAGAAGAGCCGGTCATTGCGAGGCGCCCAGCGGGCGCCGCGGCAATCTCGAACCAGGTCAGTGCGTGGCGACGAGATTGCTTCGCGGAGCCTGTCCTCGGGCCGCGCGGAGCGCGGACCCGTGGGCTCGCAACGACGGATCCTTTTTGGATCTCGACCTACTCTGCCTTCTCTTTTTCCTCTTCTTTTTGCTTGCTTTCCTCACGGCGGCCGGTGAGGCGGTCGATCACCCGTCCCGCGATGCCGAACGGGCTCTGACTGAACGTAAACTCCTGCGCGGCGTGGCGGCCGATCGTCAGCCCGATCGGCCGCGTGTTGCGCTCGCCGCGCCGCATTGCGGCGATCAGCTTCTCCGCCTCGTCGCGCGTGATTTCGGGCGGCCAAGGCGGCTCCAGCGGATCGACGACGCATTCGATCAGCGCGGGCCCATCCATTGCCAGGCCCTGGCGCAATTGCTCGCGGCAATGCTTGGGATCTTCGATGCGCAAGCCGCGCGCGCCGCAGGCCTCGGCGAATTTGACGAAATCGACCGGCGCCAGATCGACGCCGTATTCCGGGTTCCCGAGATACAGCATCTGCTCCCATTTGATGAGGCCGAGCGTGTTGTTCTTGATCACGACGACCTTCACCGGCAATTTGTGCTGCACCAGGGTCGCGAAATCGCCCATCATCATCGTCAATGAGCCGTCGCCGGTGAAAGCGACCACCTGGCGGTTCGGATAGGCGGCCTGCGCGCCGATCGCATAGGGCAGCGCCGCCGCCATGCTGCACATCGTGCCGCTGAACGAAAACCGCTGCCGGTCGCGCAGTTTCATGCGCGCCTGCCAGACCGTCACCGTGCCGGAATCGCCGCACAGGATCGCGTCGGGCTGCCATCAGCTCGGGCAGGTGCCACGCCACGGTCTGCGGCCGCATCGGCGTCTCGTTGTAGCTGGCGCGCTCTTCGAGCAATGCCCACCATTCGCGCATCGCTTCCTGGGCCTGCGCGAGGAAACTGCGGTCCTCGTTGCGCGGCAATAGCGAGAGCAGCTCGCGCAACGTCGCCTGCGCATCACCGACGAGGCCGAGCTCGACCGGATATCTGAAGGCCGATCCGCTCCGGCTTGTCGTCGATCTGCACGCCGACCGCCTGGCCCGGCTTGGGCAGAAATTCGATGTACGGAAACCCGCTGCCGACGATCAGGAGCGCGTCGCAATTGCGGAAGACCTCGACCGACGGCCGGGTCCCGACGACCCCGATCCCGCCGGTCGTATAGGGGCTATCGTCGGGCACGCATTCCTTGCCGAGCAGCGCCTTGACGATCGGCGCGCCGAGCCGCTCGGCGACCTGCTCGAGCTCCGAGCGGGCGCCGCGCGCGCCGGCGCCGGCGAGGATCGCGACCTTCTTCTTGCCGGCGAGGAGCTTGGCGGCCTCTTCCAGCAAGCGGCCGCTCCGGGACCGTACGCGGCGTCTGGAAGGCGCGCGAGGAATGGCCTTTGACATTGCGCTTGAAGCGCTTCCAGTCGGTCGCCGCCATCGCCTGGATGTCGATCGGGATCGCAACATGGCCGACGGCGCGATGCGCCAAGGCATTGCGGCAGGCGAGATTGACGACGTTCTCGACATGCTCCGGCGCCATGAGCCGCTGGTTGTAGGCGGCCACATTCTGAAAGAGGTAATCCTGGTTGATGTCCTGCAGGTAATGCGTGCCGATCAGGTCGTGATAGGTCATCCCGGTGATCGCCAGCACCGGGGCGCCGTCGATCTTCGCATCGTAAAGCCCGTTGAGCAGGTGCACCGCGCCGGGGGCCGCGGTCGAGAAAACGACACCGAGCCGGCCGGTGAATTTGGCGTAGCCGCAAGCAGCCAATGCCGCCGCTTCCTCGTGCCGGCAGTGGATAAAGCGGATGCGGTCCTTGGCTCTGCGCAGGGATTCGACAAAGCCGTTGATGCCGTCGCCGGGCAGTCCGAAAACGGTGTCGACCCCCCACTCGGCAAGGATCGCGACGACGTGGTCGCAAACCGTCTCCGCCATAACTACCTCCATGCGCTCTGGCGACGAACCCACATTTTCGACGCCATCGCGAAGGTAATCGTTCCAAATCGGCGGAAAACGTTTTTACCACCGATGGCGCTGAACCGTCAGGTGAGGGAAAGCATTAGTCGGTGCCGACCCGACAACGGCGTGAATAGGGCTGCCCGCAAGCCGCGACCCGCCTTGCGCTATACCCGAACAGGGCACCCAAATTTGAAGATGCTGAAGCCAAAGAGCCCGAGTTCATGGCCGCGCCGTGGAGTTGCGTAAATCGGGCGAGCAGTGGGGAGCGGCCGGGGCCGCTCCCACCACAATTTGGTTGTTACCGCCCGGGGAACGTTGCCACGAGGCCGTTATCGCCGAGGATCACGTGAACCCTCTGGCCGTTTCTCATCGCGTCGGCCGACCAGCCCTGCATCGCCCTGAGATCCTGGACATTGCTGTACCCGTACTTGCTGAGCTGCTGCTCGGCTTCCTGGTAGGTGGTGATGTTGGCGGTCCCGTACCCAGCAGATGAATAGGTCTGCCCGGTATACGGCGTGCTGGTGCCCATGCCGGTGTTCCAGCTACCCTGGTTCGTTCCGTAAGTCCCCGGGTTGGTTCCATAAGTGCTCTGGTTTGCTCCGTAATTACCCTGGTTCCCGTTGTACGTACCCTGGTAACCCTGGGTGCCCGTACCCTGGTAGCCCTGAGTGCCTGTGTTGTGGCCTTGGATACCCTGGCTATAGGTGCCGGGGGCTCCGCTCGTCGAATAATTCTGGGCCCATGCTGCTGATCCCGCGGTCAGCATCAGGACGCTCGCGAACGCGGCACATTTCACTACTGCTTTCATCTGCGTCAATCCCATCCTGAGTTACACGATAAATCCCCCCGAAGCGCCGGGTCCGGGTTTATCGGCCCGGGAATGTGGCGACCAGACCGTTATCCGACAGCATTACGTGGACGTGCTCGCCGTTTTTCGTCGCATCAGCCACCCAACCCCGCATCGGAGCGACGTCCTGCAGGTTGGTGTACCCATAACGGGACAACTCCTGCTGTGCCTGCTGCTCGGTCGCATTCAGCCCGTTGCCGTTGCCGGCCTGGGAACCGGACTGGGCCGCAAATGGCTGCGAGCTGTTGCCTTGCATGCCCTGGTTCGCGTTCGACATGACCATCTCGGTAAGCTGATCGGGGCTCAGCAGCATCACGATACGCGAGCCGTCCGGCGCCTGCGCGCGGACCACGAAAGTTTCGGGCACGACGCGGATGTCCTTGAAACCCGACTGCTCGAGCGACTGACGGATCTTCTGCTGGGTGTCGGCCGAAATGTTGGCACCGGGTGAGGACTGGCCCCACGCCGATTGCGCTCCGGGTGTCACGTTGGTTCTGAGTCCCGGGATTTGAGCTGGAGGTCTGAGCCCAGGCGGCGGATCCACCCATCAACAAGAGCGCGCTTGCGAGAGCGACAGATTTTAAACCTGATATCATCGAAGCCTCGTAAAAATTGAGCTGAGCGTTGCTCTGTTCGGCTACGCTACACTTCAAAACGGGCTTGTGCCGAAAAGGTTCGCAACTTTCCGAAAAATCCAGCCACTGCCCTGCGTTTAATACTCAGATCATTTATCTATATCAATAACTGCGCTCGTGGAGTAGTTGGGAACGGCGTCAGGAAATACCCTGTTTTAAACATTGAATCCTCTGCGACAGTCCGGAAGCGAAGACGCGTGACGCAGCACCCGAAAGACCCGGAAAATTTCGGTCGAACACCCGACGGACGCGCCGCCGCGCTGTACACGCTCTCGAACGAAAGCATTCGGGTGCGGATCACCGATTTCGGCGGGCGCATCGTATCGGTCGAGGTCCCTGACAGATCGGGAAAGCTGGACCATGTGGTGCTCGGATTCGACGACGTCTCGGAATACGTGTCGGCCGGGGGTTCTTTTGGAGCGTTGCTCGGCCGTACCGCCAACCGAATAGGCGGCGGCGCCTTCACCCTGGACCGGCGCACCCACCACTTATCGAAGAACGAGGAGCACGCTACCTTGCACGGCGGCCGGCAAGGCTTCGACAAGCTTTTCTGGCGCCTCGAGGAAGCCGGCGACACGCACCTGTCATTGGCTCTGGTCAGCCCCGACGGCGACCAGGGATTTCCCGGAGAGTTGTCGGTCAAAGCTCGCTATTCAGTGGAGGGCAACACCTTGCGGCTGTCGCTGGAGGCGGTAACCAGCAAACCCACTCCAGTGAGCCTCAGCGCTCATCCCTATTTCAATTTGGCCGGTGTTTCTGCCGGCGACATCTTCGGACACGAGATAACGATTGCGGCGGAGGCATTCCTGCCGACGGATCGGCAGCAGATTCCGACCGGCGAGATCCGGCCGGTCGACGGCACGGTTTTCGACCTTCGCCGGCCGACCGTCATCGGCAGCCGAATTCGCCGCGCTGATCAGCAACTGCTGTTCGCCAAAGGCTATGACCATTATTTCGTCCTGACTGAGGCCCCGGGCGATCCCCTTAGGGTTGCGGCACTGGTATTCGAGCCGCAGAGCGGGCGGACGCTCGAAGTGCTGACCACGCAACCGGGAACGCAATTCTACACGGGCAACAACCTGACCGGCTCGGTGGCCGGACGCGGGGGCGCCTATCGTCAGTCCGCGGGATTAGCGCTCGAGCCACAGGGGTTCCCGGACGCACCCAATCAGCCCGAATTCCCAAGCACCGTGTTGCAACCGGGAACGGTCTACCGACAGGTCATAGCCTACCGTTTTACGACGGACTGATTGCAGATCAATCCAGCAGCCAGGGCGCCGCGCAGGCCTGAGCAATTTGCCGTATCTGGTTCAAAAGACCCGGGCCGACCGGGATTCCTTCCCGCATGCGCTTAGCCGCGTTGTTCCACTGCGGGTCGCCCGCCACCATGACCGGCTGAGCGGGATCGACGGGCTTTGTGGCCCGCAGGTCGTTGCAAAAGCGGGTCACGTCGGCGGTGAATTCCTCACGGTCGCGGAACAGGCCCGGATCGATGGCGATCAGGCAATGGCCGATATCATTACCCTGCGGCTTTTTGGTGTGCATCGGGTCGGTGATCAAGGTCGCGCCCGACAGACATGAGCCGAGGATGTTCACCATCACCGCCAGCCCGTACCCCTTGTAGCTGGAGTTTTCGGGCGAGCCCCCGAGCGAGGTAAGAAACCCGCCCTTCTCGCGCGCCTCCAACGGATCGGTGCTGGGGAGCCCCTCCTTGTCGAGCACCCAGCCGGGCGGGCATGGGAGGTTCTCGTTGGCCTTGTTGCGGATGCGGCCGGCGGCCACGGTCGTCGTCGCCATATCGAGCAGAAACGGCCGCCCATCCGCCGTCGGAGCGGCAAAGGACCAGGGGTCGGTGCCGAGCTTAGCCTCCTTGCCGAAGGTCGGCGCCACCTGGATGCTCGAAGCGCTGGTGCACGCCATGCCGATCAGCCCTTCCTGCGCCGCCATCAAGGTGTAATAGCCGGTCGCGCCGAAATGGGCCGAGTTGCGCACTGCGGCGATCGCCATGCCGGACTGCTTCGCCTTGTCGATCGCGACTTGCATGGCAAAACGCGCGGGCACGTGGCCCAGCCCGCCGTCGCCGTCCACCAGCGCGGAAACCGGGGTTTCCTTGATGATGCGCGGCTGCGCTTCCATGTTCGCCCGGCCGCTGCGGCGCAGCCGGTCATAGCCGGGAAGCATCGATATGCCATGGCTGTCGACGCCGTGCAGATCCGCCCAGGACAGAATGTCGGCGGTCGCCTCCGCATTGTCCTCCGCCATGCCCCAGGCCAAGAGGATGGCTTTGAGCTGTGCGCGATGCTTGTCGTACAGTGCAGGCATGGGCGTCTCCTTTTCTGGTCGGGGCGCAGAAAGCGGCACCGCTTACTTCCTGTAAAGGCCGATGGCATGGACCCGACGTATTTTGGAGCACAACGGGTAACCGACGAAGATCGGGCTTACCGGGGATCGCGCTTCTCCGAAGTCCGTGACGCCCTATTCGCCAACCCTTACCAGAAGGTGTGGGGCGGTCCCGGCGAACCGCCGCTCCCCGTCTATGATGTTACGTTGCCGAGCGTGCTGCGAGGCGCGCTGCCGCTCGGTCCGCCCTATCTTTTTCGGCAGGCCGTCGCAAGAGCCGTCAATTCGAAGGCCGATCTGCGTTGGGGCGCCGATCGCAAAGGTTTTCGGCGGATCATCCATCCCAACGGAATATGCCTGACTGGCCTATGGGAAATATCCGAACAGACGCCCTATTCCGGCTATTTTCGAGAGGGGAGCAGAGCGCTGGCGGTCGGGCGCTACTCGACTTGCTGCAAGGAGACGCGACGCGGCCGGGAACGATCCTTGTCACTGGTCGGCAAATTGTTCCCGACCACGGACCCGAGCCACGGCGAGCCGCTCCGTACGGCCAACTTTATCACTCAGCAAGATCTCGGCGGCGAGCGGACCGACTACATCAATGACGCCGAGCTGCGAAACGCGCCCGAGACCACGAGCTGGCGTCGCGGGTTCGGCGTGCCGATACTGCTCGTCGAATCCATACTCTTTACCCAGACCGACAAGCAACCCACGCAGCGACAGCTCTATCAGATTGCCGAATTGGATAAACCGGACGGCGAACCAACCCGGACGCCGGCTTTCATGCGGCTGTTGGTCGACTCGGCCCAACGGCGGATTCCCGGTGATGCATTGGATTTTCGCGATGAAATCATGGCGCAAATTTATGATCGAGGCGACCCCGCCACAAAGCGCAGCCTGACTTTTCACATCGAGGTGACGGACGAAGGTTCAACGCACGGGCCTGCGTTCTTTCAGCGGCGCAGGTTTGGCAATTGGACGCGTATTGGGCGACTGGCGTTTGACAAAGCGGTTGCCTCCTACAACGGTGATTTTGTCATACACTTCAATCACCCGACGTGGCGGGATAATCGCGACGATCCCTCCACGGCGACGCGCGTCAATGAACAAAAGGTGCGGTAATGCGACTGCCGCCGCATACGCCCGGCTAATCGCCGAGGCGGGCCGCCAGTACCGCCGCGGGTCGCTGGCCCACGGCATAGGCTCCCAATGGCGATAGCGTACCCGTCTCGGTATTGATGCGGTACGACGCCAGTCGGCCGGACGCCGTGCCGGCGGCGAAGAGGAAACGGCCGGCGGGGTCGAGCCCGAAGGCGCTGGGAACTGGTTCGGAGGGCACATGCCCGATGGGTGTCAAATGCCCGGTGCCGTCGACGGCGAACCCGGCGATGCTGTTGTGGCCGCGGTTGGCCACGTAGAGGAATTGCCCCGACGGCGTCAGGTGAATCTGGGAACAGGTGTTCCGTGCGGTGAATCCGGCAGGCAGGCTGGTAATTGTTTGCACGGCAGAGAGGGTCCCGGCCGCTCGGTCGAGCCGGTATCCCGTTACGCTGCAACCCTGTTCGTTGGAGAAGTAGACGAGATCAAGGGTCGGATGAAAGCAGTAGTGGCGAGGGCCGGCGCGTTCGGCGGGGTCGACCCGCGCCGGCGAATTGGCAGTCAGGCGGCCGGTCTGCACATCGAACCGGAACTGCATGATCATGTTAGGGCCAGGATTTTCCTTCGGCGGCTCCAAGACGTTGTCGTTGAGGCGCGCGATGTGCGGCACGAAGGCGAACCGGTTGGAGGGGTCGGTCGCTATCGCGTGGGCCCCGGTCGCCGTGGCCAGCCAATCGAGGGACGGAGCGCCGACCGCGCCGTCCGATCCAAGGTGGTGCACCGCCGCGCCTCCGCCTTGATAATAGCAAGACAGCAGATACCTCCCGGTGCGGTCGGGCGCCAGAAACGTCGGCGCATGCGCGGCTGCGACGGTGCCCAGCGGCGTCAGTCCCCCGTTGCCGTGGTCGATCCGAAAGCTCGAGATCGCCGGCCGGGTGCGATGCCCGAGATAGAGGGTTCTCCGGTCAGGGCTGATCGCCAACACGGACGGCCCGCCAACGGCCGGTGCTTCCGCTTGCGGCGAGAGTTGGCCGGTGTCGGCATCCATAGCGTAGGTCGCGATCTTGTCTTCGTCTTGCAGGCAAACAAATAGAGCATGCGGCATCTCTCATCCCTCCTCGGGCTCCCATCCCGGCGAGCGGGTTGGGTGCAGGTCGCCAAGCAATACACCTGCAAGCAGCACCGTTTCATCCTACATAAGTCGAGGATTCTACCACATTGCACCCTGACCTAACGAGGAGGAACGGAATGACCCGCCGCCGCCTACCCCGCAAAGTCACGTATTTCGAACCGGTTCCGCCGCGCCTGGCGCGCAACACCGTCATCGAGTCGACGTTCGAGGTCGGCCGCCGCTTCCGCTGCACGATGCGCGTCGATTGTGGCCAGCTCGACCCCGGCGCGGTGATCCGGCCGGCACCCGCCGAATGGCATCCGCATATGCCCGGGCAGCTCGACGAAGCGGAGCTTGCGGACTGGCGTGCCGGCCGCAATGCGGTATATCAGCTCGCCGCATTGACGATTGGCGCGCGCCTCGCGGTCGCCGACGCCTAGGCCGGAACGCGAGCCGCCGCACTGCCCGGCGGCTCGCGGAGCCCCGCCCGCGCCAGACGCGGCAGCACTTCGGCGCAAAAGAACGGCAACTCGTCGAGATAATTGACGAATGAGACCGCGATGCCTTTCAGCCCTGACGCGGTCAGCCGCGTCATGTCTTGCGCCACCGCATCCGGGTCGCCGACCAGCGGCAGGCCGCCCATGCCGTTGGCCTGGTGATTGCGGATGCGCTGGAATTCTTCGGGCGAGTGGGTTTGCGGTGTGATGTTCTTCATCCTCAGGATGTTGTCCACTGCCGGCCAATCTGCATTGTCGAGGACAGCGTGCCGGTAATAGTCCTGCGCCTCCCGCGCCGTAGGCCGGCAGGTGACGACCCCCACCGTATAGACCTCGATTTTCCGGCCTGCCTGTTGCGCCAGCGCTTGCACGCCGCTGACATGGCGCGCGGTTTCCTCGAACGAGATGCCGCGCGAGATCGTCGAAAAAAGCGCGTCGCAGTTTCGGATCGCGAAGGCTTGGCCAGTCGCCGACGCGCCGGCATTCATGATCAAGGGACGCGTCCCGCCATAGGGTTTCGGCTTGGCCCGCACACCCTTCAAATTGAAGAAATGCCCATCGAAGTCGAAATCCATCTGCGCTGACCAGGCGAGCTTGACGATATCGAGCCATTCCTGGGCGTATTCGTAGCGCGCCTCGTGATCGCGCAGTGTCGCGCCGAACATCTCGAATTCGCCCTCGTTCCAGCCGCAAACGAGATTGAGGCCGAAGCGTCCTTCGCCGATGTGGTCGGCGGTGACGAACTCTTTGGCGGCGATCAGCGGCGGGATCAACGGCGCATGCACGGTTCCGAACACGGTGAGCCGCTCGGTCTTGGCCAAAAGCCCGCAGGCCCAGGCCACCGTCTCCCACGTCGCGCCCTGGTAGTCGGTGTCGCCGCCATAGCCCTTCCAGCGTCCGATCGGCAGTATGAACTCGATGCCGGCCCGGTCCGCCATCTGCGCCAGCCGGACGCAATCGGGCCAGCTTCCGGACCAGCGCTCCGGCACCGTCGTGACCGCGCGGCCGGAGGAGCAGTTGGCGCCGAACAGGCCCAGCTTGAGCCGGTTGGCGCTTCCCATCGCTGCGCGCCGGCCATTTCTAATCTCGGCGTCCAAGGTCGCACTCGTCGGCTGTTCTTTGCCGCGATCATAATACGCTAGAGCCTCGATCAGCTATCGAGACTTGGGTTGTTGAGAACGCGGCGGCTGACTTAGACTTCGGCCGACGTAGATCGGTGAGGTGTGATGGCTGATCGCAAATTTCGCGTTGTCGTCGCCGGCGCGGGCGTGTCGGGGCTGTTCATGGCCGAGACGCTGAAGCGCGCTCAGATTGATTTCAGCGTCTATGAAAAGGCCGGCGAGGTCGGGGGCACTTGGCGGGACAACACCTTCCCCGGCCTCTTTGTCGATGTCCTGTCGCGCCAATACGAGTTTCCATTCCAGCCCAATTACAACTGGTCGCGCAAATATGCGCCGGCCACCGAGATCTGGGCTTACATCAAGAAGGTCGCGCGCGACCGCGGCCTTACCAAATTCATCCGCTTCAACGAGGAGATCGTCGCAGCGCGGTTCACCGATGGTTGCTGGCATATCGAGACGGGCAAGGGCAACACCGACATTGCGGATGTTTTTATCTGCGCGACCGGTTTTCTGCACAAGCCGCTCTTTCCCGATATTCCAGGGCGCGAGAGGTTCGCCGGCGCGTCTTTCCACTCGGCGCGCTGGGATCATAGCGTGCCCTATGCCGGCAAGCACTGGGGCGTCATCGGCAGTGGCGCCAGCGGCGTGCAGATCACCGAGGCGCTCGCCTGGGCGGGCTGCGACGTCACCCAGTTCATCCGCCGCGCGCAGTGGGTCCATATCAGAGAGAATCCGCACTCGACCTGGCGCGAGCGGCTGAAGCTGCGGCTGCCGGGCGGCTATCAACGCGAGCAGCGCCGGCTGTGGCAATTGATCATCGAGGGCGACGGGTGGCGCCTCAAGCCCGGGCCGCAGCGCGAAGCGATGGAACGCGAGTACGAGTCCTTTCTCGACTACGTCAAGGACCCCGAGCTGAAGAAGAAGCTCACACCGGACTACAATCTTGGGTGTACGCGCATTCCGAAATCGGACAAGAACTATTACGAGGCGGTGCAGCTCCCCAATGCACACATCGTCAAGGGGGAGATCACGAGCATCGTGCCGTACGGCGTCGTCATGGCGGACGGGACCCAAATCAAGCTCGACGTGCTGGTCTACGCCACCGGTTTCGATGCGCACGCCTATATGCGGCCGATGAAAGTCACGGGCCTCAACGGCACGACGATCGACGAGGCGTGGAAGGAAAAGATCTATTCCTACGGCGGCATCGCACTGCCGGGCTTTCCCAACCTGTTCATGCTTTACGGTCCGTTCGCCCCGGTGAACAACGTGCCGGTGCCGCTGGGCCTCGACCAGGAGATCGCCTGCATCATGCGGCTCATCGCCGAAGCACGTGCCCGCGGCGGCGCGGCCTCACCGACCGTCGCGGCGACCGAGAAATTCCTCGCCCGCCTCGGCGCCGCCTTTCCCGGGACCGTTTGGGTCGGCGGCTGCAAGAACTGGTACACCAGCCAGCAGCCGACGCCGGTCCTGTGGCCCTTTGCGCAGAGCGAGCACAAGGCCTTCTTCGAGCAGGCGCCCGTGGACGATTTCCAGTTCATTCCCAGTGGCCGGGAGACTGATCACAGTCGCGCCGAAGGCGCCGTGTCGCGATCAGCCGTGAGCTCCACCGCGGCGCCGCCGCCAGCCTGACCCAGGGATGGAATCCGTATGAGATGTGGCTTTAGCGCAATCGTGGCGGCAGGAACCACCTGCCGTGTGTTGATCGCGGCTTAGATCCGGTACCGGCATTCGGCTGAAAGCGGCACGGCGTGAAAATCACGCCGGTTGGTGTCGAGGTTCTCGAGGTTGACGAATAAGCATTCGTCATGCACGAAGTGCGGCCCGGCGTGCCAAGTCGCGACGTGCAGCTTGATCAGGCGATCGCCCGGCACCCGGAACGCGGCGATGTCCTCGACCCGCGGCCGCGCGTCATCGCCGAGGTCGCCCGGCGGCGCCACGCCGATCAGCCATTCTTTGCCGCCGAGCGACCCCAAGCACTGGGTAACCCGGCGGTGGCGCGCGATCCGCGTGAAGCCGAGCCCGACATGCGGCAGATGCATGATCCACAGCCGCGGCTCACCATTGCCCAATACGAGCTTTGCCTCGCTCGCCGCGGCCTCGGGGTCGTGGCTGGTCTCGGCGCCCTGGCCGCCCGTCCGCAGCGGTGCGATCACCTCGCCGTAGGGTGCGAACGCCCCCGCCGTCAGCTCCCTAACGTCCAGCATATGCCGTGGTAGAGTGCCCGCATCGTTCACTGGTCGACCCTCCGATTGATTTCGGGCTAGATTTTGCCATAAGCGCCGCCCCTAATCAGCGCCGTTGAGTTAGCTTGCCCTCCAGGGAGAACGCCATGCCTCCTAACACCACGGGCGAAGCCCGCGCCTATCCCCGCCCACTGCCCAATCCCGATTGGCTCGGCAGGCTGACGGAGGAGATCCTGGAGCCGGAACTGCCGATTGTCGACCCGCATCATCACCTATGGGATCACTCGGGCAGCCGCTATCTGCTCGACGAACTTTTGGCCGACGTCAACTCGGGGCACAACATCGTCGCGACCGTGTTCATCCAGTGCGGTTCGGGTTATCGGACCAGCGGTCCCGAGGAAATGCGCCCGATCGGCGAAAGCGAGTTCGTCCGGGCGATTGCCGAGGAGGGCGATCGGCGTGGTGGCAAGACCAGAATTTGCGCCGGGATCGTCAGCTTCGCCGATTTGCGGCTTCCCAATGTCGATGCGGTGCTCGAAGGCCAGATCGCCGCGGCTGGCGGCCGGTTTCGCGGCATCCGCCAGATTGCCGCGCACGATCCGGCGATCGTCGGCGCATCATCCTACGTACCGCCGCCGGGGCTGATGGATGATCCGAACTTCCGCCGCGGCCTGAAGCGGCTGCCGGCGCATAATCTGACCTTTGAGGCGTGGATTTATCACCCGCAAATCAAAACCCTGGCCGAGGTGGCGCGCGAATGCCCGGACGTGAAGATCGTGCTCAACCATTTCGGCGGTCCGCTCGGGGTCGGGCCCTATAAGCGCGCCGAGGTGTTCCCCGGCTGGCGCGCCGACATCAAGGCATTGTCCGCCTGTGCGAACGTGTATGTGAAGCTCGGCGGGTTGGCGATGATCGTCAACGCCTTCGATTTTCATTTGGCGCCGCTGCCGCCGTCATCGGGCGAGATGGCCAAGGCGTGGCGGCCCTATGTCGAGGCCTGCGTCGAGAATTTCGGCGCCGGCCGCTGCATGTTCGAAAGCAACTTCCCGGTCGACAAGGGCGCCTGCAGCTACCCGGTGCTGTTCAACGCATTCAAACGGATTGCGAGTGGCGCCTCAGCATCGGAAAAGGCCGATCTTTTCGCCGGCACCGCATCGCGGTTTTACCGGCTGGGCATACCCCATTCTCACTGAGGACCAAGACCATGACCGATCTGCCGGCACATGTGGACATCCACGAGGAAGGTCCGCGCGAAGGGTTCCAGATCGAACCCGGTCCGATCAGCACCGCGGACAAGATCAAGCTGATCGAAGCGCTCGCCGAGACCGGCTTGCACCACATCCAGGCCGCTTCGTTCGTCAGCCCGCGCATCGTGCCGGGCTGGGCGGATGCCGAAGACGTCGCCGCCGGGTTCACCCCGAAGGAAGGCGTCCAGTACACTGCACTGTGGTTCAACGCGAGCGGGCTCAGCCGGGCGCTCATCTTCCGCAACAAGCTGACGATCACGGGCTCGATCTCGCTGACTGCGTCGGAGGGGTTCACCCAGAAAAACTTGCACCGCAGCCAAGCCGAAAACGTCGAGGCGATGAAAAAGCAGACCGCGCTGCATCTAGAGAACGGCGTCGAGGTGCCGCGGATCGGCGTGATGGCGGCGTTCGGCTGTAACTACCAGGGCGACATTGCGCCGGCGCAGGTCATCTCGACCCTGGAAGACGGTCTCGCAATCGCCGAAGAAGCCGGCGCCGACATCAAATATTTCTCGCTGGCCGACACGATGGGGTGGGCGACGCCGATGCGCATCGAGCGCGTATTGGGCGAGGTGCGCAGCCATTGGCCCGACATGCCGATCGCCCTGCACCTGCACGATACCCGCGGGCTCGCCGTCGCCAACGCGCATGCCGGGCTCAAGATGGGTGTCACCCAATTCAACTCGACGGTCGGCGGGCTCGGCGGTTGCCCGTTCGCCGGGCAACCAAAGGCAGCCGGCAACATCTGCACCGAGGAACTGGTGCTGCTCTGCGAAGAGATGGGCATCGATACCGGCGTCGATCTCGATGCGCTGATCGAGGTAGGCCGCATGGCTGAGGAGATCGTCGGGCACCAGTTGCCGGGCGAATTGATCCACGCCGGCAGTCTCGACGCTTTCCGCCGCCGCGCCGCGGCGTGATGTCTGCCGCCGCTCGGTGAATTACGTTCAGCCTTGCGCCACAAGGGCTAGATCACGCGACTTTCCGCCAGAACGCAAAGCTCACTGCGAGACAGTCCCAATTCGTCGAAGATTTCCGTGTTGTGCTCGCCGATGAGCGGCGCCCGTCGGGAGATCCGCCACGGAGAGCCGTTATAGATGGCCGCCTCGCCTGGGTAGACGAAGCGGCTGCCGAGCTCCGGGTGCTCCACCTCTTTCCAGAAACCGCGATCATGCAGGTGGGGATCGTCAAGGAGCGCCTCCGGGGCGCGTACCGCTCCCCAGGTGAAGCCGCGTCGCTGGGCAGCGTGGTAAACCTCCTCTGCCGGCAGGCTGGCGATGAAGTCGGCGACGAGCTCATCGATTATGTGAGACGTGTTCGCCGCGATGACGGCCGGGTCCTGGTATTTGGGGTCGTTGAGATCACCGGCCATGCCGTAGCTGTCGAGCAGGTTTGCCAAACGCCTGACGTATTCGGGGTTGAGCCGACCCGCCACCAATGCGCAAACATAGGTGCCGTCCTTGGCGCGGAACTGGGTGCGGGGTGTTGCACCGGGTGCGTGATGGCGACCTGTCTGGCGTCGCAGCACCTCTCCCCGGTAGATGTAATTGGGGACTGCCGCCTCGGTCGTGAGGGCACACGCTTCGTGGATCGATGCGTCGATGTACTGCCCTCGCCCCGCAACCGTTCGGTGGACCAGAGCGGCCATGATGGCCATGTAGGCAAAATGACAACCTATGTGCCAGGCGTTGCCGCCCCCGGGAGCGATCGGCGGCGCATTCGGCACGTCCGCTTCGTCATAGCCCGACGAGGCCATTTCGCCGCCGGCTGCCATGTGCAGCAGGTCGCTGGAGGCGTAATCCCGCCAAGGTCCGGTCTGGCCGAAGGGGGTCAGGGCGCACATGATCGAGCCTGGGATTTTTCTCGCGGAGTGCCTCGTAATCGAGCCCCAGCGATGCCAGGAAGCCTGGCGGGAAGGTTTCCAGAATAATGTCTGATGCCGCCGCCAAACGCCGGAACAGCTCGCGGCCGTCGGCAGTATCCAGATTGAGGGTAATGCCGCGTTTGGACGTATTGTAGTACCAAAAAGACAGACTGCGCTCCGGGTCGGGGATGTCGTTGAGGAATGGCCCGATATGCCGGCAGGGCTCCCCACCCGGGGGTTCGATCTTGACCACATCGGCCCCGAGGTCGCCAAGAAGCTTGCCGCAGAACTGGCCCTTTTCGTCAGCGAGCTCCAGAATTCTCAGGCCTGTCAGCGGGCCCGCCAAGGGCTGGGCATCGGTCCCCGGGCGTCGCTCATTGCAGCATCTCCTCCATATACGGAAAGCGGGCCCGCTTTGTCGGCCAAAACGTACCGTCGGCAAAACCGGCGCGCAGCTCTTCATGGCTGTATCCCAGCAAGCCTTCGACAATCTCGCGAGTGTGTTGGCCGATCAGCGGGCTCGGCAGGTAATTCGACGCTGGGGTTTCCGAGAGTTTGAATGGGGCGTTCTGCACCTTGTGTGGTCCGAGCGCCGGATGCTTCATCGGCAGATACATCTCCCGGTGGCGCAGCTGAGGGTCACGCTCCACCCGGTCTTCAGCGCTTTGCACGGGAAGGGCACGAACACCGGCAGCCCGGCAGCGCTCGGTCAGCTCGTACTTCCCCAGCGTCATGCTCCACGCTTCGATGTGCTCGTCCAGTTCTTCCTGGTGCTGCAAGCGTCCGGCGAGCGTGGCGAATTTCGGCGAGGTGGCCCACGACGGAGCGCCCATAACCTGCGCCAGCCGCTGCCACTCCTCGTCGGTGTGGCACACGATCACGCACCAGTCGTTGTATTCGCCAGGATATGTGCGATAGGCATTATGAGGCGCGACGGTTGGTCCGCGGTAGTTGTTGACCAGCGGTGTGCCCGGCCAATGCGCCCGGTTGCCGGGAGGGTAGCCGGCCCGGCGCGACCCGCGCCCGTTCGCCGTGAAATCCAACAGCGCCGGACCGTTGAGGGGAACGCTCGCTACCATCTGAGACAGGTCGATGTGCTGGCCCTGCCCCGTCATGTTGCGATGGTAGAGGCCGGTCAGGGCGCACATCGCTCCGTACATGCCGCCGGTATCATCCATATACGACCAGCCCCAGCCCGCCGGCGGTTTGTCGGGCAAGCCGGAGATATAGGTCAGTCCCGAGACCGCCTGGGCGATCGGACCGAATGTCGTGTAATGGTGATGCCGGCCGGAATGGCCGTAACCCGACATCGACACATAGACGATATCCGGTTTGATTTTGCACAGCTCCTCATAGCCGAGGCCCCATTTGTGCAGTACCCGGGAGCTGAAATTCTCGATGACGATGTCGGAGATGGCGACCAGCCGCTGGACGATCTCCAGGCCTTTGGCGCTTCGTACGTTCAGACAGAGGCTCTTCTTGTTGACGTTCGTATCATTGAAGTTGCCGGAGGTGTTCAGATTGACCTCGAGATTGTGCGGCGTGGTGGTGCTCGGCAGCCTGCCGCGCTCGTTCTCCGGCCACTCGATTTTTATGACCTCGGCCCCAAAGGCTCCGAGCCAGCGGGTGGCCCACGGCCCGGCCCGCACCCAGCTAAAATCGACGACGCGAATGTTTTCAAGGGCTCGCGGTCGAGACATGCGTCACTCTCCGAATAGGTCAGCCCGGTCTCAAATGTGCAATACTGCCTTACCGAGGAAGTCGCGGTCGATCAGACGGCGGGCTATCGCGCCGATCTCGCCCCACGGCGCTTCGATTGCAATCCGGGGCCGCAATTTCTCTGCCGCGATCAACTCGGCCAGCAGACCCAAGCCAATTCCGGCGCGCTCGACGCTCATCAGCTCGTGGAACAGGGTCAGGCCATAGAGTCGGGCTCCGCCGGTCGCAAAGAATTCCCGGCTTTCGATGCTCGCGGTGCTCGTTTCGGAGACGCCGAAAGCCACGCAAGTGCCGTTCGGCTGCAGCATGCCGAGCGCCGCTCCGAGCGCGCTGCCGCCGACGGAATCGAGGATCAGCCAATAGGGGCCGTGCGGCTTGGCGGCGGTCAGCTCGCGGCCGACCACGACGCGCTCGCCGCACCAATCGGCGACCGCAGCGCGGTGTTCGTCACGCCGCACATGCCCCCACACGATGGCGCCCGCCGCCGCGGCGAGCTGGCACGCGAGATGCCCGACCCCGCCCGACGCGCCGTCGACCAAAACCTTGCGGCCGAGCAGCAGCCCGCCTTGCCGCAGGGCATGCAGCGCGGTCAGCCCGGCAACGGGCAGAGTGGCGGCCTGCGCGTCGCTGACTGCCTCGGGCAAGGCCGCCACCGCGTGGCTGCGACAATTCACCCGCTCGGCCCAGGCCCCCGAGGGCAGGATGCCGACCACCCGAGTGCCCGGTTCAGGACCACTGCCATCGGCGGCGGTTGTCTCGACGACCCCGGCGAAATCCCAGCCGGGCCGCCAGTCCGCCTCGGCGACTTGCAAGGCGCGCCGTGTTTCGCCTCGGTTGAGCGAAATCGCACTGACCCTGACGACGACCTCGTCGCGGTCCGGATCGCGCAAGCTGACCTCGCGGATCGCCAGCCTGTCGGGCAACGACGGATCGACGACTACGGCACGGATCTGCTGCGGCATGAGCACTCTCCATCGATCGCGGTTGGCTGAAGATTAGCCGAAACATACAAACCCGTCTTGACGACAGCGTTTGCCGCGGACGAGTATTGCCCGAGAAACAAAAGTTCTTTAACGGGCTGCGGCTGCCCCGCCGCAGGCCACGCATAGCCGAGGGAGGAGAGGCCATGGGGATTTTCCTGAGCAAGCGCGAGCTCGCGCAAACCGAGCCGGCCGAGGGGCTGGACTTCAAATCTCCCGTGCCTACTCGAATGGTGTCGAACGGCGAGTTCAATCCCTTGCCCCAGACGCGCCGCCAGCGACAATTCGAGGAACGGCTCAAAGATCTTATCCGAGGTCAGCGCCCGTAAGCTCGGAATGGACCGCCGACAGTTTCTGCGCACCAGCTGCGGCATGGCGGCGGCGTTTGTCGCGCTGAATGACGTGTTTGGCCCGATCTTCGATGTCTCGGCTGCCGAAGCCGCCGAGCCTGAAGCCGCCGCCCAGCGGGCGAACGGGCTTGCGGGACAGTTCATCCTCGACGATCAGGTCCATTTCGTGCGCGACGACTATAAAGTCGAGGACATTCTCGGCCTCGCCAAATATGCGGGCGCGCACTGGAATCCCTCGCTGCTGAAGGATTCGTACGGGCTTTCGCTCGATCGCTACAAGTTCGACAACTTCCTCAAGGAGATCTATCTCGACAGCGACACCAAGGTGGCCCTGTTGAGCGGTGCGCCGTTCGACAACCCCGCGGCATGGTTCCTGTCGAACGATCAGATCAAGCTCGCGAACCAGACCGTCAACAGCATCGCCGGGTCCAAGCGGCTGCTGTTTCATTCGCTGTTCACCCCGGCCCAGCCCGGCTGGATGGAAGAGGTCGACCGCTGCATCGCCGAGGTGAAGCCCAACAGCTGGAAGGGCTACACGATCGGCGACCCGCTGCAGCCCCAGACCACGAAATACCCGTGGCGGCTCGACGACGAGAAGCTCGTCTATCCGTTCTACGAAAAGGCGGTAAAGGCGGGGATCACGACGGTCTGCATCCATAAAGGCTTGTTGCCTAAGGACTATGAGACGGCGATCCCGGGCGGGGCCTGGAAATACGCCAATGTGGACGATCTGCCGAAGGCGGCGAAGGACTGGCCGCAGATCAATTTTGTGATCTACCATTCGGCGCTTCGCGCATTCCTCGAGGATCCCGACAGCGAGCTCGCGGAGTTCGAAAAGAGCGGCTACATCCGGTGGGTGTCGGATCTCGCCTCGATACCGGAGAAATCCGGCGTCAGCAATGTCTACGCCGATGTCGGCACATCTTTTGCCATCTCGGCAGTCTCGAACCCGCGCTTCTGCGCCGCAATGATGGGTACGCTGATCAAAGGGCTCGGCCATGATCACGTCTTCTGGGGCACCGACTCGGTGTGGTATGGCTCGCCCCAGTGGCAGATCGAGGCGTTTCGCCGCCTCGAGATCCCAGAGGACATGCAGAAGAAGCATGGTTTCGCCGCCCTCGGACCGGCCGACGGTACAGTCAAGAGCGCGATCTTCGGCTACAACGCGGCGCGCTTCTACAAGCTCGATCTGCGCGCCGAACTCCCGCCCATGCACGAGGACGGGATCGCTAAGCTGAAGGCTGCCTATCTCGAGGACGGCCGTGCGCCCAGCAACACCGCTTATGGCTTCGTTGCCCGGCGCAGCTGAGTTATTCCGGCGCCTGGTCGAGAATGCGGTGCAGCGTCACTGACCCGTTCAACCCGGCTGCCGCGACGTGTCCGCCGTCGGCGATCCGTTTGCGCTGCGCTTCTTCCCAATGGCGGCCGTCGAAAAACCGCGTCGGTCTGAGACTTGGTCCGTCGATGCCGTCGAGGCATCTCGCGTTGACGGTGATCCAGTCCGGTCGCGAGCGCGGTATGTAAAAGGCATGCATGCCGCAATGCGAGCAGAAGGTGTGCTGTGCCACGCCGGTGCCGAAGGTGTAGTTGGTCAATGAGTTTCTTCCCCGCAGCAATTCGAAATCGTCGGGCGAGACCGGAAGGTGAAGGATCCCCTTCTTGGTACAAACGCTACAGTTGCACTGCGACAGCAGGTCCAAAATCGACCCGGGCGCGGAACCGGACGCGCCCGCAATGGCGGCCCCGTTCGTGGTTTTCGAGCATCTTCCGCACTCCGAGTGAGAAGCCAGCAGTTTCGAGCCCGATGGCGGGCCGCGTGCGGCGGTTTATGAGTACGCCTTGGCCATGCCGGGCTCGGCGACGCCGCGCCGGCCGGCGCCGATGAACAGCACCATAAGCGCAGCGGCGATACATAAAAGGCCCGCCAGCATGAAAGCTTCGAAATAGGTTCCGAAACCGATGCGCAGCACGCCAGCGAGATAGGCGACCGATGCCCCGCCGATTTGATGGATCACGGTGATCCAAGCCACCATGATGCCGATCCGCTCCGCTCCGACCGCATGACCGAGGAGCCGCACTGTCGGCGCTGCGGTGGCGATCCAGTCGAGGCCGTAAAATATGCTAAATAGCGACAAGCCGTAAAATGACAGGTTGAAGGCGAAGGGCAAGTACAACAGCGACAGGCCGCGCAGCCCATAATACCAAAACAGCAGATACCGGTTGTCGCATCGGTCGCTGAGCCACCCAGAACCAGTGCCGCCGATGACGGCGAAGACGCCGGTGGCAGCGAGCAGTCCCGCTGCAGTGACTTCGGTCAGGCCATGATCGACGCAGGCGGGGATCAGATGAGTGCCGATCAGTCCCATCGTCGAAGCGCCACAAACAAAATACCCACCCGAGATCAGCCAGAAATCCCGCACCCGCGCCGCATCCCATAGCGCGCGGAATGCCACCGCCACGGGATTGCCGCTGGGCCGCGGAGCGCGGCCCTGGCCGGTCGTGTCGCCATAGGCGAAGAGGCCGAGATCCTGCGGATGGTCGCGCATCAGCAAGAGGAGGGGCAGCACGACCAGAAGAACGACGCCCGCCAGAATCAGCACCATCGCACGCCAACCAGCATAGGCGATCAGGGCGGCGTTCGTCGGAAGAAAGATCAGCTGGCCAGCGGCATTGGCCGCGGTCAGGAGGCCGACAACCATTCCCTGCCGAGCGTGAAACCACCGCGCGGCGATGTAGGCTGCCAGATAAGCGCCGACAAAGCCGGTGGACAGCCCAACCACCAGGCCCCACAGCAAGACGAGCTGCCAGGGATTATACATCAGCGGGCTCAGCGCGACGCCGGCGGCCGCCACCGCCAGCGACAAGGCCATTGTGCGGCGCACACCGAAGCGATCCATCGCCGCCGCCGCGAAGGGCCCGACCAAGCCGTAGACGAGCAGGTTGATGCCGATCGCGAAGGAAATCGTCGCGCGCGACCAGTGAAACTCATTCTCGAACGGCACGATCAGCACGCCCGAGGTCGCCCGCACGCCGGCTGTGACGACGATTACGACAAAGGTCAGGGCAATAATGACCCACGCGTAATGCAGCCGGCGCGCGGCGAGCCGGGCAGAAATGGCGATCATCGGCCCCTCGAATTTTTCAACGTCATCATAGCTGCGGCGGGCAATTTTGCCACCTGGACCAATAGTCCCACGCGTTATGAACTCATTCCCAACAGCGCAACACCGAGCTCGGTCGCGGCGGCGCGCAACGGGTCGTCACGCGTGGCGAGCGGGAGCACCAGGCGCTGCGCCAGTTCAACATAAGCCGCATCATAGGGCGTCAGCGCGAACTGGTCTGCCAACTGGAGGGTGGTGGTCCAGGCGTGGCGGTCGGTGTCGGGGTCGACCGTAACGGGTAGGCGAGCGAACTGGGCTATGGCCCTGTCTCGGAAACCTGGATCGATGCGTTTGCGCCGGATCGCCGTCCGCTGGCGATCTCCAGCCGCCACAGTCCGGGAACCGTTGCGCCTTGATCGACGACCCGGTCGAGCAGCATATCGGCGGCCGGCGTGCGCTCGTCCTCGAAATACCAGCTCAACGCGAACGAGGCATCGAGGACAAGGCTCACCGCCGGCCCTTGTCGATCAGATCCCTGAGGCGAAGCCCCCCAAGCGTGACGCCACGGCTCATCTCGCGAATGCGCTGAGCGGCTTCGCGAGCTTCCGCACGGCTAAATCCTGTCTTCGGCGGCACGAGGCGTGCAACCGCCTTTCCGTGCCGAGTAATAACCACCTCCTCGCCCCGCTCGGCCAGATCGAGCAGCTGGCCAAGCCGGTTTTTTGCCTCGAAGGCGCCGATCTCCCTCATGGCGAACCCTCGCGAGATTGAGCTAGGCCTGGCTAGCTTAAACCCACAGAACCCCCGTGTCCATACGCTAACCGTGCCGATAAAGTCCGGTTCAGCGCTCGGGAGCGATCGTTCCCGCAGTCCGACGCACTCGACCACCTCGATCTTTTCCTTGCCCTTGCGCGATTTCCTCGAACCGGTCGACCAAAGCTTCGAGCTCGGCGAAGACGGTCTCCGGAGGATGCCTTTCGGAATAGGCGGTGAACCCGACGACGTCGCAGAACAGCACCTACGTCCTCGTAGCGTTGCGGTGCGAGTCGGCTGTTGAGCTTCAGGACCCGGGCGATCGAGCGCGGCAGCACCGTGGTCGAGCAATCGTCGGCGCGCCGCTTCTCGCTTTCGATGCGCGCGAGATGCGCCGCCTCTTGTGCTTTGTAGCGCGCCTTCTCGATGTAGTTGTCGACACGCGCCTTCAGCAATACCGGATTGAACGGCTTGGTCAGATAATCGGTGGCGCCGAGCTCGATGCAGCGCACCACGCTGCTGACGTCCTCCAGCGCCGAGATCATCACCACCGGGATGTCGCGCAATGCGGTATCGGTGCGAAGTTCTTCGAGCACGCCGTAGCCGTCGAGCTCCGGCATCATGATGTCGAGAAGCACAAGATCGACCGGGCGCTCCCGCATCTTGTCGAGCGCGTCGCGGCCATTCTCGGCGGTGACGATGTTCTCGTAGCCGCAGGCTTCGATCGTCGGCAATTTTACGGGTGCCGGCCAGCCGCGGATCGCGAGGACGCGGTGAAAGCCGGCGGCTTTCTCGCCGGCCGGCCGGAGGGACATCATCGAAGCGCTGAAGGCGGTCGAGAAGCGCTACCCCGGCCTCGACCGCGTCATTTGCGCAACCCTGCTCGGCACCCGCTCGACGTCCAGCTCGCAGACCTCGACCGCTTCGCAAAGGAAGTGATCCCCGCCTTCCGCGAGCACCCGAACCGCCGCCGCCGCGCAGTAGACTTGAGGGTCAGCTGCCAACGTCGCATCTTCGACGCGTAGTGCACATTTGGGGTTGAGGGACGATGGCGGATCCGGTCGTTTTGATCGTCGACGACAACGAGGACAATCGCTTTACGCTGTCGATGTCGAACCGGTATCGGCCAAACGCCAGAACCACGCGCTGTCTTCCCATTCTATATTTTGCCCAAAATCATAAGGCGGCCGTAAGGAAGAAAAAAGGCGGCGGTAAAGCATTTTCTGCGAACGCCGCGAGTTGCGCTGCGGCGCCGAGCTTATTGACCTCGAACCCAAGGCTTTCGATTTGCTCGCCTTCCTTGTCCAGCATCGCGATCACGTGGTCAGCAAGGACGATCTGCTGCAGGCGGTGTGGCATGGGCAGATCGTCTCGGAATGGGCGCTGACCACGCGGATCAACGCGGTTCGCCGGGCGCTCGGGGACGACGGCACGGCGCAGCTCATGATCCGCACCTTCAAGACGCTGCCGACCCCGAGATGACCCCATCGCGTACGAAGCTCAACAGTCAGCCCCGCGGCAGCACCGCTTCGGCCCATCCAGCGAGCCCGTCGAAGCCACTCTTGATCACGTCCATCGGAGCCTGCGCCCAGGTAAAAACCGCCTGGAACATAAGGAACAGGATCATTAGCAGGATGACGCGCCCGAGGACCGGGTGCGCCGATTGCCGGCATTCGTCCGATGCAATGCATCAAGCAAGAAGCAGAATCAGCGGGCTCGCATTCCCCATTTTGTTGATCAGCCGACTTGACGCTTGGTCCTTGCCCAAAGCTTCGCTATTGTGACGCTTGCCAGACGGTCCAGGAGGCAGCTCCGGACGAGCTGCCGCCTACTTACGCAGGAGGGCAAAACTCGGATCGGGTGAGATAGAATTCGGGGGCGAACCGACATCTTGTCCTCGATTTTCCGGCAGGGTGAGACTGGATATCTTCAATCCGGACAAACTCTGATCGAGGCGGGCAAGTTGCCGCGATACGTGTACCAGCTGCGGACGGGGTTGCGTATCAATCTTGCAGGTTTCTTGAGGGGCGGCGGGCGATCGTCGATATTCACCCCTGGAAACGTTATTGGTCTCGAAACAATTCTGTCGCTCCGAGCGAGCGGTACCGTGATCGCAGCCGGTCGCCTCAAGTATTTGGCCCTAGATACCGGCTCACTGCATCAGCTAATGGAAAACCGCCAGGTTGCCCTGTGTTTTACGTCGCTCCTTATCGAGGCCCGCCGGCGTTCCGAGGAGTTGATCGCTCGCATCACGCGCTTGGAAGCGCCCGAACGGGTTGCCGCCATGCTGATCGACCTTTACGACCGACTCCGGCGCCGCAGATTGATCGCGCCATCGACTTACAACCTGCAGCTTACGCAGCAGCAGATCGGTGATCACCTCGGCCTGAGCGGCGCCCATGTCAACCGCGTCCTGACGCTTCGAGGGGCTGACCATGGTTTCTCAACAGACTTATCCACCGTATCGGTGGAAAGCAGAAAAGCCAGCGCTGACGATCGTACCAATCAAGTGGGCGAAAGGCCGGCCCGCAGGTAGGGCGTTTGAGAGAAGGGGGGTGCCGCGGTGGGGCAACAGCGCTCGAAACCGTGGTACGGCACGAGCGAACGCTTTGGGGTCGAATTGAGCCGTTCGGCGGCTGTGATTCGAATGCCGGCTTTTGGCACCAGGTGCCTCTTGTTTGTTGCCTGACCTGAGTCGGCAGCTGGGTGGGTCACGAACACTCGGCTAGTCCGACGCTCTCCACTTGGGAGCACACCCTAAACGCGACACGTTGCTACCCCATCGTCGAGTTGAAGGCGCCGCCGTCGAGGAGCAGGTTCTGGCCGACGATGAAGCCGGCGGAGGCGCTGCACAGAAAGGCGCAGGCGTCGCCGAACTCGGCGGGATCGCCGACGCGGCCGGTCGGGTTCGACTGGCCGCGTTTGGCAAGAATTTCGTCGAACGGGACGTTTTGCCGCCGCGCGTCGTATTCGATGCCCGAGCGCAGCCGGTCGGTCAGAAACGGGCCGGGCAACAACCCGTTGATCGTCACATTGTGTTTGGCGACTTGACGCGCGAGGCCGGCGCAGAAGGCGGTGAGGCCGGCGCGCGCGCCGTTGCTCATGCCGAAATTGGGGATCGGCGACTTCACCGAGCCCGAGGTGATGTTGACGATGCGGCCGAATTTGCGCTCGCACATGCCGTCGACCGTCGCCTTGATCAGCATGATCGGCGTCAGCATGTTGGCGTTGAGCGCCTTTTGCCAGTCCTCGACCGACCATTCGCGGAAATCGCCATGCGGCGGCCCGCCGCAATTATTGACGAGGATGTCCGGGTTGGGGCAGGCGGCGAGCGCTGCGGCGCGGCCGGCTTCGGTCGAGATGTCGCCGGGCACCGCCGTCACCTCGGCGCCGGTTTCTTTGCGGATCTCCTCGGCGGTGCGTTCGAGGGTTTCGGCGGTGCGCGCGGTAATCGTCAGTTCGACCCCGGCGCGCCCCAGCGACATCGCACAGGCCCGCCCCAGGCCCTTGCTTGCCGCGCAGACCAGGGCCTTGCGGCCGCGAATTCTCAAATCCAACATGGCATCCTCCGCTGTGACCTCGGCATAATGTTATAAAGAGTGATGAAACTGACCCTGATCCTCGATCCGGCGCCGATCGGCGTGCGCGCCAGCCTCGTTGAAGAATGGGACGAAATCGCCCGCGGCACGAGGATGGAGCCGCGGGTCCGGCTGTTCGACAGGGAGGAAGAGGCGCTCGCCTGGGGCCGCTTGCTGGCGCATCGCCGCGGGCTGAAACAACTGTTCCTGACCGACAACCGAAAAAAGCCGGCGGACGATCCCGGCCTGACGCATCAATAGCCGGGCGGCGGAACCGGCGCTCCGGGATAAGCCCCTGATAACCTCCGGGATACCCCGCTGGATAGCCGCGCCCGGATAGCCCGTGCCGTAAGGCGGCGGACCCGGCGGACCCCCGTACGGCGTCCCGCCGGGCGCACCATAGGGCGGGGCGCCGGGCGGCGGCGAGAATGCCGGCACCGAATTGCCATGCGCGGTCATGCACTGGGCATACATGACGTCGTATTGCTGCTGCAGCGACATCTGCGCAAAGCCCGAACCGCTGGCGCCGGCCACCGTGCCGAAGGCGGCGCCCGAGGCAGCGCCGATCCCGGCGCCGCGACCGCCGCCGATGGCACCGCCGAGCGCCGCTCCGAGCGCCGTGCTGAGAAGGCCCCTCCCACCGCCTGATTATTGGCAGCAGCGGCTGCAGGCGCGGTCTGTGCCGCAGCATATTGCTGGCAACCCGCCTGATCGGCCGCGAAGGCGTCGAAACTCTTGCTAGGCCCAGGCACGACGGGGATCGTCGGCGCCACCGGGGCGCCACACACGCCGTGACCGAAATCGCGGCGGCCACCACAGCCACTACCCGCCGATCGATGCCCCTCATGTCCCCTCCCGCTCAGTCAAACGCCAGCCGATCTTTCGGCCAGTTTTCTACGCAGGCAAGCGTCAAGCAATCCCTCGATGAAGGCGGGATACCAGGGCCGCGTCTCACAAAGCACCTTTCGCGAAATACCCACCTCCGCCGGTTGCGGAATTTAAGACCTTTGCCGCTCTTGCACACGTTCGATTCGTAGGTCGCCGATGATGAGCCGGGCGATCCGCAACTCGTCGACTCGACCCCTGGCGCAGCTTCGCCCGGCCCAAGACAAGTTGCCCGATCGCCAGCTTACCAATCGCCAGCGCGCCCACCGCGAGCGCGCCCAACGCGAGCGCGCCTATCGCTGCCGCGCCGATGGCGACGGCTCCTTCGCGTCGTACCGCTGGCGGTCGGGCCGTCACCGCCACCCGCACTATTTCCAGATAGCGCCGTTTCACTCTCCCTCGTCATGCTCGTCGCGCGCTCCTGACGGTCAAGCGCCTATGTTCCCTAATGCCGGCGCTTATCCGTCGGCGACCGCAAGGCGCGCGCCGAGGGTCAATGCGGCGAGCTGATACCGGGTTCCGGCCCGCGCGCCAGTCCGCGGGCTCCTCTTCATCGAGGCGCTCGGGGATACGCGGATGCCATTTGCCCGGTACCGGCCGGATCACCGCGCCGGGGTCGAGCTCGCCACAATCGACGCGCATCGTGCAGCGGAAGCGGCGGCCGACATCGAACGTCGAACTCGATGATGGTATTCCGGGCGAGGCGCGGCGGGACCGGCTCGAAATATGTGAGTTTGCGGGGCGGGCTGCGGCGGGCCATTCCGTTTCCTCGTTATCTTGCCGAACCACCTCCACCTGCTCGAGCAGCAAACCCGCATCGAGCACGAGTGGTTTTGTCTCGTCAGCATTGTGCTGGCTGAAGAACTTGGTTGTCCCGAGCCAGTCGCTCCGGCAGCCGTCGAGGGCTGTGACGCCGAAGCTCGCGAGGAACCAACCGCCCGATTTGAGCCAGCCTGCAATGCGTTTCAGCAACATGGCGTGCTCATCGCGCGGGACGTGTGTGATCGAGTAGAAGGCCGACACCGCATCGAATGAGCAAGGCGGAAGCTCGACGGCGGTCATGTCGGCCTAAATGAAATGCGCCCGGGTCACGGTACGCCGTGCCCGCTCAACCTGCCCGGCTGCGAGGCCACTCCGGTCACCTCAAACCCATGCGCGATCAGATGTTGTGCCACCGGCACTCCGGCCCCGCATCCCAGGTCGGGCACGCGGGTGTGCGAAGCCAGGCGATCGCAGAGCTCGTCGAGCTTGCGTGCGCGCACCGCCGAGTTGCCGAACCTCTCAAGATAGACATCGGCAATCCGGTCATATCCCTGCGCAACGAGCGCCTTCATCTCTTCAGCCGCCACTCCGACAATGTTTTAAGCGGCCAATCGCGGGGAGGCCGCGCCGACGCGGCCAGCGTTGTAGCGCCACAACGCTACGGCGATCGCAACGACTGTAAGGCCGGCGACGATGATGGCCCATGGCTGAGCTCCGAGCCGCTCGAACCATTGGGTGTAGAAATGGATCGCGCCAAAGGTGGCGGCGGTGTTGACGACCCAGCGCCGGTTCGCAGAAGCGCCCCAGATCCCGACGCCAACGAGCAGAACAGCCCATCCGATGACGAAGACATAATCCGGGATATGCCACGCCGCAGCGCGCCAGGCCTGCCAGCTTCCCCGGCTCTCGGGAGTGTCGCCGTGCACCCAGCTCTCGCCCGGATAGTCCCCCCATAGCGAGCCAACCCAGAACCCGAAATTGACGAGGAGCACCGACACGCGGGCAAAGATCAGCGCCAGCCTCTCATAGGCCGGCACCACCCGCTGCGAGACGAAATAGGCGGCCGCGGCGAGCAGGGAAAAAACTCCGATCGTGATCGCCGGTTCGCTGACGATAAGCATGTAGGTAGCGTGGGTGTAATCAGTGCTGCTACCTAGCGCCGCGGCGACCGCGAGCGGCACGAGGGCCATCAGAAAGCTGCTGCGGATCAGCACCGCAAGCCCGAACAACAAAGCGATCGTGAAACAGGTGCCGATAAAGGCCCCTTCGAGCAGCCCGACGATCCCGCCCGAAAGCAAGAGCGCGCCGATGATCGTGGTCGCCGTGCCGAGCAGGCTCCATTGTTCTGAATCGCGAAACGTCACGGCAAGCCCGACCAGCACAAAGGCGACGCCGAGCGCCGCACCAGCTGCAAAGGAGGGGTTCAGCGCGAGAATGCCGGCCGATACGGCAGCCGCGCCAAATACCATCAGGGCATTGATCGCGAGGGCGCTGGTGTCTCGCGAAGCGAGGGTTTTCAGCCGCTCCGCCTCGTCACGGGTGAGTTTGCCTTCCTGCACCAGCCGCGTGATATCGAGAACGATCTTGATGTTCGGTCTCCAATTATCGACGTTGGCACGCAGACGCATTATGCGGGGTTGATGACAACCTCGCCAGCGCGCACTACGCTCGTGATATGGATGGTGAATTCCTGTCCCGGCCGGCCGCGGCCGGGGTTCTCGACCTCCACGAACCGGCAATGCGCAGGCTGCCGCTCGTCCTCGCCTCGCCCCATAGCGGGTCGGAATATCCGGCCGATTTCGTCGCGGCCTCGCGGCTCGATCCGCTGGCCCTGCGGCAATCCGAAGACAGCTTTGTCGACCAACTGTTCGCCGCCGCTCCGCAGCTCGGCGCTCCGCTGCTCTCGGCCCGCTTTCCGCGGGCGTATCTCGACGTAAACAGGGAAGCTTACGAGCTCGACCCGACGATGTTCTCCGACGCCTTGCCGAGCTACGTCAATGCCCGCTCGCCGCGGGTTCGCATCGGGCTCGGCACGATTGCCCGCATCGTTGCCAGCGGCGAGCACATCTACGCCGAGAAGCTCCGCTTCGCCGACGCGGTATGGCGCATCGAGTGCCTCTACCACCCTTACCACCAAATGCTGCGCCGGCTGGTCCAGGAGACGGCGGGCATGTTCGGCGGTTATCTCCTCCTCGATTGCCATTCGATGCCTTCCAGCTCCGGCCGCGGCCGAGACGACGCCGATATCGTCCTTGGCGATTGCTACGGCGCGGCGTGCGCTCCTCGGATCCTCGAGGCAGCCTGCCGCTTTCTCGCCGACCGCGGTTTCAAGGTCGCGGTCAATGCGCCTTATGCCGGGGGCTTCACGACGGGATTTTACGGGCGGCCGAGCGCGCATCGGCACGCGCTGCAGATCGAGATCAACCGGGCGCTCTATATGGACGAACGCAGCTATTGCAGAAAGCCGAATTTCGCGCAGTTGCTCACACACCTCGCCGATCTGATCGAGCGGCTGGGCAAGGCCGCGCAGGACTGCCTGCCAGAGACCGCCTGAGGCTCGATATTTCAATTGATGCCCTACCCCGGCAGTCACATTTGAGAGGTGGCGCAACCACGCGTGGGAGAGACGCGAAGTTCGGAGTAGGGTCGATGACCAAGATCGGGCAGAATTTTAATTCGGACTTTTCGATCGAGCAGAATTGGCAGAATTACAGCGAGGAAGAGCACGCGATCTGGCGGCTGCTGTTCGAGCGCCAGCAACGGCTGCTCGTCGGCCGAGCCTGTAATGAGTTTCTCGACGGGCTCGGCGCGCTCGGGGTCGCCGCGGACGGGATCCCGGATTTCCGCCGCTTGAACGAGGTGCTCGACGCCGCAACCGATTGGCGGATCGTCGCGGTGCCGGGCCTCGTTCCAGACGATGTTTTCTTTGCCCACCTCGCCCGCCGCCGCTTCCCGTCGACCTGCTTCATCCGACGGCGCGACCAGCTCGATTACCTCCAGGAGCCCGACATTTTCCACGACATCTGCGGCCACGTCCCATTGCTGATGAACCCGGTTTTCGCGGACTACATGCAGGCCTACGGGAAAGGCGGGCTGAAGGCAAAGAGCCTCGGGCACCTGCAGCATTTGGCCCGGCTTTACTGGTACACCGTCGAGTTCGGATTGATCGCAACCCAAGAAGGCGTCCGCATCTATGGCTCGGGTATCCTCTCTTCCGCCGGGGAGTCGGTCTATTGTCTCGAGGACCCCCGGCCAAACCGGATTCGTTTCGACCTGCGGCGGGTGATGCGGACCCGCTATCGCATCGACGATTTCCAGCAGACCTATTTCGTGATTGACGATTTCCAGCAGCTGTTCGAGGCGACCCGGCCCAACTTCGAGCCGATCTATCGCGAAATTGCGGCGCAGCCCGACTTAGAGCCTGATGAACTCATTGGCTCCGACCGCAAACTCGATCAGGCTTCTTGGGGTCCGCTGAGCGCAGGCAAAAAAATGGGCCGCAAATTGAGCGCGGCCCAAGTTTAGGGAGGAAACGCCTAGAAGACGTACGGTAAAACCATAACCATTGATCGTTACCGCACTGCACAATTTAGGGCGTCGGACCGTGAAGTCAAGCCTCTTTTTCGAAACGCCTTGGCATGGTTGAGGAATCGCGGTCAGATCA
This sequence comes from uncultured Alphaproteobacteria bacterium, assembly GCA_963730745.1. Lineage (GTDB taxonomy): Bacteria > Pseudomonadota > Alphaproteobacteria > ATCC43930 > CGMCC-115725 > AP-15. The sequence goes on from CAVSTA010000028.1 coordinate 215,515, forward strand.
GGTATTTAGCGTACGTCCTGCGGCGGTTGAGTGTGCAATGCACAAAGACGCTTCGTTGACGATCGCCGAATCGCTAGCGCCGCCGCCGCTCGATCCACTATCGGCTCTGTTCCTCGATGTCGACGGGACACTGCTCGAGATCGCTGCCCGTCCGGAACTTGTTCAAGTACCAGATGGCTTGCCGTCATTAATCAACCGGCTTTCGGCCGCGCACGGCGGAGCGCTCGCCCTGATCAGCGGACGCCCGCTGGCCCAACTCGACCGGCTGTTCCAGCCGTGGCAAGGCGCCGCGGCGGGTCTGCACGGGCTCGAGCGACGCCGCGCGGACGGAATTCTCGATTGCCTGGTCGATGACGAGGGCGCGGCGGCACTCGATCGCTTGCGGCCAAAGTTTGCGGCGATCGTGGCGGATGGAAGCGGCCTCATCCTTGAAGATAAAGGTGGGACGCTTGCAATTCACTACCGCGCGACACCGCAGCGAGAGCCGGAAATCCGCGCCGTTGCCGAGGCGTTTCACCGCGAGATGGCTTCGGTGTTGCGCCTGATCACGGGCAAGATGGTGGTCGAATTCCAGCCGCGTAGCGTCGACAAGGGGCGGGCCGTCGCCGCCTTCCTGGCCGAACCGCCGTTTCTCGGACGCCGGCCCGTCTTTGTCGGGGACGACACGACCGACGAGGACGGCTTTGCCGAGATCCGCCGCCGAGGCGGCGTCGCGGTCCGGGTCGGTCCCCTCGGCGGCGCGACTGCCGCAAATTACCGCCTGCCTTCAGTCGAAGCGGTTCTCGCTTGGCTCGCGAGCAGTGGTTCGCGTTAAACGTCGTGCAGGTTAAAAATAGCTTAGCCGAATGATCGTTAGCGGAACATAATCGAAGGATCCGGCGTTGACCGACGCACTTGCGGCGAGGCGAGAATGGCCGAAAGCAACTTTGTTCTAGCCGGTCAAGCCGACGCAGCCAGAAAGCCGCGATTGGCAAACTCGGTATTCTCCCGAGCAAACGCGGCCAACAGGCGACTGGTGGTGATCTCCAATCGCGTAACGCCGACCGCCGACGCAAAGCCCGACTCGGGAGGACTGGCAGTCGCGATACGGGGTGCTCTGCAGCAGAGCGGCGGCATCTGGTTCGGTTGGAGCGGCGAGGTTCGGGACACGGTGCGGACCGAGCCCGGTATCGTCGCCGAGGGGCAAATAACCTTAGCGACCGTCGATCTCTCGCGGAATGATTTCGACGAATACTATGTCGGCTACGCCAACCGCGTGCTCTGGCCTTTGTTCCATTTTCGCAGCTCGCTCGTCCAGTTCTCGCGACGCAATCTCTCCGGCTATTTGCGCGTCAACCGGCTATTTGCGCGCGCCCTAGCCCCGATGCTGTTGCCGCAGGATCTCGTCTGGGTTCACGATTATCATCTAATCCCGCTTGCGGAAGAGCTGCGCAAGCTGGACCGCACCGAGCCGATCGGCTTTTTCCTGCATACACCCTTTCCTGCCGCCGAATTGCTCCGCGTCCTGCCGAACCACCAATCGTTGATGCGATCACTGTGCGCTTACGATCTGGTCGGCTTTCAAACCCAATCGGACCTGGACGGTTTCAGAGACTACCTGCTGCGCTGGGCCGGCGGAGAGGAACTGGGTCATGGCGTCCTGCGCGCCTTCGGGCGCGTCGTGCGCGTCCAGATCTTCCCGATCGGCATCGACGTCGCGACCGTTTCAGCTCAGGCCGAGGCCGCCAACGGCAGCCGGCACGTGCGGCGCCTGCGCCAAAGCGTGGGAGACCGGGCCTTGATGATCGGCGTCGACCGGCTCGACTACTCGAAAGGTCTCGAAGCTCGATTCCAGGCTTATTCGCACTTCATCGAGACCTATCGCGAGACGCGCGGCCGAACGGTGCTCATGCAAATCGCGCCGCCGTCGCGCTCCGAGGTCCCGGAATATCGGGATATACGCAGGAAGCTCGCAGCGGCGGCCGGCCAAATCAACAGTCGCTACGGCGAATTCGACTGGACGCCGCTGCGCTACATCAACAAGAGCTTCAGCCACCAGATCTTGACCGGGTTTTTCCGGGCGAGCCGGATTGGCCTGGTCACGCCACTGCGCGACGGCATGAACCTGGTAGCCAAGGAATATGTCGCCTCGCAATCTGCCGACGATCCCGGAGTTTTGATATTGTCGTGCTTTGCCGGTGCGGCGCGTGAGCTCGGAGAGGCGGTGATCGTCAATCCGTTCGATGTCGAAGAAATGGCGGAGGCCATTCTGCAGGGGCTCGACATGCCGCTCGGCGAGCGCAAGGAGCGCTGGACCGCGATGATGGAGGTCCTCGAACGCAACGACATAACGGCGTGGCGCGAGAGGTTTGTGCGCGCCCTGACGGCGACCGCCCGGGGATGGTGACGTCCAGCGCGCCCGAGAGCTGGCTGGTTGGCGACATTGGCGCCACCCACGCCCGCTTTGGCCTGGTCTCGCCGGATGCAAAGCTGCTGCATTCACGCACGCTCGCCGACGAAGACTATCCGACCATAGACGTTGCGCTTGCCGCCTTTCTCGGAGAGCGTGGGCCGTTGGCGATGCCGCGGCAGGGGGCGCTCGCGATCGCCTCGGCGATAACCGGCGACCGGGTCGTGATGACGAACCACCCCTGGAGTTTCTCGGTCCGGGAGTTGAAAGCCCGGTTCGCCTTCGAGCGGCTCGAGGTGATCAACGATTTCACCGCGTTGGCGCTGGCCCTCCCGCGTCTCGCCCCGGAGGACCGGCAGGCGGTCGGCGGCGGCGCTGCGGTCGCCGGCGCGCCGCTCGGCGTGCTCGGCCCGGGATCAGGGCTCGGCGTTTCCGGACTGGTGCCGTCCGGCAAAAGCTGGATCGCGCTGACCGGCGAAGGCGGGCACGCGACAATGGCTCCGGCCACCGATCGCGAGGGCGCCGTCCTCGATCGGATGCGTCGGCACTTTGATCACGTCTCGGCCGAGCGCGCCTTGTCCGGCCCCGGGCTCGTCAATCTCTATAACACGCTGGCGGTCATCGACGGCGTACCCGCGAGGGGTTACACGGCGGCCCAGATCACCGATCTGGCCATCCGCGCCGAGGACCCGCTCTCCGTCGAGACGACGACAATGTTCTGCGCGATGCTCGGGACGATCGCGGGCAACCTGGCGCTGACCCTCGGCGCGCGAGGCGGGGTTTATATCGGCGGCGGGATCGTCCCCAAGCTCGGCCAATTGTTTCTCAATTCGCCCTTTCGCGAGCGCTTCGAGGCAAAGGGCCGCTTTCGTAGCTATCTTGAGCCGATCCCCACCTTTGTCGTGACGCATCCGCTGCCGGCATTTCTCGGCTGCGCCGCGCTGCTCGCTCAATAGACGACTACGAGGCGCGCTCGGAGAGGTGGAGGCCCGCAACGCCGAGCACGATCAGCCCGAGACACAGCAGTTTCCAGGCTCCGGCGCTCTCGCCGAACCAGACGATTCCGATCGCCGCCACGACCGCCGTGCCGACACCGGACCACACGGCATAGGCGATCGACAGCTCGATCCCGCGCAATGCCAGGCCCAAGAGCGCAAAGCTCACTACGTAGCAAAGGACGACCGCGCCCGACGGGCCGATGCGGGTGAACCCGGCGGAAAGCTTGAGCGAGGTCGTCCCGCAAATCTCCAATAAAATCGCCGCGGCGAGATAGGCGCGGCTCATTGCGCAAACCCGGCGCGCACCTCCGCGGTGTGCTCGCCGAGAGCCGGCACCTGCCCGGGGGGCCGCTCGTCCTCGAACATCGCCGGCGCGGGTGGGAGCCGAACTGGGCCCTGCGGGGTCTCGACTGCGATCCGCCGAAGATGCGGATGATGTGAAAAATCCTCGATGGTGTTGAAATTGCCGAAAGCAATCTCGGCGGATTTCAGCCGCTCGGCGAGGGCGCCGCGCGAATGGCGGACGAACTCTGCTGCGACCCGCGCGTCGACCTCGGCGCGATGCGCGACCCGCCGGTTGTTGTCGCTGAAGCGCGGGTCATCGGCGAGGGCGGCATCGCCGAGGATTTCGGCGCAGAAACGCCGCCATTCCCGCTCGTTCTGGATGGCGATCAGGATCTCCTTGCCGTCGCCGGTGGCAAACACGCCGTAGGGCGCGACCGAGGGGTGGGCGAGACCCATCCGCTCCGGCGCGCGACCGCCGTAATCGAAATGGATCAGCGGGACCGCCATCCATTCCGCTGTTGCGTCGAACAACGAGACGCGGATCAACGCCCCGTCTCCGGTCTGCTGCCGGGCAATCAGCGCTTCGAGGATTGCGGCGTAGGCGTTGAGCCCGGCCGCGATGTCGGTCACCGAAGCGCCGACCCGGCCCGGCGCCTGTGCCGGGCCGGTCAGCGACGCGAGCCCGGTTTCCGCCTGAATCAACATGTCATACGACTTCATGTCACGGTAAGGGCCGCTCTCGCCGTAGCCGGAGATCGAGCAGATGACGAGCCGCGGACAGCGCCGCCGCAGCTCTTCGAAGTCAAAGCCGGCGCGCGCCATGGCGCCCGGCATCAGGTTCTGAACGAGCACGTCGGCACGGGAGATCAGCCGCGCGAGCAGGTCATGGTCGACCGGGTTCTTGATGTCGAGAACGACGGACTCCTTGCCGCGGTTGAGCCAGACGAAATAGCTGCTCTGGCCGTGTGCAGCCCGGTCGTAGCCCCGCGCAAAATCTCCTTCCGGCCGTTCGATCTTGATGACGCGGGCGCCGGCATCTGCAAGGCGGCAGGTGCACAGCGGTGCGGCGACCGCCTGCTCAACCGACACCACCAGCATTCCTTCGAGCGGCCGACCCATTTCTTCCCTCCAAAATTCGCACGCATGAAGCGCCGGTTGAGGCTACGACATTTCCTCCCATATTCGGTATATGAAGGAAAAACCTCGCGACACTGCCGAGCCTCGTCGTGCCACTCTCCCGGAAGCGCCGCAGCCGCAGCAGCCGCGCGAGATCGGCGGCCCGAAGGGGCCGGAGCCGACCCGCTACGGCGACTGGGAATACAACGGGCGGTGCACCGATTTTTGAGACGCTGATTTGCTTTCCGCACTCGGCCCAGGGTCCGACGCCGCACCCACCGCCGGGCACCCCGCCCGAGAGGCCGCCCGACCCTGATCAGCCAGCGCCGATCGTCGAGCCGCCCGAGCCGGTCCCGGTGCCGCCGGTCGAACCTCCACCGCCGCCCGTGCGCGACCCACCGGTGCGTAGCCGGGGTCCAGCATAGCTTGGCGTGCGCGCCCGATCGGCCGTAGAATTGCGGGCACGCAGGATGGGGATAATTCGATGGATTTAGGGTCTTGTCGGGCTGTCGAAGCCGGTTGGCGCGAGCGACTGCGGATCCGGTCCCGGGACTTTTCAGGATCGACGGCGGGACTGGCGCCGGGTAACGTCCAGGCCAATCTCGTCATTCTGCCGCAAGCGCTGGCCCATGATTTTCTGCGGTTCGCTCAGGCAAACCCGAAACCCTGTCCGGTGCTCGCAGTATCCGAGCCGGGCGACCCGCGGCTGCCGAGCCTGGGCGAGGATCTCGACATACGCACGGATCTGCCGCGCTATCGCGTGTGGCGCCGCGGCGAGCTGATCGAAGAGCCGCCGGAGGTTCTGCATGTGTGGCGCGACGATCTCGTCAGCTTTGCACTCGGGTGCTCGTTTTCGTTCGAGCATGCGCTCCTCGAGGACGGGATCGAGCTGCGCCACATGACCTGCGGCTCCAATGTGCCGATGTACCGGACCAATATCCAATGCCAGCCGGCGGGACCGTTCGCCGGCCCGCTCGTCGTCTCGATGCGTCCCTTAAAGCCGAGCGATGCGATACGCGCAATTCAGATCACGTCGCGCTTTCCCTCGGTGCACGGAGCGCCGGTGCATATCGGCGTGCCGGCAGCGATCGGCATCGCCGATCTGGCGAAACCCGATTACGGCGACGCCGTGCCGGTCAAAAGCGACGAGCTGCCGGTGTTCTGGGCCTGCGGCGTCACTCCGCAAGCGGTCATTGCCCAGATCAGGCCGGAGTTCTGCATTACTCACGCGCCGGGCTCGATGCTGATCACCGACCTGGTCAACTCGAAACTGGCGAGTCTCTAAGCTCTATGTCGGCCGAGAGTGCAGTTATCGATCATCTCCCTCTCCGCCCGCTCGCGGGGGAGAGGGTCGGGGTGAGATGAGTTGCGCCGATGTTCCCGAGCCGCGGGGAAGCCACCTCACCCTCCCACCCCTTCGGCGCGGGCCCCTCCCTCTTCCTCGCGACGCGGCGGAGAGGGGCGTTGCGGCGATGCCAGTTGTGCAATAGCAATGGCGAGCCGGCCGTTTGCACGTTCGCTGGCCGATGAGATCGAGCGGCTGATCCAGGTCGATGTCGGGCGCCATGTCACCGTCCTGTTCGAAGCTGCCCGGGGCGGTTTATGGAGCGCCGCCTCGGCCCTTACAGCGGCGCCTTCCGCCAGGGTCGGATTGATTACCGGCTTTTACGTTCCGCTGGGCTCGCCGCCTGCGGCTGAGACCGACGGGCCGGTGGGCGCGGCCTTGCTCGCCAAAGGACTTGCCGAAGTCGGTATCTCCTGCCGGCTAGCTACCGACGAGCCGTGCCGCAGCGCCTGCGTTGCTGCTTTGACGGGAGCGGGATTATCCGGCGCCCCGGTCGATGCCGCCGGTATCCCTGCGATGGTCGAGACCTGGCGCCGGGCTCAAATCACTCACGCGATCTCGATCGAGCGCTGCGGACGCAGCGCTGATGGCGCCCCGCGCAATATGAGAGGGGCCGACATCAGCTCTTATACGGCGCCGCTCGATGAGCTCTTCACCGCCGGGCCGTGGGAGACGATCGCGATCGGGGATGGCGGCAACGAAATCGGCATGGGTTCGCTGCCCCGCGAGCTGATCGCTCAACACGTCGATCATGGCGAGACGATTGCCTGCGTCACCCCCGCGCGGCACCTGATCGTGGCCGGAGTCTCGAACTGGGGCGCCTACGGTCTTCTCGGTGCGCTCGCCGCGTTGCGTCCGGATTGGCGCGAGCGGTTGCTCGCCTGTCTTGACGAGCAATTCCACCAAACGGTTCTCGAAGCGACGGTCAATAACGGGCCTGCGGTCGACGGCGTCTCACGGTTGCGCGCCATGACCGTCGACAATCTGGAGATTGGCATACACCACTGTAAGTTGCGGGAGATTTGCTCCTTGGTCCAGGCCGGGCATGGCCTATAACGAGTTCGTCTTTGAAGACTACCGTTATGACCCGGCGCGATCGACCCTGTCGCTCTGCTACAGCTACCCCGGCGGCCCGCGGTTCGAAGAGCAGCTGATTTTTGATTTTGTTTCGCAGCAGCTTCCATCGGCGGCCAGAGAAGTGCTCGACCGGATTTTTCGCCTGATCCTGTTGTTGTCGGGCGTGAGCTACTACAAGGCATTTATACCAAAGGTATTGTCGTGCCGAGCTTTCGAAACAGACGAAACGACCGCAGAATTTCTGCAGAAATTTTATGAAAAAGGCTTGGGCGAATTTGCATTCAGAAATGGCGTCTCGCTGCATGGTCATTTTCGCTTCCAATCGAGTTCGGCGCCGGCAGCCACGCCGATAACTGTCGATCTTCCGAGAAGGACATGTGTACCGGTCGGCGGTGGTAAGGATTCGATCGTCACAATCGAATGCCTCAGGCAGAGTGGCGACCCGCTGATGCTCTTCTCGCTGGGTGACGCCGAACCGATCGCTTCCTGCATCGCAGCCGCAAAACTGCCCTTCATCAGGGTGTATCGCCGGCTGGACGCCGGCCTGTCGAAGCTCAATGAGGCGGGCGCGCTGAACGGCCATGTTCCAATAACCGGTATCCTGAGCGCCATCGCTCTGGCCGTTGCCGTGATGTCCGGCTGCAATGCCGTAGCGATGTCGAACGAGCACTCCGCCAGCGCCGCAAACCTCAGTATCGATGGCGTCGAGGTCAATCACCAATACAGCAAATCCCTTGAGTTCGAGCGAGATTTCGCTCGATATGTCGAACGTTTTATTTCACCGAGCATCCGCTATTTCTCGCTGTTGCGGCCATTGTCAGAGATCGAGATCGCCCGGCGGTTCGCGAAACACCGGGAATATTTTGGCGTCTTCCGAAGCTGCAATACGGCATTCCGGCAAGCACACGAGGCGCGCGCGCGTCACTGGTGCTGCAACTGCCCGAAATGCCGGTTTGTTTTTTTGGCGCTTTCGCCGTTTGTCGCAAAACCGGATCTGATCGATATCTTCGGCTGCAACCTGCTGGGCGACGAGACCCAGCGCGGCGGATTTGCCGAATTATGCGGCTTGCAGGCCAACAAGCCGTTTGAGTGCGTCGGCGAAACTTCCGAAAGCGCCGGCGTGATGTCCCATCTCGCAGACCATCCCGACTGGCGCGACGACATGGTTGTTCGGCGGTTGAACGAGGAATTTCCTTCGTTGCGGCACAAAGGCCCGGCCGAATTTCGGGCGCTATTCGAGGTCAGGCACCCGCACCGGGTGCCGGCGCCGTATTTGGCTCTGCTCGATGCGTGCGGCTGATCTCGGGACGCTGCGCGTCGCGGTCTGGGGGCTCGGCCGAGAGGGCCGGGCGGCGATCGCTTTTCTGCGCCAACGCCATCCGAGGCTGCCTCTGCTGGTCCTCGACGACAGCGAAGACGGGCACCAGCAGGGCGGGCTCGGCCCCGGCATCGAATACGCCTTTGGGGCGGACCGGATCGCGGGCGCCCTCGCCAATATCGATACCATCGTCAAATCCCCCGGCGTCAGCCTCTACCGACGCGAAATCCAGTCCGCCCGGACCGCGGGTATACACGTCACGTCGCTGTTGAACCTGTGGTTTGCCGAACGGCTCGATCTCACGACGGTCTGTGTGACCGGAACCAAAGGGAAGAGCACGACGGCCTCGCTGATTGCACACATCTTGGCAAGGCTCGGCCGACGGGTGGCGCTGGTCGGGAATATCGGCATTCCGATCACCGGGATCGACAGCGCAGCCACCGATATCGCGGTGATCGAGGTCTCCAGCTATCAAGCTGCAGATTTTGACGGGCTCTGTGATATCGCGGTGCTGACCTCGCTCTATCCCGAGCATATCGATTGGCACCTCTCGCTCGAGAATTATTATCGCGACAAGATCAACCTGCTCGACCACAGCCGCCGCCGCATCATTCACCGGGCTACGGCCGAAACCGTGGAGCGGTTCGGCGACGGCTCGCCGGCGCGACAGGATCTTTTCGCTGACGAACGCGGGATTTATTCCAGAGGCATCGAGGTAGTGGACGGCACCGTAGCAATCGGGCAAGTGCGCAACCCCTATCTCGCGCGACCCCATAACCGGTCCAATCTATGTGCGGCGTTGGCCGTGGCGAAGTCGCTCGATCTCGATCCGGCGACTGCCCTGGAGGCGACCGGCGGATTCCGCGGATTGCCGCACCGCCAGCAGGAGCTGGGTGAGATAGGAGGGGTGCTGTTCGTCGACGACAGCATCTCGACGATACCGGAATTGACGCTTGCAGCCTTGGCGGTCTATGAGGGGCGCGACATAACGGTCATCCTCGGCGGGCACGATCGGGGTATCGATTATGACAAGCTCGTTGAAAACGCGGTCACCGGCGCCGCCCAGGCCGTGATCTGCCTCGGCAGCAGCGGAGAGCGGATTTACTCGCTGGCGCGGGCGGTCGCGACCCGGCGGGACAACGTCACCTGCAACATCCACCGTGCTCGGTCGATGGAGGACGCCGTTGCCTTCGCGCGGCAAGTGACGCCGCCGGGGGGCGTTGTCCTGTTGTCGCCGGCCGCGCCGAGCTATGGCCATTATCGCGATTACATCGAGCGCGGGCGCGATTTCGCGGCAAAGGCCGGGCTAGCCGCGGCGGAGAAATCCTACAGCTATTCGCATGCGGAATAGCTGTTATCGGCAGCAGGCGGGAACGCCCGGGAAGCGGCTTGCCTATCGTAACAGGAGAGAGTGTGCGACGGCTGGCACAGAGGGACCGTCATGAGCCCGAGACCGCAGCGCCGCGACCCGTTCGCCTACGGCGGCAGTCGGTGCGGAACATTCTCCGCCTGGGCGATGGCAATCGTCTTTGCCACCGTGGCGATGCTCAGTTTTGCTATCGATCAGACGCTCAGTCTCGCGCCAAACGCCGAGGAGCCAAACGCGCCCTCGCTGCTCCACCCGGTTCAGCTGATCCAATCGTTGATGGACACTGCTTCGGACTGAGAAGCTATAGGCGCCCCGCCGCTCGGCTACTCATTGTTTCATTTCTCTGCGCGGCGCTGGGCTCGGCCTGCACCGGGCCGAAGCCTTTCCTGCTCCAGGGCGATGCCAGTTCCGCCCAGGTGGGCTATTCGGGCGATATCGACAGCACGACCCTTGTTGCCAAGCAGCATTGCGCGCAATACGAGCGGGTGCCGCGCTTCCTCGAGGCGCAGGAGAACGTCGCATTCTTCGACTGCGTTCGGCGGTGATGCCGACGATCGGCGCTTGATACCGCGCGCGATCACGGTAATCCTGAGGCGAGGCGGAAAACCATTGTAGGAAAGGCCGGTCGCGATGAGTTTCGAACTCCACACCTGGAATACCCCGAACGGCCGCAAGATCAGTGTCGCACTCGAAGAGATGGGCCTGCCCTATACCGTGAAGACCATCAACATCGCCAAAGGCGAGCAGTTCGCCCCCGCTTTCGTCAAGATCAGCCCCAACAGCAAGATCCCCGCGATCGTCGATGACGAGGGGCCGGGTGGGCAGCCGATCAGCATCTTTGAATCGGGCGCGATCCTGATCTACCTGGGCGAGAAGACCGGCAAGTTTTGGCCCGCGGATGTACGCCGCCAAGTACCGGTTCTCGAATGGCTGATGTGGCAGATGGGCGGCTTTGGTCCGATGCCCGGTCAGGTGCACCACTTCCTGCAAGTCGCCAACGAGCAGGACCGGCGTTATGGCCTCGAGCGCTATTCAAAAGAGACCCGCCGGCTTTACGGCGTGCTCGACAAGCGTCTCGGCGATGTCGAGTTTGCCGGCGGCGATATCTCGATCGCCGATTTCGCAATCCTCGGCTGGGCGTGGCGGCACGAGCGCCATCAAGTCGATTTAGCCGAGTTCCCGAACGTCAAGCGCTGGTACGAGACGATGATGGCCCGACCGGCAGTGCAGCGGGGCTTCGAGGTTCCGCTAAGCTGACACGATGGGGTTGATTTTCCGGTATCGATGGTGGAGCCGAGGGGGATCGAACCCCTGACCTTCGCATTGCGAACGCGACGCTCTCCCAGCTGAGCTACGGCCCCATAGCGTCCGTCGTCCCCTTTAGGGGGCGCGGCGAACTATGGTGATCGTGCCGTGGCGTGTCAAGCACGGCTCGCTCCGGAACGCGGGAGCGGCCCTGTCCGCACCTTGCGGACCCCCGCGGCTAACGGTACGGTCTGCCTGCCATTCGCCGCCCGAGGTTCCCGCCAGATGTACGCCTTCCTGAGCCTCGTCAGCACGGTCATCTCGATCTACGTTTGGCTGCTGATCGCCCAGGCGGTGCTGAGCTGGCTCGTCGCTTTCGGCATCGTCAACCGGTACAACCGCGTTGTCGCGACGATCGGGGACTTCCTGTGGCGCGTAACCGAGCCGCTGCTGCGGCCGATCCGGCGCGTACTCCCGGATCTCGGCGGGATCGACATTTCGCCGGTGATCCTCATTTTGCTGCTCTGGTTCCTGCGCAATTTGATGTTCGAGTACCTTGTCTGACGGCCCTCTCAACGTAGCAGGCGACGGGCTGCGCGTGGCGATTTGGCTGTCGCCGCGGGCCCGCGCCGATCGTCTGGTGGCGGTCGCCACCTCGGCCGCAGGGGGGCAGCTGCTCACGGCGGCGGTTACCGCACCGGCAGAAGTCGGGCGCGCCAATGAGGCGCTATTGCAATCTCTCGCCAATGCCTGGAAAGTTTCCCGCCGCGATTTCTCGATCATTGCCGGCTTGACCAGCCGCAGCAAGATTGTGCGCGTCGCCGGCGACCCGCAGCGCCTGGTCGAGCAGGTCGCTCCCGAGATCGCCCGTCTGCCCGGCGGGTGAGGCAGCCGGCGGGATGAGCCATGCCCTCCTCTCGCTGGCTATCGCGGCAATCGCGTTCTGCGGCAGCCACATCGTGCTGTCGAGCACCTGGCTGCGCGGCGCCTTGCGCGATCAGCTGGGCGAACGGGGCTTTCTCGCCGTCTACTCGCTAGTCGCTTTGGTGACCTTGGCGTGGCTTCTGGTAGCCTATTTGCACGCACCCACCATTCCTTTGTGGCCTCGGGAAAGGTGGATGGCTCTTGTTCCGGTCGCCGTCATGCCATTGGCGACCATCCTGCTGATCGCCGGTTACACCACCCCCAATCCGACCAGCGTCGGGATGGAGCGATTTGCCCGGGCCGACGATCCGGCTCCGGGCGTGCTGCGCGTGACCCGCCACCCGGTCATGTGGGCGATCGGGCTGTGGGCGACGAGCCACGTCATCGCCAATGGTGACCTGCGCTCACTGTTGTTCTTTGGCGCGTTCGCCGGCCTGTCGCTCGGCGGCACCGTGCTGATCGACCGCAAAAAGCAGCTCGCTCTCGGCAGCAACTGGGCGCGGCTCGCCGAAGTCACCTCGAACGTGCCCTTTGCCGCGCTGGTCGCCCGCCGCACCCGCTTGCGCTGGCGCGACATCAGCCTGTTGCGGGTCATCGCCGGGCTGCTGCTCTATGCCGTCCTTTACAACGCTCACGCCATTATTGCCGGCGCGCCGGTCGTGATCGGCTGAGGATGCTTCGGGGCTTCTCCCCGCGAACTCCCCGGCTGCGCTAAGCTTCGGTTTGGCCCGAAACATCTGACGAGGAGGAATTGCCATGCTGTTGCCGCTTGCAGGACGCCGCCTTTACTACGACCTCACCGGGCCGGAGGACGGGCCGGTTGTCTGCATCACCCATTCGCTGTCCTCCGACGGCGGCAGCTGGGCCGAACAGGTGCCCCCGTTGCTGCGGGCTGGGTTTCGCGTGCTGCGCCTCGACATGCGCGGCCACGGCGGCAGCGACCCCGTTGCCGGCGACTATACGATGCAGGCGCTCGCAGGCGATGTCGCCACCGCGCTCGATGCGCTGGCGATCCCGCGTGTGCACTACATCGGCCTCTCGATCGGCGGGATGATCGGCCAGGCTTTCGCGATCGAGCACGGCGCCAAGCTGATCTCGGCGATGTGGTGCGACACCCTGCCGGCAAGCCCGTCCGGCGCGGCGGCGATGTGGGCCGAGCGGATGAACACCGTTCGTCGGGCGAACTCGCTCGAGCCGCTCGCCGACGGCACGGTCGAGCGCTGGTTCACCGATGCCTTCAAGCCGAGCAAACCCGGGCGTTGGAGGCAGATTCGCGACACCGTCGCGGCGACGACGCCTGCGGGCTTCTTGGGGTGCTCGGCGGCGATCATGAATTTCGATTTCACCGGAAAGTTGCCGTCGTTGCGCATCCCGGTCTTGGTCGTGTGCGGCGCCGAAGATCCCGGCACCCCGGCGAGCGAGAACCGTCGGCTCGCCGGTCTCGTTCCGGGCGGTCGCTACGAGGAAATCCCGGACATGCGCCATTTCCCGAATGTCGAAGCGCCCGACGCGTTCAACCGGATCATGATCGGCTGGCTCGAACAACAGCGCCGAGCGCACTAAATCGGTTCGCTTACCCTCACTCACCAAAGCCTTCGGGCTTGATCTCCTCTCCCGCAATGCACTGCGGGAGAGCAGCTTGGAGACTGAAATGTGTGATAGCCCCTCTCCTGCATTGCGGGACGGGCGGCGGCGAAATTGTCCCCAGCGGGACGAGGGATGTATCGTATATCGGTCGAAATCAGCCCGGAGGGCCTCATGCCTCGCAGAGAACTCGCGGTCGACAATGTGGCCGAGGCCTATCTCGCGCTCCTCGCCGAGCGCGGGGTCGAGTATCTGTTCGCCAATGCCGGGACCGATTTCGCGCCGCTCGTCGAGGCGTTCGCGAAAGCGGCGCGGACCGGCATGCAGGTGCCGCAGCCGGTGCTCGCGACGCACGAAAACCTCGCCTTCTCGATGGCGCATGGCTACGCGGTCGTGACGCGCCGGGTGCCGGCGGTCATGGTGCATGTCAGCGTCGGCACTGCGAACGGCGTCTGCGGCGCGCTCAATGCGGCGCGCGACAATGTACCGATCTTGTTCACCGCCGGCCGCTCGCCCTTGACCGAGAGCGGCCTTCCGGGAGCCCGCGACGTCTACATCCACTGGGCGCAGGAGATGTTTGATCAGGCCGGGATGCTGCGCGAGATCGTCAAATGGGAATACGAACTGCGCAACGGCCAGCAGCTCGAAACGGTAATCGACCGCGCGCTCTCCATCGCGACTACCCCGCCTACCGGGCCGGTTTATTTGTCGTTGCCGCGCGAGGTGCTCGCGGCGCCGCTGCCGGGTTTTTCCTATGACAGTCCGGCGCGCCGTGTCGCCGCCGCCCCGCCGGGCCCCGACAGTGGTGCGATCGAGGAAGCGGCCCGTCTCCTCGCCGCCGCCGACAATCCGCTCATCATCACCGCCAGCGCCGGGCGCGACGCGGCAGCGGTCGAAGCTCTCGCCGATTTTGCGCAGCGTTTCGCGATCCCGGTCGTGCAGCACCGTCCGCGTCACCTCTGCCTTCCCGCCGATCATCCGAGCCATCTCGGCTATGATGCGGGACCTTATCTCAACGGCGCCGACGCGATCCTCGTTCTCGAATGCGACGTGCCGTGGATCCCGAGCCTCGAGGCGCCGCGGCCCGAGTGCCGGGTTGTTCACCTCGGCGTCGATCCACTTTTCTCGCGCTATCCGATCCGCGGTTTTGCGTGCGACCTGGCGGTGACCGGAGCCGCCGGTTCGGCGTTGCCGGTGCTCGGCGCCGCCCTCGACCGGCACGTCGGCGCCTCCGCCGTATCGGAACGGCGGAGGCGAGTTGCCGAACAGCGCGAGACGCTCGTCGCCGGGTGGCAGAAGACGCGCGAGAGCGTCGCGGGCATGCGCCCCATCCACATGGCCTGGGCCAGCGCCTGCATCGCCCGGGTCAAGCCCGAGGATGCGATCCTCGTCAACGAATACACCTTGATGCCCGAGCATTGCGGGTCGAACCTTCCGGGAAGCTATTTCGGTTCGAGCACCGCCTCGGGTCTTGGCTGGGGCGGTGGCGCCGCGCTCGGCGCCAAGCTCGCCGCGCCCGACCGTCTGGTCGTCGCCGTCCTCGGCGACGGCTCGCACATGTTCGGGAACCCGGTCGCCGTCCACCACGCTTCGGCCGTCCACAAATTACCGGTGCTGTTTGTCATCATGAACAATTCGATGTGGGGTGCGGTGCGCCGCGCCACCTTGGGCATGTATCCGGAGGGCGAAGCGGCGCGCAGCAACAAGCCGCCGTTGATCGATCTTGACGAACTGCCGGCCTTTGAAGAGGTTTGCGCCGCCGCCGGCGGTTATGGCGAGCGGGTCGAGGACCCGGCCGCGCTGCCGGCAGCGCTCGACCGCGCCCTGCACGCCGTCACCGTCGAAAAGCGCCAGGCGCTCCTCAACGTGATCTGCCGCGGGGTGTAGACGGTCAAGTTAGAACGCCGGGGGCTTAGTCACCTGAAAGCTCTGCCGCGTTTCCATTTGCTTCACCCAGTTCTGCAGTTTCGGGTGCTCCGCCATTGGTGCGCGGCCTTCCGGCACATTGCCGAAATAATAGAGCAGCGGGATCACCATCAAATCGGCGAGGCTGACATGGGCGCCGGTCAGGAACCGGTGGTCCTCCATCAGGCGGTCGATTTCCGAAAGGCATAGCCGGGCGCACGGCACGGCCGCTGCGATCCCCGGCTCGTCCGGCGTGCCGCCGAGAAGGCGCGGCACAAGGATGCGGTTGAACAGGATCGCACCGGCAATGCTGGGCCAAGCATAAGCGTCGACAATGCCGATGATCTGGTTCATCCGCGACCATTCGTGCACGTCTTCGGGCTGCAGCGGCGTCCCCGCGAAGCGCTCGTCGACATAGCGCATGATCGCCTGCGTTTCGTAGAGCGCAAACCCATCATGCTCGAAAGCGGGGACCTTGGCGAAGGGGTGGCGCGCGACGTGCGGTTCTTCGCGGTGAGCGCCGAACGGCACGTCCACCAGCTCGTGAGTCACGCCTTTCTCCGCCAATGCAAGACGAGCGCTCCAGACATAGGTGCTTCCGGCGGGGCCGTAGACGATCGGATGGGCCATGGTCATGCCCTCATTTTTTTGAGGATTGCCCGGTCAACGCCGGTGTCGCGCCGCCGCCGTTGTTGAGCAGCGCGCCGAAGATAGCCGCAGCGCTGTCGAGGCTCGCGCCCTGGCCGCCGGTGGACACCACCGTCTGCGGCACCAGCCGCCCGATCAGCGAAACGACCTCGGGTTTTTCCTGGATGGTCTTCAGCAATTGTTGGACGAGCGTGATCGTCAGCACCCGGTCCTGCCCGAGCACATCGGCTTGCGCCCGCTGACCTTGGGCGATCTCCTCGAGCTCGAGCTTCTGGCCCTCGCCGCGCAGCTTCGCCGCGTTCTTGTTCTGCTCGGAGACCTGAACGCCGATCACCGCTTCGACGAGCTGATGTTGCTGTTCGGCCGTCGCTCGCGCCTTTTCGGTCTCGATACGTTGTGTTTGCGCCTTTTGCTCTTGCTGATAAGTGGACTGCAGCTGATCGGCCAATTGCTGGCGCTTTCGCGAAACCAGCAGCTCCGGCGGCAATGCCGGATCACCGAACTTGACCTCCTTGATGACGATCCCCGCCCGCAATCCCTCGGGCCGGATCGCATCTTCGACCGCGTGCTCGAGTTCGGCGCGGTTGTCGGCGAGGTCCAGGACGTGCCTGCCTTGGGCGCCGACGACGTTGCGCACGATCGAGCGGATGGTCGGGACCATGATGTTGTTTTCGATCTCGGGCAGCCCGCCGACCGATGCCACGACAAACGGGGCATTGTCGGGGGTCACCTGGGCCAGAACCCGCAGCTCGAGGGGCACCAGCCAGCCCTCGACAACCAGGGTGATCGCCGGGTCGGCCGAGCCCGGCGGTACCGGAATCTCCTGCTCGTGTTGCGATTGCGTCAGATTGCCAGCCTGATCGAGGCTCAGATCGATGTAACGCCTCTTGTAGCCGCCCTTGAATTCCCAGGTCTGCACCCGGGTGCTCATCATCGTTACCTTGTAGGCCGCTTCATTGGCGTAATAGCGCCCGGGCTGCAGCGCCTTTTCCCAGATCCCGATGCAGCCGACCGGCACGAGGGTCGCGGTGAGCTTGCCCTCATCGGTCTTTGCTTCCTTGGCGGCGACGGCTTCGCCGCTCGCATTCGTCGACACCATCTTTTGCTGGCAGGAGGCCGGCTTGTCCGCGTTCAAATTGCCGAAATGCACCGAGTTGACGACGTTGGATTTGACGACGCCGACAAAGCCTTCGGCGACATCGACGGCGTTATAGATGCTGACGTCCCACAGGTACGTGTTGAGCCGGTAATTTCCCGGTGTCAGGATTGTCGTCTGCGGCCCCCGTTGGCCGCCATGGGTCAAAAAATATTCGGCATCGAGCATATCGAGCTCATGTTCGGGTGGAAAGGTGTCGGCCAAGAACTGATCGGGACGTAGCGGCGCCCCGTCCTTGGCGTTCAAGAACCCATATTTGCCCGACGGGATCGAAACGACTTTTTTGTTTTCGACCTGGTAGATGACATTGACGAGAAACCAGGGATGCCAGCCGGGGGTGAGGATCTCGGCCTGCGGACCCTTTTCTCCATTCGTCGCGATGATGTGCTCGCCAGGCAGCGAGGTCGTCCCGTAAATCTTGTTGAGGACGGCGATTTCATCCGACTCGACATGAACGTACGAGGTCGCAGCCAGACAGATCAGCGCGATCACGACGAACACGATACGCAGCGAGAACGATAGCGTCCCGAAGTCTGGCCGGGCGCGATTGACAAAGAGCCCGAGGATGCTCGGTGCTACCGCCGCCAATACGAAATACAAAAGCGCTACGACTACCCAAAACATCGAAACCTCCCCGACCGGCTGTCGCCGATCGCGTTAGCTGAGGACGAGCTCTGCAGTGCCAAGGCCGGAAATTTCGATCACCACCCGATCTCCCGCCGCCGGGTATCGGATCGGGACCATGCTGCCGGTCATGACGATCATCCCACGGCGCAACGGGGTCCCAGCTGCCCCAAGCTTGTCCGCGAGCCAGGCGAGCGCGTTCAGCGGGTGGCCCATCACATCGCCGCCGTTTCCGCTGCCGATCTCCTGCCCGTTGATCGAGAGCCGGGCCCTAGCCCGAGCCAAGTCTTGGTCGCGCCAGCCGATCACCGGCGTCCCGAGCACCACCCCCGCATTCCATACATTGCCGGCCACCATCGCCGCAGCGTCGAGCCGCTTGTAATCATAGTGCAAATCCTCGATCAGCTCGATTGCCGCCATGCAGCCTTCGACCGCCGCAGCGATCTGGCCAGGGCCGCTGCCTCGCGGCAGGTCGTCCCCCAGCCGAAAGGCAATTTCGGTTTCGACCCCGAGCCGGCAATAGTCCGCGGATGTCAGCTGGGCGCGGTGGTGGTGAACTTCGCGTGCGAATATCGCGCCGTAGCAAGGCTCGCCGACCCCGCAGAGCTTCTGCATGACAGGCGTCGTAAGGCCGATCTTGTAGCCCGCGATGGTGCCCCGCCCCTCGGTTTCCTCGATTTCCTGAAAAGCCCGCCGAATGGCGTACGCCTCGTCGAGATCCTGCGGATAAAGCTCTGCCGGCAATATTTCGATAGGCTGGCGGCGACGGAACAGTTCTATGATGCGTCGGGCCTTTTCCCGCACGTCAGGTTCGGTCATCTGGATTCTCCGCAAAATTTTCTAACACGAAAAGACGGAGACGCGCAGTCTTATCGTTTTCAGCGCGACTTCGGGATGAATCCTTAGACCGCGCAGTTCACGGAGCTAGATTTTCCTTATGGCGGTCTCGGCGCGGCTCGGCTCCTATATAGAGGGACTATGGAGTTCTATCGTACAGCCGACGTTGACATTCATCGCCACGCATTCGAACTGGGCCTTTCCGGTGATGTTCGTCACCGCGTTCGGCGAGTTGTTCGCGTTTTTGAGCCTGCTGTTTCCCGGCACCTCGATCCTGATCGTTGCCGGGACCCTGATGTCGGCCGGGTCCTTGCCTTATTGGCCGGTTCTGGTGGGAGCGGTCATTGGGGCGGTGCTCGGCGACTCGATCTCGTTCTGGCTCGGTCACCGCTATGGCGGCGGCATCGGCCGGATATGGCCGTTCACGCGCAATCCGGACCTGTTGCCGAACGGCATCCGGTTTTTTCACAAACACGGCGGTAAGAGCGTCTTTATCGGCCGCTTTTTCGGCCCGGTGCGCGCTGTGATACCGCTCGCCGCAGGCATCATGCAGATGCGCCGCGGCCGGTTTTGGTTCGCCAACGTCGCTTCGGCGATCGTCTGGGCGCCGATGCTGCTGTTTGCCGGCGATGCCGTCGGCGATGTCGGCGACCGGCTGATCGGATCCGCGAATACGGTATTGCTCGTCTTTGGCGGCCTCACCGTGTTCGGCATAATCGCTGTGGTGTGGGCGATGATGAAGTCCGGCAGACCGGGATCGTGAGGGAGGACGAATGGTCTCGTTCTTTTCACCTTACAGCCACGAATTCGTCCGTCTTGGAGCCTGCGTGCCGCATGTCGCAGTCGCCGATCCGCCGCAGAATGCCGACAATGTGCTGGATCTCCTCGCTTCGGGCGACAAGGCCCGCATCGCCTTGATGGTGTTCCCGGAGCTCGGGATTTGCGCCTATGCGATCGATGATCTGTTGTTCCAGGACGCGGTGCTCGACGAAGTGGAACGGCAGCTCGATCGTTTGATCTCCGCCAGTCGCGACCTCTTCCCGGTCTTTGTTGTCGGGGCGCCGTTGCGGCACCGGGGACAGCTCTACAATTGCGGCGTGGTCGTCCATCGCGGGATCCTGCTCGGCGCGGTCCCCAAGGTGTTCCTCCCCAACTACCGCGAATTCTATGAACGTCGGCACTTTACCTCGGGAGAGGGCGTTGCCGGTCAATCGATCGAAATCGCCAGCCATGAGGCTCCCTTTGGCCGCGATCTGCTGTTTGCCGGTCGGGGAAAGACGGCGTTCAGCTTCCATGTCGAGATTTGCGAGGATCTGTGGGTGCCGCACCCGCCGAGCACCGATGCGGCGCTCGCCGGGGCCGAAATCCTGCTCAATCTGTCGGCCAGCAACATCACGATCGGCAAAGCGGATATGCGCCGCCTGTTGTGCGCATCGCAATCCTCGCGCTGCATCGCCGCCTACGCCTACTCCGCGGCCGGCGCCGGCGAGTTGACGACCGACCTCGCCTGGGATGGCCAGGCCGGCATTTTCGAATTGAGCGATCTGCTCGCCGAAACCGAGCGTTTCTCTCCTCAGCCCGAGATGGCGGTCGCCGATGTCGATCTCGGCCGCATCCGGCAGGAGCGGATGCGCACGAATACCTTCGGCGACAGCGCGCGCGCTGCGGCCGAGCGGCCCCCCAAATTCCGCACCGTCGCGTTCGCGTTTGCAGCTCCCGACGAACCTCTCGACCTGCACCGAACGGTCGAACGCTTCCCGTATGTGCCGGCGGACCCGGCGATGCTGAGGGAGAACTGCTATGAGGCCTACAACATCCAGGTCCAGGGTCTCGCGCAGCGCCTGAACGCGACGGGATTGAAGAAGCTCGTCATCGGCGTCTCGGGCGGGCTCGAACTCGACCCAGGCATTGATCGTCTCGGCGCGGGTGATGGATCGGCTGGGAATGCCGCGCACCAATGTCCTCGCCTATACGCTCCCCGGTTTTGCGACGAGCAAGACGACCAAGGCCAATGCCTGGCGGCTGATGAAGGCGCTCGGCGTCACCGGGGCCGAGATCGACATCCGGCCGGCGGCGCAGCAGATGCTGAAGGATATCGGGCACGCCTCGGCCAGCGGCGAAGCCCTCTATGACGTGACCTTCGAGAACGTCCAGGCCGGGTTGCGCACCGATTATCTGTTCCGGCTGGCGAACCACAATGGTGGGTTGGTGGTCGGCACGGGCGACCTCTCCGAGCTCGGCCTCGGGTGGTGCACCTACGGGGTCGGCGATCAGATGTCGCATTACAACCCCAACGCTTGCGTCTCCAAGACCCTGATCCAGCACCTGATCCGATTTGTCGCGGCTTCCGGCGACGTCGACGAGGAAACCGCGCGCGTTCTCTACGATATTCTCGCGACCGAGATTTCGCCGGAGCTGGTGCCGCCCGGCGCCGACGGGGTCATCCAATCGACCGAGAGCATCGTCGGACCCTATGCGTTGCAGGACTTCAACCTGTTCTATGCGACGCGCTTCGGCTTCCGCCCCTCCAAGATCGCCTATCTCTCCTGGAACGCCTGGAGCGACCCGGAACGCGGCCGCTGGCCGCCCAATATCCCCGATACGGCGAAGCGCGCGTACGATCTTTCCGAAATCAAGCAGTGGCTGCGCGTCTTCCTCTACCGCTTCTTCGAGCTCAGCCAGTTCAAGCGGTCGGCATTGCCGAACGGCCCGAAAATTTCGTCCGGCGGCTCCCTGTCGCCGCGCGGCGACTGGCGCGCCCCTTCCGACGCCAGCGCCAAGGCTTGGCTCGAAGAGCTCGACGCCGCCGTCCCCGACAGCGACCAACCCGACACCCGCGGATCTCACTGTTAAATGCAGCGAAAAAACAGCCAGCAGGGCAAGTCTGGCCGGGCAAACCCTCGCTTTGTGCCCGGGTCGGCGGTCAAGAAACAGCCAGCAACAGCCAGCAATTTTGCTGTTCTCTGATGATAATTGTCATCCCTCCGGTTTGGACGCTCGCCGGGATTAGAGCCACTAACTCGACAATATACTCGAAACAGCACGACGATATCATGCCATCATGGCAATTTCGCGGCGAAGCCAGCACCTCTCCCTCTCCCCGCGAATGGGCAGAGAGGGTAAGCGGTCAAGCGCAGTCGATGGACAAGACGCTCCGCAGATGCGACGCTTCTTGCGCTGGCTATCGAAGTTCGAGGGAGCGGCAATGAACCGTCTCGACGGCAAAGTCGCGCTGATTTCAGGTGCGGCGCGCGGTATTGGCGCGGAGACTGCGCGCCTGATGGCCGAAGCCGGAGCCAAAGTCGCCGTCGGCGACGTGCTCGACGAGCGTGGGCGCGAGACCGTGCGGGCGATCGAGAGTGCCGGAGCCGAGGCGATCTATACGCGTCTCGACGTTACCCGCGAGGAGGACTGGACCGCAGCGGTTACGGCCGTCACCGGCCGTTTCGGCGGCCTCGACATCCTCGTCAACAACGCCGGCGTCTTTCTCGGAATGAGCCTCGAAGAGGCAACGCTTGCCGATTGGCATCGGCTCTGCGGCGTGAATTTGACCGGCGTTTTCCTCGGCACAAAGTTGTCAGCGCCGGCGTTGCGCGAGAGCGGACAGCGCAGCTCACACGGCAGCGCCATTGTCAACCTCGCTTCCGTCGCCGGTCTCGTCGGCTCGTCGAACGATCCGCTCTATTCGATGACCAAGGGCGGGGTTACGTTGTTCACCAAATCGGCGGCGCTCGAATTCGCCCGCAAGGGCTCCCGGATTCGCGTCAACTCGATGCATCCCGGCACGATCGATACCGATATGGGCGATCAGGTCCTGGCGATACGCGCGCGCAATCTCGGCACCAACGACCTCGAGCCGGCCCGCCGGCAGACGCTGAACCGCATCCCGATCGGCCGCATGGGGAATGTGAGCGACATCGCCAAGGGCATCGTCTTTCTCGCTTCGGACGATGCCGGCTTCATGACCGGCGCCGGCCTCGTCGTCGACGGCGGCATCACCGCGCAGTGATGGTGGTAGGCGCGAAAGGGAATCGAACCCCTGACCTCTCCTATGTGGTAGGAGCGCTCTGCCACTGAGCTACGCGCCTATGCAACTGGTGAGATCGTGGTGGGCGCGACAGGGATTGAACCTGTGACCCCACCCGTGTGAAGGGTGTGCTCTCCCGCTGAGCTACGCGCCCGCCCAGGCAGCCGCATTTAGCGGCTCAGCCCCGCGAGGTGTCAAGGAGTGAGGCCGAGGCGTTCGAGAGTGTGCGGCAAATCCGAGAAGCGATCGAGCAAAGCGTCCGCCGACAGTGTGTCGGGGTCGACGCGGGAGTAGCCGTAGCGCATCAGCACGAGCGGCACGGCAGCGGCGCGAGCAGCTGCCGCGTCATTCTCGTTGTCGCCGATCATCGCGCTCGCCGCGGGGCTGGCGCCGAGTTCGGAAATGACCCCCAAGAGGTGACCGGGATCAGGCTTTCTGACTGCAAACCGGTCGCCGCCGGCAATGCCGTCGAAGAATGGCAGCAGACCCACGCCCTGCAAGACCGCGATCGTCGCGCGCTGTGGCTTGTTGGTGCAGATCGCGGCGCGATAGCCGCGATCGCGCAGCGCCGTCAAGGTTTCCGGCACGCCTGGATAAGGCCGCGTCAGCTGCGCCGCATTCGCCTCGTATATTTCGAGAAAGCGCGGCAGGGCGGTGACAGCTTCAGACGGATCGGCGCCGATCGCGGCGAGGGCGCGCGCGACGAGAGCCGGTACGCCATCACCGACCATGTGCTGGACCTGCGCCGACGACAGTGCCCGCCGTCCGCGCTCGCGCAGCATTTGGTTCAGCGCGGCGCGCAGATCCGGCACGCTGTCGACCAGGGTGCCGTCGAGATCGAAGACCAGCAGAAAGCCCGGCATTGAGGTACAATCTGCTGTGCCGCGCCATGTCGCGCAATGAGCAAGCCAACTGGAGGACGGAATGGCCGATAGGTTCGACGCATGCCTCGCCTTCACGTTCCGCGAGGAGGGCGGCTACGTCGAGGATCCCGCCGATCCGGGCGGCCCGACCAACATGGGGATAACACTGGCCACTTACCGCCAGTGGTCCGATGATCCGGAGCTCGGTTCCACACAGGTCCAGGACATGACGGCGCGAACCGCCAGAGCGATCTACCGATCGCTTTACTGGAACCCGTTGCGGGCCGATGCTCTGCCGATCGGCGTCGATCTCAGCGTTTTCGATATGGGAGTGAACGCCGGCATTTGGCGATCGGCCCGCCTGCTGCAGCGGGCACTCCGCTTCTCCGGGGAAGAGGTGGACGGCTCTATTGGCCCCGAGACCCTGGACGCCGCAGCAAAATGCGATCCGCGCACGCTCGTCACCGATCTGAGCGAACGGCAGGCGGCGTATTATAGGTCGCTGGCCGATTTCCCAATCTTCGGCGCGGGTTGGCTCGACCGCACCGAGGCGCGGCGCGATGCAGCGCTCGCGATGATCGCGGCGGCGGAACAAAAATCTCTCCAGTCTTGACGCATTTTGCAACAATGTGTGTGTTGTATTTTCGGCAGCTCGGGGCAATCGTGCCGCCGTTAATATACTCGGTTATTAGTTAATGAGCCAATCGTCATTTGCTGCAGTCATTCTTGGCGCCGGCAGCGGCACGCGAATGAAATCGGCCATGCCCAAGGTCATGCATCCGATCGCCGGGCGACCGATGATCGCCTACCCGTTGGAGGCATTGGGTCCGCTGTTTCCGGCGGCCACAATCGTCGTAACCGGGCCGCGCATGAAAGGCGTCGCCGAGACCGTCGCTCCGGCCGAATGCGTCGTGCAGGACCCGCCGCTCGGCACCGGCGATGCGGTGCGGACCGCAATGCGGGCGCTCGATGGCCGCCTGGCGCCGCGGGGCTCGATCGAGGACGTGCTCGTGCTCTATGGCGATACGCCGTTTCTCTCGACCGAGACATTATCGCGGTTATTGGCGGAGCGGCGCCGTACCGCGGCGGCAGTCCTCGTCTCGGCTATGCGTCCCGCCGACCCTAGCCCTTACGGCCGTTTCGTGCTGGGACCCGACGGCGCGCTCGAGCGTATCGTCGAGGCGGCCGACGCCGGCCCCGAGGAGCAGGCGATCGGCCTCGTCAACGGCGGGATCATGGTCATCGAGGCTCGTCACCTCGGTGAATTCCTCGACAGGCTCGACAGCGACAACGCCAAGGGCGAGTACTACCTGACCGATGTTGTCGCCATCGCCCGCCGAAAAGGGCTCGCCTGCCGAGCGGTCGAAGCTGCGACGGAGGAACTGCTCGGCGTGAACACCCGCGCCGAACTCGCCGAGGCGGAGGCGCTGATGCAGCGCCGGCTACGGCGCGCGGCGATGGATTCGGGAGTGACCATGATCGCGCCGGGGACCGTCTTCCTCAGCGCCGACACGGAGCTCGGTCGCGATGTCGTCGTCGAGCCGAACGTCACCTTTGGCCCGGGCGTCACGGTCGGAGAGGGGGCGAGGATCTGCTCGTTCTCATACCTCGAAGGGGCGGCGGTCGGGGCGGGCGCGCGGGTGGGTCCGTTCGCGAGGCTCCGCCCCGGTGCGGTCCTCGAGGAGGACGTCCATATCGGCAACTTTGTCGAGGTCAAGGCTTCGCGGCTCGGCGCCGGGGCCAAGGCCAACCACCTCTCTTATATCGGCGACAGCAATGTCGGTGCGCGCACCAATATCGGCGCCGGCACGATCACCTGCAATTACGACGGCGTTAACAAATTCCGCACGATAATCGGTGAAGGCGCGTTTATCGGCTCTAATACGGCATTCGTGGCGCCGGTCACGGTCGGCGACGGGGCGATCGTTGCGGCCGGCAGCGTGATCACCCGGGATGTTCCCGCCGGTGCGCTGTCGATCGCCCGCGGGCAGCAGGTCGACAAGCCGGGGCGCGCAGCCGAGATCCGGGCACGGCTACGGAGGAAGAACTGATGTGCGGCATCATCGGGATCATCGCCAGGGACACGGTCGCGCCGGGGCTGCTCGAAGGCCTGCGCCGCCTCGAATACCGCGGCTATGATTCGGCCGGCATCGCGACCCTGGTCGACGGGCGCATCGAGTGCCGCCGCGCCGAGGGCAAGCTCGCCAACCTCGCCCGTCGGCTCGATAATCAGCCGGTGCAGGGGGTGATCGGTATCGGCCACACCCGCTGGGCGACCCACGGCCTGCCGACCGAGACCAATGCCCACCCAATCGCTACTGACCAGGTGGCGGTGGTTCATAATGGCATTATCGAAAATTTCCAGGCCCTGCGATATGAGCTCGAAGGGCTCGGCCACGCCTTTCGCACCGATACGGATACCGAGGCGGTGGCGATCCTCGCGACGCATTTTCTCGAGCAGGGGCTGTCGCCGCGAGAGGCGGTCGCCAAGACCTTGGCGCGGCTCGACGGCGCGTTCGCGCTCGCCTTTCTGTTTGCCGGCGAGCACGATCTGCTGATCGGCGCCCGCCGCGGCAGCCCGCTCGCCATCGGCTATGGCGACGGCGAGATGTTCCTCGGCTCCGACGCATTGGCGCTGGCCCCGCTGACCCGCCGCATCACCTATCTCGAAGAGGGCGACTGGGCGGTTGTCACCTCGCGCGCGGTGACCATTTTCGATGCCGCCAATGCCGAAGTGGAGCGCCCGATCCGCGAATCCGCGGCCTCGGGTGCGCTGATCGGCAAGGGCAATTACCGGCATTTCATGCTGAAGGAGATCTTCGAGCAGCCGGCGGTCATCGGCGACACGTTGAACTCACTGATCAACCCCGCGACCCGCACCGTGCACCTGCCGGAGCTGCCCTTTGAACTGGCCGAGCTCGAGCGGGTGACAATGATCGCCTGCGGTACCGGCTATCATGCCTGCATCGTCGCCAAATACTGGCTCGAACGGATCGCCCGCATTTCGGTCGAGATCGACATTGCCTCGGAGTTCCGGTACCGCGCACCGGCGATGCCGAAAGGCGGCGCGGCGATCTTTGTGTCGCAATCCGGAGAGACGGCCGACACCCTGGCGGCCTTGCGCTACGCCAGGGCGCAAGGCCAGAAGATCATCGCCGTCGTAAATCAGCCGGAGAGCTCGATTGCCCGCGAGGCCGATGTGACACTGCCGACGTTGGCCGGGCCGGAGATCAGCGTCGCCTCGACGAAGGCGTTCACGACCCAGCTTGCCGTCTTCGCCGCGTTCACCGTCGCCCTGGCGCGGTCGCGCGGCACGATCACCCACGAGCGCGAGGCCGAGCTGGTCGGCGTCATGACCGAGATCCCGTCGCGCGCCAGCGAAGTGCTAAACCACGACGAGCGGATCCGCGAAATTGCCGTCAAGATCGCCGAGGCGCGCGACGTGCTCTATTTCGGTCGCGGCAGCGCCTATCCGCTGGCGCTAGAAGGCGCCCTCAAGCTGAAGGAGATCTCCTATATCCACGCCGAGGGCTATGCCGCCGGCGAGATGAAGCACGGGCCGATCGCCCTCATCGACGAGAACGTGCCGGTTATCGTGTTGGCGCCGCACGACGATCTCTTCGAAAAGACCCTCGGCAATGTCGAAGAGGTCATGGCCCGCGGCGGACGTGTCGTGATGATCTCGGATGCAGCCGGGGTAGCCCGGCTTGCCGACCGGCTCGCCTTTGGCATCGCCGTGCCGAATTGCGACCCATTTGTCGCTCCCCTCCTCTACGCGATCCCGATCCAGCTCCTCGCCTACCACGTCGCCGTCATCAAAGGCACCGACGTCGACCAGCCCCGCAACCTGGCGAAAAGTGTCACAGTGGAATAGGGGGTCAACTGGCAGAGGGCTGGGGCACGACCAAAACTTAAGGCTTAGCCTCGAAGGATTCGGCGACGGTCTTGGCCATATCGAGGAACTGGCGCCGGACCTTCGGGTCGGGGATCGCGTAATAGAGCCGGATAAACTCGATCGTTTCGGGCCGCTGAAGGTATTCCCGCCACTGCCGGTCCTCGGAGCTGATTTCGGCATCGTCGGGCCGCAGGTCGCCGAAAAAATAGGAAATCGGCACGCTCAGGATGTCCGCCATCGCCGACAAGCGGGACGCGCTGACGCGGTTGGCGCCGCCCTCGTATTTCTGCACCTGCTGAAAGGTCAGGCCGAGGGCGTTGGCGAGCGTCTCCTGGTTCATCCCCAACAGCAGTCGGCGCATTCTGATGCGGCCGCCGACATGCACGTCTATCGGGTTCGGCACGCCGGTGCCGCGCCCGTATTTCGGAGCCGGACTAGGCTCCTCCGACTCTTTTGCCGATCTCTTCAACACACGTCCCCCTATGCACCGCGCCACATCAGGTTGCAACGGGTTTGCCCGAAGCGCAAGCAAGATTCGACAGATGCAGGCATCGAGGGCCGCCGAATTAACCTACGGTCGAGTAACTCCGCAATTATGGTTAATTTTGTTTCGGCGTAATAGGTTCTCAGCCGTCTTTGCGGCCGATCTCGTCGTAGCCGCGCCGGCTGCTGATAAAGACCAGCGCCATCAACCCGATCCCCAAGGCGAGGGTGACGACAACCCCCAATCCCATTGCGAGCCAACCGGCACTGCTGATGTCGGAATCGCCGATGCCGATCCACAGCGCGGCGATCAAAAAGCCGAGCACGAGAACGACGGCGCAAGCGACCGCCGCCGCGACCCAACTCAACGTCGATTTCACCGTCTCACCCAGGAAAATGATCGCAACTTGCTGGAGGACCGCGCTACCCTCACCCACCCAGCCCTTAGGGCTTGGTCCCCCCTCTCCCGCGGTGCGGGAGAGGATCTTTTTGCTGAATGCCTCATAGCCCCTCTCCCGCACTGCGCAGGGCCGTCCGGGGAAAGTGTAAGGACCGCTTTTCGAAGATTTGCCGCCGAAGCGTGGCCCTGGCGACGCGCTCTTTGCCCTCTCCCCCCTGAAGGGCGGAGAGGGGCTCGTGTCCGCGGGCATAATTCTGGTTGAGCGTGACGCCAGCCGTGCAATTGAATTCAGTTTCCCGGACAGCCCTACCGCACTGCGGGAGAGGGTGGCGAGCGCAGCAAGGCGGGTGAGGGTCTTGGCGCGGCCCTAAATATTCTCGCCGCGTGGTGCGCGCGCGGCGCGCTGGTTGTCTTTCCGCAACGGTGCCGCCACTCATTTCAAAATCGCCGCGACTTGGCGCAGATCTTCGATAAAGCGCCCGATCTCCCGACGGCGGGTCTGCTCGTCCGGGGCGCGCAGCAGTGCCGAGGGATGCACTGTCGCGAGCGCGCAAGGTGCCAGCGCAAACGGCACGAGCCGGCCGCGTTCTCGGGTCACCCGAAAAGCCCTTCCGAACAGGGCCTGCGCCGCGGTCGCTCCGAGCGCGACGACGATTTGCGGCTTGACGACGCTGATCTCGGCCTCGAGCCACGGAAAGCAGGCCTCGATTTCGACCGCGCCCGGTTTGCTGTGAATGCGCCGCGGGCCGCGCGGCACCCATTTGAAGTGTTTCACGACATTGGTGACGTAGGTCTGTTTGCGGTCGATCCCCGCCTCTACGAGACAGCGGTCCAACAACCTCCCCGCCGGTCCGACGAAGGGATGGCCGGCGAGGTCTTCGGCGTCGCCCGGCTGCTCACCGACCAACATGACCCGGGCACTCTGCGGTCCTTCGCCGAACACGGTCTGTGTGGCGTTCTTGTACAAATCGCAGGCCTCGCATTTAGCAGCGGCCTCGCGCAGCGCGCCTAGTGACGGCTCGGACGGGATCTGGACGGCGCGGCTGGTGTCTTCGTCGTTCACAGGATGTATCCGGTACCGCAACACACACCGGATAAACACGATTTCCGCGCGTCTGTGTCCACGGCGGACAGAAGCCGGCTGTTCCTGCCGCCCTTGGCATGGCAAAGTGTCGAACCGGCGCGCCCTTCCACGGAGATTTGAATGCCGACCAAGAGCCAGCATCCGGAAACGCTCGTGCTCCATGCGGGGTACCGGAGCGACCCGGCGACCAACGCCGTCGCGGTCCCGATCTACCAGACCACCAGCTATCAGTTCCGCGACAGCCAGCACGCCGCCAACCTGTTCGGTCTGGCCGAGCTGGGGAACATCTACACCCGCATCATGAACCCGACCACCGCGGTGCTCGAGGAGCGCGTTGCCGCGCTCGACGGCGGCGTCGCAGCGCTGGCCCTCGCCTCGGGTCAGGCTGCCTCGCTGTTTGCCGTTCAGAACATCTGCCAGGCGGGCGACAATTTTGTCAGCTCCACCGATCTCTATGGCGGCACCTGGAACCTGTTCCTCAATACGATGATGAAGACGATGGGGATGGAGGTGCGCTTTGTCGACCCGGCCGATCCCGAGAACTTCCGGCGTGCGACCGACGCGCGGACCCGGTGCTATTACGCCGAGACCCTGCCGAACCCGAAGCTCGAAGTGTTCCCGATCGGCGAGGTCGCCAAGATCGGGCGCCAGCTAGGCGTGCCGCTGATCGTCGACAACACCGCCGCTCCGGTATTGTGCCGGCCGCTCGAACATGGCGCCGCCATCGTGGTGTATTCGACTACGAAGTATATCGGCGGGCACGGTAACTCGATCGGCGGCATCGTCGTCGACGGCGGCAATTTCGACTGGGAAAAGCACGCCGACCGGTTCCCGCTCTTAAACCAGCCGGACCCGAGCTATCACGGCGCGGTGTGGACGCAAGCGGTCAAGCCCATGGGCCCGATCGCCTATATCCTCAAGATGCGTGTGACCTTGTTGCGCGATCTCGGCGCGCCGATGAGCCCGTTCAACGCCTTCCTATTCATCCAGGGGCTCGAGACCTTGCCGTTGCGGATGCACGCGCATTGCGCCAATGCGGCGGCGGTCGTGAAATTCCTTTCCGAGCATCCCAAAGTCACGCGGGTCATCTACCCGAACCAGATGACCGGTGAGATGAAGCGCCGGGCCGACGCCTATCTCAGAGGCGGCTATGGCGGGCTGGTCGGCTTCGAGCTCCAGGGCGGCCTGGAGGCCGGCCGCCGTTTCATCGACGCACTACAGATGTTCTATCACGTCGCCAATATCGGCGACGCGCGCAGCCTGGCGATCCATCCGGCGACGACGACCCACTCGCAGCTGTCCCCCGAAGAGCAGCTGCAGACCGGTGTCGACGAAAATTATGTCCGGCTGTCGATCGGGATCGAGCACCAGGACGATATTCTCGCCGATCTGTCGCAGGCCTTGGAGGGCGCCTGATCCGCCCCAAGCACGAGGCGGTTCTGAATTTTCGCTGGCCCCTCGATCTCACGCTGACCGTCGGTAGCCACGGCTGGGTTTACCTTGCGCCGTGGCAGTGGGATCCGGAAAGAGGCAGTCTCGGCCGCGCGGAGAGGATCGGAGATCGTCTCGGCATGATAGAAGTCGCTCAGCATCGCGCGGACGCCGTCATCGTTAGTTGGGAGGAGTTCGGCGCTGAGGACGAAGCATCCGAGGTTCTGTCGCGGGTGCAGCGCTGGCTCTCCGCCGATTGGGAGCCGGCGCCGGCGATTGCGGCTTTGCCGGATGTCACGCAGCTGATCGAACGCGGCGGCGGCCGAATGCTGCGCGGCTCATCCTTTTACGAAGATTTCGTCAAGACCGTGCTGACGATCAATACGAGCTGGTCGGCGACGTGCCGGATGGTGGCGGCGCTTGTCGCCGAGCCGGGCGGCGGCAGTTTTCCTGGACCTGCGGCGCTGCTCGACTATGGCGAGGAACGGCTCCGAATACGAGGAAAGCTCGGGTTCCGCGCTCGCACGCTGAGTGCAGCGACGCGGCAGATGCTCGATGATGGCGCGATCACCCCATCGGGTGAAGGCCGGCCCGAGCGGTTGGACCATGATTACCTCCTCAGCCTTTACGGAATCGGCCCCTACGCGGCGGCTCACTGCCGCGTGCTACTGCACGATTTCAGCCGCATTCCGGTCGATACCTCGGTGGTCGCCTATTTGCGCGAGCGATACGATTGCGATGCTGCCGCTTTCACCGCCGAGCGATCCTCTTGGGGCGCTTACCTCGCGCTCGGCTACCGGCTCATCCGGCTGCGCGAGAAGCTCGAAAAACCGGCTCAAGCGAGATCAGAATGAGAGGTCGGACGGCAGGTCGCTCGGCTCGATGCCGAGATTGGCAAGCCCCGCCATGATCCAGTTTCGGATCTGACCGATTTCGCGATTGTCTTCGCTCCAAGCATCGATGACGCCGCGAAAGCGGCGGTCGTCATCATATGGCACCGCCGGACAGAGGGCGGCGCGCAGCTGCGGGGTCGGCACGACAATTTCGCCGATCTGCGGGTTTTTCTTCAGCGCTGCCAGAGCAAAAAAAACAGTCGCGACAAAACAATCGACCCGGCCCGATTGAACTGCGAGCAGCGCCTCCTCGCGGGTCTTGAACCCGGTGATCGCGGCATTCCCGGCAAATCGTCGCACCGCCTCTTCGCGTACCGAACCGGTGTCGACGCCGACCAGAGTTTCCGGGACATTGAGTTCGGCCCAGCTCTTTGGCGCAAAGCCCTTCCGGGCGAGGATCGCATAGGTGTCGTGGAACAGCGGAGTGGAGAAATCCGCGAACATCGCGCGTTGCGCGGTCGGGCTAGGCCCGTAGGCGAGGTCGATCTTGCCAGTGTGCAGGTCGGTTACCGTGTCGGCCCAATTTGTTTCGACTATGGCGAGTTCGGCCCCGAGCGCCGCCGCCAGATCGCCCGCCATTGCGACCAAAAAGCCGACCCATTGGCCAGTGCCGGAGTTCTTGTAAAAATAGGGCTCTTCGGCCAGAGGCGCGCCGACGCGCAATCTCCTGGTGCGCAGGATGCGCGCGAGATCGGGCTCCTTTGCCGGCTCCGGCGGCGGCACCGGATGCTCGGGCCCCCGCCGGCGAAATACCGCGCCGGCGGCAAGACCCCCGCCCAGTTCTCTGCGGCTCAACATCACCCCGCTCCTCCATCGGCAAAGACGCAGGAGGTTAAGAGCGATTCTGGCCCTAAAAAGGCGGTACAGCGGTAATTCTGGTGTTTGCCCCTATGCGTCGCCACCTAATCTGGAGGAGCCCCGATGTCGCAGCAGCCTCTCATCGTTTCGATCCCGCACAGGCTTGGCCGACAAGAGGCCAAGCGCCGGCTCGACAGCGGGCTCAGCCGTCTGCGCCCCGAACTGGCAGGCCTGATCAGCACGCTCGACTACAGCTGGGACCGGGATCGCCTCAACTTCAACGTGTCGGCAATGTGGCAACCGATCACCGGGGCGATCGAGGTGCTGGACGACGCGGTTCGCATCGAGATCCACCTGCCCTGGATGATGCGCCTGCTCGCCGATACGGTCGCCAAGCAGGTACGCGGGCGCGGCCTCGCAATGCTTGAAAAGCCGCCGGGTGACGCCTAGGAGCGCCAGGGCGACGAGAGTTGGCGGATTGCGCTTTGCTTATCCACCCTACGGACCGACAATGCCCGATGATCTGAGCGTATGGCGGAACAGAGGGAACGTCGGATGAAGACGAACACGAAGGGCAAGCAAGTCGCCGTAGTGATCGGCGCCACCTCCAAGTGGCAGGCTGAGGGCCGCAATACCTTGCTGGCGCACGGCCATCCGGTCGACGATAGCGATGTCGAGGTCGGCGTACGCTGGGGGGTCGGCGGCGCCATCGCGCAGAAATTCGCGCAGGAAGGTTTCTACACGGTGTTGACGACCCGCCGGGAAGCCAACGCCGCGCGGCTGGCGGCGGCGATTCGAGAACAGGGCGGCGAGTGCATGGTCGTCGAACTGGATCTTGTCTCGCAGGAGTTGATCTCGTCGACCTTCGCCACGATCCGCCACGAAGCCGGCGATCCCGACGTGCTGATCTACAACGCCGGCTATCTGGAAGGCCGCGACCTGCCGCCCGACAAGGAACTCCTCGAATACGTGCCCGTCGAGATCCTCGATACCGGGCTGCACATTTCCGCCCGTGGGCCATTCCTTGTCGCCAAGGAGGTGCTGCCGGCGATGCGCAAAAAGGGCGCCGGTTCGTTTTTCTTCTCGAACAACTCCAGTTCATTGCGCGGCAAAAAGCGGATGACCGGGCAGTCGCTGTACTATCCCCGAGTGCTGATGCGCACCTTGGCCCAGGTGCTGACCGAGGAGTATTCCGAGCACGGCGTGCACGTCGCCAACATCGTCATCGACGGATCGATCGACTCGCCCGGCAGTCGCGCACTGTCGCGTAACCAGAACCGCCGCGACCTGATAATCAACCCCGTCAAGATCGCTGAAGCATACTGGTACCTGCACACCCAGGACCGATCGTGCTGGACGCATGAGATTCAGCTCACGCCGTTTGCGGCCAAGCCGAGCTACTGACGGCGCATCCGCCGGGTTCTGCTGACGGCGATGGAAGAACATCCTCCCCCGCAAGCAGCGCACTGGCCGGAAGGCGCTATCTTCACGGTCGGGCATTCGACGCTGCCGATCGAGCGCTTCATTGCCCTGCTGCAAGCCTATGGCATTGAAAGTCTCGTGGACATCCGCACGATGCCGCGTTCGCGGCACAATCCGCAATTCAACGATATCGCTCTGGCCGCCAGCCTGAGAGCGCACAATCTAGAATATGTGCACATTCAAGCGCTGGGCGGCCTGCGGCACGCACGCAAAGATTTCCCCAATACCGGCTGGCGCAACGGGAGCTTTCGCGGCTACGCCGACTATATGCAAACCAACGCGTTTCGGGACGCGCTCGAAGCGCTCATCCACATGAGCCGCCAAAACCGCGTTGCGGTGATGTGCGCCGAAGCGGTGCCGTGGCGGTGCCACCGTTCGCTGGCGGCCGATGCGCTCAGTGTGCGCGGCGTGCCGGTAGTCGAGATTTTGTCGGAGAACAGTTACCGCATGCACAAGCTCACATCTTTCGCACAGGTGGAAGGAGTGGGAATTACCTATCCTCCTCAGCAAGCAACATTAATCTAATGGTTGATGCTGTTGACCTCATGAAATCCGCTCCTTGACTCTGTTCAAATCCGTTTCCAGAAACCGGTGACGCTCCAGCAGCACCGGGAGAGCTCAATTCAAATCTTTCCACAAGTCGCCATTACCGCTGACGGGGTGTGGCAACCATCGTTGCTCAGCCATTGAGCAAGTGAGCAATGAATATCCAAAATTGCTGCCCCACCGGTCCAAAGGTTCACAAAGACAATCTTGGCACGTCCTTTGCTCCTCTAGCCGGGAGGTGATGGAAACCCGCAGCAGGACATTCGATGGCTGTGCTTTGTGACACGCTGGTCGAAGTGCCGCCCACTTGCTTCTTTGCTTGTATGCCGGATGCAATTCCCTCCTGTTTTACTCTGCTTACAGGATCGCTTGCTTGGGCGGGCGGCACTCTGATCGTTGGCAATGCAGTTCATGATCTGGCTCGGCCGGGTGGTCACCGGTGACTTTGGCGTCTCGATTGCGACGCGCTGCCCAGTCTTTCTCGAAGTCTCCGAGGGTTGGCCAATACCGCCCAGCTGGCATTATTTGCAGTGCCGATCGCTTTTTTCATGGGCTATGTGATGAAAGCCGTTGCCGGCTCTTTCGCCGGACGCGGGTCCACCGCGTTGTACGCCGGCCGCATTGTCGAGAGCGGGACGGTGCGCAGATCTGAGCGCACCCGAACATTCCTACACCGCAGGCCTCCTGACCTCGACCGTGCGCGGTCAGCCGCGCGATCGCGATATAGAAGCGATCCCCGGCAGCCCGCCCGACCAACGCCGCCGCAGGGCCCCGGCTTTGCGCCACGGTGTCCCGGTGCATGGCCGACTGCCGTGTCGTCGTGCCCGAACCGCGCTTTCCCGCACCCGGCCGCATGGCCGCGTGTCATGCGGTCGCGGATGGGCCTCCGGCAACAGCGGTCACGAGGATGTCGACGATGTCGGGGCCGAGCCCGACCGCTCTGGCTCGTTAGCCGGGACATAATTTTGCCGGAGCGCTGGGATCTGGGAGCGCCGCCGGCATGATTTTTAGTTTCTCGGAATAAGGCGGCGGCAGATCCGTTGGCAGCTTCCAAGGGGCTCAGTAAGCGCCCACAGCTCTTCTGCCGAAGGAGCGGCTGCTCCCCGGGCGCTGGTGCGGTCGGCAGCGCGCGAGGCTTGGCTGAGGATAATTGCTAGCGGGAACATGTATTTCTTAAACGATACCCTTACGAGGTGCCGCGTCCGAGCCTACCACTGGCTGTGGAACGCGCTGGCTATCGACCAAGCCGGCACCCGTTGTTCCAGATCAGCCCGACGTAAACGCCTTGAAATGCATCTCGCGAAAAAATGCATCTCGCGAAAAAATTTCTGAGACGCATGCCGTCCAACACGATTAATTCGTATAGGAAATCGAAAGAAATCATGCGAAGGAAGGCCCAGTCCAATGGACTAGAGGATTGAGGAGAGCTTTGTCCCCAGATCGCTCGACGGTGGTTGGAAAAAATCGCTGACGGGCCCCGCTATCCGCGGGACGGCTGACTGACGCCGGTAGAGTAATAAAAGTCGCGACCCAAGGGCGGTAGCTGCAGCTGGCGTTGCTAGGACCGACTTGGCTTTCAACTGCAAAGTTTTGTCGGCAGTGTGACGCAGGTCACACTTCTGGATCACGAAGTGTCGAAAGATCGTCAGGCTCGCAGACGTGAGTTTTGAAAAGGAGGGGGTTGATGTCTCTCGTGCCCGCGTTTCGGACACCGCAAAACAGTGAGGCGAGTTCAGCTGGCATTGGGACAAATTGGTGCTTTCCAACGATAACCCCGCCTACGGATACAACTGACTGCAAACATGGAACGACTGCGCGGCCCAATGGGAAAGCCGCAAAGGACGCCCGACCCACCAGCCATCCAAGGCAATCCCCCCACTCGGTTTCGCGATCTCCCGATCGCGAGCCTAGCACCGCGGAATTACCAGTAAACGACTTGTTAACTAATTCTGGTAATTCTGATTAACCAAGGCCCGCCGGCATGACAACCGGCCGAAACCCGGAGGTTCTAATGCGCGTGCTTTTAGTCGAGGACGATGCACAAACCGCAGCCAGCATCAAAATGCTGCTGATTAATGAAAATTTTATCTGTGATACGACCGATCTCGGCGAGGACGGCCTCGAGATCGGGAAGCTCTACGATTACGATATCATTCTCCTGGATTTGATGTTGCCGGACATCGACGGCTATGAGGTGCTGCGGCGCCTGCGCGCCGCGAGGGTTCGCACGCCTATCCTGATCCTCTCGGGTCTGGCCGAGCTGGACCACAAGATCAAGGGGCTGGGCTTCGGCGCCGACGACTTCCTGACAAAGCCTTTTGACCGGCGGGAGCTGATCGCGCGCATACAGGCGATCGTGCGCCGGTCGAAGGGCCACTCTAAATCGACAATCCGGACCGGGAAACTGGTCGTCAATCTCGACACCCGTGTCGTCTCGGTCGACGACCAACCCGTGCACCTCACCGGTAAAGAATACGGAATCCTCGAACTGCTCAGCCTGCGCAAGGGCACGACTTTGACGAAGGAGATGTTTCTCAATCACTTGTACGGCGGCATGGACGAGCCCGAGCTCAAGATCATCGACGTTTTTGTCTGCAAGCTGCGCAAAAAGCTCGCCCAGGCGACCGGCGGCAGCCATTACATCGAGACGGTATGGGGCCGCGGCTATGTTCTGAGGGATCCGATGCCGCTGCCCAGTGCTCCGACGGCGAACGTCAGCACGGCCAGTGCCAGCGCCGATAATTCGGCCGCGCGGCGCAACACGGCAGCAGCCTAGCCGCCGGGGGAGCTAAGCCGGGTCCTTACCGGGAAAGGACTACGCCGAGCCGGACTCGTCCGGGTTCCGCGGTCGCGGTCAAGGAGCGCTCGAGCGCTTTGGCGAGCAGCCCGGTGAAATAGGGCTGCACCGTCCGAGCGGTGAGATCGGCAATCGGCGTTACGAGCATCAGCGCCTCGCGCGCTTCAGCGGACAGAGCGGCAGGCTCCCCGACCGCTTCGAGGCTGAGCGGGCCGTCGGTTAAAACCAGACGACCGCCACGCGGCAACACATCGGCCCCGACCGAAAGCAGATTGCAGGCCAGCTTCTGCCAGTCGGGCGACAGCAGCCGGATGCCCTCGGCATAATCGCCGACGATGTTGGTCGCAGCCAAAAAGCCGGTGGCGATTTCGTGCGGCGCCGGGCCTGCGATTGCGGAGCCCGAGCTGAACCCGTAAGCAAACCGGTAGAATTGCAGCCGGCAGCGGGCGCGGCGCGCGCTTTCGCCGACCAGCGCGACGGCATCGTGCAGGAAGGCCGGGTTGGGCGATGACCCGAGGCGAGGGTCCTCCTCGGCCAGCAGTTCTACACCATTACTGATCGCGGCGATGGGCCCGCTCAATTCATGACAGAGGCGCGCCGACAGCAGCTCCAAGACGCGCAAATCGATCGTGCCGGGCGAAGCGGCATAGCGATACTCGGCCGAGAAGGACGAGGGCTCGACAGCGTCGGCGATAGCCGTTTGCGGATTGAAACGGTCTAAACCGTGCCGGGCCATCTGCGATCATCCGCGCGGGCTGCAAAGCGCCCTGGTATCACCGCGAGCGTCAGTCTGCCGTCAGACCTGAGGCCCATATTCCACGATCGGCCCGACGAACGATCCCACGACTCCCCTCAACCACCCGATTGCGATGGTGTTTCACCAGCAGGTCCCCGGCCGCTTTCGGCAACGAGGAGCGCCTGCGGCGGTCGTGAGGTCTTCCGGCCGGTTGGCATTGAAGAACGGGTCTATCGGCTCGCTGGGGAAGGGCACAGTCGCGAGGCGGTGACGCGCCGTCCACACATCGACCTTGCGGACGGTTTCGTCGACGACCGCGTGGCGCAGGTCTTCGCGCAGCCGCACCGGCCAGAGGCCGATCACCGGATGCGGCTGACCGCCAGAGGCTGCGCAAGCGAGGTCCGCGCCGGATTTTTTCAAATTGCGCACGAGCCGCGAGACGAGGTCTCTCGGCAGGAACGGCGCATCGGTTGCGACGCTGACAATGTAACCGCAATCGGGGCGGTGCTCAGCCGTCCAGTCGAGCCCCGCCAGCACTCCGGCCAACGGCCCGGCATAATCGGGAACGCTGTCGGGCACTATCGGGAGGCCGAAGCCTGCGAACCGTGCGGGATCGCCATTGGCGTTGAGCACGAGCGTTTCGACCTGCGGCCGCATCCGCTCGATCACCCGCTCGAGGAGCGCTACTCCGCCGATAAAGCGCAACGCCTTGTCGCCGCCGCCCATGCGGCGGGACTGCCCGCCGGCGAGCAACAGGCCGACGATTTTCACGCCGCGTCCTCCTCGACGCTTGCTTTGCGCGCGAGGCGGGGATGCTCGTCATCAACCGACCTGATATCGCCGTCGAAGACGATGCGCTCGCTCCCGGCGAGCGCGACGAACCGTTTCCCCTTGGCCCGGCCGATCAGGGTGAGCCCGGCCTGCCGCGCCAGATCGACACCCCACGCCGTGAAGCCCGAGCGCGAGATCAGGATCGGGATACCCATCTGCACGGTCTTGATCACCATCTCCGAGGTCAGCCGTCCCGTGGTGTAGAAGATCTTGCCCGCGGGGGAGATGTGATGCCGGTGCATGTAGCCGGCGATCTTGTCGATCGCATTGTGCCGGCCGACATCCTCCATATAGATCAGCGGCCGGTCCTCCTCGCACAGCACACAGCCATGGATTGCCCCGGCCGCTAGGTAGAGGCTCGGCACGGTGTTGATCTTGCGGGTCAGCGCATAAAGCCACGAGGTGCGCAGAACCGCGTCCGGGTCGAGCCGGACCTCGTCGAATTTCTCCATCAGATCGCCGAACACGGTGCCCTGGGCGCAGCCCGACGTCAGTGTCTTCTTTTTCAGCTTGTCCTCGAAATCGGTTTGGCGGTCGGTGCGCACGACGACCGTCTCGAGTTCCTCGTCGTAGTCGATGCCGGTGATGCGATCATCGGCGCGCAGCATATTCTGGTTTAGGAGATAGCCGACGGCGAGATAATCCGGATGATCGCCGATCGTCATCATCGTGACGATTTCGCGCCCGTTGAGGAACAAGGTCAGCGGCCGCTCCATCACGACGGCCGTGTCGACCCGCCGTCCTTCGTGATCGATGCCGGCGATGGTGCGCGTCAGCCGCGGGTCGTCGGGCTGGGGTCGGACGGTAAATTCTTCCATGTGCCCGATGATGGGTCGGGACGGCTTCCGCTGCAAGGCGGCCAATGCCATATTGAGCCAATCATGACGGATCTGAAGACCCTTTACGAAGAAGACACAGCGGCTTGGTCCGAACAGCAGGCCGCAGCACTGCGCGCCGCCGCCCGCGGGGCCACAAACCAGCCCCTTGACTGGGAGAATCTGGCCGAGGAGATCGAGGATTTGGCTAAGTCGCTCCGATTGAGACTCCGGAGCCAGATTTCACAGATAATCCATCACCAAGTTAAGCTCCAATTCTCCCCGGCCATCGACCCTCGCAACGGCTGGCGCCGCACAATTCGGCAAGCGAGGCTCGATATTGACCGTATCCTGGAGGATAGCCCCAGTCTGAGGCCTGAAGTACCGCGTCTCATCGAGAAAGAGACGCCGCGCGCTGTCCAGCTCGCGATGATTGACCTGGAGGAGCACGGCGAGTTCGATCACATGGAGTTCCCCACGATCCGAAAAACGTCCTACGCGGAGGACCAAGTGCTTGGCGACTGGTTCCCCGAAGAGCCAGCAAGATAGCTCCGCATGACCATGACCAGATTGGGGGCGAAATTTGCAGGCGGTGCTCCCATCTTAACAGTATAAGCGCGGTGCGAGCGAGCCAGGCATGATCGACCCGTTTGGACGAACGATTACCTATCTGCGCGTGTCGGTGACCGACCGCTGCGACTTCCGCTGCGTCTACTGCATGGCGGAAGAGATGACGTTTTTACCGAAATCCGAGCTCTTGACCCTAGAGGAGCTCGACCGGGTGTGCAGCGCGTTCATCCGCCTCGGCGTCAAAAAGCTCCGCCTCACCGGCGGGGAGCCGCTCGTCCGCCGCAACATCATGAGCCTATTCCGCTCGCTCGGCCGGCATATCCGCACCGGCGCGCTCGACGAGCTGACCCTGACGACCAATGGCAGCCAGCTCGCCCGTTACGCCGGCGAATTGCGCGATTGCGGCGTGCGCCGGGTCAACGTATCGGTCGACACGCTCGACCCGGCGAAGTTCACCGAGATCACGCGCCGCGGCCGGCTAGAGCTGGTTCTCGAAGGGCTCGCGGCGGCGAAGGCTGCCGGGCTTGCGGTCAAGATCAATGCCGTGGCGTTGCGCGGGGTCAATGAGGACGAGCTCGACGAGCTCGTGGCATGGACCGGCGCGCAGGGCTTCGATCTCGTATTCATCGAAGTCATGCCGATGGGCGATATCGGCGGGGAAAACCGGCTCGACCAGTACCTGCCGCTCTCTATGGTGCGCGCCCGATTGCAGCGGCGATGGACACTCGACGAGACCGATTACCGCACCGGCGGTCCCGCGCGCTACGTCACGGTACGGGAAACCGGCCGTCGGCTCGGCTTTATTACGCCGTTGACCCATAATTTCTGCGAGAGCTGCAACCGCGTGCGCTTGACCTGCACCGGCACCCTCTTCATGTGCCTCGGCCAGGAGGATGCAGCGGATCTGCGCACGCCGCTGCGCCAATCCGAAGGCGACGAGGTGCTCGAAGCGGCGATCCGCGAGGCGATCGACCGCAAGCCGAAGGGCCACGACTTCATCATCGACCGCCGCCATAACCGGCCGGCCATCGCGCGCCATATGAGCGTGACCGGCGGGTGACAGCGGGTGACCGGGCCGCCGCGCCGGATCGCCGCCGTCGCGGCAGAGACCGAAGCCGCGCAGCAGGCGCTTAGAGAGCTGTGCAGCCGTTATTCCTGCGTTCCTCCCGAGCGCGCCGATATCATCGTGCCGCTCGGCGGCGACGGCTTCATGCTGGAGACCCTCCACCGCTTCCTGCCCCTCGGCCTTCCGATTTACGGCATGCATCGCGGCAGCGTCGGGTTTCTGATGAACGCATACCGGCCGGACGGGCTCTACGAGCGCATCGCCGGCGCCCAGCCGGTGGTCCTGCATCCGCTCGAAATGATTGCGGAAAACGAGCATGGCAGCCCCCACCAGGCGCTCGCCTTCAACGAGGTCTCATTGCTTCGGGAGACCCGGCAAGCAGCTAAGCTGCGGGTCAGCGTCGACGGAGTCGTGCGGATCGAGGAGCTGATGGCGGACGGTGTTCTGGTCGCCACCCCGGTCGGCAGCACGGCCTATAATCTTTCGGCGCACGGTCCGATCATCCCGCTCGGCGCCGGCGTCCTCGCCCTGACGCCGATCAGCGCCTTCCGCCCGCGCCGCTGGCGCGGCGCGCTGTTGCCGCATCTGGCGCGGGTCCGCATCGACGCGATCGAGACCGACAAGCGACCGGTCAGCGCCGTCGCCGATTTCACCGAGGTTCGCGACGTGGTGTCCGTCGAAGTCTGCGAGAACCGCGACATCGCGATGACCCTGCTGTTCGACCACGATTTCAACCTCGAAGAGCGGGTGCTCAAGGAGCAATTCGCTTCCTGAGGCATCGGGCGCCGCCGGGGCGAAGCTAGCGGCGGGTGGCAACGAGCGAGAAGGCCAGCGGCAACCATGGCCTGTCCGGCCAACGATAGAGGCCAGACGCATCCTTCACGAGAATCCTGAACATCTGCCAGGGGACCGCATCGTGCTCGTGCAACCAGTCTAGCGTCATTCCCGACGCGATGAGGCTGGTGACGACGTCGCCCAACGGATGGATCCAGTTGTAGATGGTTGCATTGGCGAGCCGGGCGTCGGGATCCACGTAATCGGCCCCTTCCGTGTCGACCACCGGCTCATGTGAGAAGTACGGGGCGAACAGGCCCGGCGTGCCGTCGGAAGAGCAGGTGGCGTCATCGAAGACGTAGGCGGTGGGATGGCCTTCGGCGAGATAGAGCGATCCGCCCGGACGCAGCAGCGCCGCGACGATCCGCGCCCATCGGGAGATGTCGGGCAGCCAGCAGATCGCCCCCCAGGTGACGAACACCATGTCGAACCGATGGGGCGGCGGGATCGCCGCCAACGCGTCATAGAGGTCCGCATGAACAAAGCGCGCGCGGTTGGCGAGACCGAGCTCGCCGGCCAGCTTGCGCGCCACCTCGATGGCTGGGGCCGAAAAATCCAGGCCGACTACCTCCGCGCCGCGCTGCGCCAGTGTTAGGCTATCCGCCCCGAAATGGCATTGCAGGTGGACGAGGCGCTTGCCTTCGACCGGAGGCAGCTCGGCCTCCTCGATCGCATTCAACTTGCCGCGTCCAGCCCGCAGGTCGGAGAGATCGTAGCCGCCCGGTCCGATATGAACGCCGACGCGCTCGTCCCAGTTGGCACGATTGGCGCGATGCCACTCGGGTTCGGTCATGGCGATACCCTTTGCTCTAGCGGCCGATCAGGAAAGCCGCTGCCGAGCGACCGCCGGTGGCGGGGGTTTTCCGAGCAGGATGTGGAGGACTGTACGCAATTGGGCCTTCAGCGCCCCTTTGCGGGGCTCGATGAGGCTTGCCAATCCGAGCGCTCCGCCGAGCGCAAGACCGAAAACAAGGACCCGGTGCAGTGCTCCGTCGGGCGGCCCCGGGACCACGGTGCCGAAGAAATTCAGCAACGGGTAGTGCAGCAAATAGAGCCCGAACGACGTTCCGGCGAGCCCGCGCACCATGCGTTCGAGCCGAGCTCTCGGCATCGGGAGCTGCACATTGGCGAGACCAAGGATAAAAAGCGCGGCGAGGGTGGCGAGGACGAAATCATAGGCCGACAGAGTCGGGCGGCAGCCACCCGCTGCTCGGGTGCCAAAACAGCCGCTCACCGCCGAGTGCCTCGAGCGCGATAAAGCCGGCCAGGCATGCGAGCACCAGCGGTCGCCCCAGCTGTCGCGGAAGCTCGGTCCGCCATCGCCACGCCGCAACCCCCATCAGCCACACCGGAAGCAGGAAAAAAATCCTCGGTCCAGCCAGCAGCGCAGCCACGATGACGGCCGCTATCCGCGGTCGTCCCCGGAGAAATATGGCGGCTGCGAATAGGACATAATACCACGCCTCGTAGTTGAGCGACCAATAAGGGACATTGAAGCCGGGAAGAACTCGGATAGTCCAGCTCTCGCCGAGAAACACCGTCGAGAGCGCATAATCGATCACCGGATGGGCCATATCGTGGCCCCATTGCGGACCATACAATGTCGGGTCGATTGCTTTGCCGATGCTATCGAGCACCGCTGTCAGGACAAGGGCGGGGATGATCACCGAATAGAGCCGGGCAACACGGCTCAGACCGTATTCCTCCAGGCTACGTTCCCGCGTGTCGCTTACCCAGGCGATGACAAAACCTGACAGCACAAAGAACACGAGAACGGCTGTTCGCCCCCCATCGAACTGCCAGAATAGACCCCCGCTGATCCGCCCTGTGGAGTAATGCGACACGAAAACCGTAAGCGCCGCGCCGAAGCGCAGGGCATCGAGATAGAGCGAAAGCGTGCTGGTCATCGGAGGGGCGGCACGACCTTTCGATCGCCGTGCCGTCCGATATCAGGAAAGTTTCAGCGGCTGTCCATCAAGATCCTCCGCCCTGTCGACTTCGATCAGGACGGCATACCCATTCTTCTGCGGATCACGGTCCTTCTCCGGCTGGACGAGACGCCGCCACACCTCCTCGTAGATCGGGCCCGAGCGGTAAATCCGCGCACGCCCGTAGAACCGCGCAATCCCGCCTTTGGGGAGCACGCCCTCTTCGCGCAGCTGCGGCTTGCGCAAATACACGGTCAACTGAGTGCCATCGGCAAGGTTCTCGTTGGTCGAACCTTTGCCGCGCTCCCACAGCGCGATGTGGCTGTCGTCGAACACCATCGTGCTGCCGCGTGGGCTGATCTGCGCAAATCCGTTGGGCAGCACGCTGCCAACCAGGCAGACATTGGCCGGAAAGGCGGTGTTGATGTGCGGCTGCAGGATCTCTGGAATCTTTGCCATCAAGCCTCGACTGCTTTGCCCCATTTAGACGATTGGACGGGACACAGCCTCCCTGACCGAAAGCGTTTGCACCCGTAGACCGAGCCCAGCTGATCAATCATCCGCCGCTGCGCAGGCGCGTTCCTCGAG
Source organism: uncultured Alphaproteobacteria bacterium (assembly GCA_963730745.1). Taxonomy (GTDB): domain Bacteria; phylum Pseudomonadota; class Alphaproteobacteria; order ATCC43930; family CGMCC-115725; genus AP-15. The sequence goes on from CAVSTA010000028.1 coordinate 260,402, forward strand.
CTTGGCAATGGCAAAATCTTTCAACCCCTCGATCATAAAGGTGATGTCGGCCTGCAATCGGCCGAAGCCGCAAGTCTTTTCCAGCGTTTTCTGGTCCATATAGAGTGCGCGGTCGACCTCGATCTGCAGGCTATGCCGTTTGGCCGCCGGACGGCCTTGCCGCTTGACGATTTCGACTCCTTTATAAACCTCGTTGACGCGCACCGTGTAGCCGCGCCCCCGCAACACTCCGGCGACGAAATCAGTGAATTCCGGGGCGCACGTTGTACCATCGCGATCGCCCAACACAAAATCCGCACAACGCCCGCCCTTCTTGCCGCTGCGCTGAGACGGCATCGAATGGCAATTCACGTGCCAGACCGTACCGAACTTGCGGTGGACCCGATCACAAGCCTCTGCCAGCACGCGATGATAGGGAGTGTGGCAGCGCTCGACCCGCGCGATGACTTCGGCGGCGGTCAGCTTGCGATCATAAATCGGAATGCCCGGCCTGGCGACGCGGCGCACCAACCCGAGGCCGGCCCGGGTCCTATGGGAAGGCGAGAGAGGCGTCGGCCAGGCGCCGTCGATATGCATGGTATCGAGATCGTCTGCGGCCCGATTGGGGTCGAGATAGCTGCGCGGAAATAGCGCGCCGATTAGGGTCGCACCCAATTCTGGTGCGGCTGCGTAAAGCTCGTCGACATAGGCGTCCTCGGCCGTCCGCAAGACGTCGAGTGAGCAGCAAAAGCGAAAATCCTCAGGATATTCGGACCCGCTGTGCGGCGAGTCGAAGACCAACGGCACTTCAGCCACTCGTGGGTCGCGGCGCCACAACACTCCGGGGATCTCGAAGCTCATCTTTTCAAGCTCGTTGGTTGCGGTGGCGCCCCAAGCCCTTGCGCTCGAGCCCCGGCAAATCGAATTCACGCCTGACGCGCAGGTGACGCGTATCGGAGCTGCCAAGGGTGAGCCCGCCCCGGCGAATTTCGAGCCGTGTATTCATCGCGCAAATCTACGCATGCTCCTTTGTGCGAGCAAGCAACGAAGCTCGCCGCCCGGAACCTGACGATCGGCTTCACCTCCGGCACAATGTCGGATTCAGCCCCCTGCGGCCTGTTGTCGGCGTGACGACAACCGCGATCGGATGCAAGATGATGCCGATAACACCTCGAGACCGGGAGCGCCGCGTGCCCGAGCCGACCTATACAGTCGAGCTGACCCCGCCCGACATCGAACCCTACCGAGCCGGCAATACCGGGATCGATTACGTCACGACATTCGATAGCGGGGTCGCCGGACCGCACGTGCTGGTCACCGCCCTGACCCATGGCAACGAGATTTGCGGCGCGATCGCGCTCGATCGATTGTTCCGCGCCGGGTTGCAGCCGCGACAGGGCAAGCTGAGCTTGGCCTTCGACAACATCGCCGCGTATCGCAGCTTTGATTTGCGCGTTCCGACCGCATCGCGTTATGTCGACGAAGATTTCAACCGACTGTGGTCCGCCGCGACGCTCGACAGCCCGCGCCAGTCGGTGGAATTGACGCGCGCGCGGGCCTTGCGTCCGATCGTCGATGCCGCCGATTTTCTGCTCGACATCCACTCGATGCAATACGCGACGGCGCCGCTGATGCTGGCGGGGACGCAACATAAATCGCTGGATTTGGCGCGGCAGGTCGGGATCCCGGAACTGATCATGTGCGACGCGGGCCACGCCGCCGGGCCCCGGATGCGCGACTATGGCGGGTTTGGCGACCCGGGTGCGTCCAAGGCCGCGCTGCTGATCGAGAGCGGCCAGCACTGGGAGCGCCGGGCTGCGGAAGTCGCGACCGATGTCATGCTGCGCTTCCTGATGGCCCTCGGCACGGTGACGCGCGACGACGCCGCGGTGCTCGCCGGCCCGGATTTCGACGCGCATCCGCGGCAGCGCGTCATTCAAGTCACCGATGCCGTCACGATCACCGGCGACAAATTCGAGTTCGTTCAGGACTTTCGCGGGCTTGAGGTGCTGTCGCCGAAGGGCACCTTGATCGGCCGCGACAATGGGCGCGAAATACGCACGCCCTATGACGATTGCGTCCTGATCATGCCATCGCGACGCCTGGCCAAGGGGCAGACGGCGGTGCGCCTCGGTCGTTACGTCGAGTGAGAGGCAGCCCCGGCCGCAGCGCCTCGACCGCGCCCGCAAAACGCAGCTTTCCGGCGGTCGTCGACGCCCAGGCGCGCGTCCTCGTCCTGGGCACCCTTCCGGGTGAAGAGTCGCTGCGCCGGGGCGAGTATTACGCCCATCCGCGCAACCTGTTCTGGCCGATCATTTTCGCTCTGTTTGGCGAGCCGCCGGCTTTGAATTATGCGGAACGGCTGGCCTTTCTGACGGCGCACAGGATCGCGGCGTGGGATGTCTGCGAGCTTGGCGAACGCGAGAGGAGCGCCGACACGACAATCCGCCTGGAACGGCCTAACGCGATCGATCGGCTGCTCGATCACCATCCGCTGATCCGCGCCGTCGCCTTCAACGGCACGACCGCCCAGCGATTATACGACCGGCATTTCACGCGTCGTGCTGCTGTCACCTACCTCGCGCTACCCTCGACTAGCCCGGCGCACGCCACTATCGGTTTCTCCGCCAAGTTTGAGCGCTGGACCGCCGTGCGCGAGGTCCTCGCCCAAGACGGGCGCGGATAAACACGACACCCCTTGGTTTTACAGCTTACCCGAGCGGCTGGAACAAGCGCTCGATGTCGCCGGTTTCGAGGCCGGCCCCGGTGCCGCCCGCAGCGTCGTAAATTCCGGCGGCGAGCGCCTTCTTGCGCCGCTGCAGTTCGAGCATGCGCTCTTCCACCGTGCCCTGCGCGACGAGCTTGTAGACGAAGACGGGCTTGTCCTGGCCGATGCGGTGGGCGCGGTCGGTCGCCTGGTCCTCGACGGCCGGGTTCCACCAGGGATCGTAATGGATGACCGTGTCGGCCGCGGTCAGATTGAGGCCGGTGCCGCCGGCCTTCAGGCTGATCAGGAACAGCGGCACCTTACCCTTCTGAAACTGGGCGACCGGGCCGGCGCGATCTTTCGTGTCGCCACGCAATTCGACAAAATCGATGCCGGCTTCGGCCAGCGGCCGGCTTGATCAGGTCGAGCATGCTGGTGAATTGGGAAAACAACAGGATCTGCCGGCCTTCCTCGATCAAGGGCGGGAGCATTTCTATCAGGTGCTCGAGCTTGGCGCTGGCATTCACGTGACGCGCCGCGGTGAGCTTGACGAGGCGGGGGTCGCAGCACACCTGGCGCAATTTCAAGAGCGCGTCGAGCACGACGATGTGGCTGCGGGCGAGCCCCTTCTCGGCGACCTCGCGGCGCACCTTCTCGTGCATCGCGACCCGCACGGTCTCGTAGAGATCGCGCTGCGGGCCCGCGAGTTCGAGCGGGCGCAGGATCTCGGTTTTCGGCGGCAGGTCGGCCGCCACCAGGCTCTTGGTCCGCCGCAACAGGAACGGCTTCAATCGGCCCGACAACACGGCGCGCCGTTCGCCGTCCTGCTTCTTCTCGATCGGGGTGCGGAACACGCGGGCAAAGCGCTTGGCGTCGCCGAGCAGTCCCGGCATCAAAAAGGCGAATTGCGACCACAGCTCGCCAAGATGGTTCTCCATCGGCGTACCGGTGAGACACAGCCGATGCCGTGCGTCGAGACGGCAGACCAGCTGCGTCGTCTTTGCGGCGGCGTTCTTGATCGCCTGCGCTTCGTCCAGCACCGCCATGTGCCACTGGACCGGCAGCAGACGGTCGGCGTCGCGCGCCAGCAGCGCGTAGGTTGTAACCACCAGATCGGCGTTGTCGATTTCGGGAAAGCGGTCCGCGCGATCGGCGCCATGCAGTGACAAGACCCGCAACTCGGGCGCTAGCCGCGCCGCCTCGGCGAGCCAATTCGGCACGACGCTTGTCGGGCAGACGACGAGGCAAGGCCGGTCGAGGCGGCCTTCGCGCCTTTCGACAAGTATATGAGCGAGGGCCTGCACGGTCTTGCCCAACCCCATGTCGTCGGCAAGAATGCCGCCGAGCTCGTACCCGCGCAGAAATTGCAGCCAATCGAGCCCCTCGCGCTGATAGGGACGCAACTTGGTCAGCAGCCCGGCCGGCGGCTCGATCTCGGCGATCCCCGAAAAGCTCGACAGCCGCTCGGCGAGTTCCCGCAGCCGCTCGCCGCCGAGCCAACGCAGCCGGGTGGCCGCTTCGAGGGCGGCCAAGCCCGTCATTTCACCGGCCGAGACGCCGAGCTTGCCTGCGGCGGACAGGTTCTTCGGGTCGTACAGCTCGACGAGGGTGGCCATGATGGCCTTCGTGCGCTCGAGCGGGAGCGCGACATGCCGGCCGTCTTCGAGCCTGCCGAACACCGTGCCGTTATGCGCCAGCGCATCGAGCTCCGCTCGGCACGTCACGATTGCGCAGATGTGCGAGCAAGGAGCTCAATACCGGCAAGAGCGCCACGCGCTCGCCCTCGATGACGATCCCGAGATCGAGCGAGAACCACCACCCACCGCCTTCCTCCAGTTCGGCGGTCCATTCGCCCGCGCCATCCACGACGCGATGGCGAAAACCGTCCTCGAATTCGATCCGCCAGCCTTCGCGCTCGAGTTGCGGCACGGCAGTCGTAGACAAAATTCGGCCAGTCCCGTTAGCCCTTCGGCGAAGCCGAAGGCGATCCGGTCGGCGTCGCGGTCCTGCGCCTCGAAGGTTTCGACGGCACGCAACCCGAGTTCCTGCAACCGCTTCAGCGCTCCGCGCTCAGCGCCGCGATTGCGGCGTCGCACAACGATCCGGCCCTCCTCAAAGGCGCGCAACTCGTTCCGCCGGTCTTCCGGATCGATCGCAACGCTCGCCATAAGCGAAGCCGAGCAGGGCCAGATCGACATTGTCGTCCCACTCCCTCGTCCGCACGCCCCAATAGTTCCAGCCTCGCTTGCGTTGAACGAACGTCAGGATCGGAACGGGCGGATCTTTGCGGATTTCTTCGACAATATCCGAGCGCGGCCGCGGCAAGCCGAGGCCCGGCAATTCGCGTTCGAGGGCGGCGCCGACCGCCTCGGCCTGCGCCTTCGTCACCGGCGGCGCCGACAACGCGATCCTGACGAGCGGTCGTGCCAAATCGAGCTCGATCGGGCCGGCTAGGTGCTCGCCCGGAAGCACATACCACGGCGAGGCCGAGGGCAGCACCACCGCCGATGGATCGTCGAGCGCGACGCCGACGGTCTGGCGGCCGTCGGCGCCGACCTGCCAGGATAGCCGCCCCGGGCGGCCCGGCCCCAACGCCAATGGCGGCGAGGCGACATTCTGCCAGCGGCAGCGGCCGGTGGCGAGGATCCGGCGCATTGCCAGGTCTGCGATCTCGGGGTCTTCGGAGAGCTGAAGTTGCGGGCTCCACGACCCGCCGCCCAGCAAGCTGATGATGCCGCGGTCGGCCGGAGTGAGATAATTTGCTGTCGCGTTCTGCAATTGCTGGGCGGGCAGCGCGCGATCGGCGCCCCACTCGCCCGATTTCAGGATGCGCACGACCCGCAGGTCGATGACGAAAGGCGAGCCCGGGGCCATCGGCCAATCGAGGCGGTAGGCGATTGCTTCCGGCGACGCCGGCGGCTGCACCGCCTGCCGCAGCCGGTGCAGCCAGCCCCCGACCGCGCCATCGAGCAAATTTTCCTCGGCCCGCTCCACCGCTGGCGGATTTCGCAACGCCTCGAGCAGCACGGCTGCCGCGTGCTTGCAGTTCCACCCGACCGGACAGCTGCACCGACCCGAGATCACGACCGGATCGGAATCGTTGATCTCGACAAAGACGTGATAGGGGCGCGGCCGCGTTCCCCTGACCGAGGCGATCAGGCGTTGCCCGCCTTTGTCCGCGCGCAGGTCACGGACGGCACCTCCGCGATGATAGGAACGTCCCTTCTCGAAACTCCCGGGGAGGCAACGGCGGATATCGCCCTCATCGAAGGCGACTGAATTGAATGCGAGATCCTGCAACAAACTCGTCCGCTTCAAGGTAGGGCTGCGCCAGTCTCGACCGCGCTCCGTTAGTGTCAAGCGGCAGCCGCCGAGCGTGGCCGATCGGCGCTCTCCCGTCGGGAGGTAATGCCGCCGAGGGACGAATCGTAGAGCTATCGCGAGAATGCGGCTAGAAAAGCGGAAACCAGCGGCTTCATGAAATAGCCGCGATCGGGAGTGATCGTCACCTCGACTCCGCGCCGCCGCAACTCCTCGGCAACGACCGGACCGACAGCGCCGATTTGGATCGCCTGCAGCGCCGTTGCCAATGCCTCTTCTCGCCGGGTTGCCGCGGCGACCTCAAAGAGCCGTTGCACCTGCGGCGAGCTGGTGAAGGCAATGGCGTCAACGGCACCATCGGCCATCCGGTCGATCAGCTCGACGACCTTTTCGTCATCGGCCGCGGAAGCATAGATATAGGGCAGCACGGGGTCGGGCTCCGCTCCTGCCTGCCGCAGGAAATCGGTGAACCGGGTGTTGGGATTGCCCGGGTACAGCTGCACGCCGATGCGCCGGCCCCGGAGATCGATGCTCGACAAAGTCGCGATCAGCCCGTCGGTCGTCGGCTCCTCGGCGCGCAGGTCGGATTTGAGCCCGAGCTCGCGCAGCGCCCGCTCGGGCTTCGGACCGCGCGTGATCTTGCGCGCCGCCCGCAACCCGTCGAGAAAAACCGGCTCGAGTTCGAACCGTTGCGCAAAGCCATGCAGCCGGCGCAGCCCTTCGCCGGTGAACAAAACCAGGTCGTCGAACGGCAAAGCGCATCACCCAGTCCCGCACCGGCGCGGGATCCGGAGCATCCCGGATCGCCACCAGCGGGCAGCGCAGGGTTTCGGCGCCCTGCTCCTCGAACATGCGCGCGAGCCGGTCGAGCTCGCGGGTTTCGGGGAGGGCAATGCAGCGGCCGGAAAGCGGGCCGATCGCGGGTTGGTCGCTCATCGACGCGGAAGCTGATCTCGGCAAGGCCGTCGTGCAAGACTATAGTCTTGCGAGAGCACCGCAGGGCGGAGGCATTCGAATGGATCGCGAGTACGAGACGGTGCGTGTCGATGACCGCGGCGAGGGATTGCTGCTGCTGACCCTCAATCGCCCCGAGGTGGCCAACGCGTTGAACACGCAAATGGGGCGCGACCTTCTCGTGTTTTTCGACGCCATCAATGCGGCGCCCGGAAATCAGCGCTGCATCGTCGTGACCGGCGCAGGGGAGCGGGCCTTTTGCGCCGGCGGCGACCTCAAGGAGCGCAACGGCATGACCGACGAGGCGTGGCAGGACCAGCATTTGCTGTTCGAGCGGATGATCCGGGCGTTTATCGGCTGCCCGGTGCCGGTGATTGCCGCGGTCAACGGCGCCGCCTACGCCGGCGGCTGCGAATTGGCGCTGTGCTGCGACTTTATTTACGCCGCCGAGAGCGCCCGCTTCGCGCTGACCGAGGTCACGCTCGGCATCATGCCCGGCGCCGGGGGGACGCAAAACCTTCCGCGCGCCGTCGGTGAGCGCCGGGCCAAGGAGATCATCCTGACCGGACGCCCGTTCACCGCCGCCGAGGCTCACGAATGGGGCATGGTGAACCGCCTCTGCGCGCCGGGCCGTGTCGTCGAGGAGGCGATCGAGACCGCGCGCCGCATCGCCGACAACGCTCCGATCTCGGTGCGCCAGGCCAAGCACGCGATCCATTTCGGCCTGCAGATGGACCTCGCGAGCGGCATGATGCTCGAGATCGAGGCTTACAACCGTATGGTCCCGACCGAAGACCGGCGCGAGGGCGTCAGAGCATTCAACGAGAAGCGCAAGCCGCGCTTCAAGGGCCGGTGAGGCGCGCGGCGGAGCTAAATGGAGGAGAAAAATGGACAGAACAAACCTCACGCAAGTGCTAGCGCGCAAGTCCGCGGCGCTCCAATACCAGGACTTACCTCCGCAGGCATACGAGCTCGCCCGGCAATGCATTCTCGACTATTTCGGCGTGGCGCTCGCCGGGGCCAGCGACGAGCTGGTGCGAGTTCCTCCTCGACGAGCTGGCCGAGGCCGGCGGCGCTCCGCAGGCCAGCGTCATCGGCCATCAGCTCCGCCTGCCGGCATTGTCGGCGGCGCTCGTCAATGGCGCTGCGGGACACGCGCTCGATTACGACGACGTCAACATGGCGATGCCGGGGCATCCCTCGGTGGCGATCCTGCCGGGCCTGCTCGCGCTGGCCGAATTGAGGCGCAGCTCAGGCCGCGAGGTGATCACTGCCTTCGTTGCGGGGTATGAGACCGCCTGCCGGATCGGCGCGGCGCTGCAGCCGGGACATTACAATCTCGGTTTTCACTCGACCGGCACGGTCGGCGCCTTTGGCGCCGCGGCGGCCTGCGCGCGGCTCCTCGGTCTCGATGCCGACGCCACAGCGATGGCGTTCGGCATCGCCGGGACGCAGGCGGCCGGGCTCAAATCGCAATTTGGGACGATGTGCAAGCCGTTCCACGCCGGCAAGGCGGCGCAGAACGGGCTTCTTGCGGCGCGTCTTGCGGCGCGCGGATTTTCGAGCCGCGCCGACATTGTCGAATGCGTGCAGGGTTTCGCGTTGACGCACGGCCCGGATTTCTCGCCCGAAGCGGCGTTGGCGACACCCGAAGCCGGGCTGCACCTCTTCGCCAACCTCTTCAAATACCATGCCGCGTGTTATCTGACCCATGCACCGATCGAATGCGCCCGCCGACTGCGCGACGAGCACCGGCTGACGCCCGAGGCAGTCGCCGGCATCACCTTGCGGCTCGACGCGAGCTGCGAGCGGGTCTGCAACATCCCGGCTCCGGTCGACGGGCTGCAGAGCAAGTTCAGCCTGCGCCAGACCGTGGCGATGGCATTGGCCGGGGTCGATACGGCGAGCCTCGGCGCCTACAGCGCCGGGAATGCCCGCGACCGGGCGCTGATGGGCATGCGCGAGCGGATCGAGATCGACTGGCAGGACAGCTGGCCACAGACCCTGGCCGAGCTCGAAATCGAGCTCGTCGGCGGAAATCGCCTCACGGCGCGTCATGATGCCGGTATTCCGGCTACTGACATCGCCGATCAAGGCCGCCGGCTTGCCGCGAAATTCGATGCGCTCGTCGAATCGTTGCTCGGCGCCCCGCGGACGCGCGAGCTGCGCGAAACAATCGCCGGACTCGACCGCCTCTCCGACGTCGCCGACCTAGCCAAGCTCGCCGCAGCTTGAAAGTGCCCCTCACCCTGACCCTCTCCCCGCGAGCGGGGCGAGGGAATTTACGGCCATGCCCCCTCGCCCCGCTTGCGGGGAGAGGGCTGGGGTGAGGGGCAGCACCATGCGGGACCCTGTCGTCGACAAGATCGTCGCGCATGTCGAAAGGGTGGGCGAACACGGGGTGCCCGAGGCCGCCCGATCCGCGGCCAAAGCCTTTATCGCCGATACCCTTGCCGTCGGAATAGCCGGCTGCAAGACGCCATGGCGCGGCGAGATCCTCGATATGGTCGCCGGCATCGGCGGGGCGGAGGAGGCGACGGCGTTGGGCGGCGGCGAAAGGCTGCCGCTGGTGCACGCGGCGATGCTCAACGCCTATCAGATTCACGCGCAGGAATTCGACTGCGTGCACGAGGCGGCGGTCGTCCATCCGATGGCGGCGGGCTTGCCGGTGCTCCTCGCATGGGCGCAGCGCGAAGGCGGCGTCTCCGGCGCTCGCCTGATCCGGGCCGTAGCCGTTGCCGTTGATGTCGCGGCGACATTGGGCCTGTGCTCGCGCGCGCCGATGCGGTTCTTCCGGCCGGCCAATGCCGGTGGACTGGGCGCGACCGCGGGCCTCGCGATGCTGGCCGGTCTCGATGGCGCACAGCTGCGCGACGCGATCGGGATCTACTACGGGCAATGTGCCGGCACGATGCAGGCGCACAGCGAAGGAACCCCGCAATTGGCGATGCAGATGGGTTTTGCCGCACGCAGCGCTGTGACCGCGGTCGAACTGGCGCGCCGCGGCATGCCGGGGCCTCATGCGCCGATCTCCGGGGATTTCGGCTATTTTGCTTTGTTCGACGGCAAGGCCGATCCCGCGCCGTTCGACCAGCTCGGCGAGCGCTGGCGGATCACCGAGCTCAGCCACAAACCGTTCCCCAGCGGGCGGGCGACGCATGGCGGCATCGACGGGCTACAGCGCCTGATGAAAGAAGACGGGGTGACCGCCGATCGGGTCGTCGCCTGCCGTTTTCGCGTGCCGCCTCTGACGGCGCGGCTGGTCGGCCGCCCGGCCGTCGAAGGCATGGCCGCCGGCTACGCCCGGCTATGTCTGCAATATGTCGGGGCCGTCTGCCTGCGCCGCGGCACTGTCGGGCTCGGCGATTTCACCGCGGCGGCGCTCGCCGATCCGGAGACGTTGAGGTTGGCGCGCCGGCTGACCGTCATCGAGGACGGCAACCCGGACCCAAACGCGCTCTTGCCGCAGCGCGTCGAAGTCGATCTCGCCGAAGGCCGAACCGTCGCCGCCGCGGTAACGTCGGTGCTCGGCAGCCCCAGCCGGCCATTGTCGCCCGAAGCTGCGCGAGCCAAATTCAGGGATTGCTGGCAATCCGTGCACGATCTTCCGCCGGAGCAAGATACCGCGCTGTGGGATGCGGTGTTCGCGCTCGAAACCCTCGACGACGTTCGCCCGCTAGCCGGGCTCAGCGCCCCGCGAAGAGCGTCATGACATCGAATTGGGCAAGGTTCGGGGTCGAGCCGGGATGGTCGTTTGCGATCCCGCACCGGGTGCGCTGGAGCGAGTGCGACCCGTTCCGGCATGCTGGCCACCGCGCCTATTTCGAGTGGTTCGAGGAAGCGCGCAACCGCTATCTCGAAGCCGTCGGCCTCGCGCCGCTGTCGCCGAATACGCCGGGCCCGGTCATCGCCGAAACCAGCATCCGCTATCATCGCCCGCTGGTTTACGCCGACGAGATCCTGGTCACCGCGCGCACGGTTCGCCTCGGGCATACCAGCTTCGAGATGGAATACGCGGTGTGGCGCGACGGGCTTTGCGCGCTCGGGCGCGCAGTGCTGATCCTGGTCATCAACGCCACTGGCGAAAAGACGCCATTGCCGCCCGAGCTGCGCGAACGCATTCTCGCCCGCGACCCGGATGCCCAAGGGAAAGGCCCGCTATGAAACGCGCCGTCATCGTCATCTGCGACAGCCTCAGGGCGGATTTGATCACGCCGCGCGATGCGCCGTTCCTGAGCGAATTGGGGCAGCGCTCGGCGCATTTTGCCAATCATCGGAGCGTCTTCCCGTCAACAACCAGAACAAGCGCCGCGTCGATCGCCACCGGCTGCCTTCCGGCGCGCCACGGCCTGCTCGGCAACACGATGGCGATCGACGAGGGTGACGGGCTCGTCTGCCTTTCGGTCGGCAAGCCGGATTTCCGCGACCGCCTGCATCGGGCGACCGGGCGCACCCTGCACCGGCCGACCCTCGCCGAGCGGGTCAGCCGCGCCGGCGGGACCGCGATCGCGATCTCGAACGTGTCGCCTGGCGCGGCCTATTTCCTCGACCCCGACGGCTTTGGCTGGGTCTACAACCCAGCCGGCAGCTTCGGCCCCGGCCGCCGCCCGCTGCCCGCGGCGGAGGGTCTCGGCGATCTCGAAGGGCGCCGAAGGCGACAGCGTCGCGACCGAGCGCTTCTGCGAGGAAGTGCTCCGCGGGCGTGCCCCGGCAATCGCGCTGTTGTGGCTCTCGGAGCCGGACTATACGGGCCACCACACCCCGCTCGGCTCGCCGGCGCACCGCCGCGCGATCACGAGCGCCGACGAAAATGTCCGCCGCGTCGCCGAGACTGTGGCGTCGCTCGATCCCACAGGCGAGAACATTCTCTTCGTGGTCGGCTCGGATCACGGAATGGAGACGGTCGCGGAGACCATCGATCTCGATGGGCTGTTGATCGAGGCCGGGCTGAAGGGCGCCCCGACATCGTCGGATGTCGTCGTCGCACCCAACGGCACAGCGGCTTTACTCTATTTTGCCGATCCTGCCGGGCCTCTCGTCGGCGAGGTGGCCCGGTTTCTCGAAACTCAGGACTGGGTGGGTCGCACATTCGTCGGCCCGGACCTGGCCGCCGCCGGTCTGCCGACGGGTTCCCCGATGCAGATTGCAGTGACGCTCAAACCCGACGACCGCACCAATCCGCACGGCGTGCCCGGTCACAGCCATGTCGTGCGCGACGCGCTCGAGCCCAAGGACGCCACCGGCTTCGGCCAGCACGGCGGTCTCGGCAAAAACGAGCAGAGCCCTTTCCTCTTCATCTCCGGCGCCGGCTTCACCCCCGGCGCCCGCCACACCCGCTCCTCGCTGATCGACATCGCCCCAACGGTGCTGCGCCACCTCGGCCTGCCCGGCACCGAAATGGAAGGCCGGCCACTGCTATGATCGTCCTAGGTTCGCCCCTTTTGTATGGCAGACTTTCAATTTCCGCCGCTTCCTGAATCGGTCGGAGAATTGCCAGCGGCGCGATTTGCATTGTTCAACTAAGGGAGAATCCCCGCTGCAGACCCGCTGCAGGTGCAGCGGAGCGTAATAGTCGACGCACGTTTTGATTGTGGCAGATAAGGGATTGGGTGGTGGCTCGGGGCGTTCGATCGCGTGGACCGGCGGGGCGCAATCTGCTACGCCGTAACCATGCCGCTGACCCTTTACAACACGCTGACGCGCCGCAAGGAGCTCTTCGAGCCGCTCGATCCCGAGCGGGTGCGTCTCTATGTCTGCGGGCCGACCGTTTATGATCGCGCGCATATCGGCAACGGCCGGGCAATTGTCGTCTTCGATGTGCTCTATCGGCTGTTGCGCGACATCTACGGGCGCGATCACGTGGTGCTATGTTCGCAACATCACGGACGTCGAAGACAAGATCAACGCCGCCGCCCGCAAGAATAACGAGCCGATCGCGGCCTTGACGGCGCGGACGACGGCGGCTTTTCACGAGGATATGGCGGCGCTCGGCGCCCTGCCGCCCGATATCGAGCCGCGGGCGACCGAGTATATCCCGCAAATGATCGCGATGATCGAACGGCTGATCGCCGGCGGGCACGCCTATGCGGCCGAAGGCCATGTGCTGTTCTCGGTCACCTCCGACCCCGATTACGGGCAGCTCTCGCGGCGCAGCCGCGACGACATGATCGCCGGCGCTCGGGTCGAGGTCGCGCCCTACAAGCGCGACCCTGCCGATTTCGTGCTGTGGAAGCCGTCCGACGCCGAGACTGCCGGGATGGGACAGCCCGTGGGGACGCGGCCGGCCGGGATGGCACATCGAGTGCTCGGCGATGAGCGAGACGCATTTGGGCGAGACCTTCGACATCCACGGCGGCGGGCTCGATCTCGTCTTCCCGCACCACGAGAACGAGATCGCGCAAAGCACTTGCGCGCATGATGGCCGCCCGTTCGTCCGGTATTGGATGCACAACGGGATGCTGACCGACGCCGGCGCCAAGATGTCGAAGTCGCTCGGCAATATCCGCACCGTGCGCGAATTGCTCGACGAGGCGCCGGGCGAGGCGATCCGCCTCGCGTTGCTGACTGCGCATTATCGCGACCCGCTCGACTGGACGGGCGAGAGGTTGCGCCAGGCGCGGCAGACGCTCGACCGCTTCTACCGCGCGCTGACCCTGCCGCGCGACGCCGTCTTCGAGCGGTTTGGCGAAGCCGACGCGGCGCTTCGGCCGGTGCGCGACGCGCTCGAAGACGATCTCAATACGCCACTCGCCCTGACGCACCTCCATGAGCTCGCCGGGGCGATCAACCGGACGAGCTCGGATGCCGAGCGCTCCGCCTTGCAGCGCGCGCTCGAAGCCGGCGGCCAATTGATGGGGCTGCTCGGCCAGCCGCCGCTCGACTGGCTGCAAGGCAGCGCGAAAGCCGATGCCGAGCGGATCGAGCAGAGCATCGCCGCGCGGACGGCGGCGCGGCGCCAGCGCCGTTTCGGCGAGGCCGACCGTATCCGCACCGAACTCGCCGCCGAGGGCATCCTGCTCGAAGACCGGCCGGACGGCACGACGACCTGGTGGCGGAAGGACTGAGCATGGCCGGCACCGATCATCGCCGGCAGGCGGTGGCCGATGGTCCCGCGATCATCCTGGTCGAGCCGCAGCTCGGCGAGAACATCGGCACCGCCGCGCGGGCGATGATGAATTGCGGCCTTGCCGATCTGCGGCTGGTGCGTCCGCGCGACGGCTGGCCTTCGGACAAGGCGATCGCCGCGGCGAGCGGCGCCGATGCCCTCCTTGCGAAGGCGCGGCTCTACCCGGACATTCCGGCGGCGATCGCCGATCTCGTCCACGTCTATGCGGCGACGGCCCGCGATCGCGGCATGGTGCGGCGCGAGGTGACGCCCCGCCATGCGGCGCCGGAGATGCGGGCCCGGATCGCGGCGGGCGAGGCGTGCGGGGTCTTGTTCGGGCCGGAGCGGACCGGCCTCCTCAACGACGACGTAGCGCTCGCCGACACGGTGTTGACCGTGCCGCTCAACCCCGGCTTCTCGTCGCTGAACCTCGCCCAGGCCGTTCTGATCGTCGGCTATGAGTGGTTCACATCGGGCGTGACCGCGCCGCCCGAGATTTTGCGCCGCGGCGGCAGCCGGCCGGCGACCAAGGCGGAGCTTCTCAACTTCTTCGAGCATCTCGAGGAGGAGCTGATCCGCAACGGCTTTCTGCGCAATCGCGAGAGCCGTCCGAGCATGGTCCGCAACCTGCGCAGCCTCTTTCAGCGCGCGCAATGCACCGAGCAGGAACTGCGCACCTTGCACGGGGTCGTCACCGCCTTTGCCGGCCCGCGGCAACGCAAAGAACAACTTAGCGAAGGAGTCGAACATGCCGAACCTGACTTATGAGACCGCGTTGATCGTCGGGGCCGGATCGGGCTTGAGCGCGTCATTGGCGCGCCTGTTCTCCCGCGAGGGCCTGCGGGTGGCGCTTGCGGCGCGCAACTCGGAGAAGCTCGGCGCGCTCTGCGCCGAGACCGGCGCGAAGGCTTTCACTTGCGACGCGACCAACCCGGGCCAGGTGGCGCAGATGTTCGCGGCGGTAGAGGCCGCGACCGGCGCGCCGGATGTGGTCGTCTACAATGCCAGCGCCCGCGCCCGCGGTCCCGTGGCCGAGCTGGTGCCGGCCGAGGTCGAGCGAGCCATCATGGTCAGCGCCTATGGCGGTTTTCTCGTGGCTCGAGAGGCGGCGGCCCGAATGCTTCCGAAAAAGCACGGCGCGATCCTCTTCACCGGCGCCTCGGCGAGCGTCAAGGGCTATCCGCTGTCGGCGCCGTTTGCGATGGGCAAATTCGCGTTGCGCGGCCTCGCGCAGAGCATGGCGCGCGAGCTGGCGCCGCAGGGCATCCATATCGGCCACTTCGTGATCGACGGGGCGATCCGCAATCCCGGCCGCACGGAGCCGCCGGACCGCCCCGACAGCATGCTCGATCCCGACGCGATCGCCGCATCCTATCTGCACCTATTGCAGCAGCCGCGCTCGGCCTGGGCCTGGGAAATCGAACTGCGGCCCTGGGTGGAGCGGTTCTGACGCAACGCCGCGCAGCCCTCCCGGTCTGGGGCGCCTTTGCGCTGCTGATGATCGTGGTGGCAGTGCCGTTGTTCTCGACGGTGCTGCCGCCGCTCTTCGATTACCCCAATCATCTGGCTCGCATGCACCTCCTCAGCGAGGGCGGCAATCAATTCTATGCCGTGCATTGGGAGCCGCTGCCCAATCTCGCGCAAGATCTGATCGTGCCGCCGCTCGCGCGGCTGATGCCGCTCGATATCGCATCGAAGCTGTTCCTGGTCGCGATCTTCGGGCTGATCACAGGCGGAACGATATGGTTGAATCGCGTGGCCGCAGGGGCGTGGAGAATGTGGCCTCTGCTTGCGTTCCTGCTGCTCTACAACCGAATGTTCTTGTGGGGCTTTCTGAACTACCTCTTTGGGATCGGCGTCGCGCTTGCCGGCGCCGCGCTGTGGCTGGCGCTCGAACGCGAGCGCTGGTGGCTCAGGACACTGTCCGCGTCGGTCGTCGCGCTCGCCTGCTATCTCAGCCATATCGCCGCTTTCGGCTTTTACGCACTGGTTATTATCGGGATCGAGCTGTCGCCGGCCTGGAGCGAATTGCGTGCCCGCCGCTGGCCGGCACTAGCCCGCAGAATGGCAATCGTAGGAGCGCAGTTCGCCATCCCTGCAGTGCTGTTTCTCGGCTATTGGCACCCGGCCGCGGCCGGCGGCATCAGTTATGCAGCGTTCTGGCGCAAAGCCGATCTCTTGTTCAGTGTCTTCGACAACTACGATCGCGCCTTCGATATCGTCTGTTTTGCCCTGTTCCTCGGGCTCATAGGGTGGCTCGCCGCAACGCGACGGCTGCGGCTGGCGCCTCGACTGGCCGGGGCTGTCGGCCTCGTCTTCGCAGCCTATCTGTTACTGCCGAGCCAGATCTATGGCGGCTCGGGCGCCGACCACCGGCTGCCGGTCGCGATGTTCTTGCTGCTGATCGCCGCGAGCGCGGCAAAATTCCCCAATCGGCGCACGGCAGCCGCGATTGGCGTTGCGGCGGCAGTTCTGCTGGTCGCCCGCATGGCCCTCATAGAATACGTCTGGCTGCGGGCCGACCATATCTATTCGGCTGATTTGGCCGGCATCGACATGCTGCCGCGCGGCGCCAAGCTGGCCGTCGCCTATCCCGCCAGTGCGGTCAATTTTGCGCCGGTTCCGGAAGTGCATCTGGCGGTGCTGGCGGTGGCACGGCGCGAGGCCTTTGTGCCGACATTATTTGCCTATCAGGGACAGCAGCCGATTGCGCTGAAACCACCTTACGACACGCTCGCGGACGCGGCGACGCCGCAGGATTTGTGGGCTGTTATCGAGCGGGCCGTCGACACGGCAGAAACGGCAGTGCTACCAAGGGCGCTCCAGCATTACGACTTTGTCGCCGTGACCGGAGGCGAGCCATCGGACGTTCCGCCCACCCAGTGTCTGCGGCCTTTCTTTAGGCAGCCGACTTTCGAGATATTCACGGTCCTCCACGATGCCGCCTGCGGGAGCCCAGAAGGATGAGGCGCGAAGAACTACTGGCCGCGGCAGAGCGGAGGCCAGGACAGAATGTGTTGCCATCGCCGCTCGGCGGCGTGCGGAGGGTAGGGCCAAGCCGCAAGAAGATGCCATCCGTCCGGATCATGGCGGAGAAGAACCGCCTGGCCGGCGGGCAGATCCCCCAATCCGTTCGGAGTGCATGAAATTAAGGCGAGAGGATAGCCGAGACGGGCCGCTTCGTCTAGTGTTGCCGCATCGGCGGTATTGCGGCGCAGAAGGTCCAGCATATGACGGCGCGGCGGCGTGTCGGCCAGTACCCCGGAGATCATCGTGGCGACGCTGTCGTTGTCGCCCGGCAGCAGCAGCGCCAAGCGGCCGCCATCGCTCAGATAGGGCGACAGCTTCTTGGCAAGCTCCCACACCAAGCGGCTGCGGCATGTCGAGATCAAAGCGCAGCCGTTTTGCAAAAGCCACAGGCGCCAACAAGGGCAAGGCCCAGTACAGCTGCATTGGCGGCCCGCAAGCGGCTCTCTCCCAGATCCGGGCCGCTGCGCCGAGATCGCGCGCCGCCAATGCCAGAGACAGAACAAGAACCAGCGACAGCTGGGTGTTGTAGCGGAAATAGGAATGCGCCGCACTGCTCATCTCGGTCGGAAATACGGCAATATAGGTCGTGAAAATAAATATGTTGTAGAGGCCGAACAGCGCTGCATTGAATGTCAGAAGTCGAGTGGTAGGCGTCCAACCCTGCCGTGCCCACAGCAACGGCAGGGCCAGGATCGCAGCGGCGACGCAGCCGAAATAGAGTGGTTTTTCCGATACGACGCCGAGAACGCTCGCCGCCGTGTCGGAGAGATGGGTCCAGTTCCAATCGGCAAGAGGCAGCAGGGTCAGCTCGTCGACCCCCGCATGGCCGACGTGATACCGCCAGACCGTAAAAAGGAACAGCGCCGGCAAAACCGCCAGCACCGTGCACCTCACCGCCGCCGCAAGCTGCACCCTTCGCTCGGCCCAGGCACTGATCAAGGCGGCCCCGGCGAGCGCAGCGACAAGCGCGATCCCCGTCTGCTTAGTGTTGGCAATTGCTGCTAAAGCCAAGGCCAGCGGCAGCAACTGCGCCGGCCGGATTTCCCCGGGCCAGCTCGCCTTGCGCCAATACGAAGAGCCAAGCGGCAAGGACCGCCATTGCGGCGAGCGCCGGCTCGCCATAGGCGGCAAAATGGATGCGCGGCACAAAACCCGGGTTGAATAGCGTCGCCAGCAAAAAGCCGAGCGCCGCGAGCCCCCAGCCAGGCGGCCTTCCCGACGAGGTCTCCGGCGGGCCGAGTGCGCGGGCAATCGCGAGAGCGGCCACGAGTTGGAGCATGACATTGACCAGTGACATGCCTCGGGCGGGGTAGTCGGCGTCGAGCAGCGAGCCGAGAAAACTCAAGAACTGTGTGTTGTAGGGGGCTGCCGGCAGCAGCGAATAGCTCGGCGGCCGGGCCGAGGTTGGCAGCAAACCATAGTCGACTAGATAAAAAGCATTGGGCAAAAGGTTGAGAAAGGTGTCCGGCTGTGACGGTCTGATCGGCGCCATGACCAGCCACAGCGGCAGAGACACGGCGAGCATTCTACCCAGCGCGAGCCACGCGCCGGCGTTCGGCCGCCGTTTCGGCAGCAACATGATCGTCAGAGCCCCGATGCCGAAAGCGACCGCAGGGAATTGCATGCTCAACGGCACGAAAACGCCCCAGCTCGTCAGCAATAGGCATAAGGCGCCCCACCCTGCAGCGATCTGAAATTCGGGTGCGCTGCGATTGCCGGTCAGGCCGGCTCCGGCCAAAAGAAGTGATCCGCCGACCGCCCAAGTTACGCAGAGCGCGCGGATATCGGTCAAATGTGGGAGGTACGGATCCACAGTACCGCTATTTAGATCACTTGGCTGGCGTAGCGGTAATTGCCATGCAAGCGTCGAATACCGTCTCGACCGATATTTCGCCGAGATCGGGTTCCATCAGGACCTGGACGCGTTTGCCGCGCGGCGCGCACAGGCCTGGATCGGAGGCCTGCGAGAACAGGACCACGACGGGGTTTCCGCCGGCGGCGGCGACATGAGTGGCCCCGGTGTCGTTTCCAACAGTCAGCTCGGCCGAGCGTACCAGAGCGGCCAGCGCCGCCACGTCGGTGCGTCCGACAAGGTCCACGGCGTCGGGGCAAATATCGCAGATCATTCGGCCGCGATCGGCTTCGCCATGGACGCCCACCACGACAGGCAGGTAGCCGGCGCGGTTCAGTCTTATCGCCAGCTCGCCGTAGCGACTTGCCGGCCAGCGCTTCGCCAAGTGGCGAGGCGACGAGCCCGGAATCAGCACGACAAAGGGCTTACCGCCAAGCTCAACTGGCAGAGATCCCGCAGCCGGCAACCAAGGCGCCAGAGATACGGGGTAGATTCCCGCCATCAGCAATTGCTCAGCCTGCCGGTCCATCGTGTGTTGCCGGTCTCGCTGCGGATTGGCGTGCGGGTGAGAACACCGCCATACGATCCCGGACCATTCCGGCATTCTGCCCGGCCGGAACAGCCAAGCATAAATGCCGGACCGGTCCGAGGTCTGAAGATCGTAGATCCGGTCGAATCGGCCGCGCCGAAGCAAGCGGCGGAGCGCGAGCCAGCCTTCGAGATCGAGTGCCTTTGGGCGACGGTCGATCAAAATGTCGTCGAACAACCTCGTTTGCGCGGCGAGCTCGGCATAGCGTGGCGTCGTCAGCAAGGTCATCCGGTCGCCCGCATGATGGCGCCGGATGTCCGGCATAGGGCCGAGTGCCTGGATGAAATCGCCGAGCGCCCCGAGCTTTATGATCAGAATCTCCTGTGGTGGGCGGGGAGCCACCTTTCGGGAGGGCCGCAAGCGGGCCACTCTGTCCAGATCGACATGGGTCGCCAGATCTTCGAACCCCCGGAATACCGCGGCGTGCAAGGCAGGATCGACCGCGCCGATGCTGGCCATCAGTGAATAGACGAGGCGGCTCGCGACCGCTACGGCTGGCGAATGCCGGCATTGCTCAACGAGCTCTCGAGCCTCGCGGAGGCTGGTTAGTGAAGGTCCAATTCGTTGGCCGAAGCGCCAGCGAATAATCGGCCGACACGCCAGGTGAGCGATACAAACCTCGGTTTCACCCTCGAACCTTTGGAGCAATCTGTGGATGTCGCGGGCGATAACATATCGGCGGTCGCGCAAATACCGCGCCTCGTTCCAAGCGAAGAACGCGTTGAGCGGCGTGTCCGCTGGAAAGGCACTCGCGTCGAGGCGAGGCGGCAGCGGTGCGATCGACTGAGGCACGGAACGATGATGGCCACCAACTTCGCAGAACAATGCCTGTCATCGGGTGTGCCGTTCAAGCAAGCCGGATGACGCAGATCACCCTTTCGCAGCGATCACGGATTGGGCATCGTTGCACTTTCCGGGGGAGCGATCGAGATCGCGATGTTCGAAGCCGAAGCCTGCTGGCTCCGCCGCGCGCTCGACGCGTTCCCGCCCGAGCGGTTGTCGCCGGTGCTAAACCTCGGCAGCAGCTCGGCCGACGTGCGTAAAGCAGTACAACCCTGGATCGACTCTGAGGTGATTTGCCCATTGCGCAATCGCGGCATCGAGACCTTCCATGTCGACATGCGCGATTTACCGGGCGTCGACATCCGGGCGGATCTGACCGTTGCTGCCGATGTCCGCCGGCTCGGCGATCTTCGGCCAAAGGCGCTGCTGTGCTGCAATCTGCTCGAACACGTCCTCGATCCCGGACGGTTGGCGCAGCATTGTCTCGATCTTTTGCCGGCGGGAGGACTTGTCTTCGTGACTGTGCCGTTCAGCTATCCCTATCATCGCGACCCGATAGATACGATGTACCGGCCGAGCCCCGCGGAACTTGGCGAGCTCTTTGCCGATGCCCGCCGGCTCGAAGCCACAATCCTCGGGGCCGGGATTTCGTATCGCGATGCGGTTCGTCAGCGGCCATGGATTCTACTTCGGCATTTCTGCCGCTTTCCCGTGCCGTTCCTGTCCCTCCAAAGATGGAAGCGCTCGATGGCCCGGCTCTACTGGCTGGCCGCCGAGTACCGGATCACCTGCGCAATATTCGAAAAGCTATAAATCCTGGAGGGTCCCTAGGACCGTTTGGCGGTCTGCGCCCGCTTTATCGCCTGCACCACCGCCGGGCGGTGGCTCTCCATCGCCCATCCTGAGGCGTCACGGCCAGTAAAATCAGTCTTAGTAACGCTGGCGCCCTTGGCGAGCAGAGCCAGTACGATATCGATATTCCCGCGATTGGCAGCCATCATCAGCGGTGTCATGCCGTTCTTGTTCTCCGCGTCGACCGGGGCGCCGACATCGAGGAGGAGGCGCGCCGCCTCGATTTGATTGCGATCGGCCGCCAGATGCAGCGGCGTGTTGCCGAGCTTGTCCTTGACATCGAGCTTGGCGCTGGCCTTGATCAGGATTGCGATAATCGTGAGATTGCCGTTCATCGCGGCATAATGCAGCCCGGTGCGTGCCTCCTCGTCGGTCTGGTTCGGGTTCCCGTCATCGGCTAATATCGACCTGATCCGGGCCGCATCGTTCTGGCTGGCCGCGCGCGCCACGTTCTCCCAATACCCCCCGAAAATACTGACATCGGCATGCGCCGCCGAGCCGAGCACAGGAGTACCGAGCGCGGCCACCAAGAGTACGGCGGTCAAACGAGTTTTCATGACACCCTCCTTGCCTCGGGAAGGCGGTAGGGGCCGGCGAGCCAGTCGAGCGCCTCCTCCACGGTGTCCACCCCTTCGCCGGGCTCGGGCGGCGGCCGCCGAACCATGATGACGGGGAGACCGCGCTCCCGGGCGGCGATGATTTTCGCCTCGGTCGCCCCGCCGCCACTCGCCTTGCAAACGAGCACATCAATCGCGTGGCGCTCGATATGGCTGCGCTCTTCGGCCACAGAGAACGGCCCACGTCCCACGATCACCTCATAGGAGCGCAACGGCAGGGGATGGCGTGGCGGATCCACGAGGCGTACCAGAAAGTGGACAGCGGTCGCGGCACTGAAGGCGGCAATCTCGCTGGCACCGAGGGTGAGCCAGGCGCGCCGTCCCGCGCGATCGACGATCGCTGCGGCGCCCCTGACACCATCGACTTCGATCCAGCGGTCGAGCGGGTGACGGCGCCAAGGGGGGCGCCGCAACACCAGCCGGGGGACATTCGCCTGCTCGCAAGCCAGGCGTGCCGCGGCCGAGATCCGGGCGGCGAACGGGTGAGTGGCGTCGATCAGCCGCCCGATGCCGTGCTCGGTCAAGAAAGCGGCAAGACCGGCCGAGCCGCCAAACCCGCCAATGCGGACGTGGCCCGCCACAGGACGCGGATGTTCGGTCCGCCCGGCTAGCGATGTCGTAACCTCCAGCGCATCGCCAAATCGCGTTGCAGCGGCGCGGGCGAGTTCCGCCGCCTCGCCGGTCCCTCCGCAGGATCAAGAGCCGCTGTGGGGTCACGCGCCAACCCGCGCAAGGAAGCTGCCTTGGCGGTCCACGATCGCAACTTCGACGGCGGTCTTGCCGCATATCGTCGCCAGCGCCACCTCGCGCGCCCGCCCCGCTATCGCCCGGGCCAGCGTTTCCCGCAATTCGCCGGCGATGCTGAGGATTTCGGCCGCTCCGTTGGCGGCACGCGCGGCCGCCATTGTCGTGGGCTCGGCGCCGAGTTCGCCGAGCATCCCGGCAAGCCAGGCGATATCTACCCGGCTTCTCGCGGAATGCAGATCGAGATGCCCGGCGGCGAGCTTGGCGAGCTTGGCAAAGCCGCCGGCAATCGTCAGCCGCTCGACCGGGTGCCGGCGCAAATACTTCAACGTGCCCCCGACGAAATCGCCCATATCGATCAAGGCATGATCGGGCAGGTCGTAAAGGCGTTGAACGGCGCGCTCCGAGGTCGCTCCGGTCGCCGCCGCAATGTGGTCGAGGCCAGCGGCGCGAGCGACATCGATCCCGCGGTGGATGGAGTGGATCCACGATGCGCATGAATAGGGGACGACGATGCCGGTCGTGCCGAGGATCGAGAGCCCGCCGATAATCCCGAGCCGCGCGTTCATCGTCTTCTCGGCGAGGCGCTCCCCGCCAGGAATAGAGATCGTCACGGTTACGTCAGGCGGGGGTGCGCCAATTTCCGCGGCCGCATCGATAAGCATGTCGCGGATCAGTGCACGCGGTGCGGGATTGATCGCCGGCTCGCCGACGGCGAGCGAAAGACCGGCCCGGGTCACCGTGCCTACGCCTTCCCCCGCAGCAAACCCGATGCCCGAGCCGGGCGCGGCCCACGCGGTTTCGGCGACAATCAGCGCGCCATGCGTGATGTCGGGGTCGTCGCCGGCATCCTTGACGACACCGGCGCGGGCGCCGGTGCCGCTCAGTTCGCGCCAGGGCCAGCGGAAAGGTCGCGGAGCCGCCGCGCGGCAACCGGATTGCGACTGGATCGGGGAAGCGGCCCGCGAGCATCGCGGTAAAAGCTGCCCGCGAGGCCGCGGCAGCGCAAGCGCCCGTCGTCCAACCTCGGCGCAGCCCTGGGCTCACTTCCGGTGCCATAAACCGATCTTAGCAAAACCGATGAGGATGACTACCTTCTGGCATGCCGACAGCGACGCCGCCAACTCTGCTCGGTGCAGGGGCGGAGGTCACCGTTTTCCCGGAAGCGGTCTCGGAGTGATCGACAGCGCCCTTCTTGGTCTGCCGGAGTTTGAACCTGGCAGCGTATGGCTCGTCGGGGCCGGGCCCGGCGATCCGGGGCTTCTCTCCGCTCTGGCGCTGCATGCGCTCGCGCGCGCCGACGTCGTCGTTTATGACGCGCTGGTCGATCCGCGCATCCTGCGCTTGGCGCGGTCTGGCGCGACGCTCGACTATGCGGGCAAGCGCGGCGGCCGGCCCTCGCCGAGCCAGCCCGACATCTCGGCGCGGCTGATCCGACTGGCGCAGGACGGCAACCGGGTGTTGCGCCTGAAGGGCGGCGATCCATGCGTATTCGGGCGCGGCGGCGAGGAGGCGCTGGCGCTCGCCGGCGCCGGCATCCCGTTCCGCATCGTGCCCGGAATTACCGCCGGGATCGGCGGACCGGCTTATGCCGGAATCCCGGTCACCCATCGCGACACCAATTCTGCGGTCACCTTCCTGACCGGTCACGACAGCGACGGCGACGTTCCCGGGGGGCTCGATTGGGATGCTATCGCCCGAGGCGCCCCGGTTCTCGTGCTCTACATGGCATCACGGCATCTGATGAAAATCACCAAGCGGCTGCTTGAGGCCGGGCGGCGATCCGATGAACCGATTGCTATCATCAGCAAGGCAACCACACCCGCGCAATCGGTACTCGTCTCTACGCTAGGGGAGATCGCAAGGGCGACGGTCGATATCCAGGTTCCCGCAATTGTAGTCATCGGGCGAGTGGTGGGCTTGCGCGCCGCGCTCGATTGGGTTGGCGCGATTGAGACGGCAAGAGCTCGGCAAGCCGTCGTGACCGGGCGCGGGCTGATCCTCGCCGCCCCCGCTTCTGGAAGCGGTAAAACTTTGGTTGTCGCCGGTCTGGCGCGACATTTGCTCCGGCGCGGGCTCAGCGTCGCGACGGCGAAAGCGGGGCCCGATTTCATCGATCCGACTTTTCATGCTGCGGCTTCGGGCAAGCCTTGTTTGAACCTCGATGTTTGGGGGATGCGGCCGGCGACTCTCGCGGCGCTCGTCGGCAAACTCGAAGCCAGCGCCGATATCGTCCTCTGCGAAGGCGTCATGGGTTTGTTCGACGGGACGGGCCGCGACGGCGAGGCCGGTTCGACTGCCGAACTCGCCCGCGTGACCGGCTGGCCGATCATGCTGGTCGTCGATGCGCGAGGGCAAGGCGCGTCGGTCGCCGCCTTGTTGCACGGCTTCGCCAGCCATCAGCCCTCGATGCCGCTTATCCGGCGTGATTTTCAACCGGGTTTCGAGCGAACGCCACGGCGCGCTGCTCGCAGGCGCAGCGGCTCGGCATTTGCCCCATCTCGCCTGTCTCGGCACCTTGCCCGCCGATCCGGGATTGGCTCTCCCGTCGCGTCATCTCGGCCTCGTGCCGGCTGCCGAAAACAGCGATGCCGACGCCGTCATCGAGCGTGTGCCGATTATATCGGCGCCTCCGTCGATGTCGGGCGGCTGTTGAGCTTGGCCCGCAGTTCGGTTCTGACTGCTCCGGCGGGAGCAGTCCCGATGCCGCCTCTGGGTCGGCGGATTGCGGTAGCCCGCGACGAGGCGTTCTGCTTCGCCTATCACACGGTGCTCGACGGCTGGCGGAGCCAGGGCGCAGAACTCGCCTTCTTCTCGCCGCTCGCGGACGAGCCGCCCGACGCCGCCGCCGATGCCGTCTACCTGCCGGGCGGCTACCCCGAGCTTTGGGCGGATCGGCTCGCATCGGCGGAGGCTTTCATGACCGGCCTTCGCCGGGCCGCGGCGAACGGGATTGTGATCTATGGCGAATGCGGCGGCTACATGGTTCTCGGCGACGCTCTCATCGATCGAGAAGGGCGCAGTCGGCGGATGTCGGGACTGCTGCCGCTGGTGACGAGCTTTGCCGAAAGGCGGCTGCATCTTGGTTACCGACGGGCGATCCTGCGGATCGGCACTCCGCTCGGCACTGCGGGCGCCGTCTTTCGGGGACACGAATTTCACTACGCGACAATTACCCGGCAAGGGGCCGCCACCCCGCTCTTTTCGGTGTTCGGCGCGGCAGACGAACATCTCGGCGCGTACGGTATGCGGCAAGGATCCGTCTTCGGCTCGTTTATCCACCTCATCGATCGCGGAAACCCCGTGATGCGACCAATTCGGCACCTGGATGCTCTCGATTGGAGATTGTAAAGACCGGTATCCGTGCTTCTGGACCGCATAGTTCTCGACGCGCCGCCGCCGCGCTAGGCTCGGTAATTCACGGCGGGTTGGGTAGCGCATTGGCACTCGGAGACATCCGGGCGGAGTCTGTGGCGGCGTACGATTCCGACGCTCGCGTATCGATTCGGGTCAGCCCGCGGGCGCGGCGGATCGCGCTGCGGATCGATGCAGCCGAACGCAAGGTCGAGCTCGTCCTCCCCCAAGGCGTGCCGACGAGCCATGGTTTGCGGTTTCTCGCCGCCAAGCAGGGATGGATCGCCGCCCGCCTCGCAGCCCTCCCGCAACCGGTGCGGTTCGCCGAGGGGGTCATCGTACCGGTGCTCGGCATTCCCCATCGCATCCGGCGCGAGGACGAAGCGGCGGCTCCGCCGGTGGCGATCCGTGATGGAGAGATCCGGGTGCGCGGCGATCCCGCGCATATCGAGCGCCGCGTCCGTGATCACCTCGTCGCTATGGCGCGCGCCGAGTTCGCCGACCGGGCGCGTCGCTTCGCGGCGCGGATCGGACGCAAGCTGGCGCGGATCGGCGTGCGTGATACGAAGAGCCGATGGGGAAGCTGCTCCGGCCGGGGCAACCTCTCGTTCAGCTGGCGGCTTATCTTTGCGCCCGAACCGGTCACTCGACTATGTCGTCGCCCACGAGGTGGCGCATCTCGCCGAGATGAACCACGGGCCGCGATTTTGGCGGCTCGTGGAAAGCCTGTCACCCGACAGCGCGGCGGCGCGGGCATGGCTCAAACGGCATCGCAGCCGGCTGTTCTCCTACGGCTGATCGGCGGCCCCGCAGCCGGCTCCGACCGCATGATCCAGGCGAGGAGCAAGAGGCCCGGCAGGCAGGCCGCGGTTGCGAGGACAAAAAACGGGCTCCATCCGAGCATGTCGGCGAGCGCGCCGCCCGATGCCGACAAAGTCGTGCGGCCGATCGCCGCGAGCGAGGTCAAGAGCGCATATTGGGTCGCCGTGAAGGCGATGTTGCAAAGGCCGGAGAGGTAGGCGACGAACGCCGCCGATCCCATGCCGCCGGTCAGGTTTTCGACCCCGATCGTCAGCGCCAGGATCGGCACATCGTGCCCGACCCAGGCTTGCAGCACATACATCAGGTTCGACAGCATCTGCAGGACGCCGCAGACGAGGAGCGCCGGGAAAATGCCGAGCCGCAGCACGACGACGCCCCCGGCGGCGAGACCGGCGAGACTGGCGACAAAGCCATAGGCCTTGCCGATATTTGCGACCTCGACCTTGGTGAATCCGAGTGACACATAGAGCGGGTTCGACATCGTTCCGGCGAGCGCGTCGCCGAATTTGTAGAGGATCACAAAGGAAAGGATCGCGAGCGCGCCGCGGCGGCCGAGCATATCGGCGAAGGGCGCGATGACGGCGCGCTCCAGCCAGGCTGCGACCCGTGCGAGTGATGAATTCCCAGGCAGGGGTTCGAGCCTGCGAATGCCGCCCGGCTCGGGGGTGAACCAGACCGCGGCCATGCCGACGAGCATCAGCCCGGCCATCAGCCCGTAGGCGAAGCTCCAGCCGCCAAAGCTCGCGGCATAGAGCGCTCCGGCCGAGGCGGCGAGCATGCCGAAGCGATAGCCCCATTGCGTCGCGGCGGCGCCGGCGCCCTGCTCTTCGGGCCGCAACAGCTCGATCCGATAGGCGTCGATGACGATGTCCTGGCTCGCCGACAGGAAAGCGACAACGACGGCAGCGAGCGCGGTCACGCCGGGATCGGATCTCGGATCGGTGAAGCCGAGCGCCAGGATCGCGAGCGCGAGCGCCGGCTGGATCGCCAATGCCCAGCCGCGCCGCCGGCCGAGGCGGGCGGTCAGGATCGGGATCGGCAACCGGTCGATTGCCGGCGACCACAGAAATTTGAGGCTGTAGGAAATTCCGACCAGTGCGAAAAGGCCGATCGAGGTGCGCGAGACGCCGACCTCCGACAGCCAAAAGGACAATGTCCCGAAGGTCAGCGCGAGCGGCAGCCCGCTCGCAAACCCCATCAGCAGCACCGCGATCAGCCGCGGCTCGCGGTAAACGGCGAGCGAGGCGACCCAGCCGGCCGCACTCTGCCGCAGCCCACCCGGTCTCGGAGGCCCCTCACCCCAGCCCTCTCCCCGCAAGCGGGGAGAGGGAGGGATCCGCGCAGCGGGAGGGTGAGGGGCTACCACCGGCACGTAGCTTACGATTTCTTCTCCGCGTCGGCGGCGACCTGCATCTTGATGATCTTGTCGGGGTTGGTGACCGCGCCGTTGCGGGCGGGATCGCCCTTCTTGATCTGGTCGATGTATTCCATGCCCGAGGTGACCTTGCCCCAGATCGTGTATTTGCCGTCGAGCGACGGCGCCGGCGCAAACATGATGAAGAACTGGCTGTCGGCGCTGTTCGGGTCGGAGGCGCGCGCCATCGAGACGACGCCCCGCACATGCTTCTCGTCGGAGAACTCGGCCTTGAGCTTGTGGCCCGAGCCGCCGGTACCATCGCCCTTAGGATCGCCGGTCTGCGCCATAAAGCCGTCGATCACGCGATGGAAAACAATGCCGTCATAGAAGCCCTGTCGCACCAGCTTTTTGATCTGCGCAACTGTTTCCGGCGCGAGATCGGGCCGCATTTCGATGACGACGCGCCCGGCGGGCACATCCATGTAGAGGGTGTTCTCCAGATCCGCCGCCATCGCACTGCCTCCCAAAACGAGCGCGGCGATGAGCCACAGAACCTTGCCCAGCGCTGCCATGATGTTCGTCCCCACCAGGAAAATCGGCGCGACCTTAACGAAACGGGTCCGGTTGTCAAAGCCGGGTCACGCCGACTGCCGCCGCTCGTACCAGCCGCCTCGCCGAAAGCGGTCGAGATAGGTCGGCAGGATCGACCTCCACCGGGGTCGGCGCGATACCCAGGCTCGCCAGGGTCAAGGCGCCGGGCGAGACGACGTTGTCGCGCTTCAACAGCTCGACCTGATCGGGCGTCAGCGGCGGGTTCGGGAGAATCGACATCAATCGCGCCTGCAGCCCGGCGACCCCGAAGGGGAGGTCGATGAACCAGCGCTTGCGCCGGATCTCTCGCAGAAGCAGTTCGAGCAGCTCGCGAAAAGTATAGATCCTGGGGCCGCCGAGCTCGTAGGTGCGCCCGGCGGTCGCCGGATCCTCGAGACATTTGATCACCGCATCGGCGACATCGCCGACATAGACCGGCTGGAACCGGGTTTCCCCGCCGCCGATCAGCGGCAGCGCCGGCATGATCATCGCCATCGCGGCAAAGCGGTTGAAGAACTGGTCTTCCGGGCCGAACACCACCGAGGGCCGCAGGATCGTCACGGTGGGGAAGGCATCGCGCACCGCCGCCTCGCCGGCCGCCTTGGTGCGGGCATAGGCGGAAGGGGAACGCGGCTCCGCCCCGATCGCCGAGATATGGACGAATCGCTCCACCCCGGCGTCCCGCGCGATCTGGGCGAGCACCGCCGGACCGGTGTGGTGGACCCTCTCGAAGGTCTGCGACCCGCTCTCCCGCAAGATGCCGACGCAATTGACCAGCGCACCGCTCCCGGCAAGAAAGGCGGGGAGCACGACCTCGTCGTCGATCGCGACATTCAGCGGCTCGACCTGCCCGACATCGCCCATCGGCCGCAGGAACTTCGCCTCTTCGGCGTTGCGGCAGCCGACCGGGACCACATCGCCGCGAGCGGCCAGCCGCTTGACGACATAGCGGCCGATAAACCCGGACCCGCCGAGCACCGCCGTTCGACGACTTCTCATGTTCTCCCCCACGGACCGGCGCGCCTATACTGTCCCTTATAGCTCATTAGGCTCGGCTCCGCGAAGCCCGGGTCAATTTCAGTCTCGTCTGCAATCTGAGACTGTACTCAATATGGCATCCCGCTGCTCCTGCAGCGGGCCTGCAGCGAGAGCTCTCCTTTGATTGAAGGGCCTGAGCAGCGCCTCGTGCGCAGTCTCGCCACCACGCGCATTTGTAATATTTGTACAATTGGAGTTTGGCGATTTCTTGACCATGGCCCGTCGCAAAGAGCCTCGTAGATTGACATCGCTGGGTGTGGGGCTTATTTCGGCGGTCCCGACACGCCCAGGTGGCGGAATTGGTAGACGCGCTAGATTCAGGTTCTAGTGGGCGAAAGCTCGTGGAAGTTCGAGTCTTCTCCTGGGCACCACCTCGGGGCGCGGCAGGCCGCTGCCCGGAATGACCAATCGACTTTATTGCGGTGATCTGCCCGAAGGGCTCGACTTCGGACCGATTGTCGCGATCGACACCGAGGCGATGGGACTCAACCCGCACCGCGACAGGCTGTGCCTCGTTCAGCTGTCGGCCGGCGATGGGGACGCGCATCTCGTGCAGTTCGCGCCCGGCGCCTACGCGGCGCCGCGGCTGAGGGAATTGCTGGCCGATCGCGGTGTAACCAAGCTGTTCCATTTCGCGCGCTTCGACCTCGGGATGATCTATCATTACCTCGGCGTCATGGCGGCGCCGATCTACTGCACCAAGATCGCCTCGCGGCTGGCGCGGACATTCACCGACCGGCACGGGTTGCGCGATCTGTGCAAGGACCTTCTAAACATCGACTTGTCGAAACAGCAGCAGAGCTCCGACTGGGGAGCGGAGACCCTGAGCGAAGAGCAGCTTCGCTATGCCGCTTCGGACGTGCTGCACCTGCACGCGCTGCGCAGCCGGCTCGACGCGATGCTGGCGCGCGAGGGACGCGAGCAGCTGGCCGGCGCCTGCTTTGATTTCCTGCCGCATCGCGTTCTGCTTGATCTTGAAGGCTGGTCGGAGCAAGACATCTTCGCGCATTAGCCGCGTGCCGGGGAAGGGGGTAGCGATTTTGCAAGCCGAACGGGTCATCGGGACGCGATGAGCGATTTCCTGGTGGCCGAGAAGCGCGGGCGGGAGACGACGGAAAGAACCGATCTCGCCGTTGCCCGGCGCGTCATCCGCGCCGAGATCTCCGGGCTGGAAAGCCTCGCCGAAGCGCTCGACGGCGCGTTCGAAGCTGCCGTCGACGCTTGCGCCGCCGTGCGCGGGCGCATCGTCGTCACCGGACTGGGCAAGAGCGGCCACATCGCCCGCAAGATCGCTGCGACGCTTGCTTCGACCGGCACCCCGGCGCAATTCGTCCACCCCGTCGAGGCGAGCCACGGCGACCTCGGCATGATCGGCTCCGAAGACGCCGTTCTCGCCCTGTCGAATTCGGGTGAAACAACCGAGTTCGCGGACATCGTCGCCTATTCGCGCCGGTGCAACATTCCGCTGATCGCGATTACCGGGGGCGCGCGGTCGACCCTCGCCGCGGCGGCCGATGTCGTGTTGCTGCTGCCGGCTGCCGCCGAGGCCTGTCCGATGGGTCTGGCCCCGACGACCTCGACGACGATGATGGCGGCGCTCGGCGATGCGCTGGCGCTCGCGCTGCTCGAGCGCAAGGGCTTTTCCTCCGCCGATTTCCGTCTTTATCACCCGGGGGGCCGGCTCGGGCGGCGGCTGTTGCGGGTGCGCGACATCATGCATCGGGAAGACGAGGTGCCCTTGGCGCCACCGGACGCACCGATGTCCGACGCGATCCTGGTCATGACGGCGAAGAGTTTCGGCTGCGTCGGCGTGTGCGGGACGGATGGGCGCCTCATCGGCGTGATCACCGACGGAGATCTGCGCCGGCACATGGGGGATGCGCTCCTTCGCCAGACGGTGGGAGCGGTCATGCATCAGAACCCGAAAACCATCGCGGCGACGGCATTGGCGGCTGACGCGCTGGGCGTGATGAACCGGTTCGCCATCACCTCGCTGTTTGTCGTAGACGAAGGGAGGCGACCCGTCGGCTTTCTGCATATGCACGATTGCCTGCGGGCCGGTATCGTATGATCTGGCGGCAGGCGTGCCCGTGAGCGAGCTGGACAGCCGAGCCGGAAACACGCTGCCGGCCGCCTCGCCGAGACCGCCGCCCCGGCCCGCGTCGGGCTGGCGCCCGCGCCACATCGACCGTTACAGCCGTCGGGTCGCAGTGTTGAGGCGTCTGCTGCCCGTCATCGGTGTCGCGCTGTTGCTGCTGGTCGCGATTTGGCCGCGGCTCGTTCCGCTGCTGGAGAGTGTGCGGTTCGGGTTTCCGGTTATCGACTTGCGCGAAGCGCACGAACTGCGAATGCTCAATCCCCGCTATGCCGGGGTGGACCGCGAAAACCGTCCCTATGTCGTGACGTCGGCGATCGGCCGGCAAGCATCCGACCGAGACGATCTGATGTCGCTGGAACGCCCGCGGGCGGAAATGACCATGCACAACGGCGCGCTGGTCGTGGTGACCGCCGCCACGGCGATGTATCAATCTCAGGCGCAACTGCTCGATTTGTTCGGTGACGTCAACTTGGTCCACGAGAACGGTACCCGCTTCGTAACGAACGCAGCCCACGTCGACGTCGCCGCCGACAGCGCCGTGGGCAACGACCCGGTAACCGGGCATGGCCCCTCGGGAGACATCACGGCGCAAGGGTTTCGTGTCGTCGACAGAGGCAACACGATCGTTTTTACCGGGAAGTCGAACCTCCTGCTGAAGGGTACGAAGCCGAGCGTCCACCCCGCTGCCGCTCCCTCAACCCTTCCCGCCGAGGTAGCCCAGACAGCGGCGGCGCTTGAGGCGGCCGCCGTGGCGCCCGAGACTATTGCGCCCGGACCTATTGCGCCCGAAACCCCGGTTACCGCCGGTCCGCTTGCCGGCCCGGCACCCACGACGCCGGCGGCAAAGCCCGATCCCGCCGTCCGGTCCCCCAGCTTGGCCAAGCGCGACGCCAAGCCGCCGTCAGCTAAAGCCCCCGGGGGCGTCAAGGCCAAGCGCGATGCGGGTTGACCGTTTCGTCCAAGCGATCGCTTTGGCGGGTTTGGTCTGCGTCGGCAGCCTGACCCGCTCGCCGTGCGCGGCCGCACAAGGACTTAGCCTTAGCGGCGTCTCGGAGGATCGCCCCATCGAAGTTTCGGCCGATCATGGCATCGAGTGGCAGCAGGACGCGCAGGTTTACATCGCCCGCGGAAACGCGATGGCGAAACGTGGGACAACTGAGGTGCACGCCGATACGTTGACCGCGCATTACCGCCCCATCAAGGGGACAGGGGACAAGGGGGCGGAGGACAAGGGGACGGGGGACAAGGCGACGGGGGACAAGGCGACGGGGGAGGGAGGCGAGACCGAAATCTACCGCCTCGACGCCGACGGCCACGTCACGATCAAGGGCGAGCGGCAGACCGTTGTCGGCGATCAGGCCGTCTACGACGTCGACCAGCAGATCGGCATCGTCACCGGCAAGGCGCTGAAGATGACGACCGCCACCGATGTGGTTACGGCGCGCGACAGCCTCGAATGGTACGATCAAAAACAGATCGCCGTCGCTCGCGGCGACGCGGTTGCGGTTCGGGATGTAAAGGTCATCCGCGCCGACGTGCTGACCGCGCACATGACAAAAGAAAAGCCGCAGCCGGCCGCCGGCAAGCCCGACAAAGCTGTCCCGGCAGCGGCACCGGCAAAGCCGCGGAACGCGGCGATGCCGCTCGGCGACAACGACGAAAGTTCCAAGATCAGCCGCGTCGATGCTCAGGGCCACGTCCTCGTCTCGACCGAGACCGATGTCGGCCGCGGCGATTACGGTGTCTACAACGCGGACACCGGGATCGCGACACTCCTGGGAAACGTCACCGTCACGCGCGGCCCCAACACCATCAAAGGCCAGTACGCGGTAATGGATCTGAACAACAACATCAGCCGCATGATGGCCGCTCCCGCGACGCCGGGCGCAGCAGCGACGCGGGTCGAAGGCTTGTTCGTCCGGCAGGATCAAGCGGCACCGGCCGGAGCACCCCACAGCAGCGCGCCAAAACCGTGAACCGGAGCGGCGAACGGTACCGGCCGCAGTCCGAGCAGGCAACAGACACGCGCCGGCCGCGGCTGGTCGCCGACAATCGCGGTCTCCTCGGAAAGGGCCTTGGCAAAAGCTTCAAACGGCGGCCGGTGTTGCGCGACGTCAACGTCTCCGTGCAGCGCGGCGAAGTCGTCGGCCTGCTCGGCCCCAATGGCGCGGGAAAGACCACCTGCTTTTACATCATTACCGGTCTGATAGCCGCCGACACCGGGGCGGTCAGCCTCGACGGCCGTGACATCACCGATCTCCCAATGTACCGGCGCGCCCGGCTCGGCATCGGTTATCTGCCGCAGGAAGCCTCGATATTCCGCGGCCTCACTGTCGAGCAAAACATCCGCGCGATCCTCGAAATTGCCGAGCCGGCGGCCGATTTGCGCGAGTTCATGCTCGATGGATTGCTGGCCGAGTTCTCGATCACTCATCTGCGGCGGGCACCGGCGATGGCGCTGTCCGGTGGCGAGCGGCGGCGCTGCGAAATCGCCCGGGCGCTCGCCACCCAGCCGCATTTCATCCTGCTCGACGAGCCGCTGGCCGGAATCGATCCGATCGCCGTGGCCGACATCCGCGGCCTCGTCGCTCATCTGAAGGACCGCGGGATCGGCGTCCTGATCACCGACCACAACGTGCGCGAAACTCTCGAAATCGTCGATCGTGCCTATATCCTGCACGAAGGTCGGGTGCTGATGGAGGGCGCGCCCGCTGCGATCGTTGACAACGCTGACGTCAGACGCGTTTACCTGGGAGACAGGTTTAGCCTATAAGCCGCTCCTGAACGGAGCGGGATGTGAACAGGACGGGTTATTCGCAACGGCTCGAGCTTCGCCAGACGCAGACGCTGGTCATGACGCCCCAACTGCAGCAGGCGATCAAGATGCTGCAGCTCTCTAACCTCGAGCTGACGCAGTACATCGATGCGGAGATCCAGCAGAACCCGTTGCTCGAACGCCGCGAGCCGCGTCTTGAACAACCTTCGGCGGCTAACAGCGCCGCGAACGCAGAGGGCCCGGCGCCGCCCTTGCCGGAGGCGATGGCAGGCAATTTCACCCCCGAGGCGGCCGAGCATTGGCATGCTGCAGGGGGTGCGGAGGGGGATGGATCGGCCGATTTCGGCGGCGAGCCTTATTCGTGGCACGGCCGCAACGGGACGGGTAATGGGGCCCGGCCGGACATCGAACAGACGGCAACCCGCCCGCGCACCTTGCGCGAGCACCTACTGGAGCAGATCGGGACAGATCTCAACGACCCGGGGGACCGGGTCATCGCTCTTCACCTTCTCGATCTGATCGACGAGGCGGGTTACTTGCGCACTGGGCTCGACGGCGCGGCACAACTCCTCGGATGCGAGACCGGGCGGGTTCAAGCCGTCTTTGGTCGGCTGCAGCAATTCGACCCTCCGGGCGTTTTCGCCCGCGACCTGGCCGAATGTCTCGCCCTCCAATTGCGCGACCACGACCGGCTCGATCCGGCGATGCAGTGTTTGCTCGACAACCTGCCGCTGCTCGCCGCCCGCAACATCGCTGCGCTGGTCCGGCTGTGCGGCGTCGATGCCGACGATATGGTCGACATGATCGCCGAGATCAAATCCCTCGATCCGCGGCCAGGGTTGGCTTTCGATCCGCCGCTCGCCCAGCCGGTCGTGCCCGACATCCTGATGCGAGCTCAAGCCGAGGGGGGATGGATCCTCGAGCTCAATTCCGAGACCCTGCCTCGGGTCCTGGTCAACAGCAAATATTGCGCGGAAATCCGCCGAGCGACGCGCAAAAAGGAGGAAAAGGATTACCTGACCGAGCGGCTGCATGCGGCGAATTGGCTGGTCAAATCGTTGCACCAGCGAGCGACCACAATTCTCAAAGTCGCAGCTGAAATCGTCCGCCAGCAGGACGCCTTTTTCCGGCGCGGCGTCCAGTCGCTCCGACCGCTCATTCTGCGCGACATCGCCGATGCCATCGGCATGCACGAGAGCACAGTCAGCCGGGTCACCAGCAACAAATACATCGCGACACCGCGGGGTCTCTATGAGCTTAAATATTTCTTCACATCATCGATCCCGGCGTCCGGCGGCGACGGGTCGCATTCGGCCGAAGCGGTGCGCCATCGTATCCGCAGCTTGATCGGTGCGGAACCGCCCGACAACACGCTGTCGGACGAGCGCATCGTCGAATTGCTGCGGCAAGACGGGGTGGACATCGCCCGCCGGACCGTTGCCAAGTACCGCGAAGCGATGCGGATTCCTTCTTCGGTTCAACGCCGCCGGGAAAAACTGCTCGAAATGTAGAGGCGCGGCAGCAGTATCGACCGCGACGGTCGGACGAGAGGGTAGTGCAATGCTTGATCGGGCACGGCCGCGTTCCCACGTCTTTGATCGGGCAGCCGAGCCCGGCCCGCAAGGGGTAATTGGAGCCATGCAGCTCAGTGTAACGGGCAAGCAGACAGAAATCGGCGAGGCATTGCGGAGCCACGTCGAAGCCAGTCTCGGTTCCATTCTCGACAAATATTTCAAGACCGCGATCGAGGCCCATGTCATCGTCTCGAAGGAAGCGCATCTGAGCCGGGCTGAAATTTCGATCCACATCGGCCGCGGCATCGTTGTCAACGCCCGCGCCTCCGCTTCAGAGGCCTACCTCGCCTTCGATATGGCTGCCGACCGTTTGGCGAAGCAGCTGCGCCGGTACAAGCGGCGGCTGCGCGACCATCACGCAAAAGGGCGCGAGTCGGCTGGCGTCAGCGAGCGGGCAATGGACTATGTGCTGGCTCCGATTGGCGAGGACGAGGCCGACGTGGCGGAGGCCGAGGGGGGAGAAGCCGAGGTGGAAAATGCCGAGACCGGCGCCGCCAACGGCGCACCCGCGGTGATCGCCGAAATGAGTACCGATCTGCCGAGCCTTACCGTCGGCGAGGCGGCAATGCGTATGGATCTCGCCGAGGCACCGGTGCTGCTGTTTCGCAACCGCTCGCACGGCGAGCTCAATCTCGTGTACCGTCGGACCGATGGCAATATCGGGTGGATCGACCCCGAACTGCACACGGCGCGCGCGACGCGTCGAACCGCCTCCTGAGCCCCTGCGCCGCGCATGATCAGCGCTGTCGAGCGGTCTGCGCGCCCGAGCGGGAAAGCTGAGCAGACGCTCACGGGTCGAGAGAGATGGATATCGCCGATCTGATAACGCCGCGCAGCGTTGTCGCCCAACTGCGCGCGACAAATAAACGGCATGCGCTGCAAGAGCTTGCCCGGCGCGCTGCAGCATTGAGCGGCCTCAATGAACGCGCCATCTACGATGTGCTGATCGAACGTGAACGGCTCGGCAGCACCGGGATCGGGATGGGGGTCGGAATCCCGCACGGCAAACTGCCCGGGCTCACCAGGCTCTATGGGATTTTCGCACGGCTCGAGCGGCCGATCCCGTTCGAAGCAATCGACGACCAGCCGGTCGACCTGATTTTTCTGCTGCTCGCCCCGGAAGGCGCCGTCGCGGATCATCTAAAGGCGCTGGCGCTCGTATCTCGATTATTGCGAGACCGAACCGTCTGCGAAAAGCTGCGCGGCACCGACAATGCCGACGCGCTTTTCGCGCTTCTCACCGACGCCGCCACCCACCCCGCCTAGCCGACAGCCCCCAACTGCGGGAAACCGAACGACGGGCACTCGTTCAGTGAACGCTCAACGGCTCGAGGTCGTGCTGGCGGACCGTCGCCTGCGCGATCTCGCGGTCGGGCAGAACGGTGACTTGCGTGCCGTCCGCGGCGTGCACGGCAAAGGCGGTGACGCCGTCGACGAGCACCGGCTTGACATAGGCGAGATCCTGCATCCCGAAGAGTGCGAGTTCACGCGACGACATGTGCCGGATACGTTCGATTTCCTTCAATTTCGTTACCCTTTCTCGGAACGCGGCAGCGCCGACCCGCTTCACGAGCCTGAACCGACCTGCGCGCGCTTGGCGGCGGTCGAGCCGCTCCTTATCTCGACGTTACGCACCCGGCTCTCGGCCTCGGGACGGACCAGATCGATGTGCAGCAGCCCATTGTCGAGCAATGCGCCACTGACCTCGATGCCTTCGGCCAGCACAAAGGACCGCTGGAACTGACGCGCCGCGATGCCGCGGTGCAAGTAGACACGCTGCGTGTCGTCGGTTTGCCGGCCGCGCACCACGAGCTGGTTGTCCTCGACCGTGATGCTGAGATCGCTCATCTGGAAGCCGGCGACAGCGAGGGTGATCCGCAGTGCGTTCTCGCCGAGCTGCTCGACATTGTAGGGCGGATACCCGTCTGCCGATACCTTGCTGACCCGATCGAGCGCCCGTTCGAAATGGTCGAACCCCAAAAGCAGCGGCGAGTTGAACAGCGACAGCCGCGACATGCATCTTTCTCCTCTGCACCGAGCGAGTGTGGGCGACGGGCCCGTTCGGCACCCGTCACCCACCATGCACCTGGCAGAATATTTGGGACCAGCGAACCCGACAATCAAGCAAGCCGGCAAGCAACCCGGCCCTCTCACCCGTCTCGCCGGCGCCTCGCGAGCGCGCGACTTCGCCCGAAAATCATTCTGCCCCTGGCGGGCTATGCTTCCGCCGGCATGGGTACGTGCCCATATCGGGCGTATCCTGGTTGTGCCCGCGGATTTTGAACGAGCGTACCATGTCGAACCAGATGCTGAACTGGCGCATCCTGCTGGCGGTCTTTATCGCCGCGACCCTCGCGCTGGCCCCGGCGATCGCCGAGGCGCGCGCCGGCAGCTCTGCGGGCGGCCGCTCGTCGAGCATGGGGAGCCGCGGCTCGCGCACCTTCGAGAACAACGGCGCGCAGCCGCTGAGCCGCAGCGTCACCCCGCTTCCCCAGCCCTCGCAGCCGCCCGGCTTTGCCCCTGCCGCCCCTGCATTTGGCGGCGGCAGCTTCTTTCAGCGTCATCCGTTCATGACCGGGCTGGCCGGCGGATTCATCGGTTCATGGCTGTTCGGGCACAGCGGCTGGGCGGCAGGCGAAGGGGGCGGGTCTTCGGCCTCGATGCTCGGGATGCTGCTGCAGCTCCTGATCATCGGGCTGTTGATTTATTTCGCGGTGCGGCTGTTCCGCGGGCGGGCCTACGCCACCGGCGGGCGCGGCGGCCTCCTCGGATGGCCGCCGCGCTCGGCGGGCGCTGCCGCCGCCCCGGTGGGACGCGGGCGCGGGCGCGACATCAACCTTTCCGACGCCGACCTGCAGGCGTTTCAGGCGATCCACGCCGCGGTGCAGGAGGCCTGGAGCGCGGGCGAGCTGGCGCGGTTGCGGCCCCTGATGACGCCCGAAATGCTGAGCTACTTCTCCGAGGAATTGACCCGCAACGCCAGCCAGGGGGTGCGCAACATCGTCTCCAATGTCGAGCTCCTCAAGGGCGAGTTGACCGAGAGCTGGGAGGAGGGCGATCTGCAATACGCCACCGCCTATCTCAAATGGCGGGCGATCGACTATGTGGTCCGGCTCGGGCGGTCGCCGGGCGACCCGGACTGGCTGGTCAGCGGCGACCCGCGCCACCCGGTCGAGGCCGAGGAGATGTGGACCTTTGTCCGCCGCCGCGGCGGCCAATGGCTGCTCTCCGCCATCCAGCAGATCTGACCGCCAGCATCGTGGGCCGGCCGTGGCGGCGAGGAGGGGACCTTCGCGAAATCGGCAGCTCCGAGGAAGCAACGGCAACCGGTAGGCGTAATTTTTATTGTATTTTCGGCGAAAGGCTCCATTCTGCGGCCCTCGATAGTTGGGTTCGTCCGGGAGTTGGGTTCGCCCGAGCACCGGGTTTGGGGGGTCGACCTGCCACGCTTTGTCATCATCGCGGTTGTGGCCGCCGCATTGCCGGCGGTTTTGTCGATGCAGACCGCGGGTCCGGCCGCTGCCCCGCTCGTCGAGGCGCAGCCTGCCGAGTTCCTGGTCGGGCCGCCGCCTCTCGCTGGAGCGGAAACAAGTGCGGCGCAGCCTCACTCCATTGATCCCGCAGCCGCAGCGGCTGCGGTCGATGCGGCGGCCGGAGGCCGATCCGATCCGCCGGCTGGTTCGACAGGCGAGAGTTGAAGCTGGGAGCTGCCGGCGACGACAAAGTCCGCCATGTTCGTCGATCCCGCCGCCTGCGTTTACCCCGACGCCTTTCTGCGCAGCCTCGCCGGAGGCCGGGACGATTGCGGCCTCCTCAAGCCCGGCGCCGACGAATCGGAAATTCTAACCCTGCCGTTTCTGGCGCTGTCGGCTTGGGTTCTGGTGATCTGCGCGATCGCCGCACTGCACTATTTTCACCGCAACTGGCGTCTGTGGCGGTGGCTGCGCAGTATGCGGGCTCAAGGATTGGTGCCGAGCGCGACGAATTGGCGACGTCCGCCCCAACGCCGGCACCGCCGGTCGAGCCGGCATCGCAGAACAGCTTCGCGGCGCTACGCGGGCTGAGCCGATCACACGACCGACAAGTAGCGCTCGGGCGGAGTGGCGAGCAGCGCCGCGAGCCGAGCTATGCCGCGGTCCACCCGCTCGGCTGTGGTCTGGGCGCCGAGACAGATGCGCACCGCGTTGGGCGGCTGACGGGTGACGGCGAACGCGGCGGCGGGGACGATCCCGACCCCGCACCGTCGCGCCGCCGCGGCAAAATCGTCGGCGCGCCACGGCTCCGGGAGCGTCAGCCAGAGATGGGCGGCGGCAGGATCGCCGGTAACCTCGACGCCGGAGAGGATTTCGCGCGCTCTGCGATTACGGCTCCGCGTCTCGCTGCGCTTCTCTGCGGCGAGCCGCTCCGCAGTGCCGTCGGCGACCCAGCGCGCGACGATGCGCGCCATCAAGGGCGGCGCCGAATAAATGGTGGCGCGCACTGCGGCGGCAATCGGCTCGATCTTCGCCTGGGGGGCATGCACGTAGCCGACGCGCAAAGCCGGGATCAGGCTCTTCGAGGTCGATGTGATGTAAATGCCGTGCTGCGGCGCGTAATGCGCGAGCGGCGGCAACGGCTCATCCAGCAGAAAGCCGTAAACGTCATCCTCGATCAATGATACCCCGTGCCGTTGCGCTATCTCCGCCACGGCTTGTCGCCGCGCCACCGGCATCGTCGCGGTGGTCGGGTTGTGCAATGTCGGCATCGTATAAAGGGCGCGCACCGGCGCGGCGCGGCAGGCCGCCTCGAGCGCATCGGGGACCAGCCCTTGCTCGTCCATGGCAATCGGGACCACCCGCAACTGCAATAGCCTCGCCAGCGCGCGCAGGCCAGGGTAGGTCAACGCCTCGGCCGCCAAGGTGTCGCCGGGCTGGGTCAAGGCGCTGATGACGCAGGCCATGGCGTGCTGACCGCCGGCCGTCACCACCACCTGCTCGGGCGTCGTGGCCAGCCCGCAGCCATCGAGGAAAGCGGTCCCTGCGATGCGGTCCTCGCGGCGGCCGGCCGGGGCCTGATAGTCGAGGAGAGCGGCGAGGTCGGGTTCGGCGGCCAGTCCCTGCAGCGCCGCCGCGATCGCCGCGCCCTCCCCGGCGGCGCTGGGCCGATTGATCGTGAGGTCGATGAAATCGGGATCCGGCGTCTCGCCGAGAATGTCGCCAGGCATCACCGGAGCCACACCGGCCGAATGCCGCACATAGGTCCCGCGGCCCACCTCGCCGGCAATCAGGCCGCGCCGCTCGGCCTCGGCATAGGCGCGGCTGACCGTGCCGATCGTGACGTGCAGTTTCCAGGCGAGATCGCGTTGCGTCGGCAGCTGCGTGCCGGCGGCCAGCCGGCCGCCTCGCACATCCTCTGCCAGGGCCTCGGCGATGGCGCGATAGCGCGGTCCGTTGCGGGCCGATAGATCGGGTATCCAATTTGTCATGGTGACAAGTTTATGATTGACGAATCATTCCGAGTCAATTTGATTTCGTCGTGCCTAAAACGATGAGCTTAGACCATGGTACATAGAGATTGTATCGATACAAAAAGCCACTTCCAGCTGCGCAATGTCCTCGGGCCCGCTGCTCCGCGTCGGTTGATGCCGAACCTTACTGAGCCGGTTTCTGGGTTGGCGGGAACGGGCGCGGGGCCGACACTTGCTTCAGCAACTCGACGACCGCATGTTGCGCGATGTCGGATTGAGCCGCTCGGACGTCGATCGCGAGTGCGCCAAGCATTTCTGGCAACCCTGAGGCCCCCATGCGCATCCCGCTCTACCAAGTCGACGCGTTCACCAGCCGGCTGTTCGGCGGCAATCCGGCGGCCGTGTGCCCCCTTTCCGAGTGGCTCCCGGAAGCGACGATGCAGGCGATCGCCGCCGAGAACAACCTCGCCGAGACCGCATTCTTTGTGCCGCAGGGAGATGGTTACTTGCTGCGCTGGTTCACGCCCACCGTCGAGGTCGAGCTGTGCGGTCACGCGACGCTCGCTTCGGGTTATGTGGTGACCCGTATTCTCGCGCCCGAGCGGCGCTCGGTGACTTTCGACACGCTGAAGGCCGGGCCGCTCGAGGTGACCCGTGACGGCGATCTGCTGGCCATGGATTTCCCGGCCTGGCCGCCGGAGCCGAAGCCAGCCGATCCGCGGGTCCTCGCCGCGCTCGGCGCCCGGCCGGTCGAGAGCTTTGTCGCGCGCGGCCGCACTCTGGCGGTCTACGACCGCGCCGAAGACGTGGCGGCGCTGCGGCCCGACTTCGCCGCAATGCGCCGGGTCGAGGGCGCCGATGCGATCGCGACGGCGCCCGGCCGCGATGGCGTCGATTTCGTCTCGCGGTATTTCGCGCCGAACTACGGCGTGGACGAGGACCCGGTCACCGGATCCGCCCATTGCGTGCTGACGCCCTATTGGGCGGCGCGGCTCGGCAAAGAGCAGCTGACGGCGCGGCAGATCTCGGCGCGCGGCGGCGAGCTCACCTGCACCTTGCGCGGCGACCGCGTCACGATCGCCGGCCATGCGGTGCTCTATCTCGAAGGCGCGATCACTGTATAGCGGCGGGAAAGGGACCGGTCATGGCCGAACACTTCAATGAATTGGGGCAGCCGATCGGGTTTCCCTTACCCCATTGGACGCCATGCCCGCGCCCGCCGCGCAGCGCAATGGAAGGCCGCTTCTGCATTGTCGAGCCGGTCGACCCGGCGCGCCACGCCGCCGACCTCCACGCGGCCAATTCGCTGGACCGGGAAGGGCGCAACTGGACCTATCTGCCCTATGGGCCCTTCGACCGGCTCGAGGATTACCGCGCGCTGGCTCGACCGC
Source organism: uncultured Alphaproteobacteria bacterium (assembly GCA_963730745.1). Taxonomy (GTDB): domain Bacteria; phylum Pseudomonadota; class Alphaproteobacteria; order ATCC43930; family CGMCC-115725; genus AP-15. The sequence goes on from CAVSTA010000028.1 coordinate 303,382, forward strand.
GCGTCCGCCGGCGACGACCCGCTGTTTCACGCCATAATCGAGCGCCGGAGCGGCCGCGCCGTCGGCGTCGCCAGCTATATGCGCATCGATCCCGCCAGCTGGCGTCATCGAGGTCGGCGGCATCAATTACGCGCCGCCCCTGCAGCGCACCCCGGCGGCAACCGAAGCGATGTACCTGATGATGCGCCGCGTCTTCGACGAGCTGGGCTATCGCCGCTACGAATGGAAATGCGACGCGCTCAACGCGCCCTCCCGCGCCGCCGCGCAGCGCCTCGGTTTCCAATACGAAGGCATGTTCCGTCAGGCGACGGTCTACAAGGCCCGCAACCGCGACACCTGCTGGTTCTCGATCCTCGACAGCGAATGGCCGGCGCTGAAGACATGGATTCGAACGCTGGCTCGACCCCGCCAATTTCGATGCGCAGGGGCGCCAGAAGCGGAATTTGGCAACCTGCACCGAACCCCCGCGGGGCTGACTGCACTCGCGGAGCCGGTCAGTGCATGGCATCATTGCCGGCACGAGCTTGCCAGGAGGCAGCCATGAATATGACGCTCAAAGAGCTGGGTGCGCTGGAGCCCTTCGTGCGGGCAGTCTTGAAACTCGCGCTCTAGCAGCGAGGATCTGAAAGTCCAATTTCGAACCCGAACTGTCGACATTTGCCGCGCGTTTCGATGGCTTCCGCTTCCTGTTCCGACAGCGGACCTTTGGACCTCGAGCGTGCGTTGCGAAAAGAATTGGCACAGACCCATGACCCCGATTTCGGACATTCGCTAAATCAGAGCTTGGTGAAGCCACGATCTGGTGGCTGCTACAGTTGAGTGAGATTCGAGGGCCAGCACTTCATGCCTATTTTTGACAGTCGTGCTTCTATGGCTCCTTCGAAGTCCATTAGCACGAACAAGATCATGGCAGGGCATGTGTACCGTTATTGAGCCCAGGCGGATGGGTCGACAGTCGCTGCTGCTGCACAAATCAATCGGATCAGCACCCATCGATACCATCGGCAGATGGGCATCGCACGCCGGTCGACATCTCCTAGATCGGATGCATCCGATAGTTGATTCTCTGAGCCGCCCGACTAGCCAAATGACAACGAGCGTTGAATCGAGATCTGCGTTAGCGGTCCGCGCATGACAGTACCCCAAGGAGGAAGTTCGCTAGCTTGCCAGCACATGACTGAGACGGTCTGCCGGCGCGGCGCTGAAGTAGTTCGGTGACCGAATACGCGTGCTACTTTCTGGTATCGATGCTCGAGCGAGTGACGGGCGTTTAAGGTCTTGGAGGTGCAAGTTCGGCTGGGCGCCGCAATACCATTTGCAAATACATGCATCCGAGCGACGCGCTAATATTTTCCTATCGACATCCGAATTTATTCCTTATGGTCGTCAACCATGTAAGCTTCTGGCATAGTGAAGATCCGTGATCTGAGTTGATAATCAATTCGCCTGAAGGCGAATTCTTCCTTCGTTAGGCATCAGAGCTGGCGTAGCATCCCCGAAAGATTCCAAGGAACCATTCCAGCGATTGCGACCCAGCTTTTGTCATGCTCTGAATTCGTCTAGACATGGTCCATTTTATGACGTAGTCTCACGTTGATACCAGACGCCTTCGAGCGAAAGTGCAACCGACGCGCCCGCTCTAGGTTGGGCGCCTCTGATCAGTCGAATGTGAGTGCTCCCTCTTGATAGAATACAATATGCGACGGTACGCAACCTCTCCTGGAGCGAGAGAATAGTAATCGTCATAAGTCAGAGCCTTACGTGAGCGGCCGGCCATCAGACCTTCGAATTTGCGATGAGTGTGTGTTCCATGCGCTACGCTGTCCCCTCGAAATCGATGCGGTGTACGAGGTTTCGCTTTGTTCGCCCTCGGTCAGGAACTATGAATTCGTCGAGACGGGTCAAGAGCCGACTGCGTTTTGAATCCGCGACGGGTGGCGGGGCCGCCTGAGATCGGTAGCGCCGAAAGGCGCAAGCGCATCTGTAATGACGATTGACCCGATGGCGGGGAAGGCGGCGAAGGCGCCGGCTTCGCCGCAGCCTTTGACGCCGAGCGGGTTGGTCGTGCAGCGGGTGCCGTTGAAGCGGACATCGAAGGAGGCAGGTCGTCGGTGCGGGGCATCGCGTAATCCATGAACGAGCCGGCGACTATCGAGCCTTCATTCCGTTAGCGAGATTGGCCCCCTACCCTCAACGCCGAAGACCTTGTCGTCGGCGGCAGATATTCACGCAGTTGGTAGCAAAGTCACTCCCACGTGGTTGGCCGCCCGCGCCAAATCGTTGTCCTTGGTAGCAAGTGGGACGCCGCGGCGCATGGCAAGTTCGAGATAGCTGGCGTCATAAGCGCTCAACTGTTCCCTGCGGCTCAACTCGAGCACGGAGCTCAGGGCGAAGTTGGGGGTCCGCTCGTCGATCACGATTGGAAGGCCGTCGATCAGCGCGATGAATTCGCTCGCCCGCGCCGGAGTGATGCGCCCTTTGCGCTCGCCCATCGCAAGAGCATTGGCCAGTTCCAAATGCCATAGCGAGGGGACTTCGGCGCGGTCGTCCTCGAACCGGTCCAACAGCGCGCGGGTAGCCTCTGTGGCCTCGTCGTCAAAGCACCAGGCAAGGGCGACGGAGGCGTCAATGACAAAGCCGCTCACCGGCGGCCTTCCTCGATCAAGTCCTTCACTTTCAGGCCAGCGAGCGTCTGGCCTTTGCTGAACTGCTTCAGCTTCGCAATAGTCTCACGGATCTGCCGCGAACTTGTGGGCTTCACAGGAACCAGCCGAGCGATCGGGGTGCCGTGGCGCGTAATTGTGATCTGCTCGCCGGACGCCACCCGGTCGAGAAGGCGGGTCAGGTGCGTCTTGGCCTCGAAGGTGCCTACCGTGTCCATTTTGGCTAATCTAGTTTGATACTAGTTAAAAGATAGCCGACGCGTTGCCTGTTTCAAGGCGTCTGCACTACATCTCGAATCAAGAGCCGATTGCGTTTCGAATCCGCGGCGGGGTGGCGGGGCCGGCGAGATCTGTGGCGCCGAAAGGCGCGAGCGCGTCTGCAATGGCGTTGGCGATGGCGGGGAAGGCGGCGATCGCGCCGGCTTCGCCGCAGCCTTTGACGCCGAGCGGGTTGGTCGTGCAGCGGGTGCCGTTGAAGCCGAGGTCGAAGGAGGGGAGGTCGTCGGCGCGGGGCATGGCGTAATCCATGAACGAGCCGGCGATCGGCTGACCGGAAGCCGGGGTCGTAGACGGCGTGCTCGAAGAGGGCTTGGCCGGCGCCTTGGGCGATTGCGCCGTGCGCCTGGCCGGCGGCGATCATCGGGTTGACCAGCACGCCGTAATCGTCGACAGCGGTGTAGCGGGCGAGCTTCACTTCGCCGGTGTCGCGGTCGATCTCCACTTCGACGACATGGGCGCCATTGGGGAAGGTCATCCATTCGCGGGTCCAGGCGTGGTAGGTGTCGAGCGGCGTCCCCTTGTCGCGCGCGATCGCGGCGACATCGAGCAATGCCACCGAGCGATCGGTGCCCGACACGACAAACCGGCCGTCCTCGAAGCGGATGTCGGCTTCCGCCGCCTCCAATGCGTCGGCGGCGATGCGGGTGCCCTTGGCGATGATCTCGTCCGAGGCGCGCCAGATCGCGGTGCCGCCCATATAGGTCGCCCGCGAGCTGCCGTGCCCGCCGCCCAGCGGGATCCGGTCGGTGTCGCCCTGGACGAGGCGGATGCGCTCGTTCGGCAGACCGAGGCGATCGGCGAGGATCTGCGGAAAGGTCGTCTCGTGGCCCTGCCCGATCGTCTGCGTGCCGGTGATCAACGACACGGTGCCGTCCGCCTCGAAGCGGATGTCGACATTCTCGTGCGGCGAGCCGCCGGTGCCCTTGATGTGATAGGCAAAGCCGAGGCCGCGCAGAAATCCCCGTGCCTCGCTCTCCCGGCGTCGTGCCGGAAAGCCCTCGACATCGGCTGCCGCCAGTGCGCGCTCGAAGGTCTCGGCAAATGCGCCGCTGTCGACCGTATTGCCAAAGGCATTGGTCACCGGCATCGCTTCGGGCGGGATCATGTTGATGCGCCGCAATTCGGCGCGGTCGAAACCGCATTGCCGGGCCGCCCTGTCGATCAGCCGCTCGATGATGTTGACCGCCTCGGCAAAACCCGGACCGCGGGTGACGCCAATCGGCGCCGTATTGGTCAGCACGGCAGTGACCTGCAGCTCGATTGCCGGGATGCGGTAGACGGTGCCCGGCAGATGGACGTATTGGAAGGTCTGCACGCCCCCGGCACTGACCAGATAGGCTCCGGCATTGGCGGCGCTGTTGACGCGCATTGCCAAAAAGCGGCCAGCGGCGTCGAGCGCCAAGGCAGCCTCGGCGCGATGATCGCGCGCCTGATGGTCGGAAAGGAAACCCTCGCTGCGGGTGGCGATCCATTTGACCGGGCGGCCGATGCGCCGCGCCGCCCATAGGATCAGCACATGCTCGGGATAGATGAAGTTCTTGGCGCCAAATCCGCCGCCGACGTCGGCCGCGACAAATCGCACTGCACTGGGCGGCACACCCAATGCACGTGCCGTATTGTCGCGCGTCGCATGAATGCTCTGGCTCGAGACATAGGCCGTGTAACGTCCGCGATCGGCATCCCAAAGCCCAATGACGCCGCGCGGCTCCATCGGATTGGTGACGATCCGGTGATTGTCGAGATCGAGTTCGACGACATGTGCCGCAGCATCGAACGCCGCGGCGACCGCGGCACCGTCGCCGGTTCGCCAATCGAAGCAGATATTGCCCGGCACTTCAGGCGAAATCTCAGGCGCTCCCGGCTCACGCGCGGCCGCGGCGGTCGTCAGCGCCGGCAAGGCGCTGTAGTCGACCACGACCTGCTCGGCGGCGTCGAGCGCCTGCGCACGGGTCTCCGCGACGATCAGCGCCACCGGCTCCCCGACATAACGGACCTTGCCCGACGCCAATAGCGGCTGTGGCGCAAAGGCGAACCGCTCGCCCGTTGTGGCATTGGCTTCCGCGGAGGGCCGTAATGGTTGCAGTCCGTCGGCCTGCGCCTCTTCGGCGGTCAATACCGCGAGCACACCGGGCGCTGCCCGTGCTGGTCCGGGGTCGATGCGTTCGATCCGTGCGTGCGCGTGCGGCGAGCGCAGCACGACGGCATGCGTCAGACCCTCGAAGGCGAGATCGTCGAGATACCCGCCCCGGCCGGTAATGAAACGCAAATCCTCCCGCCGCTTGGGCCTGTCGCCTATAACCGAACGCATGGCAGCGTATTTACAACAATCACGAACGCGGTTCGTAGGCCTTTCCCGGCGGGTAGGTGGCGAATTTCGGAAGATCCGGGTTCATGTGATCCCAGGGCTGGGCGCTCTTGACGAAGATGTCCGCCTCCGGCCGGAACCAGCTCGGGTCGTCGAGCGTGCCGACCCGGATCCCGACGAGATCGGGTCGCGCCGAGACCTGCAGGAACAGCATGCAGCCGCATTCCGGGCAGAACGCCCGAGCTACCTGGTTGCCGCTGTCGCCGGTCTTGATGTAGAGCTTCGGCTCGCCCTGGGTGACCCGGAAGCTCGCGGCAGGAACCCGCACCGCTGCCGCGTAGGCGCTGCCGCTCTGCCGCTGACAATCGCGGCAATGGCAAAGCAGTGCAAAGACCGGCTCCCCCGAGCACTCATACCGCACCGCGCCGCACAGGCATCCTCCGGCCATTGGCGGGGTCATCGCGTCCTCCCCTTGCTCACGCCTTGTCGAGCCAGAACGTATCCTCGCGGACGACGTCATATACGCCGAAGTAATCGTACGGGTTATGCCCTTTCACATAGTCGTACCAGACGTCGTTGATCTTCTCCCAGGCAACCGGCAGCACCGGCGGGTTCTCTTCCATGATCGCTTCGGTCTGCCGGACCAATGCCTTACGCTTGGCCGGATCGACCTCGCGGTCGATCTGATCGACTAGCGCATTGAACTTTTCATTGTCCCAGAACGAGTAGTTCTGCGGGCCGCCGGTACGGTACCAGGCATTGAAATAGTCCGACGGGTCGAGCAAGGTCGAGACGATGGCTCCGATCGCCAGATCGTAATGGCCATTTACCGCATCGTCGAACCACACTAACTCGACAACCGTGCGCAGGTTGCACTGGACATTCAGCCCTTCCTGCAGCATCGCCTGAATGGCTTGCGCCCATAGCTTGAAGCTGGCGACGTCGCGAACCAGGAAGTCCAACCCCTTGAGGCCGTCCGCATGGCCGGAAGCGGCCATCAGATCACGAGCTTCCTTGAGGGCGGCTGTCGAAATCCTCCTGGTAACCGAGCCGCTTGCTGAGCTCGTCGGGCGGTGTGGCGAATTCCGAAATCGGATAGATGAAACCGCCGACCCGCATCGGCGTCACGTCTTTGACGACATCGATCAAGGCCGGCCTGTCAAATGCCAGGTGCAGGGCACGGCGCACCCGCGGATCGTCGAACGGCTTTCGCTTGCTGTTGACCCAGGTTGCCTGGATCACGCTCTGATTGAAGGCGGTGGTGGACAACCCGGGTGTCGCCTTGGCTTTTCGCGCCGTGACCGGATCCGTTATCCGTATATAGTCGACCCGTCCGGACAGTATCGCCGACCCGAGCTCAGTAGAAAACGGCAGCGCGTGGTAGAACTCGATGCCGTCGAGATAAGGCAGGCCCTTGTTCCAATAGTTCGGGTTCTTCTCCATGACCCAGACTTCGTTCTCGACGCGGCGGACGCTGCGGAACGGGCCGGTGCCGGGGTAGATCTCGACTTTGCGCAGATTGTAGTTGTTGTCTTCGAGCGTCTTCTTGCGGACGATCACATTCCACCCGCTGGCGATCGCCGCCATCATAAAACTGGGAGGGCGGGGCTCGGAGAGCTTGAATTCGACGGTGTAAGGATCGCGCGCATTGATCTCGCCGACGGTCTTGAAGAGGATGCTGCGCGGAATATTGATGCCTTGCGGCGGTTTGGCGATCCGGTCGAACGTCGCCTTGACGTCTTCGGCGGTCAGCTCGGCGCCATCGTGGAACTGCACGCCTTTGCGCAGGAAGAACGTGTAGGTCTTGCCGTCTTTGGCGATCTCCCAGCTATGGGCCAGATCCGGGATGATGGTCTTGCCGCTGTCGCGCGGATCGTGCCGGACCAGATTGTCGAACATGCACCCTTGGGAGCCGAGATTGTTGATCGTCCCGGACTGGTGGATGTCGAAATGCGGCGGCCGCATCGTGATGCCGTAGCGCAGCACGCCGCCGCTCTTCGGGTTGGGCTCGGGAGCCGCGAGCTGAAATTTCGAGCCGTCGAATTCATAGGGGATCTCGGCGGCATGGCCGAGGCGCCCCGGCAGCCCATAGATGCCGGCCATTACCGCGGCACTGCCTTGCAAAAAACCGCGGCGAGTCCACCACGGGCGTCCAAATTGCCGGTCGTTCACAATGCCTCCCTCCCTTTGGGTCTTTTCAACACAGCACACGGCGTGCTCTGATGGCTTCAACTATCATAACAAAATCTTGGGAGTCACTTGTTAAATCAAACAGCATTCGCGGAACAGGGCATAGGAACGACGAGCGCGGCGCAGGCCCGCATTATCTTGGAGATTGACAACCTCCAAACACATTTCTTTACCGCCGCGGGCGTCGTGCGGGCTGTCGACGGGGTGTCCTGTACGGTGCGGAGCGGCGAAACTTTGGGCGTGGTGGGCGAGTCCGGATGCGGCAAGAGCGTCACTGCGCTGTCCGTCCTGCGCCTTGTCGCCAACCCGCCGGGGCGGATCGTCGGCGGCGCGATCCGTTTTGCCGGGACCAATCTCTTGGGCCTGACCGAAAGCGAGATGGAGGGCATTCGCGGCAACGACATCTCGATGATTTTTCAGGAGCCGATGACGTCGCTCAACCCGCTGATGACGGTCGGGCGTCAGATCGCCGAGGCGATCGCACTGCACCGGGGACTGTCGCGCCGCGACGCTATGGACCAGTCGGTCGAGATGTTGCGCCGAGTTCATATTCCCGAGCCGGAGCGCCGCGCGCACGCCTATCCGCACCAGCTCTCCGGCGGCATGCGCCAGCGTGTAATGATCGCCATGGCGGTGTCGTGCAATCCCAAGCTGCTGATCGCTGACGAGCCGACCACCGCGCTCGATGTGACGATCCAAGCCCAGATCCTCGAATTAATGCGCGAATTGCAGGAAACGCTCGGCACCGCGATCGTGCTGATCACGCACGATATGGGCGTCGTAGCCGAGAATGCCGACCGGGTGGCGGTGATGTACGCCGGGCGGAAAGTCGAGGAGGCGAGCGCCAAGGATTTGTTCGAATATCCGGGGCATCCCTACACCAAAGGACTGCTGGGCTCGATACCCAATGTCGAGGTCGCGGCGCACACCCGCACCCGCCGGGCGCGGTTGAACGAGATCAAGGGGATGGTCCCTTCGCTCTCGAACCTGCCGAAAGGCTGCACTTATGCGCCGCGCTGCGGGCTAGCGAACGAGGAGTGCCGCGCGTCTTATCCCCCGCTGTTGGAATACCGGCCCGGCCATTGGGTCGCCTGCTGGCACGCCGAGCAGGTGCTTGGAGGCGCCATATGAAGCCTCTCCTCCAGGTCGAGGGGCTCAAAAAGCATTTCCCGATCCAAACCGGCGTGTTCTCCCGGAATTCCGGTCAGGTATACGCGGTCGACGGCATCTCGTTTCACATCGACCGCGGCGAGACATTGGGCCTGGTCGGGGAGAGCGGTTGCGGCAAGTCGACGGCCGGCCGCACCCTCCTCAAGTTGGTCGAGCCGACCGCCGGAACAATCCGGGTTCGCGGCGAAGACATCACCGATCTCGACCAGGACCGGATGCTGCCCTACCGACGGCAGATGCAGATGATCTATCAGGATCCCTATGCCTCGCTCAATCCGCGAATGTCGGCCGGCGATATCGTCGGCGAGCCGTTGATCATTCATCGGGTGGGCACCCCCAAAGAACGCCGCGAACGGGTAGCCAGCCTGTTCGAGCGGGTCGGCCTGCGGCCCGAGCTGACCAAGGCCTACCCGCACGAATTCTCTGGCGGACAGCGTCAGCGCATCGGGATTGCGCGCGCGCTCGCATTGAGCCCGGAGCTGATCGTCGGCGACGAGCCGGTCTCCGCCCTCGACGTGTCGATCCAAGCCCAGATCATCAATCTGTTGATGGATCTGCAGGACGAGTACCAGCTGTCCTATCTGTTCGTCGCTCACGACCTCGCAGTCGTCGAACACATCAGTGACCGGGTCGCGGTGATGTATCTCGGCCGCATTGTCGAAATGACCGACAAGACCAGCCTTTTCGAGACGCCGCTGCACCCCTATACCGAGGCGCTATTGTCGGCCGTGCCGATTCCGAAATACGGTGCGAGGGACCGCAGGCGGGTGATCTTGACGGGCGATGTGCCCAGCCCGATCAACCCGCCGCCGGGCTGCCATTTCCACACCCGTTGCCCCTATGCAATGGCGCGTTGCCGGCACGAAGCCCCGGCTCTCCGCGAGGTCCAGCCCGGCCATTGGGCCTCCTGCCACCTCCACGATGCCGGTGCGCGGTACCCTCTGGCAAAGCCGATCGTTGAGAAATGAATGCCGAACTCTTCGTCATGGCCGCTGCGGCAATCAAGATCGGCTTTCCATCCTCTGGCCTAGTGGTCGAGGTTGGTTCGTCAGCTCACACGGGCAATTGCAAGATCAGGTCGCGTTGAGCGTCACCGACCTGGATGCGTGGATCGATAAAATTGCGCAGTGAGGGCGTCACTTCTTGAACAACCATATCCGCTCGGCGACACCCGCGCCGTCATGATAGAAGGCCCCAGCCGCGAAGTGCGGGAATTGGTCGAGGCCCAATAATCTGGGGCCCAGTAGTCCAAAGAGAGATGCCCGGGGGTAGACACCCGAGCATCTCAATCTAATCGCGTCAGCCTCGGTGAACGGCGCTGCGCTGCACGCCCTCGCTCAGGCGAGTACGGGTTTCTCTGCGCGAACCGCGCGCCGCATGGGCCTGGTGCCCCAACTTTGCCGCCGAGCCGTTGACCTGAACCCATCCATGCCCGGGATCGAACTTTTGCGCATATCCGCCGGGCAAAACGTCAAATGATTTATGCGCGTGGCCCTTCAGGTCGATGCCGCCATTGGCATGCTGATGCGCGAACCAGTTGGGCGTGATGAAATCGGTTACGAGGACGTCGCCGATCTTGTACCCGTACCGGTCGCTTTCGACCGGGTCGCAGACCTCTCCTGCCCAAAAGACACCTTTGGGATCTTGATAGGCGCTGTTCAGCCAAGGATCCACAGCCATCTCGCAGAGCTCGTGCGTTGCTCCGACGCTGACGCTCGCGTTGTCGGCGTTGAGCGTCTTCACGAAGACCTTGGAGATCGGCAGCCCCTCATTTGTCAGATCGTGGTAGGCGAGCGCTCCGGCTTGGTCGCTATTGTCCAGGAAGACGAGCCACCAGCTGCCCGCGGCGGGCATCCGGTGCTTGGGGACGAAGGTGAAGGTGGCGGCGTCGACGCCCCAGACCGGCCTCAAATCCTTGTTCCACTGCTGGTCGAAGGCGGGGATCATCTTCTGAACGTCGGCGTCCGACATGACGGTCAACTCGTTCATTACGGCGATTTGCGGCATTGATGTCTCCGTTGTCGCGGGTTTACACCAGCCCCGGAACGGATGTTTCCGGCATCCTCTTTCTCGGGGCTACCCGCCTTCGAAATAGCGCACTGAGCGCAAAAAACGTGTGATGCGGCTCACACTGACGGCAAATTCTGCGTGGGGAGCCGTGCGCCCAAACTTGCGCCGACGTAGCAGTCGTTATCCTAGCCGGTAGAATTTTGTCGCCGTGCCGGCGAAGAGCGCCTGTTTCTCGGCGACGGAATAGGCGCCGGCAATGTGCTTGAAGGCGTTCCACAGCGCGGCGTAGCTGCAGCTGCCCTTGTCGACCGGGAAGTTGCTCTCGAACATCGCGCGCTCGGGGCCGAAGGCGGCGATGCAGGTCTCGATATAGGGCCGCCACGCGGCGGCAAGCTCGTCCGAGCTCGGAGGCACTTCGCGCGTGTGGAGGTCGAAGCCGAACATCCGCATGCCGAGACCGCCGAGCTTGACGTGCACATTGGGGCAGGCCGCCAGCTCGCTGATGCGCCCGCTCCACTCGGCGAACACCGCGTCGCGCTTGCCGGCGTAGCGGCCGAGGCCGATCGGGCCGCCGACATGGTCGAGCACGATTTGTGTCCCGGGAAAGTCGCGCGCCAGATCGACGAGCTCGCCGAGCTGCGGGTGGTACATCCAGGCGTCGAAGCTCAGGCCAAGTGGGGCGAGCCGGGCGAAACCTTCGCGCACACGCTCGTCTCTGAGCAGGCCTTCTGGCCGGATGACCATCGACCCCCATGCCGCTTGGTCGGAATGTGAGGCGGTGATGAATCGGATGCCGCGGAACCGGCCGCCGCCGGCCGTGATCATCGCCGTCAGCACCTTCTCGACCGCCGCGCCCAGCGTCAGATCGGCATAGCCGACGATCCCGGCGCAGACCTGCGTCTTGCCGTAGGTCCCGCTCGCGGCCATCGCCGCGACGCCGTTGGCGAATTCGATCTCACCGACGGGGCGCAATTCGGCGGGGCCCGTTGCGCGGTACATCGACAGCCATTCGAGGTACACGGTCGCGGTGATGTTGTGCCCGCTCCCCAGATCCGCGAGTAGTTCCGGCAGCAGGTAACGGCCAGTCTCAGGGCGATCGACCAGGTGATGGTGCGGGTCGACGATCGCCAAGTCGGGCTCGATGATCTCTTCGCGGCGCCGGTCGAGCCACTCCTGCCGCACCGGCAGGTGCAAGCTGAGCGCCGCCGCGGTTGTCGCGGATTGCACCCGCCCCCCGAGCTAGCTCACTGCAGTGTGTCGGTTTCGCGCCTGCCGGTGCGCTCGGCGGCGCGCTCCGCCAAACGGTCGTACCCCTCCGCTATATCGAACATGATCCGCCTCGCCTCGGGGTCGGTCATGATTTCGGCGATGGTCCGAGTTTCTTCGGCGCGGCTCCACCAGTGTTCGACGTCATCGAGCAGAGTTTTCATTTGCACACCTCCGCCACCCGATCGAATCCTATCGCCGATCCCAGGGGCGGTCATCAAAATTGCGCTACAATTTGCCGCGGGGATATTTCCGATGGTGAACGAGCAAAAGCGCGACAAGTTGCTCGCAACCGTAGCGATCTAGTTCATCGAAACGCGCGGGCAACGGGCTGTCGAGATCGAGCACGCCCAAGACGCTGCCATCCTCGATGAGCGGTACCACAAGTTCGGAACGCGAGTCCGGATCGCAGGCGATGTGACCTGGGAAATCGTGGACGTCGGCGACCAGTACTGTTGTGCCTCGGGCGGCGGCGGTGCCGCACACTCCCTTGCCGACAGGGATCCGCACGCAGGCAGGCTTACCCTGGAACGGGCCGAGGACCAGCTCCGCGCCGTTGCGGAAATAAAACCCGGCCCAGTTGAGGTTCGGCAATCCGTGATAGATCAGCGCGGCCGTATTGGCAGCGGTGGCGATCGGATCCGGTTCCCCGGCGAGCAGCGCCGCGAGCTGACGAGCGAGATCGCGATAGAGCTCCGGCTTCTGTGAGGCGGTCATTTCGGCCCCTCGCCGTGCGACCCCGCGCCGATGCTGGCTTGGCGGCCGAGGCGCCTATATGATTAAGCGCTTCTAACTGCGGCTTACAATGCTGCTCGGCCTCAATATTCGCGACATTGTACTGATCGACCGCCTCGACCTCGCCCTTCGTCCCGGCCTCTGCGTGCTGACCGGCGAGACCGGCGCCGGCAAGTCGATCCTGCTCGATGCGCTGGGTCTGGCGCTCGGCAAGCGGGCGGAGAGCGGGCTGGTGCGTCCGGGGGCTCAGCAGGCCGCGGTATCGGCGGAATTCTCGGTCGGGCGCAACCATCCGGCGCACGCGATCCTGCGCGAGGCCGGGCTCGACGTCGACGGCGAGGCGATCGTCTTGCGCCGGCTGGTCGGGGCCGACGGGCGCAGCCGCGCCTTTGTCAACGACGAGCCGGCGAGCGTCGGGCTGTTGCGCGAGCTCGGCGACAGCCTCGTCGAGATCCAGGGCCAGTTCGAGCAGCGCGGGCTGCTCGATCCGGCCAACCATCGCATGATCCTCGACGCCTTCGCCGAGCACAGCGTAACCCCGAATGCGCTCGCAAAGGCCTGGCACGACTGGCGCGAAGCGCGGGAGCGCGAGTCGGAGGCGGCGCGGCTGCTCGCGGCGAGCCGCGAGGAAGAGGACCTGCTGCGGCATCATCTGGCCGAGCTCGATTCGCTGATGCCGGAAGAAGACGAAGAGGATCGCCTCGCCGCCCGGCGCACTTTGCTGCAGAGTGCCGAACGGCTGGCCGAAACCTTGACCGAGGCGATCGGCGAGCTCGACGGCAACGCCGGTGCGCAAGCCGCGTTGGCCCGCGCGGCGCGCCGGCTGGAGCGGGCCCGCGAGCGCGCCCAGGGTCTGCTCGATTCGGCCTTCGCGGCGACCGAACGCGCCGCCGCGGAAACCGCCGAGGCGCTTGCCGTGCTGGAGGCGACCGCGCGTGATCTCGAGGCCGACCCGCGTGAGCTCGAAAAAGTCGAAGAGCGGCTCTTCGCGCTGCGTGCGGCGGCTCGCAAGCACCAGGTGGCGATCGCCAATCTGCCGGGGTTGCGCGAGCAGCTGATTGCCCGGCTCGCCGAGCTCGAAGCCGGTGCCGAAAGTGTCGAGCATCTCGTCCGGGCTACGCGCCGAGGCCCGCGCCCGTTTCATTTCCGCTGCCGAGGCGGTGTCCCGCGGGCGTGCCACCGCCGCCGCGCGGCTCGATGCTGGCGTCGCGGCCGAACTGAAGCCGCTGCGCCTCGACAAGGCGCGGTTCCGCACCGTGCTGACGCCGCTCGCCGAGGCGGATTGGGGCGAGCACGGCTGCGAGCGCGTGCATTTCGAGGTCGCGACCAACCCCGGCGCGGGGTTCGGGCCGCTGGCGCGCATCGCCTCGGGCGGCGAGCTGTCGCGCTTCATGCTGGCGCTGAAGCTGGTCCTCGCCGGCACCTCCTCGGTGCCGACCCTGATCTTCGACGAGGTCGACAGCGGCATCGGCGGCGCCGTCGCGGCGGCGGTCGGCGAGCGCCTGCAGCGGCTGGGCACAAATCTGCAGGTTCTCGTCGTAACACATTCGCCGCAGGTCGCGGCGCGCGGCGCCTATCACTGGCGCGTCGCCAAGAGCCTCGCCGCGCGCGAGACCGTGACCCGCGTCGAGGAGCTGGACGACGATACGAGGCAGGAGGAGATCGCCCGCATGCTGTCCGGCCGCAACATCACCGCCGAGGCGCGCGCCGCGGCGGCGAGCCTGATCGCCGGAGGCCGCGCATGAGCGCTTCGACCGCCTCGCGGCGGCGTCGTGAGGAGCCGGAGTTGCGGCCGGTCGATGCACTGACCGAGGAGGAGGCCGGGCGCGAGCTCGCCTCGCTGGCGGAGGAGATCAAGCGCCACGACCGGCTTTATTACGCCGATGCGGCGCCCGAGATTTCCGATGCCGATTACGACGCGCTGCGCCGCCGCAACACCGAGATCGAAGCGCGCTTTCCCGAGCTGATCCGCGCCGACAGCCCGACGCGCCGGGTCGGCGCCGCGCCGGCCGCCGGCTTCGCCAAGGTCACCCATTCCCGGCCGATGCTGTCGCTGGAAAACGCGTTCGAAGAACAGGATGTCCGCGATTTCTTCGCCGGGGTCCGCAATTTCTTCCGGCGCACGGCGACCGAGGCGCTGGTCGCCGAGGACACGATCGAGATCATGGCGGAGCCCAAGATCGACGGGCTGTCGATCGCGCTCTCGCTACCGGGACGGCCGTCTCGTGCTGGGCGCGACGCGCGGCGACGGCATCACCGGCGAGGATGTGACCGCGAACCTCCGCACGCTCGACACCGTGCCCGAAACTCTCGCGCGGCAAGGGCTGGCCCGAGGTGGTCGAGATCCGCGGCGAGGTCTATCTGGAGCGCGCCGGCTTCTTCGCGCTCAACGACGAGCGGGCGGCGGCCGGCGAATCGGTTTTCGCCAATCCGCGCAATGTCGCGGCCGGCTCGCTGCGCCAGCTCGATCCGGCGATCACCGCGCGCCGGCCGCTCAAATTCTTCGCCTATGCCTGGGGCGAGGCGAGCGCGCCGTTCGCCCGCACCCATGACGAGGCGCTGGCGCGGTTTCGCGACTGGGGGTTCACGGTCAACCCGCGCTCGCGGCTGTGCCACGGCGTCGACGAGGTGCTCGCCTATTACCGCGAGATCGGCGCCGAGCGCGCCGAACTGCCCTACGACATCGACGGCGTCGTCTACAAGGTCAACGACCTCGCGCTGCAGGAGCGGCTCGGCATGGTCAGCCGCGCGCCGCGCTGGGCGCTCGCGCAGAAATTCCCGGCGCAGCAGGCGCAGACCGTATTGCGCGACATCTCGATCCAGGTCGGCCGCCAGGGCTCGTTGACGCCGGTGGCGATGCTCGAGCCGATCACGGTCGGCGGCGTCGTCGTGCAGCGCGCCACCTTGCACAACGAGGACGAGATCCAGCGCAAGGACGTCCGCATCGGCGACACCGTCGTCGTGCAGCGCGCCGGCGACGTGATCCCGCAGATCGTCTCGGTCGTGCTCGACCGCCGCCCGAAGGACGCGGTGCCCTACCAGTTCCCCGACCACTGCCCGATCTGCGGCAGCCTCGCGGTGCGCGAGCCCGGCCAGGTGGCGCGGCGCTGCACCGGCGGGCTGATCTGCGCCGCGCAGGCGGTCGAGCGGCTGCGGCATTTCGTGTCGCGCGATTGCTTCGACATCGAGGGGCTCGGCGAGAAGCACATCACCGCCTTCTGGCAGGACGGGCTGATCCGCCAGCCCGGGCGATATCTTCCGCCTCGACCCCGAGGTGATCGCCAAGCGCGAAGGCTGGGGCGAGCTCAGCGCCCGCAACCTGATGGCCGCGATCGACGAGCGCCGGCGGATTTCGCTCGACCGCTTCATCAACGCGCTCGGCATTCCGCAGGTCGGCCAGGCGACGGCGCGGCTGCTCGCCCGCCATTACCGCTCGCTCGCAGCGTGGCGGCGCGAGATGGAAGCGGCGCAGGACCCGGACAGCGAGGCGCGGGCCGGGCTTCTCGACATCCACGGCATCGGCGAGGACATGGCGGCCGACATCCTCGGCTTCTTCGCCGAGCCGCATAACCGCGCCGTGCTCGACGATCTCGCGCGCGAGGTGACGGTGCTCGATTACGAGGCGCCGGCGCAGCGCGCCGCCTCGCCGCTCGCCGGCAAGACGATCGTCTTCACCGGGACATTGGAGGCGATGAGCCGCTCCGAGGCGAAGGCGCGCGCCGAGGCGCTCGGCGCCAATGTCGCGGGCTCGGTCTCGGCCAAGACCGATTACGTCGTGGTCGGCGCCGATGCCGGCTCGAAGGCGACAAAGGCGGCCGCGCTCGGCGTCACGCTCCTCGACGAGGCCGCCTGGCTCGACGCTCGCCGGCGAAGCCGCGCGGATGACGGCGGCAGGTGTTCGGCAATACTGACGAGGGGCGTCTGGAGCCGATGCTCGGCGTTACGAGTCGAAGCGGACTGCCGAGAGTTAAACGAGAACCGACGCTCTTTTTCGTCACACCAGCGCGAAGCCGGCGTCCGATGGATCGATGGGTCCCGGCTTTCGCCGGGAAGACGGGAATGACGCGCTGCGGTCACCCGAACCCCTCGAACGAGAACAACAAGCTGAAAGACCTCGCTGGTGGGGCCGGCTGCGCGGGCCGGTCGGCTCGCTGGTATTGCATCTGCTGCCGTTGTTGCTGCTGATCAATTGGCCGATTTCGCCGCCCGCCGAGACCGAGCCGATCCCGTCCAGCTCGTATTCGAGCCGCCGCCAAAGGCGACGCCGGCGCCGCCGCAACCGCAGCCCAAACCCACTCCGCCGCCGCCGCGCGGCCGCCTGGCGTCGGAGGATCTCGGCGAACCCGAAGCCAAAGAGGTCGACAAGCCGAAGGGCGACCCGCCGGCGGCCGAAAAACCGGCCAAGGACCGAAACTCCACCCGCCGAGACGAAGCCGCCCGAGAAGCCGCAGCAGATGGCGGCGGTGGCGCCGCCGCCGCTCCCGCCGGCGAAACCCGATGCGCCAAAGCCCGACCCCGTTCCCAAACCCGCGCCAAAGCCGACGCCGGCGGCTCATCGAGTGCCGCGACGGGTCGAAGAGCCGGGGAATTTGGCGCCCCGCCGCGGGAGGTTCCCCGGCCCCGCGGCAACCCGCGACGAGTACCTCGCCTATATGCATTCGCTGATCCGGCAGCACTACAACCTGCTGTCGCCGGCCATGCTCGGCGACCGCCGCGGCGATGACGGTCATCGAGTTCGTCGTCCTCGACGACGGCAAGATCGCGCTCGCTCAAGGTACGGCGCAGCTCCGGCTACCCCGACATCGACAACCGGGTCGCAGAAATGGTCGCCGCCGTCGGCCATTTCCCGCCCCTGCCCCAGTGGTTCCAGGGCCTCGCCATGCCCTTCGAGTTCGGCTTCCCCTTCCCCGAGGCCTTGCGGGAGTAAATTTGATGACCCTTGCGGTCGATCCGATCGTCATCTCGGTCATCCAGCATCGCCTGTTGGCGATCGTCGAGGAGATGGGCGAGGCGATGCTGCGCACCTCCTATTCGCAGATCCTCAATTCGAGCCGCGATTTCTCGACCGCGATCTGCGATCTCGACGGCCGGCTGATCGCGCAGGCCGAGCACGTGCCGATCCATGTCGGCGCCCTGCCCTTCGCGGCGAAGGCGGTGACCGAGTTCTTTGGCGACGACATCCACCAGGGCGACGTCTTTCTGCTCAACGACCCCTATCACGGCGGCAACCATCTGCCCGACCTGACCGCCTTCGTGCCGGTGTTCGAGGGCCCGAGGACGACGGCCGCGCTTCTGGTCGATCAACCGGGCGCATCAGAGCGATATCGGCGGCGCGACGCACGGCGCCTACAACGCCGCCGCGACCGACATCTGGCAGGAGGGCATCCGCATCACGCCGTTGCGGCTCTACGACCGCGGCGAGGTGCGCCGCGATCTCCTCGAGATGATCGCGACCAATGTGCGCCACCCGCGCGACTTCCGCGGCGATCTCGCGGCGATGATCGGCTCGGCGCATGTCGGCGAGCGGCGCCTCTTGGCATTGGCGGCCGAATTCGGCTGGCCGATGGCCAATGCCGCGATCGAGGCGGTGCTCGACGGCGCCGAGCGCCAGACCCGCGCGGTCATCGCCGCAATGGCGGGACGGCGTCTACCACGGCGAGGCGTTGCTCGACGATGACGGCCGCGGCAACAGCGACATCCATATCCGCGCGACCGTCACCAAACGCGGCAGCGACCTCGTGATCGATCTCTCCGACTCGCACGAGCAGGTGACGAGCTTCATCAACTCGTCCTACCCGAACATGTATTCCTCGGTCGTCGTCGCGCTGTCCTACCTGATCGACCCCGACACGCCGAAGAACGACGGCACCTTCCGCGCCGCTGACGGTCATCGCCAAGCCGGGCACCGTGGTGTGGGCCAACCCCGGAGCGCCGGTCACGCTGGCGACCAACCATTGCGGGCAGGAGATCATCGAGGCGATCATCAAGGCATTGGCGCCGGCCTGCCCCGACCGCGCGATGGCCGGCTGGGGCCGCCGCTTCCGCATCGCCATCCAGGGCAAGGACCCGCGCTCCGAAAAGCCTTTCATCTGGCATTTCTTTCAGGCGCGGCCCGGCGGCGGCGCGTCGCCGGCCGGCGACGGCTGGCCCGGCGCCGGCGAATGGCAGGCCGCCGGCGGGATCAAATTCGGCAGCCTCGAAGTCACCGAAGTGCGCTTCCCGCTGTTCTTCCGCCGCCACGAATTCCGCGCCGATTCCGGCGGCGAGGGCAAATTCCGCGGCGGTCCCGGCGGGGTCGTCGAGATGGTCGTCGAAACCGCCGAGCCGGCGCTCGGCAACACCGCCGGCGACGGCGTGCGCCACGGCGCCTGCGGCATCCTCGGCGGCACGGACGGCGTGCCGCACCGCTATACGCTCTATTCCGATGGCCGGCCGCCGCGCGCGATCAAGACCAAGGAAGTCGGGCTGGTGATCCATCCCGATGATGTGCTGGTGCTCGAATCCGGCGGCGGCGGCGGCTGGGGCGATCCGGCGGAGCGCGATCCGGCGCGATTGCGGGCGATATCGAGAACGGCTTCGTCTCCGAAAGCGGCGTTACCCTCACCCACCCAGCCCTGCGAGCTGGGTCGCCCCTCTCCCGCATTGCGGGAGAGGGTGCTGAGCGCAGCGAGGCGGGTGAGGGGGCGCTTCGGTGATGTACCGCATCGGCATCGATGTCGGCGGGACCTTTACCGATCTCGTCGCGGTCGACGATTTCGGTAAGGCGACCTTGGCCAAGGTGCCCTCGACCCCCGAGGAGCCGTCGATCGGCGTGCTCGACGGGCTGCAGCTGCTCTGCGGCAACGCTCGGGACCGAGCTCGCGGTGCTGCTGGCCGAGACCGAGCGCGTCGTTCACGGCACGACGGTCGCGACCAATGCGCTGCTCGAACACAAGGGGGCGCGGGTCGGGCTGCTGACGACCGAGGGCCATCGCGACGTGATCGAGATGCGCGAGGGGCTGAAGGACGACCGCTACAATCTGCGCCTGCCGCCGCCCGAGCAGCTGGTCCCGCGCAAGCTGCGGCTCGGCGTGCGCGAGCGGCTGCGCGCCGACGGCAGGGTCGAGACCCCGCTCGATCCTGTCTCGCTCGAGCGTGCCATCGATGCGATGAAACGGGAACAGGTCGAGGCTGTCGCGGTCTGCTACCTGCACGCCTACCGCGACCCGCGGCACGAGCTCGCGACCAAGGCGGCGATCGAAAAAGAACTGCCCGGCGCCTACGTCTCGCTGTCCTCGGAGGTGCTGCCGCAGATCAAGGAGTACGAGCGGGTCTCGACGACCGTCGTCAACGCCTATGTCGGGCCGGCCTTGTCGCGCTATCTGGCGCGGCTCGAACGACGGCTCGCGGAAGCGGGCTATAGCGGCCCGACCCTGATCATCCAGTCGCATGGCGGCGTCGCGCCGATCGCCGAGTCGGGGCGGCTCGCGGCGGGGGCCGTGCTGTCCGGCCCGGCCGGCGGCGTCGCCGGCAGCGTCCATGCGGCGCGGTTGCTCGGGGAACGCAACCTGATCCCGTTCGACATGGGCGGCACCAGCACCGACATCTCGCTGATCGTCGGCGGCCAGCCGACCCTGGTCACGGGCCGCCGGGTCGCCGGCCACGCGATCGCGCTCAACAGCCTCGACATCGCCAGCATCGGCGCCGGCGGCGGCTCGATCGCCCGGGTCGATGCCGGCGGCATCCTGCATGTCGGTCCGCAGAGCGCCGGCGCTGTCCCCGGCCCCGCCTGCTACGGCGCCGGCGGCACCGCCGCGACCGTTACCGACGCCAATCTCGTGCTCGGCTATCTCGACCCGGCGAGCTTTCTCGGCGGCAGGCGCCGTCTCGACCGGTCGGCGGCCGAAGCCGCGGTCGACGGTATCGCGGCCAGGCTCGGGATCGACCGGCTCGCCGCGGCGCGCGGCATCCACCGCGTCGTCAACACGACCATGGCCGAGGGGGTGCGGCTCGTCTCGGTGCGCCGCGGCGTCGATCCCCGGCACTTCGCGCTGCTCGCCTTTGGCGGCGCCTCGGGGCTGCACGCGACCGAGATCGCGCGCCAGCTCGATCTGTCGCGGGTCATCGTGCCGCGCGTCGCCGCGGTGCTGTCGGCCTGGGGCATGCTGACGACCGATCTGCGCTTCGAGGTCGCCCGCACGCATATCGGCGACATGCGGGCGCTCGACGGCGGTGCGGTAAGGCGGCTGTTCGAGGAAATGGAGGCCGAGGGGCTCGAACGGCTGCGCGCCTCGTTCGACGGACCGGTGCGCACGTCGCGGTCGGTCGATATGCGCTATGGCGAGCAGGTCTTCGAGATCGCCGTCCCGCTCGACGGGGTCGATTGGAAAGCCGCCGACCCGCTGCCGCAGATCGTCGAGCGGTTTCATCGCCGCCACGAGGAGCTCTACACCTACTCCCTGCCCGACCAGGAGACTGTGCTGGTCAATGCCAGGGTCGCAGTCGCCGGCCTCCTCTCGGCGCTGCCGCAGGAGCCCGATCTGCCCGAGGCGCCGACGGCCGCCCCGCGGAGCGAAAGGCGGACCTATCTCGACGACTGGGTGACGTTGCCGGTCTACGATTTCGATGCGCTGGCGCCCAAACAGACCATTGCCGGGCCGGCGATAATCGAATCGCCGATGACGACGGTCCTGCTGCGCCAGGGCGAAGTCGCCACGGTTACTCCGCTCGGCTGGCTCGATATTATCTTGCTGCCCGAGCGCCACAAGGATGGTGATGTAACCCGGAGTTGCCGCGTATAATGCCGCAAACGGCTGTTGCGAGGATTTGCCGATGGCTCGCAATCCGCAAGAGGCGGCGCTGGCTCTGCACCGGTTCGGGTTTGGGCCGCGCGCCGGATCGATCGAGGCGATCGCCGACGATCCGCGCGGCGCGCTGATCGCCGAGCTGGATAGGCCGGGTGCGGGGCAGATCACGAACCCCGATCTGCCGACGAGCGGCGCCGCCAATCGCGCCGTCTTCGAATACAATGCCGAGCGCAACGCTGAGAAAAAGCGCCCGCGCCAAGACTCCGCGCAGGCCGCGATGGAGGCAGCGCCTGCCAAGCCCGAGGCGGTGCCGTTGCCGCGGCAGCTCTTTCGCAACGAAGCCAGGGCGCGGATCGATGCGGCCCTCAATGCCGAAATCGGCTTTGTCGAGCGGCTGGTGTGGTTCTGGTCGAACCACTTCTGCGTCAACCAGGACAAGACCGTCATGGCCGGCGCCTACGAGCGCGAGGCGATCCGCCCGCATGTATCGGGCCGGTTCGCCGACCTGCTGCTCGCCGCCGAAGGCCATCCGGCGATGCTGCTCTATCTCGATAACGCCCAGTCGATGGGGCCCGACTCGGTCGCCGGCATCAACCGCGACAAGGGCCTCAACGAGAATCTCGCACGCGAGGTCCTCGAATTGCACACCCTCGGCGTGCGCACGGTCTACACCCAGGATGACGTCGCCAATTTTGCGAAAGTCCTGACCGGCTGGACGATCTTGCCGACCGCGACGAACCCGGACCACGGCGGCGAGTTCGTATTCATCAAGCGCATGCACGAGCCCGGCCCGGAAACCGTGATTGGTAACCAGTACGACGACAACGGGACTGGGCAGGCCCGGGCGGTGCTCGCGGACCTCGCCCGCCACCCGGCAACTGCGGCGCACGTCGCAACCAAGCTCGCGCGCCATTTCATCGCCGACGACCCGCCGCCGGTTCTGGTCGAGCGGCTGACCCAGTGCTTTATCGATACCGACGGTGACCTGAAGGCGGTCACCAGGACGCTGATCGCTTCCCCGGAAGCCTGGGAACCGCAGCAGGCCAAAATCAAGCACCCAGGCGAGTGGATCGTAGCAGCGCTGCGCGCGACCGGCATATCCGGCGACATCCAGCGGATCATCGGAGGGATGGCGCTCCTCGGAGAACCGTTGTGGCGGCCGCCGGCGCCGAAGGGCTTCTCCGACGAGAATGCCGCCTGGCTCGACGGCTTGGCGCAGCGTCTCGACATCGCCAATACCTTTGCCCAACGCGTCGGCGACAAGCTCGACCCTGAGGCGGTCGCCGATACGGCGCTCGGCCCGCTCGCCTCGGCGGAAACCCGCCGCGCGATCGCCTCGGCGGAGAGCAAACCGCAGGCGATGACATTCCTGCTGATGGCTTCAGAATTTCAGCGGAGGTGACGATGGCGGTGACTTTCCACGCTCCGACACGGCGCGAATTGCTGGTTGGCTCAGGCGTGCTGTTCGCCTGGGCTTCAGTCCCGCGCATCGCCCGGGCCGAGGGCCGTGACCCGCGGCTTCTGACGATTGTGCTGCGCGGCGCACTCGATGGGCTGGCGGTCGTCGCGCCAGTCGGCGATCCCGATTGGACCAAATTACGCAGCGAAAAATCGCTGAGCGCCGATGGCGAGACCCCAGCCTTGCCGCTCGACGGCTTTTTCGCGCTGAACCCGGCGATGCCGAACCTGCACCGCCTCTATCAAACGGGCCAGGCGACGATCGTGCACGCCGTCGCAACCCCCTATCGCGAGCGCTCGCATTTCGACGGACAGGACGTGCTCGAAAGCGGGGTCGCGAAGCCGGGCGCCGCGGATACCGGCTGGCTCAACCGGGCCCTAGGGGCATTGGAACCCGGTGGGCAGGTCGATCCGCATAGTAGGCAGGCCTTTGCGGTCGGCCCGATCACGCCGCTGGTCGTGCGGGGGCCCGCGCCGGTTCTCTCGTGGGCTCCGCCGCGGCTGCCGCCGGTCAGCGACGACACGACGATGCGCCTCCTCGACCTCTACCGCCACACCGACCCGACTTTTGCGCGTGTGCTCGAGGAGCGCGTCGGGCTCGCCGCGATCGCGAAGGTCGGGAGCATGAACAGCGAGCCGGGCGACGAACGTCCGGTGATCCAGGGCGGCGGCATCGCCCAGGTTCGTACCTACTTCACCGACGCCGCCGGCGCTGCGGGTAAATTCGTCGCCGAGCCGGAGGGTCCGCGGGTCGGCGCGCTCGCCTTCGATGGCTGGGACACTCACGTCAACGAGGGCATAGTGAAAGGCCGGCTCGCCGATCTGCTCGGCGCGCTCGATGGCGCGATTGCCGCGGTCGAGACGAATATGGGCGAGGCCTGGCATGAGACAGTCGTCGTGCTGGTCACCGAATTCGGCCGGACTGCGCACCTCAACGGCAATGACGGCACCGACCATGGCACCGCAACCGTGGCATTGCTCGCCGGCGGTGCGCTGAAGGGCGGTCGTGTCATCGCCGATTGGCCGGGCCTGAAAGAAGCCGATCTCTACGAGAAGCGCGATCTGAAGCCGACTGCGGATCTGCGCGCCGTCCTCAAGGGTCTGCTGCGTGACCACCTCCGGGCCGACGAGCAACGACTGGAGACGGCCGTGTTCCCTGATAGCGCCGCGGCGAAGCCGTTGCAGGGGCTGCTCGCCTGAGGCTTTAATGGCGCCCTAATCCGCTTAGGACGCCCGATGAACGATCTGAGCCTGCCGAGCCCCGTCGCCCGCGCGCGCGATCTCGCCCGATTGATCGCCGCGGAGGCGGATGCGATCGAGCGCGGCCGGCGTCTGACTGAGCCGGTGGTCGAGGCACTGCACCAGGCGCGGCTCTTCCGCATGCTCTACCCGCGCTTGGTCGGCGGCGACGAGGTCGAGCCGGCGGTCTACATCGAAGCGGTCGGGGAATTGGCGCGGGCCGACGGCTCGGTCGGCTGGTGCGCCTCGATCGCCAACAGCACCGGCCTGTTCGCGCCCTATCTCGAGCTGGAGGCGGCACGCGCGGTGTTCGGGCCGCCGCGTGCGACCTGCGCTTGGGGGCCGCCCAACGAGTGCCGCGGGATCGCGGTCCCGGGCGGCTACCGGGTGACCGGCCGCTGGGATTTCGCCAGCGGCTGCCGCCATGCGAGCTGGATGGGCGCGCACGGCACGGTCGTCGAGCCCGACGGCTCGCTGCGGCTCAACAATTTCGGCCGGCCGACCCTGCGCACCTGGCTGTTCCCGGTGGGGCAGGCAAGGCTGCTCGACAACTGGGACCCGATCGGCCTGCGCGGCACGGCATCGGAATCCTACACGGTCGAGGATTTGTTCGTGCCCGAGGAACTCACCGGCACGCGCGAGGACCCGACCCTCCGCCGCGAGCCGGGCCCGCTCTACGCCTTCCCGCAGCAGACCCTCTATTCGGTCGGCATTGCCTCTGTCGCGCTCGGCATCGCCCGCGGCATGCTCGACTTTTTTATCGAACTGGCCTTGCGCAAGACCCCGCGCGGCGCCGGCCGCCTCGCCGACAACGCGGTGATCCAGGCCGAGGTGGCGCGCGCCGAAGCCCGGCTCGGCGCCGCCCGCTGCTACCTGATTGACACGGTGACCGAGATCTACCACCGCGCCGCCCCGTCGGCCCCGATCGACATTCCGGACCGCGCCCGGGCCCGCCTCGCCGGCTCCAACGCGATCACCAGCGCCGTCGCCGTCGCCAACCGGACCTACAAATCCGCCGGCGTCGACGCGATCTTCCCCGGCAGCCCCTTCGAGCGCCGCTTCCGCGACATCCACACCCTGTCGCAACAAATCCAGTCGCGCGACGCCCACTACGAAACCGTCGGCCAAGTCCTCCTCGGCAACCCGCCCGAGGTGTTGCTCTAGGTCTCCAAAGGTCGGCGCGCCCCATTCCCCTGCCATACGGGAAAAATCAGGGAAAAATCCAAGATCATCAGTTTCATCGTCGATATATCGTTTTCATTCAAGCGCTTGTGGAAAATTCCCGACGCGCAGCAGGGAATTGGATTTCCCTGCCAAGCGCCTTTGCAGGGAAACGGCAGGGAAATCCGAATGGGATGCGATCGCTGAGGGCTTCATGGCAGCCTAGGCTACGCTTCGATCTTGGCATCAGCATGGCCGCGGATGCCGTCCGTAAGCGACCCTCAACGCCGATGATGCCCTCAGTGGTCTTATTCGGCAGGAGATCAAATTGACGAGCCAATCCATCACCAACGCCGTCGCGGTCGCCGACTGGACCTACAAGGCCGCCGGCGTCGACGCGATCTTCCCCGGCAGCCCCTTCGAGCGCCGCTTCCGCGACATCCACACCCTCTCGCAGCAGATCCAGTCGCGCGACGCCCCTTACGAAACCGTCGGCCAAGTCCTCCTCAGCAACCCGCCAGAGATGTTTTTGTAGGGTTTGAACGCTGCGGGAGGTTTCGCAGGTCGCAGCGGGCTCGCCACGATCGCTCGTCCACCCATTGCCCATCTCGATACTGAACTGTGGGTCCGCTTAGTGCCAGCAGCGGCCGTTCGAGCTGAATCGGTTGGACAACCATCTCGACGCACGGCCGGCCTTCGTCGAGGCGGACCGAGAGTGTAGTCGCGGTAATAAGCGAGCGTTCACTCGAAGAGAGGCGTGCTGGAGGTCGTGCCGATCGAGAATTCGACGCCGCCAAAGGCGCGGCACTTGCCGCACGCTTCATGCGATCCTGCCGCGCATCCCCATCACCCAGTTGTACAAGTGATCAGGCTTTGAGCTCGGCCTGGGCTCTCATCGCCACAATTGTTTGGTTGCAATTCGTGCGCCCTCGGCGAGCGCTCGAAGTTTCGCTTGAGCGATTTGCGGATGAACTCGTCCCCCAAGGCCGCAATCGGTTCCCGCGAGCACATTCTCTCGGCCGATCGAATTTGCATAAGACACGATGCGGTCGGCTACGAGCTCGGGGTGTTCGACGACGTTTGTCGCGTGGCTTACGACGCCAGGGATAAGAAGCTTGCCTTCCGGCAGTTTGACATCGCGCCAGAGTTTATATTCGTGCTCGTGACGAACATTGCCCGCCTCGACAGAATAGGCCTGGGCGTTCACGCGCAACATTACCTCGACGATGTCACGCAACGGAATGTCGGTAATATGCGGCCCGTGCCAGCTTCCCCAACAGATGTGATGGCGAACGCGGTCTTCCGGAATACCCTGGAGCGCGTGATTTAACGCCTCGACCCGGAGCAGGGCATAGCGTTGATATTCCCGTACGGTCGGATGCGGATCCAACATATCCCAGGTATCGGGTAAACCAGGATCGTCCAGCTGAAGGACAAAACCGGCATCGACGATGGCGCGGTATTCGACCCGCAACGCATCGGCAATTCCCTCGAGAAATGCTTCATCCGATGGATAATATTCGTTCTGACCCCGGCAAAACATTTCCAAGCTGCCAACGGCGATCGACGTAACGAACGCCTCCGGAATTTTCGCGTCTTCTGTCGCAGCCTTGAGGTTGGCAAGATCGCGATGAAGCGCCGCCGCCCCCGTATATTCGATGGGTCCGACACAGGCGGGCCGCGACGCCATTGTTGGGATGCCCAAGTTCGACGCCGCATAGAAATCGCCGAACTCGCGCAGTTCCCAGCGCTCGCCGACGATGCGCATCGGTTGGCCCGCGGTCGCTCGCTCGGGCAAGGCCCTGCGCGCCGGCCCAAAGCCGGCAAGCCGCCCGAATATGTAAGTTCCCCACGACGCGGGATCCGAAGCCGTCCGCATCGGTTTTCCGAATTCGCCGTCGTTGGGGATGTCGATGCCAGCTGTGAGCTGGTCGGCAACAATATCGGTCACCGATCTGCGCAAGAGCGATTGCAGCTCCGGTTCCTGCTGCGGGCTTTCCACCGGCTTGGACCACGCGTCGCGCAACGCCGCCGGCCGTGACAGGCTGCCGGCATGCGTGGTCAAGATGCGATCTTCGCTGCGCCTCATCGCAAGCTCCCTTTCGTCCCTCATCGTGGTGCGCCGCCGCCCGCCGGGCAGGCGCATCAGCTGGGCGGCAGGTTGTTCCAGAAGCTGCAATGGTGCTCCTGCTCGAACGCGCTCTCCGCCAGCTTGCTCGGCGTGTCCTGCAACGACAGCAGCGTGTGGCTAATGCTGTAATCGGGCCAATAAGGCCCGACGCGGTCGCCCCGTGGCCGGTTGGGATTGCCGCTGTCGGCGAGATCGCTCCAGTACACCATGATCTTCTGCGACAGCGCCACGTCCTTGCCGGTCAATGGCGCGCCGTCGGGTGCCGAAAAGCCGAACACGTAGGGCACATCGGAGGTATGATAGACGCCGTAGGTCAGGCCGGGCACGGGAGGGCCCAGCAGGGAACCTTGGGCGGGATCGGGTTCGTTGAACTCGTAGCCGTACACCGGCACGTAGCGCTCCAGGGCGTGGCGCGCCTGATCGGTGGGACAGGCGATGTTGCCGTCGGTCTCCGCCGCGGCGAGAGCCTGGATCGGGCTCTGATAGGCGCTGGCGGGGTATTCGCCGAGGATCGCGGGCGCGTTGTTGCCATAGGCGCTGGCGATCACGCCAGCATAGGCAGCCGCGCTCAATGGCGGGTTGGGCGGTATTTCCAGCGGCCAGACCAGGGCGGTGTATTCATCATGCGTGCTGCCGATGATCGTCGGGATTCGATGAAACCGGCCGGCGTTCAGCAGGTTGATCGGCTGATCCGGAATGACGACGCCGTCCACGACCGGGCCGGCATTGGTGGGACTGAGCCCCATCGAGGAGAGCAGGTTCGCGGCCGGAACCGCCCGCATGCAAGCAGCGACATCGCTCGCCGTGCTGCACCCGGCTTTGGCGATGATGCCGGCGCTGAAGCCGGTTTCAGATGCGGCCAGCGTCGGGGCACTGCCATTGTCAGCGGCGCTCTGGATGATCACGCGTTCGAACAGGCCGCTGGTGCCCGGTGAGACCAGCGCATATTCTCCCGAAATGCCTCCGCCCGAACTCACCGAAGAACGTGACATTGTGAGGATCGCCGCCGAAGGCGGCGATGTTGTCGTGAACCCAGCGCAGTGCCGCCTGCTGATCCTCGATACCGTAATTGCCGGAGGTATGGGTCGGGCTTTCCGCATCCAGCGCCGGGGCCGTCAGGGAAGCCGAGGGCGCCAAGCCGATAATTGATGGTGACCACGACGACATCACGTAAGCCGGCCAGCAGCGCACCATTGTAGTAGGGCAGCGACCCGCTGCCAAATTGGAAGCCGCCGCCATGCACCCAGACCATCACCGGGCGTAGGCCCTCATCGCCGCCTCTGCCCCAGAGTTTGGCCCAGACATTGAGGTACAAGCAGCCCTCGTTGGTGCTGGCCTGGTTGCTCTTCGACGCGTTCAGGAGTTGCGGGCAGGGGCTTCCGGGCGTCGTGGCAGAAAGCGGCGTGCTCCACCGCGCGTGAGGCTGCGGTGGACGGAACCGCAGATCGCCCACCGGTGGTGCCGCATAGGGAATGCCGAGAAACGCCGCCGTCTCGCCCTGGACCGTCCCCATGACGGGGCCGTTGTCGGTGCGCACCTCGGGGAACGGTCCTGTGCCGCGGCGGGGACGGACACCATCGCCAATCCCGCCGCGAGCATCGCTCCAAAAATTCTATAGTCCATCTTGCGTCGAAGCTGTCTCAGATGCTGTCTTTTCATTCCGTCTTCCTGGGTGTTTGCCCGTCCTCCCAGACTAGGTTGCAGCCAATTAACGGTCGCGTCTTTTAGGCCATTTGTGAAAGAAAGAGCACGAGCGGGCGCGCCATCATGGCGTCGACCTCCGCGCGCGACCGGCGGCCAAGCTTTATGAGGCGGCGGGCGAATCAGATCAGTTGTCAGAGTGAGGATTGCCGTCGAAACTTGGTGAGGGGTTGCCGCAATGGAAGCTGCTCGCCTCGTTAGTATTCCCCGACCCATTCCAAATCGCCTGAGCGGGATAGGGGCAAATGGGACGTTGCATTTGTATCCCCGAACTCGGAACGTCAACGGTGTTGAATTTTGTTGCAATGAATTTTTCGGGGGCAACGCCATGCTCGACCCAATCCAGCAATGCGGTGACCGCGTCATGCTCGGGGTCGGGGGAAACAGCCGTCTGATTTTCAGCGCCAATATCGTCTGGCCCGATCCCCGTGCCGCAATGTCCAACACCTGGCAGCATGAACAGCCGGTAGAAGTCCTGGACACGCTTCAAATCACCGCGACCAGTGTCGGTGACGACCTCTTCGTAATATTTTGTCGTCCAACCGGGCGTAAAAGCGGCGTCGTCCCAGCCGTGCCACTGGATCAGCTTTCCACCGGTGGCGGCGAAGGGAAGAAGATCCGGATCGGTCAGGTTCATCACGCCGAGCACTTGATCGAGCGTAGGCAGGTCAGTGTGCAGGTTGAATGTCGAGCCGTCCCAAGTAGGATCGTTCAAGGCAAGCTGGTAGTTGCTGATGCCAAATGGGGCAAGACTGTTATTATAGCCAAATCTGATCTGGTCAAATTCTGATCCAAGCGACATTCCCGAGAACACATACCGACCGGTTACTGGGTCGCGCAAGGTCTGCTCATTTGCCTTGATGGCGGCAGCTTGAGCCGGCGTGATGCATGTGCTCGGATCCTGCCCTGCCTTGCAAACAAGCGCGTATGGATTCCAATGGCAGCGCTCTGGGTCGATGATCAAGCCGTCGGCCACTCCACCGAGGACCTCGCCGCACGCCCTTGTCGCCGCATTCTGAGCAAGTGTCAGGATTGCTGCGCCGCTTGTCCCTTGGATGCCGCTATTCTTGAGATTTATTGACATAAAAAGCTGCTCGGTAGCCGCGTGCGTCCAATAAGATGCGGTGCCTCCAATGAGAATACCATCGAAGTCGTCAGGGAAATCATGCGCTTCACGAAGGCCTTCCCGGCCTCCGTCCGAGCAGCCGTTGAAATATGCGGTGCTTTGATGCCTGCCATAAAAGGCGGCTATGAGGAGCTTCGCGTTTACCGCCAATTCGTGAACGGCGCGCCACGCGAAATCATCGATCTTAGCAGGATGCCCGAATGCCCAACTGACATTGAAGCCGCCGGGGCCACCGTGGCCGTCGTCGGTGGCGCCGGTGGCGAAGCCCAACTGAAGTTGCGGGGCCATCTCACCCCATTGGATAACGCCTCCCCAGCCATGATTGCCGACCTGCTGGTATCTGCCGTTCCAGGTGGTCGTGGGCAGCCAAACCTCGATTCCAATTGAAGAATCGGGCACTGGGCTTACGTTCGCCGTGACGCGACAAAACGCCGGCAGGTTGGTGAAAGCCGTGGCACTCCCTGGCGGTTGATAGGTGCCGGCAGGAACCGATTCGGCAGTCGTGATCGTGACATTAGGGAGTTTGGCGGTCAGCAGACTCTCGCAAGTCGCAGCCATAGCAGCAGAGCACGATCCGGCCAATACGGCTCCTGCCAGGACACTTGCTCTGGCTCCGGGAGATAGCGTCATTTCGTTTCCTCCTCGCGATATCGCTTATAGCGCGTCAGAAATCTATTTCTTGACGTCCACGCGAAGTTGCGCGCGCACAGTGCGAACCTAGGGTATCGCGTACGACATACCCGAACAAGACGCGAAAACCGCCCCAGTTGATCACGATCTTGGCATAGGCCACCTCGGCTCCCGATTTTGAGCGACCGTCAGCACGATTGCGGCCGGGCTCACGAAACCCCGCCGGTCGAAGCGGACGCGGCCAGTGCGGCGGATGATGTCATCCGAAAGCGAAGTAATCGAAACCCGCTTGAGCCCCAGTCACCACTGGTGGTAATGGGAGTGAAAGGTCTACCAGGGTAGACTGCTTATTTGTTCCTCGTTAAACCATTATCAGGAGCGCAGCCCAGGAAAACCGACGTCATTATCTGTTCGGTCTCGATTTCAAGTTACTTTCCTCAGGGCGGAAAGTGGCGATGACATAGCGGATGCCTCAAGAGCAGGCGAGTTCCGCTTGGGGTCCAGGCTGTGTGAAAACGCCTGGCATGATAAAATCGTGACGCGATTTTCGGGGGGAGGTCGCGATGAAGCGTTTCGTCGAGGGGGTGGATCGTGGGCAGTCGACGTTGTTTCCCGAATGCCTGGATGATTGGATCGACGCGGACAACCCGGTTCGTGTAATCGACGTGTTTGTCGAGAAGCTTGATCTCGGTGCGCTCGATTTCGGCGGGGTAGATCCGAAGGCGACAGGGCGACCTTCTTATCATCCCTCGGTCCTCTTGAAGCTTTACGTTTACGGCTATCTGAACCGGGTCCAGTCGAGCCGACGGCTTGAGCGCGAGGCCGGGCGCAACGTAGAGGTGATGTGGCTGACGGGACGTCGTGTTCCTGATCACAAGACGATCGCCGATTTCCGCAAGGACAACGGCCTAGCTATCCGCCAGGTTTGCAGCCGGTTTGTTGTGCTCTGCCGCACCATGGGCCTCTTCGTCGAAGCTGGCGTCGCGATCGACGGCAGCAAGTTCAAGGCAGTCAATAATCGGGACAAGAATTTCACGCGCGCCAAAATGCAGCGGCGAATGGGGCAGATCGAGGAGAGCGTCGCGCGCTATTTGCACCAACTCGATAGCGCAGACCGGCAGGAGCCTTCGCTGGCGCGCACGACGAAGTCCACTCGCCTCAAAGAGAAGCTCGCAAAGCTGGAAGAAGAGATGCAGCGGCTGAAGGCACTCGATGTGCAGATGCTAGCCACGCCGGACCAGCAGATATCGCTTACTGACCCTGATGCGCGTTCGATGGCCACAAGCGGCCGAGGCTCGGGCGTCGTGGGTTACAACGTGCAGGTGGCCGTCGACACCAAGCATCATCTGATCGTCACGCACGAGGTGACCAATGTCGGCAACGACCGGTCGCAACTCGCCGGCGTGGCCAAGCAGACGAAAGACGCGCTCGAGACAGAGAGCCTCGATGTCGTTGCCGACCGGGGCTACTTCAACAGCGCGGAGATCCTGGCGTGCGAGAAGGCGAGCATTACAGTCACGTTGCCAAAGCCGATGACCTCGAACGCCAAGGCAGATGGGCGGTTTGGCAAGCAGGACTTCCGCTACGTGGCTGACGAGGATGTCTACATCTGCCCGGCTGGTGAAACACTCGCCTATCACTACACGAACGAGGAAAACGGGTTGGTCCTGCGCCGCTACTGGACCAATGCCTGCCAGAGCTGCGCCATCAAGCACAGCTGCACCCCCAGCAAGGAACGACGGATCACGCGCTGGGAGCATGAGCATGTTCTCGAAGCCGTGCAGCGCCGGCTCGACGAGCACCCGGAAAAGATGCGCCAGCGGCGCGAAACGGTCGAGCATCCGTTCGGGACGCTCAAGGCGCGGATGGGAGCAACCCACTTCCTGATGAAAAGGCTGCCACGCGTGGCCACCGAGATGGCGCTCCACGTCCTCGCTTACAATCTCACGCGCGTCATCAACATCATGGGGCCCGGACCGCTGATTGCAGCGATCAAGACGTAGCCTCGGCTGTGAGAATGTCGCCTCTAACGCGGTTCCACCGTTCGAAGTGCAGACAGCACGCACCCGCGCCGTTCGAGCCACCATAGCAGCTGGCACTGCGGACTACTGCGATCGGCACCGCAGACACTCATGGCCGGTAGACACCTCGCGACCAGCCGTTTTCGCACAGCCTGGGTCACGAGCAGACGTGCAGGGTAAGGCTCTTCGTTTTCGATCACGCGGGAGGCATCGCGCAGAGCATCGGCGATCTGATCTCAACCTTGTGCCTCGGGTCGCGAGACGCTTTGCGTATGATTCGTGTTTCACGTGAAACCTCGACAGTCCCCGCCTCGCTCCATACATTCCTCGGCCATGAACCAACCTTTCGCGTCCTATGACGTTGCCGTGGTGGGCGGAGGGCATGCCGGGTGCGAGGCGGCGGCGACCGCGGCTCGAATCGGGGCGCATACGCTGTTGCTGACGCACAAGCGGGCGACGATTGGCGAGATGTCCTGCAATCCGGCGATCGGCGGGCTCGGCAAGGGCCATCTGGTGCGCGAGATCGATGCGCTCGACGGCATTATGGGCCGGGCGATCGATCGCGCCGGGATACAGTTCCGCATCCTGAACCGCAGCAAAGGCGCAGCGGTGCGCGGTCCGCGCGCCCAGGCCGACCGCAAGCTATATCGCCGCGCCGTCGCCGAACTGCTGGCGGACACGCTGCAACTCGACATTATAGAGGGGGCGGCCGAGGATCTCTTGCTCGATGCCGGCGGGCATGTCTGCGGGCTCGCGCTCGGCGACGGCAGGCGCATTGCGGCGGGACGCGTCGTATTGACCACCGGCACCTTTCTCAATGGCCTCATCCACATCGGCGACAAAAAAATCCCGGCGGGCCGCGTCGGGGAAAAGCCGTCGCTCGGCCTGTCGCAAACCCTCGCCCGCCACGGCTTTGCACTCGGGCGGCTCAAGACCGGCACGCCGCCGCGGCTCGACGGCGGCACGATCGATTGGGCGGGGCTCGATGTGCAGCCAGGCGACGACCCGCCGCCGCCATTCTCGTTCATGACCGAACGCATCGAGACGCCGCAAGTCGTCTGCCACATCACCGCGACGACCCCGGCGACGCATGCCGTCATTCGCGCCAATCTCGACCGCTCGCCGATGTATTCGGGGCAGATCACCAGTGTCGGCCCGCGTTATTGCCCCTCGATCGAGGACAAGGTCGTGCGCTTTGCGGAGCGCGAGCGGCACCAGATCTTTCTGGAGCCGGAGGGGCTCGACGACGACACGATTTATCCGAACGGCATCTCGACTTCGCTGCCGCGCGAGGCGCAGGAGGCGATGCTGCGAACGATCCCCGGGCTCGAAAGGGCCGTGATGCGGCGCCCCGGCTATGCGATCGAGTACGATTTCGTCGATCCGCGCGAGCTTTACCCGAGCCTCGAGACGCGGCGGGTCCCCGGGCTCTACCTTGCGGGCCAGATCAACGGCACGACCGGCTATGAGGAGGCGGCGGCGCAGGGCCTCGTCGCCGGTCTCAACGCCGCGCTCGCGGCGGGCGGAACAGAGCCGCTCGTGCTCGACCGCGCGGACGCCTATATCGGCGTGCTGATCGACGACCTGGTCGCCCGCGGCACCACCGAGCCGTACCGGATGTTCACCTCGCGCGCCGAGTACCGGCTCACGTTACGGGCGGACAATGCCGACCAGCGGCTGACGCCGATCGGCATCCGGCTGGGCGCGGTCGGCCAAGAGCGCGAAAGGCGCTTTAAGGCGAAAATGGCGGCGCTCGATGAGGCCCGCCGACAACTCGCCGAGTTGCGCATGACGCCCCCCGCACTGAAGCGCCACGGGATCATGGTCAACGAGGACGGCATTGCCCGCAATGCCGCGGAGCTGTTGGCGTATCCCGGCGTCGACCTCGCGCGTCTCGCCGCGGTTTGGCCGGAGCTCGGCTCGGTGACGCCGGAGATCGAGGAGCAGCTGGAGATCGACGCCCGCTATGCCGGCTATCTCGAACGCCAGGAACGGGACATTGCCTCCTTCCGACGCGACGAGGAGCTGTTACTTCCCGCCGACCTCGATTATTCCGCGGTCGGCAGCCTGTCGCGCGAGATCAGCGGCAAGCTCGCTGTGGCGCGCCCGGCCACCCTGGGCGCCGCCGCACGGATCTCCGGCGTGACCCCGGCGGCTTTGGTTGCGTTATTGAAGCACGTCAAGCGCCGCGGCGGCGATACCCTCACCCACCAAGCCCATTCAGGCTTGGTCCCCCCTCTCCCGCGGTGCGGGAGAGGAGCTGACGAGCTGATTTCCTTGGAGCCCCTCTCCCGCACTGCGGGAGAGGGTGATGAGCGGAGCGAAGCGG
This sequence comes from uncultured Alphaproteobacteria bacterium, assembly GCA_963730745.1. Taxonomy (GTDB): domain Bacteria; phylum Pseudomonadota; class Alphaproteobacteria; order ATCC43930; family CGMCC-115725; genus AP-15. The sequence continues at coordinate 338,582 of CAVSTA010000028.1, forward strand.
GTGAGGGCGAGGCGGCGTGACGCCGCCGCTCGGGCCCGAAGGGTTTGCCGAGCTCGTCGCTGTTTCACGTGAAACACTCGCGCGGCTGGAGACTTATTCCGATTTGCTGACTCGGTGGTCGGCGCGAATCAACCTCGTCGGCCGCGACACCCTTCCCGATCTTTGGCGGCGGCATATTCTCGATTCGGCGCAGCTTTATCGTTTCATCCCGAGCTCGGCGCGAACCCTGATCGATCTCGGCAGCGGCGCCGGGCTGCCGGGGCTTGTGCTGGCGGTCCTCGGCGTCCGCAGTGTCGAGCTGGTCGAGGCGGATTCGCGAAAAGCCGCGTTTCTGCGTGAGGCGGCGCGTGTCGCCGGGGCGGAAGTCACAATTCGGCCATGCCGCATACAGGCAGTGCCGCCGCATGCTGTAGATGTCGTGACCGCGCGGGCCTGTGCGCCGCTCGACCGGTTGCTCGATTTGGCCGCTCCGTTTCTGGAGCCTCATAGTCTTTGCCTCTTTCCCAAAGGCGAGCGGTTCAACGAGGAATTGACCCTGGCACGCAAAGCCTGGACAATGAATGTGTCGGTCGAACAAAGCCTGTCCGATCGGCGGGGGGTCGTTCTTCGCTTGCAACAGGTTGCCCGTGAGCCTCGCCAGGCTTGAGGCCGAGCCGCGCGCCGTGCCGGCCGCGCGCCGCGCCCGGATCATCGCGCTCGCCAATCAGAAGGGCGGTGTCGGCAAGACGACGACCGCAATCAATCTTGCAACCGCACTGGCGGCTGTGGAACATCGCGTATTGCTGATCGATCTCGATCCGCAAGGCAACGCCAGTACCGGTCTCGGCATCGAGCGGCCGGCGCGTGCCGCGACCAGCTATGAGCTGATCCTCGGCGAGGCCGAGCTCGATCAGGCAGTCGTAACGACCAATATCCCGCGGCTGGCGATGATCCCCGCATCGCAGGATCTGGCCGGTGCCGAATTGGAGCTGGCGGCCCGCGAGCGGCGCGAATTCCTGTTGAGCCGGGCGATCCGCAGCCGGGTTCGCGATTATGACGAGGTGCTGGTCGACTGCCCGCCGTCATTGAACTTGCTGACGATCAATGCGCTGGTCGCCGCCGATTCGGTATTGGTGCCATTGCAATGCGAATTCTATGCATTGGAGGGGCTCAGCCAATTGATGCGCACGATCGAGAGGGTGCAGCGCGCGCTCAATCCCCGGCTCGATCTGCAGGGCGTGCTGCTGACTATGTATGACCAGCGCAACAACCTCAGCGACCAGGTCGCCGCGGATGTGCGCGGTCATTTCGGCGCCAGAGTGTTCGACACGATGATTCCGCGCAATGTGCGCATTGCCGAAGCCCCATCGCACGGCAAGCCGGTATTGGTCTACGATCACAGCTGCGCTGGCGCCCAGGCCTATATCCGGCTCGCCGCCGAAGTGCTGCGCCGCAGCGAAGGGGTTCCACGATGAGCGAGCGGGCGCGGCGCCGTCAACTCGGCCGTGGACTCGCAACCCTGTTCGGCGAGACCGAGGGCGGCTCGTCCGCGGATCCGGCGCCGCAGCGGCGCGTGCCGATCGAGCTGATCCGTCCCGGCGCATTCCAGCCGCGTCGGCGCTTTGGCGAGGCCGAGCTCGATGCGCTCGCTCAGTCGATCCGCGAAAAGGGCATCATCCAGCCGTTGCTGGTCCGGCCGGTAGCCGATGAGGAGACGGCCTTCGAGCTGATTGCCGGCGAGCGGCGGTGGCGCGCCGCGCAGCGCGTCGGCATGCACGAAGTCCCGGTCATCGTCCGCCCGCTCATGGATTCGGACGCGTTGGAAATCGCGCTGGTCGAGAACCTGCAACGCGAGGATCTGTCCGCGCTCGAGGAAGCGGAGGCCTACCGCCGGTTGATGGAGGAGTTCGGCCGCACCCAGGCTAGTCTTGCCGAGGCCGTCGGCAAGAGCCGCAGCCATGTCGCTAACACGCTGCGGCTGCTGTCGCTGCCGGCTTCGGTGCACCGCAGGCTCGATGACGGCGAATTGTCGGCCGGGCATGCCCGCGCGCTACTCGCCGCGCCGGATCCGGCGGCGGTCGCCGCGGAAGTGGTGCGCCGCGGGCTCAACGTGCGCGCCACCGAACGGCTCGTCCAGCGCCGCTCTACCGCGCCATTTCCGAAGCCTCGCCTGCGCGCCGCCGACACGCTGGCGCTCGAGCGCGAACTCGGCGCTGCCCTAGGGCTGCGGGTCACCCTCGAACCGAAAAAGCGCGGCGGCGCGCTGACGCTGCACTATGCGAGCCTCGACCAGCTCGACCGCGTGCTGAGCCTGTTGCGCGGCGGCTGAAAATGAGCCGGTTCAGTCTTCGAGTATGAAGGTCACCTCAATGGTGACGCGGTACTCATCGATCTTTCCGTTCTCGACGCTAGCCTTGTGCTCGACGACGTGAAGGCCGGTAATGCCGCGCAAGGTACGGTTGGCTCGTGCCAATCCCTCCCGTACGGCGGCATCGAAGCCCTCGGATGAAGCGGCAGTGATCTTTGTGACGCTCGCAACTGCCATAATTTCCTCCTGAAAATTGCCGGCTGGCCATCTTTCGCTGCCAACTGGCAATTTTAACCCTTGACAGGTCTTTGCGAAAGGCTGCCGAAACCGTCAGGTAGGCTTGCGCTTAGCGGCGCTTCCAAACGGCCTGGGCTACCGCCAGCATCGCTTCCCGGCAGATCGTCTCGGCGGGGAGGCCGGTGGTCTTCATATTGAGTTCGGCGTTGGCGATCCGGTCGAGTTGCGGGCGCAGCCGTCCCTCGGTCCATAGGCCAAGCTGGCGCCGGAAGCTGTCTTCCTGTTTGAAGAAGATTGGCGGGCGCGACGTGCGCAACACGTCGTCGATGCTTGCGCCGCCCGCGATCCGGGCGGTCAGCACATGCAGCCGGTGCAGGTGGCGCAGCAATGCGCGAATTATCGAAACCGGTGACTCCCCCTGTTGGAAGACCCGGCCGAGCACGCGTTCGACCCGCGCGGGATCGCCTTCAGCTGCGGCCATGACCGCATCGTCCAACTCGAGCGCCGCAGTGTCGCTGACCGAGAGCCGTGCATCTTCGAGCTCGACCCTGCCGCCTTCGCCGGCATAGAGCGTGAGCTTTTGGAGCTCCGAGCGCGTGAGCAGCCGGTCGCCCCCGAGGTGCTCGACCAGGAACTGGCCGGCGTCGCGGCTAGCGCTCACCCGATGCGCCGCCAGGGTCTCGCGGATCACCGCCGCCAGCTCGCGCGGCGTATCGGGATAGCAGCCGATCGCGACGGCCGACCGCGCCGCTTCAAACGCTCGCCGCAGCGCCGAGCGGGACGGCAGCTCGCCCGCTTCGACGACGACCAGGGCCTCGCCGGGTGTGCTCTCCAGAAACTCCGCAAACAGCTTGGCGAGCGCGTCGCCGGCGCCGCGCACGCGGACCACACGCCGGCCCCCTGTAAGGCTCAGCTGGGCGGCTTCGTCGGGGAGCCGCGCGGCATCGGCGGCGAGCGCAGCCCCCGTCAGATCGGCGACGCGAAACGGATCTCTGAGGTCGGGACAGACCGAACGCGCCACCGCTTCGGCGCGCTCGCGCACCAGCCCTTCATCCGGGCCGTACAGCAGCACGGCGCGAATTTCGGGATCAGGCCGCTGCAGGAACGCGGCAATCCGCGACGGGGCGAGCCTCACAATCGCTCAGCTCAGCTCGGCGCCGGGGGCTGCTCGGCGAGCCGGCGCTCCATGAAAAGAGCAAGCCGGGTCACGATCTCCTGGTCGAGTTCGGCGGCACTGCGAACTGCGGTATCGTCTTCGCCAACGACGGTCGAATACTGGTTCGGATTGAGATCGAAGGAATTTGCGACGTGCACCGAATTTACCAGCAGGACCTTGTGGCTCTTGTTGTCGATCAGTGTGTAGGTCGCGTAAACGTCGAGCTTGCCGAGCGACGCCAGACCCTGCGATTCAATGCCAAGATTGGACAGAGACGTAGATAGCGTCGTCTGCAGGCGATAGCGTTCGGGGGTCGGCTCGCCGGTCGGATTGAGCGAGTTGCGCAATGCAATCTCCAGCCGCTGGCCAATGCGTTCGGCGATCGGATCGACATGGATCGCGCGCAACTCCTCGCTTGCCGGCCCGCTCGCGGCCTCGCCGTAGAGTGGCGCCCAGCCGCACCCCGAGAGCGCCAGCGGCAAGCCGAGCGCGATTGTGAGCAGCACGCGGCGCTTCAGCGTGCCCCTCACTCTAACCCTCCCCCGCTCACGCAGGGCGAAGGGATTCGAAAGCTTCTTCCTCGCCCCGCTTGCGCGGAGAGGGTCGGGCTGAGGGTAAATTCACGCAACGATATTGACGATGCGGTTCGGTACGACGATGACCTTGCGCGGCGGTCTGCCTTCGAGCCAGCGCAGCACCTGCGGTAACTCCAGGGCGGCGTTCTCGACAGCAGCCTTGTCCATATCCCGCGCGATTTCGAGCGTGCCGCGCAGCTTGCCGTTGACCTGGATGGCGATCGTCACTTGCTCGTCCTGCGTCAGCTGTGGATCGGCGGCGGGCCATGGCTGATCGGCCAGCAGGCCGCCGCCGCCGAGGGTCTGCCACATCTCCTCGGCGAGATGGGGCATCATCGGTCCGAGCAGCCGGGCCAGGGTTTCCAGACCCTCGCGAAGCACCGCCGGTGCGCCGGGCTCGGACGACGGTAGCTCTTCGAGCGTGTTGGTCAACTCGCGGATCCGCGCGACGGCACGATTGAAGCGGAATTTGTCCAGATCGTCGGTTACCGCGGCAATCGTCTTGTGCGTTGCCCGGCGAGTCACGTCGAGAGCCGGCGATAATGAGGAGGGCATCGGGGATCCGGGTATCGCCAATGGAACGGGAGGTTCGCTGACCATCCGCCAGAGTCGGTTGACGTAGCGCCAGATCCCCTCGATGCCGGTCTCGGTCCATTCGAGATCGCGTTCCGGCGGGCTGTCGGACAACAGATAGAAGCGCGCCGTGTCGGCGCCGTAGGTATCGACGATCGCGTCGAGACCGACGACGTTCTTTTTGGACTTGCTCATTTTTTCGTGCCGGCCCGGCGTAACCGGCCGGCCGGCCAAGTCGACGATACGACCCTCGTCGTCATGCTCTACTTCTTCGGGAAAGAGCCAGTTTCCGATCTCGCCCTGGTAGGTCTCGTGGCAGACCATCCCTTGCGTGAACAGACCGGCGAACGGCTCGTCAAGATCGAGATAGCCGCATTGCTTTAAGGCGCGGGTGAAGAACCGCGAGTAGAGCAGGTGGAGAACTGCGTGCTCGATACCGCCGATATATTGATCGACCGGCATCCAGTACTCGACCGCCTCGCGGTCGAACGCGACCGGCGCGCGAGCCGAGCAGAAGCGCAGGAAATACCAGGACGAATCAAAAAACGTGTCGAGCGTGTCGGTCTCGCGCTGGGCCGCCCCGCCGCAGCGCGGGCAATCGGCAAATTTCCAAGTCGGATGGTGATCCAGCGGATTACCGGGGACATCAAAGGTAACGTCTTCCGGCAACTCGACTGGCAGGTCGCTCTCCGGCACTGGTACGATGCCGCAAACCCGGCAATGGATGACCGGGATCGGGCAGCCCCAGTAGCGCTGGCGCGAAACCCCCCAGTCGCGCAGCCGGTAAACCGTCGTCCGTTCGCCAAGCCCGAGCTTTTCGAGCCGCTCGCCGGCGGCCCGCTTTGCTTCCGCGACCGAGAGGCCGTCGAGGAAAGCGGAATTGATCAAAATCCCGTCGTCGACATAGGCGGTATCGCCGATCTTGAAGGCCGCCGGATCCGCGCCCGGCGGCAGCACAACGGGAATCACCGGCAGCCGATATTTGCGGGCAAATTCCAGGTCGCGCTGATCATGCGCCGGGCACCCGAAAATGGCGCCGGTGCCGTACTCCATCAGCACGAAATTGGCGACATAGACGGGAACGTGCCGGCTCTCATCAAAGGGATGCACCGCCTCCAAACCGGTCGAGTAGCCGCGCTTCTCCGCGGTCTCGATTATCGCCTCGCTGGTGCCCATGCGGTTGCATTCGGCGATGAAGGCGGCCAGTCCCGGGTCGTTTTCGGCGAGGCGCAAGGCCAGCGGATGGTTCGGCGAGAGCGCCAGGAAGGAGGCGCCAAAGAGCGTGTCCTGCCGGGTCGTGAAGACCTCGATGCGCTCGTCCCGGCCGGTGATCGAGAAGAAGACGCGCGCCCCTTCCGAGCGGCCGATCCAGTTCTCCTGCATCAGCCGCACGCGCTCGGGCCACCGCTCGAGGTCCCCGATGGCGTCGAGCAGCTCCTCGGTAAAGGCGGTGATGCGCAGGGACCATTGCGCCAAGAGCCGCTTTTCGACAATCGCCTCGGATCGCCAGCCGCGACCGTCGATCACCTGCTCGTTGGCGAGCACCGTGTGCTCGACAGGGTCCCAATTGACCCAGGCTGCCCTGCGATAGGCGAGACCGGCCGCGAGGAAGTCGAGGAAGATCTTCTGCTGGTGGCGGTAAAAGTCCGGGTGGCAGGTCGCGATCTCGCGCGACCAGTCGTAACCGAACCCCATGCGCTCGAGTTGGGCCCGCATCGTTCTGATGTTCTCGCGGGTCCAAATCGCCGGATGGATGTTTTCGGCCATCGCCGCATTTTCCGCGGGCAAGCCGAACGCGTCCCATCCCATCGGGTGAAGCACGTTGAACCCTTGCGCTCGCCGATAGCGGGCGACCAGGTCTCCGATCGTGTAATTGCGCACGTGGCCGACGTGGAGCTTGCCCGAGGGGTAGGGATACATTTCCAGGACATAGTATTTCGGCCGACCGGGCTCGACGGCGACCTCGAAGAGCCGCCGCTCACGCCAGATGCGCTGCCATTTTGCTTCGCTTTGGCGGAAATTGTATCGCGACATGGTTAGGGATCTGGCCACGCTTAGGCCGGCCTGCAAGCCGGTTTGGCTGCCTCCGAGGACGGCATTTTCAACTCGGCGCCGGCGTCCAGGCGCGCTTCAGTTGCCGCGCCCGGCTGAGGATCGCGTTCTCGAGATCGGTCTCGACCTGTCTCGCGATCGTGGTCTCGGCCCACTGTCCGTCCGCTGAACGTTCCTGCCGATCGACCGTTACGGTCAGCGAATCGGAATGCAACGCCCGGGACAGGATGAAGACATTGACCCGGTACCGGAGATTCGGGTTTCCCGGCGGCGAGTACCAGTCGGTGACGATCGAGCCGGTCAGCGGATCTTCCGAGGCGTATTTGACGAAATCGAGCGTGTCGTGCGCCGCTTGCCACAGAATCGGGCTTACCGTCCGGCCGGTTTGCGGCCCCGGATCCTTGACGGATTCCTTCTTGGCGAGGCCGAGCACCGTCCAGATCGTCGCTTCGGTGTCAATGCCCTCGGGCTCGCTCGATGCCGCCTTCTGAGTCTCGGTCGCGCTTGGTTGTCCATGCGCCTGCTCAGCCGGGGGGCTCGGCGCGCAGGCGGCGAGCGCCAACGAAAGACTTGCGGCAAGGGCGGCCGAGGCGCGGTAATGAGTGACCGACATCGGGCGATCTTTGCCAGGAATGGAGCTGCTATGGAAGGGGTTATCGCGGCCAATCTCGCGGCCGTTCGGGAGCGGATCGCGGCGGCGGCACGGGCGGCGGACCGGGCGCCCGAAGGCGTAACGCTCGTCGCTGTCAGCAAGACCCATCCGGCGGCCAGTGTGCGGCACGCGCTGATGGCGGGCCATCGCGTGTTCGGCGAGAACCGGGTGCAGGAGGCGCAGGCGAAATATCCGGAGCTGCGCGAGGAATTTCCCGACCTCGCCCTGCACCTGATCGGCCCTCTGCAGACGAACAAGGTGCGCGACGCGGTCGCGGGGTTCGATGTGATCGAGAGCGTCGATCGGCTGCGTATCGCGCAGGCCCTGGCCAGGGAGCTGGAGCATACCGGTCGCCGGCCACCCTGCCTGATCGAGGTGAACATCGGGGAGGAGCCGCAAAAGGCCGGCATCATGCCGGCCGATGCGGACGGGTTCATCTTCGAGTGCCGGGAGCGGCTCAACCTCCCGATCATCGGGCTGATGTGCGTGCCGCCGCTCGACGAGGAACCAGCCCCGCATTTCGCGTTATTGCGCGAAATCGCCCGGCGCAACGACCTCCAGGTCCTCAGCATGGGCATGAGCGCCGATTTCGAGAAGGCGATCCGTTTCGGCGCCACCCATGTCCGTGTCGGCACCGCAATCTTCGGTGCCCGCGGCACGGGACATCGACTCTAGAGTTTAGAGCTAGAGGAAATGGCCGCTGCGGGTTGCTTTGGTGCGGAGATACCGCTCGTTGTGGCCGTTTGACGGGAAGACGTGCGGCACGCGCTCGGCGACACGGATGCCGTAGCGTTCGAGCGCAATCACTTTGTCCGGGTTGTTGGTCAGGAGCCGAACGGTGCCGAAACCGAGCTGCCGCAACATTTCCGCAGCGGGGAGGTAGACCCGCTCGTCGGCGTCGAACCCCAACTGCTCGTTGGCGTCCAGTGTATCGAAACCGGCATCCTGCAGCCGATAGGCGCGCAGCTTGTTGACGAGCCCGATGCCGCGTCCTTCCTGCGCCAGGTAAAGCAATACCCCACCGCCAGCCGCCCCGATCGCCGCGATCCCGCCGCGCAGCTGGTCGCCGCAGTCGCAGCGCAGACTGGCGAGCAGGTCGCCGGTAAAACATTCCGAATGCAGCCGCACCAAAACCGGCGCTGAGGGATCGGGCGACCCGATCAGGATCGCGAGATGTTCGAGGCCGCCGTCACGCGGGCGAAATGCGATCAGACGCGCATTTTCGGCATCGGCGAGCGGGACGCGCGCCTCGGCGACGCGTTCGAGGCCGGCAGTGGCTGCGTCACGCTTGAAGACGGCGGCGGCATCGATGACGGCGAAATCTCCGCGGCGTGCAAACAGCACTGCCTCGCTCTTGCCGGCGCGCAAGACGAGCGCTGCCGGCAGCAGCGACGCAAGCTTTGCCAAAGCGACTGCGGCGAGGGCACCGCCTTTGGCGGGAAGGGGCTCGGGGCCAAAACCGGGTGGCTCCGCGCCGAGCGATGCTCCGGGATCGGCGAGGTTGCGGATAACCGCTGGGGGCAATTCGTCCGAGACGGAGATCGTCAAGGCGCCGGACAATTCGTCCCGCGCGGCGAGACCGAGCGCCACGGCACGTCGGCGCGTCAGAACCACCCGCGCCGGCGCCCGCGAGATTTCGCGCAGCCGCTGCAGGTTTTCCTCTGTCGCCAGCTCGGCGGCGACGGCAATAACGTTGATCTCGTCATCGCGGATCAGCACGGGCTCTCCGCGGCGCAAGGCGGTGACCGCTTCGCCGAGGGCGGGCTGTGCAGGCGTCCTGAACTCGAGCACTGTCTTCTCCTTGCCGCCCTGCATCATAGGGCGCGGCGCGGCTCGCGCCAGCAACCTTATTCGACCTCACCTATGCGGCCGAGTGGACAGCAGAATGACGATATCGGCGGCAAATGAATAGGCCAGGAGCCCGAGCGCCGCGGCGCAAATGGCTGCAGCCCAGCCCGACAAAATCCCGGGCACCAGAGCGATCGTCAAGCCGACGCTCTGGATGACGGCAATCGTTTTGCGCCGCCGATCGGCGATCCGCCGCGGCGGCAATGGGCGGCGCAACAGCGGGAAGGCCAAGGCCGCGGCGAGGTAGAGATAGCGCGTGCCGCCGATCCCGAGTACCCAATAGGGAACGGCCTGCGCCTTTACTACGGTTATCGCGAGCACGAGGATCGCAAACGCATCGACCTCCATGTCGAAGCGCGCGCCAAACGCGGAAGCCAATCCCTGGCGCCGGGCCGCCCATCCATCAGCACCGTCGAGCATCAGCGCGGCTCCGGCAATGGCGGCAAGGAGCCACCTTTCCGGCGCGCCGAGCGGTGCCGGCTCGATCGCTCGTGCGGCTATCAGACAGGCGATCGCCGCCCTTACGAGCGTGATCCGGTTCGCCATGCCGAACCGGGGATGAGGATGGTGCGCGGCGAGCCCGCGCTCGACGGCAAAGAGCAGGCCGGCGAACAGCGCGAGGCCGCTCAGCGCGGGACCGGTGCCCATCGCAACGCCAAGCGCCGGCGCCGAAATTGCCGCGAGCGCGAGAGAGCGCGTGAAGACCGAGCGCGCTTCGCAAAGGAGCGCCGGCGGCGAGGATGAAGGCGAGGTGATCCCGGTCGACATATCAGTGGGTTCGGTGTATCTGGCGATCGTGCCCTGCCGGGACTGGATGAACAAGCGGCCGTCCGTTAGACCCTTCCTTGACCGGAATTATTCCGATGCTTGAGGCACGGGCGTTTTGGGTAACGGCGCCGGGCCAGGGCGAAATCAGGGCGCAGCGGTTGCGATCGCCGCAGCCCGGCGAGCTGTTGATCCGGACACGGCGGAGCGCGATCAGCAGGGGCACCGAAAGCCTCGTTTTCCGTGGCGGGGTCCCGGAGAGCGAATGGCGGCGGATGCGCTGTCCGTTTCAGGAGGGCGACTTCCCGGCGCCGGTCAAATACGGCTATTCGGCAGTGGGAATTGTCGAGGACGGTCCGGCCGAGGCGCTCGGACGCCGGGTCTTCTGCCTGCATCCCCATCAGGACCGGTTCATCGTGCCGAGAGAGGCCGTCGTCGATGTTCCCGACGTCGTCCCGGACCGGCGTGCGACGCTCGCCGCGAATATGGAGACGGCGATCAACGGTATGTGGGATGCGATGCCGGGTCCGGGAGACCGCATCGCGGTGATCGGCGCCGGCGTCGTCGGCTGCCTTGTCGCCGCGCTCGCGGCCCAATTGCCGGGCGTCGCGGTCGAGCTGATCGACATTGATCCGACGCGCGAAGCGATCGCCGCGTCCTTTCGCTGCCATTTTGCGACCCCCGAGAAGGCATCTCCCGAGGCCGATCTGGTCGTTCACGCGAGCGGCTCACCGGCCGGGCTCGCCACCGCGCTGACGATCGCCGGCTTCGAGGCGACGGTGCTCGAAATGAGCTGGTATGGCACCCGAATTGTGCCGCTGGAACTCGGCGGAGCCTTTCATTCGCGCCGCCTGACCTTGCGTTCGTCACAGGTCGGCGCCGTTGCCGCGGTCCGTCGCCAGCGCTGGCCGCTCCGGCGCCGTCTTATCCTCGCGCTTTCGCTGCTGCGCGACCCGCTATTCGATATCCTGCTCTCGGGCGAAACCGAATTTACCGCATTGCCCGCATTGATGTCGCGGCTCGCGACCTCATCGGCAGGATCCTCTGCCATACCTTACGGTACGACTAGCCATGTACAGCATAACCGTCAGTCATCATTTCATGATCGCCCATAGCCTGACCGGCGAGGTGTTTGGTCCGGCGCAGAGGCTGCACGGCGCGACTTATGTGGTCGAAGCCGAACTGCGTCGTGTTTCCCTCGACGCCGACGGGATCGTCTGCGATATCGGCCGTGCGCTAGACCTACTCAAGGCGGTCGTTGCCGAGTTCGAGTACCGCAACCTCGATGAATTTGAGGAATACCGCGGCCGGAACACGACGACCGAGTTTCTCGCCGGCGAAGTTCATCGGCGGCTGGCGCGGCAGATCAAGGAGGGAGCGCTCGGCTCCGAGCACATCGCCAGCCTGAAGGTGGTGCTGCGTGAAAACCCGGTAGCCTGGGCCGCCTACGATGCTGCGCTCGAATGACCGAGCTCGTCTTTGTCGTCCCGGGGAGGCTCGACCAGCTGACCGGCGGTTATCTTTACGACCGTCACGTCATCGACGGCCTGCGGTCCCGCGGGTACGCGGTAAAGGTCATCGAGCTTGCCGGCAATGATCGTGAAGCGGCGTTGGCCGAACTTGCCGAGGGCACCACGACGGTACTCGACGGCCTCGCGTTCCCCCATCTCGAAGAGGCGGTCATAGCCCACTTTCGCCGACTGCGCCTGGTCGCGCTGGTCCATCATCCGCTCGCTGAGGAAACCGGGCTTTCCCGCGCGGCGGCGGAGCGCCTCATGTGGCTCGAGGCCGCCGCGTTGCAACACTGTCGCGGCGTCGTTTGTCCCAGCACACGGACGGCTGCCGGGGTCGCGGCTTATGGCATCCCGCCCGAGTGCATCATCGTGATCCCGCCGGGCACGGCAAAGCCCGACCGGCCTTTGCGGCCGCGGCGCGGCCCGGTTTGGTCATTGCTCTGTGTGGCAAGCGTGATCCCGCGTAAAGGCCATCGAGTCCTCGTCGCGGCATTGGCGCGCATACGCGACCTCGACTGGCAGATGCTGTGCATCGGCTCGCTCGACCGAGACCCGCGCGATGCGAGATCGATACGGCGCATGATATCCGCCGCCCGCCTCGGTCGGCGCATTATTCTCGCCGGCGAGCAGCCGCCGCGAATGGTGATGCGCGCCTATCGGGCGGCTGACCTCTTCGTGCTGCCGTCCCTCCACGAGGGTTATGGGATGGCCTTTGCTGAAGCGATGGCGCACGGCCTTCCGATCATTGCTACCGCCGCGGGGGCAATTCCCGAGACCGTGCCCCGCGAGGCCGGGCTGCTGGTTCCCGCTGGGGACCCTCCGGCGCTGGCGCGAGCGCTGCGGCGGGTGATCGCAGAACCCGCGCTGGCCGTGCGTCTTGCGGCCGGCTCGCGCGCCGAGGGTGGCCGCCTGCCCGATTGGCGGCAAGCGACGGAACGGTGGGAACAGGTCCTGGATCGTCTCGCAGTCCTTCCGCTTTTGAAAACGGGGACGGAAAAAGCAATTTGGACGCATAATGATCGCGCTACTTCCCCATCGGGCGGGAAATGATGAGGGCTGGTCGTAGAATATTGATCGTCGACGATGATGGCGCGTTGCGCCAATCGCTCACAGAGCAGCTCGAGTTGCATGAAGAATTCGCCAGCGTCCAGTGCGGCAGCGCGGCTTGTGCGTTACGACTGGCGAGCGCCGAGCGGTTCGACGCCATTCTGCTCGATGTCGGGCTCCCCGACATGGATGGGCGGGAGCTATGCGGACTGCTGCGTCGTGCCGGGGTGCAGGTGCCGATCATCATGTTGACTGGGGCGGACAGTGATGCCGACACCGTGCTCGGCCTCGATGCTGGCGCCGACGACTACGTGACAAAGCCGTTTCGCCTGGGCGTGCTGCTGGCCCGGCTGCGCGCCCATTTGCGGCAGAGCGAGCATAGCGACGACGCAGTTTTCACCATCGGGCCCTATACCTTCCGGCCCAGCGCCAAGCTCCTCCTCGATGCGACCGGCCGCAAGAAGGTGAGGTTGACCGAGAAGGAGACGGCGATCCTCAAATACCTCTACCGCGCCGGTGATCAGGCAATCACGCGCGACACTCTTCTTGGTGAGGTATGGGGCTATAATGCCGGCGTGACGACCCACACTCTGGAAACCCATGTCTACCGCCTTCGCCAAAAGATCGAGCGCGACCCGACACGTGCCGAGATCCTGGTGACGGAGCCGGGCGGCTACCGCCTCGTACCGTGAGATCGATTGTGTGGCTGCCGTCCAGCTCAACAAGAATATTCCCGCGCGGACAAGAGCCCCTCTCCGCCCTTTAGGGGGGAGCAGGAGAGGCCCATCGCGTAGCGAGGGGAGGGTGAGGTGGGCGAGACCGCAGACCCGCTCGAAGGCCTCCCTCACCCTACCCTCTCACCCCGGCCGGCGGGGGGAGAGGGTAAAGGCAGCGTCGTTTAAGCCAGATTTCGGCGGCAAACGCTCTTCAAAGACTTTCCTTCAACTTCTCCCGACAGCCCCGCAATTTCTCGGGAATGACAATAACAGCCGGCAGCAGTTGCTATGAGTGGCATGCGCCTGTTGATCGCCACCGGCGCGGATCGCGAGTACTTTCCACTGTTGCGCGATACAGTACTGTCGATCCGGGCGCAGCGCCGAGAGGTTGCGCTCGGGGTACTCGATCTCGGTCTCGACGGGGAACAGCGCGAGTGGTTGTCCTCGCAAGTCGAGCACGTCGTGCGGCCGGCTTGGGATCTCGATTTTCCCGGCCGCGCGCACACGCCGGACACGTTCAAGGCGCAGGTGGCGCGCCCGTTTCTGCGGCGGCACTTTCCCGGATATGAGGTCTATCTTTGGGTCGATGCCGACGCCTGGCTTCAGGACGGGCAGGTGATCGACCTTTACGTGAACGCAGCCGGCGACGACAAGCTGGCGATCACGCCCGAGATCGACCGCGCCTACAAGCGCCATTATAAGCGGCCGAAACCGTTCGGCTGGACATTGGCGTGGAAGAATTATCGCGAAGCTTTCGGCTGGCGCGCCGCCGATCGTCTGGGGCGCAATCCGATGGTCAACTGCGGGGTATTCGCGTTGCATCGCGACGCCCCGCACTGGGATGCTTGGGCGCGTGTCCTGTCGCAAGTGCTGCGGCGGACGCAATTCTTTTTTGTCGAGCAGACGGCGCTCAACTATGTGATCTTCGCCGAGCACCTGGCGGTGAATTTTCTCCCGGCCTATTGCAATTGGATGCCGGGGGATGCGCCGCCGGCCTTCGATGCCGGCCGTGGGCTCTTTGTCGAGCCCTACGCGCCCCACGAGGTGATCGGTGTCATGCATCTCGCCGGCCGCGAGCAAAAGACCCACCTCTTCCGGCTCAACCGCCTGGACGGCGGCACCGTCGAAACCTCGCTGCGGTACAGCGAGAGCCGGTCGTTGTGCGGCCGCTCTCTGCGCGCCTCTTCTGCGTAGCGTAATCGGCGAATGCTAAGGGAGCTCGGCCGGTTTGTCGTCGCCCTGTGGCATGTGGTCGGGCTTTTGTTGCTGGCCGTCCTCGTTACCGAGTTTGGGGTCGAGGGGTGGCGCAGGCTGAGCCGCTTTTTGCGCTATCGCCGCTCGACCCGCCCGGACCGTGCCGCGATCGCCGACGCCTATCGCGACGCCGATTGGTCGGCAGCGTATTTCGACGAGTTCCGCCGCGCCGTCCGCGTCGACTGGAAGCCCTATGTCGAGTGGTGGCAGCGCCCGTTCCGCGGTACCTACGTGACGCTCGACGAACGCGGGCTGCGGCCGACGCCAGGTGAGGAAACAGCAAACGGCGAGGCGATCCGCATCCTATGCTTTGGCGGCTCCACAATGATGGGAATGGGTGCGCGCGACGACCAAACCATTCCGGCGGCGCTGGCCCGCCGGCTCACCGATCGTGGACACCGTGTTTCGGTAACCAACTATGGCCAGCTCGGGCACAACAGCACGCAGGAGGTCATCACCTTGCATCAGCTGTTAAAGTCCGGAGAACGGCTCGAAATCGCCTTGTTTTACGATGGCATCAACGAGATGGCGTGCGCCGAGCAGACCGGCCGCGCCGACCGGTTGTTCAATGAGGCGCGCCGGCGGGCCGAGTTCAATCTGCTTCACCCGGATCGGCGGCGCGATCTAATTGCCGCGGCGTTGCTCAGTGCGGCGCCGCGCACCTTTCGGCGGCTGCGCCGATTGACAGGCCTTCCCTTGCGCGGCCCGTTGCCGATGGAAGAGGCGGATCTATCGCAAGTCGATCTCGCAGAACTCGCCCGCGAGGTCATTGCAGCCTATCTAGCCAATGTGCGTCTGATACGGCTGCTGGCAGATGGATACGGGTTCCGGTCAATTTTCTTTTGGCAGCCGGTGATAACGACAAAGAAGTTCAAAACGCAGGACGAGCGACGCTGGGTCGACGACTATACGAACAATCCCGAGCGCCGAGGGCTTCTTTACGAAGCGATGATCGGCGAGCGGCGGCGTCACCCCGAATTGGTCGAGTCCTCGGACATTATCGATCTCTCCGCGCTGTTTGACGACTGGACAGAGCCTGTTTATATCGATCTATATCATTTGTCGGAGGCGGGAAACGCAGCGGTCGCCGAAGCGATGTTGCCGGCTGTCGCTAGCGTCGCGAGCGCGTCCCGGCATAGCACCTCTGCTGCTGCTGAGGGAAAATAGCCGATGGAATGGTGGATCTTGTCAAGTCTTGCGGTCGTGGCATTCGCGGTCGGCGCCCTGACCCGCATACGTCGGTCCAGGCGCAGTCGACCGCAGGCGCCAGCCCAGAACATTTACCCCTTGTGGTAGACCGCTGTCGTTGCAAGCGATTTCGACTTGCCGTTTTGACGGCGGCCGTCTTAATCTGCATCTAGGCGATGATTTAATCGGGAGGGATGGAAATGCGCCGTGCAGCGATGGCTAAGTCTTGGTTTTCTCGCGGTATTTCTTGTGTGGGGCACCGCAAAGGCCGAACAGATCAAATTCAAGGCGGATCTCGCGCCCGGCCCGGGGGTGGCCAGCTCAGGCAAAGGCATGGCGACGGCATCGCTCGACACCACGACCAAAACATTGACTTGGACTGTCGACTATTCCGGCCTCAGTGGACCCGCGACCGCGGCGCATATTCACGGTCCGGCCGATCCCGGAGCGAATGCCGGGATCGTTGTGCCTTTCACCGGGAATCTCGCCAGCCCGATCAAGGGTTCGGCGACATTGACCGATGCGCAGATAGCGCAGTTGGAGGCCGGGAAGTGGTACGTCAACATCCACACCGAGGCCAATAAGCCCGGGGAAATCCGCGGCCAGCTCGTCCGGGCGTCTTAGTCAACGGCTCAGCCGCGGCGGGTTGTCAGCGAGCAAGGGTCCGGCTCGGCAATACCGTCGGCCGGACTGATCCGCACCAAAAGCTGTCCGGTCAGTCCGCAATATCCTGACGCAACTCCAAAGAGGCAGCCCTCGAAGGCTTGCAGGGTAGTGTCGCGGAAGATCGCACTGATCGCATCCGGACCGCGGACCCATACTTCCTGCGCTGCCGCCTGGTAGCCGCCGATCGGAGTTACGGGCGTGAGGCAGATCTTGTCGGGCCGGCCGTAATCGGCGTATAGCGCCGCCGAGATCGCACGCAACGCCGGCGGGTTGACCCCGTGGCGCGGCCGCTCCAACTGGATGCGTTTGAGGCCGCGCGTTCTCTTGTCCATCTGAAAGAAGGTGACGACGGGGACGCCGCCTATGGTTTCCCCGTGCAGCACGACATCGACATAGCTGTCGCCGAAATCGAGATTTCTGGGGAGCGGCGTTGCAGCGCGGTCGAATTGCTGCAGCAGGCTCTGCGAAGTCTCTCCCCAATGAACCTGCCTCAGTAACTCCGGAACCGCATCCGCCGCCGAGCCCTCGAGCAGAGAGCAGGAATACGAGCAACAGGATGGGGTGGAAACGTAGCTGCTGCCAGTTTCCACCCTTTAGCTCGAGCCAATGCGTTGGCGCCGCTCAAGAAGCTTTGAGCTCGATCTTTCTTGCTTTTGCGGCTTCTGCCTTTGGCAGCACGAGCTGCAAGACACCGTCCTTGAGGGTGGCCTCGATGCGGTCTCGGTCGATGTTTTCCGACAGGGTGAAAACGCGCTCGTAATCCCCGTCGGCATACTCGTTGTAAACCCGCTGGTACCCGCCATGCTCGTTGGCGGCGCTGCGTCCGCGGATCGTCAATACGCGCCGTTCGAGGCTGATATCGACCCCATCCGAGGAAACTCCAGGCATTTCCGCCAGCACGACGATGCTGTCCTTGGTTTCATAGATGTCGGCCGGCGGCAGAAATACCGGCCGCGGCGGCGTGCGCTGACCGGCTTCCCTGGTGGATTCCCGGGTGGCCGGCGTCTGTTGCTCGACGGTTCTGACTTCCTGGGCCATGATTGCACTCCTTCCGCTCGGGTCAAGCAGCGCGGATTTCGATCTTCTTCGGCCGATCCGCTTCCAGCCGTTGCAATTCGATTTCCAGGATGCCGTTGTTGAAGCGCGCCTGGACCTTGTCGGGATCGACACGGAACGGCAGCTGGACCGCGCGCGAAAAACTGCCGTACGCGCGCTCGCGGCGCTGCCAACTGACGTTTTGCTCTTGCGACTTCGGTTCGCGCTTGCCCGCGAGCGTAAGCACATCCTCTTCGAGGCTGAGATTTACGTCATCGCGGGTAATGCCCGGCAATTCGGCTGTCACGAACGACGCTGTGTTCGCCGAGCCAGATGTTGATCGGCGGAAAGTCGCGTGCGGCCGTCGCGCTGAACCCGGAAAAGACCCGGTTCATCTCGCTCTGCATTCGCCGCAAGCTCGGCAAACGGGTCGAAACCCATTCGCGGAAACTCCGAAAGCGCCATGGTTCACCTCTCTGCATGTTCACCCTGGTAACGCATGCGGATGACAACTAGCGCGGCACACAGGGAAAAATCTTCGGCGGCTGACCGGGCTGATCGGTACTGCCGCGAACGTGGCGACCCGCGCGGGAGGAGATGGGATAACAACTCGGATCACATCCTCACGGCGAAGCGACATGACCGCGGCCGACCATCTCTGGTCCGGCCATCATTCCCTGCCGAGACCCGTCAGTCGGCATCCGGCACGTCTTCGATCTAGTGATGCCGCGGCGATCTTCAAGTCCCTCGTCCTCTTCAAAATTTCCAGGAGAAAACAATAGCTTAGGATGTCGGGGAAGCCTTGAACGGCATTCCGGGTGCGTACGTCCTCCAATCACAGTTGGGGGGCTGTCGCCGTCGTTTCGGCCCGCGGCCGCAACATCTTTGGGTTGGGCTTGCTCAGACGAAAGCAGCACAACTCACGAACTGTGCCGACCGCTGCTGATCTTGTCTGAGCTCTGGAACTTCTTAGTCCCAAAATAGTTCTTAGATCTGGGCTCGCTGTATTAGCGAGCTCAGTTGCGGGTCTGGGAAATGAGGATTGCGCAAGTTTCACCTTTGTACGAGAGCTGTCCGCCGCAGCTTTACGGCGGCACCGAGCGGGTCGTCTCGTATTTGACCGAAGAGCTGGTACGCCAGGGTCATGAGGTCACTCTGTTTGCCAGCGGCGACTCGCAGACCGAGGCGACACTGCGAGCCTCGTGCGATCGCGCACTGCGTCTCGATCCTCGATGCAAAGATCCGCTTCCGCATCATTTGGTGATGCTGAACCGCGTCGCGCGGAGCGCCGAAGCATTCGACATCATCCATTTTCATGCGGATTTTCTGCATTTTCCATTATTTGCCCCGCTCTGGGGCAAGACCTTGACGACAGCCCATGGCCGCCTCGATCTGCCGGACCTGCCTCCCCTCTTTCGCGAATTTCCGATGATGCCGCTGGTGTCCATCTCGGACGCTCAGCGGGCGCCGGTGCCCTGGGCGAGCTGGCACGGTACTGTTCATCACGGCCTCCCGACGGATCTTTATCTTCCGGGCCGCGGGGACGGCGGCTACCTCGCTTTTATCGGCCGCATCAGCCCCGAGAAGGGGGTGGAAAAGGCGATCAAAATTGCCCGCCGCGCGGGAATACCGCTAAAAATCGCGGCCAAGGTCGACAAAGCCGATCTTGATTACTACAATGACAAGATCAAAAGACTGCTCAAGGGTCCGGGGGTGGAGTTCATCGGTGAGATCGGCGACCGCGACAAAGGAGAATTTCTTGGTCGGGCGATGGCGCTGCTTTTCCCGATCGACTGGCCGGAACCCTTCGGGCTGGTCATGATCGAGGCGATGGCCAACGGCACCCCGATCATCGCGTTTAGGCGAGGCTCCGTTCCGGAAATCATCGACGAGGGGGTGACGGGCTTTGTAGTCGACAGCGTCGATAGGGCGGTTGCCGCAGTTCCGCGTGCCGCAGCCCTTGATCGGAGCGGCGTTCGACGTTGCTTCGAAGAGCGGTTCTCGGTCGAGCGCATGGCGCGCGACTACGTCGAGCTTTACGATGATGTGCTGCGTCGCAGCTCGATCGAGGCGGTTGTCTTGAGCCCCAGGGCAGCCGGTCAGCGGGAAGCGGCCTGACCTCCGAGAGCAATACCGACGAGACTGCGCCGGCTGCCGAGCGGGCCGGCGATGAGGAAGCGTCGCCGTTTTACATCGAGTTCGAACGTCTCCTTTCAGGAGCGCCGGCCGCGCACACTCAAATCCGGTTATACCTTTGCCTTGTTTGATCACCGCGGCGATATCGTGCCGGGCGAAGGCAATTCCGACGGCATCTATCTCCACGACACGCGTTTCCTGTCGCAACTCGAGCTGCGGCTGAATGGTGCGCCGCTCCTCCTGCTCAGCTCGAATGTGCAGGAAGACAACGCGGTCCTGACCGTGGATTTGGCGAACCCCGAGCTGATCTCTCGCGACGGGGTCGCATTCCGCGGCGAACTGATCCATGTGAACCGGCTCAAATACATCTGGCAGAACGCGTGTTACGAGCGGCTCCTCGTCCACAACTTCGACTACCCGAGGC
This sequence comes from uncultured Alphaproteobacteria bacterium, assembly GCA_963730745.1. Lineage (GTDB taxonomy): Bacteria > Pseudomonadota > Alphaproteobacteria > ATCC43930 > CGMCC-115725 > AP-15. The sequence goes on from CAVSTA010000028.1 coordinate 358,707, forward strand.
CATGATGTGAGGCTCGGGATCAGATTTGCCGCTGATTTTGCCGATCTCTTCGAGGTGAGGGGGCAGAAGCGGGCTCGGCGAGGCCAGGTCTCGGTCGAACGCAGGTCTGCATCATCCGTCGTCTTGCGGTACCTCGGCCTCGACGAGAGTGGAGAGGTTCACCAGTCTCGAGTTCGAGCCGGCCCCGACCCGCCTCGATGCCGCCACTGCGCTTTACGAGTTTTCGCTCGGGCCGGGCGAGGGGATGCGATCCGTGCTTCGGATTGCATGCAGGGACAGTGGCGATCAGAAGATTGGCGTTAGCCGGCAATTCTACAGCTCACTTCGCACGGCGCGGCGTGCCCTCAGATCTTCCAGCGGGCGGGCCGCCAGCGTCGACAGCTCCAATTCGCTGTTCAACGAGTTTGCGCGCCGCTCGGTCGCCGACCTTTACATGCTGCTGACCGAGACCGAATTTGGCCCCTATCCGTTCGCCGGCATCCCGTGGTTCAGCACGCCGTTTGGGCGCGACGGGATCCTGACCGCCCTGTTCGCCTTGTGGGTCGATCCGTCGATCGCTAAAGGCGTATTGCGCTTTCTCGCGGCGACGCAATCGACCGATTTCGATCCCGAGCGCGACGCCGAGCCGGGCAAAATTCTGCACGAGATGCGGGACGGCGAGATGGCGCGGCTGCGCGAGGTGCCGTTCGCGCGTTATTACGGCAGCGTCGATGCGACACCGCTATTCGTGCTGTTGGTCGGCGAATACTTCAGACGCACCGGAGATCTCGATACGGTTCGGGAGCTATGGCCGAACATCCAAGCTGCCCTCCATTGGATCGACACCTATGGCGACCCGGACGGTGACGGATTTGTGGAATATCAGCGCAAGAACGCCGAAGGGTTGATCAATCAGGGCTGGAAGGATTCGTACGACGCAATCTTCCACGAGGATGGCCGCCTGGCCGAAGGCCCGATCGCTCTGTGCGAAGTTCAGGCCTACGTTTACGGCGCCAAGCGACACGCAGCGGCACTGGCGCTGGCGCTGGACCATTCGGTAGCCGCCGCTACCCTCTCGCACCAGGCGGACGCGCTGCGCGAGCGGTTCGAGGCCGCGTTCTGGTGCGACGATCTGGCGACCTATGCGCTCGCGCTGGACGGCGCCAAGCAGCCATGCCGGGTGACTTCGTCCAATGCCGGGCATGCCTTGCTGACGGGGATTGCCGCCCCCGAGCGCGCCGCACGCGTGGCCGACACGCTGCTTGGCACCAGCTGCTTTTCCGGATGGGGTGTGCGTACGGTGGCGCGATCGGCCGCGCGCTACAATCCGATTTCGTACCACAACGGCTCGGTTTGGCCGCACGACAACGCGGTGATCGCCCTGGGTCTCGCCCGTTATGGTCTGAAATCCGGTGTCCTGCGGATCTTCAAGGGCCTCTTTCAGGCCGCGAGCTACATGGACTTGCGGCGGCTCCCGGAGCTGTTCTGCGGGTTTGCCTGGCGGCAGCTAACCGCACCGACGCTCTACCCGGTCGCCTGCGCGCCGCAGGCTTGGGCAAGCGCCACCGTGTTCGCGTTGTTGCAGGCGAGCCTCGGTCTGAGCTTCGATCAGACCGGCGATGAGATCCGGTTCGAGCGGCCGGTGCTGCCGGATTTTCTCGACCACCTGCACCTGCGCGGGCTGCAGGGGAGGCATGGTGTTGCCGATATCCTGCTGCGCCGCTACGGCAGCGAGGTGTCGGTCGACATCACGCGCCGCCAAGGAAAGGTGCCGATCGTCATTGTTCGTTGAGGCTTCGGCGTCGGCTTCAAAACCCGACCTTCAGGGCCGCGACGGTTCCGCCGAAATAGGCCTGGGGCTCCGAAGGCTGCACCCCGAGGGCGTGCTCCATGCGCCGCACGCACCGGTCGGCTCCATCGGACACGGAACGCCAAGTCGCCGCTTGCGGCAAGACCCCGAGCAGGCACTCGTCAAAGAAGTTGTAGGTGCGGTGGGCCTGGCAGCCGAAGGATGGCCGGTCTCCGCGAGCGGCCGTCAGGACAATGCGATTGGGTCTCGCCATTTTCCCGGTCGCAAAGCTGCCGCTGTAGCAGGCCGAGACGATCACGACCGTGGGCACCGCGGCGCAGCCGCGCGACAAAGCGCGGGCGAGCTCGTCCGGAGTAAGTGCCCGGTTCGACCGGGCAAGCCAAACGCCGCTGCCGCGCTCGCCGTGCGAGGTCAAAAAGATCAGGCACTGGTCCCCCGGCCGGGCCGGCAGGTCCGCGATCCGCCGCAACAGGAGCTTCGGCAGTGGCCGGCTCCGCGCCGGTGGCGAGCTCGGGGGCGCTGGCGCTGAGCCGATGGATGTTGCCGGGCGGGATGCCGGCCGCGGCGAGCCGCCGGCTCAATTCACGGGTCGCATTGTCGAATACCGGTTCGGCATCGTCTCCCGCGGCAAGCACGACTTGCCAAGTCCCGGATGCCCGGCCGCGCCGGCCGGCGCGGCGCCGAGCCAGCCGAGCGCTCCGAGAAGCAGCATCGAACGAAGAAGCGCGGCGACAAATCGCCAATTTCATCGGACAGCGCCTCGTACAGAAGCACCGCGGCGTGGTGGCGCGTGTCGTGTTATCCTGGCGCAAATCGAGGAGGTCATGAGATGCCGGTAGCACTCGCGGAGAAGAGTTGCACGCCGTGCCGCGGCGGCATACCGCCGCTGACCGAACAGGAAGCCGCAGCCTATCATGCGCAAGCGCCCGACTGGGCGCTTCTCGATGAAGCCAAGCGGATCGAGCGAACCTATCGGTTCAAGAACTTCGCCGAAGCCTTCAGATTTGTCGAGCGCGCGGCCGCGCTCGCCGAAGCCGAAGGACACCATCCCGATATCGGTTTCGGCTGGGGTTACGCGAGGGTCTCGCTGCACACCAAGAAGATCAAGGGACTGCACGAGAACGATTTCATCATGGCGGCAAAGCTCGATCGCATCGCCGCCGAGAACGCATCCTGAACATAGAGAAGATCAAGGGAGGAGACCGATGCCGACTTATATCATGCTTGCCAATTGGACCGACCAGGGCGCCCAGAAGGTGAAGGACTCGCCGCGCCGGCTCGAAACCGCCAAGAAGGCCCTGTTCGATATGGGAGGCGAGTTCAAGACCGTCTACATGACGCTCGGCGAATACGATCTCGTCGGCGTTTACGAAGCGCCAGACGATGCCGTGGCGGCGCGGTTCAGCCTGATGCTCGGAATGCTCGGCAGCGTGCGGACCAAGACCTTGAAGGCCTTCCCCGAGGCGGCCTATCGGGAGATCGTCGCCTCGCTCGGCTGAGGTGAGCGCCCGCGTCACGTCGGCGAGGCGTACCTCTGCGGGCTGCGAGCATTCCGATAGAACCAATCGCGCAATATCTTCCTGGACAAGCTACGCAAGGTTGAATAATCTCTCTCCATAGAGGCGCCGCGGCGGCCTTGGACGGCTGATAACAAAGCAAAATGTCGGCCGGCGGTTGGCGGCGACGAGGATCGGAGCGATCACTGCGTGATCGAAACGCCGATCCCGGACCTAACTCGGCGTGGGCCCGCGCTCTAGAATTGCGGGACGGGAGGATGGGTTGTGGAGGCAAACGTCGCGCCGGACCAGGCTGTCGTCTCTAGCCGGCGGCTCGGGGTATACGCATCCTGCTCGTATGGGGCGTGCGCTTCACCGGCGAATGCCTTGCCGAGCTCCTCGAACGCGACCCCTCGGTGTCGGTCATCGGGCTGTGCGCCGATCTCTCCGAGGCGGTGGCGCTCAGTGCGTCCATGCAGCCAGACATCGTATTGTTGGATGGAAGAATGCCCGAGGGTGCAGCCGCAGCAAGGCGCGCTCTCGACGAGGCTCCTGGCATGCGCATTGTCGTCTCCTCGGTCAGGGAGACGGAAGACGACGTCGTCGCCTGGGCGGAGGCGGGGGTGATCGGCTACATCC
>CAVSTA010000029.1:0-21527 GCA_963730745.1 uncultured Alphaproteobacteria bacterium
TCGGCCATGCTTCTCGCTGTTTTTTGCTGTTGTTTGCACCAAATTATCAGCCAGCCACCTCTTTGAACTCGGCAGAAAACCTGGGCCTGCGACGGTTCGACGAATACAATAACAGCCAAGCGCTGGCTGCTCCTCGGGCTGTTTTTCGCTGTTCTTGTCAAAAGACGGTACCCAGCTGCGAGGAGATCCTCATACCTGAAATGATATCTCATTTAAGCAATTTTGTCAATATAAGAACCGACTTTCCACCAAGCCCTCCGGGCTCGGCCCCCCCCTCTCCCGAGGTGCGGAAGAGGAGCTTTGCGGAGCTTTCAGCTAAATGAGTTGTAGCCCCTCTCCCGCACCGCGCGCACCGCGGGAGAGGGTGCCGAGCGGAGCGAGGCGGGTGAGGGTGCGAGAGCTTTCCCCAGATCCGCACGGCGCACGGCTTCCGAACTCAACGAGGTCTCAGCTCTATTTCGCGACCATCACGTCAGAGGCTTTGATGACCGCGATCGCTTCGTCGCCGACGCGAAGGCCGAGTTCGTCGACAGCCTCGTTGGTGATCGAGGAGGTAATGATCACGCCGTTGCCGATATCGATCCGAACATGCGCGGTCGTCGTGCCTTTGCGAACCTCGACAAGCTTGCCCTTGATCTGATTGCGCGCGCTTAGTTTCATTGCCGGTATTCCTTTGGCTATTGTCTGAGATCAACAATCGAGCGGGAATTTGAGCGTCGCCGCCGCGAGTGCGTCAAGATCGGCGGCGGCGGCGGCATGCGCCTTTGCCTCGATAGTGCGATACCGCTCAACGACACGATGGCCAAACGGCGTGAGCTCGGCCCCACCGCCGCCCGAGCCTCCGTGTTTGGCATCGATGACGGGCTCCTCGAAAATATGGTTGAGCTCGTCGATAAGCAGCCACGCGCGCCGATACGACATTCCCATCGACGCGCCCGGCGGCCGAAATGGACCCATGATCGCGGACGCTTCGAGCAAGCGGATCTTGCCGTGCCCGATCGCCTGGCCAGGTCCGAAATCGAGACGCAATGTAAGCCTCGCCATAACGCGAGGTTATCCCATTCTAGAGCCGTCGAGGTTTGCCCATCGGCTAATTGTCAACCCGACGGCTTGACGCCGATCCGCGAGGTGTCTTATGATCGCGGGATATATACAAGCATATATAACGACGCTCAATGCAACTCCTTCGGCTGTCGTGGTTGGCGCTGTTACTGCTGTTCGCTGCGCCGGCGGACGCGCGCTCGCTGGTGGACGCGACGGGGCGGACGGTGCAAGTGCCGGACCGGATCGAGCGGGTGATGCCGGCCGGCCAGCCTGCCGCTGTCCTCCTCTACACGCTCGCGCCGGAGAAAATGATCGGTTGGCCGCATTCGCCCAGTCCGGCGGCCAAAAGCCTCCTCGGGCCGAGTTTTGCCGAGTTGCCGGCACTTCCGCCCCTCGTCCGCGACGGCAAGGTTCAAACAGAGCAGATCCAGGCCGCCCGGCCGGACGTCATCCTCGACTACGGCTCGACATCGCCTCGCTACGCCGATCGCGCCACGATGGTACAGGAGGCGACCGGGATTCCCGTCCTCCTGCTGGACGGGAAGCTCGAGCGCACGCCGGAGATCTACCGGCTGCTCGGAGGGATGCTCGGGACCGAGGAGCGGGCAGCAGATCTTGCGGGCGAAGCCGAGCGCCTGCTCACGATCACCCGCGAGAGGGCTCAGGCGCGGCGTGAAGCAGGACAGATCCGGGTCTATTACGCCCGCAGCGCGGACGGGCTCACGACCGCGACCGCAGCCTCCTCGCTGGGCGACGTGCTCCGCCTCATCGGTTTGGTCAATGTCGCCGACGGCGGCCAACCAGGCGAGCTCTCGCATGTAACCCGCGAGCAGGTTTACGCCTGGAACCCCGACATTGTCGTCACCAACAATCCCGAGTTCTGGAAGGCCCGCAAAGGGCCGGATTGGGCCTCCCTCCCCGCGGTTGCGCAGGGCCGCGTCTATCTGGCGCCGGCCTTGCCGTTCGGCTGGATCGACGAGCCGCCTTCGGTCAATCGGCTGCTCGGGCTGCTATGGGCGGGTCATACGCTCGATCCAGCGGTCTATCCGGAGGATCTGCGGGCAGAGGCTCGGGATTTTTACCGCCGGTTCTATCGGATCGAGCTCGACGACGAGCAATTCGAAGCGCTGTCGCAGTAAGCGTGACCGGGAGAACCGCATGCGCGTTTCGAGAAGATTTGCCGCCGCACTCGTCACAGCGCTGATCGCGTTCGGCCCGGGTCAGGCGGCACACGCGCAGGATGTCGTCGTATTCGCGGCCGCTAGCCTGACCAATGCGCTCGACGAGGCTGCCAAGCTGTTCGAGCGGCAAGGGGACTCACACGCGAAGATTTCCTATGCAGCGAGCTCGGCGTTGGCCAAGCAGATCGAAAGCGGCGCGCCGGCCGACATGTTCATATCGGCGGATCTCGACTGGATGAATTACCTGGAGCAGCGGCACCTGATTCAGCCCGCGACCCGGCGCAACCTGCTCGGCAACCGGCTGGTTCTGATCGCGCCGGCCAACAGCGATGTTCACGTCGAGATCAAACCGGGTTTTGACCTGGCGGCGCTGCTCAAGGGCGGGCACCTCGCGATGGCCGATACCGATTCTGTTCCGGCGGGCAAGTACGGCAAGGCCGCCCTCGAAAAGCTCGGAGTTTGGAGCAGCGTGCAGGCTGCTGTGGCGCCGGCCGAGAGCGTGCGCGCGGCGTTGCTGTTCGTATCGCGCCGCGAAGCGCCGCTCGGCATCGTCTATGCGACCGATGCAGCGGCCGATCCGCGGGTCAAGATCGTCGGGGTGTTCCCCGAGGACACCCACCCGCCGATCATCTATCCGGCGGCGCTCACCGCGGACAGCAAGAACCCGAGCGCGGCGCGGCTGCTCGATTTTCTCGGCTCGCCCGCGGCGAAGCCGATTTTCGAGAAAGAGGGCTTCACCGTTCTCGCGCAGGGCGGAGGCGCATAGCGGGTTTCATTCGCCCATCTGCAGCAGCGCGCCGCGCCGGCGTGCGTTATGAAAGGCGACAAAAAAGGCGGCGGCGCCCAACCCCACATAGACGATGTCGAGCACCAACGCGGTGAACAAATAATCGCTCCGGAAAACGCCGGTGAACAGCACCGTTCGCATGCCTTCGAAGACATAGGTCGACGGCAGCGCCCAGGCGGCATGCTGCAGCCAGCCGGGCAATGTCGAGACCGGGTAATAGACGCAGCTGAGCGGCGATAAGGTAAACACTACGGTCCAAGCCAGCCCCTCCGCCCCCATGCCCTGGCGCAGGATCAGCCCGCAAATTGCCAGACCGAGCGCCCAGCCCATGATCAGCAGCGCGGCGAAGAACGCGAGGAGGGGAAATCCCATCGCGAAGATCGAATAGTGATAGAGCGGGATCGCCAACAACGCTGCCGGCAGCATACCGAGCAAGACGCGGATCATGCTCATCGACAGCAGCGAGGCGACCCACTCATAGGGCCGCAGCGGGGTGACGAAGAGATGCCCGAGGTTGCGCGCCCACATCTCCTCGAGAAACGACATCGACAAGCCGAGCTGGCCGCGGAACAGGACATCCCACAGCATGACCGCGGCGAGCAGCACGCCGAAGGCGCGGAAGACATAGCTGCTGTTGCTGTAAAGAAACTGGCTCATGAACCCCCAGATCAGCATCTGCAAGGTAGGCCAGTAGAGCAGCTCGAGGGTGCGCGGCCACGAGCTGCGCAGCAGATAGAGATAGCGCAGCAGCATCGCCCAGACCCGGCCCGCCGAAGATCGCAGCTCGACCCTCACGGCGGAGAAAGCCCCTCACCCCCGGCTCTCTCCCCGCAAGCGGGGCGAGGGAGAGCGGCACGAGTTCCCTCGCCCCGCGCGAGCGGGGAGGGGTTAGGGTGAGGGGCATGCTCGAACGGACGCGCTCGAAAATACGCGTTCACGATACGGGCTCCAGCACTCGGGGCTCGCGCGCGATGTGCAGAAAAACCTCTTCGAGGTTGGTTCGCCCATAGCGGTCGATCAGTTCCTGCGGGCTGCCCCGATCGACGATGCGCCCCTCCTTCATCATCAGGACCTCGGAACACAGCCGCTCGACCTCGCTCATATTGTGGGACGCCATCAGGATCGTCGCGCCGGTGCGCGCACGCCATTCCTCCAGATAGCGGCGCACCCAATCGCCGGTGTCCGGATCGAGGGAAGCCGTCGGCTCGTCGAGCAGCAACAGTTCGGGCTCGTTCAGCAATGCCTTGGCGAGCGCGACACGGGTCTTCTGCCCGGCCGAAAGCTTCCCCGCCGGGCGTTCGAGGAAGGCCGAAATCTGCAAATCGCGGGCCAGGTTCTCGATCCGCTCGCCGCGATCCGGCAAGCCGTAGAGCCTGGCATAGATCAGCAGGTTCTGGCGCACCGTCAGGCGATGCGGCAGGTCGACGAAGGGCGAGGAGAAATTCATGCGGGGAAGGACGCGATAGCGGTGGCGCAGCATGTCCTCTCCGAGGACCTCAACCCTCCCCGAAGTCGGCAACAAGAGTCCGAGCAGGATCGAGAGAGTCGTCGTCTTCCCGGCGCCGTTGCCGCCGAGCAACGCCGCGGTGACCCCGCGCGCGACACTAAAACTGATCCCGTCCACCGCGACCGCGGTCGGGTAGCGTTTGACGAGATTGTCGACGTTGACGGCGGACGCGGCCATCGCCCCTATATAACTCGTTGCCGGGGCTTCGGCCAGTGTGGGGCCTTCCGGAACTGGAACAGCGAGACTGGCGACTATAACAACCGCCATGAGGTCATCAGCTGAGCGACACCAGTCTCATCACCGAGCGCGAGCCAGCCACCGGCTTCGGCCGAATCAGCCTGCGCACACTGGTCCCGATCCGCTGGGTCGCGATCGCCGGACAGGCGCTCACCATCCTGATCGTGCATTACGGCCTCGGCTATCGCCTGCCGCTTGTGCCGGCCCTCGCAGTCGTCGCCGGCTCGGTTCTGCTGAATGCAGTTTTGATCCTGCTGCGCCAGGCGGCGGCCCGCCTCGGCGAAAGAGACGCCGCGCTGTGCCTCGGCTACGACATCCTGCAGCTCGCCATCCTGCTGTACCTGACCGGCGGTCTGCAGAACCCGTTCTCGACACTGATCCTCGCGCCGGTGACCGTCGCCGCGACGATCCTGTCGCGGCGCCCGGTGATCGCGCTCTCGATCCTCGCCGTGGCGGCGATCACCGTGCTCGCCCTGTGGCACATACCTTTGCCGTGGCGCACCGAACCGCTGGTGTTTCCGCCCGAGCTGGTGTTCGGGATCTGGATGGCGCTGGTGCTCGCGACGGTTTTCATCGGAAGCTATACCTGGAGTGTGGCGCAGGAGGCGCGGCGCCTGCGGGACGCGGTGGCTGCGACGCAGTTGGCGCTCGCCCGCGAGCAGCGCATATCGGCGGTCGGCGCGCTGGCCGCGGCGGCGGCGCATGAGCTGGGCAGCCCGCTCGCGACGATCGCTGTTGTCGCAAAAGAGCTGGTGCATGATCTGCCCGAAGACAGCCCGCATGCCGAGGACGCCGCGCTGCTGTTGAGCCAATCCGAGCGCTGCCGCAAGATCCTCGCCGAGCTCGCGCGGCAGCCGGAGCACGATGGCGGCTCGCCCTATACCCGCCTGCCGATTTCGGCCCTGGTCGAGACCGCCGGGGCGCTGCATCAAGGGGAGGGAGTAAAGCTGATCTTTGCGACGGCGGGACAGCCGGGCCCCGAGGAGCCACAGGTTCGGCGCAGCCCCGAGATCAGGCACGGGCTCAACAACCTCATTCAGAATGCGGTCCAATTCGCCCGCCGCGAGGTCAGCGTCACCACGTTCTGGGACAAGGCGACAGTCACCGTCGAGATCGCCGATGACGGACCGGGGTTCCCGCTGCACCTCCTCGGAAGGCTCGGCGAGCCGTACATCTCGACACGCGCCGGCGCGGCAGACCATATGGGGCTCGGCATCTTCATCGCGCAGAGCCTGCTCGAGCGCAGCGGAGCGAGGCTGGTTTTCGATAATCTGCCGGAAGGCGGCGCGCATGTTGCGATTTTCTGGAATCGTGCCAATCTGGAGATGGTGGAGAAACTTCATCCCACCGCGGCGACCCCTCATGCGCTTCATCCGCCGGAATTGAGCCGCGGACGGCGTCAAAGGCAAGATCATGGAGACTAGCGACCGACCGAACCGTCCTTCCGCGCCAGACGCGCTCTCTACGGGTCTGCGGGGGCTTTCGGAATCCGAACGCACGTTGCTGATCGTCGACGACGACGCGCCGCTCTGCCAACGGCTCGCGCGCGCAATGGAGCGTCGCGGCTTTGTCGTGGCGACCGCCGACAGCGTCGCCGGCGGGATCGCAGCGGCGACCGATCAGCTGCCGGCTTTCGCCGTCGTCGACATGCGGCTGGGTGACGGCCGCGGCTTCGATGTCGTCAGCGCATTACAGCAAGCCCGTCCAGGCGCCCGCATCGTCATGCTGACCGGCTACGGCAACATCGCGACCGCGGTCGCGGCGGTCAAGGCTGGGGCGATCGATTATCTGCCGAAGCCGGCCGATGCCGACGCGGTCGAGCGGGCTCTGCTCGCCCAGGAAGACGGGACGCCGGAACCGCCCGAGGACCCGATGTCCGCCGACCGGGTGCGCTGGGAGCACATTCAACGGGTCTTTGAGCTGTGCGACCGCAACGTCTCGGAAACCGCCCGCCGCCTCAAGATGCATCGCCGTACCCTGCAGCGCATCCTATCGAAACACGCGCCCCGAAACTGAGCGGGGAAATTGAGCCGGGTGCAGTTACCGGGCTGCGGTTACCAAGCCTCCGGGAGAGCTGACACCGGAAGCGCGACATTCGCCGAGGCGGTCACGCCGATGTTGATGCCGAGCACCTCCCAGTGATCGCCGCGGCGGGCCAGCAACGGGCCACCGCTGGTGCCGAGGGTCGCGGAGCAGTCGTGGGTCAGCAGCCGATCGCCGCGGATCATCGCTGTCCCGGTAATTCGACAGGATGAATCGGCCATCAGCCGATGAATGCGATCCTGATTGTAGCCGGGCAGCGCTACGGCGGTTCCGGAGACGGGAAATTCCTTCGACAGCCTCAGCGGTTCGATCGCCGTTGGAACAGCTTCAGCGAGCTTGAGCCGGGCCCAATCCGAGGCCGGATGTCGCGCCGGTCGAGCGCCGTCAAACGCGTCGCCGACCACGTACCCCACGACCTGCGCGTGCCAGAAATAGCCGCCCTGCTCGTAGCCGAAGAGGACGTGCAGCGATCCGGGCTGCAGGAGCGCATGGGTTCTGCGGTTATAGAGGCAATGGGCCGCGGTCATTACAGTGTCGGGGCCGACGAGCGCCCCGGTGCAGCGGGCTGCGATATTTGTCTGCACCTTCGCGATCGCATTCCATGGCGCAAGCCGCACATCGAGCGCGAGACGCCGATCGGGAGCGCCGACACCCGGCAGGAGTTCAGCGCCGACGGACCCCGAAGCAAGTAGGAGCGCTGCGGCCGCGGCCGTAACAACCGACGCCGAGCGGCGCCGACGTCTCATTCGGCCTGGCTCGCGACGCGCTCTGCGACAAACCGGTCGATTGCATCGAGCCAACGATTGCGGATCGGATCGCGCTCGAGAAACGGTTCGTGCTTGGAATCAGGGAATTCGACCAGGGTGCAGTCAGGCAAAAGCCGAGCCGCTCGGCGGTGCGCCGCGGGTTCGAGAAACCAGTCGATCCCGGCGCTCGCGAGCAAGATCGGGGTATGGATCGAGGCGAGAAATTCCGGGCTGACGATTCTCCCCACCAGCCGAAATGCCTCATCGAGCCACCCATAAGTCGCCTCGTCGACGCGCAACTGGGCGCGCGCCGAAAACCAGCCATATTGCAGGCGGCAACGCTCGGGATCGCTCGAGGTGCGGCTGATTTCGGGCGAAGGGATGCGATCGAGACGCCAAGGACCCGCTCCGGGGACGAAGCAGAGGCCGAGACCGGAGGCGCGCGCCGCGCGGGTGATGCAGCGCGCGACGGGCCGCGGAATGCGCCCGGTGCGGATCCCGAGCATCGGCGCCGACAAAATCGCCGCGTCGAAGAGGCCGGGTGATTGCCGCAGGCAGACCAGCGCGATTGCGCCGCCCATCGAGTGGCCGATCAGCAGACGCGGATGACGGGACGGCGGCAGTTGCTTCGCGAATAGCGTGAGATCATTCGCGTCGCGATCGTAGCGGCGCGGGCGCGGCCGGCTCGGCCAGCGCCGCGGGCGCTCGGAGCCGCCCTGCCCGCGCCAATCGAGACACCAAACCGAGAGGCCGCGGGCCGCGAGGTCGGCTGTCGTCTCGAAATATTTCTCGATGCATTCGGTAAAGCCGCCGACCATCACGCATTCGGCGCGGGGATTGGCCGCCGGCAAATGGCCCCAACGCAGCTTTGTCCCATCCGGCGCGGCAAAACTGCCCCAAACAAAACCGTGCGGCTCGAGGAATCGCGCCGGCAGCCGCGGCACGCTCGCCGATCTCCTCGGGCATCCGCCTCGAGGCGACCTTCATCTCACCGCGTGGCGCTTCGACAAGATCTGTCTGAGGCATCGATCCGCCTGACCACGTCACCGCTCTATCCGCTCGGTCTCACCGATCCCCGACATGAATGTGCCCAATCCTGCGCCACTCGGCTGCCTGCTGCCGTCGCACCAGACAAATTTTGCCGCCAAGCAAGTACGGTTACCGCTTCAACGTTAACACGGGATTGCCGCACAGACCGCCGTTTGAAGGAGCGGCACCGGCGGCTAGGGGAGCAAATCCATACCTCATATAGCTGATGGTAAGCTGCCGCCTATGACCGCGGCGCGTTGTGGGTCAGTTTAAATCTGCCGCGTCAGGCGCGCTCCCGCCTCATGCCGGCGCCGGGACGGCCTCGCTCACGGTTTCCAGTTGGCCGACGGTTTCTCTGCCAAAGAGCAGCGGTATAAATGCGCCGATCGCCACGACGATGAAGATCGTGCCGAAGAATATTGTCGGCGATCCGGTGTGCGGTTCAATTAGAAATGGGGCCAGGACGCCGGCGAAGAGTCGTCCGAACAACTCGCCGAAGATGTGCCCGCGCCCGCGCAATGCCGTTGGAAACTGCTCGGAGAGGTAGACCCGGGTCGCAGTGAAGGCCGACAGCGCCGTGAAGCCGGTGATCAGCCCGCCCGCGACCATGACCACCGTCGCGTATGGCCCCGCACGGTGGGCCGTCAGCATCAGGAACAGGCCAGGCAGCGATCCGGCGAGCGCATAGGTGATCGTCCACCGCCGCCCAATAATCTCCATCAGAAAGCCGGTGAAACCCTTGCCCGGGATGCTCGCGAAGAACACCAGCGAACTCAAACCAAAACTGAAGGTGACGGCCCCGCCCTGATCGACCAGCGCCTTTGGCAGCAGCACGTGAAATCAGATACGCCGCGGTGCCGGCGCAGACGCCGCTCAAAATCCCGACCGCGGTCCAGCGCAGCTGGCCGCGGCGGAACAATGCCCAATAGGGCGGCAGCTTCTCGCGCCTGGTTTGCAAACTGTCCCCCAGCGCCGCGATCGTCAGCGGCGCCACGGTGTTGCCGGCTCGGCGGATGATCTGGTTGACGATTTCGACTGCCGCTCGAGGCTGGCCCTTGCGCAAATGCCAGCGCGGGCTTTCCGGGATCACGAAATAGACCAGCACAGGCACGACGGTCACCGCAAGCCCGCCGGGCAGCGCCATAAAGCGGAAGGCGTGGGGGTTGCCGGCGAGCAGAAAGGCAATAAACGGCAGCACGGTAAAGGCGCTGGCCAGCGCCATCTCATAGATGGCGCCGTAAGTGCGCCGATGCTGCGCGGGCATCAGTTCGGCGGCGATCGGGAACGGCGCCGAGACGGCGAACCCACCGGCGAGACCGGTCAGCAGACGCAGGATGATCAGCTGCTCGGCGTTTTGCACCAGCGGGATCAACAGCGTGAAGAAAGTCGTGCCCGCGATGCCGATCTGCATGACGGTCTTTCGGCTCCAGTGATCGGACATTGCCGAGGCCATGAAGCCGCCGACGCAGATCATGAAGGTCGGGCCGACGGCGAGCCAACGGATGTCGGCCCCCGTCAGATGCAGCGGCTCTTTGGCCAGCACCAGCAGCAAGCCGGTCATCGACAGGTCATAGCCGTCGACAAACCCGACGAGGGCGAGCACGGCGATCAGTATCACGTGGTAGGGGCTGAACGGGATGCTGTCGAGCTTGCGGCCGAGCACGAAGCCGGCCGCGCTTGCCGAACGGCCGATCGGGCGGATTTCTGCCATCGTGACCTCCCGGCTGAGCGGCGTGTTTTTCCGCTCGCGTCGTTGTCAGCCCGCCTCAGGCCAGCGCCGGAACTCCTTCGGTGACGGTTTCGAGCTGCCCGACGGTTTCGCGGCCAAAGACCAGCGGGATAAAAGCGCCGATCGCCACGACGACGAAGATCGTACCGAAGAATATCGGCGCCGAGCCGGTGTGCGGTTCCATCAGAAACGGCGCCAGCACCCCGGCGAACAGCCGCGCGGTCGACTCGCCGAAGGGCTGGCCGCGCCCGCGCAACGCCGTTGGGAACTGCTCGGAAAGATAGACGCGGGTGGCGGTAAACGCCGACAGCACCGTGAAGCCGAGAATCAGCCCTCCCGCGACCATCATCACGCTCGCATAGTCCCCCGCGCGGTGCGCCAGCAGCATCAGCGCGAGGCCCGGCAGCGATCCGGTGAGCGCATAAGCGATCGTCCAACGCCGCCCGATGATCTCCATCAGGAAGCCGGTGAAACCCTTCCCAAAGAAGCTCGCCGCATAGACGATAGAGGTCAATCCTAAGCTCGCGCTCAAGGCAAAGCCCTGATCGTTCAGCGCCTTCGGCAGCAGCACCGAAATCAGGAAATAGGCGGTCCCGGCGCACACGCCGCTCAGAATGCCGACGGTGGTCCAGCGGATTTGACCGCGTGCGAACAACGCCCAATAGGGCGGCAGCTGCTCGCGGGCGGCTTCGTGGTGATCGCCGAGCGCCTCCACCGTCAGCGGCGATACCCGGCCGCCGGCGCGACGGATGATCAGATTGACGATGTCGACAGCGACCTGCGGCCGGCCTTTGCGCAGGTACCAGCGCGGGCTTTCCGGGAGCACGAAATAAATCAGCACCGGCACGACGGTGATTGTCAGCCCGCCCGGCAACGCCAGCAACCGAAAGGCGTACTCGTTGCCGGCGAGGAGGCCGCCGATGAACGGCACCACCGTGAAGGAGGCGGCCAGCGCCATCTCGTAGATGGCCCCGTAGGTGCGGCGGTGCTGCGCCGGCATCAATTCAGCGGCGATCGGGAACGCCGCCGAGACCGCGCTGCCTGCGCCAAGGCCCGTCAGCAGACGCACGATGATGAGCTGCTCGGCGGTTTGCACCAGCGGGATCAGCAGTGTGAAAAATGTCGTGGCGATCACGCCGATCATCATGATCGTCTTGCGGCTCCAGTGATCGGATACCGTCGACGCCGCAAAGCCGCCGATGCAGAGCATGAAGGTCGGGCCGACGGCGAGCCAGCGGATATCGGAGCCCGTCAGCTGCAGCGGCGCTTTGGCCAGCACCAAGAGCGAGCCGGTCATCACCAGATCGTAGCCCTCGATAAAGCCGACGAGGGCTAGGACGGCGATTATCAATACGTGGTAGCCGCTGAACGGGATGCTGTCGAGCTTGCGTCCGAGAACGTGACCGGCGGGTAGTGTCGATCCGAACGTCGGGCGAGTTTCTGCCATGGCTGCCTCCCAGATCGCCGGACCCGAGGGAACCATGCGGAGGCCGTAACGGGCGAGAGCCAGCGCTTCGCTTTTATCGAGGGGGAAGTTTCTGGGTCTGTGAGCTACAGCGTTGCCGACGCCTCACCGGTTCTGGCGGCCGCATCGAGCGCCACCGGGTTGATGGTTCCACCTAATACGCGGGCGAGGGTTTTTTGTGCTCGTCTCGCTGACCACCCATACCTATACCCACGATCGATGTTGAATTTAGCCTCCTCCCGCAGAGTTGTCACCGGGGAAAACGCATTTGTGGCTGAAGCTTCGGGGTTGTCTCGGCCGCCATCGCAGATGAACCTTCTTGCCACGCAGGCTCGATAGTCACCAAAATCTGCCACATCCCGGGTAATCCGGCGGATGTCGATGCGGTGAACAGGTGGGAGGTGCCCAATGCGCGGGATGGACGTAATGACGACCGACGTGATCACGGTTGATCCGGATATGACGGTCCAAAGCTTGGCCAGGCTGCTCGCGGAACGCGGCATCAGCGGCGCCCCAGTGGTCGATTCGGGCGGTCGCCTCGTGGGCGTCATCAGCGAGGGCGACCTGTTGCGCCGCGCCGAAATCGGCACCGCGCGTCGCCATCGCGTGCGCCGCCGCTCGTGGTGGCTCGACGATTTCGCCTCCGACCTCGCCCGCGAGTACGTCAAATCGCATGGCCGCACTGTCAAGGAGATCATGTCGCGTGATGTCGTGACTGTCACTGAAGATACCGATCTTGCCGAAGTTGCGGCACTGCTGGAGGCGAAGCGGATCAAGCGCGTGCCGGTCATGCGCGAGGGCAAGGTTGTCGGGATCATCAGCCGCGCAAACATTGTCCGCGCGCTCGGGGCAACAAAGGGCGCGCCACCGCGCGAGGGTGAGGGCGACGATCGCTCGATCCGCGCCAGTCTCCTCGCCGAGCTCGGCCGTCAGGAATGGGCGCAGGTCTGGCCGGAGGACATTCTCGTTCGCGACGGTATCGTTCATCTCTGGATCTCCGAGGATGAGCCCAGCGAAAAGAGGCAGGCGCTGCGGGTCGCGGCGGAAACCACGCCCGGCGTCCGCGGCGTCGAGGAACACGACGTGCCCGCTCCCGTGATCACGGCATTCTAACCCCGTCCTCATCCGGGCGATGAGCCCTGGTACGCGGGGCGAGGTTGAACCACGGGATGCGTAGCCAAGTGGCCCCCGAAGTCGCCGAGGACAGTTACTTTGGCGCTGCGGCGGGGCGCGTTATGCGGTTTGTGCAGTCGCGCTTTAGCCCGCGCTGCGCTCGCGCAGCAGGAACTCGCGCCCGGCTTTGACCATCGGCACGCCGTCATAGGCGATGATGTCGGCCGTCGCGTAGGTCTCGCTCCACAGCTCGGGCAGGTAGGAGCCCGTGCCGATCACGTCGATCGGGGCATTTGCGGCGGCCATCATCCGGCATTTCGCCGGCCCGAACCCCGAGCTTGCGACGATCTTGACCGCGCGGAACCCGGCCTCGTCCAAGGTCCGGCGCAGCAGCCAGATCGCGGCGGCGGACACCCCGGTGCCGACCAGGTGGCGCAATTCCTCCTCGGTGCGGTAGCCGCGGATCGCATGCGGCGCATGACGCTCCAGCACCTCATACGAGCGGGTAGGGTCGAGGCCCTCGCAGTAGCGGCTCCCCGGAGTATCGATGCGAATGGCGAGACGGCCGGCCGCCGCGAGATCCGGGAAATGTTGTGCTACCGCAACCGCGTCCGACACCTCGCGCCCGAAGTAATCGATCAGCACGGTCATCGGCTCGTCCGGGAAGACCTCGCGGAACATCTCCGCCGCGCGCACGGTCGAGCCGGCATAGCCGATGAGCGCGTGCGGCATCGTCCCAACGCCCGTCTGCTGCCCAAAAAACCCGGCGGTCGCATCGGCGGCGCAGCCGACAAAACCGACGGCACCTGTTTCGCGCTGCGCCATCGCCGAGCCGACGGCAGCGGCGTAGGCCATCATCGCCGCCATTTCGGCGCCGGCGCAATGCCGCGCATCCATCGCCATGAAAGCGACCTTCGGCAAATCGGCGCACATCGCATAGGCATTGTACGCGGCGACGCAGGTGGGCCCCAGCTTCTGCAGCAGCACGGTTTCGAGATCGACGAGATGGAACAGCGAGCCGCTGATGTAAAGGATCGGGTCGCCGGCGCCGACCCAACTCCCCTCGGGGTGACTGAGCTCGATGTCGAAATTCTGGCCGCGCTCGGCCGCCATTTTTTCGAGAAACTCGATCGCGAAGCGCGGCGCGCAAATCACCGGCCGGCGCATGAACACCGCGTAGGTCGCCGGGCGGTCGCCGAAACGCCCGACGATCGCCTTGGTCTTCAAAAAATAGCTGTCGGTCTGCGCCGCAACCCCGGCGTGCTCATGCGCTGCCAATCCCGCCTCACAAGACCGCGTCGAGATGGTTCGCGCTTCGACCGTCATTGCCCTGCCGCGCGCGTTTCAGCGCCTCGGCGATCTCGAAGGCCAGCTCGAGCGCCTGTGTCGCGTTGAGCCGCGGGTCGCAATGCGTCAGATAGCGGTCGGCGAGCGAGGCTTCGCTGATCGCCTGGGAGCCGCCGATGCATTCGGTGACGTTCTGCCCGGTCAGCTCGAAATGCACGCCGCCGGCATAGCTTCCCTCGGCGGCATGGATCGCGAAGGCGCCGTGCAGCTCGTCGAGGATGCGATCGAACGAACGGGTCTTGTACCCGTTCGAGGAGGTGACCGTGTTGCCGTGCATCGGATCGCAGCACCACACGACCTCGCGGCCCTCGCGCTGCACCGCGCGGATCAGGCAGGGCAGCCGCGCCTCGACCTTGTCGGACCCCATGCGGGTGATCAGGGTCAGCCGGCCCGGCTCGTTCTGCGGGTTGAGCCGATCGATCAGCCGCAACAGATCGTCGGGCTCCAAGGTCGGCCCGCATTTCATGCCGATCGGATTTTTGATGCCGCGCAGGAACTCGGCATGCGCGCCGTCGACCTGCCGGGTGCGGTCGCCGAGCCACACCAGATGCGCGGAGCAGTCGTACCAGTCGCCGGTCGTCGAATCGACCCGGGTCAGCGCCTCTTCATATGAGAGGAACAGCGCCTCGTGCGAGGTATAGAACTCGGTTTCGCGGATCTGCGGCGTCGTTTCCGAGTTGAGCCCGCAGGCCGCCATGAAGTCCAATGTCTCGGTCAGCCGGTCGGCGAGCGCCCGGTAGCGCTCGCCTTGCGGCGAGTCGGCGACGAAATCCTGGTTCCAGGCGTGGACCCGGTGCAGATCGGCGTAGCCGCCCTGCGCGAAGGCGCGCAGCAGGTTGAGGGTGGCGGCGGACTGGCTGTAGGCCTGCACCATGCGCTGCGGATCGGGCTCGCGCGCCCTTTCGTCGAATTCGAGGCTGTTGATGATGTCGCCGCGATAGGATGGCAGGGTGCGGCCGTTCTGCGTCTCGGTATCCGAGGAGCGCGGCTTGGCGAACTGGCCGGCGAGGCGGCCGAGCTTGACCACCGGGCAGCCGGCGCCAAAGGTCAGCACCACCGCCATCTGCAGCAGCACCTTGAACATGTCGCGGATGTTGTTCGGATGGAATTCGGCGAAGCTCTCGGCGCAGTCGCCGCCCTGCAGCAAAAAGGCTTTCCCGGCCGCGACCGCGGCGAGCCGCTCCTTCAGCCGCCGCGCCTCGCCGGCGAAGACCAGCGGCGGAAACCGGCGCAAAGTCTCCTCGACCCGGGCGAGCGCCGCCTCGTCCGAATAGCCGGGCACCTGCCGGATCGGCAGACCGCGCCAGCTGTCGGGGGACCATCCGTTGCCCGCAATAGGGGCCGCTCTGGTCATGCATCACCTCCTCGGTTGGAAGCCGCTTCACCATCGGCGACATTCGGATCAGCGAGAGCATGAAACACGAAAGCCGCCTCGGTGGGGCGGCTTCGGGAAAAACGCGCAAGCGCGATCCTGGGCCGCCTACATGTACCGGCGGTACCAAAATCGCGCAAACTGGCAGGGGCCGCGCAAGGCCCTAACTTGTTCCATAACCGCACGCTAGCGGTAAGCACCGCCCGAGGCAAGCGCGTTGTGCCGATATTTCGGCGACCTCACCTCGGAACGACGAATGGCCGAATGGTCCGAACAAAATCATCCTCGGTCGATCGATGCTCGACCAGCGCGATCACCTCGTCGGCCCATGAGACTGTGTCGTCGAATGCCAGTGTCGTAGCCGTTGGCGAGCAGAAATAGCCGCATTGCTGCAAAGGCAGTGCGCTTGTTCCCTGCTCGAAAGCGTGTGCCCGCGCAACTCCGGCCAGCAGCGCGACGGCCAACGCAACAATGTCTTCTTCGCCAAAGCCGAAGAAATT
This sequence comes from uncultured Alphaproteobacteria bacterium, assembly GCA_963730745.1. GTDB lineage: Bacteria > Pseudomonadota > Alphaproteobacteria > ATCC43930 > CGMCC-115725 > AP-15. The sequence goes on from CAVSTA010000029.1 coordinate 16,101, forward strand.
TCTGCGGTCGCGCCAATGCGCTTTCGAGCAACCCAAAGTCGCGCAAAAGGTGCCGCTCGCCCGTCGCTTCTACTTCGAGCCTGATTGTGCTCGATGACCGCCTCGATGGGCAGCCATCTTGGCTCATTTGGCAAGGGCTGCTCGGATTTTCGGGTACCTCGCGATGTGCTCGCGGCTCAACTCTGCATGATCGATGTCGCCCTCCACCGGGCGGGCTCGCCGGATCTCTTCCGCTGTGGCGCGTCGGTCGGCGGCCAATTGCAGCAGCTTCTTGTGGAGAGCTGCGGGAAGCGAAAGCCAGGCCTCGCCGATGGCAATACCTTCTTCGATCATCCGGCGAGCCTCCGCGTCCTCGGAAACTCGCTGTGCTGCGAGTTTTTCTTTTAGCGCCTCAATACCGGGTCGAAGCCGTTCTCGTTGTGCCGCTTCGCTTTGACCAACGAGTCCGCTGCTTGAACGAGCCAGTCAACATTGTGACCGGAGCGCGCTATGTCTTCGTAAAGCCGGTCAAGCTGATTTCGCGTATTGCTCTGTGGCCGCCCAGCAACTCGCCTGCTGGCTCCTGAATCGCGCGAGCATCTCATCCGCTCGCGCACCTTCGAATGCAGCAGACGCAACGAGCTCCACTATGGGCTCGATGTCTGACGAAACGTCGATACCGTCAGGCATTCTTTGCGGAGTCTCGGCTAGTTCAAGGTTCTTTGGCAAGGGTAATGTGATCCTGCGTCAAACCACCGGCAAGAGGCGCCACCATTGCTACTACTCCGCCGCGAGCTTTGTCGGCCGCACCACCTTTTCGCGCATCGTCACGAATTCCTCGGCGGCGCTCGGGTGGATGCCGACGGTCTCGTCGAACATGCGTTTCGAGACGCCGCATTTCACGGCGATCGCCAGACCCTGCATGATCTCGGGGGCGTCGGGGCCGAGCATGTGGCAGCCGAGCACCCGCTCGCTGCGCGCATCGACGACGAGCTTCATCAAGGTGCGCTCCTCGCGCCCGGACAAGGTGTTCTTCATCGGCTTGAAGTGGGCGCTGTAGATGTCGACCTCGCCATAACGCCGGCGCGCCTCCGCTTCGGTCAGGCCGACCGCGCCGATCGGCGGCTGGCTGAATACCGCCGAGGGCACATTGGCGTGGTCCATCTTGATCGGGTTGTCGTTGAAGAGCGTCTCGGCGACGGCGCGGCCTTCGGCGATCGCGACCGGGGTCAGGTTGACCCGGTCGGTCACGTCGCCGACCGCATAGATGTTCGGAACATTGCTGCACGACCATTCGTCGACGACGACGGCGCCGTTCTCGGTGGTCTCGACGCCGATCTCGGCGAGACCCAGCCCCCGAGTGTTCGGCTTGCGCCCGGTCGCGTACATCACAACGTCGGCCGAAAACTCCTGGCCGATCGCCGTGTAGACCGAGTAGCCGTGGTCGTGTTTCTCGATCCGCGCGACCTGCGTGCGGGCGTGGATCTCGACGCCGCGGCCGCGCATCTCGTGCGCCAGCGCGATGCGGATGTCGTCGTCGAAGCCGTAGAGGAGCTCCTCGCGGCGGATCAGCTCGACGACCTCGGCGCCGAAACCGTTGAAGATGCCGGCGAACTCGACGGCGATATAGCCGCCGCCGACGATGACGATGCGGCGCGGCAAGGCGGGCAGGTCGAGCGCCTCGTTCGACGAGATCACATGCTGGATGCCGGGGATGTCCGGCACCGTCGGGTGCGAGCCGGTGGCGACCAGGATCTTGTCGGCGGTGTAAGCCCGGCCGTCGATCTCGACCGTGTGCGGATCGACGAGAACGCCCCGCCCCTCGATCAGCTCGACCCCGCTGTTCTTCAGCATGTTGCGATAGATCTGCGAGAGCCGCTCGATCTCGCGGTCCTTGGCGTCGATCAGGGCGGGCCAGTCGAAGCTCGGCGGCGGCACCGTCCAGCCAAACCCGGCGGCATCGGCAAAGGCATCGGCAAATTGCGCGCCGTAGACGAGCAGCTTTTTCGGGACGCAGCCGCGGATGACGCAAGTGCCGCCGACCCGGCTCTCCTCGCAGATCGCGACGCGCGCGCCATAGCTGCCGGCGCGGCGCGAGCTGGCGACGCCCCCCGACCCGGCGCCGATCGTGAACATGTCGAAATCATAGCGCGGCATCGCGGCCCCACTCCGTCATCACAGGTTTGTCGATCTTCTGGTTGTCACAACCAGCGCCGCGCCGGCAAGCTTTAGACATCTCGACCGGCGCTCGGCCGACCCATCAAGGAGGCTACGAACAAGATGAAGGTCTTCGTTTTCGATCTCCTGGCTTACGGCGAACAGCTCGAGCACCTGAAGGTCGACAACGAGCTGCCCTACCCGCTGCCAAAGAAATATTTCAAACCCGAAATCGCGGCGCGGACCTATGCCGAGCACCTCGAGGCCTGGGAAGAGCTCGACCGCCTGGGGTATGACGGCGTCGGGTTCAACGAGCACCACTGCTCGCCTTACGGCCTGATGAACTCGCCGAACCTGCTGGCCGCCGCGGCGGCGCAGCGCACCAAGCGGCTCAAATTGCTGATCTACGGCAATCTCCTGCCGTTGCACGAGCCGCTGCGGCTTGCCGAGGAGCTGGCGATGCTCGACTGCATGTCCAATGGGCGGCTGATTTCCGGCTTTGCCCGCGGCATTCCGCGCGAGTACCAGGTCCACAATGTGCCATTGGCACAGTCGCGCGCCCGTTTCGAAGAGGCGTTCGACATCATCACCCGGGCGTGGACCGAGGAAGTATTCTCGTATCAGGGCGAATTCTGGTCCTACAAGGATGTCGCGATGTGGCCGCGGCCGGTGCAGCAGCCGCATCCGCCGATCTGGATGCCTGTCGTCGGCAGCAAGGAGTCGATCGAGTTCGCGGCCCGGCACGATCTGCCGATCACCCCCGGTCTCGGCCGCTCGCGTGGATTGCGTGACGACATCATTCGCTATTACGCCCGGTGCCTCGCGCAAGCGGGCCACCGGATTACTCCCGATCACTTGTCGCTCGGCATCAGCGCCTATGTCGCCGACAGCAAGGCCGAGGCGGTGCGCGAGATGGGACCCTACCACCTCTATTTCAATCAAACTTTGTTCAGCCACGGCAACTTCACCGAGACCGAATTGCAGCGTCAAACCGGATATGCGAGCGCCGCCTCGACCGATTACGTGAGCCCGGAAAACCGCCGCGCCGCCCAATTCGCCCGCGAGGATTTTCGCGGCCTGACGATGGCCGATGTCGAGCGGCAGGCCGAGCAGATGCCGTGGGGCACTGCGGCCGAGGTCACCGAGCGGATCATCGAGGCGGCCGACACGGCCGGCGCCGACAATGTGCAGATCAGCCTCAATCGCGGGGTATTGCCGCACGAAATGTTCATGGAGCAGATCCGCCGGTTTGCCCGCGAGGTGCTCCGGCATTGCAGGCGCACAAGGTCGAAACCGTTCCGCTGGCGGAAGAGGTCCCAGCCTAACTCGGTAGCCGCAGCACCATCTCGACATGCGCGACGCCGAAATCGTCATAGGGCTCGGAGGTCGTGGCAAAGCCGAAGCTCTCGTAAAAGGGCACGAGAGGGACCTGCGCGCTAAGCGCGATCGCTTGCAGCGGAAAGCGCTCGCGACAGAGGATCAGCGCCTTCTCCATCAGCATTCGGCCAAGCCCGCCCCGTCTCAGGGACGGCGACACCGCGACGCGGCCGATCCTGACGATGGGCGGCGGGCCGGTTATTGCCGTCAGCCGAAGATAACCGATCAGCTCACCCGCCAACCGGGCTGGCAAATGCCATGCGCTCTGGTCGAGGCCGTCGAGGTCGGGATAAGCGGAGCCCTGCTCGACGACAAAGATGCTTTGGCGGAAGCGCAGCAGCTCATAGAGCTCACCTGCCGTCAACTCGTCGAAACGCCGCCATTGCGTCGTGATCTCCGGCATGCTGGTCGGACCCGAATTGCTTGCGCGACGGAAAGGAGTGCCATGCGGCCGCGCGATTACGGTCCGTTTCCTTATACTCTTATCTTTTCGGATGCGGATTTCCGATGAGCCGCCGGGTGGCCTGATGTGAAGGCATCGCGTGGCGAAGGTCATCCTCCGGCGGGCCGGCGAAGAATGACTTGGCGAGCACGATACCTGCTGATCGCAGGAGTCGTCCTCGTCGCTACCCTCGGCCTGGCCGGGTGGCAATTTTCGGCGGGCGGGGCGAGGTATTGAAACCGGATGGCGGGCCGGTCGTGACCGTGATGGATTTCGGGCACAGCTTTCCGCTCGATCCGCTCCCCTCCGGCTGGCGACATCGGAAATTCTGGACACGTTCGCCGATGACGATGGCGTTCGCGGTCAAGGACGGGGTGCCGAGCATGCGGTTCGAAACCCATGACAGCGCGTCGATGCTGTTTCGGCATGTCGATATCGATCTGCCGCCTACCCGATGCTCGCCTGGCGTTGGTACATCGAATTGCCGATCAGCAGCCCGCTCGACGAGCGCACGCGTGAAGGCGACGATCACCCCGCGCGGCTGTTTCTTCGGTTCGTCACGGATCGTGGCGAGAAGCGCGCCATGGAGGTGATCTGGGGCAATCGGCTGAAACCGGGGGACTACAAATACATCGGCGGCTTCCCGCACTTCGTTGCTGACGCCGGCGAGGAGCGGACTGGCCATTGGCTCGACGAGAGGATCGACCTCGCCCACGTCTATGCCGAGATCTGGAAGGATGCGCAGCCGGCGCACTGGTCGATGTCGCCGTGTTCTGCGACAGCGACGACACGCACACCGCGACGTCAGCTACTTCGCCTATGTCCGGCTTGAACGGCGGTGAGGCTTGACGACGGCGACTGTTGCCGGCCGCGCGACGGCGGCGGGGACGATCGAGACGCGGCGCTCCTGGCTCGTCGCCTGGTCCGCGCTCGGCATCCTCTCCGTCTCTTTCGGCGCCCCGCTGATCACCATCGTGGCGCTGAAGCCGATGGCGGCCGAGTTCGGCGGCGTCCGCTCGGTGCCGGCGCTGTCGTACTCGCTCGCCTGGCTCGGTTCGGCGGTCGGCGGGATCGCGATGGGCCAGATTGCCGAGCGGGTCGGCGTGCGCTGGACGGTCATGTTCGGGGCCGTGATGATCGCGGCCGGGCTCGTGCTGTCGAGCGTCGGCGAGCGGATTGACTTTATCTCGGCCACGGGCTGTTGATGGGGGTTCTCGGCAACGCCGGGATCAATGCCCCGCTTTACGTCTATGTGGCCCGCTGGTTCGACCGCCGGCGTGGGACCGCATTGGCGCTGATCGCGAGCGGGCAGGCCGCCGCCGGGACGATCTGGGCGCCGCTGTTCGGCCACGCGATCGAATGGTTCGGCTGGCGCCGTTTGATGCAGCTCTACGCGGTGGTTGTGGTTGCCGTGGTTCTGCCCGCCGCTTTCCTGGTCTTCAGAGCGCTGCCCAGGGCGGCAAGAGCCGGCG
>CAVSTA010000030.1:0-19924 GCA_963730745.1 uncultured Alphaproteobacteria bacterium
TGTCGCGCCTGAGATGGCCGGCAAGATGGATTGCGATGCCTCGCGTCTCGGTGAGGAACTGACCAAGCGGCGTCCCCGCAGCGCGGAAGGCGATCCCCCGCAGCCGAGCATTGTCGAGCGGATCGGCCAGGGTGCAGCGCAGATGGCTGGTCCCGACCGCCTCGGCATCGAGGACGCGCACACCGGGAAAAACAAAACGGGGTTCCGGGTTGGCGGCGCCGAACGGCGCCAGCCTCGCGATATGGTCGATCAACTCGCTCTGTGCCGCAGCGATGGAGAGCGTCCCGTCGACACGCAGCTCGGGGACAAGCCGCTCGTTGCCGATGCCGTCTCCCAGCCGTTCCACTAGGAAGGCCTTTAGCGGGCCGAGTTTTTCTGCGGCCACTGTGAAACCCGCCGCCATGGCGTGGCCGCCACCGTTGATCAGCAGCCCGGCCTGACGGGCCGCGATCACCGCCGGGCCGAGCGGCAACCCGGCAACCGAGCGGCCCGAGCCCCGGCCGATGCCGTCGGCGAGCGCGACGACGCAAGCCGGGCGCTCGTAGCGCTCCTTGAGGCGCGCGGCGACGATCCCGATCACCCCAGGGTGCCAATTCTCGGCAGCGGCAAAGACGAGGACCGGCGACTGGGCGGATCCCTCCACTGTCGCGATTGCCGCCTCCAAGGTGCAGGCCTCGATCTCGCGGCGCTCGCGGTTATGGGCGTCGAGACGCGCCGCTAGCTCGGCGGCGACCACCGGATCGTCGGTCGCGAGCAGCCGCGCGCCGAGGTCGGCGGCCCCGACCCTGCCGCCGGCATTGACGCGCGGGCCGAGTACAAAACCGAGATGATAGGTGTCGATAGGCTCGCCGATGCCAGCCACGGCGGCCAGCGCGGCGAGGCCGGGGTTGCCGCGGCGCTGCGCAACCTTGGTTCCCTGGGCGACCAGAGCCCGGTTGACGCCGGCGAGAGGAACCACGTCACAGACCGTTCCGAGCGCCACCATATCGAGCCATTGCAATAGGTCCGGCTCGGGGCGGGCATCACCGTACCAGCCGACCCGGCGCAGCTCGCGATTGACGGCGACGACCAGCAAGAAGGCGACCCCGACCGCTGCCAACGCGCCATGCGGGCTGCTTTCATCGAGCCGGTTCGGGTTGACGACCGCGATGGCCCGCGGCAACAACGGTTCGGCGACGTGATGATCGATGACGATCACCTCGAGCCCGGCCTCCTCGGCATCCGCCAGAGGCAGATGGGCGGTCGTGCCGCAATCGACGGTTACGACAACGCGCACGCCCTCATCGCGCAGGCTCAGCAGCGCCTGGGTATTCGGGCCGTAGCCCTCGCGCAGCCGATCCGGAACATAGACCCGAGTCCGCATCCGGTCGCTGCAAAGAACCGCGTCAGCAGTGCAGCCGAGGTCGCGCCGTCGACATCGTAATCGCCAAAGACGCCGATCGTCTCGCGGTCGTGCACGGCACGGACGAGCCGCGCCACGGCAGCATCCATGTCGCGTAGATGCGAAGGATCGGGCAGCTGGTCGCGCAGGCGCGGCGCCAAGAAGCCCGGCGCGTGGTCGAGATCGATACCACGGTGCGCCAACAGCCGGCCGACGATCTCGGGGACCCCCAGCCGCTCAGCGATAGTCTCTCCCGCTCGCGCATTGCCATTGCGGAGGCGCCAGCGACGGCCGCACACTGACCGCTCGACCCCCAACACCACCCCGGCAAAGGCGTCGGCGCCCCCCGCGCCGTCATCCATATTCGAGCTCTAATCCAAACTATCCGTATTCACATCGTCACCCCCGCGAAAGCGGGGGTCCAGGGCTACTGCGCAGGCGCTTGTCGTCCCTGGATTCCCGCTTGCGCGGGAATGACGAGGTGGGGCGCTGCGGGGAGAATCGTCGATCAGATCGTCAGCGGGCGAAGGGTGAGAAGCTCTGCTTGCGCGTGAAGTCATGCCGTGCCTCGACGTAGCGGACGGTGCCAGATTTCGAGCGCATGACGACCGAATGCGTCGAGGCGCCGCCGGGAAAGCGGCGCACCCCGCGCAGCATCGTGCCGTTGGTAACCCCGGTTGCGGCAAACATCACATCGCCCGAGGCGAGATCGTGCAGTTTGTATTTGCGGTCGAGGTCGGTGACGCCGAGGCGACGGGCGCGGCCGCGCTCATCCTCGTTGCGGAACAGCAGCCGACCTTGCATCTGCCCGCCGATGCAGCGCAGCGCAGCTGCCGCCAATACGCCTTCCGGCGCGCCGCCCGAGCCGACATACATGTCGATGCCGGTGTCCGGTTCGGAGGTGGCGATGACCCCGCTGACATCGCCGTCCGAGATCAGGGTGATCCGGGCCCCGGCCTCGCGCACCTTGGCGATCAGCTCAGCGTGGCGCGGCCGGTCGAGGATGCACACGACGAGATCGGCGACCTCGACCTTCTTCGCCTGGGCCAGGTTCTTCAAGTTGACCGAGGGCGGCTCGTCGAGGTCGACCAGATCATCCGGCAGTCCCCCGCCGACCGCGATCTTGTCCATGTAAACGTCGGGCGCATTCAAAAAACCGCCGGCATCGGCCATCGCGATCACCGCCAGCGCGTTGGCGCCGCCTTTTGCGGTAATCGTCGTCCCCTCCAATGGATCGAGCGCGATGTCGATCGGCGGGCCGTTCCCGCTGCCGACCTTCTCGCCGATATAGAGCATCGGCGCCTCGTCGCGCTCGCCCTCGCCGATGACGACGGTGCCGGCAATCGCTAGGCTGTTCAGCGCTTCGCGCATCGCATCGACCGCCGCCTGATCGGCGGCCTTCTCATCGCCCCGCCCCATCAGCCGCGAGGCGGAGAGCGCCGCCGCCTCGGTCACCCGAACGGCTTCCAATGCGAGATTGCGATCCATCTTCGAAGTCTCGGCCATGGCTTTCCTCCTCGTCTTTGTCGAAAAGATATTATTTTCAGAAATCCTCGATGCGGATCATGCGGGGCGGTTCGAGCACCGTGTCGAGCGCTTCGATCCTCTGGAGCGCCCGGCGCATCGCCGCCTCGACAGTGACGTGGGTCGTCATCACCACCGGCACCGCCTCGCCAGGCGCACGGCCGCGCTGGATCATCGACTCCATCGACACCTGCTCGTCGCGCAAAGCCGCGGCAACATCGGCGATCACCCCAGGCTGATCCACCACCATCAGCCTGATGTAGTAGGCGCCATGGTGCTGTTCGATCGGCACGCCAGGAATCTCACGCAAATTTGCGGTGCGGAGCCCGAAGGTCGGCGCGTGGCGGCCGGCGGCGATGTCGACGAGATCGGCGGCCACCGCCGAAGCCGTTGGAAAGGCGCCCGCTCCCCGGCCCTGCAATACGACGCGGCCGACGAAGTCGCCTTCCGCGACGACGGCATTGTAGACCCCTTCGACGGCGGCGATCGGCGTTGCCCGCGGCACCATGCAGGGATGGACGCGCTGCTCGAGCCCGTCCTCGGTCAGCCGCGCGATGCCGAGCAGCTTGATGCGGTAGCCGAGTTCTTCGGCAAAGTCGATGTCGAGCCGCGAGACGTGGCGGATCCCTTCCGTGTAGACCCCGTCGAAATCAACCGGACGGCCGAAACCAACGCTCGCCAGGATCGCCAGCTTGTGCGCGGCATCGATACCGTCGATGTCGAAGCTCGGATCGGCTTCGGCATAGCCGAGCTTTTGCGCTTCTGCCAAGACCTCGGCGAATTCGTGGGCGCTCTCGCGCATCGTCGTGAGGATGTAGTTCGAGGTGCCGTTCAGGATGCCGTAGACGCGCTCCAGCCGATTGCCGGCGAGACCCTCACGCAGCCCCTTGATGACCGGGATGCCGCCGGCGACCGCGGCCTCGAACGCGAGAATGAGCCCCCTCTCCTCGGCCCGCGCAGCAAGCCTCGTCCCATCATGCGCCATCAATGCCTTGTTCGCCGTGACGACGTGCTTGCCATGATCGAGGGCGGTGTCGAGCACCTGCCGTGCGATGCCGTCGGCGCCGCCGATCAGTTCGACGACGACGTCGATCTCGGGATCGGCCGCCATCGCCGCGGCATCCTCGTACCAGCGCACCGCCGAGAGGTCCGCGCCGCGATCGCGCCTGCGATCGCGTGCCGAGACCGCCGCGACGACGATGCGGCGGCCAGAGCGTTGAGCCAGCAGATCGGCTTGCCGGTCCAGCAGCTGAAGGACGCCGGACCCAACAGTGCCGAGACCGGCGATGGCGATCTTGAACGGCAGTTTCACGAGGGCGACCCGGATGCGAGTGCGAAACGAAAGCAGCCGCCGCGAGCGGCGGGCGACCCGGGTCTTTGTAGCGCTCGGGCGTCAATTTTTCGATAGAATTTCCCAGCCACCGCGCCGGAAGCCACCCCAGCGCGAGAGCTCAGCAGACATTCCGGCGGGTTCGCGTTCAGTGTTCGAGCAGCACCTCGGCGCGGCTTTCGCCGGAATTCTCGCCCTGCGGCGCCGCCTCGACCTGGATCTTGTCCGAGGGTATCCCCGCCTTGGTCAGGGCGGAAGCGACCGCCTGGGCGCGGTCGAGAGCAGTCCGGTAACTATTCAACTGCTCGATTGCGCCGCTTCCGGCCCCGGCATAGCCAACGATGCGAACCTTGCCGGGGTTCTGCTGATATACCGGCAGGACCGTTTCGAGGGTTTGCCTATCCTTGTCGGTCAGGGTGGTCGAATTGGCGCCGAACTTGATCTCGGCAATCGGAGTCCCGATCCGCGCAGGCGGCTTTGCACCGCCTTTGCCGGGGTCGGCGGCGGCGGTGCGGGTCGGCGGCACAGGCGGCAGCTCCGCCGCCGCCGGAGGCGGCTCGTAGCCGGCAGAGCTCTTGGCCTCCGGCAACGGCATCGGAGCGAGAGCCCCTCCCGCAGCGAGCCCGCCCGGCAAGGGAGTCGGGGTCGTCGCAACTTTCGGGGTGGGCGGCAATTGCGGGGGCGGCGGCGCGGGTTGGATCTGTTCGGGCTCCGGTGTGGCTCGCGCCTGGGGTACCTGGAGGCTCGACTCCATCGGCCCTGGCTCGGGCGGTTCTCCCTGCTTGCGCAGGCCTTGTCCCAGTTGGGTGGGCGTCTTGCCGCCGGCTTGCGCGGCGCGGGGGGTGGCTACCGCCGACGGCAGGGCGGGCTTTTCGCCGGCAGCGCCAACGCCGGTTGCCGTGCTCGCAAACGCCGGCTCCGCCGACAAGCTCGGCGGGAGCTTGCCCGGTTTTTCGCCGGCGGCGCCATTGCCCGCCAAGGCGGCCGATGGGGCCGCCGGGACGGGGTTGGCGGGAGGGTGGCGGAGCGGTGGCAACTTGCTCCGGCTGAGCCGCGGGCTCGCCTGGAGGAGGCGGTGGCGCGGCCGCCGCGGACGAAAAGCCGGCACGCAGCTGCTCGTCCGTGTGTCGCGCATTTGTCCGGTCGGCGATCAGGCTTTGGGTCAGCTTCTCCCGCTCGGCGGCGGTCAAAGCCCGCTCCGGCGGCGGTGGTACTGTCGCGAGATTGGGATAGTCGGAGGCCTCTCCGGCAGCCAGGTTTTTGGTGTTCGGCGTCGTATCGGGATCGGGGTCGTTCCGGCTCACCCCGGTCAGGTCACGCCAAGTGTCGACCGGATTGCAGGCGGCGACCCCAAGCAGTAGTCCGACGACGGCAAGCCGGCGCGCCCGCCGTTTTGTCCTTCTCTCGCTAGCGGAACCGGCACACGATTCGCCCATAAGCATCACAACATTCCCGACGGGTTGCCCCCGGTGCCGCCGCAAGCCTTCGGGATCCGCTGCCAACGGCACAAACCACGTGCGCTGGTGCTGATGTATTAGATCCGGGCGGTCGCGTCACTACATTTGAGGGGCGAGAACAACCGACCGCCCCTAAACCATGAGCCGAGGATCACCGAGGACTCGGGTCTACAACGGGCGGCAGCCTCGAGGAAACAACAATGAGCGACGCGAGCCACCGCAAATCCGGCACCGCAACTCGGCCTTCCCCAGACGAAGAGGCGCTGCGCATGCCGCTCGCCAAGAAAAGGGCGCCGGCGGAGGAGGGCCGGAAAAAGGTGCCGCGCCCGGCAAACCCGACAATGTGTCTGCGCCGCCCTCCCGCCCCCCCACCTTCGCCGGCTGCTGAGGCGAGAAAGGAGGGGAGCGAGACGCTTCCCGATCCCGCCGAGCTGTCAAAGCAAATCGCCGAAATCGCTGGGAAAAGCCAGCAACTCGTCGCCGAGTTCCTGACGCGGCAGGGTCGCGAGGAGGGGGTCGGAATCGGCCGACTCGCTCGGGATCGGAACCGCGTTCCTGGAGATGACGGCCCGCATGATGGCCGACCCCTCTCGGCTCGTCCAGGCGCAGCTGTCGCTGTGGAACGACTATCTGACGTTGTGGCAGCGCACGGCCCAACGTTTTCTTGGCGGCGAAACCGAGCCGATGATCGAACCGTCCGCCGGGGACCGGCGGTTCCGCGACGCGGCGTGGACCGAAAATACGCTCTTCGACTTCATCAAGCAGAGCTACCTTTTGACGGCGCGCTGGATGCAGAGCACGGTTCGCGATGTCGAGGGAATCGACGAGCGCACCGCCCGCAAGGTGGATTTCTATACGCGCCAGTTCGTCGACGCGCTCGCGCCGTCGAATTTCCTGATGACCAATCCTGAAGCCTTGCGGGCGACGATCGAGAGCAAGGGCGAGAACCTGCTCGACGGGCTGAAGAACCTGCTCGACGACCTCGAGCGCGGCAAGGGTCGCCTCGCGATCAAGATGACCGACATGGAGGCGTTCCGCATCGGCGAGAACATCGCGGTCACGCCGGGGAAGGTCGTTTATCAGAACGACCTGATGCAGCTCATCCAGTACGAGCCGATGACGGAAACGGTGAAGCGCCGGCCGCTGCTGATCATCCCGCCATGGATCAACAAGTTTTACATCCTCGATCTGCGCCCCAGTAACTCCTTCATCCGCTGGGCGGTGTCGCAGGGCCATACCGTATTCGTGATCTCCTGGGTCAACCCCGACGAGCATCTCGCCGCCAAGACGTTTACCGACTACATGCTGGAAGGGCCGCTCGACGCACTCGATGCGATCGAACAGGCGACCGGCGAGCGGGACGCCAATGTGATCGGCTACTGCCTGGGCGGCACATTGCTCGCCAGCACTCTCGCCTATATGGCGGTCAAGCGCGACAACCGGATCAAAAGCGCGACCTATCTGGTAACGATGGTGGACTTTGCCGAAGCCGGCGAACTCTCGGTCTTCATCGACGAGGAGCAGCTCTCTGCGCTCGAAGAACGCATGAACACAAAGGGCTATCTCGAAGGCCGCGACATGGCGACGACTTTCAACATGTTGCGCGCCAACGATTTGATCTGGTCGTTCGTCGTCAACAACTACCTGCTCGGCAAGTCGCCCTTCCCGTTCGACCTGTTGTACTGGAACGCCGATTCGACGCGTATGCCGGCCGCGATGCACAGCTTTTACCTGCGCAACATGTACCAGGAGAATTTACTGGTGAAGCCCGGCGGCGTCACTCTGGACGGCGTGCCGATCGATCTGCGGAAGGTCGAGACGCCGTCCTTTCTGCTGTCGACGCGCGAGGACCACATTGCGCCGTGGCGGTCAACCTATGCCGCCACCCAGATCTATCGCGGCCCAGTCAAATTCGTGCTGTCCGCCTCCGGCCACATCGCTGGCGTCGTCAATCCGCCGGGCGGCAAATACGGCCATTGGGAGAACGACAATAACCCGCCGACCCCGGAAGAATGGCTCGCCACCGCGACCGCCCACCCCAATTCCTGGTGGCCGCTATGGGAGCGTTGGATTTCACAATACGCCGGCGGCGAGGTGCCGGCGCGCCACCCCGGCGACGGCAAGCTCGAGCCGATCGAGGACGCGCCAGGTTCCTACGTCAAGGTGCGCGCCGCGGATTGACGATCGAATTCCACGGCGCAAAGGTGTTCACCAATGGCAGATGAACCCGATAATTTGGTACTCATTTATCTGCGCCGCATTCGATGAGCGCCTTGCCGGCCTAGAGCGAGAATTTATGCTCCGGATGACCGGGCTCGAAGCTCGCATGGGCTCCCTAGAGGCCCGATTTTCCGGCCCTCAACCCAACGGAGGGAAATTGTGCTTGCTTGGTTCGGCGAATTGAACGCCAAGGAACGCCGGACGATGGGCGCCTGCTTTGGCGGCTGGGCGCTCGACGCGTTCGACGTGCAGATGTACAGCTTTGTCATTCCCACGGTCATTGCACTGTGGGGTCTGTCGCGCGGCGAGGCCGGGCTCATTGGCACGGTGACATTGCTGATCTCCTCGCTCGGCGGGTGGTTCTCCGGCACGCTCGCGGACCGGTTCGGCCGCGTGCGCATGCTGCAGATCACGATCCTGTGGTATTCGGTATTCACTTTCCTCTGCGCCTTCGCGCAGAACTTCGAGCAGCTCTTCGTGTTGCGGGCGCTGCACGGGTTCGGTTTCGGCGGCGAATGGGCTGCCGGGGCCGTGCTGATGGGCGAGGTGATCCGTGACAAATACCGCGGCCGTGGGGTTGGCATCGTGCAAACCGGATGGGCGGTCGGCTGGGGCATCTCCGCGCTCGTCTACACCGCGCTTTACGCCTTTCTCCCCGAAGCGATCGCTTGGCGCGTGCTGTTCGCGATCGGCTTGTTGCCGGCCGCTTTCGTCTTCTGGATCCGCCGCCACATCGACGAGCCCGAAATCTTTCGCGACCAGCGCCGCGAGCGCCCGTCAGTCGGCATCGGCCATCTCTTTGCCGCCTTCCAAGGCCCGCATCTGTGGACCACAGTCAAGGTCACCTTGATGGTCGCGGGGGCTCAAGGGGGCGGCTACGCGCTGGGCATCTGGATGCCGACCTATCTGCGCACGGTGCGCGGTTTGTCGGCGACCGGCACCGGCGGATTTCTGCTCGTGCAGATACTGGGCGCGCTCTGCGGCTTCCTGTTGGGCTCATATCTGAGCGACGCGATCGGCCGGAAATCGACCTTTATGTGCTCGGCGATCGGCTCCTTCGTGATGATCCTCATCTACATGTTCGTGCCGATGGACAACACGGCGCTGCTCTTTGTCGGCATCCCGCTCTTCACGATCTTCCTAGTCAAATTTCCGCCGATGGGGCCGTTCATGACGGAACTCTTCCCCACCGCGGTGCGCGGGACGGCCCAGGGCTTTTGCTATAACGGCGGCCGGGCGCTCGGCTCGTTTCTGCCGACCCTCGTCGGTTTTGTCAGCCAGAGCCTGCCGCTCGGCGCGACGATCGCACTGTTCAGCGCGTTTGCGTCCGGGCTCATGATCATCATGCTGCTGGCGTTGCCGGAAACCCGCGGCCGCAACCTCGCCAGCCTCGAAGCCGGCCCGGCGGGTGAGCCAGCTGCCGCGGCGAACAATTGAGGTTCTGCTGATCAGTTAAGGTCCAGCATCAGCCGCAAATTCTGCACCGCCGCTCCTGACGCCCCCTTGCCGAGATTGTCGAGCCGAGCGACGAGCACGGCGTGGCGGCGCACTTTGTTCTCCCACACGTAGAGATCGAGGCGGTTGGTGCCGTTGAGCGCCTCTGGTTCGAGCTTGTCCTGCCCATTGCCGGCCATAATCTTCACGTATTCGGAGCGATCGTAGAAGACCCGCAAGGCCTCCCGTAAATCGTCGCCGGCGGGCTTCTCGGGGAGGTCGTCTAGATAGAGCGGCACAGAAACGAGCATGCCCTGGCGGAAATGCCCGACCGAAGGCAGAAAGATCGGCCGGCGCGTTAGCCCCGAATAGAGTTCGATCTCCGGCACATGCTTGTGCTCGAGACCGAGCGCGTAAAGCTCGAAGGCGGGACCGCTGTCGCGGTCATGCGCCTCGATCAGGGCTCTGCCGCCGCCGGAATAGCCGCTGACCGCGTTTATCATGATCGGGTAATCGGGCGGGATGTGCCCCGCTTGCACGAGCGGGCGCAGCAGGCCAACGGCGCCGGTCGGGTAGCAGCCGGGATTGCTGACCTTGTCCGATGTCGCGATCCCGCCTGGCTGATCGGGCGCCATTTCCGGAAAGCCGTAGGTCCATTCGGGATCGACCCGGTGCGCGGTGCTGGCGTCGAGCAATTTCGGGGCGTCGCCGCCCAGCGCTCCGGCCAGCGCAACCGCCTCGCGCGCCGCATCGTCCGGCAGGCACAGCACGACGAGATCGCATTCTGCCATCATGTCCTGCCGCGCCGACCGATCCTTGCGCTGCGCCGCGGGGAGGCTGCGTAGCGATATCCCGGGCATCGTTTCGAGGCGTTGGCGGATGCCGAGTCCCGTCGTCCCGGCTTCGCCGTCGATAAAGACGCTCGGTTGATTGCTCGCCATTGGGGTGCCCCCGCGTTATCGTGCGTTTGACCCGGATTTCAGTGGAGTTGCTCGTTATGACTGAAAACTACGCACCCTTGCAATGCCTCGCCGGTGTTCGGGTTCTCGACCTGACCCAGTTCGAGGCGGGGCCCTCCTGCACCGAGGCGCTCGCCTGGCTCGGCGCCGACGTCGTCAAGGTCGAAAACCCGAAGGGCGGAGAACCCGGCCGGACGTCCTTTGCCGGTGCTCCCGACAGCCCCGACTCGTTCTATTTCTTCGAGTTCAACGCCAACAAGAAATCGGTCACCGTCAATCTCAAATCCGAACGCGGCTTGGCGCTGGTCAAGGATATGGCCAAGAAGGCCGATGTCATGATCGAGAACATGGCGCCCGGCACGATCGAGCGCATTGGGCTCGGCTATGACGCGATCCGCGCGTTGAACCCGGGCATTATCTACGCGCAGGTCAAAGGCTTCGGCGAGGGAAGCCCTTACGAGAAAAACTTGGCCTTCGACATGATCGCGCAGGCCGCCGGCGGCACGATGAGCATCACCGGCGAGCCCGACGGGCCGCCGATCAGGCCCGGCCCGTCGCTCGGCGACACCGGCACCGGCATGCTGATGGCGATCAGCATCTTGGGCGCGCTCTACGAGCGCCGCGCCACCGGCCAGGGCAGGCGGCTGCAGGTGGCTATGCAGGACGCGATGCTGCATTACATCCGCTTCGCGTTTCAGACGCAGGCGGCGCTCGGCCGGGCCGCGCCCCGCAACAGCAACCGCAGCAACACCGCACCTTCGGGGATTTTCCCTTGCGCACCGGGCGGGCCCAATGACTGGATCTATGTCTTTTCCCGCCAGAAGGACCACTGGCACCGGCTGCTCAAGCTTCTCGGCCGCGAAGAGCTGATCGGCGATCCGCGCTACGAGACCGCGCAAGCCCGCGGCGAGCGCATCGAAGAGGTCAACGCAATGGTCGCCGATTGGACAAAGCGGCGCGACAAGCACGAGGCGATGCGGCTGATCGGCGGCGCCGGGGTGCCGGCGGGTGCGGTGCTCGACACGATGGAGCTGATGAACGAGCCGAGCTTTACCGAGCGCGGCATTTTGCAGACGGCGCAGCACCCGACCGGGCCGTTCAAGATGCCGTCCTGGCCGGTGCGCTTTGACGGCAAGCCGCCAAAGCTCGAGCCGGCGCCATTGCTCGGACAGCACACGACGCAAGTCCTCGGCGAGTGGCTCGGCATGGGCGCCGGCGCTGTCGAGGCGCTGAAGGAAGAAGGGGTGATCTGACGGCTTTTCAAAGCCGTCAGCCTCGCGAAAGCGAGGGTCCAGGGCCAGCGTTCCGATACTGGGGCCCCGCATTCCTGCTTTCGCAGGAATGACGAAAAGGACGCGAGAGAGGAGGTAACTCAGATGGCGGAATTGACCGGTAACGAAATCGTCGCCCGGTGCCTGAAAGCGCAGGGCGTCAAGGACATCTTCTACATCATGGGCGGGCCGATGCTCGACGTCGAGTTGGAGTGCATCAAGGAGGGCATCCGGTTGATCGACACGCGCCACGAGCAGGGCGCGGCCTATATGGCGCAGGCCTACTCGCGGGTGACCCAGGGGCCGGGTGTGTGCATCGGGGCAAGCGGCCCCGGCGCGCTCAATCTCGGCACCGGGCTCGCCAACGCGCTGATCGATTGCTGCCCGGTCATCGCGCTCGGCGGGTCGAGCCCGATCAGCCAGTTCGGCCGGCAGGTATTCCAGGAGATCGACCAGGTCAAGGCATTCGAAGGCTGGGTCAAATACGCCGATCGCGTGCACAGTCTGAAACGCCTGCCGCAGCAGATCAACTTCGCGTTCCAGAAGGCGCTCAACGGCAAGCCCGGCCCGGTCTACCTCGATTTCCCCGGCGACGTGCTCTACATGACCGTCGACGAGGGCGATGTCGACTGGAGCTATTGCGGCCGGCCGATCATCAAGGCCCGTCCCTATGCCGAGCCCAAGGCATTGAATGCGCTGGTCGATGCGATCAGAGAGGCGCGTCAGCCGATCATCGTCTCGGGTAGCGGTGTGTTGTGGTCGCACGCCTGGGACGAGATGAAGGCGTTTGTCGAGAAGGCCGGGATTCCGTTCTACACGACCCCGCAGGGGCGCGGCGTCGTGCCGGACGACCACCGCTATTCCTACCTAACGATGCGCAACGACGCGTTCCGCGAAGCCGACCTGATCATCATTCTCGGCACCCGCACGAATTACGTCATCGGCCACGCCTTGCCGCCGCGCTTCGGCCCCAATGCGAAGGTTGCGCGCATCGACATCGACCCCGAGGAGATGGGCAACTCGGCGCGCAATATCGATATCCCGGTCGTCGGCGACTGCAAGTCGGCATTGCAGCAATTGGGCGAGGCGGTCGATGCGCGCGCTGCGGACCGCTTCCAGCCCTGGCGTCAGAAGCTGGCCGATGGCGAAGCACGAAAGCGCCAGCGCGCCGGCGGCAATTACCCGACCGACGGCGACATCCATCCGCTGCGGCTCTGCGAGGAGGTCAAGAACTTCATGCAGCGCGAGGCGATCCTGTCGGTCGACGGCCAGGAGATCCTCAATTTCGGCCGCCAGTCGATCCCGACATTCGTCCCCGGTCACCGGCTCAATTCCGGGCCGTTTGGCACAATGGGTGTCGGGTTACCGTTCGCGGTCGGCGCCAAGGCCGCCAAGCCCTCGGCACAAGTCATCTGCCTGCACGGCGACGGTTCCTTCGGGCAGAACGCAATGGAGCTCGACACCGCGGTGCGGCACAAATTGCCGTTGCTCTGCATCATCAGCCTCAACGGCGGCTGGACCGCCGACCCGGAGCACAACAAGCCCGGCCGCGACCTCGGCTACACCCGCTACGACAAGATGGCCGAGGCATTGGGCTGCTACGCCGAATATGTCGAAGAGCCCGAAGGTATCCGCCCGGCCTTGCAGCGCGCCTGGAAGAAGGTCGAGGAGGGCATGGTCGGTTTTGTCAATGTCAAGACCGACTACCGCGCCCGCGCCACGACCGTGCGCTTCTCCAGCCGCGAAACCTGAGCAGTCACTCTCGCGTCACGGAAGGGGGCGCCTGAGCGTCCCTCTTCCATTGAAGGTTCGTCAGGTTACTGTGCCACCCTCTGCTCCGTCCCAGAGAGCACCGTCTCCGGATCGGTCTCGATACCAAAAACTTGTCGCCGTCTGGCGCGACGAAAATATCGCAGTGCACGTCCGGGGTTGGCGGCGTCATGTGCACAGTGACTGTTCCTGTGCAGTCCGAATGAGCGTATAAGTGCCGGGCGCTGCATCGTCCGGTACAATGGTGCCGCCGATGCTAAGCGTCGCTAGGCTATCGAACGCGCCGTTTCCGTGAAAAACAGCTTTGCCGGTCACGCCGAGCGGCACGAGGCTGCCACCGACCGGCTGGTACCTGCTTTGAGCAGACATATAGAGCCCCTTCAGCGTGGCCAATGAACAGGTAGTCGGCCCGCCTTGCTGCCCCGAGTGCGCCGGCTCAACGCCGAGCAGCCCCAGGCCTCCACCACGCCAATTACAACGGCCCTGTGCGCGTTCATGTTGATTCTCCTTGCGACGGACCTTTATCCGCGAGCACCCCGCCACCTCGACCAAATTCGAGCGGGACGGTCTGGTCCAAGGCGGCCAGGCCCCCTCCCCAACCCTGCTTGCGGGCGAGGGAAGAGTGAAGGGAGGTCATCTGCCTGCACGGCGACGGCTCGTTCGGGCAGAACGCAATGGAGCTCGCCACCGCGGTGCGCCACAAATTGCCGCTCCTATCCGTGATCAGCCTCATCGGCGGCTGGACCGAGGACCTCGAGCGCAACAAAACCCGGCCGCGACCTCGGCTACACCCGCTACGACAAGATGACCGAGGCCTTGGGCTGCTTCGAACAGCACGTCGTAGTAGCCCGGTGCCCAGTTGCCTTGCTCTGGTCCGCGTATGATCGTTGCAGCCATCTCCTTGAGGCCAGTCGCGCACCGTCCACGTCCTCGCGCGCACGGGCGCGCAGGCAAAGGTTCCAGATGCGGGCGGCGACCAAAGCTTACAAGTCCACGTCCTCGCGCGCACGGGCGCGCAGGCAAAGTTGGTGCAGGCCGACACGCTGCCCCTAAAGTGCTCGGAACCCAGCCCCGGGTCGCAGGGTTCAATGCCGATCGCCGTCCGGCCTCCGACGCAGTAAAAGAACTTGTCGCCGTCAAACATCGGCTTCATTCCAAACTGGGGCAGCAGCTTGCGGTAGAAATCACGGGCGACGTCGAAGCGGCTCACCGTCAGGATCACGTGAGCCATACCGTTGATCTCGATTGTCATCGCTCGTGACCCCCTCACCGATCCGGGCTAACCTGCCAACAACATCCGGGCGCGAGGCGGCTCCTCGGTCAGTCGGCGGAATCCGCCACCGTCGTGATCGACGATGCGGCCATCTTTGATGATCAGCGAAATCTCGGCCGGGCGTTGCAGAACCGTGATGTCGGCGAGCGGATCTTTGTCCCAGATGACGATGTCGGCGAGCCTGCCCGGGGCGATCACGCCAACCTCGCCCGCGAGGTTGACCATCGCGGCATTGCCGGCGGTATTGGCGATGATCGCTTCCATCGGGGTCATTCCGACCTCCTTGACGAATAGCTCCGCCTCCTTGCCGTGCCATTTGCCGTGGCTGAAGGCGGAAGCATTGCCGGTGTCGCTGCCGCTCAGGATCGGGATGCCGCGGTCGCGCGCATTGCGGATCATCAGGAAGGAGGTGTTGAGCTGCGCCCGCAGTCGGTCACGCACCCGGTCACCGAAACCCCGCCCCGCTGCGCCGTGCTCGACCCCGATCCACGGCGAGGTCAACACGGGCGCAATCGGGATCCCGGCTTTGGCGACGATGTCGAGGTCGTCCTCGTTCGCCCAGTCGCCGTGATAGATCAGATCGACGCCGGCCTTGGCGGCGGCGCGGGTCGAGGTCGAGCCGCGCGAGTGGATCGCGACCTTGACGTTGCGCCGGTGGGCTTCGTCGACGACCGCGGCGATCTCCTCCTCGGCGACGGTCTGGATATCGCCCCAGGTGGAATTGGCGATCTTGATCAGGTCCACCCCGCGCTTGCACTGCTTGCGGGTCTCGCGGATGAATTCGTCGCGCGTATTGCACAAGACGCCCGCCGCATCGGCCGGAGTTCCCTCATAGGCGGGGTAGGGATCGGGGTCGAAGATGCCGCCGTAATTGCTGAGCGCTCGGCCCGCAACCACCATCCGCGGGCCTTCGAGCAGGCCACCATCGACCGCCTCGCGCACCGTCACATCGGTGAACCATTTGCCGCCCGGCACGGCGATGCTGGTGACCCCGGCGCGCAATACACGGCCGATCGCATGTGCCGCCCATAAGGTGCAGAATTCGGCGCTCGACGTGTACTTCGCCCCCGGCAACGCGCCCTGGTGCAGCGAGATGTGGCAATGGGCATCGATCAAACCGGGCAGGATGAACTTGCCCGCGGCGTCGATGACCGTATCATCCGGGCTCTCTGGCCGAACCGAGCCAGCGGCATCGCCGATATGGGCAATCCTGTTTCGCTCGACAACAACGAGCGTATTCGTGACCGGGCCGCGCCCGGATCCGTCAATCAATGTCCCGTTCTCGATCAGCAGCCGCGGCGAGGAATTCGTCATTACAGCCCCTCCTATAGATTTGATGGCAAGGTTAGGGCATAGCGGTGTCGACCGCCAATACGACACGCGCGGCTGGCGAAGTCTCCTGCTGCGCTTCCAGAATGCTGGACCGTCCAGCCGATCCTGATGTCCTATGCCGATGGCCGGATGGCCGCATGCCAAATCCATTTTGAACCAGAGGCGATGCAAATGATTAAGACGCTAGTGATCGGTGCCGGCGTGATGGGCGCCTCGGTCGCGTATCGGCTGGCTGAGGCCGGCGCGGCTGTTACGGTGCTGGAAGCGACGCGCATCGGCGGCGGCACCTCCGGCATTAGCTTCGCCTGGACCAACGCACACAAAAAGCCGCCGAAACCCTATCACGATCTGAATGTCGCCGGCATGAAGGCGCATGCCGCGCTGGCCGCCGAGTTTGGCGCCACGCCATGGTGGCACGGCGGCGGCAGCCTGGAATGGGAAACCGAACCCGATCGCATGGCACAGCGTGAGAATATCGAGCAGCTGCGGTCCTGGGGCTACGCCGCGGAGTGGATCACGTTGCGCCAGTTGCAGGAATTGGAGCCCGACATCGATCCGGCGACGATCGGCGATGCGCCGGTGGCGTTTTTCCCGGAAGAGGGTTGGCTCGATCCGGTGGTCTACGCGCATGCGATGCTGTCCGCCGCGCGGGTTCGCCATGGCGCCAAAGTCATCTGCGGCGCGCGGGTCGTAGACCTGATCATGGCCGGCGATCGGGTAACCGGCGTCCGCGTCGCCGACGGGCACGCAATACGAGGCCGACACTGTAGTGAACTGCGCCGGCCGCTGGACCAATGAGGCGACCCGGGATGCCGGTCTGCATTTGCCGCTCGCACCAACCGTGGGGTTCCTGGTTTTCACGCCCCCTGTCGCCGCCAGCTTGAGCCGTGTGGTCCGCAGCACCGTAATTCACACTCGCCCCGATGGCGCCGGGCGCCTGATGCTGCATTGGAACCCGACCGACGCGACATTGAGCTTCGACACGAGGCTCAGCCCGTCGATGCCGGAGGCGCGCGATCTCGTGCGGCGTGCCCGACAGCTGCTGCCCTCGATTGGCGAGGTCGAACCGGAGGCGGTGCGCATCGCCATCCGGCCGATCCCCGGCGACCAACTGTCTGCCATCGGACCGATGCCGCGGATTGCCGGCTACTATATCGCTATCACCCATAGCGGCGTGACGATGTCGCCGTTCCTCGGGGCTGCGGTGGCCGACGAGATCGTACGCGGCCGGCAAAGGCCCGAGCTCGCCCATTTCCGGCCCGCGCGTTTCTTCAACTGACCTGCGCGGATGTTACGCTCGCTCAAGGAGGGACCCTCGCCTGATCTCCTGAACAACGTTCTTGAAAACGGCACCTGGCTAACTCTCGCCGAGCAGCAGCTCGCGAATGGCCTCCGGCTTCTGGAGCATTTCACCGAGGCGGGTCAGCGAGCCATTGATGGTCTGCGCATATTTCCGCGCACCGCCAAAGCGCTCCAGCGTCTTCGGCGGCACGAATTTGATCAGCAGATCGGCGGTCCCCGGCGGAACCCCAACGAAATGCACCATCAGCATGCCACGGTCCCTGAGAAGGAGCATCGATAACGCGGCGGAAGCTTCGTAAGGGACGACCGGCGGTACGCGTACGCCCCCGCGTTCCATCGCGATCTCGAGTATGTCGTCGGCACCGATCTGTACTGTTGTAGGCGTTTCGCGCAGCCGGTTGCCCAGCAGCGCACGGAGTTCGCCGGCAATCTGCTTCGTCGTCGCGATCAGTGCCCGAACTCGCGCCGGGTCGTATTGCTGGAGCGTCCGCACCACTGCCGGGTAAAGCATCTGGCGAGCTTCCATGCCGAACTCGAAGCCCTTCACCCGGATCCGGCCGACCAGATCCTTCCTGCCGGCGAGCAAACCGAAGCGCGGCCCCGATGTGCCGTACTTGTCGAGACCAGTCGCGCCAAGATCGATGCCGAGCTCCAGCATCCGCGGCTGACCGAAAGCAGCAGGACCAACCCGCGCGCCGCCAGCGTCGTCGACATAGATGAGGGCACGCTTGTCGTGTGGATGCTTTCCAGGCCGCGCTCGCGGATCAGCGACCATGCTCGTTGCAACTTTCGGAAATCGTCCTCGGTGCTGCGAAGAACGTCGCCGCGCGCATAGGGCAGGTTCGCCGCATGCGAGTTGCCAAAACGGTCCACGCTCATCCCGATTGCTCCCTAATTTGACCCTCGGCGTCGGCCGCGGTAGCGTTGCGGTGCCTGCGTTCAATCCTCTTCTCCCGCAACCCGGGCGGACAACTGCCGTCAGGTCGCCGTAACAGAACTCGGTGTCGACCGCATTGACGCGGACATAGAGCAGCGCTCGCCGAGGGCGCACCAGCGCCGCGATCACCGCCTCGCGCGTCGCCCTCTTCTCGGCGGTCGCGACCGCATCCTCCAGATCGAGGATCACCGCGTCGGCGTCGAGCGACAGCGCCTTCTCGACCCGCCGCGCATGGTTCCCCGGCGCAAACAGAAACTCCGCAACGCCTGCATGGCTGTTTTCCCAGGCAAGGCCTTCATCGCTCCCATCATAGCGGCGCTCTAATCGAAGCATGAAACATCGCCGAGCTTCAAAAGAACGTTGTCACCTGTTCCACCTGTTTTATCAGGTGCAGATCAGGCTCGGTTCTCCGCGCAGCTCTCCTAGTGCTCAGACTCGAACATATGTTTTACAATCGTCATGGCCGGGCTTGTCCCGGCCATCCACGTCCTTGCCTCGCACCGCATCGCCCGTCGCAGATGCGTGGATGCCCGGATCAAGTCCGGGCATGACGAGTTGGTTGGCATCATGAACATCCGAATGGCTCGGAGCACTAGCTGTTTTTGCAGCCAAATAGCAGCTATTGCTTCACTCCTCCGCTCACTCGGCGCCCCGCATCGGCGCCTTCCCGAAGTTCATGAGACGCGAACATTGTGGCAATTTTAGTGTTGCTCAGAAGGTCGAGGCGCCGTACTTGCGAGCTGTTCGCATGCCGCAATATAGGCGCTCTACTCCTTCAAATCGGAGCGGCCGTCCCGTGCGTCAAGAAGTGTGAGCGAGCACGCCGTAGGGTAAAACCCATAAGGCAAGTATAAACCTGCAGCGCAGCGGCGAAAGTTTCGAAGCTCAACATCGAGATCTTGTGTTTTCCGAGCTGGCATGGCCGCACCTTTGTCGGATAACGGATGTTATGAAAATGCCGCGCGCCCCGCGCGAGCGATTAAATATCCGGCATGATCGACTGGAGCCGATGCCCCGACGCCGAGAGCGTCCCCGGACGATGCAGCGGCGCATGGGTTGTGAAGGGAACGCGCATCCCGGTTGAGGCGATCCTGACCAACACGGAGGACTGCCCCCCGGAGGAAATCGCCGGTCCCGACATCTACCCCGATATTTCGGTTGAGGTTGTGCGGCGAATTTTGCGCTTCGCCTATCAATCGGAAATCACGGCGATCATTGGCCCCGCAGAACCACCGTGGCCGCCCTTTTCTGCGGAAGCGCAAGCCCGCCTCAATACGCTCGTCCGCAAGGTGCTGGCTCTGCGCCGATGATGCCTCTGTTGCTCTGCCTCGATTTCGAGGCGTCCGGCACCGACCCGCGCGGTTATCCGATTGAGGTGGCGATTGCCGATGTAGCGACCGGCGACACCCGCACATGGTTGATTGCGCCAACGTCCGCATGGCTCGAAACCGGCGTGTGGGAGGCCGAGGCCGAGGCCGTGCACGGTATCACCCGCAGCGAAATCATCGCCCACGGTCGCGGCGTCAATCAGGTAGCGGCTGAATTGACGGCGCACACGCGCGGCGCGCAAGTGCTGTCCGATGCGCCGTCCTTTGATACGAAATGGCTTTGCGACCTCTACCGGGCGACCGGCGTGGAGCCGCCGTTTGCATTGCGCGACTTTCATCAAATCGCATGGCACGAGGCTTTGCTTCGCGGGCGACGGCCCGACATCGCCATCGTCAAGGCCGAGCT